>JAYWLB010000095.1:0-259973 GCA_035967665.1 Verrucomicrobiales bacterium BCK34
TGGTAGTAACTTTTCCCCTCTCCCCGGATGCGTGATTGCCTCATGTGGACATCATGCACTCACAAATAACTGTTCACAAGAACAATTCTCAATAATTAACCTGTCCCTGATCTGGTGAAGCCTGTCCCTGATCATTTAGAACAATTCCAAATAATTAACCTGTCCCTGATCATTCAAATAATTAACCTGTCCCTGATCATTTGCTTATTTCCTGTTCGGCTTCTGTATCTAGCCTGAGTGTGACACGAACTCCCTTGAGACGAAAATAAGTCCTATCCCGCACAAAAAGAGAAACACAAATAAGATTGTAGCAGCGACGGATACTGAACATAGTAGAAGCGCATAATCTCCATTTCGCTTTGTAAACAAAGAAAAATACAATCCCCAAAGTATTAGCAGGATTGGAAAGAAATAAATAAGAGTCGGAAACGGGTAGAAAAGGGTGCTAAACCGAGGAATCGGACGTCCTCCAAACGAGTCCGAATGAAAATTCACGGAATTACTTAGGACGTGTGATAAAATTCCTCCCCAGCCTGCTGTCAATACAGACAGAACTAATGTTACCCAAACTGCGGTGAGGCGGAAAATCATTATAACGCTGACGTGATAGCATAGCCAGACCGAATCTGTCGAGTGTCGGCTTTGCCGACTCCGACAGGGCGCGTCTTGGCTACTGCGACTTGATAGGCTGTTCGTTTTTTCTCCGAAGCTTTAAGATCTCGGTCTCAAGTTGCAATATGCCGATGTCGATGCCGATGGACATATTGGCCATCGTCTCGTCTCCTTCAGCGATCGCATTGAATCTATCTCTCGTTTTGGTTAGGATTTTGATAGATTCTTGAATGTAACTAATTTGTGATGCTATGTCGTTTTGCTCTTCTGCTAGTTCTGCCTTTGTCTTCAAGAGTTCCATTTCCAGAGACTCAATAATGCCCGGGTCCCTACCCTCTTGTTTCTTGGCGTTCTCAACAGACTTAGTTCGGAGACGAATAATCTCCTGATACTTAGCTATTATCTCATCATCGTAAGCCGATACGCTAGAAATGGCGAGAATGGAGAGGAGGAGGACCACTAGAGGAAATTTCATTTTCTAAAGCCTATCAGTTTTGCCAGTCCATACCCATTCCGAAATCACATCTCGAAATCTGGACGTCTTTCAGCTTCATAACAATCGACCGGACTTTCTATGTCAAGGCTTTCGGACGATTTGATGCCCACCATCCGGTTTGTTTCGAGTTCTTGAGAATTCAGCCGAGTTAAATAGCTGTTATCACCCTGTTCCGGAGATGGGATATCACTTCTCTGTTTGGTATTTACAGTCGCTACAGGACCATTCTCAGCGAAGACAATTTTGTTTCCGGGAAATGGGTGCTCACCCGCGGCGCCTGAAACTGCTCGGATTCTTCGTAAACTCACTCCTCGCGGCGTTCATCAGTGCGACTCGCCTCCGGAAGCCGATTCGGTGCAGGAGGTTCAGGGCGGCCCTTCTGAATCACGCTCTACCAAAATTAGAACGATTTCCGGTTTCGCGACGCGGGATTGCTGCGATAATGCGGCCTTTTCATGAGTCAGGAAAATCGTATTGATCAGTGTTTCGAACGCTTGCGCGAGTCAGGCAAATCGGCGTTTGTCGCATACATCGCCGCAGGAGATCCGACGATGGATCGCTCTCTGGAAATCATGCACGCGCTGGAATCGGCGGGTGCGGATATCATCGAGCTTGGAATCCCCTTTTCAGATCCGATGGCTGACGGGATCGTCAATCAGATGGCGGCCCACCGCGCACTCGAAGCGGGAGGCAATACGAAGCAGGTGCTTGAACTGATTCGCCGGTTTCGCGAGACTTCAGAGACGCCGATCGTTCTCTTCACCTACCTCAATCCGGTTTACACCTACGGATTCTCCGATTTTCACAATGACGCAACCGCCGCCGGGGCCGACGGAATTTTGCTCCTCGATCTCCCCCCGGAAGAGGCGGCGATCAATCAGGAACTCGCGGAGAACAGCGGGCTCAAGCACATCCGGCTCATCGCCCCGACATCCCCTGCTGAACGCATTCCCGATCTCGCCAAATCGAGCGAGGGCTTCATCTACTACGTTTCACGGGAAGGCGTCACCGGAGCGCAAACCAGTCTGGCTGAGGGCATCGCGCAGAATGTAGCGGCGATCAAGGCTCACACCGATGTTCCCATTGTCGTCGGATTCGGTATTTCGACACCCGAGCAGGCAGCCGAAGTTGCCTCATCGGCAGACGGGGTTGTCGTTGGCAGTGCTATTGTCAGGATCGTCGCTGAGTATGGCGATACCGACGAGGTCGCCTCGAAGGTCGCCGGATTCGTCAAACCGCTTGTCGACGGGGCCAAGTCGGTCTAATCTTTTCGACGGTAAAACGCCTCTTTGAGATGGAAGAATTTTGGAAAATGAATGGTGCCGGAAACGACTTTGTTGTTTTCGACAATCGGGACAACCGGCTCGATCTGAGCACGGAGCAGATTGCCCGCCTCTGCCAGCGCCAACGCGGCGTCGGAGGTGACGGACTCCTCGCGGTGGAGCCTGCCCGGAACGGGGCCGACTACCGGATGCGCTACTACAACGCCGACGGCGGCGAAGCTGAAATGTGCGGCAACGGCGCGCGCTGCTTTGCCCGTTTTGTGAACCAGCTCGAGGGAAACACCCTCGAAAAAACCACTTTTGAAACCATCGCCGGGGTGATCGAAGCCGAGTTCATCGGTGATGAAGTCCGCATCCAACTGAGCGAGCCGTTTGACCTCAATCTGAACCTTCAGCTCGATCTCGCCGGGGAAAGCCACACGGTTCACTCGGTCAACACAGGGGTTCCTCATGCCGTTGTTTTCGTCGATGACCTCGCCGGTGTTGAAATTAGAAAGCTCGGAGCAGCAGTCCGCTACCACGAGCAGTTTGCCCCTGCCGGCACCAATGCCAATTTTGTTGAAGTGACAGGCCCGGGCCAGATCTCGATTCGAACCTACGAGCGCGGCGTCGAGGATGAAACTCTCGCCTGTGGAACCGGAATGGTGGCCTGCGCCATCATCCATCACGAATTGACCGCCACGCAGGGACCGATTAAGGTGCGCGTAGCCGGTGGTGACACGCTCGAAATCGATTTCACGAAGAACGAAAACGGCGTCTACGAGAACGTCACCCTGCTCGGTCCCGCCGACTTCACGTTCCACGGTCACCTCACCTCTCTCTAGAATTTTTCCCATCATTTTTTTTCGCCACTTTCCCCAGATCCATCATGTTTGAAGGCGCCCACACAGCACTCGTCACCCCGTTTACGGAAAACGGAATGATCGACACCGATTCATTTCGCAAGCTTATCGATAAGCAGTTCGACAACGGTATTAAAGGTGTTGTTCCCGTAGGAACCACCGGTGAATCCGCGACACTCTCCACCGAGGAACACCACCGCGTCGTTGAGCTTGCAGTGAAACACACCGCGAAGCGTGGGCTCGTCATTGCGGGAACAGGATCAAATTCAACCCGCGAAGCGGTTGAGTTGACTCAGGCGGCTGAAGAAGGTGGCGCGGATGCTGCGCTCATCGTCACCCCCTATTACAACAAGCCATCACAGGAAGGTCTCTTCCAGCACTACCGTGCCATTTCCGAGTCGACCGAGCTGCCTATCATTCTTTATTCCATCCCCGGTCGTTGCCACATCGAGATCGAAGTGGACACGGTGGTTCGCCTTGCGAAGGAATGCCCCGGAATTAAAGCGATCAAAGAAGCCGGAGGCGTTACTGAACGTGTCCGTCAACTTCGTGCTGCCCTGCCGGATGATTTTGAGATTCTCTCCGGTGACGACGCGCTCACAATCGACTTCATGAAAGAAGGCGGTGTCGGAGTGATTTCGGTCGCCTCCAACCTGATTCCAAAGGCCATGGCTGACATCACGACAGCGATGCTCGAGGGCCGTGTTGGCGATGCTGAATCACTCAATGCCAAATATTCCGGCCTGTTCAGTGCCTTTCTTCAACTCGATACCAATCCGGTTCCGATCAAAGCGGCCTTGAGCCTTGTCGGCGATTGTCGTGCAAAACTCCGCCTTCCTATGGTCGAAATGTCCGCTGATAAGGTGGACGAACTCCGCGGCATTCTTGCGGGATTGAATTTGATCTAACACTCCTCTTTTTCTTGTTATGCTTGATGTTTTAGTAACCGGCTTTCGCGGACGAATGGGTCAGATGGTGGCCGCCTCTGTCAGTGCTGATCCCGGGACCCGGGTCGCTGCGGGGATTGATCTCGGTGATTCGCTCAAGGAAGCTCTCGAACGTTCGAAGATCGTGATCGATTTCACGCTTCCCACTTTCACCGATGAACTGATCGAAGGCTGCCTCGATAGGGGGATCCCTATCGTCATGGGAACGACGGGACATTCCGACAAGCAACTCGAGATGATTCAGGATGCCTCGAAATCGATTCCAATCGTTCACGCCCCCAACTACTCTGTAGGAGTGAATACTCTTTTCTGGCTGACGCGACGCGCCACCGAGATTCTCGGAGATGAATTCGATCTCGAAGTCGTCGAAATGCACCACCGCCACAAAAAGGATTCCCCCAGCGGAACAGCCCGCCGCCTCGCCGAGATTCTTGCCGAAGTGCGGGAGCTCTCCTACGACGAAGATTGCAAACACGGTCGCTTCGGTGATGTGGGAGCCCGGACCAAGACCGAAATCGGCGTTCACGCCCTGCGGGGCGGAGATGTTGTCGGTGATCATACGGTTGTCTACGCGGCCGATGGCGAACGCGTTGAATTGACCCACAAAGCCTCCAGCCGCGAAACCTTTTCCAAAGGAGCGGTTCGCGCTGCGAAATGGATTGAATCCGAAGGTCTCAAGAGCGGGCTCTTCGACATGCAGGACGTTCTCGGTCTGAAGTGAGCCATGCAAAAAGTCGGATTCAGCCTGGGAACAAACCTCGGAGACCGACTGAAGCATTTGCAACGGGCCTGCGCGAGCCTGCGCGACCTCGCTGCGAGCGGGCATATCCGTGTCTCAAACGTCTATGAGACCGAACCGGTCGACTGCCCTGATGGCTCTCCCGGTTTTCTGAATGCGGCGATTGAACTTGAGATCGCTCTCTCTCCGCTCGAATTACTGGAGCGCACCCAGGCAATCGAATCCGGGTTCGGACGCCCCGCCGAATCGGAACGCGAACGGAACGCGCCCCGTGTCATCGACGTCGATATTTTGTACTACGGTGAGGAAGTGGTGAACGAACCCACCCTTGTGATTCCCCACCCCCGAATGCACGAAAGAGACTTCGTGCTTCGCCCCCTTGCCGATATTCGCAGCGACCTCGTACCCGAAAATCACGTTTTTGATCAAAAGGCCACGTGCCCTTTTGCCGACGCGTCACTCCTGACGGGTGACTAGAGGGGCTCACACAACTCTCTGGAAGTGGAGGCCAACAACTTCGATCTTCGACGATTCGAAAGGAATTTGCGATCCGCTCCGCCCGCAGGCAGCGATCTTAACGGATCCCGGGGATCAACCTCCAGCCCACTCTACCGCCCCATCCTAGTTCACCTCACCCATCGTGAGACCGGGTACAACGAGCGAATCCAAAAACGCTTTCAGGTCAGCAAAATCCTCGCTGGTCATTGTTCCATCCATCAACTGCGGCATGAGACTGTCGCCCCGGATCCATTCGCGATGCACGGCCGACACAGGAATTGAAACACGGTTACCCGCGGTATCAATAAAACCGACCTGCTCTCCATCACGTGAGACATTCGCACCTTGAAGACGAGTCCCATCGTCCATTTCAAAGGTATGCACGACAAAGGATTCGGGCACTTTAGCGGCGGGATCCGTAACGGACTCAAATAGCTCCCTGAGATCAAAGCGCCCGGTTTCAAAAGCGAAATCGGGACCCAGCGAAGGCCCCTCGCCGTGGATGTTGTGACAGGCCCCGCAACCTGAAGCCTTGAACCACTCATAGCCGGCAACAGGGTCGCCTGAATAAGATCGAGCATCAGCGATGAAACTCTCAATTTCACTATCGGAAAATGAGGCCGACCATACCAACGACTGCTTTTTAGAAAGATTCAGGCTCCCTACAAGCACCTTCAGCGCCTCGTCATTGCCACTCTCAATCACTGCCAAAGCACGGGGAAGCTCAAAGGACTCCACCCGCTCCATCGCAAGAAGCATCGGTTTAAGTTCGCTCTTTTTCGAAAAGAGAACCTCGTCGATCCGCTCGACAACACGCCGGGACGCTTCGCCGCCGGATTTGAGATCATCACGCAACAAGAGGAGAGGCTCCCAGGCAAGTCGGCTTTTCCCGGGGTCCTTCCCTTTTGTCACTTTGATTAACTCATCCACCATTGAATTTCTTACCGGGTTCTCGCGCCAGCGCCTTTCGAGAAGCTCCTTGTGATCGCCGATCCACGGGGTCTCCTCCAAAACTTCTCCAACCGGCTCAAGGAGACTGAGGAATATCGTCCCGTCTTTAATTCCGGCGAGAGCAACCAGCGCTTTCCTTTTCAGAATGGGGTCGCGGCTTTCGCTTTCCGTAATGTCTATCAACCAGGGAACCACTTCAGGTTCCGCTTCATTGCTCATAAGCCAATCCACGACAAAAGGCTCGAGGGTCAAATCGTCCTGCGCCAGGCTGACAATCGGAGATGGCTGGATCGGAATCTCCCGGGCGACCATTTCATCGAGGAGGCGGGGCTTATTCACGCGCCGGTCACTGAGGGAAGCCCTGAGAAGACTGCCGACGAAATCCGAGGCCGCCCACGTCTGTCCCGAAGGCAAAGCGTAGAGACGGCACAAAGCTGAGAGACACCGGTCTCGAAATCCGGGATCTGTGGTTCGGGCGAGGCGCCCTCCGAGTCCCTCCACGACCGTTTTCCTATGACTCCGGGAAAGAATTTCAAAGGCCGCCGGCCAGAGTTCCCTCTTTTCAGAATCATCGAGAGCTTCAAAGCAGACCGTTGCAGCTTCCCGCCGAATGAGAAAAGCAGAGGCCGCTTCGGAAACGGTCCTCTCAGGGGCAGCCGCCAGTTTAAGCACGAAACGGTCGAGCCCTTCCACGTCGCTCCCCGTCCTGAAAATGGCCGCGAGTATCGAGGCGGTAACCGATGGATCAGCCTCATCACTGATTCTTGAAAAGGCTTCATGATTCGCTGCTTCCCGGTGATTGCCGAGGAGATCGAAAGCCGCTTTCCGCAACGCTGGCGCCTCTGATTTTGTCCACTTCCCGAGACGCTTCAAGGAGCCTTCTCTGTCAATCTCATCCAGCAACCGCAAAGCGAAGACTCTATCCGGGAGATCCCGCCCCGGATCGTTCAAAATCGCTTCAATTGTTGGAACAGGAACGCGTTTTCGTCGCTGAAATTCAAAAAACAGAGCTTCATCCTGCTGATCCGCGCCCTTTCCAATCAGCTCGATGAGATCCAATGTCGGCTCGCGGTCCAACTCCATCGCAACGACCTTTTTCTCCGGAGAGATAACACCGACTTGCGTTGAGAGCCCCTCGCCGCCCGGGCGAACAAACCAGCCGTTGTTGAGTCCATCCAGAGAGAAATGCTGAAGCCCCGGAATCGTAGCGAGAGGCCCAGACCAGCCCGCTGCGTCTTCATTTTCGAGCTCGGAGACAACTCCATCTGAAATTTCCAACCAACTCCCGGCACTCCGCCCTCTGCCGATCGCGCCGTGAACCGGATCACCCGATGATTCAAGACTCGACAAGCCTGAACTGATTGCGGGCAGGGTGTAAGAGCCTCCACCAGCCCCACACGGGAGCACTTTAACCATCTCGTTTTTAACGACAAACGATTGAATTTTACTCGCTGAGCCAACAACAACCCCGGGAGATTCCAACGCCCTCGTGAAGCGGAGAATTCCGTGTTCAGGCAGAAGGATCGTCTTTCCTCTCCGGCAAAAAGCTTCACTTTCGATGTCCTGCGAGAAACTGGCGTAAATCCAACCATCGGGAGCCACGATCATCTCGTGAAAAACGCGATTTACCGGAACCTCCGCTTCACTCAGCTCTTTAGAGAAAAGCGACTCCTGAGGATGCCGTTCATCGGCGACACCATCCCCATTGGTATCCCGGTAGAGAACCATATTCGTCCCGTCAAAGACATAGAGCCACTCCCCGTCCCATCCGATCACTGATTGAGGCGACACGCCTTCAAGAAAATCCGCCACTTTCACCTCGCCCTGGTCCTGCGTGCAGTGGAGGATCCTCAATGCCTCATCTTTCTGAAGAGCCGAAGCCACGAGAAGAAAAGCAGAACCCGATGCCGTCGTTGTAACCGACTTCACGACCGTACCCGAAGAGAGGTTACTCAACGCCTCGAGCCTCCAGTCCCGCCTGAGAAGGAACGAATCCTCCACTCGATCGTCATCAAGGGAAAGCGGAACTGCGGCCGCTTCATCGATCACCCCGGGCGCTGCCCTCCTGATTCGAAATTCCGCAGGAACATCACTAACGTTCCCATACGCACCGACCTCGCGAATCCCCGATGCCGAACCTTTTCCACTCATCAAAATATCGACACGCAACCAGCGAGCCTCACGCGCCGGCCATTCATGAACGGTATGAGAATCCGGTGTTTGAGTCGGCCGTGGTTGTGGTCCGAAGGCTTCCCAGACAATCCCGTCAACCGATGTGGAAAGCGCGTACTGTTCCGGTGGATTATCCCAGACAACGGCCAGCGCAGCAACACTCGAAGAACGTTTCAATTTCCCCTGCCAAACCACTGGCCCCGTCTTTTCCGGCATCCAGGAAGTCCCCGAATCACGGTCGGCGGCCCGCATCCCATCCCAGGGAGCCGATCCTATCATTTCGCCCGCCATCGCAATTTGAACTGACTCGACCGGAAGAGCCCGCGCTCCCACAGCCGGAAGATCCGGTGAGGCAACCGGAAGAGTGAAATCACTCAAGGAAGCTTCAGGGGCGACTTCCTGAAATCCGTTTTCACCTGTCTTGTCGAGCGCCCAGAGAAATCCCCTTGCGAGCACATCGAGATACTCCGGTTGCACCATCGTGGTGAGATCGTTCCCCGGTGTCATCCCGAAGACACGAGCACCTGCGGGTCCGTAACGATGCTGCCAGACGACGGCGTGCTCCTTTTCACCTCCCCGGGCAGGCGCGATTCCCAGCACCGTAGTTTTCTCCGACAGAGCATCGACCAGATAAAGCTGCCCCGCAGGCGTCATCCAGGTATCAAGGCCGCCCCAGATCGGACTCAAAGGCGTTTTCGGAGTGATCGTGAGAGGGTAGCTATCATCGTGCCGACGCGAAGTGATCCCGCAAAAATCGAACCATCGATCATCGCCGGTGCGGAAGGAGTGCATCGTCCCGTGAAGAAGCACCGCAGGTATCCCGCCCAGATGCGGAGCGAGGACGCGATCGACATAAGCGGTCTCCCGAACCCGCGGAAAACAGTAGTCGTGGACGACGATGTCATACCCTTCCGCCCATGTCGGAGATTCAAAGAGCGGGATCTTTGCGTCACTCTCCCCTTCCCCCTGAAGGCGAACCATCCACTCAATCTTCTTCGAAACCCGTTCCCGAATTCCCCGCGTGATGATCTCTTTGCGAACTTCGTAATCGTGCGAAGCACCGCCGGTCACAAGAAGAGCCTGAATCGCTTTTTCAGCTTCCTTTACCTCTTTATCTTTCTTCGTCGCGCCCGAAGCAGAGAAACACCCGCAGGCAAAGAAAAGCCAAACAGCGGCTACTGGTTGAATACATCTCATTCCCGTTCCTGAGGTATTGAACGATGAGAGCCGATTTTCAGCAAGGAAAGATTCTCCGGCGGATATCCGATTCCGATATCCGCCCTATGCTTTGGCAGAAGCGCCACTAGGCATTCCGTATTCACGATCAATGCTGAATCACCGCGTAGTCGCCAACCTCAAGCTTGCTGAAAAGATGGCTCGCTGCCGAGTTTGGCAGACGAATACACCCGTGTGAGGCGGGATACCCGGGCACATACCCCGTATGCAATCCGAAGGCGCTGTAGCTGAAACGCTGAAAGTAAGGCATGCTAGAACCGTAAATGGACGAATTGTGATGCCGGTGTCTGTCACTGATGACATACTCTCCGGCAGGGGTGCGATAACCGCTCTTACCGGTTGAGCAACGCGTTGAATAGGTGGCGACACCGTTTTCATACAGGGTCACTCGCTGAGAGGAAAGATCGACGACGACCTTGCGCGGCTGAACTTCAGGCACTTTTCCAAGCAGGGCAATCTGCTGCATTTTTGCATCCTTATACCAGGAACCGATGATCGCAGCCATGAGGTATTTCGGGGTGTAAGCCTTTCCGTTCGCTCCCCCGTCCATGAGAATCTGGGCAATCTCGTGGTTGCGCTGCGCGGCCGCCATCATGATAGGACGAATCCGGCGATCGACACGGAGATGATACTTGAACGTCGTGCTCGAGAACATCTCCTGAAACTCTGAAGTCGCCGGTGAACGTTCATCCACATCCGGGTCGACACCGGCATCGAGAAGCGCTTTCACTACCGTTGGCATTTCATGGGCCACCGACCAGGCAAGCAGAGTGTGTCCATCACTGCAACGAACCCCTTCGACCGTTGCGCCGGCCTGAATGAGAGCTTCAGCAATTTCAGGCTTTCCTTCGCGGATCGCATGCGCGAGCCACGTCTGGCGGTCGCTGTATAGAGCATCGGGATTTGCGCCCCCATCCAGAAGCTCACGGGCGGCGCGGTAGCGCTCCTGCTTCAAACAGAAGTCGAGAGGGTCCTGCCCTTCGGGGCCTTTCTGGCGTGGATCAGCACCGGCGTCGAGAATCAATCGAATCAAGTCATCCTGCCCTGTCAGCAGCGCCGCCCAGAGGTTGTCTCCAATCGAAGCTCCCGCGGCGAGAAGTGTTCGCACCGCACTGGTCGCACCATCCTGCACTGCGGCATCGAAGACGCGTTGATCTGTCCCCGGAAAAACCGCCTCGGGATCAGCCCCTGAATTGAGAAGCAGATTCATCAGCGGATCATCCCGCAGGGTGTAGGATTTGGCGAGGAGGGTGTTTTTATCGACCTCAGCACCTGAAGCAATCAACTGGTGGGCAATCGGAACATTTCCTGAGCCCACCGCCAGCATCAACGGTGAGTCCCCGCTCTCGATCTTAGGTGAAGCACTGACGCCACCCTCGAGAAGGAGGTCGACCATATCAATATTCTCATTGGAAACGGCAGCGCCCATGGGGGTCTCACCCTCTTCGGTAACGATATCAAACGACGCTCCTTTTTTGAGCAGCTTGGCCACCACATCCATTTTCTCCTCCACGACGACCTCATGCACGAGCGGCTGGCCCGAGATCCCGTAGACACCCGCATCTGCGCCTTTTGCGAGAAGGACGTCGAGCATCTCATCGTTGCCACTTCCGATCGCGTAACTCAGCGCGTTCATTTCACTCCCGATCGTCTCGCCGGTCTTCAAATTCACATCAGCCCCCTTTTCCACGAGAAGGTCAAATTTGGGGCGATTTCCTTCTTTCACCGACTCAATCAACAAAGGCTTCCCCGAAACGCCGCGAACATTGATGTCGGCGCCGGCTTCGATGAGCCGCTTCATGATATCAATCCGGTCCACCTGAGCGGCTACAGCCAGAGCGGTGGTCGGAAGCGCCCCCCGATAGTCTACATCGACCTGCTTCTCGAGGAGGTAGTTGAACATTTCCTCATCATCCTCACGGATCGATTCGACCAGAAACGGGCTCCCCGGCGTTTTGTCGACAGTGGGATAGGCTCCTTTGGCAATCAACTGATCGGCGAGCGCGAAATCGCGTGCATTCAAGGCGACCGACAGCGGGGTCTCACGCCCCGGCTCAGTCAGTTGGTTGATTGTCTCGGCAACAGACTCCCGCTGCATCAGAAAATCCACGACCGGCTGATTGCCGTTTCTCACTGCAGCAAGTAGTGGAGTCGTCCCCACTTCGTCCGTCGTTCCGAGGCTGATCCCGGCCGTTTCGAGCGTTTCCAGAAGAGTGGTCTTTCCGGAACGGGCCGCTTCGATGGTGCTCTCCACCGAAAGTTCAACACCCTGCTCCACGAGAAGTCGCTTCGCTTTTCTTGTCACCTCGTGCCGGACGTAATAGTCGGTCACGATCGCCCCCGTCAGCAGCGAGAGAGTAAACATCGCCAGTAGAATGGTGCGGAACAAAAATGCGTTCGATTTCATCAATTTACGGTGATCACTTCTTCGTGGTTAATTCAAATACGCTGCTCCCTGCCGGTAGCGGGACAATAGCACAACTTTGCGGGACGAAAAACATAGAAACGATGACGTATTCGGAGAAAAAGTATGCGCAGAAAATATGCCAGCTACAAGCCCCTAAGCCTCAGGATCCAGCTCAGGCTTAAAATCGGAGGCGTGGTAGGAACTTCTCACGAGAGGACCGGAAGCGACGTGTCGGAAACCTTTTTCGAGGGCAACTTCGCGATAGCGATCAAAGGTTTCCGGCTCGATGTATTCAACGACCGGCAGGTGCTTCGGCGAGGGGCGAAGATACTGCCCCATCGTCAGGACGCCGACGTCGTGCGCTCTCAAATCGTCCATTGCCTGGAAAATCTCCTCTTCGGTCTCCCCCAGCCCGAGCATGATACCGCTCTTCGTCGCGCAGCGGTTCCCCATTTCTTTCGCCATTTTACGAGCCGTCTGCAGGACCTTCAGGGAACGTTTGTATTCGGCCTGTGAACGCACCACCGGAGTGAGTCGCTCAACCGTTTCGAGGTTGTGATTGAAAATTTCAGGTGCCGCCTCCATCACGATCCAGAGTGAATCGTCCCGTCCAATGAAATCGGGCACGAGCACTTCCACTACCGTATCGGGATTGACTTCACGGCAGCGATAAATTGTTTCCGCAAAGTGACATGCCCCGCCATCAGCGAGATCATCACGCGCTACCGCCGTGATCACGACATGGTTCAGGCCCATTCGTTTCACCGCCTCGGCGACACGATCGGGTTCGTCCGCTTCGAGCGGCATGGGACGGCGCGTATCCACCGCGCAAAATCCACAGGCCCGGGTGCATCGCTCTCCGGCGATCATAAAGGTCGCGGTGCCCTGCCCCCAGCATTCCCAGCGGTTGGGGCATTGCGCCTCTTCGCACACCGTCACAAGGCTGAGATCCTCAATCATGCTCTTGGTGTCCCAGAAAACAGGATTATTGGGAAGCTTCACCCGAATCCATGGCGGCTTCTTTTCGCGATGCAATGTTGGGTCGATTTTTACAGGCATGGATCTGAAAATACAATGGGTGAAAAGCACGCTTCTCACCGGGTAAAACGATCAAACAGTTCGGTTTGATCAGCTGAGACGCTTCTCAGGAAACAAACTTAACACGGAAGATTCAGAAGCGTCACAAATGCCTCTTTCAGTAATCAAACCCGTGACAAGTCTGGCAGGTGTCACGTCGAAAGAATAGTTCGCTACCGGCGAGCCTTTCGCAACCAGATTCACCTCAATTTCGCAGCCATCTTTAGCGGTGTTTTCCGCTCCCGCCCCCGTCGGCACGCCGGAAATGATGCTGACTTCGTCCCCGGATCGCTCTTCAATGGGAATCCCCGCAACACCGTCACGGATCTCCCAGTCAAATGTCGATGACGGCAGAGCCACGTAAAACGGCACCCCGTTATCGTGAGCTGCGAGCGCCTTCAGATACGTCCCGATCTTATTCGCGACATCCCCGGTAAAAGTGGTCCGGTCGGTTCCCGTGATGACGAGGTCGACCTTCCCGTGCTGCATGAGGTGCCCCCCGACATTGTCAGGAATCACCGTATGTGGAACCCCGTGCTGACCGAGTTCCCACGCGGTCAGCCGTGCGCCCTGATTCCGGGGACGGGTCTCATCGACCCAGACATGAACCGGAATCCCCGCATCATGAGCCGCGTAAACCGGAGCCGTCGCCGAACCAAAATCGACAAAAGCCAACCAGCCAGCGTTGCAATGGGTCAAAATATTGACCGGCTCCCCCGGCGCCTTCTTCTCCGCGATCGCTTTGATCAGGGTCAGGCCATGTTCTCCGATGGCGCGGCACCAGGCCGCATCCTCATTCGCCACTTCGAGAGCGGTCTGCTTCGCGAGGGCGATTTTCTGATCCGCCCCGGAGACGCCGCCGACCGCCTTCACCTGCCGGTCCACCGCCCAGGCGAGATTGACTGCGGTGGGCCGGGTCGCCTTCAGTTCCTCACCTTTGCGGGAGAACAGCTCGTCAAAATCGGGTGCCTCAGTGCATTCCAGCGCCGCGAGATACATGCCATGAGCCGCGAACGCACCGATGCAACCGGCCCCGCGGACATACATCTCGCGAATCGCCCGGGCCGCGTCCTCCGTGGAGCGAAGCGTTACAAGTTCGAAGGCAAAAGGGAGCTTTCTCTGATCAATAATCTCGACCGAGACACCGTCATCTCCCATCCAGACGGTACGATAGGGCTTTCCATCAACGAGCATAGGGCCAGCCTAGCCTCCAAAGAGAAATCCCGCCATCGACAATCCGGCACTGGAACGCAACGCGCTGATATACCACATCCAGATTCCGGGACCGATGAAGAGCCAAATGAAAGCCCCCAGAGCCAGATAGGGCCCGAAAGGCAGCGGGCGTGACCACTCCTCTTTGATGAGAAATTTCTGAGTGAGACCGACAACCGCCCCGATGATCGATGCCGCAAAGAGCGTGAAAATAACCGACTGCCAACCGAGGAAAGCCCCGATCATGGCGACGAACTTCACATCGCCAAACCCCATCGCTTCACGCGGGACGACAGCACTCATGATTTTACCGGTAACCTTTTTGACCCCTTCCAGCTCAACCCTTTCGCCGTCGACTTCGAATCCGTCACCGATCACGGTAAACGATTCCTTAAACTCGCGCCGCTCGCCGTTAAAGTAGAGCTCCTTCGTATCCATAAGGAGCCGGTCCCATTTGCGGAAAAACACTTCCCCCCACTCGTATTCGTTATCGCCCAGTTTGATAATGATAGGGGCCTCCTCGCCGCCCGGCTGGGAAATCTCGAAATCAGTGGGTTCATCGAACTCGTGTTTGATTTTGCCGAAAGCCATTTTTCCCATGAGGACCACAAGCCAGAGAACCACAAATCCCACGATTGCCCCGAGAATGCCCTGAAGCCCGCCCTGCCACCAAATCGTCTCTTTGTGGAGCGCCGGAACGATGAAGCTCGCGAGAATCCCCACGCCACAGCCCCCGATTGTAATTGAATCGGGAATGATGAAATGATCAAAATCAATGAAAGTCGCCGAAATGAGGAGCCCTGCGAGAATCCAGTAAGCCACCACCCCCTGAAGACCGACCGTTTCGATGCCGTGCTTCCAGATCGCGAGAAAAACGATCGCGGTGAGCAACTCGACGAGGAAATAACGAAACGCGATCGGCGATTTGCACCATTTGCATTTCCCGCGGAGCATCAGCCACGTCACCAGCGGAATATTCAGCGCCATCGGAATCTGCGTCTTACACTTCGGACAGAAGGAACGCTTCGGCTCGTTCACGCTCAGTCCGTTCGGAATACGGTAAATGACGACATTGAGAAATGAGCCAATGCAGGCCCCGATCGCAAAGGCAATCGCAGGAAGAAACCAGGTAAAAATAATTTCAGGGGACATGGGAAACGGTGCCCCTCACTTTCGCTTAAGCTATCCAAACTGTCTAGTATTTATAAAATTCCCCGTAAATACAAAAAAAGCCAAACCGTAACGGCCTGGCTTTCAAAATAAACCAGCCCCGCCAGGAGCCGGATTGTGGTAAGAGACTGCCCGACTAGTAGGCGAGCTGGCGGAAAGTACGGTCCTGCCACTCGTAGACGTCTTCCCGGGTCATTCCGGTCTGCGAAGCGGAAATCCCCCGACTCGCACCTTCGTCATCAGGATTGATGGAGGTGCAGCTTGTGAACGAAGCACTGGCAGCAACGAGAAGACTGAATGCGAGAAGTTGAAGTCGTTTCATAGTCGAAGGAGTTATGAATAAACCTTAACCATCGATTTGAGGTTACGTCGATCAAAAAAGCGGGGTCTGCCTCGCAGATTTCGGAAGCGGAATCTTTCACGGGAGAGGGAACGCCCACGCCTGAGGCCGCCCCTCCCTACCCGTTCCGCAGCGACATAACAGGGTTAGGTCACCGACCTGACAGGGTTGAATGGGCACGCCTCCCACCTCAACGGTCATCTCAAAGCAACGAGGGAGGCAGTTCCATCAATTTTAAAAATCGCTTCCACCGCCACAAACCAAGGGAGAACACCCAGAGAAAGAGATAAAGGGAGAGGAAAATCCAATCTCTGTGAAGCGCAGCGAAGCAGGCAGGGATCGGAAGAAGAAACCGGCCGAACCAGCTCGCGATCGCAAATACCTGAAAAACAAAACAAACAGGAGCGAGTAGAGTCGCGCGCCATATCATCGACCAGAAGATCGAAAAGGATGCTGCCATATCTCTCATTTACTGTCTACCATCACTTCCACTATCCTGCACGATTCGCCTAAGCAAAACAAGCATCTCCGCCACCTTTTGAGGATGCTCGCGGGAAATATCAGTGAGTTCTTCAATATCCTCATTCAGGTCATAAAGAACAAACGAGGTTACCGGAAAAGTATCATCCAGTAAATCAGCGACGGTCCGTGGGCCTTTCACAGTCAGCTTCAAAGCGCCCTGCCGAATCGCGAAGGTGCCGTTGCTCTGATTGTGCACGATCGCTTCGTGAAAGGATTCGGGGCGGGACTCCCCCCTCAACGCAGGGTAAAAACTGACGCCGTCTTCAGCGGTCTCCTCATCGAGATCACGCCCTAGCATCTCCGCCAACGTCGGGATAACATCATTGAACACAATCGTCGTGGAACACTTCCCGCCCGGTTCAATCACTTCGGGCCAGCGAACGAAAAACGGAACGCGATGTCCCCCTTCCTCAAGATTCGACTTCCATCCGCGGAAAGGACCGGTGCTGTCATGACCGTAAATCGCGGTGTCCCCCCGGACCCACTTCTCCGCATAGCCGTTGGTTCGATTGACCGGTCCGTTATCGCTCGTGAAGAAAACAAGGGTGTTCTTTTCAATCCCGAGCGCCGTCAGCTTGTCGAGAATCCTGCCAACGTGGTGATCGGTTTCCACGACAAAGTCTCCATAAGCTCCGGCCCCGCTCTTCCCCCTGAATTCCGCATTCGGAACGATAGGGTTGTGCGGGCTCGTCATCGCGTAGTAGAGAAAGAACGGCTGATCCGGCCGGGTGCGCACCGCCGTTTCCACGAACTCACAGGCCTTGTCTGAGAGCGTCGGAACGAGCCGGTCCATCGTGTAGCCCTCCGCAATAATGTTGTCGTCGCGGCCATACCACTCGCCATATTTTTTCACGGCATCGAGTGAAGAAAGCGTCGGCACAACCGTGGCACGGTTGTTCTCCAGGAACGCGGCAGGATTCATCTCCGCTGAACCTGCAGTTCCGAATGAGTAGGCAAAGCCGAAATCCCCCGGTCCCTTCAGCACAGGAGAAGCGAAGTCGACGTTCGCAAAATTCTGATAGTTGTTCTCCTCCCGAATGAGCTCACGCTCGCTTTCATCATGCAACTTCCAATCGACGCCCTGATGCCATTTCCCAACCAACCCGGTAAAGTAACCGGCATCCCCGAGAACGTTCGCAATCGTCTTCCGTCCCGGTTCGATTAAAGTCCCTGCGAGGTTCGCGAGATTGCCTCCTGCCCCCAGCCGCGTGCGCCACATGTAACGTCCCGTGAGAAGACCGTAGCGGGAGGGCACGCAGTACGATCCGGAAGAATGAGCATCCGTGAAAATCAGCCCCTCATGGGCAAGCCGGTCCAGATTCGGCGTGGCGATTCGGCTCCGGGCATTGAGCGCTTTGACGTCCCCGTATCCCATGTCATCGACGAGAATAATGAGAATGTTAGGCTTTTCCGAAGCACCCTCCGCAACCTGTCCGGTTGCAGACAGGAACCACCCCGCGAGAAAAATCAATGAGGCAAATCTCATGGTAAATTTGAAGTGAGTGGCCGCCTCCCCGCGACTCTGTGAATGCTATGGGGCAACCACTCCTTTCGTCGCAACGACGTGAGCTTTCAGCGCATCCCAAAAGGCCTCCTCAACCGGCTTCGGGCGGGCGTGCCCCATCTTCGGCTCATTAATCATCTCCTTTTTCCCCGCCAAAACATTGTAGGCCGCATAAACACTGGTGGGAGGACAGGTCCGATCGATAAACCCCACGCTTAAGATCGCTTCCGCTTTACAACGACGGGCAAAATTGACCGCGTCAATGTATCGACTCGCTTCGATCACTTTAGGGTCGGGCTTGCCGTCCACAATCGGGACAATTTTCGGCCACCCGCTAATCCGGTTCACCATCATGCCCGTGTGATCACATCCCGCAGGGACGCCCGAAGCGATGAAAGTGACCCGTTCATCGAGACCGCCTGCGACCAGAGCCTGAAGCCCACCCTGACTATGACCCACTACCGCCATGACCTGACCATCCCACTCCGGTTGGCTCGTCAGGAAATCAATTGCACGCATCAAGCGAACGAACATCCCCCGGAAGTAAATGTCGTCGCGACTCCCTCTGCCCATATGGGTGTAATTCTTCAGGCTTCCCGCTTTGAGATCTTCGTAAAATTCGGCCGGCTTTCCATTTTCGCTGCCGTGCGCGTTGATATCCATCGAAAGAAAACCATCACGGGCCCCGCTCATCGCCGTGCTCAGGGACGACGATCTCACCCCGGCTCCGTGGACAAACAAAACTGCAGGGAGGGAATTGGCGGCCGCCTTCTCCGGCTTCGCAAAATAACCTGAGACGGGAGCCCCCTCTTTCTCGCACTGAATTTTCACATCATAAGCCTCGATCCCCTCCTCTGCCGTCTTCTCACTCTCGCTCTCTACCTCCATTGGAATTTCGGCAAGGGCCGCTTTCTGCGCTGCCCAGAACTCGTCGAAGTCAGCTGGTGCATCCATACTTGGCTCGATCTCAAGCGGGGAAAAACCGGCACCCCCGAAGGCGCTTACTTTCTTCCCGTCTGTGCCGGTGACGGTCGCGGTGAGCAACAAGAACCCGGGACCTCCAAGCGAGCCTTTCACCTGGAATCCTTTTCCACCTTCCAGAGATCCATTTCCCCGGGAGAGCGTTTCGTATCCGCCACGGGAAAGAACCCAATGGACGTCACCCCGGTCGAGATTCTTATCACCCTCCTTCGCCGTGACAGTGAAAGTGACCTCGTCGCCCTTTTCATAAAGCGCCTCTTCACGATCCGTCGAGACATCAACGGTAAGAGCCGCAAAGGAATCCGGAAGAACAATCAGCGAGCAGAGCGCCAGTAAAAACTGAACAGGGTTGACGATAGATTTCATACGACATCGATCTAAACCGGAGTGGCGAAAATTGGCACGCAGAATGTTTGGCACATCTCCGGAAACGCCCGTGGGAAAAATGCTCTTCTCAGGGTCATCAATCCTTGTCACCCGTGACATCATTCAATGACGAAAGGCCCCTTAGAATTTTCAGTTTCCCCGCGTTCTGGCGGGTGAGCCGGCGGAAGTGATCCTCAGCGTTGTCGATGCGCTCGTCTTCACCTAGAAAGACGACCATGTGCACGCCCGGTTCATCGAGCCCTGCCTCTTCGTATTTTACTTTCACGAGAGTTTTGATGTGCTCCTCAATGTCCCCGGCCGTAACCGGAGGCAGATTCGGCATCGCCCCTCCACTCGCAGGTGTTCCGCCACGTCGTCGGGGCGGTGTGGCCCCGGTTCGGCTTTGCACGAGTTGATTGAAATTCACGACGACCTTGGGTGAGATCCCCTTTTCGCGGCGAGCCGCATTCTCCTCATTCAGCCAGGCCCTTGTCTTCGCAACGGCATCATTCCACCGCTTCGCCTCTCCGGCATCGATCTTCCCGGGAGTACCCGGCGTGGGAGGATTCTCCATGAGTTCCTTCCTCATCTCGGGGGTGAGGGAGCGACGCATCTCCCTGTAACCGCTCGTGATGCAGAAAATCGAGGCCGCACCCCACTCCATCGCCTTCTGAATCGCTTTGGTGTAGTGCGCGACATCCTCGGCCTGAAGCTCCAGTTTCTCGTGATCGGAGACACTGAGCGATGCCCCGAATGCACGCGGCAACCCGAGCTGATCGTAGTCCGTATTCAGCGGTGCGAGCCACTCGAGAGCGAGACGCACATTGGAGGGCAGCCCGGGCACGAGTTCGTCACGAAAAGGAATGAGACGCTTCCCCTTATAGAGCAAAATATTAAAATGGGTATTCCGGTTGAGAGTCGTCAACATGACCCCGACCTCGTCTTTGACGTTGTCGAAAGCGGTCATACCGCCCTTCTCATCTACGAGCATTTCACGGGTCGCATCGATCACGAAAACCATTTTGTTCCCGCTCCCGGAGATGCCGAAAAAATTCACGTCGGACGACTTTGTCGCGTCGGTCGAAAAACTCTTCCCCTGACCGAGTGGCTGAATCCCTGGAAGCATCGCGTTCACAATCGCGCTGGTGGAATTGTCGAGATCTGGAACGGAAAAACTGGAATCATCGATTGAAGTGATGACGTTGATCGCCGAGGCAGCTGCCGCCGATGGCGAAACCTCCAGAGAGGGCCGCACCATCTTCGGAGTGACAATGTCGAGCGGCCTTTCGTGAACGACCGAAACGACGATCTGAGGAGGCTTCTCTTGCGGGATCTCAATAACGGCAAGACCGATCAGAAAGAAAAGAACGACGTGCACCAACGCCGCGACGCCGATGGAGGAAACGCGCTCCGGAGCGAGCGAGTCGCGTTCAGGAAGCAGATCGCGCCCGCCTTCGACGAGGTTCAATCCCCCGTCGTAATTTCTCCAGCGCTCCGCCGCTGCCTCCCAGCGGATTTTTGGTGCCTCGTTAACCGTTTTCGTCGAAGGTGACGACATCCCGGAAACGGGTCCGGCCTCCTCAAACAGGGCACCCGCACCTCCACCGGGAGTCTCTGCCTCCTTCCTCCCGGGCTCAGGAGCAGGCTCAGGTTCCGACCGGGGACTTGTTTCGAAATCGCGATGGGCCTCCGCTTTCGCAGCCTCTCCCAGCTCCGTTTCCCTGTCGCCGTTAACGGCAAGCTCATCGAATGAGGCCTCTGAATCGTTCTCTATCTTTTCATCCGAAAGAGGAGGCAGCCCTTTCGTCAAGGCGGTGTGCAACCGCCACTGAATCTCGTGCGAATTGACCCGATCTGAGGTGTCCTCGCGAACGAGCCTTCTGGCCCCTTCTTTATCCCCTGCCCGAACCAGAAACTCGATCGCCTCGATACGAATATTCCAGTCATCAGGGGACGCTTTCAGTCCAGCTAGAAGGGAATCGAGTTCTTTCATTTCGGTGGCGCTTCTCCTGCCGGCAGAACGACGCCACAGAAACACCTACCAGAAATCGATCACCATGGGAAGCGAATGAGATGCGCGTTCATGCCCGTCACCGGGCCACAAAAAAAGCCGGAGCAATCGCCCCGGCTTCTTTCGAAATTTGATGTTGGCTCCTGATTACTCAGCAGTCTCAACGGTACCGGCTTCTTTCTCCTCGCCGTCCCACTCTACGTCTGTAAGTGGATCCGGATCTTCTTTCCAGTCGCCGAAATCAGCGCCTGCTTCGATCCACTTGGCAAAAAGGGCTTTCTCCGCGTCGGTCCACTGAGGCGCTTTGCCTTCTGGTGGGAAGTGCATGTCGTCATCCATAGGAAGCTTGGTTACCTGGAGCATGCGGCTCTCGTCAGGCTTACCCGGAACGATAAACTTATCACCGTCTTCTCCCTCGGAAGTCATAATGCCTTCTTTCGTGGTGAGGACGAATCCACCTTTCGGCTTGCGGGTACGACCACGCTCGTCTTCGTGTGCCGGCTTGTGGCACTTCACACATCCGGATTTGATGAATGGATAAATCTGCTTCTCGAAGTTGATGTCCTCCGCCTGAGTGTTCATAACAGGCAGGGAAAACCCACAAAGAGCTGTAAGAAGAATAATTTTTCGCATAAGAATAAGGTGTGGTTGTTTTACAAACGCTCACAAGTATAGACGAACAGCAAATGACTTCAATTCCCAATTATCCCGTATTCAAGCGACTTCTTTTGCTCGTCCTTGTCATTTTTACCGCTCAACTGCCCTTCTCGACCACTTTCAGCGAAGACGGGGAAAAAGACTCAAAGGAGGATAAGAAAGAAGAGAAGAAGGACGAAATCAAAACAATCGCCGAGGTCCTCAAAGATTGCGATTCAAAGGAAGGCCTTTTCCCGCTGCATCAGGATAGAAAGACGGGAAAACTCTATCTTCAGATCGCCGGGGAACAGATCTCCACTCCGGACAGGAAGAACGAGTTTATCCACTTCAGCCACACTCTCGACGGGGTTACGGGGCTCGGATTGTTTCGCGGTCAGTTCAGTAACGCCCGCGTTTTCACTATCAGACGTCACTTTGAAAAAATTGAGTTTGTCGCTGAGAACTCGAATTTCTATTTCAATCCTGACAGTGCCCTCAAACGCGCTGCGAACGCGAATATTTCAAACGCGATTCTCTCCTCATCAAAAATCGCCGCAGCCGACGAAGCAACCGGAAGCTACCTCGTTGAAGCGGAGAGCGTTTTCCTGAAAGAGTTTTTCCGTCAGCTCAAGCCGGGTAAAAAGAAGGACGACAAGGACGAGGATTTCAAACTGGGCGACCTTTCGGATGAGAGAACCCGCTTCATCGAATCGAAGTCCTTCCCTGACAACACCCTCTTCAGAGTTCAGTATGTTTTTGAAAACCTCCACCCGTCCGGATACGGAGACGAAGACGTCGCCGATTCCAGATTCGTAACCATCAAGGTCCAGCACACCTTGATCGCAATGCCGGAGAATGACTACGAACCCCGTTTCACCGATCCACGGGTGGGATTTTTCTCGACTCAAGTAACCGATCTGACCTCCAAATCGAGTGCCCCCTATCGCGATCTCGTTCATCGATGGAATCTCCAAAAGAGAAACCCCGAAGCGGAACTTTCCCCGCCTGTCGAGCCCATCACCTGGTGGATCGAAAACACCACCCCGGTTGAACTGAGAGATACGATCCGCGATGCAGTTCTCGCCTGGAACCTCGCCTACGAATCCGCCGGTTTCAGCGGAGCGATTGAAGTCAAAATCCAACCCGACGATGCCGACTGGGATGCGGACGACATCCGCTATCATGTCTTGAGATGGACCTCGTCACCGAATCCCCCGTTCGGAGGTTATGGCCCCAGCTTCGTGAATCCACGCACCGGGGAGATTCTCGGTTCTGATATCATGTTAGAGTATATTTTCCTCACCAATCGGATCCGGCTTCGTGAGCTCATCGATCTCGGTCATGCCGGTGAAAGCAGCAACGATCAGTCCGCCATTCCCGGACAAATGCGTTTTCTCTGCCAGTGTCGATCCCACCTCCACAGCAATCGCATCGCCGGCGAGGCGATGCTTCGCGCGATGATGGCACCCCATCCGGATAATCGCCATTTTGACAATGAGAAAATCGAATTGGACCGCCTCATCAAAGAAGCCCTCACCGATCTGGTTTTACATGAGGTCGGACACACAATCGGGCTCAATCACAATTTCCGAGCCAGTCATCTCTACGATCGCGAAGCGATTCAGAAACACGAGAAGACAGCCACGACAGGGCTGACTGCCTCGGTGATGGATTACTCTCCGACAAACCTTTCACGGGATCCCGCAAAACAGGGGCATTACTTCTCAGTCGTTCCCGGGCCATACGATCATTGGGCGGTCCGATTTGGCTACGGTGACGCCGACGAGCGGGACGCCATTCTCAGCGAATCGACCAAACCTGAACATGCCTTTGCCAACGACGCCGACGACATGCGGACTGCAGGGCGCGGGATCGATCCCCGCGCAATGATCGGAGACCTCACCAGCGAGCCGATTCTTTACGCTGCCGATCAGATAGCGATGGTAAGGGAAACCCTCCCAAAACTGGAAACACTCTTCCCCGTCGACGGCGAAAGCTATCATGAGCTGCGGACCGCTTTCTCGACCCTGATGGTGAGCCACGCCCGCGCCGGCGAAACCATCTCCCGGTTCATCGGCGGCGTTTACATCGATCGCTCGATGCATGCACAGGAAGGCAGTGCCTCGGAACCGTTTCTTCCCGTCCCCGCCGAAAAGCAACGCCTCGCGATGAAGCATCTCGCAGAGGATATATTCGGCCCCGACGCATTCAACTTTTCACCCTCCCTGCTCGCGAAACTTCAGATGGAGCGGCGCGGATTTGACTTCTTCGAGCTCGAAACCAATGAGGATCCCAAAGTGCATGAAACGGTGCTCACGATTCAGAAGGATGTCCTGGCTCAACTCCTTCACAAAAACACCCTCACCCGCATCATTGATTCGGGGCTCTACGGAAATAACTACTCGCTCGAAGAGTTTATGAAATCGCTCCACGCCGCAATTCTCACCGGTGATCCCGCAGCGGGGGTGAGTTCCTTTCGGGAAGCGCTCCAAATAGAATATATCGAACAGCTCATCACAATCAGCGGACTCGAAGCGAAATCATCTGTACCCGGTGCTGTCAGCTCGGAAGCGATCCTCCTTCTTGAGCAACTTGCCCGGAATCCCGGTGTTCCAGAAATACCGCAAAGGCACGCCCGCTACATCGAACGACGCATCACCAAGGCGCTCGAACACCGCTAGTGAGGCCACTTAAATACCCCACTGAAACATGATGCGCTTCACGCTCCTTTTCCTGCTCGTTGCCGCCACCGGCATCGCCCACGCCGATCCCGCTAAACCAACCGTAGAGGAACGACTTGCGATATGGCTGCAGAAATACCCTCAGGCAGATCTCAACAAGGATGGAAAGTTAACTCAGGAGGAAGTCGCCACCTTTCGTGAAGCGTCAAAAGGCTCCGGGCAGAACGACAAACGAAGCAAGAAGAAGCCCGTCATCGAACCGACTTTCGCCAATGTCAGTTACGGAGAACACGAGAGAAATGTCTTTGATCTCTGGGTTCCGAAAGCAGATCCCGAATCGCCCCGTTTTCCCATTCTGATCTATTTTCATGGAGGCGGGTTCGTCGCCGGCGACAAATCAAGTTTCAACCCGGAGCCGTATCTTGAAGCGGGAATCGCCTGTGCCAGCGCCAACTACCGTTTCGTTGACGGAGGGGAGAACCTTTCCGATGTTCCTCTGAAAGATTCTGCGCGGGTGCTCCAGACGATTCGTCAACGCGCCGCCGAGTTCGGTATCGACTCCGGACGCGTTGCATTGTCAGGCGGTTCCGCCGGAGCGGTTATTTCAATGTGGCTGGGCTTCAGCGACGATATGGCCAAACCGGATTCCGACGACCCTGTTGAGCGCGAGTCGACGAGAGTGAACTGCATCATGCCTATCAATGGCCCGACCAACCTGATGCCTTCCTGGATTGTGGAAAACGTCGGTGGTGCCAAGTCGGTTCACAGCAGCTACGTAAAACTTTTCGGCACTCCGGCCGACGAAGCAATGACGCCGGAAGTGGAAAAGAGAATCCGGGCGATGTCAGCCTGGGAGCTCGTCAGTGAAGACGATCCTTCGACTCTCCTCGTTTACACCGGTGAGCTGAGTGAATCGATGCCCCTGCCTGCGGATACCTCAAGCGGAGTCGTGATTCATCACCCCTACTTTGGAAAAGCCCTCAAAGACAAGCTTGATGCTGCCGGAGTCGAGAATGAACTCATTACCGGTTTTGGACGGGAGAACCACTCCCGTCCGCTCATGTTTTTGATGACGCATTTTTCGATGATCGATTAGCGGACCACTATCTAGGAGCAGTCCGCACTGCCTGCGGAAACCTCGCTCAGCATCGAAACACTACCGCTCACGCGCACTCCGGGGGTCATCTCCGTGAGCGAGGGCACCGATGTAATCAACCGCCAACTGAATCTCTTCATCAGTGAGCCGCTTCGTCATCTCGACCATCTTGTTTCCGTAAACGTCGTCTCCGACCGCTCCGCGAATGCCGCTTCGGTAATTTTCCAACTGCCGTTTCAAATAGCTGCGATTCAATGTAATGAGCGGTGCCGAGTGAAAGACCGCCTCCCCTTTCCCGTTGTAACGATGGCACTCCATGCATTGATTCGCGAAAAAATACCGACCCGCCTCGATGTCGGCTTCCGGCCCCGGAGCCTCAGTGGGAATCGAAGGCATCGCCGCAACCAATGCAGCAGCCTCTTCGATCTGATCATCAGTGAGCGACAACGAGATCGCACGCATTTGCTGCCCGGGTATATCGCCGGGATCAATTCCGCGGTGACTGTCCCGAAACTGTTTCAACTGATCCTTTACATACCAGGCGGGCAGACCCGCAATCGAGGGACTGAATAGTTCCTCTTTTCCCTCGCCTGAGACGCCGTGACAGGTCGCACAAATCTGACCGTAAATATCGTTGGAGAGTACGATAGCCTCGGCTTCCTCGAGAGAGATTTCCGCCTGAGGATCACCACAGGAACAGGCCACGGCGACCAGAAGGAAAAGCACTGACCTCGATAAAATCTTCATCGCTCAAAAAAACTCCGGAACACCACTCTAGCGGTTGATCGCACGTGAACTCGTGACCGGTCGGATAAGATCCCCGTAGGCGGACCGGTCGATGTAAAACACATCATTCACCCCCTCGACCTGACCGTAATAAACGCTCGCTCCGGAATCAGCAAACTTCACCGTGTAGGTCTTCGGGTTCGATTCGCCCGTGGCGGGGTCAAGCTCTTCAGTGACGATAGAAAAGGTTACATCAGGGTTCTGAAGCGCCTCATACGCAGGTGCCAGGGAAAGAATCCATCCCTGCGCAGTGAGCCCGCCGAGCCGCTCGCGCAGCCTCCGGGCAGAAGCGATATCGAGACTCGGGCCGACGTCCACGCCATTGCTGAACGCGCCCCAGGCATCCCGCTTGTAATCGTAGGTGAGCTTCAACTTCTCCACTCCGGGTTTGTCCCGGGTGATTGATTCGAGGCGCATCGAATTCAAAGTGAGGACATTGAGCGAGCGCCATTTCACCGGATGCGTCGGAATCAACGAGACAAAACTCGGGTCCAACTCGTAGACGAAAGGCTCCCCTTCAAAGTTGGCAAAGAGACGCTGTTCCTCGCCCTTCTTCCATCCCAGGTTAAGAACCCGGTCCACCTCCTGAACCTGCCCCGGGGAACCATCATCCAGCGGCACGCCGGGATACTTCATTTTGAAAGTGATTCGCTTCATCGGAGGCGCCAGTCCAAAGGAGGCGATATCTTCCCCGGAGTCTGAGGCAAAATCCCGAATCGCGGCACTGTTGACGCCGTCGACAAGCGAAGCGATCTCGGCAAAATTCGCGGGAACGAGCTTATTGTTAATCTTCACGCTCCAGTTCATTCCCCCGCTCGAAGGCTCATTCTTCAGGTAAACGAGCGGATCGATGAGACTCTGCACGACGATCGTATCCAGATACGGAAGCTGAATCCTCGCGAGAGTCCGGTCGCGGAGGTCGTTCGCCTTCTCCGGTAATTCCTCCAGGAATGTACTGTTCAACCGGTAAACAGCGGGGCGATCTGAAACACGGGCCTCCAGCAAAGGGGGACCACCATCGCCGTCCCCCACCTGCTTCAAATACAGGGTGAGAGGCTCTTCAAACCCAAAAACCATCATCTGAAAAACAACCGCGTTTTCCGGAAGAGGATTGGGAATCGGCTCAGCAGGATCGGCATCCAGAATCACTTCACTCACTTCGAGCCCGCTGATCGCGGCGACCAGCTCATCCATTTTTTCCACGCCGGCCCAGGTTTGGATCGGCTTGGCGATCGCCCAGGGTTGCGGAGGTGAAGTAATCGTGCGGTGAAGCGCTATCTCGCCGGTCGACTGGCGGATCACCATCTGCACGATCCGATCTACCGGAGCGCCGACAATCTTGCGGTCACGCAACATTGCGAGCGGTTGCTCGAGCCACTGACGGGGATTCCCGTCGACGACGAAATTCGTCTCTTCCCCGTCCCGCCGGGCGTAAATGGTGTTACTTCGCGGCGCGGCGCCCCCAAGCGTGATTTTGTTCTCCACTCTCTCTTTGGCCCCCTCCTCCTTCGGCCCGGAAATGGTAACGGTAATGGCATTGTCCCCTGACAAACCCATTTCCAGTTCACCCAGTCCGGCTTCGTCCTCTGCAATCTCGTCAACGATCGTAAGATGGTTGATCTGATCGAGCACTGCAGCGGAGATCCGCGCATCGACCCTGTCCTGCTCCGGCTCTTTGAAAAACCAGGTTCCCGCCTGCCCCACCAGAACGGTCTTCTTGACGCCCTTTTCAATGGTGATGCGATCAACCAGTTCGGTGTCGAATCTCACGAGGACATTCGCAAGCGCGGCAGCGCGACCACCTACTTCCGGTTCGCGGTCGACGTAATGAATCACGATTGCCAGCACGATGACTGACACTCCTAAAATCGCTGTAGTGATGAACCTCATTTTGTATTCAAAATTGCCATTACGCCCTCCGTTTCATCCAGACAAACAGTCCCGCAAGCAATGCCATACCCGGGATTAACAAAATCACTAACGAATGCAGAAACCCGAGACTGCCCGGTGACACGTTTAAAGTAAATGCGGTGGGACGACGCGGCGAAATCCCCATGAGCTCCTCGCGGTTCATGACCCAGTTGATTGAAGCCATCGCAAAATCAGCATTCACTTTGGAAGTGTTCCCGTCCGGTGCAATCAGGTCCGGATTGCCAACCACGACCATTCGCGAACTCCCCTCGAGCAACTCAGAATCCCCCGGCATCCCCTTTTCGACCGATGCCGCCGTGAAGATCAGATCAGGACGCCCGTAATCGATATCCGGATTGTAGGAAACATCTTCGGAAAGGAAATCTGTCTCGCCCCAAAACCCCTCGCCCGAAACGATCATGAGCGGAGTCGCCTTCACATTTTCCGAAAGGAGCAGCTCATCATCATAAAGCACCTCAAGCGACTGACTGTGCCCCGAAAGGCGTGTCGAAAGTGCAGGAAGATCGCGAGTCGGCCCGTCTCCGGGCATCATCGTGATGGGAACGTCGTAAATCCGTTGCGCAGCGAGCCCCGGGATCGTGACCACACTCATAACCCGGTCAGGCCTCGGCCCGATTCCATTCTCCCGCAGCAGCGAATTGAGATTCGGTGTCTTGTCTCCGGGATTGAGCAGGACGACGAGGCCGCCTTTTTGGTTCTCCCAGTAATTCTTTACCAACTCCAGCTCGCGATCCGTTAGATCCGAAGTGTTCCCCGGGAAAAAGAGGACATCGGCATCGGCGGGAATATCCTGAAGTCCTTCGAGAACCAGTCCATCAAGACGTGCGTTCTGGGCGTTAACGAGCGGTTGCATCTGGCTCGCAATTCCGGCGATATCCTCGGCGCGGCGATCACCGGTAATCATGTAAATTTTACGCTGCTGCTGCTCAGTCACTTCAAGCAGCGCCGCCGTCAGAATCTCCTCCCCGCGGAACTCAATAACCCTGCCACTGCGCGAATCACGCGTAACCAACTCCTCCGCCGGAATCGTCTTGATCCTGCCGTTGTCTCCAAGAATCACGATCTGATTCCGGTTGAACTCGAGCTGATACTTGTCGCCCAACTCGATAAGACGGGCCTTGCTGCGACTGAGATCGAGAAACTCAACGGTGACTGAATCGCCACCGACGCGGCCATACTCCGAAATAAGCCCTTTCACATCGGTGAACAGTTCAGCGGTCCCGAGGAAGGCCATGACGATGCGGACTTCCGACCCCATATTGCGGAGGTAATTCCCCGTCGTATCCGAAAGGGTAAAGCGGTTGTTCTGCGTCAAATCCCAGGTCGTATGCCGGCGGCAGCTCAGGTAGTTTAACTGGAAGAAAACAATCCCGATGAAAAGTATCTGCACAGAGACGAGCAGAGCGGTGCGATAGCGCTCAATGCGACGCCCCGCCGTTTTCACCTTACTGACGGCTTTTTCCTCAACGTCCGCATCTGTCTCCGCCTTCGTCATTTTACCGCTGCTTTTTTTATCCTTGGCCATGTCCAGTTTCCTTTCTTAGACACGCCATTTGCGCGACTCCAGCACGTGATGAGTTAAAGCAATCAGCACGACGCTGAAGCTGATGTAATAAACAACAGGGCGACTGTCGATGAGCCCTTCCGTCAGCGAATTCATGTGTTCCGTGGTGGAAAAATAGGTTAATCCATCCGCCCAGACAGAATCAGGGGTCACCCCGAAATTCTGTAGGAATCCGAGAAAATAATGCAGCATCACGAGCACGAAAGTCAGCATTGCGGCAATAAGCTGGTTCGTCGTCAGAGCCGAAGCAAGTGTCCCGATCGCAACATTGAAAAGCCCGATGAGAAGAAGCCCTAACAAACTCCCCCACAAAGCGCCGGGGCTGAACGCAGCCTGCTCCCCGGTGACGAGTTGAAATATTGGGAAAAAGAGAATCACGGGAGCGATGATAATGGCATAAACAACCACGGTTGCGAAGTACTTGGCGAGGACCACTTCCGACGTTCTCACCGGAGCAGTGAGCAGTCCCTCGATCGTTCCCATCTTCCGTTCCTCAGCAAAGAGTCGCATTGTGATGAGCGGGAAAAGAATGAAAAACCCCATCCAGAACCACCCCGAGGAAAAGAGGTTATGGATCAAGCTCTGGGAACTGACCTGCAGCTGCATCGCCTTGACCATGCTGACGAAAATCCAGCCATTCAGAAGCGTGAAAAGAGCGATAAGAACATACGCCAGCGGCGAAAGCAAAAATGATCGCAGCTCTTTGATGAACAGAATGAAAAAAGTTCGCATCAGTTTGTCACTAACAAAAATCCAACAGGGTTAGGTGCCTGACTCAAGAGGGTTAGGTCACACCTACGCATCGACTTCCTCCTTTTCCTCAGCCTCTGCCGTCCCGGGTTCCGGAGAGGCAACGGCTTTCGACTGAACGAGATCGACAAAGGCATCCTCAAGCGAAGCCGCACGGCTCGCGAGTTCCCGCACTTTCCACTTTTCTTTCAGCGTGAGATCAAAAATTTCCTCTCTGACATCGATATTCGGGTCAGTCCCGATTGAAAGGGACAGCCAGCCGTTCCGCTGATCGATTTTCGTGACCTCGTTGACGCCTTCGATCGATTGAACCCGCTCAACCGCATTCTCCGTTTTGCCTTTGATCTCGAGAACCACGGCGCCGGGTTGGCGCAGGCGGCGGATCAAATTTTCCGGCGTATCCGACGCTTTGATCTGCCCCCGGTCGAGGATGATAACGCGGTTACAGGTCATCTCCACTTCGGACAAAATGTGCGTTGAAATCAAAATCGTATGTCGCTCCCCGAGGCGCTTGATCAATTCCCGCGACTGACGGATCTGATTGGGGTCGAGACCATTGGTCGGCTCGTCCAGAATGAGTAAGTCCGGCTTATTCACGAGGGCATCAGCAAGACCGACCCGCTGCTTATAGCCCTTTGAGAGAGTCGAAATGATCTTTCGATCCACTTCTGTGAGGCTGCAAATATCCATTGCCTCCTCGACGGCACGTTTTCCCTCCCGGTAGCGGAGCCCCTTAATCTGAGCGCGAAACTTCAAATACTCGACCACCCGCATATCGGGATAGAGAGGCACATTCTCCGGCATGTAACCGATGCGCTTGCGGACTTCGATGGAATCCTCGTAAATATCAAATCCCGCCACTTTGGCGGTGCCTTCCGACGCCGACAGAAAGCAGGTCAGCATCCGGAGCGTGGTGCTTTTTCCCGCTCCGTTGGGACCGAGAAAGCCGACGATCTCACCCTGAGCGACATCGAAAGAGATTCCGTCGACAGCGGTTCTTCCAGCATAGCGCTTTGTCAGTTCTTTGGCTTCAATCATAGACTACCGAAAATAGGAATACATTGCTGAGCGGTAAGGAGCAAGCCCCGATCCCGTAAGATGCAGAAAGAGCGACCAACTAATCAAGATGCTCAATCTGGAGTTGAGGACGGGCTTTCTTCGCCTCCGGGTCGATTCGGTGAATCCAGACGCTCTGAACGATTCCCACGAGAAACAGAATTACAACCATGAAGGTTCCCCCGTAGCTGATAAACGGGAGCGGAATACCGGTAATAGGCATGATGAGAAGATTCATTCCCACATTCTGATATATGTGGGCAAAAAGGAGCGCGACAACCCCGACAACGAGGAGCCTGCCCATCATATCCCGGCTGTAGAAGGCCACATAGAGACACTGCAGCAAAAAGAGCATGAACCCGCCCAGCATGAGTAAACTGCCGCGAAAACCCTGCTCCTCTGACAAAACCGGAAAGATAAAGTCATTGATCGCCGTGTCCGGAGAAATGAAGCCTTTGTTATTGACCGTGTCAGGGTTTTTAAAGCCTTTTCCACTCCATCCCCCGCTCCCGATCGCGAGAAGGTTGTTATAAGCGCTGTATGCCTCCGCGAGAATGTTCACCTTCTTCCCCTGAAGCATCTCGATCTGCGTGGTAATACGCTTTTTCTGGTAATCTTTGAGACCGAAAAAGAATGCGAAAGGAAGGAACATCGTCACGGAAAGTATGATCACGAGCAGATAGCGAATCGGAATATTCCCCACCAGAACCATCACCCCGTAGACAGGGACCCAGACGATCGCGGATCCGAAGTCACCCTGAATGAGAACAAAAAGAAACGGCACCGCGGCGATTACGCCGGTCACGAGAAGCCGCACGAGCGGACTGCGGAAAACGGGATGCCAACGATGCAAGGTGCAAAGCACCAGCGCGAGAGCAATAACCCCGCCTGCGATCGCAAGCTGCGAAGGCTGAAGCAGGATGGGACCAAGATTCAACCAGGCCCGCGTTCCGTTGATTTCCACCCCCCCGAAAGTGGTGAAGATCAGCAAGCCTGTCGCAATCAGATAGAAGGGAAATCCGAGGAAGCGGATCCATTTGTAATCGATGAGACTGACGATAAAAAAAACGACCAGACCGAGGAGGATCCAGAACACCTGGTCGCGCCATTTCGTGGCCAGCTCGGGCTGTTCCCGCATCCAACAGGCGCTGTAGACTGCAAATACGCCGAAAATCAACAGCCCCAGCATATTGGCAAAAAGAAGCCAATTGAGACCAAGGAATTTTCGGAAAAGAGGGGTCATTTCGTCGGAGTCAAACCGAGCAACTCACGAGTCGCTGGGTGTAATCGTGCTGAGGCCGGTTTACCACTGATTCTGAATCGCCAAATTCAAGAATCCGTCCCCGGTGCAACACCGCGATATCATCGCCCAAATGATGCCCTACTGCAAGGTCGTCTGTCACCACGAGAACGGTAAGCTCCATCTCCTCACGAATCTTCATAACGCGGTTGAGCAATTCAGCCTGTTCGACCGCATCGAGTCCCTGAGTATAGCCATGACAGATCAACAAATCGGGGCTCGACAGCAGGGCCCTCGCCAGCGCGACCTGCTGCCGCTCCACCGCGTCCAGTTCGAGCGGATAGAGATGGCGCAAAGCCTCGGGAAGCCCGCAGGCAACCATGACCTTCTCAATGCGGTTGAACCATTCCTCCTTTGATTCACGGCGATACCAGAGTCGCAATACCTCGAGAAAACTCTGATTCACGGTGAGATCCCGGGTCAGTTGCCCGAACGAATCCGGAAAAACAGCCTGTATCCCCCTTCTCAGCATACGGAAACGCCTCTCGCTCACGGAATGGATATCGACTTCACGAAACTCGATTCTTCCCGAGGCGATCTCATGAAGCCGCAGCGTCGCAAGCGTGAGCGGCAGTTTCCCGCTGCTTTCCTCCCCGACAATGGCGAGACTGCGGTGGCGTTCGACCGAAAAAGAAACCTTATCCACGAGGACCTTCTCCTCCATCCCATAGTGGAACCAGCGTCGCCGCAGCCGCTGCTGCAGCAGCACGAGCTCATCAACCTTGATTAGTTCCATTCCTCACGACTCTAGCGCTTTTGTATCGAAGGGGCAATCAAATCACGGGATTTGCTTGCTTCCCTCATGGGCACAGCGAAAGTTAACTTAACGAACATGGAGGACCCATTCGGACATCTTATCAGTTACCTCAGAGTCTCGATTACGGATCGATGCAATGAGCGCTGCCAGTATTGTATGCCTCACGAGGAACAGGAATGGCTCAAGCGTGACGACATCCTGAGCTACGAGGAGATTCTCCGCGTTGTTCGCGTGGGGGCCTCGCTGGGGATTTCCAAGGTTCGCGTCACCGGGGGCGAACCACTGACCCGCCGGAATGTGAACTGGTTCATGGAGGAACTGGGCACTATTGAGGGAATCAACGACATCGGCATTTCCACAAACGGAACCCTTCTCGCCAAAAAGAATAAGGACGGGATCAGCAACGCCGAAGCGCTCAAAAAGGCAGGTGTTCGCACCGTGAACGTCTCTCTCGACACCCTCGACCCCGCTGAATACGCGAAAACGACGGGTCGAGATCTCCTCCCGGACGCGATAGCCGGGATCGACGCAGCGAGGGAGGCCGGTTTTGAAAAAATCAAAATCAACACCGTTCTGATGCGTCACCGCAACGAACATGAGCTCTGGGACATGATCGAGTTTGCGAGAGAACGGGATTTGCTTCTCCGCTTTATCGAACTCATGCCCGTGAGCACGACCCAGGTGCTCAACGAAGACAATTTTCTCCCGAGCGGCGAGGCCCGCAAACTGATCGAATTTCGACTCGGCAAGCTGGTCCCCCGCCCTGACATCCGCACCAACGGCCCTGCCGGCTACTACGAAGTTCCCGAAACCGGACAGATCATCGGCTTCATTGGAGCGATGACGAATCTCCATTTCTGTGAGAACTGCAACAAGTTGCGGCTCACCTGCGAAGGAAAGCTCCGCCCCTGCCTCGGGAGTCACCTCGAATTCGACATGCGCGAAGTCCTCCGCGACGAAACCATGACCGATAAAGATGTCGCGAAGTTTTTCCTCAACGTCGTCGCCCGCAAACCCGAGATGCACGAGTTCCGCGAAAATTATCAGCCGGGACGGAAAATGATCGCGATTGGCGGGTAGTCGCGCTGCGCGCTGCGCGCGGTAAAAAGTGGGAAGGTAAAAGGTGAAAGGTCGGATAGGCTCTGGCAACCACCGCTACGACCTTCGGACATCAACGCGCCGGCGCCATCGAAGCCAATCGTGACTTTTTACCTTTTACGGCGCTTTAGCGCCCTCCAGAGCAGCGACGCGCTCGACTACCGGCGGGTGGGTGTAATTCAGCCAGACGTAAAACGGATGAGGCGTGAGATTGCTCAGGTTATCGGTGCTCAGCTTTTTCAGGGCACTCACCATCGCCTCCGGTTTCCCGGTGACTTCCGCAGCGTAGGCGTCGGCTTCGAATTCGTTTTTCCGGCTCAGCCAGTTACCTGACACCGACAGAATTTCATTCAGCGGTGAAAGGAGCAGGCCAAACAAAACAAGGCTCACATAGACCGAAGTCTCTTTCACTCCGAAGGCATCGAAGAGCCCGCGATTGTTCAACATGAGTCCCAGCAGGAAAAACATTACCCCTGTTGTCACGATCCCGATGAGGAGCGACTTCACGATGTGTTTCTTTTTAAAGTGGCCGATCTCGTGAGCAAGCACGCCGACAAGCTCATCGGTGGTGTGATTCTCGATCAGGGTGTCGAATAGCGCGATTCGCTTGTTGTTTCCAATCCCCGTGAAGAAGGCATTCGATTTCGCGGAACGCTTCGAACCATCCATCACCGAAACCTCTTTCAGCGGGAAATCGCACTTTTCCGACATCGCGTGGATCTCCGTTTTCAACTCCCCTTCCGGAAGCGGTTCGAATTTATTAAACAGCGGCATGATCCAGGTCGGTGCCACGTAGGTGAGCAGAAGAGAAAACGCCGTCACCGCGACCCAGGCCCAGAGCCACGCCAGCGGAACCGATTGAAAGAGCCACAAGAGCAGGGCCAGCAAAGGCGCACCGATGAGCACACCGAGAACGGCACCCTTGATGTGATCGCCCAACCAGGTCCCGAGGGTCATCCGGTTGAATCCGAACTGCTCTTCAAGAACGAAAATATTGTATAACTCGAACGGCGTGCTCAAAGCCTGCTGCCCCATGAGCAACAAACCGATGAAAACCAGCCCCGTAACAACGGGCCCGCGCCCGAGTCCGCGAGCGAGCTCATCGAGCCAACCGAATCCCCCAAACCACCAGAAGACGAAAAGAACCACGAGCGAAAAGATACTTTCGACAACACCGAAAACCGATTTTGCCCTTGTGTATTCCTGCGACTTTTCGTAGGCCTCCTCATCGACAACCTCCCTGAACGCCTCCGGAATCTCCGGGGATAAAGCCTTGAGATTCAAAAGCGTCGAGATCAGATCCAGCTTCCAGGAAAGGAAGAGAGCCAGCACGATCACAAAAAACCAACCATTGTATTGGAGCATGCAGAGAGATAGAGCGGGAGTGTTGGCGGTGCAATAGGGAAAGGGCGGAAGCGCTTCCCCTATCGTCTTGACCGAAACGACAATCCAAGCTGAGATCGATGTTCATGACGTCACCCGGGAACGCCGGTGCTCCCGGGGCCCCTTAGTGAGTAGGACTATGTGCCTGCTACGCCACAACACGGCGGGGTCACCTCCTCCTCCGGTTCGCTGAGTGAACAAACACCGGTTTCAGGGAGATTCAGTTCAACTTTGGCGGCAGCGGCGTGATCGCCCGCGATTTCTGCGACCACCGACCGCACCTGCTCATAACCTGTCGCAAGGAGAAAAGTCGGGGCACGACCGTAGCTTTTCATTCCGACGATGTAGTAGCGCGGCTCGGGATGCGCGAGCTCAGCAGCACCATGAGGAGGGACGCTGCCACAGCTGTGCTCATTGGGATCGATCAAAGGACCGAGCTTCTCAGCGCATTCCAGTGCGGGATCGAGCCCGAGTCTGATCTCACGGCTGAACCCCGGGTCGGGTCGGAAACCGGTCGCGACGACGATACGGTCCACGGTCAGCTCAACGGATTCTCCGGACACCGACGCCCTTACCGCAATCGCAGAGCCGGCGTCACTTTCTGCAAGCCCCCCGATCGTCATCGGATTCAGCAACCTCACGGCACCGCCTTCCACTGCCTCACGCACCTTCCGCCCCAGTTCACCCCGCTGAGGAAGCGCATCGGCGGCTCCGCCTCCGAAGACATTGCCCAGTTTCGCTTTTCGCATCGACCAGGTAATCGTCGTCTCCGGGTGCATTTCCTTAAGTTTCAGGAGATCTAAAACTGCATTGAAAGACGAGTGCCCACTTCCTGCCACAAGGACATGAGCTCCCGCAAAATCTGCGGATCGCGAGCTCTTCACGTCAGGAATTCCGTACTCAATTCGAGCGGCAAACCGCTCCTCACCGGGAACGCTAAGCCCATCCGCCCCCAACGGATTCGGGGTCTCCCAGGTTCCACTGGCATCGATCACTGCTTTGGCGCGATGGATCGCAACATTTCCCGAACCATCAACGGTCCGGATCACGAAAGGACGCTCCTCTCTCCCCTGAGTGCGAACCTTGTCAGTTCCCTCACGGGAAATGGCGGTGACACGATGGTTCAAACGAAGAGATTCAGCAATGAGCTCAACCGAGGCGAGAGGCTCAAGATATTCTCCAACAATGTCGTTCCCCGTGGGAAGCTTGTCTCCACAGGGTTCGTCCCAACCGGAGCTCTCCAGCAACCGCCGAGCTGCCGGGTCGATGTTGTAGCGCCAGGGTGAAAACATCCTGACGTGTCCCCATTTTCTCACCGAATGCCCGACCGATGGACCACCCTCGAGAATGAGAGGGCGCTCACCGCGCTCGATGAGATGGGCGGCGGCGGCAAGTCCGACGGGGCCTGCTCCGATAACTGCGACGGGTAAATGCACTTGATCTGTCTTCATACCCGGAGAGACGGGAAAAACTAAAAAAGGACGCAGCTTATTTTTACAAAACGCCTTTTCAAGAATCAGGTCTGCTGAAGCCTCTCTTCAATCTTGCGAACCCGGCTGATCTCAGAGACAGCCTCAGGGGTTTTCCGCTCTCTCACATCCAGAATCTGGCCGGAGGCGTCTTTCTCGATGTCACAGCATCGCTTCACCGCTTCGCGGACTTCCTGACGGGCGCGCTGAACGCGTGACTTAGCCCCCGATAGGGAAATGCCCTCCCTCCTCGCGAGCTCAGCCTGGGTGTGCCCCTCGTAATCCGTGTAGCGGAGAGCATCGCGATATTTGGCAGGAAGCGACTCCACGACACCGCGAATGAATGAAGACAACATCTCACGGAGCACCGCGTCTTCCTCGGCAATGGTTTGAAAAGCATCATTGTTGTCCGGCAGATCATCGGAAAAGACTTCAGTCGGTTTCGTCTGCCGGAAATGATCGGCGATAGCGTTGCGGGCGATCTGGAACAACCAGGACTCGAGCCTTTCCCGGCTTTTCAATCCTGACAGCTTACTCAAACCCCGAAGAAGAATTTCCTGAGTGAGATCCTCAGCCAGATGGGGATCACCGACTTTGGAACACACGAATCTAAAGAGAGAATTGCGCAACTCCCCACTGGAAAGCCTTTCAACATCGATGGTGGAAACTGATCCCGGCATAATTACTTGGTAGACGCCTTTTCTTACAAAAGGACGCAACAATTCGCAAAAAACCGAAATGTCGATGTGAACCTATCACGCCACTTTCAACGATCCACTCACTATGAGAGCATTGAGCATCCATAGTCTTCCGGCTTACCGGAGCGCGGGACAATAAAGTGCCTGACCGACCTCTTCGCTGCGCTGCGAGTCGAACCGCGGGTTCGAACCCCGACTTCCGGATATCAAAAAGCCTCAACACCCACTTTCGTTGGGTGCTGAGGCTTTTTGATGGCGGGCAGAGTGGGATTGTCCGCGTCGCTTCGCTTTGGCCGACCTCTTCGCTGCGCTGCGAGTCGAACCGTGGGTTCGAACCCCGACTTCCGGATATCAAAAAGCCTCAGCACCCACTTTCGTTGGGTGCTGAGGCTTTTTGATGGCGGGCAGAGTGGGATTCGAACCCACGGTAGAGTTACCCCTACACACGCTTTCCAAGCGTGCTCCTTAAACCGCTCAGACATCTGCCCGTGGTCGCAGAAGTTGCGAGCGCCTAAAGTGCGTTGATTTTACCGATTCGCAAGGAAAATTCTCACTCTATCGAAACACTTCGGAAACAGAGAGCATTTCGACGTAAACCCGCTCAGCCATTTGCAGCCCCAACTGAACCGATTCAGCGCCTTTCTTCTCAATCTCGAGCACGCCGGCGGCACGATTGGAATGTGCCAATCTGATCTCCTCCCCTATCGTTAACCCGTTCTCATCCAACCAACCGAGCAGGGCTGAATCTTCGTCGGAAACACGCACGACACGATACATTCCCTCCTCTGCCACGGAGAGAGCGATTCCTGTGAACTCGGCAATTTTTCCATCCTTGTCCGGAATCGGATCGCCGTGGGGATCGTGAGTCGGTTCGCCGAGCATTTTATCAATCCGATCAAGAAGGCGCTCGGAAATAACGTGCTCAAGAATCTCCGCCTCTTCATGCACTTCGGACCAATCCAACTTCATGACCTGAACGAGAAACAACTCAATAAGCCGGTGCCGCCTCACGACTGTTAAAGCCTCCTGTTCTCCCTTCGGCAGGAGCTTGAGCCCCTTTCGCGGTGTGTAGTCAACAAAATCGCGCTCGCTGAGATGACGCATCATCGTCGTCACAGTTCCCGGGGTGACATCGAGCTCTTTTGCGACTTCCCCGACGGTGGTCATCCCATTAGCCCCCTGCAAATGCAGAACCGCCTTTAAGTAATTTTCCACAGTGCTGGAAGTCATAAGTCGCCAACTCTACCCGCACTTTTTGACTAATCAATTTCGACAAATCTTTACCACTCAATTCTTTTATCTTGACCACTCAAGATAGCTATCCGATAGAATCTCATTATGAAACTGAATAGAGCCATTCAAATAGTGCTTTCTCTCGCTGCATTTCTCGCCACCTCGTGCGGGAGTGACAAAGCGGAGAGCCCGAACAACACCATCACGATCACCGCGACGACGGGAATGATCGCAGACATCGTGCGCAATGTAGCCGCTGAGAAAGCTCAGGTGGAGAACCTCATTGGCGAGGGCGTTGACCCCCATCTCTACAAACCGACCTCACTCGATGTCAAAGCCCTCCAGGCAGCTGATATCATCTTTTACAACGGAATGAAGCTCGAAGGGAAGATGAGCGACGTTCTCGACCGCATCGGAAAATCTGGAAAAAAGGTCGTCGCCGTGACTGACGAACTCGCGAAAGATCCCGATTACGCCCTATCCGGTGATGACGAACATCATCCAGATCCCCACGTCTGGATGGACGTGAACGGATGGAAAAGCGCGGTAAATGTGGTCGCGGCAGTCCTCGCTGATCATGACCCTGACAATGCCGCTTTTTACAACAACAACGCGGATATCTATGCAGCGGAGCTGGCCGAGCTGAATGGCTACGCCCTCGATTCGATCGAATCAATTCCGGAGAATCAGCGGGTTCTCGTCACGGCACACGACGCCTTCCACTACATGGCCCGCGCCTACGGGCTTGAGGTTCGCGGGATTCAGGGACTCAGCACGGAGTCGGAAGCCGGGGTCAAAGATATCGAAGATCTCGTCGACTTTCTCGCAGAGCGGAAAATCCCCGCTGTCTTCGTTGAAAGTTCTGTGTCGGATAAGAACATCAAAGCCCTCGTCGAAGGAGCCTCCGCGAGGGGGCACTCCGTAGCAATCGGAGGAACCCTGTTCTCCGATGCGATGGGGCGGGAAGGCTCCTACGCCGGCACCTACATCGGAATGATTGATCACAACGTGACCACCATCACCCGTGCGCTCGGCGGCAAGGCTCCCACGGGGGGGATGAAAGGAAAACTGGCCCCTTACGAACACCCGTAGCGGTTCGGAGTTTGCAGAAGACTTCAAACAGAGATCAGAAACTATGACCTCCTATTTTCCTATCAGGACGCTTCACCGCTTCGCCTCCGCTCTCACGATCACCCTCTCGTTGATGACACTGCCGGTTGGTGCCGGTGACGACGACCGCAGGAACCCCGCCGGTTATTCAGGAACCTCGGATAAAACGGGCTACACCCTTTTCAACCCGACTCCACGTGAACTGTGGCGGGAACTTTCTCCTGATCGCCCCGATGCCACCGAGAGCCCTCTCACCGTTGACGCAGGAGCCTACGTCATCGAAGCAAGTTACTTCGACTGGAGACACGACGGCGGAGATGACACCTACACCTTCATGTCGACCAACTTCAAAGTCGGTCTCACCAATCGAATCGATCTTCAAACCGTCTTCGACACCTACGCCTTTGAGAACGGCGCGAATAATGCGGACGGATTCGGCGATGTGCAGTTCAGACTCAAATACAACGTCTGGGGAAATGACGACGGAGGCTCTGCTTTCGCTATCTTTCCTTTCGTCAAAGTCCCCACCGGAACTGAACTCAGTAACGGGGAGTTTGAGGGCGGTTTGATCCTTCCTTTCTCGATGGATTTGAATGACAGAGTCGGCCTGGGCATCATGGGGGAAATTGACTACGTCTACGATGAGGCCACCAGTGATTACGACGTGGAGTTCCTTCACTCTCTCGTTCTCGGTTTTGATCTAAGCGAACAGATCGGCCTTTTCACGGAGTATATTGGAATCACCGGTCCCGCTCCCTATCAGGCGTATGCGGCAGGCGGAATGACACTTTCAATCTCCGAAGATCTCGTTTTCGACTGCGGCACCCAACTCGGATTAAATTCCGATTCCGAAGAAATCGGTGCATTCTGTGGATTTACGAAACGCTTTTGATATTGTTCGTTAATCAATTCCCGACCTTCCATGTCTGTTCATACTGAAACTCTCGGCTCCCAGAGCACCTTTCCGGTTCCAACCGAGCCGAGGCCGGAGCATCCTCCGGAAGTTCCCCTTGCGATTCACGACCTCACCGTCGCCTACAATCGCAAGCCGGTCCTCTGGGATATCGAGCTGAACATTCCCGAAGGCAAACTTGTCGGAATCGTCGGCCCTAACGGAGCCGGAAAAAGCACCCTCCTCAAAGCGTGTCTCGATCTCATCCCGAAGACTTCGGGATGGGCTCATGTTTACGGGAAGCCCTATCGCAAAGCACGCCACCTTGTCGCCTATGTCCCCCAGCGGGAGAGCGTCGACTGGGATTTCCCTGTGAGTGCACTCGATGTCGTCACGATGGGTGCCTACCGCCGCATCGGCTGGTTCAAGCGAGTCAGCAAAAAGGAAACCGAACGGGCCCGCGAAGCACTTGAGCAGGTCGGAATCGCCCATCTCGCGGAACGGCAGATCAGTCAATTGTCAGGCGGCCAACAGCAACGCGTTTTTCTCGCGAGGGCCCTGATGCAGGACGCCGAGCTTTACCTCATGGACGAACCCTTTGCCGCCGTCGACGCAGCAACCGAGGAAGCGATCGTGCAATTGCTGAAAGACCTCAGCGCGAAAGGAAAAACCTGTCTCGTTGTCCATCACGATCTCGCCACAGTGACGACCTACTTTGACTGGCTCGTCCTCCTGAATATGAGGGTCGTCGCCGACGGTCCCGCCGAGGAAACCTTCACCCGTGAGAATCTGCAGAAGACCTACGGAGGAAAACTGAACCTTCTCGAAAAAGCGGCCGAAGCGCTCCGCCATTCGATCGAATAATGCCAGGCTGGAGCGACATCTTTGAAGTGCTGCTACTTCAAAACTACAACACGAGACTCGTCGTTATCAGCACGATGCTTCTCGGGGTTGCCGCGGGATTGATTGGTTCCTTTCTCCTTCTGCGCAAGCGCTCCCTCATGGCGGACGCGCTCTCTCACGCCACCCTCCCCGGTGTCGCGATCGCCTTTGCAGTCATGGTGGGAATGGGCCTTTCCGGCAAATCGCTCCCCGGCCTTCTCCTCGGAGCGACCCTTTCGGGAGTGGCGGGAATTTTCACGATGCTCGTGATTCGCAACACGACGAGACTTCGCGACGATGTCGCAATGGGATTCGTCCTCAGTGTCTTTTTCGGGATTGGCGTTGCGAGCCTCCAGATGGTTCAGGGAATGCCGGGGGCGAGTGCCGCCGGTCTGGAATCTTTCATCTATGGCAAAACCGCTTCGATGGTGAAGTCGGATTTCTATCTCATTGCCACAGTCGCCGCGGTCTCATCAGGAATGGCTTTTCTGTTTTTGAAAGAGTTTCTCCTTCTCTGCTTTGACGACGGCTTCGCCGCTTCACAGGGCTGGCCGACTCTATTTCTCGATGTCCTCCTTCTCGCTCTGGTCACTGCGGTGACGGTGATCGGACTTCAGTCAGTGGGACTCATTCTCGTGATTGCCTTTTTAATCACTCCTCCCACTTCGGCACGTTTCTGGACCCAGAAACTGCGCACCATGTTAATCCTCTCTGCGGCAATCGGCGGGCTCAGCGGATGGCTCGGCGCCTCCATCAGCGCCCTGACACCGCATCTCCCGGCAGGTGCCGTCATCGTCCTCGTTGCCGCGTCACTTTTCCTGACAAGTATGCTGTTTGCCCCTGCCCGTGGCGTCATTCCAAGGTTACTCAGACACGCCCGGCTTCGCCGGAAGGTGGGACGCCAGCATCTCCTCCGCGCCGCCTATGAATTGCTCGAGGCCGCAGCGGGCGACGGACCTGTCACGAACCGGTCTTTTGCGCTCGCTGATCTCGTCGAAAAGCGCACCTGGTCCAAGGGGGAACTCAGACACATTCTAAGAATTGCCCGCCGCGAGGACCACCTCGAACCGGCTGAACCGGGACGCCTCCGCCTCTCCGAACCGGGATTCGGCGAAGCGGCCCGTGTTACCCGGAACCACCGCCTCTGGGAAACCTATCTCATCACCTACGCCGATATCGCCCCCAGCCACGTGGACCGCGATGCCGACCTCGTCGAGCACATTCTCGGAGCCCGGCTCGTTCGGGAACTGGAGGAGTATCTCACTAATCACGGCGTGGAAATACCGGTTCCGCCCAGCCCGCACATCATCGAAACCGGCACCCCCTCTGCCTCATGAACTGGACCTCGTTTGATACCTGGATCGTAGTCATCGGTGCTCTCTGCGCGGTCGCCTGCGCCCTCCCCGGGTGCTTTCTCGTCCTGCGGAAAATGAGCATGATGGGTGATGCGATCAGCCACGCAGTCCTTCCCGGTCTTGCAATCGCCTACCTCATCACCGACACCCGGGCGAGCGCACCTATGTTCATCGGTGCGGCGCTGGCGGGCGTTCTCACCGCGCTCTTCACGCAGTGGATCAGCCGTTTTGGAAACGTTGATCGCGGGGCGGCAATGGGGATTGTATTCACGACTCTTTTCGCAATCGGCCTCATTTTGATTCGCCAGGCAGCAGACCACGTCGATCTCGATCCGGGCTGCGTCCTCTACGGGGCGATTGAACTGACTCCCCTCGACATCGTCACTGTGGCAGGACTCGAGATTCCCAGAGCCGCTCTCGTGAACGGCGGGGCCCTCCTCACCAACCTCCTCATCATTATCATTTTCTTCAAAGAATTCCGGCTCGGCTCATTCGATCCGGCGATGGCCGATACCCTTGGTTTCTCCTCGAAATTTCTCCACTACCTGCTCATGACAATGGTAGCGGTAACGACGGTGGCGGCATTTGAATCAGTTGGAAGCATCATCGTCATCGCGATGCTGATCGTTCCCCCGGCCACCGCCCTGCTTCTCACCCACAAGCTCTCGACGATGCTGATCATCGCAGTGGTGACGGCTCTGGCTTCGGCAATACTGGGCCACCTCTCAGCCCTGACATTGCCACCGTTGATCGGATTCGAGACTACAACCACTTCCGGAATGATCGCTTTCGCCGCCGGCGGAATTTTCACTCTGGCCTGGCTCTTCAGCCCCGGCGAGGGAATCGTTCTCAAAAAATGGCGCCGTCGCCCGGTTCTCATTGAGCCCGCTCACGATTCAGGAGAATTCTGATCGCCTCTTAGCGGTTCCCCCGGTAACGTGAGCGCTCCTGTTTCTGTCTTGAATTGGAGTTTTTCCGAATAGGCTCTAGATTGACCTCCCATGGATGCAACCGATGCCACCTGTCTCCCTTATCTGAAGGCGCTCTCCGACGATACTCGCTGGCAGATTGTCGAGTCGCTGATTTCATCGGTGGAGCCCATGACACTGGGCCAACTTGCGACCAAACTCGGCATATCCAATTACAAGGCATCACGCCATGTCAGCGTCCTCGAAGAGGTAGGAATTCTCGAAACAAGAAAAGTGGGCCGTCAAAAATTTCTCGCGGTTGCAGAGTCCTATCGTGAGCACATCTCCTCCGGGCCAAAGGTTCGGGAAGTGTTGAATCTAGGCTGTTGCTCGTTCGAGTTCCCGCAGGAGCAATGACGGAGGAAAAATAGTTGCACCAAAACGCAACTAATGACATCCTCCCGGTTTGTTGTTCCTTATCTATGATTCGTTTTGTTTTACCGATCGCCGCTGCCGGTCTCTTTCTTCTTCATTTCACCTCCTGCTCGAAACTGGAATCCAGCGAGGGACTTCTCATCACCGGCTCCAGCACCGTTGCACCTCTTGTCGCCGACGCGGCACAGCGCTTTGAGAAAGAAAATCCCGGGGCACGCATCGATGTGCAAACCGGAGGCTCCTCGCGGGGAATCAACGATGTGCGCAAGGGGCTCGCGAAACTGGGAATGGCTTCGCGGGCTCTCAAAACAGAGGAAAGCGACATTCAGGCGGATACCATCGCAATTGATGGCGTCTGTCTCATTCTGCACAGCGACAACCCGATAGAAGATCTCACTAAAGAGGAGATTACAGCAATCTACCAAAAGCAGATTTCCAACTGGGAGAACCTCGGAGGCAGTGCCGCGGATATCGTAGTGACAGGCAAAGCCGCGGGACGCGCCACACTGGAAGTGTTTCTCGACTACACAGGTCTCGATAGCGCAGACGTTCAGGCCGACGTGATCGCCGGGGAAAACCAACAGGCAATCAAAACTGTCGCCGGCAATCCTGACGCGATCGCCTATGTCTCCATCGGTGCCGCCGCGAGTGAGGCTCTGGCGGGCGCGCCGATCAAACTGATCACGATCGAAGGGATCGAACCGACCACGGAGAATGTCGCGAAAGGAATTTTTCCGATCACCCGCCCGCTGAACATCATCACCAAAGGTGAGGTCACAGGGTTGTCCCGGACCTTTCTCGAGTATCTGAAGTCCGACCGGATCCACGACCTTGTCGAAGCACATCTCTATGTCCCCGTCTCTCCGTGATCGCATCCTGAGACTGTCGCTCGGTGCCACCGCAATCCTCTCCGGAAGCGTGATTCTTGCGGTGATCGTCTTTCTTTTCCGCGAAGCTTTGCCGGCGCTAACCTCGGGAAAACTATCCCATTTTTTCACCGACCTGAGGTGGCAGCCCGGTTCTGAAAGGGATCCGCAATTCGGGCTCACCCCGATGCTACTTGCCTCGTTGCTCGTCACGGTGCTGGCAACGATTATTGCGATTCCTATCGGAGTAGGCGGTGCCATTTTTCAACAATTCTACGCACCTGCCTCTCTTGGAAAATTTCACGACAGACTTCTCGAGCTGCTCGCCGGAGTGCCCTCGGTTATCTTCGGATTCTGGGGGCTCACGGTTCTCGTTCCAGTCATCAACCGCTGGCAACCTCCCGGTCAAAGCCTCCTCGCAGCGGGACTGGTCCTCGCCCTCATGATTCTGCCGACGGTCGGACTCACGGCACGCTCCGCAATTCGTTCGCTCGAGCCCGGATTGCTACAGGGTGCCGCCGCCCTTGGAATGGGGCGTCCTGCGACGATCCTGCGTATCATCATCCCCGCTGCCCGTCAGGGAATCGGAGCCGGTTGCCTCCTCGCGATTGCCCGTGCTCTGGGAGAGACACTCGCCGTCGTCATGGTCTGCGGCAATATCGCTCAAATCCCGCACAGCCTTTTCGATCCGGTAAGACCGATCACCTCAACGATTGCCCTGGAAATGGGATACGCATCCTCCGATCATCGGGCACTTCTCTATGCCGCCGGACTCATTCTCGTGATCCTCACCGGAACGCTCGTCGCCTCGCAGGCATTCCGCAAAAGCAGACTGACACCCGGACAGGCAGGATGAGAAGTGGCAAAATCAGCGACATTCTACTCGGAGCGCTTTGCTCCATCGCAGCCCTCACCGGAATCGGGGCCCTCATCTGGATCGTCACCGATCTCATCCAGCTGGGACTCCCCCATCTTTCCCCCGGTTTCTTTACTGAAGAAGTTACCGAATCAGGACGGGGAGGAGGAATCGGCCCCATCCTCGCCTCGACAGCCCTGATCCTGCTATCCTGTCTCACTCTCGCCGTTCCAATAGGAGTCGGCAGCGCGCTCTGGTTTGCGGAAATGATCACGGAGAAGAGCCGCACAGGGAAACTTCTCACGGCTTCCATAGACCTCCTCGCGAGTGTGCCCTCGATCGTCTTCGGCCTCTTCGGGATGGTCTTCTTCTGTCAGGTCTTAGGATTGGGATTCTCCATTCTCGCAGGCGGACTTACCCTCGCGTGCATGGTTCTCCCCATCGTGATCCGCACCACCATTTCAGCGATGCGGGCAATTCCTCAAGATCTCCGTCCCGCCGCCGCCGCTTTGGGATTATCCCGCACCACGACACTTGGAAAAATACTCCTCCCCCGTGCCCTCCCCGGGATTCTTGTTGGCGTCACCATCAGCGTGGCTCGCGCTCTATCCGAAACCGCCGCTCTCATTTTCACGAGCGGCTACGCGACGCGATGGCCGGGGTCTCTCAACGATTCCGGCCGGGCTGTTTCCGTCCACATTTATGACCTCGCGATGAACATTCCCAACGGAGCGGGCCGGGCTTCCGCCAGCGCGCTTGTCCTTCTCACTCTCATTCTCATCATCAATCTCACCGCCTCCTTCCTCTCGGATCGCTGGTTCGCCAGACAATCCGCCACCCACCCTGCAATCAATGGATAGCCTCTCGATCTCAGACCTCACGATTCGCTACGGAAATTTCACGGCGGTGAAGGACGTCAATCTTGAGGTTCCCGCCGGTGAAATCACCGCTCTTGTCGGCCCCTCCGGCTGCGGAAAGAGCACTTTCCTCGCCTCCCTGAATCGGCTCACCGACCTCACCCCCGGTTGCATTGCGGAAGGAAAAATTGTGCTTGGAGAAAGCGGCTGCATCCTCGGACCGAACGTGAACATTCTCAAACTCCGCCGCCGCGTTGGAATGGTTTTCCAGAAGCCGAACCCGTTTCCGCAATCCATCCGGCGGAATTTTGAAATCCCTTTGCGGGAACACGGCATCCCGAAGCGGGAAATTGCAGACCGCACGGAATCGGCACTGAAAGACGTCGGTCTCTGGGACGAAGTATCGAATCGACTGGATCAGAGCGCACTCCAACTTTCCGGTGGCCAGCAACAACGGCTTTGCATCGCGAGAGCCCTCGCACTTGACCCTCAGGTGATTCTCTTCGATGAGCCCTGCAGCGCTCTCGATCCCCTCGCATCCGCTGTCGTCGAAGATCACATCGCGGCGCTTCGTGGACGGGTCACCGTGATTATCGTGACGCACAACCTCGCCCAGGCGCGCCGCATATCCGACTCCACCGCCATTTTCTGGATACGCGACGGAGCCGGAACGATTGTCGAACACGGCCCTGCCAAAACCCTTTTCACCTCCGCATCCGATCCGGACGCCGTCTACTACCTCAGCGGGGAACGCGGGTAGAGATCACGCAATTCAATGCGTGCAAACAGCCACTCCGGGTTGCTACAGTTCGGCAACATGATTCGTAAACTTTCCATCCTCGCAACCGCCTGCTTGCTCGCGGTCTCAGGCAATGCCGCTGAACTCCCCTTCGCGGATTCATTCACCAGCGAAACGCAGGAAGCCCGCCGACTCACTCGCGGTCCCTGGATAGTGACAGACGGAGCCGCGACCTGCACCCAGGACGACGCTCTCTACAAGAAATTCAAAGATCACGGACCAGTCATCTGGTATGATCTCGACTTCACTGACGCCACGGTTACCTATTCGATGAAGGCCGACGAAGCGGTGAACAATTTCGTCTTCACCATCAACGGAGCCGATGGACACGTCTTCCGGTTCGTAAGCAGCCCCACCCGAACCTTCGTCAAAGCCTTCCCCCGCGAAGGCGAACCGGACGGAATCCTCGACCGCAAAGCGCCGCCCCTGAAAATTGATCAGTGGATCGATGTTTCAGTGACATTCAAAGGCGAGTCCGCCGTTGTTAAAATCGGTGAGTATGAGAAGACGGTCACGCATCCTGCCATTGCTCAAAAAAAGACGACAATCGGACTCGGCTTTTCTTTCGGCACGATGTCATTCAAAGACGTCACTTTAAAATAGGCCGCGACAGAGACCCCGGGTGCAGGAAGCCTGCTCAACCTTGCACCGCACTCACTTCAGAAACTTCCGCATCTTCTCAAGCTGACCTTTATAGGGAGGTTTAACCACGAAGAAGTCCTTAAAGAAATAGCGCTTCGTCACCGCTCTCGCGTATGTAAAAGCCTCAAAGCCGGCCCGTCCGCGGTAGCGCCCCATTCCACTGGCTCCAACACCTCCGAATGGGAGTTCGAGCACCGTTGTCTGCTTGATCGCATCGTTGAAACAGACCGCTCCGGATTGAATCGCACCGGCGACTTTTTCCTGAAAGGACTTCTCTCGCGAAAAGACATAGAGCGCGAGAGGCGAAGGCAGCCCTTGTGCTTCCGTTAGCGCCTCATCGATATCGCGATAGGAGATCACGGGGAGAACCGGTCCGAAAATTTCATCGCCCATCGAGGGACTGTCCCAGCGGGCACGGGGAAGAATCCGGGGAGCGAGAAACAATTTTGACTCGTCATCTTCACCGACTCGAATCGCGTCATCGGAGATGAGATCACGAAGTCTATCGTAATGAGACTTCGAAACGATACGGGCAAGGTCGGGAGCTTCAGGATCGACAAAAAACGCTTCAAGCGCCACTTTCAGTTTCTCCACAAAAACATCGTGGAGAGCTTCAGGCACAAGAACAAAATCCGGAGCGACACAGGTCTGGCCCGCGTTGAAAAACTTGGTTGAAGCAATTCGTTCGACGGTTTGATCGAGATCAATAGCCTGATCGAGAATACAGGGACATTTGCCTCCGAGTTCGAGAACCACCGGGGCGAGATGCTTTGCCGCAGCTTCCGCGTAAAGGCGACCGATCTTTTCACTTCCTGTATAGAGCCAGTGTTTAAAAGGGAGATCGAGTAACCCTTTTCCGACCTCGATACCGCCATTCACGACGGTGACATGCTCAGGTTCGAAGGCCTCCTTGATGAGTTCATCCAGCAGTGTCGCGGTAGCCGGAGCCAGCTCGGAGGGTTTCAAGACAACGCAGTTTCCAGCCGCAACCGAAGCGATCAACGGACTCAGAGAAAGCTGAAACGGATAGTTCCACGGAGCGACGATCAGAGAGGTTCCGAAAGGTTCGTGACGAACTTCACTTTTTGCCGGGAAAAAGTAGAAGGGGTTCCCGACTCTCCGCGGCTTCACCCAGCGTGGAAGATACTTGAGGAAATACCGAAGTTCAGAAAGGGTGAAATAGACCTCCGAAACATAGGCCTCCAGCCCCGGTTTCCCCAGATCGCTGCTGAGCGCTTCGAGAATTTCATCGCCCCGGCTTTCGATTCCATCGGCAAGGCGCTGCAATGCAGCGATTCGGAAATCGAGAGAACGGGTTTTCTGCGAGAAAAAAAAGCGCTCCTGCGACTCCAGAACAGCAGGGAGGTCGTATGAATTCTCAACAAACATCTTGTCTCGGTATTATAGTCGGGGCTTGATAATTAACTTTGTTTGCGGAAAATAACTTACTTTTAAGGCTTCTCCGACGAACAAGCGCAGATTACCATCATCCTGACCTAATTCAGTAAGTTTCCCGACTCGAAGCTTTCGTATCCTTCGAATGCAAAGCGACGACTCCCATCTCCTTAGAATTGCTATGAAAGACCTAGGTCCGTCGGGCGCCTCCCCTACCGGGGGGAAAGTCATTATTATCGGAGGTGGCCCGGGCGGGGTCGCCAGTGCCCTGCTCCTCGCCAGCCGCGGCATAGAAGTGCATCTCTACGAGAAGCACAATCGTCTTGGCGGCCGAACCGGCTGTCACGAGATCGACGGTTACCGATTCGATATCGGCCCCACCTTTCTCATGATGAAGTCTCTTCTCGATCGCATCTTTATTGAAGCCGGGCTCGACTCCGCTGACTATCTCGAGTTCACCCGGCTCGATCCCATGTATGAGATCCGTTTCGATGATGAAATTTTCCGGGCCTGCAACGACACTGAAGGTACCAAGAAAGAGATTGAACGCCTCTTCCCCGGGCAGAGCGCCGGAATGGATCGATTCCTGAAAAAGGAAAAATCCCGCTTCAGCAAACTCCTCCCCGCTTTCCAACGCGATTTTTCCCAGCCACTGCATTCGCTGGCACCGGACTTACTTCCGGCGCTGCCACACCTTTCGCTGGGCTCCACGGTCTTTGATAACCTCAAAAAGTATTTCTCCGACGAGAAGCTCGCCCTCCTCTTTTCCTTCCAGAGCAAGTATTTGGGAATGTCGGCCTGGGAATGTCCGGGTGCCTTCGCGATGCTATCCTACATGGAGCACGAGCACGGGATTTATCACACCAAAGGCGGACTTGCCGAAATCCCGATTGCCCTCGGCAAAGCAGCAGAGGACTGCGGGGCCAATATCCATCTCAACACACCGGTGAAAGAACTCATTATCGAGAACCGGAAAGTCGTGGGAGTGGAACTCGAAAACGGGGAGCGTGAACTCGCCGACAATGTCATTATCAACGCAGACTTCGCCCATGCGATGACGCACCTCGTCCCCGACGGAGAGATCAAAAAGTATACCAAAGAGAAACTCGGGCAGATGAAGTTCAGTTGCTCGACTTTCATGATGCATCTCGGAGTGAAGAAGGTTTACGATCTTCCCCACCACAGCATTGTCTTCGCACGAGACTACCGGAAAAATGTCGATGAGATCTTCAAATTGAATTGCTCATCAGACGACATTTCCTTTTACGTTCGCAATGCAGGTGTGACCGACCCGACTCTCGCTCCCGAAGGAAAATCGAGCCTCTACATTCTCGTGCCGACCCCGAATCTCGATGGCGATGTCGATTGGGATGAAGTTCAGGATCGCTACCGCTCCATGGTCTTCAAAGCATTCTCGGACCGTCTCGGAATCGATGACCTTGAGGAGAACATTGAAGTCGAGAAAATCTACACACCGAAGACCTGGAACCAGGAACTCGATATTTTCAAAGGTGCCACTTTCAATCTCTCCCACTGTCTCAGCCAGATGGCCTGGAAGCGCCCCCGAAACCAGTTCGAAGAATTCAAAAACTGCTACCTTGTCGGCGGAGGCACCCACCCCGGAAGTGGACTGCCGACCATTTTTGAGTCAGCCCGTATCTCCTCCAACTTGATTTCAGATTCATTGGGGCTCAAATACTCGAAAACGGAAATCACTGCATGAGCGCGAATTCAAAAAGACGGAATAAAAAAGTCATTGTTGTTGGCGCGGGACTCGGTGGTCTCTCAGCTGCCATTTCGCTGAAGGCGGAAGGATTCGACGTTGAACTGATCGAGAAAAACGAACAGATCGGCGGGAAGCTCAACTTTAAAGAAATCGAAGGCTTCGGTTTCGATCTCGGCCCCTCGATTTTCACTCTCCCCCAATTCTTTGAGGATCTCTGGGAACGGGCCGGACGGAAAATGTCTGACTATGTCAGGCTGCAAAAGGTCACGCCGCACTGGCGGAACTTTTTTGAGGACGGAAAGGTGATCGATCTCTACGAGGAGATGGATTTGATGAAGGAAGAGCTCAAAAAGCTCCCCGGTGACCTCGACAAAAACTGGGCGGAGTTCCAGGCATTCCTCGAATACGGACGCGAGCAATACGCCCTCACCGACGAAGGTTATTTTGCGAAGGGCCTCGACAATGTCTGGGAAATGCTCCGTCACTACGGCTGGCGCCTTATCTTCAAAATGGATCACGGCAACACGATGTCCGAGTCCATTGAAAAGCGAATTGAGGACCGGTATCTCAAACTGATTTTCGAATACTTCATCAAGTATGTCGGCTCGTCCGCCAGGGATGCCCCCGGCTACATGAATCTAATGTCCCTGATCCAGTTCGACTACGGTCTCTGGTATGTCGAGGGCGGCATGTATAACCTCGCGAAAGGACTCGGCAGGTTACTCGACGACCTCGGGATCCCCGTTCGGCTCAACAGCGAGGTGGCTTCGATCGACCAGTCAGGGAAACGCGTCACCGGTGTGACCCTTGCGAACGGCGAGACGCTCCTTTCCGACTACGTGGTCTGCAACATGGAGGTCATCCCCGCCTACAAGCGACTCCTCAGCGAACCTCCTGCGTTCATGAAGAAACTGGAGAAATTTGCCCCGGCCTGCTCCGGCCTCGTCATTCATCTCGGGACCGACAAGGTCTACGAACAGCTCGCGCACCACAATTTTTTCTACTCGCAGAATCAGAACAAGCATTTCGATTCCGTCTTCCAACAGGGTAAACTGCCCGAAGACCCCACGATCTATCTCGTTGCTCCGACACGGACCGATCCTTCGAAGGCTCCGCCAGGGCACGACAACATCAAAATCCTCCCTCACATCCCCCCCATCAATCCTGACAATCCCCACACCCATGAGGAGTATATGGCGTTGAAAGAACGCGTCATCGACAAGCTCGAGCGCATGGGACTCACCGACCTGCGTAAACACACTGTGGTCGAGGATGTTCTCACGCCGGTCGACATCGAGCGGATGTATTACTCCAATCGCGGTTCAATCTACGGAGTCGTCAGTGACTGGGAAAAGAACCAGGCATTCAAAGCGCCGAAGCAGTCGTCGAAATACCGAAACCTTTTCTTCACCGGGGGAAGTGTCAACCCCGGTGGCGGTATGCCCATGGTAATCCTTTGCGGACAAAAGGCGGCCGACCGCGTTGTGAAAGAGGATGCGCGCCGTGGTTAATTAGAACCGGGAAAAGGCAGTCTTGTCTTTTCCCGCCCGCCGCGTCACCCTCAAGTTTCCATGGAGCTGTTTTTCTGGATTTTTCTCGGCATCACCTTCGGGCTCATTCTTTGGGGCGGAACTGTCTTCGCCCGTTTGAGAGCAGTTCCGGTGATTGAAGCAGGAGCACCGAAACCGACAGTCAAAATTTCGATCATCATCCCGGCCCGAAACGAGGAAGAGAATCTGAGCCGGCTCCTCCCTTCGCTTCAATGTCAGGACTTTGCTCCCTTCGAAGTCATCGTGGTGAACGACCAGTCGGAAGACGGAACCGCTGCGGTCGCTGAGGCGAACGGAGCCAAAGTGATCCCGGGAGGCCCTCTTCCGGAAGGCTGGCTCGGAAAACCATGGGCCTGCCGCCAGGGCGTCTCCGCGGCAAGCGGCGACTGGTTTCTCTTCCTCGATGCCGACACCGTCCTTGAGCCCCAGGGTCTACTCAACATCGGCTACCTGAGCAAAGACGATCAGTCGGTTCACTCGATTTGTCCGCATCATCGGGTCAAAGCGCCGTATGAACAGCTCTCGGCCTACTTCAATGCCATCATGATCGCGGGCATGAACGCCTTCACCGTGAAGGGATCGGAAGCGGCGGAGATCGGCCTATTCGGTCAGGCCATGTTTCTCTCGCGGAAGAACTATTTCGAAGTGGGCGGACACGACGCCGTAAAAAGCGAGGTGCTTGAGAACTTTCACCTTTCCCGCAAGGTCGCTGAAGCAGGCTTGAACTGCCGATGCTATCTCGGCAAAGGAACCGTCTCGATGCGCATGTTTCCCGGTGGTTTTCCAGATCTCGTCGCAGGTTGGAGCAAAGGCTTTGTTTCCGGCGCAGCGAACACCCCGAAGAGCGCACTGATCGGAATCTCCTGTTGGCTCTCCGGTCACATTATGGCAGTGATAGCGCTTACCTTTTTACCGCAGGCAGGCAGCGCCGTCACCATCGCCGTTGGAATGCTCTATCTCCTTTCAGCCCTTCAGGCGCTCGTCATTTTTAAGCGCTGCGGGAATTACTCGTTTCTCACCGCACTGCTCTTTCCGGTTCCGCTCTTCTTCTATCAGGCGGTGTTCTTCCGGGCTCTCGGGATGAAGAAGCGGGGCACCAAAGTGACATGGAAAGGTCGTGATGTGGCTTGAACTTCCCGGCCTCTGGATCGTGATCGCCAACATCGTCGGGATTCCCGCGATTCATCTCGGGATCTCCTGGTTCTACGTTCGATTGGACAGAAACCGCTTTGATCCGGGTTCGGCGCTCTACCGGGAGCGGGCCTGGGAAAATCAGGGCCGGCTCTACGAGAAAGTCTTCCGGATCCGAAAATGGAAACACCTCCTTCCCGATGCCGCCCCCTGGTTCGATGGATTTGCGAAAGGAAAACTCAACAAGCGCGACCCCGGATATATTCGCGATTTCATCGCCGAAACCTGCCGCAGCGAAAGCGCACACTACGCACAGATCCCCGGAATTCTCCTCACTCTGATCTGGAATCCCTGGCCCGTCGCAGCCGTTGTTATGATCATCTACGCGATCCTCTCCAATCTCCCCTGCATTCTTCTGCAGCGCTTCACGCGGATTCGAATGAGAAAGCTGCTGGAAGAGATCGTTAACTTTTCCTAAATATTCCCACTGGATAAGAAACACTATAAGGAGTAAAATTGGAATCAGGCGATTTCTGATTCATGACCCGTATTCACCCCATTATCATCATGGCGATCGTCTGCTCACTGGCGGCGTTCAGCCTCATGCGGGTGAAGTTCTCGGCGAGTCTTTACGAAATGCTGCCGGAAGACCTTCCTGAAGTTCAGGGAATGGACCGACTGAACCGTTATTTCAGTCGTGACGGTCAGCTCATCGTTACGGTGAAGGCGGAAGAGTCATTCCTCGCTGAAGAGGCAATCGAGTCCCTCGCTGACCATTTCAGGAACGAACCGGAACTGGTTGCCGAAGTGTTTCAGGAGCTTTCGATCTCAGAGTTGGTGACCGAAGGCGGCGGTCTTCTCAGCTGGCTCTGGTTCAATGGACCTCCCGACGACCTCGAGAAACTGCTCTCGAAACTGCGCGCCCCCCAATCGGGTGAGAAAATCGGCGAAGCGATGGCCTCGATTCAGAGCGCCTTTTTTGATCAGGACGTCATCGTGACAAGCTATGATCCCCTCGGTTTTTCCGACCTCGGAACCCTCCTCGGCGATGAGGCCTCGAATCCGGATTCAATGATCTCTGCGGATGGCACCTTTCAGATCATCTATCTCGAAGGAGCCGGCGTCGATTTCTCAGACTACCGTGAGGCAGCCGTCTGGCTGAAAAAACTCAAGACAAGTTTCAGGGCCTGGGAAGAGGAATGGAAAAAGTCCTCGAGTGACCACAAGAATGTCATTATCGGGCTGACCGGAACCCCCGCCTTCATGGCCGAGGTTGGCGCCGAGATGGAACGCGACATGACGGTTTCAGTGATCATGACGATGGTGCTGATCTCGCTCCTTTTCTGGGTCATGCACCGGCGTACCCGCCCTCTCTCGTGGCTGATCTCGGCAGTGCTCCTCACTCTCGTGATCACCCTGACATTCGGCGGATTTCTCTTCGGCGATCTCAGCATCATGAGCGCGGGATTTGCCGCAATCCTCATGGGACTGGCAGTCGATTACGGAATCGTCCTCTACCGGGAAGCAATGGACACGAAGGGCGATGCCAAAGCCCTGCGCCGCTCCGTCGGTCCCGGAATCATCTGGGCGGCAGCGACCACGGCGGTGGTCTTTCTTTCTCTCAATTTCAGTTCTCTCCCGGGGCTTTCCGAGATGGGAAATCTCGTCGCAATCGGGATCGCCGTGGGCGCGCTCGTAATGCTCTATCTCTTCGCGCCCGTCGCGGTGGAGTTTAACAAAGACGTCATCAAACCACGCGGCCTGCAGTTGGAGGGTATGGGAGTGACGAGACGCCTCGCCGGTGCTCTCGCGATCATCATTCCGCTGTTCACGATTGGCTCAATGTTACTTAAGGAAATGCCGGGGCTGGAGGCAAACTTCCACCCCTTCCGGATTCGGGAAAGCCCCTCGATGATTGCCTGGCAAACCCTCCAGCATGAACTTGCAGGACGGGAAAATTCCATTCCCACGGTGATCACCGGGAAAACCCTCCCCGAATTGAACGCCAATATCGAGGCGGCATCCGCAAGAATTAAGGCAGCCTATGACGAGGAACTTCTCACTGATTCAGTGCTCCCGACCAGTTTTATTCCCGCCCCGGAAAATCAGGCCGCGAACCACATTGCGATCAAAGCGATCGTCAACGAGGAAGCCCGCATTCTCTCCGAAATCTCAGCCGCCGGATTCTCAGAGGACGGTGCAAAGCTCACCGAAACGGTCTTCGCCTCCTGGCGACACCATCTGGAGCAACTGAACTCTAACACTTTCGCAAAGCCGGAGGGAAAACTCGCCGAGTGGTCGGTCAATCGTCTCTTTTCTGAAAAGGAAGGCGTCTTTGCCGCACTCGGAACCGTGAAACCGGCGCGACCGGAAGACCGCACCTGGGTCAAAGCGATCTGTGATGACAACACCGTCGTCGCAAGCCTCAGCTCTCTGGGGACCGCGTTGAATGAACGTATCAAAGGAGATCTCGTCCGCGTTTTTCTCCCCATGATGGCGATGCTTTCCATCATGCTCGCCATTGTCTTCCGCTCGTGGCGGGATCTCGTCGCGGGCTTGTTCTGTCTCCTATTCTCCGGCTGCCTCATCGTTCTACTCACGATCTGGACACCGATGAGCTGGAACTCCTTCAACGTCTGCGGCCTTCCCCTACTCTTCGGGACCGGACTCGATTTCAGCATCCACATGATTTTCGCCCTGAGACGCAACGGCGGCAATGTCACTGAGGCGCGTCACGGCATCGGGAAAGCGCTCGTCTTCTGCGGGACCTCATCCGCGATCGGTTTCGGCTCGCTGGCAACCGCGTCCGCCCACGGGCTCGCCAGCCTCGGCATCGTATGTGCGGTCGGCGTTCTCGTTAATATGATCGTAGCCGTCTGGCTGCTTCCCCGCTGGTGGGTCTGGCTGCACGCCGGCAAAGCGCACCCCGCGACCACTTGATCTTTTCCTCCGACACACCGACCTTGCCCACCTATGGCTCATCTTCTCCCCCTCCGTCTCGTCTCCCTCGCTTTGCTGAGCCTTTTTTTGTCACCCTCTGCATTCGCCGCGGACAATCTCGATATCGTAAAACGGTGGCTCGCGACCAATTCCGGAATCAAATCCCTGCAGATTGACTTCACCCAAACGAGGACGATGCGCTCTCTCAAAGTTCCAATCCGACAGACGGGAACACTCTGGCTCGATCACGCAAATTCCCGCTTCCGCTGGCAGGTCGGCGATCCGCCTCAAACCATCGTCGTGAAACCGCACCGCGATCTCATCATCATCCGCACCCCGATGAAGAAATACGAAAAGCGTTCTCCCGGCACCGGCGACACTCCTGCGATGGCCGCATTGGCAAAAGGCTTCCCGCGAACCCTTGAGGAATTTCAGCGGAAATACCGGGTTCTTCAGGTTGAGCCACGCGACAACACCCACCGCATCGTCGCAGCCCCTCTTGGAGCAGATGCCCGCGGCGTGCAAACCTTCACCTACGTCGTCGAGTCACGGAACTTCCGCCTCGTCGGCATTGAGATCGATCTCAAAGACGGCTCCTCAGTTGAAACCGTTTTCAACAAAGTGGTTCCGAATGCTCCGGTTCCTCTCTCGCTCTTTCAGCCCAGTCTCGAAGGCTATCGGGAAACCACATTCTGAGCGGAACTCCCATTCCGTCCAAGCGCGCCCGCCTCCGATGGGCTGACGACGGATCAGCGGGACGCTTCTCCCCACCTAACTCAAAATCACTTTCTTGTATTCCAATACATAACAGGGTTAGGTCGTCCATCATACCCTGTTGAGTCCGCGCTTTATGAAGAATCCAGCCGCCCTGATCGTATCAGCCTGCCTCCTCACGAACCTTCTCTCTGCTGCGCCTCACAATGACGCAAAATCGCCCGACCCGGCCGTAGTCGAAAAGCTGGAGGAGATCGTCACCATCCGGGAAAGGCTCGCAGAAACCGCACGACTGGAATTTGAACTGGGAAAAGTCGTCGCGTACAACGAAGCCGCCATCGAACTGGCTGAGGCAAAAATCGCACTCGCTTCCGAAAAGGACGAGCCTGCCGTCGTAGTTTCAGAACTAACCTCCATCGTAAGACTCCGGCAAGAACAACTGGACCGGGAGAAAGCCCTCGTCGAGGACAGCCGCCGGACAGAAGAAGGCATTAGCGCCATTCGAATCAAACTCCTCGAAGCCGAAGTTCGGCTCCACCGCGCGAGGACCCAATACGGTATCAAGTAGTGGACTTGAACGTTTACCTTGGACCGGGAAAACGCTAGAATGGAGGTGTTCCATGAAAACGTTTATCCCACTTCTTTCTCTCGCTCTGTTCGGTTTCACAACGTCACTCACTGCCGATTCCCCGGTAGATCACAAAACGATCGTTCCTCCGGGAGATGCCCTGATCGGCAAGGATCTCTTCACCGGAAAAGGCTGTTATCAGTGCCACAGCGCCGGGGCGACCAAACTTCCCAAAGTCGATCTGGAACCCCGCCTTGTCATTGAACTCGGCGGCGATTTGCACAGCAAGTGGACACGGGACGACTACGCCAAATCAATCATGAACCCGCAGCACGTGGTCGCGGAGGATTATCGTATCGCCATGATGCGCGTCGGTGATCATGTTAAGGCGGAGAATTCGCCTATGCCGGAGTTCACCGACCTGCTCACCCTTTCCGACCTCATCCATCTCACCACTTTCCTCGACAGTCTCACTGACTAACCCCCACCTCAACTCAATCCTATCGCCATGAATCGTCGCCATTTCATCAACCGCTCCCTCGCTTCCACCGCCGCTCTCGGATTCGGCTCTGCCATCGCAGAGGAGTCCGTCAAGACAGAGGCGGAGACGGTCGTGAAATCGCTTTTCAACAGCCTCACTGAAGCTCAGCGCAAAGAGATCACTTTTGGATTCGACGACGTCCTCCGCACCAAAATCTCGAACAACTGGCACATCACCAAACCCCGCATCGGAACCTTTCTCGACAAGGACCAGAATGCGATGGTGAAAGAGATCTTCATGAAAGCGCATTCGGAGGAGTATGCGCAGGTCGTCTATGATCAGGTTGTCCACGACAGCGGCAGAAAAGGATTCGAAGATTCATCAATCGCACTTTTCGGAGAGCCTGATTCGGGCAAATTTGAATTCGTCCTCACGGGGCGTCACACAACCCGTCGCATCGACGGCGACTCGGTTGCAGGCAAAGCATTCGGCGGTCCCATCTTTTACGGTCACGCTGCCGATGGCTTTGACGAGGGGCCCGATCACAAGGGCAACGCATACTGGTATCAGGCACAAAGCGCCAACAAAGTCTTCGAGATGCTCGACGGAAAACAGCGCAAAACCGCGCTCCTTCCCAAGTCCCCCGGCGACTCCGCCAACGTCATCAAGCTGACACGCGGAGCGATCGAGATCCCCGGACTCGCCGTCGCCGACATGAGCGCTGACCAGAAAACAGCAATGAAAGGCGTTCTCTCGGATCTCCTCATGCCTTTCCGCGAAGTGGACCGCATCGAGTCGATGAAACTGATCGAAAAGGTCGGTGTCGACCAATTGCACCTCTCCTTCTTCAGCGACAGCGATCTCGGCAATGACGGTGTCTGGGACAACTGGAAACTTGAAGGCCCCAACATGGTCTGGTATTTCCGCGGCGACCCGCACGTTCACACCTGGGTCCACATTTCAGACCCCGATGCTCCCCGCGCTCCGAGGGCGTAAGAGACTCCAAAAAGTCGATCTCAGATTGAATCCGGCACGCTCCCGCCCTATCATATGGTGCGAGCGCAGTAAACCGCGCCCGGCTCGCAAGATTCTTTCTACTTCCTACTATCTTCTTTCTACTTTCCATGGACTTCGCCTATCACAAACCGTTCCCACTCGGTCCCGACAAGACCGAATATAGACTCATCTCAAAAGAAGGCATCGAAGTCACTGAGTTTGAAGGCAAAAAGATCCTCAAAGTTTCCCCCGAAGCGATCACGCGCCTTTCCAACGAAGCGATCAGGGATATTTCCTTCATGCTGCGTCCCTCGCACTTGAAACAGGTCGCGGCAATTCTCGACGACGAAGAAGCAACCGACAACGATCGCATGGTCGCACTGACATTGCTCCGCAACGCCGAGATCGCAGCACGAGGCATTCTACCAATGTGTCAGGACACAGGAACCGCCATCGTCATGGGGAAAAAAGGCCAGCAAGTCTGGACCGGTGCCAACGATGAAGAAGCGATTGCAGCGGGCATTTGGAAAACCTATCAGGAGGAAAATCTCAGATACTCCCAGATGGCTCCCATCACTCTTTTTGACGAGCAAAACACAAAGAGCAATCTTCCCGCGCAGATCGAAGTCTATGCGACCGAAGGCGACGCCTACGAATTTCTTTTCATCACCAAAGGTGGCGGATCGGCTAACAAAACCTTTCTCTATCAGGAAACCAAGGCGCTCCTTTCCGAGAGCCGCTTCGTCGACTGGGCCGTTGGCAAAATGGCAACACTCGGCACCTCGGCATGCCCGCCCTACCACATGGCTTTCGTGGTCGGTGGTACCAGTGCCGAGAACACACTCAAAACGGTGAAACTAGCCTCGACCCGATACTACGATGAGCTGCCCACCGAAGGAAGCGACAAGGCCCAGGCCTTCCGCGATGTCGAGATGGAGAAACGACTCCTCAAGGAAGCCCGTGAAGTGGGAATTGGAGCGCAGTTCGGCGGCAAGTATTTCGCCCTCGACGTGCGCGTCATCCGCCTCCCCCGTCACGGAGCGAGCTGCCCCGTCGGCCTTGGCGTGAGCTGTTCCGCTGACCGACAGGCAAAGGCGAAGATCACCGAAGAAGGCATTTTCCTCGAACAACTCGAAACCAATCCCGGCCAGTACATTCCCGACAAATGGCGCGATCATCAGTTCCACGGTGTTCCCGTCGATCTGAATGAAGGCATGGAGGCAACGCTCAAGACGCTTTCCAAATACCCTGTCACGACAGCTCTCGAGCTCACCGGAACGATCATCGTGGCCCGTGACATCGCCCACGCCAAGCTCCGCGAAATGATGGAAGCGGGTAAAGAGCTTCCCGATTACATCAAGGAATACCCTGTCTACTACGCCGGCCCTGCGAAGAAGCCGGACGGCATGGCAAGCGGTTCGTTCGGCCCGACCACTGCCGGTCGCATGGATCCCTACGTCGAACTGTTTCAATCCCATGGAGCCTCCATGGTCATGATCGCAAAAGGAAACCGCAGCCAGCAGGTCACTGATTCCTGCAAGGCGCACGGCGGATTCTACCTCGGTTCTATCGGCGGTCCCGCTGCGATCCTCGCACAGAATCACATCAAGAAAGTGGACGTGTTAGACTTTCCCGAACTCGGGATGGAAGCGGTCTGGAAAATCGAAGTGGAGAAATTCCCCGCCTTCATTCTCGTCGACGACAAAGGCAACGACTTCTTCCGGGATCTGAATTCCTGTCCTGTTTCCTGAGACGCCCTGCTCCCCTGACATGCAAACCGAAATCCGCCTCGAAGAACCGGGACGCTTTGCCGCGATTCAGGGCGCGGTTCCGGAGCCGGCTGAGGACGAAACACTCATCCGCATCCGCAGAATCGGCGTTTGCGGAACGGACATCCACGCCTTTCACGGAAGGCAGCCGTTTTTTGAGTATCCCCGCATTCTCGGCCATGAGCTCGGGGCCGAGGTCGTTTCGGTGAATGGAAGCTCCTCATTTTCCTCCGGCGATGCCGTCGCGGTGGAACCCTATCTCAACAATCCCGCCTCTCCCGCTTCGCAAAAAGGCAAGACGAACTGCTGCGAGGAGCTGAAGGTTCTCGGCGTCCACACCGATGGTGGGATGCGACCGTTTATCACCGTTCCCACTCACAAGCTTCACCGCGCCGCGAGCGCCTCGATGGACCAGCTCGCGCTCGTTGAGATGCTCTGCATTGGACAGCACGCGGTAAACCGCAGCCGTGCCGCGACTGGCGACCGGGCACTGATTCTCGGAGCCGGTCCCATCGGCCTGAGTGTTCTATCCTTCCTCCAAAATCGAACCGATCACGTCGCTGTCGCCGACATCAGCGCAGGCAGGCTCGACTTTTGCCGCGATGCCTTTGGCGTCAAAGCCACCATCAAAGCGGGCAGCGACGTCGATCTTGAGAAGGAACTTCGGAACTGCTTCGGCGGGCAACTTCCCGACCTCATCTTTGATGCGACGGGAAACAAAGCCTCGATGCACTCGACTTTCAATCTCGCCGCGAATGGCGCGAGAATTGTCTTCGTAGGCCTCTTTCAGGGAGATGTCACATTCAACGATCCCAACTTTCACCGCCGTGAACTGACTCTGATGTCGAGTAGAAATGCGACCTCGACCGAGTTCAGCGAAGTGATCGCCGCGATCGAATCAGGAGCGGTCGATACCGCCCCGTGGATCACGCACCGGCTCGCTTTTGATGATGTCGTGAACGGGTTTGAAACGACGATCAGCGATCCGACGCTGCGCAAGGCGGTGATCGAGTTGAATGACTGATACGGAAAAGAACCGCTCATGAACGCTAATGGGCGCTGATCGGAGTCTCTGCCGTTTTTGGTTTTTCCGGAACCATCTATTCTGATCAGCGTTTATCAGCGCGCATCGGCGATTCCCCTCTACACGCCTCCCCGCCGCGAAGATGTCAGGAAATACGGTTGCGTCACACCGAATATTTCCTTACAACCCGCTGCATGAATCGCATAGCTGCTTTTACTGCCGTTTTTCTCGTCTCACTCGCCACTGCATCAGTGCAGGCTGAATTGAGACTTCCCTCCATTTTCGGGCATCACATGGTGCTGCAACGCAACATGGAGAATCCCGTCTGGGGCTGGGCAGATCCCAACGCCGATGTTGCAGTGACCTTTGCCGGGGAAACCCGCACCGCGAAAGCCGACGCGAAGGGAAACTGGAAACTGAAAATCAAATCGATGCCGGGTTCCCCCCACGCAATGAACCTGGTCGTGACCTCCGGCGCCGAGAGCATCACACTTTCCAACATCGTCATGGGCGAAGTCTGGGTTTGCTCCGGCCAGTCCAATATGCAGTGGGCCGTCGGCCAGTCCGATGACGCTGACCTCGAAATCGCGACAGCGAACTACCCTAACATCCGTCTCATCACTGTGCCGCAGGTCGGCACCCAGGAAATTCAGGATGACTTCAAAGGCCAGTGGGATATTTGCACTCCCGACACAGTGGGCAATTTCTCAGCGGTTGGCTTTTTCTACGGCAGAATGCTGCACCAGATGCTCGGTGTTCCGATCGGCCTGATCGACAACGCATGGGGCGGCTCCGCAGCTGAAGCCTGGGTGAAACGAGATGTCCTCGAAAAAGATCCCCGTTTCGCCACGGTGATCAATGATTGGAAAAACACCGAGAAAACTTACAACTGGGAAGCGACTCTCGCTGATTATCAGAAAAAAGCGGAAGCAGCCAAAGCGGCGAATAAGCCGGCGCCCCGCTATCCACGCAACCCTCTCACCGGCCAGCACCGCCCCGGAAACCTCTGGGCCGGAGTGCTGAACCCCACGATTGGCTACGGGATCCGCGGAGCGATCTGGTATCAGGGCGAAAGCAATGCCGGACGCGCCTATCAATACGACGATCTTTTCGGGCTCATGATCAGTGAGTGGCGCAAAGCATGGGGCCAGGGCGACTTCCCTTTTTACTGGGTGCAGCTCGCTGACTACAAGGACGAGATCAGTGAGCCCGGAGAAAGTGACTGGGCGGAACTTCGTGAAGCGCAGTCCAACACCCTCGCCCTTCCCAACACAGGCCAGGCCGTCATCTATGACATCGGGGAAGGACGCGATATTCACCCGCGCGACAAGCAAAACGTGGCAAAGCGCCTCGCCCGTATCGCCCTCGCCCGTGACTACGGCGTGAACGTTGCCTACAAAAGCCCCACCTACAAATCCATGGAAGTCAAAGGAGACAAGGCGGTTCTCACCTTCGATCATGTCGGCTCCACGCTCTACACATTTGATACGAAATCAGCTACCGGCTTCACCGTTGCGGGGAAAGACAAGGTCTGGCACAACGCGACAGCGAAGCTTCTCGGTCGCGACAAAATTGAAGTTTCCTCCCCCGCTGTGAAAGATCCCGTTGCGGTTCGCTATGCATGGGCCGCCAACCCCGTCGCGAATGTGGAAAGCAGAGAAGGTCTTCCCCTCGATCCATTCCGCACCGACGACTGGACACTCAGCACCGAGCCGAAGCCTGCGGCGGAGTAGAGAGAAGAGAGCAGGAAGTAGTGAGAGTTCCTGAAACTTCAAACTGAAAGCATCCATCTGAAAGCTTCCCCGTCCAATCCTTACGAACTCGATCCGGCGCTGGTCTCACCGGCGCCGACCTCCTGGAAAGGGATGCTCAGGTATCTGGGGCCGGGGTTCATTCTTTCGGCCTCCATTGTTGGCTCCGGTGAACTGATTGCCACGACCGCCCTCGGGGCCGAGGCGGGCTTCGTCGCGATGTGGGTCATTCTCGTGAGCTGCCTCGTAAAAGTTTTCGTGCAACTGGAGTTCGGAAAACACGCGATCCACTCCGGTGAAACCACGTTTCAGGCATTCAACCAGATCCCCGGACCAAAGTTCGGAAAGGGAAACTGGGCGACCTGGCTGTGGCTGATCATGATGTTGATCAAGCCTCTTCAGGTCGGCGGCATCATCGGCGGTGTGGGGCTCGTCTTAAATATTCTTGTGCCCTCCGTCCCCGTCTGGGTCTGGGTCTGCATTATCGCTCCCATCGTTTCCCTGATGATCTACAAGGGGAAGTATGGTTTCATTGAAAGACTTTCCCTGATCCTCATTGGCGGGTTTGCCGTTTTCACCGTGGCCTGTGTCGTCGGAGTTCAATACACCGAATTTGCGTTTTCCAAATCAGACATCATCGAAGGCCTCTCCTTCTGGAATGGCATTCCCGTTGCCGTGATCGGAGTCGCCATCGCCGCCTTCGGCATCACCGGAGTCGGAGGTGACGAAGTGATGGCCTACAACTACTGGCTTCTCGAAAAAGGCTACGCGGCCCGCGCCGGAAAGCGCGAAGACACCCCGGAGTGGGAGGCAAGAGCCAAAGGCTGGATCCGTGTCATGTACTGGGACGCGTTCCTTTCGATGCTCGTCTACACCTTCATGACGCTCGCCTTCTATGTTCTCGGCGCTGCGATCCTGAATGCCCAGGGCCTCAAACCGGAAGGCTTTGAAACCGTCAGCACCCTGTCCCGTATGTATACCGATTCGCTCGGCGGATGGGCGGAAATCGCCTTTCTTGTCGGTGCGTTCTTCGTGCTTTTTTCCACCCTCTTCTCAGCACTTGCGGCGTGGAGCCGCTTGTTCTCCGACGCCTTCGGCGCCGTCGGCTGGATTGACTACTTCGATCCGAAATCGCGGGCAAAAACGATCGGGTTTCTCGCATTCTTCTTCCCCGCGCTCTGGGCTGCTCTCTTTTTCTGGTTCGGAGATCCTGTCTTCATGGTCCTCGCAGGAGGCGCCATCACCGCAGCGATTCTTTTACTCGTTGTCGTCGGTGCAGTGCACTTTCGATACAAGCGCCTCCCCGTGTCACTCAAGCCGTCAATGTTCTACGACATCGGCTTCTGGATCAGTGTAATATCGATTGCCCTTCTCGCGGTTCTCGCTGTCGTGAAGGCGGTGGAGAAGTATCAGGGAGCCGCCTAGGTCAATATTCGATCCTTCCGGAAAAGTCACATCAATGTCAGCGCATTGCCGTGAAGCAATATTGAATTGCCTTTGTTAGCTCCTTTTAATAGTAATGAAGGCTATGATTAAAGAGTTTAAGGAATTCGCATTTAAAGGGAACCTCGTCGACATGGCGGTGGGAATTATTATCGGTGGTGCCTTCGGAACCGTGATCAAAAGTCTCGTCGACGACATCTTCATGCCCATCCTCGGAAGAATCACCGGCGGGCTCGATTTCAGCAACAACTACCTGGTCCTCGCTGGAGAAGTTCCGGAAAACGCCTCCCTCGAAACTGCCCAGAAAGTAGACGGTGTGAATCTGCTGACTTACGGAAACTTCGTCACCGCTTTCATCAGCTTCATTATCCTCGCATTCGTGCTCTTTATCGTGATCAAGAAGTTCATGGCAGCGATAAAGAAAGAAGAGGAAAAACCCGTCGAAGAAAAGAAAGTCAGCGAAGATGTCGCCCTTCTCACCGAGATTCGCGACCTCCTCAAGGCAAAATAACTATCACTTTTGATAATTATCACAAAAAAGAGTCATTTTTCTGCAATTTTACATAGACAACAACTGAATTTGCGGTCATAGTATCAACACAGAATTTGAAAGGGTTGTTGTTGGCCCATGTTTCATTACTTGGTTGTTGTTGTGACCGTGCTTACGAGCACGAGACGCAGAAAAAAACCTCTCCTTAACTGGAGAGGTTTTTTTGTATCCTTATCTTCCGTCTCCCGATTTTTGCTGGCGAATTATCAGGCTGGTGTAGATTCGAAGACTTCATTTTCCTTAACGCCTTAGATTTTTGAACTCTCCTCTCACCATTTTTGATCGCACTTTCAATTCCCGGCTCATGCTGGGAACCGGAAAATTTTCGTCGAACGAGTCGATGCGCGACGCACTCGAAGCCTCGGGAACGGAAATTGTAACCGTGGCCCTGCGCCGCGCGGACCTCAGTGGAGAGAAGGATCCCTACGCGAACATTCTCGATTTCATTGATCCGGAAAAATACCTACTCCTCCCCAACACTTCGGGTGCGATGAATGCCGAAGAGGCAGTTCGACTCGCAAGGCTCGCCGTTTCAGCAGGACTCCCCAAGTGGGTGAAACTGGAAATCCACCCCGATCCCACCTACCTCCTTCCCGACCCTATCGAAACGCTGAAGGCAGCTGAAATTCTCGTGAAAGAGGGCTTCGCAGTGCTCCCCTACATCAATGCCGATCCCGTGCTTGCGAAGCGACTTCAGGATGTCGGCACTGCCACCGTGATGCCACTTGGGGCACCGATCGGGTCCAATCAGGGAATCGAAACGCGTCGTCAGATCGAAATCATCATCAATCAGGCCACTGTTCCGGTCGTCGTCGATGCCGGAATCGGGCGCCCCAGCCACGCCGCCGAAGCACTCGAAATGGGAGCCGATGCCGTTCTCGTAAACACCGCCATCGCGATCGCCGATGATCCCGCAGCGATCGCAGGCGCATTCAAAAAGGCGGTCGAGGCAGGACGCACTGCCTACGAGTCGGGCGGCATTCACGAGATGTCGACTGACGCCTCCGCCAGCAGCCCGCTCACCGGGTTCCTTTTCTCCGGCGAGAACTCCTGATCCTCTGCATGGCCGCCGATCCCACACCTGAGCCGGTCGAGGTTGATATCACCCTCCCGCTCGAGAAGTCCGAGGACGAAATTGCCTGGAAAAAAGCGGCGGGACGAAAGCTCCGCGTCCATCCCGCGAGGATCAAAGACATCCGGCTTCTGAAGCACTCCATTGACGCGCGCCAACGCGAGATCAAAGTGAGGCTCCGTCTTCAGGTGGGAGTCGATCATCCGCTACCGTTTGAAGAGCCACCTTCGGTATCGCTGCCGCAGGTTTCGGGAAGCAGCAGGACCGTCATCATCGTAGGGAGCGGACCCGCCGGAATTTTCGCTGCGCTGACCGCTCTCGAGAAAGGCTGGAAACCAATCATCCTCGAACGCGGCAAAGACGCTTCAGCGCGCCGCTTTGATCTTGCCCCTATCCTCCGCCACGGTACCGTGATCGAAGATTCCAACTACTGCTTCGGGGAAGGCGGAGCCGGTACCTTTTCCGACGGCAAACTTTACACACGCGCCTCGAAACGCGGCCCTGTCAGGAAAGTCTACGAGGTCCTCGTCGCTCACGGCGCACCGGGCCGCATCCTCATCGATGCTCACCCTCACATTGGCTCAAACCTCCTCCCCAACGTCGTCAAGGCAATGCGGGAGACCATCATCGCATCCGGCGGCGAGGTTCGCTTTAATGCCAAAGTGACTGACTTCATTCTCTCGGGCGGTTCCATCAAAGGCGTCCGGATCGGCGACGAAGAACTCCCGGGCGATGCCGTGATTCTCGCGACCGGCCACTCCGCCCGCGACATCTACCATCTCCTCCACGATCACAAGATACGTCTGGAGCAAAAGCCTTTCGCGGTCGGTGTCCGTATCGAGCACCCTCAACCGCTCATCGACAGCCTCCAGTATCACTATCAGCGAGGGCTCGAACGGCCTCTTCTGCTGCCCGCCGCGAGCTACAGCCTCGCAACAAAAATCGATGATCGCGGCGTCCATTCCTTCTGCATGTGCCCGGGTGGATTCATCGTGCCTGCGGCGACCGAAAACGACGAAGTTGTCGTCAACGGAATGAGCCTTTCGAAACGCGACTCCCCTTTTGCGAACAGCGGAATGGTCGTCACAGTTGAACCGGAAGACACCGAAGACTTCGTCAAAGAGTATGGAGTTCTCGCGGGGATCGCCTACCAGAAACACCTCGAACGGCTCGCCAAACAGGCAGGCGGAGGTGGCCAGGTTGCCCCCGGCCAGCGCGTCATCGATTTCCTCGCCGCGAGGGACTCGTCGCATCTCCCCGAGACGAGCTATAAACCGGGACTGAATCCGGCAAGGCTCGATGAACTGATGCCCCGCGCCATCGTGCGGCGCATGAAACAGGGATTGAAACGATTCGGAAAACAGATGAAAGACTACCTCACCGAGGAGGCAAATTTGATCGGATTCGAAACGCGAACAAGCTCCCCTGTCAGGATTCCACGCGACCCGGATTCGCTCCAGCACCCGGAGGTAAAAGGCCTTTTCCCCTGTGGCGAAGGTGCCGGGTTCGCCGGGGGAATCGTCAGCGCCGCTATCGACGGGATCCGCTGTGCCGAAGCCCTCGACTAAGAAGCAGCGATCTCGTCGAGATCAGCTTTCAGTGCCGCTGCGTCATCACCGTCCACTTCCGCGAGGCAGCGTCGTGCCTCGGTTAGATACTGCGCCGCCGCATCCGAATCCTTCATCGCCTTGGCGGCACGGGCCGCAGCCTCACAGGCGTAGCCTCGATAAAATGCCGAAAGTGCCGCATCATTGGAAACGCTGATGCACTCGAGCGCATACTTCATCGCCGCCCGCCCGTCCTTGAGGACCGCATGAACACGTGATACCTGCCACAGCCCGACCGAGAGATTCACCGGCTCGCAATCATCGCGCTTCAGCCAATGGAACAGCGAAGCATGCGCCATCTCCCGCATGAGCCGGTTGTCCTCCATTGAACGCGAATCAGATTCCAGTAGCGCCCAGACCTCATTGAAAGATTCGACCGAGAGCTGTCTGTGAATTTCCTGTGATGACATTGCAGATGTGAATAATAAATCAGGCCCGGCCTTCTAAAGCCGCCATAAATTTCCCCACGCTATTCCCTCGAATCTCCACTGACAAACAATTTCAATTACGGGCGGCAATAGGGTCACAAAGCGGGCTGGGGCCGCGACTACCGTAATGATCACAAATTAGATTCCCTCTCGCTCCCCGGTTAACCACAGCACGAATGTTCTGAAGACAGCGAGGGGACTTGTTTCCGCCATTACCGTAATGGCGGAAGCTTCGGCCTTTCCAAAAGGGAAGCGCACTGGATAGTCTTCCCTCATGATTCGGATCCCCACTTTCTCTTTCCTCCTCTGCCTCCTTCTGGGCACTTCTCAATTCGGATGGTCTGATGAAGCCATCACTCCCTCGAAGGTCATTGACCTGCTCCACGATTCCGCACCGGAAGACTTCGTGGTGCACCTCAATGAAAAAGTTTCTCTCACGCAGGAGCGAGACGAGATCTGGGATTTCGGGAATGACGGCAACCTCTTCGTATCCGGCAAGGGAATGGGTTACATCCGCACCGCGAAAGCCTATGAGGACTACCATCTTGTAATGGAGTATATGTGGGGTGAGCGCACTCTGGCAGGACGCGCCGATCGCGCCCGCGATTGTGGTTTGCTTATTCATGCTTACGGACCGGACGGAGCCTATGGAAACACCTGGATGAGCTGTATCGAATCACAGCTCATCGAAGGCGGTTCAGGTGACATCCTCGTTCTTGCAACGAAAAACGAAGACGGCACGATCGATCCCACCAGCGTTACCGGAACCGTAACCCGCGATCGAGACGGCGAGCCGGTCTGGGATCCCAAAGGAGAAAAAGAGACCTTCCCCGCCGAAGGCAAAACCATGGCGCGGATCAATTGGCAGCATCGCGACCCGGACTGGGCCGACGTAAAAGGCTTCCGCGGACCGAACGAAGTCGAGAATCAGGTCGGTGAATGGAACCGGATGGAGGTGATTTGCAAAGGCGACACAATGACGATTCTCCTCAACGGCATCAAGGTCAACGAGGTCACGAACTGCAAACCATCGAGCGGCTTTATCGGCCTGCAGACCGAACTCGCCGAATGTCACATCCGCAGACTTGAGCTACATCCCATCGGATCGTATTCCGGGAAATGGGCTGCAAAAGAAGGCTCCACCGACATGGGCTACTCCATCACCGGTGAGAGCATCCTTCCCCGAACCGAGCCGCTGAGCCCCGAAGAAAGCCAGAAGCTCTGGGAGCTCGACGGCGACTATGAGATCCAGCTCGTCGCATCGGAACCACTCACCTGCGATCCCGTTGACGTTGTCTGGGATGCAAAAGGCAGAATGTTTGTCGCCGAAATGGGCGACTATCCCCTTCCCGTCGACGAAGGTCCGTACCTTTCGCGGATTCGCCTCCTCACGGACAAAGACGGTGACGGTGTCATGGACGGGGCAACCACCTGGGCAGACGATCTCGACCATGTTCAGGGGCTCACACCGATGAACGGCGGCCTCCTCGCGACAACCCGAACCGCGATCCTCTTTCTCAAAGACACCGACAACGACGAAGTTGCCGACGTGCGCGAAGTACTCTTCCGCAGCAACGAACCGAGGCACAACCAGCTCCAGGTCTCCAGTCCACGCTATGGTTTGAACAACGAGATTTTCCTGAGCAACGGGCTCGACGGAAAAGAAATCTATCCGGAGAAGGATCCTGACAATGTTCTCAACTTCACAAAACTGAATCTCCGTTACAACCCGCGAACCAATGAACTGAGACCGGAGACAGGCGTCGGTCAGTACGGGGGAACGATCGACGATTTTAACCGTCACTTTTTCTGCAGCAATCGCAACCCCGCGATGTTCGCGGTGATGCCACTCGAGTCGGTGAAGCGAAATCCCCTCGCCGGAATCACCGTCGGCCATGAGGACATCCAAGCTCCCGGAGCGCCGGTGCGCCCCGTCGCAGTGAGCCATACCACATCCGCAGCACATGCCGGAACCACCACCGCCGCATGCGGAATCGGAGTCTATCGCGGCGACGCCGTTCCCGATCTCCGGGGCGACATCTTCGTCTGCGATCCCACTTCCCAGCTGGTCACCCGGAATAAACTCGTTAAAAAAGGAGCTTCCTACACCGCCGAGCGCGTTGGCGAGACGCGTGACTTCCTCGCTTCGGGAGACGAGTGGGCGCGCCCCGTTCAAGTTCGCAACGGCCCCGACGGAGCCCTTTACGTTGTCGATATGTATCGTCGCTTCATCGATCACGCACGGTTCTTTCCCGAGGATTTCGCCAACTCCCACTACATGCGCGCCGGTCTCGATCAGGGACGCATCTGGCGCATCGTCAAAAAGGGAGCGACCGCAGCGAAAACCGAAGCCCTTCCCGAAGCTGCCGCCGATCTCGTTCCATTGCTCGCCGATGCCAACGGCTGGCGCCGCACAGAGGCACAGCGCCTTATCGTCGAGCAACAGGACAAAAGCATCGTCCCCGCTCTTGAGGCTCTCCTCGGCAATGAATCCCCCACTGCGGTCGCCCATGCATTGGGAACTTTGTCAGGACTTGATTCACTCACCGCAAGTCAACTTAAAGCGGCGCTCAGCTCCAACTCACCCGACGTGAGAGAACTGGCCTTAACATTGACACATGAAACAGGATTTCAGTCTGAACTCAAAGCCACAATCCATGATCAACTTTCCAGCGACGCTCCCCGGGTTCGCTTCGTTGCTCTCTCCCTTTTCCCCAAAGCCGGTTGGAATGCCGCTGCGCTCACGCCCGTTGTAGCCGCCAGCCCCGACGATGACTGGTTGCGGAAAGCGATCATGAGTTCCGCTCCCGACGCGGTTCCCGCTGTTCTCGCGAACCTTCTCAAGGACAAATCGTTTCTCGCCCTTCCGCCTGCAGAAGCGACGCCCGCCCTCGAAGAATTCGCAAAGCTGACCGCCGCCCGCGGGAATCCTGCGGAGATCGCGGCGATCACAGATCAACTCGCCGGTGAACCCGTCTGGTGGCATTTTGCACTGACCAATGGAATCGCCGAAGGATTGAAACGCAGTTCACTGAAACAGAAGTCACTCGCCGCCCTCATCAAATCACCTCCCGAAGAACTCGTTGAGGGTAGCAAAGCGATCACGACGATTCTGGAAAAAGCGACCACGATCGCCCTTGATAGAGAGCCCCCCATCGCAGACCGGCTCGGTGCCCTCACTCTCGTGAGTCAGCGTCCCTACGAAGAGAAACTTGAGATCGTCGACGCTCTCATCGCTCTCGCCGAGGCGCCCGCAATCCAATCTGCAGCCTGCCAGCTTCTCAGCCGCGACAACCGCGAGAAGGTCGCCGAATTTTTCTTCGAGCGCTGGAAGACCCTTGCGCCGACGCCCCGTCGCGAAGCGCTTGAACTCATCACCGGCAACACCAGGACCGGTCTCGCATTGATGAAGAAAATGAAGGCCGGCGAAATCAGTCCGGCAATCATGCCGCCGATGACCCGCTGGTCGTATGGCCGCTCCACCAACGAGGAAATCAAAACCCTCGCGACTGAGTTGTTTGGGAACGCCTCCTCGGATCGTTCCGCACTTATCAATGAATACCGGGCTGAAATCCCAAACCACGAAGGTGATCCCGAAAACGGGAAACTCGTGTTTCAAAAAGCGACCTGCGTGATCTGCCACAAAGTCGGTGAGATCGGCGTCGATGTCGGTCCGCCCCTGAACGATGTCAAAATCAAGCAGGTCGAAGCGCTCATGACTGATATTCTCGATCCCAACCGCGCCGTCGAAGAGCGTTGGGTCGCCCAGACGATTGAGACAACCGACGGCCGAACCATGAGCGGACTCATCCACGCCGAAGACGCCGTCGCAATCACCCTGCGGGTCCCCGGCGGTCAGACCCTGACAGTTCCCCGCACCGAAGTAAAATCCCTCACCACGAGTGGATTCTCCCTGATGCCCCCCGGCCTCGAAGCCGCAATCACCAAAACCGAAATGATCGACTTGATCGCCTTTTTGAAGAAGCGGTAGGATGATTCAACAGGGTTAGGTGACAGACCCAAGAGGGTTAGATTAGCGCGTCAGGCGTCCTCGAACTGTCGACGACGGGTGCGTTCGTAGTATTTCCACTTCCCGGGAAGCCTTCGGAAAACGAACGGAAAAACGCGACTGAACCAACGCATTTTCGCTCGTGACAATGCCGTCGATTTCAAGGTGAGCGGTCCCAGCATCTCCGGCGGCAGGGTTTCCACAGGAATAAATGCGGTGAGGGCACTGAGAGTTCTCACACCTAAACTGTCCTGAAGACTCACGAGGTTGCGCGCCAGCTCCCCGCAGACAGGATCACTCCCGAGCAGGTCGCCACTGATCATTTCCTCGAAATAACGCTCGTAGTTCCCCCAACTCGACAGACGATCATCGCCCTCTTCGCGAATTCCGAAGAACTGCCCCAGGAGCACCATCTCGGCGAGAAACTGCTCTTTCCGTTCCAGATCAATCGGACCATAGACCAGCTCGTATCCTTCGACTGAAGCCATCACCAGCGTTGCGAGAACCCAGATCAGGAGATCCTGGTCGAGGGCGTGATAATTGACACCGCTATCCGATGTCCCCCTCACTTTCGAGTGCATCGCAAAAAGCCGTTTCTTCGTTTCCTCCGCCTCGGCCCGGGTGCCGAAGGCGATGCTGTTGACATCCGCCAGGGTCCGCGTGAGACGCCCCAGCGCATCCGACTTGAAATTGCTGTGACGCGCCACGCCGTGCGCCACTTTGGGATGAGCGATCTGAAGAATCGCCGCAGCCGGTCCGTAGACCATACCGGTCCAGTGAGAATTCACTTCCCAAATGGCAGACTCCTTTGAAAACACAAAGTCAGAGCTGGATACAATCGCCATCAATCAAACAGCGCGGGTATTCCGCATTCCAAACTGGTCTTTTCCGAGCCTTTGCATTCGTGGAGATAACCACGGTTTCGACAAATGAACAGTCAGTTCGGGGAAAGGAGTCGAAGAACCTCCGTCCTCGCGGGATTCAGTTTCAATCTGCAGCAGGCTTCCGGCTTTGGCGGAATTTTTTGAGATCGCTCCACGGAAAGAAATAGACGGTCGATACGACGATGTAGATCAGAAACGAATCTACTTTGAGGAGGTGACAGGCGGCGAAAAAGAAAATGAGAAGGTGCATCCGTATCACATTCACATAGGGGCGCATCATCCCCGCACCGAGGCCGTTGGCGTCTTTCTTCTTCATCTTTTTGATTCCCTCAAGACCGCCGCTCAGGAGACCACTTCCAGCGGTGAACGGGGCGATCAAATGCTTTCTCTCAACGATGAATGCGGGAATCAGAAAGGCGCCGTAGGGCGCAATGAGATACTGAAAAACCTGTTTCCAGAGAAGGAACGGATTCATGAACGCGTTTCCGAAGCCGTCTTTGGGAATGCCAGCGACGGGAAAGAATGAATTGAGAAAGACGGAATGGCCGGCGTGAAATCCACAGAAATGGAGTGAGAAAAAACCCACGTAAAAGAGACCAAATCCGAGTCCCCCCAGAATCGCGACGGTCCGCAGACTGGAATCGAACTCTGGCTGCCTCATGATGAGAATCCCGACCCATCCAGCACCTGCAGCGGTCGCAAGTATCGTCGCGTATCCTACGACGAGACTGGTGAGCCATAAACTCCAGACGAGATCGGTCGTCTCCCATTTCAGAAAGTAGGCCAGGGCAAGCCCTATCCCGAAGGCGAGGAAATTAGGCCCGAAGGCATGAAGAAACGATTCCGGAGCCGTGATGTCGTGGCTGCCGGGATCATCGGCGAATGCCTCTTTCTGTTCATCCATTGTTGAGATTCTTCGATGTAAAAAGCGATCAGGACAAGGTTCCTTTATTCCGATTCTCCGCCCGGTGGCCGCCCCACCGGGAAACGCGCCACCTGCCGACGTGAGCGACTTCCCTGAAGCCCTATTTCGCTATGTGACAATTTCACCACATTAACAGTAAAAACTGTATTTACCATACCTTTAAGGTTTATTGAGGTATTATTTCCATGAATCCATTCCAAACGTTCAATCAGAAGGGACTTCCCTCGCTGATATCGCATCAAGAGTCTGTCGAGGCGGGAGACCTCATCGAGGAGGTCTATGACCGCTTTCGTGCGAATGGATGTGATTTCATGGCGATACTCGATGAGAACCGGTATGTTGGCTCCGTGTCGCGAAGCGAAACGCTTTCTCTCTTGAGCGGTCGCTACGGGTTTCCGCTCTTTGCCAGAAAGCCGGTCGAAGAGCATCTCTGCAAAGAGTTGCTCTGTTTAAATGACTCTCTGTCAATTCACGAAGTTCTCGATCAGGCGTTGAACTCGCGGGACGAAAATGAGTTCTATCATGATGTTGCCTTAATCAGTGAGGAAAGACACTTCCTCGGGATGATTCCAGCCCACTCTCTCGTCCAGGTTCAGTGGGGGTTAATGAAGGAGAATACCGAACAAATTCAGTGCCAGCGACAGGCGCTCCAATACCGGACACGGGAGATGCAGACGAACCTGGATGAACTGCAGGCCTCCCGGAGCCGCTGGGCCTCCCTTTTCAATGAGAACCCTCTGGCAACGGTAATCGCCGATGAAAACGGAGTGGTGGAAACCGTCAATGCCCGCTGCGTTTCACTCTTCGGCGATCTTCCGCAGGGCTCTAACCTTGCCACTGTGATTGCTGCGAAAGAACGGGACTCCTTCGAGGCGGCTATTAGAAAGAGCAGGCAGGAAGGTTCACGCGTCATCTCGAAAGAGTATCATCTCAGCGATGATGCTCCCGGTCAGAGAATCGCAAAGGTAGTCTTCGCTCATTGTCCTGACACGGATCAAATTACGGTGATTTTTGACGATATCACCAAGCAAAGAGAGATGGAGCAAACGCTGATTCGAAAGGAAAAGTCCAAGGTTCTCGACACGCTCGTGGGTGGAATCGCTCATGAGCTCAACAACAAGCTCTCGCCCGTTTTGGGCTTTCTCTCCCTCCATGAATCAACCAAGGGCGAAGGCGTCGACCTGAATGTCTTTGCACCGATGATGACTGAGGTGACTGAAGAGGCCGCTGGAATCATCCGTCAGCTTCTCGAGCTATCGCGACCGGCCGTCGCGAGGAAGGAGCGGGCCTGCCTTTCCGACCTTCTCACGAAGACTGTGGAATTTCTCAGTGTCGAAGCGAGGCGTCAAAACTGTGAACTGATATTCCAATCTCCCGATTATGAAAAACTCAGTCCAATCGAGTTCGACGCATCGCAGTTGCGGCAAGTCATCGTGAATCTCGTCTTCAACGCTTTCCACGCCGTTTCTTCGACCGAAGAAAAGCGGGTCGTCATGACATTGCAGGAAGTGGAAAAGGAGGCCGTGGTTTCTATCTCAGATACGGGATGCGGGATTCCCGAAGCCGCAGCCTCGCAGGTTTTTGATACGTTCTTCACCACCAAATCATCCAGCGAAGGGAGTGGTCTGGGACTCAGTGTCTGCCGGAATATTGTCGAACAGCATGGCGGGGAGTTGGACTTCGTCACTCAGGTGGACCGGGGAACAACCTTTTCTCTCCGCCTCCCCATAAGCGAGTCTGATGAGCAGCCCACAAGTGAAGTCACTGTGACCGCGCCCCCTGCGATCGACCTCCCTGAAGGGCACCTGCGGGTCCTCGTTGTTGATGACGAACCCTACGTGGCCGAAGTGGTTTCCAGAGCCTTGAAGCGGAAGCTGGGCTTCGAAAGTCAAAGCGCTGCGAGTGGCGCAGAAGCGATCGAACGGCTTCAAAAAATGGAAGACTTTGACCTGATTATCTCGGACGTAAGAATGCCGAACGGCGACGGCTTTGCTCTCTACCATTGGATCGAGACAAACAAGCCCTCTCTGCTGAAGCGATTCATTTTTGTAACAGGTGATGCCGGCGGCAGCGCGTTCGAAGATCGCCTCCGGTTCCTGAGACGTCCTATCGTGAGAAAGCCATTTCTCATCGATGAACTCTCTGCAGTCTGCCAAAGCGTCTTTCTGCCTTCCTGAACCCGGAAAATACCTTTTCACCGGAACCTGCCTCTCCCCTTCCGGTATCCACCTCTCCAATTCTAAATATTCCCGCTTGCTTAAATATTACAATTACCATAATTTATAACAATTGTAATATTCGATGACCCGTTTTTTTATTTACCTCTTCTTCACGCTCTCAGGTTCGGTCGCCTTGATCTATGAAGCACTTTGGTCCCGGTATTTAAAGCTGTTTCTCGGGCACTCTTCCTATGGGCAGGTGGTTACCCTGATCATGTTCATGGGTGGACTGGGACTCGGGTCCTTTCTTGCAGCCCGATACCTGAAGCGGGTGAACCACCCTTTTCTCGCCTACGCTCGAATCGAACTGGTTGCGGCGGTCTTTGGATTCTCCTTTCACGGAGCCTATGAACTGATGACCAACTGGTTCTTCAACGAAGCGGCAAGCCTTCAGGCGATTAGCCCCCTCTTCGCCGACTCGATCCAGATTGGGATCTGTATGCTCCTGACCCTTCCGTTTGCAGCGCTGCTCGGAATGACTTTTCCGCTCATCGCCTCGGGGATGATTCGAAGCTTCTCTGACGGCGGTCAAAAATCGCTGCCCAGTTTGTATTTCGCAAACTCGCTTGGGGGCGCGATCGGCATTCTCTTCTGCTCCTACTTCCTCGTTTCCGCGGTGGGAACGCACGGGGCGCTGCAGGTAGCGTCGATTGGCAATCTCATCGTTGCAGCGGGTTTCTACGCCATCTTCCGCTTCAAAATCAGCAAGACGGTTTCCTCAGAAGAATCAGCGGTTCAGGAAGCTTCAGAAGTGCTCGCCGTCACCGAAGCGATTCACCCGGCACCGGTCGCAAACCCGCGCATCAAGCTCTGGCTTTTCGTTGCAGCGGGCACGGGACTGGCCTCGTTTATCTACGAGGTGGGTTGGATCCGACTCCTCAGTCTCATCCTCGGATCATCGGCGCACTCCTTCGACGCCATGATCTCGGCTTTCATTCTCGGACTCGCCTTCGGTGGCCTTGCCGTGAAGCGTTTGCTGACCAAGTGCAAGGGGGACCTCGCTCCAGTCCTCGGAGTGATTCAGGTGATCATGGGATCGTTCGCCGCGCTTAGCCTCTATCTCTACCAGCCTTTCTTCGATGCCGTTCAGGCGTCACACGGTCTCTTTGCAAAAACTGAAGCCGCGTTCCCTCTTCACTCGGTCTTCAAGTATTTCCTTTGCCTCGCTCTGATGTTTCCTGCTGCCTTTTGCGCCGGCATGACCCTTCCTCTGATCACATGGAGACTCGTTCGCGATACCGGGAAAGAAAGCTACACCGGTCTCGTCTACGGCTGGAACACAATCGGATCTATCATCGGGGCGGCTCTCGCCGGACTGCTTTTGATGCCTGTTCTGCAATTGAAGTGGACCATCTTTACCGGTGCCGCGCTTGATATCGCTCTGGGATTGGTTCTCCTCTCGCTCGGCGTTCTGCACTGGAAAAAGAAGTCCCCCGCTTTCCCGTCCATCGCTCTGCGGATCGGCGCCGTCGCGGTCACTGCGGCAGTTCTTCTCCCGGCCTTCTGGACCTCATTCGATGGCGCAGTGCTTTGCAGCGGCGCCTACCGCACCAGTTCGGGCACGAGTCGAAATCTCCTCGAAGTGCGTCACGGAAAAACCGCGACCATCTCAGTCGGCAAAGACTCGAAGCGTGGCTTCATCGCGACCAATGGAAAATCGGATGGTGCCATCTGGGTTGGCGAAGGCAAGTTCGATCTCGATGAACTCACCGACGAGACGACGGTGGCCATGCTCGCGGCGCTCCCCATGCTGACGCGGGATAAAGATTACGACGCCGCTCTGATCGGACTGGGGACAGGCCTCACCGGACATTACCTTCTCACCGACGACAGCCTGCGCTCCCTCGATCTCATCGAAATCGAACAGGCTGTGATTGATCTGTCGAAACACTTCCGCCCGCGGAACGAGCGCCTCTGGAACGATGACCGTCTCAACATCGTCGTAGATGACGCGAAACGGCACTTCTACGCGAATCGCAAGTCCTACGACGTCATCATCTCGGAGCCGTCCAATCCCTGGGTTTCCGGTGTTGCCGGTCTGTTTACGAAAGAGTTCTACGAGCACATCCAGCATTTCCTGAACCCCGGTGGCGTTCTCGTTCAGTGGGTTCACGGGTATGAATTCAGCGATGAGCTTCTCGTATCAATTCTCTCAGCCCTCGACACCTTTGAGCATTTTGAAATCTACAGCATCCCCGGCGGGCCGGGAGACTTTATTGTCGTGGCAGGGAATGATCCCCTCACATTCATCAACCCCGAAATACTCGCAGAGCGGAGCGAGCTCGACGAGGAGTTCGACCGCTTTCACGCGAAGATCGAAGACTTCGGCCCCTCCAACTTCCTCGCCTCGTCCGAAAGCCTGCGGGCAAATCTTGACCAGCTCAAGGCCCTCACCAACTCGGACTACTTCCCCTACGTGGAACAACATTCTGAAACGGCGTTCTTCACTTCAAACAAGATCAATCTCCCTTCGATCTTCTCGAACTCCTTCATTGGCTACACCGATATCTTCGAGCCCGAACGCATCCGCAAAGCGCGTGCCGACAAGATGAACCTCAATCGATCAGGAAAACCCACCGCCTTCATCAAAGAGACGGATGATGCAGACCTGCTTCACGCCCTCCTCGAAAGCGCTACGAAGGAATCCGACTGGCTGAAAATTGAAATGCTGCTCTACAGCGAGACACTGGGTTCGGCCGGAACCGAAGCCTGGCCTGAGGAACCATTCGTCAGAAAATTGAATGAACTCGCCGAGTCAGGGATCGTGAATCCGGCGGTGCGCTCCCGCTTTGAGTTTCTTAAGAGCCTCGCCCGAAACGACAACAGTTCAGCTGGCAGGCAGATTGAATCCGTCATCACAGGTGCCGAGCCGAAAGTGATGCAGCACCCTTTCTGGATCCGCACCTTCTTCGCCGCGAGTGTGCGACTCAACCGCAAAGACATGGTCGATTACGTGATGAAAGAGGGCGTTGGAAAATGCAATCGGCTTTCGCCAGACGAACGCATTCTCATTTCATCGATCAACCGGATCGAGCTCAATTCGCCCGCTCTGAAACCGATCGCAGACGCGGTGGAGGTGGAATAAGCGCCGGGAGGGACCTTAAAAGACACCCGGTCCGTCGCCGCAGGATCGCATTGCTTGTGTGACTTATTAATAGTAGGATGGGTCAGTATATCAGTAAAAGTGAGACAATTTCACTTTGCTGACCGGTCCCCTCCTTAATGCCATCTTTTGAAACAGCAGCGCCCGACAAACCGGGCCCTGAAACTTCCGGCGCGCCCAAAAGACGCGGTTGCCTCGTCGTTTTCCTGATTCTTCTTTTCGTCGTCTTTCCCGTGACGCTTCTGCTCCTGAACGGTCCGGGCTTCAGAACCCTGACCCGCATCGCAGCCGTTAAAGTCGCTAAATCACAGGGCCTTACGGGCGGGCTCAAAATCGATGGCACCCTCTGGTCGGGCTTTACACTTTCCTCAGTCGATTTTGACGGACTGGACGACAATCCCGCGCTTTTCCAAATCGAAGAAGCCTCGATCCGATACCGGGGATTTGATCTGATTCGCAGTGCCGCCTCGCTCAACTGGCTCGATGCGCTTGAAATCAGAAAAGCGACCCTCGTAATCCCCCTTCCCGGATCGGAGGAAAAAGGAGAAGATGAAGGCCCCGCTCCGGCGGAAAAAACCAAACCACCGGTGGCGGCGACCGATTTTAATCCCCTCTGGAATCTCCTCTCGAGCAAAGTCGAAATCGATGACCTCTCTATCGATCTCCTCACGGACAAAGAACAAATCACGATTGCCCACCTCAATTTGAAATCCGTCCCCGGCGAGGACGGTTATTTGCAGATCAATCGTATTGCTTTTCCCGGTCAGACCGACATCAAGGACATCGATGCCAAAATCGTCAAGGGCGAGCGCCGCATCGAGATCGGGTCGATCGCACCCCTTCCATTCCTCACCCTGGAATCACTCCACATCGAAGAACCGGAACCGGGACAATACCGGGGCGGCGCACTGCTGGAGGTCGCAGGTGGCCTCCTCGAAGGCTCCCTCGGAGAAAACTGGCAATTCCGTCTCAAGCTGAAACCCGGAACTGCGATTGATCTGGCCAAAATTCAACTCGATCCCGAAAAGCCGCTCGAGCTCGCAGGTAAAGTGCCATCGCTCGATCTGGGATTCGCCGGAGATTTTGCGAAGCCGAAGAGCTGGTTGATTGACGGGAATCTGGAGGCTGAAGGAATCGGATGGCAGAACTACACCACCGAAACAATCAGCCTGACAATCGCAGATAGCCAACTGCAACTGAACGCGAACCGGGGCGATGCAACCCTGTCCGCGAACCTGTCTGCGCCCATCCTGCAGGCTGAGACGCCGGAGGATTTACAGAAGCTCCCCGTCGATATTGCAGCGAAGTTGTCAGTCCCCTCACTGGAGTCAGCGCTCAAAGGAATCGCGGACGAGCTCCCTCTCACCGGAGCGCTTTCGATTGAAGCACGTGACTTCCAGATTCGAAATGGAAAAGACCTGCAATCGGGAAGTCTCCTCGTCCTCACCGAAAACGTCGCCTGGGACGATGTCCTTCTCAGCGGCGTCCAGTTCGCGGCGAACGTGGAATCCCCTAACCAACTGCAAATCGCAGGAGAGGCCGGACTCGATCTCGCGAACCGTCTCCAGCTGCTTGCGGGGCTCAATTTAAGCGAAATGAACTACACCGCCGAGGCGAAAGGTGAATTCAACACCGATGGCCGCCTTGGGGAAGTGCTTGCAACACTGGGCACAGAAGACTTCTCGGGACGTGCCTTCCTGAACTGGAAGGGAAGCGGCAATTTGAAAGAGGTGTCGCACCGGGGAGCCGCCACGGTGGGCTTGGAAAAGCTCACGATCCAGACCGGCTCCCCCGTCACCGGTGAAATTCTCGCTGACTACGAAGGAAGCCAGGCCGCGATCTCGAAACTGGAGCTAAAATCCGGGGACAGCCTCCTCAGCGGCACCGCAACCTGGGACGGAAAAGTGATCTCGCTTCCCGGGTGGCGACTGACCCGGCCGAACGCCACTCCCCTCACCCTTTCTGCGGCAATTCCTTTTGATCCGAAGTTTGAGGGCACTTTCCTTAACCAACCCGGCGATCTCAGCCTCGAGCTGGATACAAAGGCACTCGCACTCGGTGACGTGACCTGTTTTTTTACAGAAAGCCCTCCTCTCGAAGGTCTCATCAATGGACGTCTCACCGGCAAAGGATCTTTTGATGCCATCGACCTCAGCGGAAATTTCGAGTTCACCCCGCAAGGTGAAGGTGTTGCCGCCAATTCACGGGTGAAGCTGGATCTGGGCCTCACCGGCGAAGTCGACGCCCCCCAATCGTGGGATGCAAAACTGCTCGCCCATCTCAGTGGATTACGGGTTCAGGAAATCGATCTGGAAACCATTTCCCTCACCGCCAACACCGTGGTGGAGAACGGGGCCAAATCGCTTCTCGCGGAAGTGGATTTCAACCAGTCCAGCGCCACCCTCGATGCGAAAGCGGCACTGCTCCTCGACGGGGCGACCGATTTTGAGACGCTCGCGAAGCGACCGCTTGAGGTCACCGGTGCCCTCGTCGTGGAGAAGCTGGAAACGCTCATCGCTGATTTTCTTCCAGAACAGAAAGACACTCTTCCGCTCTCCGGTTCACTTCATGCGACGCTGAATGAATTCCGACTGGAGGACGGATCATTTACGAAGGGGAAGGCTCTGATCGAATCGGAATCACTCGCCTTCAACAATCAGGCTTTTGACCAACTTTCGCTCGACGCCACGATCAGCGCCCCGGATCAATTCGACGTGATCGCCTCGGTGCACCTCGATGACGCGACCCACCTCAACGGCAACGGAGGGTATCACCTCAAGGATCAAACCTATTCAGGGGATCTCAATCTGGACGCCGACCTCTCCCCATCCGGAAAACTCCGCAAACTACTCGGTGATACCCCGGTGGCATCGCTCCTTCCCCTGCTCACGAAATTGGAGTGGAAAGGCAAAGGTGCGATTAAGGACAAAACGCACGAGGGCGATCTGAATCTCAAAGCAAACCGGGTCACTCTCGCCACGGGGGCTGCGCCGCTCGATCTGAATCTCGAAGGAACCTACAGCGGCACCTCGGCCAATTTTCCGGTGATCCAAATCGACAGCAAACCGCTCGATCTCCGCGGAGCGATGCGCTGGCAGGACAGTATTCTTTACCTCGATCAGTGGACCGGAAGCAACGGGAACCGGGAGGTCCTTTCCCTGAATGGCTCAGCCCCGCTCGACCCTGAAAAGCTCACCGCTGGAACATGGTTCGATCAGGAGGCTCCGATTGATCTCTCGATCAAAATCGACGCCCTCGCGATCGAATCGATCTCGAAACTCTTCATGGAGAAATCGCCGATCAACGGAGACATCACTCTGGATCTCAAAGCGGGAGGCAGCCCGGAGGCGCTCGTCCTTTCCACCGATCTCCTTTTCGACAAAATTGTCGTTCCACAGGAGGAAAAAGATCTCCCCGTCGGCCGCCTCAATCTGGATCTCGTCACGAAAGATGCCGCTGCCACGGTGAACGGGAAATTTCAGCACCCTGATATCAATCCTTTCGTGATTCGCGCCGATCTCCCCTTCTTCCCCGCAGAATGGGCGCGGGGCCAACGCAAGTTGCCCGATGAATCCATAACCGCCTCGGCAAAAATGGAAAAGAGTTCTCTCGCCTTCCTCACCTCACAGGTGCCGGGGATCGAAACGATTGCGGGAACCATCGCTCTCGACGCGGAGTTGAAAGGAAGTCTCTCGAAACCGGCTGTGACAGGGAGTGGAATGATCGACCTCGACCGGCTCAAGATGGAGGACCGCAACGCCCCTTCCCTTCGGGACATGGATCTCGTGGCCCGGTTTGAAGAGGACTCTCTCATTCTCGAAAGCCTCAGGGCGATCGTGGCAGGCGGTATTGTCGAGGGGAGCGGAAGAGCTAAACTGATCGCCGGTGAAGATCCCAATCTCGATTTCCGCATCACTGGTCAGGAAGTGCTCATCATGAGAAACCCCGATGTGAGCGTGCGCACCGACGCGGACATCTCGATCAAAGGCCCCTGGTCAGCGGTTGCGATCGGAGGTGAACTGGGGATCACGAACAGCCGGTTCTTCAAGAACTTCGATCTCCTCCCGGTCGGCCTTCCGACCCGAAACAAGTCCGTGCTCCCGACAGTCAAGAAAACGCCGCGCGGAGGTGGAACCGCCTATCAGGATCTCAATCCCGGCGTTCCCATCGAACCTTTTAAAAACTGGCCCGTGAATCTCCGCATTTACACCAAAGATCCATTCCTCGTGAGAAGTAACCTCGTCGAATCAGCGCTCAATGCGGATATCACTCTCAGCGGCACCCTCGGAGCACCCGTCCCGGTTGGCTACGCAAAGATCGACGAGGGCGAGCTCAGCCTCCCTTTCAGCAGCGTCGAAGTGGAGACGGGTATGGTCAATTTTGATGCCGCCACCGGATTCAACGGGGCTCTTGAGTTCAAGGCCCGCGCCAAATCCGGCAAATACACCGCGAACATCTACCTCTTCAACCGGGTCCTCTCTCCTCAGTACGTGCTCACGAGCAATCCCCCGCTCCCAAGCGAAGATATCATGACACTCCTCGCCACCGGCAGTGTTCGCAGCGATCTTGTAGGAGATGACGCCGGCTCAGTGGCCGCATCAAAAGCGGCAAAGCTTTTCCTCAAAAATATCCGGAAATCGAGCGCCAAAGCCGACAGAGAAAAAACCGTCCTCGATGCGCTTGAAGAACGGACCGAACTGGAGATCGGCGGGGTCAATCCGGAAACAGGAGATCAAACTTTCGGGGGAAAAATAAGACTTTGGAAGCAATTGTTTTTTGTTGGAGACGTAGACAAAGAGAGCGACTATCGTGCGCTCTTGAAATACGTCTTCCGATTCCGTTGAGGCAACTCCCCTCTTATGCGAATTCGAACGAAACCAACCATCAAAATCGGGCTTACCTGCGCGCTGGCGCTAGGTATTGCACTTTTTTGCGCCGACGCAAAAGCGGCCGGTCAGGTTGTGATACAAGGGCTGAGCTCGGTTAGTCAGGACGACGCGCGGGACTGGGTGAGGGATCAGATCACCTTCATCGAATCCAGCAGCGCAAGCATGGCGAAAGCCGATGACGTCTCCTATTTTCTTGAAAATGCGCTCCGCGACCGGGGTTACAAGAACGCCACCGTCGAATGGAAGCTGGATGGAGATCGAATTCTTCTCACCGTTTCCGAAGGCAATACACAGCGACTCGGCGAAATCAAGGTGACTGGGAACACCGCGCTCGAGGACGATGCCGTGCGTGAACTGATCACCTCAGCGACGCGAAAGCGCATGAAACTCGAAATGGATGATGATATGCCCTACGTCGCTCCTGATATCAAATCAGGGCAGGCGCGGGTCGATGAGTTTTATCAATTGCTCGGCTATGAGAGTGTCTCGATTGAAATCGAGACCACTGAGCATTCCGGCAGAACCGATCTTCTCGTATCCATTGAGGAAGGTAAACAGCATCAGGTGGGGACGATCACCTTCCCCGAAGCGCCTTCTGATAAAGTGTCGAAAACTTACGACGAAATCCGCAAGGAGTATGAGACAACAACCTTCAGCGCCGCGATTCCCCCTAAACTCGCCTCTCGACTGAGAGCCATAGCGGTCGATGCCGGTTTCTACCATGCCACGGTCGAGGTGACCGAGTCAGAGCGGCTTTCCGCAGGTGAACTCGAAACGGTCAACCTCGTCGTTTCCGCCGACTGGGGACCTCCCGTTCAACTTTCGGGCGTCAATGTAAGCGGCAACAGCAAAGTCACTGACAGCTTTTTTGACAAGCACTTTGCAGAGTTGGTCGACAAGCCCTACTCGCCGGAAGGCACCAACAAAGAAGTGGAGGAATTGCTCGAGACCGGCGCATTCGAAACCGTCCGGACCGATGTCGTCGAGCAGGAAGACGGCACCTTTGCCCTGAATGTCGATGTCGAGGAGGGTTATTCACGGCAACTCGGGGTCTACGGTGGCTTTACCAATTACGAAGGGGCCATCGGCGGGTTTGAATTTCGAAACCTGAACCTCTTCGGAAGTGTGCGCAAAATCGACGCGGAGTTGGAGTTTTCCAAGCGCGGTGCCCGAGGGGAGCTGGAATTCATTGATCCCTGGTTTTTAAACACGGATTCGGAATTCCGCGCCGGCTTGTTTGCGATCAATCGAAGCGAGGAAGGTTACGAAAAGTTCCAGACTGGCGGCCGGTATTCCCTGACGAAACGTTTCGGGCGGCAGATGAAAGACAGTGTCGCTCTCTTTGGTGAGGCCAGCTACACCGATGTCCACGATGCTGATATCCAGGCGGCTTTCCTCGGTGACCGGGAATACTTTGCTCATTCCGTTGGTGTCTCACTGACTCATGATCGCCGCGATCAGCCTCGCAATCCCCGATCCGGTTACATTGCCCAGGGGTCGATGAGCATTGCCTCCTCGGCAATTGCGAGTGAAACGGAGTTTTTCAAAGCGACAGGTCGTCTCGGCTACTATCACCCGGTCGGTAATCACACCCTGCGCCTTGCGGCCCGGGCCGGCATGATCTCACCGATCGGAGACACGACAGCGATCCCAATCGATTTGAGATTCTTCAATGGAGGTGCTCAAAGCGTAAGGAGCTTCGATGAACGCGGCCTGGGGATGACAGATATCAATGGCTACCCCGTTGGAGGCGAGTTCTACACCACTTTCAATATCGAATACGAAATTCCGGTGAAGCAGTTCGAAGGGCTCAGCATTGTCCCCTTCGCAGATGCAGGGAATTTGATCTACGATGCGGACGACGCCAGTCTCGACAACTTGCGCTACGCAGTCGGTCTCGGGATTCGCTACGAAACGCCGATCGGCCCTCTCAGACTTGAGTATGGCCACAATCCCGATCAGCGCGTCGGCGAGCCAAGTGGAACGCTCCACATAGGATTCGGCTTCTCTTACTAAAGAGAACCGCCCTCTGCTCCTGAGAGCATTTCGTCCCCTGAAGGAAATCGCTGTCTTCATGCGTCCGCAATCTTAACTATGGTAATTATTAATAATATTGCTTTTCTTGAAAAATTTGGTAATTTACGGGTGAGATCGAATTCACACGATTCGATTTTGCCACGCAAACACAACACACCCTTCATGAAGAAAAGCATTTTCACCTTCTTTGTTATCACCTTTGCCTCCATCTCTCAGGGCGCAGGCCAGGAGCAGGTCCCTGCTTTCCCGGTAGGATCGCTAAGCGCCTACCCCACGATCGTCCAGGCCGGAACCCACCCCACCTTAACCTGGGATGTTACAATCCCTGAGGCGATCGATGAGATCATTGAGATTGAACCTCCGGGCACCATCAAGCCGAAGCGATGCCTTGTAATGGACGTTCGTGTTCTCGGCGCATCGGTCAAACGCACATGGGTTAACAGTAGAGGGCAGGTGGTCGACTGGGAATGGGTCGAAACCGAAGCCCTCGTGAGCTACAACGGGTCTTCCTACGATCGAATTTTCTTCGATACTCACGACGACGTTGCCCCGAACTACATCGTTCATTCTCAGATTGTGGATAAGAACAGCTCTATCGATTTCGGATCCCGCTATGTGCTCTCCAGCGGCTCCTGGTCAACGCTCTACACGTCGACGAACAGCTCCTACAATGTCGTCGCCCTGAAAAATGGCGACACCCCTCCGACGACGACTCCGATGTATCAGCAGCCGACGATTGAAAGTTTCATTCTTCCCTATCTCGACGAAGACGGAAACATTGAGCTGGGCCCGCGGGATATCATTTACCTGATGGAATTGACTCATACGGATCGAAACGATGGCGGATTCGACCTTCAGGACATGGCACTGCTGGTCTCTTTCTACGATGAGGTCCAGGAAGACGGAACCGTTATCGATTGTGAGTCAGAGGACACGGACGAAGGGACTATCGAAGGAGATACCAATAAAGGAAAGACCAATAACGGCAACGGCAACGGAAATAACGGACACGGAAACAACGAGGACGGTGTCGATTCCAGCAACCCCGGCAACTCCAAGGACGGTGAGGACACCGATCCGGACGTCGATGACGAGAAGCAACGAGGTCGCAGAAAAGAATAACTCTCGATCCCCTCCCCCGGAAACACCCCTCCTATTTACCCTTATATGAAACCATTGAAGTTAACTGCCGTGATCCTGCTGGGATTGACCGGAATAAATCCAACCTTCGCCGAACCGGCTCGAACGATGAAAATGCGTGATGCCGTCACGCATGACGAGCTCAGCCAGCGCCTGCGTATGACCCTGCAAAAGGATCCTATCAGAAACCTTGGGCCCGCAGCAGGTAAAACAGAGGAAGATCCATCGGTAAGAACGCACTCCCGGGATCTTGTCAGGGACTCAACCATCATATCCTACAAAGGAAATCTCACCCTCGTCCCGAAACGAGCTGTGCTGCACATTCCTGATGAAATTACAGACCGGATTGGACCGAAATCCGGTCTCAAGGTCCTGACCTGGGCTGACTTCCTTCAGGTGAACCGTGGCTGGATCCGCACAGTTGAAGTATCGCGGGACCAGGTCATGGGCATTACCCCCATCCAACCGAACATTGTCGAAGCCTTCGCCAAGAGCAGCAGCATGGTGGTCGCAACTTTCAAAGGAGGTCCGGTATCGGTCCTTCCTTTAAAAGAACCTGAGACCACAGAGGAAGGCGAATCAGAGCAACTCAACGCAACTACCCGCTAATGAAATACATCGCTCTACTATTATCCGTTTTCGGACTTTCGGCAGCGTTTCCAACTGCCGCCGGGGCAGCGGACGAATACACATTCTTCGTTCGACAACTCCAAATGCCCGACGAGGCCGAGTGGGACATGTCAGTTGAACAGAACGGACAGGCCCAATCGCCGCTGGCAATCAACCCGAACGGGGCACGATTTGAACTGTGGACAGTCAAATCCTCCCCTCTTACCAGCTACCTTCTCGATACCACCTATGTAAACTCCTACATTCCGGTGGCACAGATCAATATCATCACCGAAGACCCCTACGATACGATACGACGCACCCGGGCGGACCGCCCGTTCTCAGTCGATATCACGGTCTCCGGAATGAGCACCGATCCCGATGCTCCCGAAGCAGCAAAGACAGTAAAACTCCTCCATCACGCTCAATCCTACGGCGCAAATGGTACCGGAGCCGGCCTCGACCGAAGCCAGGCAACCTTGCTATCCCAGGGATCACTGACAAATAACGGGACACACACGCTCTCGTATGACATCAACGCCGTACCCGGTGCAGTCCGGACCGAAGTAAGAGGAGAAGAGCGCTTCTCAGTCTATTCGCTCGAAGACTACGAAGCGCCCGAATCACAGCTGGCGTCCGAGTTCATTCAGGTTTGGCCGGTCGCCTATCTCGACTCCCTCACCGGAATGGAGAACGATGAGGTCATCCGCGGTAAAGCGCCTCATGTAAAGGCAACTTTGAAAGATCTTTACCCCGATTCCTGGACCTATGCCCAGATTTACCCCGGCCCCCCGGTCCTCGGAACTCAAGGTACGATTGTTCCCGGTTCTTCGTTTCTGCTCGACAACTCTGTTCCTCGAAATTCCAAAAAAATCCACGTAAAAAACTGGGACGAAGTGATTACCGACGACGGCGAATGGACTCTTGAGATAATTACGATCACTCCATTCGGAGCAGACCGCCTCGCCTATCGCACATTCGAAGTTGAGCGCACAATCAAGCTGAACGGCAACGTCACCAGCGTCGAGTAATTCCTCCGCTCTCCGTCCATGAAACTCACGATACCACATCAAGGCCACCAGAGAGGGTCAGCGCTCATCGATATCGCGCTGAGCTTCGCGGCTTTGGTCACCGTCTCGTTTTTGAGTCTGAAGGCATCAACGATCACCGCATCCAGTATAGCCTGGACGGTGAAACAGGCGATGACGGATGCCTACATTACGAGGGAAACGGCGATGAGTTCGAGGGTGCCATTTGAAACGGCGATATCTGATGCCTCCCCCTGGCCCGCTTACCCAACCATTGCTACGACTCAAGTTGTAATCGGAAAGCTCCCCGGTGCAAAAGATGTCACGGCGACCCTTCACCGAACACGGGTTGCAGATGAAAATAATTTGGCGACGGCAGGTGGAACCGGAACGGCAACGAGCAATCCAAGCAGCTCCGAAGCGTGGAAGCTTGAATCATTGTTAGTCTACGAAATCGGCACAAGACAGTATGTCAAATCACGAACAACCCTTCGAGTGAGATGACAACCAACCGGAAAACTTTGCGAAGCGGGGCGTTCACTCTCATCGAGATGACGCTTGCGCTCTCGATGACACTGACGATCGCGGCAGTGCTGCTCGTTCTCCTGCAGCAACAATTGTCGTTCGGGCAGGCATTGGGAAAATTCAGCTTTCTTCGAGACGAAGCCCCTCAGGTAAACACTCTTCTCACTTCGTTGACGAGTCGGGCTGACAGCTATCGAATCTTCACGGATCTCGATTCAGCAAAAAGTTTCAGCAACGCAGTTCGAAGTGGAGGCAAAGCACTGCGACTTCGATTCAGGAAACCGGACGGAACCACCCAGGACGGGATCATCTCCTTTGAAGAACGCAATGGATCGAAAGAACTGAATTACTATCTCAAGGATGGCAACACAACTGCCTGGTCTTCCACCCCCCGGTGGACAGTCTCGTCACAGCCCGAAAATATCGTGTTCGACAACAATTTCGGCATCCTGCTTGTCACCATTACCGGTCCGAACGGGGATGAGATCACCTACGCAGGGAACCCCGAGTAATGAAGTTCAACCAATCACATTCCCCGGGAAAAGAGAGCGGCTACACAACATTCGCAGTCGTCTCAGGAGTCTCACTGGTCATTATCGCGATGACCACCTTCGCGCTGCGCGGAAGCCTCACGAGCACACAAACTCAGACAAGAGCGCAGGTAAAACAGGATTTTTCCCAGAAAGAGGACGCGATGCTGAGCGCCCTGCTCCATATCGTCCCCAACAAGGCGATCGGGGCCATGAAATCAGGTTCGCAGTCCAACGCCAGTGACTTTACCTGGAACCGGATCTTCGAAGAGGCTGCTAATCTGGCCAACGCGGAGGAAACAATTTCACCAGCACTGATTACCTCACTCAATCTCGGCAATGCAATCTCAGCGAACACGGGACAGCTCGACTTCACCAAAATGGAAGAGCTGGTCATCGCTCCATCTGAAACCCGGGATAATACCTTCAACCATGTAAACGGAGGCAACTGGTGGGAGTATCTGATGCTGGGGAAACCGGAACTCAGCGCCCAAATCCCGGCGGCATTGCGCGTCAGCTATTCTGACTACCTTCTCGATAAAAGGTATCCCATTGTTTCACGCGAAAAAACCTATGTGAACTGGTATCAGAAGGGCCTCTCACTTTCCCCCGACCTCTACCCCGACTTCAATTTGCTGCAGTATCCCGACATCAAGTTCGGATACAAGCGTCCCGGCGAACTCTTCGTGGCGAAAAGAAACTGGTGGATATTCTCTTTAAATTTCGGAGCTGAATCTGAAGCGACAAGCGGCATCGCAGCAGTGAAGAAAACCTACGTACTCTCTATTTACGAGGTGCCCTCTCAAATTCCGCTTTCCGCTGCGACCGCCTTGCAAATTGGTCAGCACGCAAACGGGGCGGATTGGAAAAACATCAGCCTCGAAGGGGGTGTCTATGCCAACGAGATTCAGACTAAAGGAACGGTATCACTATCCGGCGGAGGACTCTCTGCTGGAAAAACGGTTTCCATTGGCGGGGAAACTTCAGTCGACGGAACTGCGGTTGAAGCCGATTTCGATGCACTCGGGGAACGGGAGAATCGAGGACTGCAGTCGCAATCCGACTTTCACGCCGCCTCCCAGGGAGGAAACGTCGGCAAAGTGGCTTTCATTCCCATCAACAGAGGCGCTGACAGCCTCGTAAAGCAATCAGATGGTGACCGCAGTCTGCGTATTTCACCGACAGGATGGAATGACTACAGTCGGGCAGCGAACCAGACGGCAATGACAGTCAATGTGCACTTGAAGCCGCTCAATCCGTTTAACCTCCTATCTTCCCCCCTTCCACTTGAATTCGAATTCAGCTACATCGACAAGTGGGGCAACACCAAATCGCTCAGTTTCGAACGGGGTGTAAACTGGCCCGCGGAAGGTGAGAACAATGGTGACGCCTTTCCTTTTCAAACCGAAACGCTTGAAGACACAAGGCTGGCACTGGTCAGCAATCTGGAAAGGCTTCCGGGTTTCCTCGCGACCCTGGGAGATGCTGCCGACGTATCAGTGAACAACTCAATCTACATTGGCTTCAAGGTTGAAACACTCGGCAACCTTATTGATCTGGATCTTGAGAGCCTTCTGGGCTTCGGAGTCTCCCTGAGAGGAGGAAAAGACCTCAGCGCATTCAGCAACGGACTTTCCATTGTAACCAATCTCCGGCTCTATATTTCGGAATCGATCAACACCGTAGCCGTCACACCGCCATCCAATTCAGGGCTCGCTGCCGGAGCTGAATTCTACCCGCCTCTTTCACTTTTCGCCCCGGAAAAGCGATTCGGCGATGTCCTCGGTTTTGACGGCCGAGTCAGCATAACCGGCCAGTTGAACAGCCTCCAGACAGATCAGGATAAGACAGTCAATCTCCTCGATATTCAACGGGCCGATGGTGACGATATTTCCAGCAACAATATAAGTGCCGATCTAAAATCGCTGAGAAGCCCGGCAGAGCTCCCGCCAATCCACCAAATCAACTGGCTGGTGACGATCGAAGAGATCCTCTAGAAGCGACCCTTTGCTGTATCGACGTTTCCAACCAAACATTCCAACTCCTCCCCCATCTACTGCATATCCGAAGACGCAACAGCGCAAGAATACCTTCCCCTCCAATCGCGATTCCGATCCTCCCCACTTTTTCAAATCAGGTCTCGCTCCGACCGCTCCAGCGGCATTCCGGAGAACCTCAAGCTCACCGCTCCATCGCTCGCGATCGAGCCTCTTCGATGGATTCTCCTTCCCCGCCCCGGGAACGGTTGGCTTCTCAAAGCCCCTGCCCATAACCGTGAATCTCTAATCAGCTGACACATTCAATTCCATCGAACAGAGATCACCCACACGCGAAAACCGCAATGAAACCAGACAGAAACTACAAGACACTCTCGAGTCAGCGAGGTTACACCACCTTCGCAGTCGTGTCCGGAGTCTCCCTGATCATCATAGCGATGACCGCGTTTGCGCTGCGGGGAAACATCACCAGCACGCAAAGCCAGGCAAGAGCACAGGTAAAGCAGGACTACACTCAAAAAGAGAATGCAATGCTGAACGCACTTCTCCAAATTGTTCCCAATAAGGCGATTGGAGCGATGCAATCCGGCTCGCAGGCCAACGCCGGCCAATACACCTGGAATCAGATTTTCAAAGATGCCGCCATTCTCGCGAACGCTGATGAGACGATTGCCCCCGAGCTCATCGATGCCCTCAGCCTTGGCAATGCCGTCTCAGCGAACACTGGGCAACTCGACTTCACGAAGATGGAAGAGTTCGTCGTCGCGCCCGCAAAAACGCGAGACAATACCTTTAACCATGTCAACGGCGGCAACTGGTGGGAATACATCATGCTGGGCGAGCCGGGAATCAGCCCGCAGATACCGGCCGCTTTGCGCTTGAGCTATTCAGATTATCTTCTCGACAAGAGACATCCAATTATTTCCCGCAGCAAAACCTATGTGAACTGGTACCAAAAGGGACTCGCACTGTCTCCCGATTACTATCCCGATTTCAATCTCCTCCAGTACCCTGACATTAAATTCGGCTACAAGCGTCCCGGAGAACTCTTTGTCGCAAAACGGAACTGGTGGATTTTCTCTTTAAACTTCGGAACTGAAACAGAGGGCACAACAAAGATCGCGGCGGTAAAAAAAACCTACGTCTTTTCCATTTACGAAGTGCCCTCACAAATCCCTCTCTCTGCCGCAACCGCCCTCCAGATTGGCCAGCACAGCAACGGAAGCGACTGGGAGAATATCTCAGTCAATGGGGGGGTATTTGCCAACAGGATTCGAACTGAAGGAACATTCAACATGGATGGAGGTGCCCTCTCAGCCGGTGAATCGGTCTCAATCGGTGGTACCACATCAATTGACGGAACCGCGATTGAAGCCAATTTCGACGAAGTGGGTGAACGTGAAAGGCGTGCCCTGCAGTCGGAAACTGATTTCCACGCGGCGTCTCAGGGCGGAAACATCGGCAAGGTTGCCTTCATCCCTATCAATCGTGGAGCTGACAGCCTTGTGAAACAATCTGACGGAAATCGGAACCTGCGTATTTCACCCACCGGCTGGAATGACTACAGCCGTCCCGCAAACAACGCGGTGATGACCGTTAACGTCACCGCAATCAATTCAGCGGACTCCCCTGCGCCGACTGAGTTTGATTTTACCTACCGCGATGAGGATGGAATCTCGAGGACAATCACTTACAGCCGAGATTCGAACTGGCCCTCCGAACAGGAACCCGGCGGGGAGAATTTTCCTTTCCAAACAGAAGAGCTAGATGACGAAAAGATTGCTCTGGTGACCAACATCGACCGGATACCTGATTTTTTAAGTTCCCTCGGAGGCGCTGCTGATGTGACCGAAAACAATTCACTCCACCTCGTCGTTGAGCCGGACTCTGATAGCAACGTCGGCGGAGTGGGCCCTGTCGATATCGAAGATCTCGCTGTTACTCTCAGAGGGGGAAAAGATCTGCGCTCCTTCACCAACGGACTGTCAATCGTAACCAACCTGAGGCTCTACGTTGGAGAGTCGCTCAACGTTTACACCCTCCCCGCACCCAGTAATTCAGGACTTCCGTCAGGTGCGGAATTCTACCCGCCTCTCTCGCTCTTTGCCCCCGAGAAACGATTCGGAGAAACGCTCGCGGTGGATGGCAGGGTCAAAATCGAAGGGCAGCTGAACAGCCTTGAAATCGATCAGACAAAGGTCGTAAACCCTCTCGATATCCAGGGCGCGGGAGAGCGATCCCTCACCGGTGATAAAATTCAAGCCGAACTGAAGTCTCTTAGAAGCCCGGCCGAGCTCCCTCCAATTCACCAAATGAACTGGCTCGTCACCATTGAGGAGATTCATTAGAATCCTCCTCTTAAATTGCAATTTCTATAAATTATAAAGTTTTCGTAATATTTTTTTGACCGTTGCGCTATATTTGTTATATTAACCATAATTATAACACTTATAATGAACAAGGACAGCCATCACCACCCCCTCGTTACCGTTCCTGAGAATTTCCAGATCGGTTATCGTCCGGGCCGTTTCAGCGGAAGCCGGAAAAACACTCTCCTCGCTGAATCCGCTAACGCGATTGAACTCAGCAGTGGTCGCCACCTTCTCCTAGCCCGAAACGGCCGCGGCAAAACGACCTTACTGAAAACAATCGCCGGCATTATCCCCTCGATTAAGGGAAAAATCACTCTGAATGGCACAGTGCAGTTCGTTGACGAAGACCTCCGGTTCGACGAAGAACTCAAGACCCGCCACCTTTTTAAAGCTCTCTTTAAGGACGATCAATTGAGCTTTGCTCATTCGATGGCCAAAACCATCGAGCTGGACGTCGAAAAGCCTTACGGAAAGCTCTCCAAAGGCAACCGTCAGAAGGTAGCTCTGGTAGTCGCCGAGGCCCGCGCGCACAACAGAGGCCCCCAGATTCTCCTGCTCGATGAACCATTCTCAGGTCTCGATTTCGCAGCACGGGAAAAGGTCGATGCGATCTGGAGTGAAAACGAAAACTCCATCGTGAGGCTCGTTTGCGTCCACCCCGACGAACCCACCCTGAAAGCTGACTCTGCAATCATGATCCGCGAAGGAAAGCTCGAACAACTTCAAGTCAAAGGCTCTCTCGACTGGCTCGAAGCCCGCAAAACTCTCAACTAGAATTGCTACCCACCTCTGCCAACCATGGAACTCTATAAATTGACTCTCGCATCAATTCTCTCCCGCAAGACCTTTGCAATCTTCGCGGCTCTAATCCTTATCCTTCCCTTCGTGCTTCCCATGATGACACCGTGGGAAACGAAGCCAACACTGCTCGAACCGGCACGGGCCCAAACAGCCTGGATGCTGGTGTGGATTTCAGCACTGAGCTGGCTCCTCTTTCAAGGTGCCATGATTGGTGACAAATGGTCTTCACAGGGCCTGTTCACCTACTTCAAGACACTCGGCGTCTCTCGCCGCAAACAAATCAGCCAGGTATGGCTCAGTTGTTTCACAATCTTTACCGGTTTCCTCGCCATCGGGTTTGCCATCAGCACTTTCACAGCGATGCCCGGTGACTCGATTGAGGCAAAGCACTGGTTGCTCACCAACCTCCAGTATGCCCTTCTGTTTTTCCTCGTCGTGACCCCGCTTCTGACGCTTGCTATCAGCCTCGGAACCCGACTTAACGGAGCTGCTGCCTACGCCATCACAATCGGCATCGCTCTCTACGGACTCTTCGGAATTCAGTATCTGGAAGTGTTTCTCGCAGACAACTCGCATCCGGTTCTCAACATCGTTTACCTGCTCTCCCCCCACTACCACCTCTCAGACCTGACCTCCCGTCTTGTCTTCAAACTGGGTGCTCTTACGGGATCAGAGTTGCTGCAAATTTCATTATACCTCACAGGCATCGGAATGGTGATCACTGCAATCTCCTACGCTCTTTACCGCGAAACGAAATGAAATCCGTCTCTGCTCCCATCTGCATCACTCTGCTCGCCATAGCAGGAACCGCTCTCACCAGTCTGAGCACTGCATCTCTCCACCAAAACGGAAAGCTCGCAACTGATCGGAATCCCATGGCGATCCAGCGATCGGCCTTCGGAAAACTCCTCGCCCGCCTGTCCGAATCCACCATTGACCGGGTTTGGCACATGGGCGTCGAGCAGATCACTCCGCATGGCACAGGCGGCTGCGGACCGGATTGCGGCCACGACCACGCCCCCGGTGAAACATGCAGCCACGGCGACAGCTCCGACACATTCACATTTCACGTCGATGAGTCGGGCAACATCGAAGAAGAGTCGGATCACGAAGGACACGATCATGACCACGATGCTCACGCTCACGATGCTCATGACCACGGTGATCACGAAGGACACGACCATGCTCACGACGATCACGGAGGACACGACCACGGTGATCATGACCACGCCCATCACTCCGCATCAGAGGATGGCAGCTTCCATCTCCTTGGTTCTACACCAAAAGAGTGGCTCCAGAATGCATCCATCATTCGCTACAAAAGAACCAATCCCAGATCCCTGAGCACCCGGCATCTCGCCAAAGTGAAGAAGGACGTCGAAGAGATGCTGTTGCGCAGTTACAAAATGGATCCAAGCCACTACGGCGCCTACAATTCCTATCACCTATTCCTGACGGCACATGAATTCGGCGGCACTGAGCTCAGTAGACGCCATGCGAAAACAATCGCCGAACACACCCTTCAGGTAATCTCGCAGGAAAAAGAGGATCCGGAGGCCTGGCTCACAGCCGCGGCGGCAGCAACCAACCTCTATTTTCTGGAATCAGAAGACGCTACTGAAACAAGCGGAAAACTCCCGGCGGAGAGGCTGAAGATCCACAGAAATCGCGTCGCCCACTGCCTCAGTCAATTTGCAACGCTTCAGGAAGAAGCGCAGAAAAGCGGAGCCTGGAATGCTGTGCCCACGAAGCGGCAGCTCGAGATTGAATCCCGCAGTCGCTTTGCGCTGAAGACCTTCGAGCAGTTCGGCGCCATGATTGCGAGGGCCGAGGAGCGCTCCGCCGATGACGGGCAAAGCACTGTAATTGGTGGTATCGAAATCCCTTAAATTAAATATTTTTAAACTTTAAATAAATTTTAAAAATATTATTAATTATAGTGAAATTACTGTTGATTTTAATAAAAACCATAATTATCGTATTCAATAGATTAAGGAAATGATTTCTCAAGACGAGACAGCCCAAGCCCACCATGTGATGAAAGAGATTTTCTCTGCCGCAGGTGCCAACTCTATCTCCGATATACAGATTCGGAGTGAGTCTGCTGTCTACTGCCATACCAAGCAGGGCCTTGAGATCATCGGCAGCCTCGGCCTGGTATCTCCTGACACTGTAATGAGTGTCGTGAAATACCTCTACAGCAAGCAGGACGGCGAGACGATGGGAGAGACGGCCAAGCTTCAGAATCAAAGAGATGTTGAAGCGAGACTGATCGAAGACAAGGTCGCCGACTTCAGCACAGAGGGTTTCCCCCTCCCCGACGGAACGATCTCCGGAAGAATGAGGGTTCAAGCCCACCTGAGCACTTCCGGTCCCGGAGTTACCGCGCGTATTCTCAGCGACGAAATCGCTGAGCTCGACACTCTGGGCCTCGCACCGGACACCATCATGGCAATCCGCGATTGCATGACTCGCCGCCAGGGTTTCGGCCTTGTGACCGGACAGACCGGTTCCGGAAAATCGACCACACTGGCTGCGATTCTTGACTGGCTCCGCCAAAACTATCCCCGTCACATCGTGACAATCGAAGATCCTATCGAATATCGCTATTCAAAGTATCTTTCCCACAAAACGCCGGACGGCAAACTCATCCCCGCTCCCGGCTTCACGACCCAACAGGAAGTCGGTAAGCATCTCGGTTCCTACAAACAGGGACTCAAAGACGCCCTCCGTAAGGCACCTCACGTTATTCTCCTCGGTGAGATTCGTGACCGGGAAACAATGGAGATCGCGATCGAAGCGGCTCAAACAGGACACGTCGTCATCTCGACACTGCACACCAACGGAGCGGTCAAAACACTCAGTCGTATTCTTGAGTTTTTCCCCCAGGCCCAGCACCGCTCTCTCCTTGGACGCCTTTCCGAGATTCTCATGTTCATCCTCTCGCAGGGGTTGATTCCCACATCCGATGGCCGGGTCCTGAACTACGAATTCCTTCAGAACAACAGTTCCTCAGTTCGCTCCGGCATCGCCTCTTACGACGGTGCCGCCAAGTCCCTCGAAGACGCAATCCGCCACAGCGGCAACATCGAATGGGATAAGAACCTCACCAACCTGCTCAACGCAGGAAAGATTTCACATCAAGCATTTCAAATGAACCGCATGAACGAGGAAGAGGCAGACGACCTCCTCTTTATTCAGGAAGCGGGCTGATAAGATGTTCTGTGGCAATCCATGGGGAGCGCCACCTAACAAACCAACAACATATAAAATAGCAAAATGAAACTAACAAAAATCAATAAGCAGGCTGGACTTACTTTGATCGAAGTGACCCTTGTTATCGCAGTCCTTCTCGGACTCATCAGCGTTCTCTTCATCGGTGTTTCAGCTTATAAGGAAGGTTCTAACCGGGCCAAATGCATCCTGAATATCTCGAACGTTCAGAAGGCGGTTCGCTCTTACCAAAACCTTTACGAGCTCAGTGTTGCAAGCACTCTTGCTAAAGCAACCATCATCGGTTCAGGCAAAATGCTCGAGACAGATCCTACCTGCGCATCAGGCGGAACTTACACATACGGAACTGCTGTGCCAGCTATCGGAACAGCTTACCTCACTTGCTCACTTGCAGGAACTGACAACAGCCAGCACAACCCAACTTCACTTACCGGCTGGTAATACTCACCTTTATTAAATCTCTTCTTCCGGCGCCGGTCGATATCACGGCTGGTGCCGGACACCCTCCACTCTTCCCATTCAACGAAAAGCTTTTTCATCCCTCTGAGGATACAACAATTTCAGGCCGAAATGCTTGGATCGAGTCGCCCGGAATACCGGCTTCTCAACAACAACAACAAATAAAATACAATAATGAAACTGACAAAAAACAACAAGCAAGCCGGACTTACTTTGATCGAGGTGACCCTCGTTATCGCCGTTCTCCTCGGACTCATCAGCGTTCTCTTCATCGGTGTTTCCGCCTATAAAGAGGGTTCTAACCGCGCCAAGTGCATCCTGAACATCTCGAACGTTCAGAAAGCAGTTCGCTCTTACCAAAACCTTTACGAGCTCAGTGTTGCAAGCACTCTCGCCAAAGCAACCATCATCGGCACAGGCAAAATGCTTGAGTCTGATCCTGCTTGCTCATCAGGCGGAACTTACACATACGCAACTGCTGTGCCTGCTATCGGAACAGCTTACCTTACTTGCTCACTTGCAGGTACCGACAACAGCCAGCACAACCCAAGCTCACTTACCGGTTGGTAATTGATCCTGTCTAACTGACTTAATTCTCAGTGCCGGTCGGTTGTATCCGGTCGGCACTGATTTCATGTTCACCTCTCCCGATTCCCTAACACTTCCCCTCTCCCACTCCAGTTTGCATCTTCCCTGCAAATCCTCTCTCCAGCGTTTACGCAAGCCGCAGTCCCAGTATGAAACCCAAAACCTACAGCAACGAAAGCGGACTGACTCTCATTGAGGTGACACTTGTTGTCGCGGTCCTACTGGGTCTCATCAGCGTTCTCTTCCTGGGAGTCGCCGCCTACAAGAAAGGCTCCAATCGCGCCTCCTGCATTTTAAATATGACGACCATGCAAAAGGCAGTTCGCTCATACGCCAACTTATATCAACTCGACGTTGGCGATTCCATTTCCAAAACCCAGCTGGTCGGTGCCGACAAGATGATCGAAACAGCACCAGTCTGTCCAGCTGAAGGCGTCTACACCTACAACTCAACCATCCCACCGGTCGGCTCCGTTTTCCTAACCTGCGAAATTAACGGTATGGAGGACCACAAACCCAACTCGACTACCGGCTGGTAATTCACCTCTCCCCCCTTTCTCTCTTCTGTCTGCAACCATTCCAATCCCATGAATTTGCTTCCTCTAAACTCATCGCCTCCGAAATTATACGGTCAGGCCAGGAGAATCATCAAAGAGACCAGCCGCGCCAGCAATCCAGACTGGTATAAGGGTGCGCGCGAGCTCGATCTTCAATGGCACATCTGGGTCAGCTCAGTCGGCAATGAAAGCGCGGTCTTCAACCGGGTCACCGGTGAATGGTGGACGGCACCAAAGATCCCGAAAGTGACGCTGATTCCAGCAAAAGAAGGCGAGAAGGCAAGACTCGACGATCAGTCACGCAACCTCATTCACGAGGCTCTCAGAAATATCATTTCATCTTCAACTTATGGAATTAAGCCGAAATCTCTCGGCGTTTGCTTTCATCTCGTAGACGAAATCCGTATTCGAGACCTCGCCCCGGATTTCTCATCGGATCCTGACTTTGACACCCTCAACGAATTGTTAAAGGCCGCTCCGCAGATCGCTATGGGCGACGACGCTCTCGACGACGAGTCCGGTGATTGGCGACTGTGTCCGCTCGTCGGGGCGAAATCCGGCAGCCGTCTATCGATCGCCACGCGGGTTTCATCCCGCTTCAAGTTGATCGTGAACGAACTGGGCATCTACGGTGAAGTCCGGAACATCCCTGTTATCGTAAACACCTTTTCCGGAGCCGTCGAAGCCGTCGCAGCGCTTCCACTCGTTATCGAGGACCCCGAGTATCTTTCGAACACGGTTTACCTGCTCCAGTATGAGCACATGACACTGGTCTGCACGACCGGTGAGCGTGGAGAGCTTCAGATGATTCGTCCTCTGCTCCACCGCAATACGAACCACCTCGCGCCGACTGAAATCATGGACGTCGTCACGCAATCGGCGGCTCTGAACAACATCAAGGACCCGAAACTTGCCTTCCTTTCTCTCAACGGCATGTCCGAGGCGGACGTTGAGAAAGTCCTCCAGATTTACAAACAGAATCATCCGGATACGAAGATTAAGATCACGGATATTTCACAAAACCCCATCGTCGACAAAATTCCAGGCAAGCGTCTCGAGTTGGCGATGGCGACAATCAATCTGTCGGAAGTCACCCCGAAGAATCATCCACTGGAAGAGCTTCACAAACGATGGGCTTTCTCAGACTACTATTCCCCCACTCGGGAAGTTACGAATCGCATGCCGACCCGCGGCGATCTCCGAATGCTTAAGTTTGCCGCGCTCGCGCGCACCTTCCTGATCATTTGTCTGCTCGGCTTCATCGGATGGTCGGGAATGGACATCGTATCGAAAATGCGCTCGGAGTCCTGGAAACTCGATTCAGCGGCCGCCCAGGAAATGGATTTGAAAGTCGCAATGCTGGGCAAGGAGAAAAAGGAACTCGACCATTGGGAGAATCTGCTCACGAAGCGTTCCGAAGGTTGGCTTGCAATGCAGGCTCTCCTCGATCTCTTCCCCGACGATGGAGGCGTGATCGTTCGCTCCGCCCGCTATCAGGCGGAAGCCACCAGTGAAAGCGACAATATGGTTGGATTGAGCAGAAGCTGGAGTATCTCCGGTTTTGCCAACCCCGAAGTGGCCAAAAACCTCGCAACGATCGGTAGTAGAACGAGGGTGGCGGAACTTCTAAATCGCATCGCTGATGAGAATCAGGCCGACTATCTGAAAGTCGACGGAGATACTCGAAGCCTCGAGGTCAACCTTCAGCAAAGACAGGGCACGATGCCCTCCTCTGCTGCCTTCCCCGCAAAAGTGGCCCGTCATTTCCGGACAACATTCGACCTCCGAATCGCTCAGGGGCTTTCCGCAAAGGATGAACTGGCAATCTCAACGAAACCTTTAACAAGCGAATAATCATGTCAAAGCATCGCGAAGCCATTCTATTTTTCGGTGTCATCATTCCGGGCATCCTCCTCGGGATTGTTCTCGGCGGCACACTCTACGCACGCAGCAAAATCACCAGAGAATACCAGGTGAAGACGGAAGCGCTTGAAAAGTATATTCAAGCAAAGACGGTCGCCAATGAGTTCGAAGCCAAGCTCTCCCTGAACAATCGCAGGGAGAAGATGGCATACTGGAACTCAAAGCTTGAGGAGGATTTCATCCAGTCCATGTCACAGAATCTAAACAAGATTCTCGCAAAGTATGACTCTGAAATGCTGCAACAGACCCAGATGGGTCAGGCAGGCGGCGGCGGATCGATCGCCGGAATGGTGAAAAGCCCCCTCTCCCGTATTGAGATGACATTCAAAGGCTCCTTTAAGCCGATGCAGCTTCTTCTCGCTGAGATCGAAGACGAGATGCCTCACCTCATACTCGAGAGTCTCTCAATCAGTCCGAACCTCGCGGAGGAGGACTCAAATGGCTCACTCATTTTCAACGTCACCTACGCACACTGGGAAAAACCTGAAGCATGAAAACCGGACTTTTTAAATTCTCAATCGTCGCGTCACAATTAGCAGGACTGAGTCTCTGCGTTTCGACCGCGCAGGAGCCATCGGCTCCGGGACCGAACACGCCGGCTCCGGGAGATCTCGTTGAAAATATTTCGGATCGCCCGGCCTCCAGGTCAACGCCGGATCTCGCCTCAGTTGATCCCAGCATGAAGGTTCCTGATACACAGGCCCCCGGGGAGCCTCAGCCGGATGATGCAGACCCAACAACCAACAGCTTCTCACGCCTCGAACGCACCAGCATGATTTTGTCAAAAATTCGTGATAATGAGCGGGTCGTTGACCCGTTCGGACTCCCCATGGATCCGGGTGGCCTTCCCAGCGGTTCGATTCTGGCAGACCAATACGACGAAATCGTCGAGGAACGCGAAGTATCCGAAACCTCATTGGCTTCAGCTCTTCAGGAGCTGACTCTCACCGGCGCCTACCCCACGAATCAGAAGATCGTCCTCGGGGCGAGGTCATTCGTGAAAGGCGATGAGTTCGGAATGCGCTTCGGGGAGCTTACCCTCCGCATCCGCTTCGAAGGAATCGAAAAGAAAAAGGTCTATTTTCGCGACATGGACACGAAGGAACTCGCCTTCCTGAATTTCAATCCGAAGCCCATTGAGTTTGAACCCATGTTCAAAAACTCGCACCTTTCGACGCCTGAAGGAATCACGTCGATGAAAAATTTATTTATCGTAAATTGAATTAATTGTGGAAATTATGGTTAATTAGTGTTAAATTTATTAATATTCGACTCAGTGTAGAATATACATCCCGCTAATTACCACAATCCCAATGATGAAATACAGAGAAATAGGCACCGTTACAGTTGCCGCAATTTTTTCTATCTCCGCTCTCCTGATCCTGAAAAGGACAGAAGAACCGATCGTCGCTGAGCCCCGTTCACCCGGAGTTAGCGAGTCGATCTCTTTCACTGACAACGCCCCCCTTGTCGAGTTTCCCGCCCCGACAGCTGAGCCGGCTGAAGAAGGTGGTATTGCGAACTCCAAGCTTTTCAAGCTGATCAAAGAAAGCGTTCCCAATCCGGTTGATATGGAGAACGGAGTTGAGCAAAAGTCCCCTCTTGAAACTCTGGCAGCAGAAGCGGCAAGCCTCGGCGAAGGCCCCATGGATGCCACGAAGATCAAGGGACTGGGAGCGAAGGCGCTCGGCGTGGTTTCTGAACTGAGTGAAGAAGGCGGCGAAGGTGAAGAAGGCGGTGGTGGTGGCCTCCTCTCCCAGCTGACTTCTGTAGCAAAAGAAGCGCTCGCAGATCCGGACGGTGTCACCGGAGGAGCCAATGGAAAATCCCCTAAAGGTGGCAAGTCTACCGGCGGCTCTACGACGAGAGTCGTTACAGAAACCGAGGTCGACGAATCACAATCACTCATCGAAGAAACGCCAACGGGATTTTGGCTTCGTGAGGCTAGATTGAACGACGTTTTTCAACACCTCGCCCAGTTGGGAGATCTCCAGTATTTCCACAACAACGATATTGATGGCCCGGGTTTTGTGGTAACCGGCCAGCTCATGAATGACGATCCAGTCAAGCAGATGGAAGAACTTGCTCTTATGTATGGCATTACGATCCATCGCAAAGGCAACACCGTTTACGCTCTCAATGCAGCTCAGCTCTCACAGCTCCCGACCGAGCCGTTCCGCTATCAGCTGAAATACCTCCGCCCATCGGATATTGAAACGATCAAGTTGATCCTTCAGCCGTTCCTCACTCCCGGCAGCGGAATCATCGAATACGAATCAAAGACCAATACGCTCATCGTAATGGACAACGAGCGTAAACTCGACGCACTCTCTATGTTCCTCGAACAGATCGATAAGCCGAAGCAGCAGATTGCGATCGAGACGAGAATTCTACGTATCACCAGTAAGGCACGCAATCGAATCGGTGTTGATTGGTCCGGGATTCTCGGCGACGCAGGTCTTTCTTTCAGTGGTGAGTCCAGCCTCAATGCCCTGTTTAACCTTCCGGAGATCGACACCGTAACCCAGGTCCTGACCTCCACTGGCGGCACCCTCGGAGTTGTGGACAACGCCGGAAACTCATTCGAAACAACCCGCGGCACAGAAAGCAACAATGCGGACCTCGTTCTCAACCCCCTTCAGCTCTCCGCTGTTCTCAGAGCGCTGAATGCCGGTGGTCTTGCTCAGCAGGAATCGAGCCCGACTCTGATTACAGAAGACAATGAAGAAGGTCTCATCGCAATCATCGACCGTATTCCTATCATTACTTCAACGGTTAGTGAAACCGATGCGGGGCAGAACATTACCGACGAAGTGCGTTACGTAATTGACGAGAATGACCCGGTCGGAGATCCGGCCACAACCCGCGAAGTTGGCGTTTCCGTATCCGTAACCCCGACAATCCTGCCTGACGATACCATCAGGATGGCTCTTCGCCCCCGTTCCGCGCAGGTCGTAGACTATGTGGAATCTCAAAGCGGCAACCTCTACCCCCGGGTCAATGAGTCAACCGTCACAACCACAGCGCGTGTTCCTAACGGACACTCACTCCTCATCGGTGGCTTCTATGAAGAGATCGAAAGCGATGAAACCAACAAGGTGCCTCTCCTCGGAGACATCCCTGCGGTCAATCTCCTCTTCAAATCAGTCGACAAAGTCAAGGAGCACACAAGCCTTGTCTTCATCGTCACGCCGAAGCTCTACCGTCCTGAGATTTCACTCTCCAATGACGCGATGAGTCACGAGATTCACGAGAGCCATGTCCTCCCGACCAATCACGCCTATCCTGACAGGAAGCACCCTGGCCACAGCTATCAGTCGGACTTGAAGAACACCGTCGACAACGCCTTCAATAAATACGAGCCCGACGCGCCTACAAATCTGTTGCACCCCGCCCATCCCTACAACCAGCCGCAGTCGATGCCTGTTCACGGGAAAACTCAGGACTATCAGGAAGAACCTCGCTTCGCGGAGAATCCGAGTGTGAGAGTGCGCCCTGCCAATGACAGCAAGCAGAAAGGCGGACTGCTTGGGAAACTTTTCAAAGGAAACCGTTCCAGGACTTCAAGATGAGCAATACCCCCCTCACTACAGAAGCGCCCCAACAATCCATTGAACCCCAGTCACAAAACAGTCCACTAAAGCCAGCTCAGAAAGAATCCGTAGCCGTCAGAGAAAACAGCGCCGGAATAATAGACTTCGATCTGCTTCGCAGGCAGATGGCTCACTGTGGAGAGTATACCTTCCAGGCCCTCTCGAAACTCGGGAAACTCACTGAGGAGGATACCGGCAGGATCGCTCAACAGTATTTAAAGCACATCAATCAGACGCCGAAGGGAAAGCCACTGAGCGACTCGCTGCACTATCTCGTCTTCGACGCGATGGGACAGAATGAGATCGACGGTCGCCCTCTCCTTCTCAGCCTGACCCGTGCTCTGCTGAACTACAGCAAAACAAAGGTCTCTCACATCACCTTTGCCCACCAGAACGAGAACCCGATCGATTTCTACTCAAGCTTTCCGAAGATCGCGGAGATCTCCCGTCTCATGGGAGTTCCCGTCATCCAGGTCAGCGAGAAAGACTTCTTCACCGTTACCTGCATCAATCCCTTCACCGCAACAGCAGCAGCACGCCTCATTGCCAACGAGATCGAGTCCGAGTTTAAACGGAAACCTATCTACTTCGTAACCACCACGGAAATGAGTTCGTGGAAATACATTTGCGAAAGGCATTTTGGAACATGAACCTCGAACTTGGCATCCCCCTTAACGACACAATCACGGAAGCGATTGTCGACCGCCTTATCGAGTGCGACCCGTCCCTCGCTGACCGGTCCCGGGAAGACATTCCGCGGACCTGTACCTCAAACAGAATACTCGCAGCGGTTGGATCTCTGACCTCCATGCCACTCTTTCTGAAGATCAAGGACTTCGTTGATCGAACCCTGCTCGAAGAATGCGACGCCTCACTCCTCAACCGCGGCATGTTTGTGCCGCTCTCGCGGGACCAACACCAAATTTTCCTGGCGGTAGCCAATCCGTGGGATCCCACCGCGGAAGACACTTTTTCACAACAGTACCCAGACCTCGAAGTAACTAAAATCCTCGCCCCGGTTGCCGAGATCACTTCTGTCATCGAGACGATTGCAAGGACCACCGGTCCCTCACAGTCGGACATCGATGCTATCGAAGTGGATGAACGGGGCGAGGAAATCCTCGATTTCAACGTAACCGGAAAACACGACGAGCCACTCGCCCAGCTGGTCGCTAAAATCTGTTCCGACGGAATCAAACAGCGCGCATCCGATATTCACATCAAATGCGACAAAGAACGCGTCCATTACAGCTACCGGATTGACGGCGACATGGGGGAAAAATATGAAATCCCCATGAAGCTGAAGGACCGGGTCGACGCGTTTCTCCTGAACCTCATGGGGCTCGCCCCCGAAGAACGCGCGAAACGCCCCGGCATTTCAGGACGTTTCACCGTGAACTACCTGAGACGCTCGATCGACATGCGATACGAGCGGCACCGCACCTACCGTGGCTACCACGTCACCATGCGAATTCTCGATAAGAGCCACTTCGAAGCCAAACTCGGAGTGGGATCGCTGGCATTTGACGCCGCAACACTATTCGAACTCGAAAAGGTGATGGCGATTCCCGCTGGAATTATCGTGATGTCAGGTCCGACCGGATCAGGTAAATCGACGACGCTGAATGCGATGCTCCGGGAGTTGAACCGTCCCGAAGACAACATTTTGACCCTGGAAAACCCGGTCGAGGATGAAATTCAGGGCGTTCTCCACTGTGACATCCGTCCCAGCGAGTTCCAGGCCATGATTGCCAGTTTCATGCGAAGTGACCCTGACATCATTCTTATGGGTGAGGTCCGTGACATGGACTCGGCGGAACTCGCAATTGAGGCTGCGATCACCGGTCACAAAGTGCTCACGACGATTCACACCCCGCGGGCCTCGCAGATTATCGAACGATTTGAGCAGATTGGAATCGAGCGATGGAAAATTGCGCAGACTCTTAAGGCAGCCTGTGCCCAGCGACTCATCAAGATTGTCTGCCCCTATTGTAAGATCAAAAAGCCGGGCCTGACGGAACGCGAAGTCCGGAAATACAACCTCAGCGAAGAGTGGCGTGAAACTCCCGTTTTCCAGAAAAGCCCCGATGGCTGCGGCGAATGCGGCGGACGGGGTTACCTCGGACGTACCGCGATTCTCGAGATCATTCCCATCACCCCGGAATGGTCGGACCAACTTTCAAAAGGAACGATCAGCCCATACGAACTCGAACTCGCTGTTCGCGAACAGGGCATCCTCCCATCACTGCGAAAAAGCGGCCTGCAACTCGTGAAAGAGGGCCGAACCGACCTCGAGGCGCTGCGCAAAGCGATCGATATGTCATCCACCGAATAATTTGTCTCCTCCCAAAGCATCATGAAAAAAGACCAATCAGTTGAAGTCGAACTTTCGCCGGCACAGGCGGCCCTTGCCGCAAGCAACGAGGCAGCTGTATCATCCAGTCACCACGCGGCTCCAAAAAAGGCGCCCCTCTTCAGCGCGGCGCGAAGCCCGCAACGTTATCCGTTCAAAGAATTGATCAAACTCTGCCGGGGTATGGCGGCGATGTTGAGAGCGAACATCAATACCTCTGATGCGATCAAGTACTACATGACAGGGCACCCGAATCCATTTGTCCGCGAGACACTCGGGATCGTTCGGGCCCACCTTGAAACCGGTCTCCCCGTTTACACCGCCTTCGCAAAAACCAAAAAGTTCGACAACAAATTCGTCTCCCTGATCCGGGCCGGTGCCGATACCGGACAGCTCGACGGAGCGTTTCACTCCATCGCCCACCGACTCAAAAAAGAAGCCGAGTTCAAAGCCAAGATGCGGAAAGCAACCCTGCTGCCCTGTTTCATCATGCTTGCGCTCGTCGGTCTCTTCATCGTCGCGCAGTTGAAGATTGTGCCCCAGGTCGAAGGGATGATTAAGGAAGTGGGACAGGAACCGGACGCACTCTCCGCTTTCTTCTTCAAACTCTCCCATATCACGCAGAACCTCTGGCCATTCGTCGTTGCAGCGATTATCGGCGCAGGTTGTGCCTTCATTTTCTCGGAGAAGACAAGAAACCACGTCATTGTTTTCATGATGTCAAAATGGAGAATGCTCCGGAAACTCATCATGGGAATGAGACAGCTTCTCTTCCTCGGCTCGATGGAAATGCTCCACTCCAATGGAATTCCACTGGCAAAGTCAGTCGAGATTTCAGCGGAGTCACTCAAAGGTACGCCGATGTATGACGAACTCATCACCGCGGGAAAACGCTACGTCGAAACGGGTCTTCCTTTCTCCGAAGCGGTTCGGAAATTCACCTCGTGCGACGCTCAGGTTTCCCACCTCATGGCGATCGGAGAGCACTCCTCATCGCTCGGACAGCAATTGGAACTCCTTACGGAAATGTATGAAGAGGAAGTCGAACAGGTCGTCGCTGACTTCTCTCAGGTCGTCAACCTCATCGCCCTTTTCTTCACCGCTATTCTTCTCACAGTCGTGTTCATCAGTGCCTTCCTTCCTATCTTCCTGATGGGACCGAAGATGATGAACGGTCAGGGCCTTTAAGCTCTCCTTTAAACCCCGCATACCCTCCCCCTAATACAATGCAACAGACAGCACTCGATCGATGGCTCCGTAAACGATTCGTCTATTATACCCAGGTATATTGCAACACCCTTCCACGCGAGATCCCCCCCAGGATCACCGTGGAGGAAACGACGAAAGAAAGCGGAGGCCGGTTTCTCTACCGTCTCACAACGAATGACGATGCCTCACTGCTGGAGATCTCAAAAGGACTCGAACGCGAGAATATCACCTACACCTCCCGCGTCGCGGAGAGGAAAGGCCTCGCTGCACGTCTTTTCAATGATCCATTTAAAAGCTTTACTTATCGCGTAGCATGGATAATATTCATATTGATCATAATTTCCATCATTCTATCCGGATTACCTGTTTACCTTTGGAAGACCTATACGGAACTCCCTGAGGATAAAAAGGAGGCTAGAATGGAAGTCATCGAATCAACCTCCCTCCTCAGCCATGTATCAAGTTACCCATATTACCCGGGGCAACGTCTCAACGTCTAGTCAACGGGGCTTCTCTCTGATTGAAGTCACCCTCGTGATTGGGATTATGTTGACGATTGCCTCAATCGTTACCTATTCAGTCGGAACCCTCAACGAATGGAAGAAGGGTCGATCTGTTTCGGAAGATCTCAAAGCAGTCTACGTTGCCCAGAAAAGCTACCTTGCTGATCACCCGACCAGTCTTGCATCAGACTTCACTGAAGCAAAACTCGTAAAATATCTTCCGGGCAACCTCACCGGTATGCCAACGGCGGAATCACTCGATGACGAGGAACTGACGCTTTCCTACAAAGTCATCCCTCCGGTTTTCAAACTGGGATCAAGCACCTACGACCCATCCGGTTCGAGTAGTGACGGTCTATGGGATGTCGGCGGGCTCTAAGCGCTTTGACTCAGGAAGACGCCTGCTCCTTCAATACCGCGAGTTGTTCCCTGATCCACTGATCATCACGCCCCAATTCTCCGGCCATCATTTTTGCGACTTCGGGAGCTGCCTTTAAGGTCGCTGCCTCGTCCAGAAAGGTGGCCCGCAGACGGCGACTCAACACATCGGTTAAACTCATCGCCATTTCTTCACGCACTGCGGCGACGGCGTCCCCTGTCGTATACGGCAGGTCCCCCCCGAGTGCGTCCCCTTCGCTCTTCGGGAACTCATCATCCAAACGAAGATCATAGGTCAGGCACGGCTCCGGTTTCAAATCAACCAATTCGGCAGCGCGGTCAACTGCGTCCTCAGCCATTTGTCTGTAGGTCGTCCACTTGCCACCACCGACGGTGAGTAATCCCGACTTGCTCACAAAGATGCTGTGACTCCTCGACAACTTCGAAGTCTCCCCCATGTCGCCGGAGGGCTTCACAAGAGGACGAAGCCCCGCAAAGGTCGCCTTGATGTCTTCATGCCGCGGACGCTCACTGAGATAACGCCCCGCGTGATCGATGAGGTAATCAATTTCCTCTTTCAGAGGCTTCGGATTCAGCGCCACCGGAACTCCCCCGGTATCCGTCGTCCCCAGCAGCATGCGATTGTGCCAGGGGATCGCAAAGAGAACTCTTCCGTCATCCGTTTTCGGAATCATCACACCGGTTTCACCTCCGAGAAATTTCTGATCCAGAACAATGTGAATTCCCTGACTGGGAGCGATCACAGGAGACACCCCTGAATCATCGAGACGCCGAATCGAATCGGAGAACGCACCCGTCGCATTGATCACGATCTTCGCCGAAAGGGCATACTCGCCGCCGCCGATTTGATCGCGGGCGATAAGTCCGGTGATTTTGTTACCGGTCTTTTCCAACCGCTCAACCTTCACATGATTCAGAACACAGGCGCCCTCCGACACCGCGGTTTTCGCCATCGCAATCGCGAGCCGCGCATCATCGAACTGCCCGTCCCAATAGAAAGTGCTGCCGTAAAGCCCTTCCTCCTTTAAATTCGAAATGCGGGAAAGAGTCTCAGGCGACGAAAGATGCTCCGTTGCACCAATCCCCAGGTCACCGGCAAGGAGATCATAGAGCGTCAGACCGCTTCCGTAGAAAAACTGCTCATACCAGCGGTAGGCCGGAACCACGAACGAAAGCGGCTTCACCAGATTCGGCGCGTTGCGCAGGAGATGACCGCGCTCCCGTAAAGATTCCCTCACGAGGCTCACCTCACCTGACCGCAAATACCGAACTCCGCCGTGAATGAGCTTCGTGCTTTTCGAAGAAGTGCCCTCGGCAAAGTCCGCCTGCTCCAGAAGCGCGGTTCGATAACCGCGGCTCGCCGCATCGACTGCAATTCCAAGCCCCGTGGCTCCGCCCCCTACGATAACCACATCCCACTTTTCGGAAGTATCATCGAGCCGGGAAAGAAGATCAGAGCGGTGCATTGTCCACAGTATCAGGAGGAACAAAAACAAAGCAAGCCCGGCTTGCCACTGATCACCAGTTCCGGCTCTCCCAATCCTTCGCGATAATCTGCTGAACCCACTTCACATCGGGGCGAATCGCACTCGAGTATTTCATCGACGGCTTCTTCATCAAACCACCTGAGAAAGTAGCTGAAAAATTGACGCCGACGAGCCGCCCCTGAACATCAACGAGAGGACCGCCGCTGTTGCCGTGATAGATCGGAGCGGAATGACGAATAATCTCATACGCATTTCCTGAATCCACCCGGTTCTCAAGCGCCTTAATCGCACCTCCCGACATCACCATTTTAAAACTCTTCTGAGAACCGTCACCAGCCTGCTCCGAACCGGAACACATCACCGGATCCTCGATGCCGAATGGATCAGCCCACTCAAACACATCGCTGAGAATCACTGGAACATGCACGATCGCGAAATCAGAATTATCAGTCAAGGGGTTCCCCATGTAAACCACGCGCGCCTGCCTCACCGATATCGCCCCCTCATTGAGAAAAGTCAGCCGAAGCTTGTCAGGATTGTCTTCGACACAGTGGGCAGCGGTCACAAAATACCCTCTCCGGTCAATCGCCGCCGCAGAACCATAATAAACAGCTCCCCCGGAATCGCCCGCCCCGCGAACCCTCGTTTCATCGGCATTGGTCACTTCCGGAAGATCAACGCCCGAAAGGAGAAAAGCGGTCCGCTTCTGGACATGCCGACTGAGCAACTCATTCCCCACCATCACCCCCTTGAACGGAACAAACGAAGCATCGCGAACCGCGTCCGTCACTGGAAGCGGCTCAACCGTCTTACAGCCGACGAAACAGCCCAGAGCAAAAGCCCCGACAAGGAAACATCGAACCCCGATTATCATGATGGTATGACAACAAACACCGGAAACTATTTCATTATTTTACCCAGGCCAAAATATCTTTCACAACGTGTCCGTGAACATCGATGAGACGAAAATCCCTTCCCTGATACTTGTATGACAGCCTCGTATGATTAAGACCTGACTGGTGCAGAATCGTCGCCTGGAGGACATGGACATGAACCCCCTTTCTCGACAGCATAATGCATGACTTAGCTTTCGCCTGTTCCGCCACTCTGTCGAGGAACGGAAAAGCGTCCTTTTTGCATAGTAAACAAGAGGCGACATACCGGCCCGAAAGAAACCACCAACCAGCGCCTCCTCTACCTGCTTTTCCCGCGAAGCTCCCTTTGATACGCCTTCACAGCCCCTGCATCAGCCTTCCGTTCAGCCTGCCTCAACGCTTGTTCCAACGTTGTCAGGTTCTTGTCGAAAGCCGAAATCAGTGCGGATTCAATCTCGATAATCTTGGAATCAAGAGTTGCCCGCAACTGTATCAATTCGACGGGGGCAGAGGACTCCAACGGAGCCAAAACCGGTAAGCGTCGGACTTCCCTCTCCCCGGAAACGCTTTTTATCGTGACCACCAGCTCCTCAGATCTCTGAATCGCTTTCCGGTAATCCTCAGCCTGCTTCTCATTCAGCGCATTGGCTGCGCCCCTGTCGAGCCTCGCTCGATAGAATTGCATCAAACTGATCAATTGCTCCTTTCGATCTCCCTGGAATGTTTCAATCAACTCCCGCAATTCCATCACGACCGGGACCTCCGGTGATACCTCCACCACGGGAGGGCTGCCATATGGATCGGGATCAGCAAAGGCACCTTCAGGATCGGGAATTCGAATCTCGAAGGACCTGAACTCCACCTGATTCTTATCCGGAGAGCTCACGCCAATGACATCCCGGTGCCGGAACGCATTGAAACCACCCTGACGATATTCACGCCAATCGATATTGTCCCACTCTGCGAGCGGTTCACGATTCAGAAAAACAGAAAATCGATCAGGCCGTACCTCAACGAGGAACTCATAGTCTTTCCGTAACTCAAACAATCCCTCGGCTGTTGGTGTTCCGACTCCGGGGGAAAAGATGCTTCTTCCGCTACGTTGTTCAAGCCCTATGACACCCAATGGCATCGCATGGATCAAAATAGCCGCCCCCTCTTTAGTAGGAAAAAGAAGAGCCAAATCTCCGGCACCTTCCCCGTGAAATCGCGTCACCCAGCGCATATCATAACTGGCGAGAGGTTCCGTGGGCCGTCCGATAATTGACCGGTTAAGCTCACTCTCAGCCCCCCAAATCCGACCGGGAGCAACCTCCCACTCGCCCGCGATGATTGTTCCCTGATTCTGAAAGAGCGTCCCCAGGTCCTGCCACTTACCATCCGCGACAAGACCGTCAATGCGCAGGTCAGTTCGCTTTCTTACCGAAGCAAGCGTTTCATCCGCAACCGGCCATCCCAATCGGTCAATTAGGAAGGAAGACAAATCCCTGCCTGCAGCGAACGATTCCCTCAGAAAGATTTCGCTGAAAACGTCCTTGTCAGGATCGGCCTCGAGAACAGAATTCTTCCGATTCAACGGTTCGCTGAAATAACGCCTTAAAAGCCCCTCCTCCTTTGAATTAAGCGCGGCAAAATACTGTTGAATCCCGGTTTTCGCAGCGTCCGAGACGTACCATTTCATACGCTCCTCAAAAAAGGGCGTGAGGTCAGCACCGGCAGCACGACTCGCCGATACAACAAAATTGTCATCCGCCTCCTCATTCGACAGAGCTACCGGCCGAAGTGGCACCTCATACCCTAACCAGCGCCGAAAAAAAGCGTCTTCCCCATACTCGTTATAGAGATGAAAAAGCAGCGCGCGGGCAACAGGACGGGATCGCACTTCATTAGCATCGAACTTCAAGAGGCCCTTCTGGGAAAATTTCTGCCAACTATCAAACTCTCCCTCATAGTCTTCCCAGAGCTGCAACTGCTCCTCGTCCAATCTGATCTGCACATCCCACGGCGGCCCCGGTCGCTTGTACGCACTTTTGTTACTCACTACGTGACTCATCAGTTCGTTGAGAGCAATATACTCATCGGCTTTCCCATGCGGGCGAATGATGCGGGAACCATGACTTTTTTCATAGAATTTGAACCGATAGAGTAGATTCGGGTGAACCAGATCCTGCGTCTCAAACTTCTCAATTTCCTCAGACAAGCGACCGAACGGAAAGGTGTAAACCTCCCATTTCTCACCTGCGTCGTAATGTTTTACCGCTTCGTCGCCGGTATCCCGATAAACGACATGATCGACGCCTTCCGATAGATAAGAGTATCCCATGACATCCGCCCAATAGTCGTCGCTCTCCTTAATAAAACCGAGGAGAGCCTTCATCTTCTCCTCTGAAACGCTGTTTTTCAGGAGCTGCAATTCGAAGGAAGGGACTTTCCAGATATAGTAATTCTTTCCATCTATCGATGCGGTATTCCGGGAAAGGGCACTGTGCTGTTCAGGCTTCGAGACCGGGGAACTCTTTGCAGGGGTGTCCGCGGGTGAAAGTGTCTCTACAGAAGGCACAACGGGATTGGGATCCATTTTCAGCCCCTCACTGGAATCACCAAAATCACTGGATCCAAACCCGGAAATCCAAAGGTATGAGCAGCCGGTCATCGCAATGAGAGTAATTCCCCACCCCACAATCCTTTTTCCCGCTCCTCCGGAGCTTGAAGCACCATGGGCACCATGACGTCGAATTGATTCCGATCGCCGCAGTCCCGGCTCGGTAAAGCCAAACTGCTCAGCGGCAGCGGGAACCGCCTTGCTCTCAAGCTCCGGAGCAATCTTCTGTATCGGCTTTGTCTGCAACTCATCGAGCTTCATACGAAACTCCCGCGCCGTTTGATAACGATGATCCGGATCACTCTCCAAAGCCAGAGTAATGATGTCGTCGATGCGCTGATCGAGCCCCGCTTCCTCCTCACTCGGCATCCGGAAGATTCCGCGAGGCAACTTTCCAGTGAGCATTTGATAGAGCATCACACCGACTGCATACAAATCGGCGCGCCCATCCGGCATTGAGCTTGAATCCAAAGCCTCAGGAGCGATAAAATCAGGCGTTCCGAGTGCGACATTACTCATTGTCAATGCTGGCTCCCCCCCTCCCGAATCCAGCTTTTTCGCCAATCCAAAATCAGCAATCTTCACTTTTCCATCACGATTAATGAGAACATTGGCAGGCTTGATATCACGATGCACAATTCCTTTCGAATGTGCATAATCAAGCGCGTCGAGGACATGGGATACAATCGCAACGGCGTGCTCCTGATCGACCTTCCCTTCACTCATCTGGATGTAATTGTGAATGTCCATCCCGTCGATGAATTCCATCACAAAATAAAGATGGCCTTCACTGGTCTGGCCGAAATCATAAACCGAAATGATAGCCGGATGATCCAGCCCTCCCATGGCACGAGCTTCCAGCTTAAAACGCTCAACAAAATTGTTTTCGTCGTCAGCCGTGATTAGAGAATCCGGCAACAACTTTATCGCAACGGGACGCTCCAGAGCAACCTGAGTCCCCCGATACACGGCCCCCATACCGCCACGCCCCAGAATTGACTCAATTTTATATTGAGGCAGGAGCCGTTGAAGTTCACCGACTTCCGGAGGCAACCAACCAGTCGAACCTTCTCCACTTCCTCCTGAGAGCGATGATGACATGTCGACAGACTAATCAGCACCTATCACTCCCGCAAGAGATATAACCCACGGTGTATGTGTTCTCAAACATCGACCTGCAACCTGGCACTATCCGGCAACCGGAAAACTACACATCAACAGAAAAATCAGATCCCGTAACCCACCATGGAATCGCCGGAGTCGACATTGATGATGTCTTCGATCGTGGTTTCCCCGAGGGCCTCGTTGATCCCCTCCTGAGTCTTGGTGAGACTTTGCTCGATGCCTCTCGAACCGGGAAAAACAGGATAGTCTTCCCTTTCGATCAGCTTCACGAGCTCTCCGTCGACGGCTTCGATGACTTCTCCCACAGTAATGAGACGGGAGGCCTTTGCGAGACGGTAGCCACCTCCGACACCACGCTTACTGCGGAGCAATCCGCCCTTCTTCAAAATCAACAGAATCTGCTCCAGAAACTTAATCGGAATCTGACCGAGCGACGCCATCTCCTGCGCCTGCATCGTCTTGTCAGGCGGAAGTGATCCCAGAATCGTCACCGCCCGGAGCGCGTAGTCTGCTTTTTTTGAAATCTGCATTCCGCGCTGGTTTGTCAGGGGCGATAGTTGAACAGATCAGTCACCTGATACGTCTCGTCTTCGTGGTCTTTGCGCAAGGTCCTCAAAGCATTCAGGATTTTCTTCTGAATATTGGAGGTGACTCGCCGCCCTTTTCTGGCTTTCTGGACCTGTTTATGCGTGAGCTGTTCGGTGCTCGCCTCAACGAGATCACCGTTCACATACTCGAAAGATTCGATCAGCGCATCCAGGGGTTGTAGCCCGTGATTTCTGGATTCTTCATTTTCGCCTTCGCTTTGCATTCTGAATTCTTACGTGGACAATCTCTCACGCAATTTGCGGGTTGTCATCGTGTCACATTTCGCTAAACGTTGGGTCCGCTTATGACAACCCGAATTTTGCTTACCACGACAAGTTATCAGGACACTCCCGGTCCTCACCACGAACTGCTTGAGTCTCAGGGATTTGAAATCGTCCGCGAACGTGGACCGCTTCCCGAGTCGAAAATGCTCGAGCTGGCCGGCGAATTCGACGCTTTTCTCTGTGGAGACGACGCTATCACTCAAGCCGTCATCGAAAAATCACTTCCACGCCTCAAGGTTATTTCTAAATATGGAATCGGACTCGACAAAATTGACGTCGCTTTCGCAACCACGCAGAAACTTCCCGTTCTCAACACTCCCGGGGTGAACCACACCACCGTCGCGGAACACACTTTCGGACTGCTCCTCGGCATCACCAAAAAGATCCAGCAGAACGCTGTCGAAGTCATCGACGGCAAATGGCAGGCCGGCTGGAAAAAGCCCGTCGGCAACGAGATCATGGGGAAAACCATGGGCATCATCGGCCTCGGTCGCATCGGAAAAGAAGTCGCGACCCGCGCCAAAGCATTCGGAATGCCCGTGATCGCCTACGACCCCTATTTCGACGAAGCCTTTGCCGCTGAACACGATGTGAAGCGCTGCGAAACCATGGACGAGGTCCTCACCAGCGCCAATGTCGTAAGCCTTCACTGCTTCCTCGACGAAAAAACGCACGGAATGATCAATGCTTCCAAAATCGAGGAAATGCAGGACGGCGTCATCGTTCTGAACTGCGCCCGTGGCGAGCTGGTTGAAACGCTTCCGATGAAAGAAGCCCTCGAAAGCGGCAAAGTCGGCGGCTACGGCGCGGACGTGCTCGACGAAGAACCACCTGCTGAGAATCACCCTCTCATTGGCGCTCCGAATTGCGTCGTGACGAGCCACATCGCTTCGAGGACTTATGAATCCGTCGAGCGCCAGGCACTCCGGGCAACGCACAACATGATCAACTACCTCAACGGAGACGACGACTTTATTCAGGCGAACAAGTGGAGCTAGCCCTCAATTTTTCAAAAACAACTACGACCTAACTACTTAGTAATGGCACTCAATATCAAACCCGCTTCCGAAGTCGCATTCGACTGTATCTCCATGGGCGAAGTAATGCTTCGCCTCGATCCCGGCGAAGGTCGCATCCATACGACCCGCCAATTCGCTGCCTGGGAGGGCGGTGGTGAATACAATGTCACTCGCGGTCTCCGTCGCTGCTTCGGTCTCCGCGCTGCTACTGTAACCGCTTTCGCCGACAACCCCGTCGGCCGTCTCGTCGAAGACTTCATTCTCCAGGGTGGCGTCGACACGCGGTTCATCCAGTGGAAAGACTACGACGGGATCGGCCGTGACGTTCGCAACGGACTCAACTTCACGGAGCGTGGCTTCGGCATTCGCGGTGCCGTTGGTTGCCCCGACCGTGCCAACACCGCCGCGAGCCAGATGAAACCCGGGGATTTCGACTGGGATGACATTTTCGGTAATCACGGTGCCCGCTGGTTCCACACCGGAGGTATTTTTGCCGCTCTCAGCGAAGACACCGCAGAGCTCACCATCGAAGCCTGCAAAGCTGCTCAGAAGCACGGAACCATCGTCAGCTACGACCTCAACTACCGCCCTTCTCTCTGGAGCTCGATTGGCGGATTGGCGAAAGCACAGGAAGTGAACCGCGAGATTGCCAAATATGTCGACGTCATGATCGGCAACGAGGAGGACTTCACCGCCAGCCTTGGTTTTGAGGTCGAAGGCGTCGACGAGAACGTTCGCGGCATCGACGTGAACAATTTCAAGCGCATGATCGAAACCGCAGTGAAGGAGTTCCCGAATTTCAAAGCCACCGCGACAACGCTCCGCGAAGTCCACACCGCCACAGTGAATGACTGGGGCGCGATCTGCTGGCACGACGGGGAATTTTACGAGGCGACTCCTTTCCCTGAACTCGAAATCATGGACCGCGTCGGCGGTGGTGACAGCTTTGCCTCAGGCCTCGCCTACGGGTTCCTCGCTCACAACGACCCGGCCAAAGCCGTCAATTACGGTGCCGCTCACGGTGCCCTCGCAATGACAACTCCGGGCGACACGACAATGGCATCACTCGCCGAAGTCGAGAAAGTTGTCAGCGGCGGTGGCGCACGGGTTGTGCGATAGAGCTTTCCGTCACAGGTTCAAAGTGTTCAGGGCTGTCTTTACGCAGTCTCCTGAACACCGGCCGACCTCACACCTTCTCCGCCGATGTGCGGTCCGGGTAATCATCGGGCTTAATCGCTGAAAGGATGTTGTAAACGCCCTCTTTCTCCAGCTCGACAAGACTGGTATCCTCCTTCAGCATCTTCTCAAGAATCTCAACAACGCGGGGATGACGCCTCCCGTTCGCGACGAGAGAATGATAGGCAAAAGCAGGCAGTTCCTTGTAATGAGGAACATACCCTTCGGGGACTTCAACCCCGTCCGGCTTCTCCGGAGCATCCTGAAAACGGAAGCACAGCACAATCCGTCGGATCGCGTGCTCTGAGCCCGTCGCGTAAAAGAATCCCCAGAGCATGTCTGCGGTCGCCTCTTTATCGAGAGGCAGTTCAAGAATTTTCTGCGTTTCCTTCTTTTCCTCTTCGTAGCGGGTTCCGAACTGCTTCAACATGATCTCGTCGGCCTCTTTCGTCCGCGAATACAACATCGCAGTGTGAATCACCTGCATCTGCCCCGAGGTTAACCCGGAAAGCGCGGAATACCAGTCGGCCAACTTTTCCCGATTCTGACGAATCAACTGACTGGTAAACGCAATCAAAGCCGGTTTCGCACCATCCATTTCCAGAACCCCTTCCGCCGCCCAATTCTTCATTTGTGTAACAAACCGGTCAGGTGTCGGCGACTCGTAATAGGACTCCAACCAGTCCTTTTCACCTTCATTCTGAGCATTTGCCGCATCACAGCCGAGAGCGAGAAAAACGCCGAGGAAGATTATTTTACAGTTCTTAAATGTCATATTTGAAAGGAAACCATGGAAATAGACCCTAAATCCAGTGTTTTTGTTGAATTTCCGCTTGAAAAATACTTAGGACGGATACATTGAGCGCCCTATGGCAAAGAAGAGTTGGATAGCACGAAATGATCGGAAGCAGCGCACTGTTAACAAGTATGCGAAGCTTCGTCAAAAACTTAAAGATGAGAAAGACTACGAAGGTCTTACTCTTCTTCCCCGTGATGCCAGCCCGACACGCGTTGTAAACCGCTGTGAAGTTACCGGTCGTCGCCGTGGTTACCTTCGCCGTTTCAAAATGTCCCGTATCACTTTCCGCGAGCTGGCTTCACACGGAATGATTCCCGGTGTGACCAAATCAAGCTGGTAGATTTCGATCTATCTTCAGCCAAACTTGAAGAACGGAGTCAGTCGACTCCGTTTTTTTGTGCCCGGGCGGGATCGATGTTTGCGAGCGGTTTGCCCGCTTTAGCGACCGCAATCTCCCTACCGGCAGCAACCTTGACCACCGCCCGAAAAACCGGAGGGGCAAAACACTGACACGGCTACTATTCTCCGTCGAGCACCTTCAATTGCTCTCTAAAAAACCGACCCACGGCCTTGCCCATCGCTTCGACACCCGGCTCGCTGGGAGAACTGAATCCGTGATTCCCTCCTTTGGCCTCAATGTAAGTGACCGGCAGATTCAAACGCTCCGCCTTTTCGACGAACAGCCTCGAGCTGCGCACCGGCAGAATAGGATCGGCATCCCCGTGAAGCACGAGGATCGACGGCATCTCTTTGTCCGCCTCGAGCCAGTTGATAGGGCTCAGTTTCTCCGCCAACTCTCCCTTCTCCTTAATCGGACCTCCCAGCATCGTCGTGAACTTTCCGGGCGTTCCGTAAGTGGCGCCCGCCATCACCTCGGGCTGTCCGAAGTGAGCCAATGGGTAATAGGCCACACAGGCCGCTAGCGGGATTTCCTTCTCATCGATGCCAAATGCCACGGGATAGACGGAAGCGGGCGACAGCGCCGTCATGAGACAAAGGTGACCACCCGCCGATCCTCCGAAGATGCCGAAACGCTGCGGATCGATCCCGAATTCCTCAGCGTGCTCATAGAAAAATCGAACTCCATCTTTGCAATCGGCCAGAGACTCAACGGTTGTCGCGCCTCCCTGCCCCGCTCTGCGATACTGAAGCGTCGCAAAGACAACACCCTCATTCACAAGCTCCCTCGCCCAGCCGAGATAGCGGGCATGGTAGATCATTTCCTTGCTGCCACCTCTCCATCCGCCGCCGTGGATATGAAGAATGAACGGCGCCGGCTTATCGCCCGCTTTTTCAGGCAGGATCAGATCATATTTCAACTCAAGCCCGTCGACGGTTTTGTAAACCTCGTTCCGCTTGATCTCGAGATCGTCAGGAATCACGATGTCGGCCGCGGATCCGGGACGCGGAGACAAAGTAGCTGCCACGAGGATAAGAGCGGCGATTCGGGTGATAGTAGGAATGGCAGGGCGCATACGATGAGAGCAGGAATTCGCCAAACCGTAGCCATACAGCGATAGCGGGTCAACGTTCGCAAACAGGGGGGAAAAGCTTGACTATCAAAAGCCGGGCTTACTAGATTGGCATTAAAGTCAAGCATTACCCATGAGTCTCAGATGATTAAGAATCTAGTGTTAGTGGTAATTTCTGTTGCCGCTTTAGTCTTAGCGGTCACTGCTTTCGTAGTCCATCCCCCCATTGAAGGGTATTGGAGATCAAGCGATTTCAACTGCATGTGCGGACACAAAAACCTCCTTCATTTTGACGATGGCCGAGCCACTTTCTATCACACAGGGCATGAGGATATCCCGATTAAGTTAGGCACATACAGTTGGGACTCTACTCAGAGCTACGTCGTGACAACCAAGTATCCCGAAGTGAAGTTTTATCCAGGTTGGATTCAATATCGCTCCGAAGACTTAAAAGGGACAACCGGAATTGGCTACAGGGAACTTCGCCCGTGGTCCATAAATGAGGTGCGTTCATTTTTTGCACCTCCGACTCCTTACGACAAGGAGAGGCGACATGTTTCGTGGGACTCTGACAAGGTCATAGGCAGGCCCTTGAAAGTACTGATGCTTGGCGAGTTTGTATTGGAAGGCGAGCACACATTTCCGGAATCATTTGATATAGAAGACGCCGTGATAGCAGCAGGAGGATTCACGGATCTAGCAAAGAACAGACTCGGTATCGTGGGCAATTCCGATTCATTCTATGAGATCGATATGAATTCGAGTCAAAACGGTCTTACTTTCAAACCAATCGAAGGAAGTTCACCGCTTCCGAGTTTGAAAGATGTCATGCGAATTTACATCTGGGAAGACAGCTCCTCGCAACCTCCAGCGAAATGGAAAGAATGGTCGCGCACGGAATCTGAAAGGCGCAAAACCCCAACTAAAGGGCCATTCCCGGCGAAGTAGATGTGCTCTTCGAACACAGCGAAGATCAATTCGCTTCCGCGACTTTACCGAACCTGCGTCCCTGCAAAGCGTTTGCATTCCCGCAGCTCCTACAGAATATTAAAACATGCCTCTCTACGAATACATCTCCAGCGATCCCGAACAAGGGTGCCGTATTTGCAAAAAGGGGTTCGAGATCCGTCGACCGGTAACGCGCCCTCCGATGGAGACGTGCCCGCTTTGCAAAAGCCCTGTGAAGAAACTGATTTCAAAAGGAATTTCGACTCCGAAAGTTTCGGCACCGCTCTCAGTCTCCAAGGCCAAGAGCGCCGGGTTTACCGTTCTCGAAAAACGCGACGAAGGCGTTTACGAGAAGCTTTAATATCTTACCGGGTGACTTCACCGGCAAATCCCGGTGCAGTTCGCCGGACATCTGAACCGGGCTCACGGCGTCCGGCTGCCTGTCAATTTCCTGCGCCCTTTGTTTTCGGGATTACTTTGAGCTGATCATATTCGATCCGGATGTCTTCGATCCGATCAATGAAAGCTTTGAGACTGGGAGTTTCGCTTGAGCTATCCAGTAGATTCTCCTGACGGAATCCTTCCATGATCTCACGCGGAAGCTGAGCACCGTTGAAACGCAGCTCCTCGATATAGAGGCCGGGCTGCCCGCCGGTCATCCTCGGCGAAAGGGTCGCGACACCGTTGAAGAAACGCCCTTTGACCGCTTCAGCGATAAAGGGGACGGGAATTTCCATGGCGCCGAGATCGAGACTTATCGTGCTCGTGAGCTTATTATCCTCGATCGCGACAATCCCCTTCCCTGCGACGTCTTCGAAGAGAGGGTGATTGAAAATCAATGCGTTGATATCCGACTCACTGAGAATGAGTGGCTCGGGCGTTGCACCGGATGACATCGCGGAGCGGAATGCATCGAAACGACTGATCGCGTCGGTCACTTCCACTTCAGGGGTATCCGGCTCGACGATCTCTACCGGCATCTCAGAAGTGTAACTGGCAGCCGCGTCGACGACTTTGTTTTTAATTCCGGTGTACACAAAATACCCCACGACCACACAAATCACGATACTGACAAGGCACCCGAGGCTGCAACCAAGGGCGATCTTTTTCCCATTACCGCCTTCACTAACTCCTCCATTTCCGGTGGGCTGAGATACAGGTGCAGACGGTGTCAGGGGCGGTGGGGTATCGTCATTCATGATGTAAAAACCAAGCTATCACAAAGAGTAGTTCCGGAAAGGTTGGATCAGCCGTTTTGAAGTGTTTTCGGAGAAAAGGATTCGAGGAGCAGCCCGGTTCGAGCATCGCACTCGCCCCAGTGGTCCACCTGCAATTCAAAACGGGCTACTGCAAGAGTCGGAAAGCTGTCGACGCCGGCGGCGTTGGAAATGAGATCCGTCGCATCGTGCATCCCCGGGTTGTGCCCGAAGACGAGAAGTGTCTCCACCGATTCGTCGCACTGCTGAATCACACTGATGATCATGCGTGGTGAGGCGAGATAAAGATCCTGGTTGGTGATAATCTGCGAATCAGGAAATCCCAGCCCTTCGGCAATCAGTCGAGCGGTACTCTCGGCTCGGACAGCGGTGCTCGTCATAATCGCATCCGGCGAAACGCCCCGCTGTTTCAACGCAGCCGCCATCTTCGGGGCGTCTTTCTCTCCACGGCCATTGAGCGTGCGATCATGATCATTGAGACCTGCGATATCCCAGGCTGACTTTCCGTGGCGGATGAGAAGAAGCTGCTTCATGTCTCAAAATCTCGATCCATCCCCCACCCTTGTCCACGGTAATTCGCCAATTCAGCAACTTGACACTTACCCTCAATTTCCCGAATCTTAACCGAACTAAAAACCCGTCTCCATGCACTCCAGCCGACTTTTCTTTTTCGCCATTGCTGCCGTTATCACTACCGCCTCCGCCGTCCAGGCAGACAACTGGCCCAACTGGCGGGGACCGCGCTTCGATGGTTCCGCAGGCGGCACCGGCTACCCTTCAGACTTCTCAATCGACAAAGGAGTGCAGTGGAAAGCACAACTTCCGGGCGAAGGCGCCTCCACTCCCGTTGTCTGGGAAAATGCGGTCTTTCTGACTTCGGTGGATGAAGAAAAAGACGCCATTGTAGGCATTTGCCTCGACTACCGCACAGGCGAAATCAAGTGGTCTCAGCCGCTCGGTGAAGGCGTTCGCATCGACGAGCGCAGCACCTACGCCGGCGCTTCTGCGGTGACCGATGGTGAGACGGTCTTTTTCTTCAGCGGAAACGGAGACCTTGCAGCCTTCGATTTCAACGGGAATCAGAAATGGCACCGCAACATCGAGACTGACTACGGCGACTTTGCGTTTCAGTGGACTTTTTCGAGTTCACCTCAACTTTGGGACGGAACCCTCTACCTTCAGGTTCTTCAGCGCGACACACCGGTCAACGGCCGCGGCAATACCGACGGGCCGATTCAATCATTTCTCCTCGCGATGGATCCGGAGACCGGCAAAACGAAATGGCAGCACATCCGCGCAGCCGACGCGGTTCAGGAATCACTTGAAGCCTTTTCCACACCGATCCCGGTGATGCATGACGGCCGCCCCGAACTGGTCATTGCCGGCGGCGACTGCCTCACCGGTCATGATCCCGCCACAGGCGCTGAGCTTTGGCGCTGGGGCACCTACAATCACGAGCAGATCAGTCACTGGCGCCTCGTCCCTTCCCCCGTTTACGGACAGGGAACAATTCTTGTTTGTGCTCCCAAAGGCGCTCCGATCTATGCCATCGAAGCGGGTGGAAAGGGCAACCTGTTCGACACCGCAAAGCGTTGGGTGAGCGAAGGTAAAGAAGTCACTGCCGATGTCCCGACACCACTCTACTACGGCGGTTACTTTTATGTTCTCAACGGACGGAACAAATTCCTCAGCTGCGTTCATCCCACGACCGGCAACGTCGTCTGGAGCCGGCGCTTCGACGCAAAAATGAAGGTGGAATCCTCCCCGACCGGCGTGGACGACAAGATCTACTTTATGAGCCAGCTCGGTGAAGTCTTCGTCTACAGCGCCGGTGCCGACGGAGGTGAGCTTCTCAATCAGACGACCTTCGCCTCTTCCCAGAGCGTCAACATCCGCGCCTCTATCGTCCCCACAAACGGCACCCTCCTGATCCGGACGGATGATCAACTTTTCAAGGTGGGAAACTAGGATCAGACAAAGCCGTGTTTGCCCGGGGCCAGCCGGTCCCGGGCATCCGCAGAGCGTGTGCCCCCCCCCGCGAGCCTGACCTGATAAGGGTCTGAGAGGGTCAGGTCAATAACCTAACAGGGTTTAGTAACAGGGTTCAGTCCGGCTACTTTCCTGAAAGCGCCGCGAGCGCCTTGTCACGCATCCGGCGCATCGACCATTCGTCGGTGTATTCTTCAAGATCACTCATCTCCACCCAGGCGAGATCGTGTGACTCTTCGGAAACGATGTAATTATTGTCGGCGGAATTCTGAATGAGAAAGCGCACGTCGTAGTGAAAGTGGGACGGTTCCTCTTTCCGTGCCGGAATTCCATGTATATCGAGATCAAAGATCTCTCTGGAAACCGGCGAAAAGGAAGTCAGTCCCGTCTCCTCCTGAACCTCGGCCATGGCGACTTTGAGAACGTCGGATTCACCGTCGGCATGCCCGCCCGGCTGCAGCCAGATATTCAATTTCCGATGATGCGTCATCAGGGTTCGGGTTCCGGTCTTGTCCACAATCCAGGCGGAGCCCGTGACATGTCCCTCCCGCAAAGAACGCTTAAAACAGTCCGGATTGCGTCTTACAAAATCTTCGAACCGCAGAGCGGCATCCCCTTCCGCCGGATATCGCAACCGGTATGTTTCGAGAAGTTTGAGCAGTGGTTCGCGATGCATGAAAAGAAATCCGACTAATGAAAAACGAGCTGGGCAATGCTGAAGTAAATAATACAACCACTGACATCTACAAGTGTCGTGATCGCCGGCGACGCTACAACAGCCGGGTCTAGGCGGGCCAACTTCGCGCCGACCGGAAGCATCGCCCCAACCAACGTTGAGGTGAAGACTTGTGCCACCAGCGAAACACCGACCACCAGCGCGACGGCAAAAGTGCTGAGCGACTCGGGAATCAAACGGGCAGGCAGCAAAAACTGAATCTGTATCACCACACACACCGCAAGCAAACTCCCCATGAGGATTCCAACGCGGGCCTCTTTCCAAATGACACGCCTGAACTCCCTCGTATCAAGCTCCCCCAGCGCCATCGCGCGAATCACCATCGTCGCAGCCTGTCCTCCGGTGTTTCCGCCTGCGGCCACGACCATGGGAAGGTAAATCGCGAGCACGAAATAAGCAGTGAGAACATCCTCGTAAGCGTGCATGACCCACCCTGAAATGAGCGCGAGGAACGCGAGAACGAGAACCCACCCAAACCGGCGCTTGAAATGAGTAAACACGGAAGTCTGAAGATAAGCCTGCTCCCCGTGGTCACCGCCGATACCGGAGATTTTCTCCATATCCTCGGTGTTCTCCTGCTCGAGAATCTCGAGAGCATCATCGTGAGTAATCACCCCGATCAGTCGATTTTCCTCATCCACGACCGGTAGCGCCATGAGATCATAACGGGCCACCATTTGAGCGGCTTCCTCCTGATCTTCCATCGCACCGATCGTCATCTGATCTTCGTTCATCAGCTCGGTCACCGGTGTGTCCCAGGTACTGAAAGCGAGATCACGCAAACGAACGATCCCTTTGATTCGTCGTTCGCTGTCGATCACAAAAATCCGGCTCAGAATCTCAGCGTCTTCCCGGAGGGCCTCCAGCTCATCGAGGGCGGCTTTCACCGAAAGCCCTTCGCTGATCGTCGCCATTGCCGTGGTCATACGTCCACCCGCCGTTTCCTCGGGGTAGCGCATCAGATCCTCGGAAACACGGCGTTTCTCTTCGGGCAACAGCTCTATAAACTGCGGCCGGTCTTCCTCCTCCATTTCCTGGAGTAGATCGACCAGCTCATCATCTGACAGCGAGTTGAGAACCTCTCGCTGCTCGACACGCGGGAGCGTCGAGAGACGGCGTTCGACATCCGCAGCAGGAAGATAATCGGCCCATTCTGCAAGTAAATCAGAAGGTAACTTTGCCAACACTTCTGACCGGACGGTGTCATCGAGACGCTCGAAAGCAACCTCGACATCGCCGGGGTGCACTTCATCAGCGACGGCTTGAATGCGTTCAGCCGACCCACTGTGCAAAGCCTCGATTACGAGTTCCACGTTATCGGGTTTTGCGATGCTGTTATCCTCTTCCACCATCAGACACGCAGTTTCGCTGGGCGGCTTAAAAACGCAAGCGCTCCTGTGGGTTCCCTTTGGAATTTTATCGACACATTCAGCCACACGCGACACCCTCGAAGGGTTTCATCCAGCCATCCCAATCCAGCACCATGGCACGCCCGATCGATCCATTTACCGAGCACGTCCTCAAACTCATGTCATTGTCTGGCGCAATCATTCCGAAACGAATGTTCGGAGGGGTCGGTCTTTTCAGGGACGGCACCGTGTTCGCTATCATTTTCGATGAGAAACTCTACTTGAAAACGGACGACATCAATCGTGCCGAATTTGAGTCTAACAGCCTGCCCCCTCTCACGTTTCAGAAAAAGGACGGAAAACCAGTCGCCCTGTCCTATCATCTGTGTCCCGAAGAAGCCTTTCAGAGAGAGGACACGATGTCGCCCTGGGCGAAAAGTGCGATCGATGCTTCATTGAGGCAGAGAAAATGATTATGAACCGATTAATCCAATCACACCAACGACGCGGATTCGCATTCGCACTCCCGATTCTCGTAGCAGCCCTCATTGCCTCCCCGGCTCACGCCGAGGAAGCGAAAAAAGGCCCCGAAAAATGGGAAAGCGATATTGCCGCCTTCGAAGCCCGCGACGGGAAAACACACCCCGAAGCCGACTCCCTCCTCTTCGTGGGAAGTTCCAGCATCCGTATGTGGGATTTGAAAACGTCCTGGCCGGACACCGCTACGATCAACAATGGATTCGGCGGCTCGACTCTCGCTGATTCGATTTACTATTTTGACCGCCTCTTCAAACCCTACGATCCCTCGGCGATCATCCTTTACGCCGGTGACAACGATATCTCCAATGGACTCACCCCCGCCGAAGTGACGGCCGATTTCGAAAAACTCGCCGCTCTTATCAAAGCTCAGTTTCCGGAAACCCCGGTCCTTTTTATCGCGATCAAACCAAGCCGGAGTCGCGCCAAACTGTGGCCGGAAATGAAAGAAACCAACGACGCTATCGCCGCCCTCTGCCAAAAGGATCCGAATCTCCACTATGTCGATATCGCGCGTCCGATGTTGAAAGAAGCCTCCCCGCCGCCGAAAACCTGGTTTAAAGCCGACGGCCTTCACCTCAGTGAAATGGGATACAAACGATGGACCGCGATGGTTAATCGGAGCCTGAAGAAGGCAAAGGCAGGCAAAGAGTAATTTCCCCGCTGAACGGAAGAAGGCGGTTCCGGTTAAATGTTGCCGATTATCACAATTGCTGTAAATTCAACATTTCCGTAATAGTTAATGAACCGCCTGCTTTCCTGTCTTCTAGCGCTTTCGATCCTCCCGGGCGCAGCGACGCTCAGCCATGCTGAGTACGTTCCGGTGACCGTGAAGCCGCCGGAGCCGCTGCGGGAGTTCCGCGCGGCGTGGATCGCGACGGTTCACAATATCGACTGGCCCTCGACCTACACGCTGACACCATCCCAGCAGCGGGCTGAAATGATTTCTCTGCTGGACCTCGCGGCCGCATCAGGATTGAATGCGGTGGTCCTCCAAGTCCGCACCGAGTGCGACGCTCTCTACAAATCCAGCATTGAGCCCTGGTCGTTTTTCCTCACCGGCAAAATGGGGACAGGCCCTTCCGATGGCTACGACCCCCTTGAGTTTGCGGTTCAGGAAGCGCACCGGCGGGGCATCGAATTGCACGCCTGGTTCAATCCTTTCCGCGCCAGCGCCACGGAGCGTTCGAGTAAATCTTCCAGTCACATCACGAGGACCAACTCGTCATTGATGCTCAGTTCTGGATCGATGAAATGGGGAGATCCCTCTTCGGATTTCGTGAGAAACCGGGCCATCAGCGTGATGGTTGATGTAGCGAAACGCTACGATGTCGATGGCGTTCATATCGACGACTATTTCTACCCCTACCCCAAAACAGTTAACGGAAAGACTTACGATCAGTTCGACGATTCGTCGGCCTATCGCTCCTACAAATCAAAAGGTGGAAAACTCGATATCCGCGATTGGAGAAGGAGTCACATTAACAGCTTCGTCGCCTCCATGTATTCCTCGGTTAAAAAGACGAAACCCTGGGTGGATGTAGGTATCAGCCCTTTCGGTATCTGGCGCCCCGGATATCCCTCCTCTGTTAAAGCGGGCCTCGACGCCTACGATCACATCTTTGCCGATTCCCGGCTCTGGCTTCAGAAAGGGTGGCTCGACTACTTTTCCCCCCAGCTCTACTGGCGTATTAATCCGGCCGATCAGAGCTTTACCGCGCTAAACGAGTGGTGGGCGCAGCAGAACACGATGGGACGGAATCTCTGGCCCGGTATCGCTTCCAGCCGAATCATGAGTTCGGAAGACCGCGGGCGCCCTGCCTCGGAAACAATTGATCAAATTGGAGTTTCCAGAAAGTATGCTCCGCCTGCCGGCCCCGGCCACATCCACTGGAGCATCAAGGCTCTCAAAGAAGACAGAGGCGGCCTGAGGGCAAAATTGAAGAGTGTCTATTCAGAAAACGCTATTTCACCCGCCTCCCCCTGGCTCGGGGGCGGCAGCCCGGAGCCCGTCTACGTCGCCCCGATCGAAGAGAACGGAGCGCTCAATCTTTTATTCAAAGCCTCGACCGATGCCCGCTGGCGGCTTATACAGGTCAAGAACGGAAACAATTGGAGTACGATGAGAGCAATTCCGGCATCTCAGGACAGTTACGCGATTGCAAAAGCACCCGATGCGGTCTCGATTCGTCACGTCAGCGCGACCGGTATCCTCTCAGTTCCGACAGTGCTTCAGCGCAAATAGCCGCTCCGAATTCACCACTCTTTTTCTCATCCCCTTTTCTGCCCACTCTTCAATGATTCGACCACTGCAAACTTCCGCTCTTATTCTCCTTGGATTCTCAAGCATGCTGCTAAGCTCCTGCGATAATGAACTGCAGGGGCGGGTTGATCGCCTTGAAGCCGAGCTGAGAGGAATCAGATCAGATACCCGCGATGAAGTCAGCGAATTGAAAAACCGGGTCATCGCAGCAGAGACTTCGGTGGGAGTCAGCAGCGACGGGATGTCCATCACCGATCGAATCACCGCGCTGGAAGCAGCGACAGCCCCGAGCGGAGGCTCGACCGGCAACAAAGTGGTTTACCTCCGCCCCAACCTGCAGGGACACGCCCCTGTTGAAACCGATCACGGCGTTTTCCTCGTTCGCATGGAAGGGATCGATCTGAACAACAAAACCGGCACCTTTATCGTTCATCTCAATATCGGCAATCCACACGCCGTCGCGATCCAGCAGTTTGTCCTCAAGGGCGACCATGGCGGTGGAACACCTGAGCTCGGAGAGGGAGAAGAGTATTCGCTCACCAACCCCAAGATCAAAGAGTGGCAGAAAACTCTCAAACCTTTTCAGTTTCGCGTTTCAAAAACGCTTGAACCATTTGCGTGGACTCCTTTCGATATTGAGCTTGCCGCAGAGAGCCGTGAGGAACTCGAAATGATTCGCTTTTCACTACTCATTGAAAATGCCCGACTCAATCGTCGCAGCGCAGACGGAAGCACTTCAGATCAGGATTTTGCCCATATTAAAGTCGGGTCAAAAGCGGCGTCAGTTTTGAAAACAGAATATGGTGCCTTCCTTGTTTCGGTAAAGAAAACAGAGAAGACCGAAGTAGGCACCCGGGTTCATCTCGAGATTGGCAACCCCTACGGTTTTACTATCAATCAATGCCGCCTAGTCGGGGATTACGGACCTCAAATACCGGCTCGCGAGGACAGCCCTACTCCGGAGGAATTCGCGAGGCGGATGAAAGAGTGGGGCGCAGCGCTGGAACCGTTCGAATCAATGATTTCATCGAAAGTGGCGAATTTCCGGTGGAACCGAACCACGATTCTCGTTCCCTCAACAACCGGGGAAGTAGGCTTCCTTCGTTGCCAGTTGAGGGTTGAGGATGTCACCCTTCCTGCAGCGACTGATAAACAGTAGATACATGCTAGTGAAACTAGCATTATCTCAATACCTTCATTTCAGCGAAAAACATATTTTCAAGAGCACTTCTCATTAGTGATATTTTTCGCTCAAAGTTTATTGACAAGGGATTAAGAATAGTAAAACTGGCGGGGAACACTTGCTTTTTTACTATGAAACCATCTCTTAAACTTGCTCTCGGGCTACTAAGCATTGTCGCGTTCGCCGGCAATACCTTTGCCAACCCTCTCTTCCGTTACGGCGGAGATTACTGGGAGGGTCACTATTATTTCTATGACCTCGGCTTTACAGAGGTCGGCTATACAGACGCTGGAAGCGGCTACTCTTCACCAGTCGGCTCGTCTTATTCATCCTATGATTTCGGTCCCTACGTGGATGCGAACGGAAACCCACAGGACGGAACACATGTCTTTGTAAATTCCTCCACCGGTCAAGTCGGCTTCTACTTTGAAAACCTCGACGGCCCGTCCGTAATGGAAGAGGTTATTGCTGCCGAAGCGGCCATTTCTGAGCCGGATCCACAGCAGGCAACACAGCGTCTCTCAAATTCAATGCGCAGCCGCGCGAGAAGCCGCATGGCTGGAATCCATGCAGGTGTTGAGAACGTTCTTCCCAATGGAGAAACCTCTTCGGTTCACTTTGAATATAACTACCTCGACATTGGTCTCGACAATCCGGCAGCAGGCCTTGGTTTCGGCGGTTCCGCGAATGTCTATTCCCTCGGGTATGAAATGCTCCTGACAAACAATGTCTACGTCGACCTCAACTACGAATACAGCGAGGAATCACTGAGAACCCGCGGAGGTGCTGCAGTTAATACCGACACCCACACCGTGGCCGGCTCCATTTCTGCAGATCTCGTCAATAATGTTTACGGAATGCTCATCTTCGGTGGCGCATTTTCAAATGGCGGAACAACCGTTGGCGGCGTTCAGTTTGCCAACGCTGACGGTAGAGTCCTGTTCCTCAACCCCGGCCTCGGAACGAACTGGGCTTTCGGCAATCTCGTGATTGATGGATCGCTCTCCTACCTCTATCAGAACGCCAGCACCAATGTTAACATTGGCGGAGTCAGCATTGCCGGCGGAGCAAATGTCGGCCAGGTGATCGTCGACGTTGGAGCGCGTTACAATTTCACGGATCGTCTCTACGCGCGTGCCGGAGCGCAGTATAACAATATCGTTGAGGAAAATTTCGCGGCCGGAACGGCACTCGACAAAAACTGGGTGCAGCTCAACACTGAAATCGGACTCGATCTCGACTGCGGGGCAACGGTATACGCAGGCCACGCATTCGATGCGGGTCACAGCATCTACGACACCCACACGGTGCGTGCCGGATTTGCCTATTCGTTCTAATTTCAGAATCGAGTAAAAAGATCATTTTCAAAAAGGCGGGTATTCCACCCGCCTTTTTTGTGCCCTTCACCGTCGCTTTTTCGAAAAGCTCCCCGGGAAATGAAGCAAATGTTCACTTGCGTAATTCAAACAACTGTTTGAAACATATCTTTACTTCAGTAAGATCAGGACTGAAACAAGCAGGTGGTCGATGACCGAAACAAGCGACATACAAACGGACACCCGAACCCGTATTCTCGATGCGGCGGAGCAACTGTTTGCCCGGGACGGATTCCGGAGTGTCTCTTTGCGTCAGATCACCCAGATTGCCGAGGTCAATCTGGCCGCCGTTAATTACCACTTCGGTTCACGCGAAGCGCTTGTCGATGAAGTGATGGCCCGTGTTATTCGTCCAATCAACGAGAAGAGGTTGTCGCTACTTTCCGCAGCGGAGGAAAAAGCAGAGGGGCCGCTTTCTATCGAAGTCGTTCTCGAATGCCTTCATCGTCCCGTGATGGACCAACTGGGAACGTCCTCCCATCAGTCGAGTGTTTATCTGAAGTTGGCAGGTCGTTGCCTCGCAGAGCCGGAGGATAACTTTTCGCCCAAACTGATCGCACTTTTCAAAGAGGTGGTCACCCGTTTTACAGCGGCCGCGGGAGAAGCTCTTCCCCACCTCGATTGCGAAGATATCTTCTGGCGATTGCACTTCTCAGTGGGAACGATGATCTTCGCGCTGGCACACGAGGATCAGGTAGCCAAATTTTCCGGTGGGAGTATTTCGGCAACCAGTCCGGAAGACACCCTCCAGCGACTGATCGACTTTACCGCCAGTGGCATGAAGGCCCCGCCAACGAAACCGCAAGCCGATCCGTCCAAGAAAGCAGGAACGATAGTGACATGTCTCACTGCGGCACTCTCATTATTCGCCCTCTCCAGTTGCAAATCACTTTCCCCTGCTGATGCCAAAGGGCACACTTCGCTTCGGGCTCCATCACACTGGGTTGCCGGAAACAGCTATCGCCCGGCTCAAATTCCGGATCGCCACTGGATTGAAAATTTTAACAGTCCGGAACTGAGTTCCTTCGTAAATTCAGTCCTCGAAAACAATCGCAGTCTCAAAGCCGCTCAGTCCCGGATCGAAATCGCAGAGGCCAATGCCCGAATTGTCGGGGCAGATCTCTATCCGCAGATCCAAGGGGGATTTTCGAGTGGAAGAAGCCTTCAAAATTTTGTCGGTCTGCCCCTTCCCGGTGCGCCTCCCGGAACCGTATTGTCGTCGAGGAGCAATCAATTTGGTCTCTCATTGGATTTGAGTTGGGAACTTGACCTCTGGGGACGGATCAAGGCGGCAAAATCCGCCTCGGTCGCCGACTTTGAAGCATCTCTGTTTGACCGGTCCACTGCTGAGCTTTCGCTCGCCGGACAGTCTGCAAAAGCCTGGTTCGCCCTTGCTGAAGCCCGGGACCAGGTTCAGCTCTCCCGCTCAGCAATCGCGACTTTCACCGACACTGAAAATGCGATCCGCGAGCGCTTCGAATCCGGCCTCGAACAACAGGGCCAGAGCATCGCATCTCAGTTGCTCCTCGCAGAAGCAGATGTCTCCACGGCCAGAGATGGAATGGCGAGTCGGGAGGAGCTCGTGGGACGCACCTCCCGACAACTCGAAGTCCTCGCTGGCAGGTATCCCGCCGGAGAGGCAGGCAAGTCGGCCCGGCTCCCCTCTTTCCCTTCACGGGTCCCCGCCGATCTTCCCGCTACCCTGCTCGACCGCCGCCCCGATCTCGCCGCCGCGGAAAGACGCATCGCCGCTGCCGACAAGCGACTCCTCGAAGCAAAACGGTCTCTTCTCCCCCGTCTCAGCCTCACCAGCAGCTTCGGAACCTCCAGCGACGATATCAGCGATATTCTCGATAGCGACTTCACCGTTTGGAGCCTCGCCGGGAATGCAATACAGCCGCTTCTTCAGGGAGGAAGACTGAGAGCCAATGTCTCGAAGAAAGATTCAGAACTGGAACTCGCTGCCGCGGAATTCGAGCAGTCCGCCCTCACTGCTTTTGCGGAAGTGGAGAATGCGCTCGCCGCTGAAACCTTTCTCGGAACACGCGCAGACGCACTCTCGAAAACGGCGGCGCTCTCAAAACGCGCCTACCAGCGATCTCTCGAAGAATTTAACAACGGAACCGGTGACATCCTCACCGTCCTGACATCACAACAGCGCCTCTTTTCAAGCCGTTCGCAGCTTCTCACTGTTCGCCGCCTCCGGCTCGACAACCGCGTCGATCTCTATCTCGCTCTTGGCGGAAGCTTCCGCCCCTACTCACCTCCACCGGAAAAAGAACCCCGGACATGAAACGCTTTTTGAAGTTCTTTACAGGCCTTGGAATTCTCGCCTTCGCGATAGGCTGCGTCGCACTCCTCTGGCTCACCAAACCCGAGGCAGGGAAGAAAGAAGACCTTGTCTCGCTTCCCGTGGTCGAGGTCCTCCCTGTCACCGTCGCTTCAGAAACGTTTGATATCCCGTCACAGGGTATCGTGAGAGCGAACCGGCGAACAATGCTCGCCTCCGAAGTTGCCGGAAAGGTCGAAGAGGTCGACGCGCTTTTTGAACTCGGAAGTATCGTCAAAAAAGGCACGACGCTCCTGCAAGTGGAACCCTCAAACTACATCGCAGCACTCGCTCAGGCGAAATCATTCTTAGCCGATGCAGAATCTGCCCTCGCCAGCGAGCAGGCCCGCGCCGATCAGGGAGCCCGCGACTGGCGAAAACTGGGAAGCGGCGGAGAGCCTTCCGACCTTGTTCTCCGGAAGCCGCAGCTGGCCTCCGCAAAAGCACTGGTCGAGTCCGCCCGCGCCAACCAGGAGAAAGCCCGGCTCGACCTCGAGCGAACGGCCATCAAAGCACCTTTCGACGCCGTCATCGCTTCCACTTCTACCGAAGTGGGCAGCTACCTCAGCCCCGGAGCCACGGTGGCTGAGCTGTTCGAGACCGAACCCTATGAAGTTCACCTCCCCCTCTCCGTCGACGAACTGGCCTTTTTACAATCAGATTCCGAAGGCAATCTGGTCGGGGAAGCCACGCTCACGGCAACGGCCTCGGGAATAACACGGAACTGGACCGGGAGAATCATTCGAAGTTCCGGCGAAATTGACCGGGCGACGCGATCCCTCCACCTCATTGTGGAAATCGGCTCCCCCACCTCCGCCGGCGGCATCGTGATGCGCCCGGGACTCTTCGTCGAAGCGGCCGTCAAAGGGCGCGAAATAGAGAACGTCATTGCGATCCCCTTTCGCGCCTTTCTCGACCTCAACCGGGTTGTTACCGTTGACCCTGACAATAAGCTGCGATTTCGAAATGTCACCGTGCTGCACCGCGAGGGCGACACCGTCTACGTTACAGCGGGACTCTCCCCCGGGGAAAGAGTCTGTCTAACGGAGCTTCCCGACATGGTCGAAGGAATGAGCGTGGAAGTTAAAACGGTTTCCGCTGATTCCGATGAGCCGGAAAGAGCCGCTGAGAAACCCTCTACCACCCGGAAGCCGTGAGCAATTCAACCGAGAGCGAAGAGCACGACAGGGGCGTGATCTACTGGTTCAGCAACAACCACGTTGCCGCCAATTTCCTGATGCTTCTCGTCGTGGTTGTCGGATTCAACACCTGGCCGAAAATTAAGAAAGAGATTTTTCCCGAGATCTCAATCGACGCCATCCATATCACCGTCCCCTATCCGAACGCCACGCCTGAAGAGGTCGACAAAGGGCTCATTGTTCCGATTGAAGAGGCAATTCAGGACATCGACGGAATCGACATCATTCGATCTGTCGCGAGCCAGAGTATTGCCTCAGTCACCGTTGAGGTTGCCAACGGCTACAACGTCCGCAATGTCATGGACGATGTAAATTCCCGGGTCAATGCGATTCAGAATCTCGCTGAAGAAGCCGAGGAGCCAATCATTCAGGAAATTCTCATCACCGCTCAAGTCATGAGCATCGCGGTCTCCGCCGATACCGACGAAACAACCCTCCGCACCCTCGCTGAGGAGGTAAGAACCGGCCTCCTCAATTTCTCAGGGGGCTCCATCAAAGTCACCCAGGCAAAACTCGCAGGTGTTCGCGACTACGAAATCTCCATCGAAGTCCCCGAGGCAACCCTGAGACAGTATGGAATCACTTTCAATCAGCTTGCGGATGCGGTGCGACGGGCATCACTCGACCTGCCGGGAGGCTCGGTTCGAACCAAAGGCGGCGAGGTCCTCCTCCGCACCGAATCCCGGCGCTACAATGCCGAGGAATTCCGCACGATTCCCGTGATCACCAAACCCGACGGCTCCACCGTTATTCTCGGCGAACTCGCCACAATTCGGGACGACTTCGAGGAAGATCAAATCAAAACCAGCTTTGATGGAGAGAAGACCATTCTCATCAACGTCTTCCGCGTCGGCGAAGAGGACACCATCAAAATTGCAGAGACTGCTAAAGAGTATGTCTACAACGTCGCTCCGAAAGTCCTGCCTGAAGGCGTCTCCCTCGATATCTGGAAAGACGACTCACTTTATCTTTCCGGTCGACTCAACCTTCTCGCGAAGAACGGTGTTTTCGGACTTATTCTCGTTGCGATCGTTCTCGCACTTTTCCTGAGACCCAGCCTTGCGCTGCTTGTCTCCATCGGCATCCCGGTTTCCTTCGCGGGTGCCATTGCCCTGATGCCCTACACGGGAATCTCGATCAATATGATCAGCCTTTTCGCCTTCATTCTTGTCCTCGGGATTGTCGTTGATGACGCCATTGTCGTGGGGGAAAACGTCTACAGTCGAATGCGAAAAGGCGAAGACCCGAAGCTCGCCGCCCCCCGGGGAACGCACGAAGTCGGAGTCGTCGTGATCTTCGGAATTCTCACCACAGCTATGGCCTTTACGCCGATGCTGGGATTGAGCGGAGTAAGCGGCAAAATCTGGCCTAACATTCCACTAATTGTAATTCCCACTCTGATCTTTTCACTTCTGCAATCCAAGCTCATCCTTCCGTCTCACCTCGCCCTCCTCAAGCCGGTCGATAGAAACAGAGAGCATGGCCCCATCATTCGATTCCAGAAGAAATTCGCCGATGGCCTTGAAACCTTCATCGAGAAAATCTATCGACCCGTTCTGAATTTTTCACTCGCGAACCGCTATATTGTTCTCATCGCCTTTCTTTCCCTTCTCATCATCACCGTGGGAACGATCAGTTCAGGCTGGATCAAATTTGTCTTCTTTCCCGATGTCGAAACCGATGTGATCAACTCGAAGATCAAACTGGCTCAGGGAGTTTCTTTTTCTCAAACAGAGAACGCTGTAAAATTGATCGAAAAGAAAGGGTTCGAACTCAATGATCACTTCAAGACCAGAGATGGTAAGGGCGTGGTGCGGCACATGCTTGCGAGCACCGGTTCTCAACCTCTCGTGCAGGGAATGGGCGGACCCGGTGGCACCCCGAAGAGCTCGAATATCGGTGAAGTCACTATCGAATTGCATCCTGCGGTGGATCGCGACTACACCGCTGCCGCAGTCGTATCAAAATGGCGTGAGCTGGTAGGCCCCATTCCCGGAACGGTTGAACTTACCTTTGCAACTGAGTCCGCTGCCGGAGGTAACGCTATTGATCTGGAGATCGTTGGCGAAGACCTCACACAACTTCAAGCCGCCACTGAGGAGACGAAAGCAGCTCTCGCCGCGTTTTCCGGTGTGATTGACATTGCTGATACCGATATCGAAGGCAAACGGGAGCTGAAGCTGGGGATACGCCCCGAAGGAAAAGCGCTCGGGCTCCGGCTCAACGACATCGCCCAGCAGGTCCGGCAGGGATTCTACGGCGACGAGATACAACGTCTTCAACGTGGGAAAGATGAAGTGAAAGTCTTCGTCCGGTATCCCCGGGACGAACGAAGCTCGCTTGCGGATCTGGAGAATATTAAGATTCGAACTCAGGACGGCGATGAGGTTCCCTTCTCCGAAGTGGCCACCGCTTCCTTCGGCCGCGCCGCTGCCACGATCCAGCGCACCGATCAGCAGAAAGCGATTCGGATCACCGCAGACGTCGATAAAGCGGCGGGAACCAACGCTAACGAAGTCGTCAAAGCCCTCACCGCAGGGAAGAAGGAAAAGTCCTATCAACAGCAATGGCGGGACAACGTGATCAACTTTATCCGGGAGAAGAGAGGTAAGCCTCCCCTTCCTGAAGCGGAAAAAGGGGCACTCGTCAAAATCGAGGAGAAATTCCCGGGTATCCAATACAGCTTCGAAGGCGAACAGAAGGATCAGGCGCAGTCGGTTCAGGAGATGGGAGAGAAAGCGCTGTTTGCGCTGCTGGGAATGTATGTCCTCATGGCGATCCCTCTCCGCTCCTACATCCAGCCGGTTATTGTCATGTCAGTAATTCCCTTCGGACTTGTCGGCGCTGTTTTCGGTCATCTCGTGATGGGATTTAATTTCAGTATCATGAGCATGTGCGGCATCGTCGCCCTCGCCGGTGTTGTCGTGAATGACAGTCTCGTTCTCGTCGACTACGTAAACCGGAAGGTAAAGCTCGGCCACTCCATGCACGATGCGGCCTGTGAAGCAGGCGTGGCCCGTTTCCGGCCGATTCTGCTCACCTCGATGACCACCTTTGCCGGCCTCACTCCCATGCTCCTGGAAACGGATATTCAGGCTCGCTTTCTGATTCCGATGGCGGTTTCCCTTAGTTTTGGGATTCTTTTTGCCACCTTTATCACCCTGATTCAAGTCCCCTGCATTTACCTCGTCCTCGAGGATATCGGCAAACGTTTCGGCCACGACCGCGCTGAAAGGCTCCAATCGGGACATTAGGTATTGTCATGTCGGCTCAGTCTGCGAATAATGGCCATCGTTGTTAGTTAATGAGAAAATTCCGATGGCTGTTAAGACGCCTTAAACACGGCGTCGGTAACTTTGTCAGGGAGAATCAGATCGATTTCTTTCCGATCCGTCGTGGATTTTCGGGATACAACAGGCAGTCTCTCTTCAGCGATGCGTCAGCTGGATTTAATGTCGCCCTGCTCGCCTTTCCCCAGGGAATGGCCTATGCAGTGATCGCAGAACTGCCGATCCAGTATGGAATCGTCTCCGGTGCCATTGCTGCAGTTGTAGCGCCCCTCTTTGCAGGCTCCCGCCACACCATTCTCGGCCCCACCAATGCCACGGCTTTCATGCTCTTCGCGAGCATGGCTGCCTTCTCTGCATCGGATCGTCTCTTCTATCTTCCCCTCCTCGTCCTCTTTATCGGAATTCTGCTCACGATAGGCGCTCTTTTCCGGGTCGCTGAACTCGTTCAATACGTGAGCCGATCTGTCGTTGTCGGTTACATCAGCGCGGCCGCAATTCTGATTATCGCCAACCAGCTGCGCCATATGATGGGAGTGGAGCTGCCTGAGACCACTTCTTCGGGACCAAAGACATTTTTCACGATCCTGCAGGGAACTCTCCTCGAGGTAAAGCATTTGCAGTGGCAACCGGTCGTCCTCAGCCTCAGCACCTTTGCGCTCTGGGGGGCACTGACGCTGAAGTTCAAAAAGCTCCCGGTTTTTGCCATCGTTCTTGTCGTCATGACGGCGACCTACGATTTGCTGCATCACTACTCTTCGTGGACGGTCGCGACCTTTGATCCTTTCAGCATTTCAGACCTCAAGCCCCGACTGCCCTCAATCAGCGACAAGGGATTCTTCACCGATGTGAGCCGCCTCATCGGGCTCGCTTTTTCCATCGCCTTCCTCGCTGCGCTGGAGAACTCCGTCATGTCAAAAACACTCGCGAGCCGGGCCGGTGACCGCCCCGATGTGAATCAGGATATGCTCAGCGTCGGGATGGCCAACCTCGCCGCCTCCCTGACCGGGGGAATGCCGGCGTCCGGATCGCTGACCCGCTCGGCTTTGAACTTCGCGAGCGGCGCGGTATCCCGCCTCTCAAGTATCATCAGCGGTCTCCTTTGCACCGCCGGCCTGCTCCTCCTCGGCGAACACATGAACCTGGTTCCCAAATGTGTTCTCGCAGCCCTCGTCGTCTGCATTGCCGCCTCGGTCATCAACAGGCACCACATCCGGATCTCTCTCTATGCGACACCCTCTGATGCCGCCGTGCTTATCACGACCTTTATTGCCGCGCTTTTGATGCCGCTGAACGTAGCGATCTTCCTCGGGGTCGGTATCTCCATCATGCTGTATCTGCGCGCGGCAAGCCGCCCCTACCTCGCCGAGTATGAATTCTCAGAACAAGGCGAGCTCCGCGAAGCCGGTGAGAAGCGTGGACGCCCCATGCCGGCCATTTCCATCGTTCACGTGGAGGGAGATCTCTTTTTCGGCGCCGCTGAACTCTTCCGGACCCAGATCCAGAAAACCTCGCTCGATCCGGCTCTCAAGGTCATCATCCTCCGGCTCAAAAACGCCCGTCATCTCGACGCCACCAGCGTGGTCGCCCTCGAGGAAATGGTGCAGTTTTTGCGTTCGCACGAGCGCCACGTCATCATCAGCGGAGCGACAAAGGAAGTCTATCGTGTCCTCAAGAATGCGGGGTCTGTCGATGTGATTAACAAAAAGAACATCTTCCTGAACAATCCGAAGAACCCTAATCTCTCAACGCGACATGCCTTGAAACGGGCTCAGGAACTTCTCGGAACAACGGAAGCCGATATCCGGATTTTCTACGATCCTAGCAAAGATCGAAAATAGCCGCTGCCGCCGATTCACCGGCGATGCGCCCTGTTGTCCACGCCGCCTGGAAATTAAATCCCCCGGTGATCCCGTCGATATCGAGAACCTCCCCCGCAAAGTAGAGTCGCGGAACGAGCTTACTCTCCATCGTCTTAAAATTCACCTCGCGAAGATTGATACCTCCAGCAGTCACGAACTCCTCTTTGTTCATGCTTTTACCATCGACCGAAAATTGAGAGGCAACGAGCTGCTCGATCAGATCAAGGCGCCCCCGTTTCGGGAGGTTGGACCAGGTCGTATCCTTGCTGATCCCGGCAAAGTCCACCAGTTGAGCCCAGAGGCGGTTCGGGAGGTCGATCGACTGCACTCCTGAGCGGACCCGTTTTTTAGGGGACGCCTCCCTCTCCTTCTGCAGAGCCGCCTCGACTTCCTCACGCGACTTGTTCAACCAGTTGATCGTAACGTCGAACCGGTAGTCCCGATCCGCAAGCGCACGCGCTCCCAGCGCCGAAAGCTTTAGAATACCGGGACCACTCAGGCCCCAATGGGTAATCAAGCACGGTCCCTGCGCCTCAAGCGAGAGCTCAGGGATACTCGCCTTCACCATGGGAGCGGAAACGCCTGACAAATCCATCAATCGTGGATCTCTGATCTTAAACGTAAACAATGAAGGGGCCGCGGGAACAACCTTGTGCCCGAGATGCTCCGTCAAGCGGACACCGGAACCGTTGCGGACACCGCCACTCGCAAGCAAGACCGCTTTCGCCGTAATATCTGCTCCTTCTAGAAAGCAAACCCGCCAGCCGTCCCCATCGGCAAAAAGGGTTTCGACATCGCATCGATAGTAAACCTCCACACCGGCTTCCGCTGCCGACTCAAGGAGACATTCGATGATCGTCGTCGACTGATCGGTTGTCGGAAACATCCGTCCGTCTCCTTCCGTTTTCAACTCGACGCCCTTCGAGGCAAACCAGTCAATTGTCTCCGCTGCCCCCCACCGGTGAAAGGGCCCGATGAGACTTTTCTCCCCCCTCGGGTAGTGCTTCGTAAAAGCCTTCGGCTCGTAGCAGGCATGTGTCACGTTGCACCGCCCCCCTCCCGAGATTTTCACCTTTCCGAGGACGGCATTCGTCTTCTCAATGATGACGATTCGACTTCCGGGATGGGCCTCGCCAAAGGCAATCGCGCCGAAAAACCCGGCAGCGCCTCCGCCGATCACAGCGAGGTCAAAATCACTCATAATGTTAGTAGGGAAACGCGGAGGGGCACCGATCCGATCACTTCTTAATCATCCAGATATTCCGGTAGGAAGCGGGATTTCCGTGTGCCTGAAAGAGGATCGTGCCCTCGGGCTTCTCCGGGCGCTTCGCTCCGGCACCGGTGCCCTGCTCGAGCTCAACATCGTCATGAATGAGGACGCCGTTGTGAAGAATGGTGAAACGGGCGTTGGCCACTTTTTTACCATCCTTGAATTTGGGAGCCGTAAAATCGATATCGTAGGTCTGCCACTGAAGCGGAGGAAACGCCATTGGGAGATCCGGTGTCTTGACCTTGTAAAAGCTGCCGCACCACTGCGAATTCAATGACTCGGTCTTCACCGCATTATTCTCCGTATCAAAGTCGAGACCAAACGAATCGAGCACCTGAATCTCGTAATTGTTGAATACATAGAGGCCGCTGTTTCCCCGGTCCTGACTACTGAGATTGCGTCCCGGCTTGAAAGGGAGACGAAACTCGACGTGGAGATGAAAATCAGAAGCAGGTGTCTTCGTTTCCGATCCGGCCCAGAGCAGCCCCTCTTTGATCTCCCCTTTAACGTGTTCCGTTTTCTCACCGTCAAAAATCACAATCGCCCCCTCCGGAGCTTTCTTTCCAAGTGTGGGGCTCTTTCGCTCGACTCGCTTAAGTCCTTTCAGCTTTTCATCCAGGCCGGCGCCGCTCAATTTTTCTGCAACCAGCTTTCCACCGTCCCATCCCGCTCCGGGGAGCCCGCCCTGATAGGTGAGGACATGAAAAACACCGCCTGAAAGGTCAGCCACCTGAACGCCAACCTTAGCGCCGTCAGTTTCACCTTCATATTCCCCCTGAATAAGGAAATCGGGATGAGCCGCGGCCGCGGTCTTTGAATTGGTCCAGGTCGGGGTCTCCGTCTTTTCCTTTGCCACCAGAGCCATCAGGGTAAATGCACCACAAGCCAGTGCTGAAACGAGCGTTTTTTCAAAATAGGTTTTCACCCCGCAATCAAAAGCCGCCCCGGCTTGCTTGTAAAGCACCTTTCGAGCCGGAGAGAGGCCTGATCCAGCCTCGATTGTTGTAGAATGAGCTTTTCAATCGGAACCTCCCCTTTCAAACTTCCCGTGAGCACCTTGCTTACCCATAAACGATGAAATTCACTTCTCTTTTCTGTGCCGTTTTACTGCTGTCACCCACCTCGAGACTAATGGCCGAAGACAAAGGCCCGGGCCCTGTTGCATCGAAAGGCGAACTTCTTTTTGTCGACGATTTCGAACGAAGCGACCTCGGCGTCTGGAAAGTAATCATTCCCGGGTTCAAGGTCGAAGACGGAGTCCTCATCGCCAGCCAGGAACGAGACGATCACGGCGCGGTAGGTCGAGCCTACCTTCCGATGAAAGACGTCATCGTCTCGTTCCGTTTCAAGCTCGAAGGTTCCCCCGGCTTCAACCTCGTTTTTGACGACAAGAATCACAAAGGCTCACACGCCGGCCACATTTGCCGCCTCGCCGTTGTCAAAAATCAGATTCGGCTTGGCGACGACAAAGAAGGCATCATGAGGAACGACATCTTCGAAATGAGAAAAGACCCCGGGACCAGGGCAAAAGCCGAAGCAATGCTGGTCGGTCGCAGCGCGACGGCAAAGAGCACCATCACCCCCGGGAAATGGCATACCATAACCGTCGGGATCATTAACGACGAAATGCAGGCAAGCCTCGACGGAGTCCCAGTCGTTCATCTCAAATCACCCGGCATTGCCCACCCCACTAAAGAAAGTCTCCACTTTACCGTGAACGGATCCGGTGTCCATTTTGATGATGTAAGGATCTGGAAAGCCGGAAAAGTGAAGTGATGACTGATATCCCCGACGAAGTTGATTTTTCATCTCTCTCCATTCGGGAGATGAGAGAGCTCTGGGAGAGTCGAATTCCCGCAATCCAGGGACAACGCCCCGACTGGTATCTCGCCCTTGCCAAAAAACTGCGACACCGGAGCCAGCCGTTCTGGACCTTCGAAGTCGCGGTGGAAGGCCGCGATCTGCCGACCTGCGACCCCGAAACCTATCTTGAACTGTCACAAATCGCCGCACTTTCTCTCGCGAGAACCGGAGCGAGAGAGAGCGCTGAAGCCGAACTCCTGAAACTCCTCGAGCAGGCCCCCTTCAATGTGGAGACACTTTCACTGCTGGGTCGGGTGCAAAAGGATCGCGCACACCGGGCCGGAACAGAAGCGGAACGCACAAGGCTCCTGAAACTCGCATCTGAATACTACGGGGCGGCGGCCCGGCACGATCCTGAAGGCTACTACCCGCTCATCAATGCTGCGACTCTGACTCTACTGCTCGGCAGAACCGATGCAGCCCACTCGATGGCTCAGGAAGTGAAGGAACGATGCACCACCCTACTCTCAAAAGAGGATCACTACTGGATCCACGCGTCACTGGGAGAAGCGCAACTCATTCTCGGCGATACAGAACTCAGCATCGCCCACTATCGCGAAGCAGCACAAAAGGCAGGAGACGACTATTCAGCCCTGCAATCGATGCGAAGCCAGGCATTCGCTCTCCTAAAGCAACTGGGAATTCCCCGGGAGGTAATGGCAGAGGTGTTTGTCATGCCCGCGGTTCTCGTCTTCTCAGGCCACCGGCCGGACAGTGAAGATCGCGAATCCCCCCGTTTCCCCGTAGAGGCCCTGGCCGAAACCTCGCGTTCGCTCCTGGATGCGATCAAGCAGCACAGCTCGTGCATTGCCTACGCTTCCGCAGCACCCGGTGCCGATATCCTTTTCTGCGAAGCGGTGATTCAACTGGGCCACGAACTTCGCCTCGTCCTTCCCACCCCTCTGCATGAGTTTCGCGACTATGTTAAAGAAACATCCAGCCCCGACTGGTTGAAACGATTCGATGCCGTCGCGAAAGCAGCGATCAATATCACCGAAGCAAGTCAGGCAAAGTACAACGAGTCTGTTCAAGGCCCCTCGCTTTATGATTTTGTAAATCGTCTCATTCTCGGGAGCGCCAAAGCGGAAGCACATTTCCTCGACGCCAATCTGAAGACAATCGCTGTATGGGATGGTGAACCGAACCCCTCCGTGGGCGGGACATCCGACTGCATTCGTCTCTGGTCTTCTCACGGAATCGGGCTCGATACCTGGATTGAATCAGGATCCGGCACCATCGCAGAATCCAGCGATGACGCGCTTTCGCGCAACTCGAGTATTGCCACCACGACGGATTCGGAACTGCCGCAAACAACCAAGTTCATTCTCTTCTCGGACATTGTCGGTTTCAGCGGCCTCGAAGATTCCGAGCTGCCCGAATTTTTCGAAGGCTTTCTCAAGCGCGTCGCCGACCGGATCGCCCCCCTGAACATCAAACCGCTCGCGCAGAACAGCTGGGGCGATGCTTTCTTCTTTGTCTTCGACTCGGCCAGTGACGCGGGCCGCTTCGCCCTTGAAATGCAACGCGCTATCGCGGCTGATCTGTGGATCCCCGCGAGCACAAACAAAGCCCTGCGGTGCCGTGTCGCCCTCAACGCGGGCTCCGTCTTTGCGGTACGCGAACCGATGTCAGGAGCGTTTTCTTTCGTCGGCTCTCCCACGAACCGCGCCGCGAGAATCGAACCCATCGTTCAGGAAGGGCAGATCTATGCCAGTGAGTATTTTGCAGCCCTCGCCAATGTCGAAACCCTCGAAGATTTCGCACTTGAGTATGTAGGCAATCGTATCCTGCCAAAGAGCTATGGAACCAGCAGAGTCTTCGCCTTGATTGGAACTGAGCCCACCCAAAACGGCTCTTCATGAAATGCCGCGGAAACAAAGCGCATAGCACTCGAATATTGTTTAAAGGCTTCGGTCGGCGTTTTCAATTTGACGGAGTCTGCTTACTCTGGCCAACTCTAGTTGAAGCGACCTAAGTAACAATTACCGGCAAGATGGAAGAAAGCGACTCAACGCCTCCGACCGACAATGAATCATGGTATCCCGATCTGCTGCAGGCAGCGGGCTTAACGAAGGAGAGCAGCCTCAACGAAATTCAGGAGAAAACAGGTGAGCTCGCGGATGCAGCCGCTCCCAAAGCCCAGTCGTCCTGGATTTGGATCATTCTCATCCAATTCATCTGCGTCGTTGCCCCCACCCTCTGGCTCGTCCGCCGTGGGATCAGCGTCTCGACTTCGACAACCGCGGTGATCTGTTTCGTAGCCGTCCTCCTCTTCGTTGGTGCTCTCTGGTGGCTGCGGTGGCGCGGGATGCAACGAACCTGGGCACGTGCCCGGCTCGTCTCCGAAGTAGCCAGAGCGATCTCCAAAGGGAACCTTGGCAAGGGCACCGAACTGCTCCCCTTCCTCGCACAGATTCCCTCGCTTCAAACGCTCTCTCAAATGGATCCGCCCGACTCAGCACCGGGAGAGACGTGGCGGGAAAAGAAAGCCCGCTGGATTGAGGACCGTTTGGAAGATCAGCTCGCTTATTTCCAGCGGGCCAAAGCGAAGGCGGATCACAAACGCGCCCAGTTCACCCGGAGCACAACGCTCCTGATGGACGTTACCCTCTCGCTGAGCTTGTTTGCCCTGATCATATTCATGATTCCCGGGGCTCGAATCTGGCATCGCTACCTCGGGGATTACTGGCTTGAAATAGCTCTCGGGCTCGGGGGGCTTATTCTTCCCCTCGCACTCACTTCCGCTCAGATTCTCCGCTCCTCCTGGGACCTGAACCGGCGCTCCGCCCGCTATGCAAGGCAAATCAGAATGCTCGAAAATACCCGCGAACGACTTTCTGCATCCGAAGAGGAAAATGAGGATCTCAGCATTATCCGACAGGCGGAACAGCAACTTCTCGGCGAAGTCGTGGATTGGTTTTTTGAAACGGAAACAGCCGAACAGTTCCTCAAAGTAAGAAAGGAGAAAGCAATCCCCCGGGAATCCGGAAAGATACACGCTCTATCCAAACCATCCAAAACCAGTCGCGCCGTAGCCGGTGGCAGCATCGGAGCAGCCTTCCTCTTCAAGATTCTGTTCGGACGCCTTCCCTGGATTCTCGGCACCGCTGCATTCACCTTTCTCTGGGTCGCCCTCAAGGCGCCCTCTGATGACATCATGAAATCGAATCTCACCGGTAGTGGTCAGATTCTGAATGCCTCGGGAACAGAGTGGAATCCCGATCCCCTTCTTGCTGACAACGGATGTATCATCATCGCCCACGGCCTTCACGACAGCTACCGCAAGCCTCCTGCCGATGGAAGCGCCGGACCTGATGAATACTTCTGGATGTGGGAAATGCAAAAAGCAATCAAGGAGCGATTCGGAGTGGCCTCACCCAACATCGCACTGGTCGACTGGCACGCGGAGGCAAAACCGACCAACACCATCGACATGCCATCCCCTCACCCTTCCACAAAGTTTGTTCAGGATGTCGTCGCGATTCGGGCGCAGGGACAGGAAGTGGGCGACTATCTTGCCTTTCGTATAGCACAACGCATTCTCAACGGGGAAATCAGCCGGGATGCCCCGCTCCACCTCATTGGCCACAGTGCGGGCGGGTTTGTCGTGAGCCGCGCGGCTCTTAAACTGAAAGAATATCGAATCGCACCGAAACAGATGCACGTCACGATTCTTGATACCCCGGAACCTGACAAAGAGATAAAATCGCTGCTCCCGAAACTTTGTGATGTTGATTTCTACATCACTTCATCACTGGTGCAGATCTTCGACAAACTGGTGGATTCCAGTGTCCATCTCAAGAGAATCAAGTCAGAGGAGAAACTGGGATTCCTCGAAGCGCATTCCTATGCCTACAAATGGTATATTTCCACAATAGCCGATGCGGAAGCGGGAGAAGATGGCTTTGGGAGATCGCCTTTTGCGAGATAATCCGGGAGAAATAGAAGAGGACCTCACGACGCAAGCTGAAACGGAATGAAGGAAAAGCGGGAATACTGGACTTTCGTTTCCTATCGTCATCTCGATAATCACGAACACGGTCGCGAATGGGCCACATGGATCGCACGCGAGATTGAAACCTACGAAGTTCCGCCGGAGCTGGTCGGGACAAAAGGCGAACGGGGCGATGAAATCCCCGAGCGCATCTATCCGGTTTTCCGGGATGAGGACGAGCTCTCCGCTGATGACGATTTGTCCTCCCCTATCTACGAAGCGCTGCGCAATTCCAAAACCGTCGTGGTGATTTGTTCACCACAATCCGTTACCTCGCGCTATGTAGGGAACGAAATTTCCTACTTCAAAAGCCTCGGTCGTTCCGAACGCGTTCTCGCGATGATGATCGAAGGCGAGCCTCATGATACCGGGGGACGCGAGTGCTTCCCGACCGAGCTCAAGCACCCCGTCAATGAGTCCGGCGAGATTGACCTCACAATCGATGTCGAACCGGTCGCCGCCGATTTCAGACTCCTCGACGGAAGCCAGGGCTGGACCTCGAAACACGAGTGTTTTAAACGACTCCCTGACAAGACCACAGCGAAAAAGTATCTCGAACGCTGCGAGCTCGCGAAACTCAAAATCATCGCAGGGATCCTCGGGGTTCCCCTCGGTGTCCTCGTGGAGCGCGATAAGACCTACCAACTCGAGCAGGCGAAAAGAAAGGCCCGCATTTTCACAGCGGTCTCGGCAGCCATGGGAGTACTTGCGGTTCTTGCGGTTGCAGGAGGAGTCATTGCCTGGCTCAAGGCCGGCGAAGCGGCACGGGAACGTGACAGCGCGCAGAAATCGGAGAAAGTCGCCCTGCAGGCGCGGGGAACCGCAGAGGATCTCATAGGTAAAATGCTCTTCGATCTCGGAGGCAAACTGGAGCCGATCGGACGCCTCGATATCCTTGAAGATGTCTCTCTCGCTGCGGAATCCTATTTCACAGACCTTCCTTCCGACCAGGTCGATGCCGACAGCGAACGCAACCGGAGCGTTATGCTCGACAGCCGGGCAAGGATTTTAAAAGCGTCGGGGAATCTGGATGCGGCTCTGGAGCGCTATCGCGAATCGCTTGATCTGGTGAAACGGCTCACTACGGAGAATCCCGGGAACCTCGTCCTTGAAAGCGATGTGGTGCTCGGACTCAAGAACGTGGCTGATATCCTGATTAACCAGGACAGAACCGCTGAGGCCATCACGCTCTACGAAGAGGCTGCAGCCCGCCTCACAGCCCTGACCGATGAACATCTTGGTGAAGAGGATGCGAACGGGCTATTACTCTCTCTTCTCGGGGAATCCGGTGACGAAGCAAAAGTTAAGGCACGGGAATTCTTTCGCACCCGCCCGGAAATTGCGGGCCTCATGGAAACATCCGCTGTTCTCATGGAAAGGCTGGGGAAAGCAGCAATTACCAAAGGTGACTTTGCAGGGGCAAAGGACTACCTCGGGAACGCCGTCGAAATACAGAAAGCCCTTTCCACCGCCGCCCCTGACTCGCGCCAGATTCTCGAATCACTGGCCTCTGGCTACAACGCCCTCGGCAACCTCGCCGTCAACATGAGGAACTCAGCGGAAGCCGGCGAACATTTTCAAAATCTGATTGATCTCGCAAAAAGGGAGCTGGTCCGGGAGCCTGACAATGTCCTCTGGAAAGAGAAACTCGCCGGAGGCCTCGAACGCCTCTCCTACGTCGCATCCGAGCAGGGTGACAACGCGCGCTTCAGCCAGCTCGCAAGTGAAGCACTCAGTATCTGGCAGGCAATCGCAGAGGCTGATCCCGGAAACACAATCCGACAGCGAAACTTGTATGTGGGACTCACCAAGTCAGCTTTCGCAGAGAAGGCCAATGGAAACCCGGAGGCGTCGCTGAAGCAGTTCATGAAAGCCGGGGAAATCTCCGCAGCCCTCGTCGAGCTCGACCCTACCAATATGCTATGGAGGCAGGACAGAGCGTTCAACCTTGCCTCGCAGGCCAACTCGCACCAAAACGCGGGCAATCAGAAACTCGCACTCGAAAAGACCCTCGAAGGAATCACCCATCAAAGAATCGTCACCGCGAGCGCACCTGAAAACCTGACCTATCGACGAAATCTTCTCATCGCTCTCAACGGGGCGGCAACCAATTATTGGGTCCTTGAAAACCTCGAAGAGGCAACGAGGTATTTCAAGGAATCCTCGGTAATTGGGGAAAGCATCCTCGCCGATCTCCCTCAACCAACCTCAGTCAGTCACCGGGACCTGGCCAACAACTACGACTACATTGGCCAAATCGCTGAACAGAAGAAAGACTTCAAAACCGCCGCTCTCTGGTATGAGAAGTCCATCGCGATTGCCAGAAAGGCGTATGAAATGGACCTCGCCTGGGAAGGCATCACTGAGGAACTCTTTGAGAAGGCCCGCGCCAATATAGAACGACTCAAAGCGGCGCCAAACACCCCCTGAATCATCCCTTCAGGGGGCTTACCGTCAAACGCGATGGAGGAGGGCGAAACAATCACTTCGCCTTTTCCGCCTTCGCTTTCAGCATCTTCTCGACTCGTGCCTCCTCTTTTTTCAGGGCTTCGCCGGTGACTGACATCGGTTCAAAATAAAGTTCAGGCGTGATATCTTCATCGGCCGGAATGGTCCGCCAGCGGAGGTTTCGGAACCACACATCCTGTCCGTGATCCTGAAGCCAGATTTCCCCGTTACGCCCTCTCAGATTTCCGCCGCGGGCATCGAGCAAATCGACATACCACTTCCACTTCGGATCGTCGTAGTCGAATGAAAGGACTCTCTCTCCGTTCATCCAGTGCTCGATAACACTGCCCTTGCAGAGAATGCGAGCCGTATTCCACTCCCCTACCGGACGCGTTGCATCCTTCGATGGAGCCATGCAGAAAAAGAGAGATGCCGCCGCCTGCCTTGCATTCTCACCGTAGGGACTGCCCACGTTGTCGAGGACCTGATACTCTACCTGTCCGGAACGATAGTAAACGCCGCTGTTGCAACCTTCGGAGACTTTCCAGTCAAAGCGCAGCTCAAAATCGTCCGGCACCTTTGCCGCCGTGTAAGTGAGCGGGCCTCCGCCTTTACTCCGGTAAAAGGCCCCCTCCTCTATGACCCAGTTTCCCTTCTGCTCCCAGCCGTCGAATGTCTTCCCATCGAAAATGGGAGTGAATGCGGATTCCGGTTTAGTCAGTTGTGCGAGCGGCCGACTGATCAACATTTTCAGCTTCGACTTCGGTCCGGTCAGATCCTTCGCCAGGATGTCATCCTCAGTGAATCGCGCCATGAGAATCTCACCGTCTTTAGAACGGTTGCGATCATAGGAAACGTAGAGGGTCCCATCCGGTGCCTGAAATCCATCGGGATAGGAAATGCCTTTTCTCTCATCGAGAACGAGTCCGCCCTTCCAGGTTTTGCCCTCATCACTCGAAAGCCAGGCGCTCAGCTGAAAGCGGCCTTCGTGAGATTCGATTTTGTCGCCATGCTTCACGAGAAGCACGTTCCCCGAAGCGAGGCGCCGCACGAAAAAGCGAGCATTCGGCTGGCCGATCCCTTCAGGAAAAGCGGCCTCCGACCATGTCTTTCCCCCGTCGGTCGAACTCGATTCCATGATCCCCTTTGAGGTCCGTGCCAACATCCAGAGCGATTCGTCTTTCCGCTCAACGATCATGTGCTCGTGCCAGTCAGGACTCGGGAAAGTGGCTTTACCCCGCCGTTCCCAGCTCTTTCCTTCATCAGTGGAAACAAACACGTTGGCACCGCGAAGCGGATCGAGTTCGGCGAAGCACCCCTTGAAAGAGTGAAGACCACCACGCTGGTCGAGGGAAATGGGCAGGACCCATTCACCACTCGAGAGAACCGTTGGCTTGTTCAACATCACGCCGTGCCAGATCCGCTCGGGATCCGACCATTGGGGATTGTCCGCATCCGGATTCTCACAGACCGTCGCCCAGACACCGCCACGTCCATCGAACATTTCCATCGATTGATCGAAAAAGAGCCAGAGACGGCCGAGAGGATCGGTCCAGAGGTTTCCGACGAGAATGCTGCGGGGACGGGGCAGCGAGTCATCGTGGGAGTCGAGCACCAGCCGCGGCTTCGACCAGGTCTGTCCATCATCATCTGAAGTGGCAATAACAAAATAGGCCTCGGGACTGTCACCTCCTGCGACCCAGCAGGCCCACAACCGTCCGCCCGGAGAGCGTTCAATCCCGATCGTCATTCCGTAATCGAGATTCTCGTAATCATACTCCGGAAGCGGCGATGTGTTCAAAACAGGAGGCACGAGCGCATGCTCAGCAACCTTCTCCAGCTCCCGGATTCGCACCGCAGTTTCTTCAGGAGTCTCCACTTTCTGCCCCGCCTCTTTTAGAAGCTTCACTTCCAACCCGTCGCCGAGGACGGGAAAGGCAAGCTTTTTGAAAGCGACATGATCACCGGGATTGAGCTTCCGCTTCCAGGTCGAAACACGATTCACTTCGCCCGGAAAAAGTTGGAACTCCGGTGGCCCGACCCGCTCAAAACCACCCTTCTGAAGGGCTGTCGTTTGATTCACCGACTTCTCCCCGGTGATCGTCATCACATAGAGATCCCCGGGCTTCACACATTCGAGTTCACAACCCTCAATGCTGGTGCGCACAAAGGGCTGTCCCATGAGAATATCCGGTGCCTCTGTCAGTTCGTAGGGGCGATCGGAGAACAACTTTACGCCCTCTTTCAACAGGGGATTTTGTGTTGCTGTCTCCGCCCCGGGAAGTGCCGCAGGGGACAGCAGGAAAACGACTAACACAGAGGCAAGATTTCGAGCGAAACAGATTCTTCTCATAGGCGGACAACAGTGACTGAAACTTCGCCGGAGGCAACCCCCGTTTGAGCGCTATATCAGTGCGAAAGGGAAACATTCTCCCGGTTAAATAGAGGAAACGCGTAGTTGAAACGGCCGGCTCCTCCGGGAGATTCAAGCCGATACACTGGAAGTCACTGTAGCATCACCCGGTTTCAGTCATGTTGAACAAAAAGTCACAAAACCAATTTCACTGCCGCCCTCTCTTCGCACTCATCCTGATTTCACTTGGACTGATTGCCCCGCTCAGCCTCAAAGCCACAGAGTCAGACCGTCCAAACTTTGTCATTTTCATAGTCGACGATCTCAACGACTACGTGGGTGCCCTCGGCGGGCATCCCAACGCCTCCACCCCTAACATTGACAGGCTTGCCGAACAGGGAGTGCTTTTCACCAATGCCCATTGCAATTCGCCGGTCTGCAATCCTTCGCGCACCAGTCTCTTCACCGGGCTGAGACCAACGACCACAGGTATCACCTCGAACCGCTTCGGCTGGTTCCGTGAAGTCCCCGGCTTCGAGGAAGTCAAAACCTTCCCCGTCGCCCTTGAGGAAGAGGGATACACGACCTTCGGATTCGGAAAAACGATTCATGCGAAAAAGATCGACCATCCCGATTCCAAATGGAGCAACAGCCTTCAGTATCCCGAATTTCAACACTGGAACAGCTACAACTACGGTCCAATTCTCAAAATCAGAGACCATCTCAACTTCAAGATGGGCGACCACCTCACCGACTGGGGGGGCCTCCCGAAATCGGAGCAATACCCCCTCGCCAGTCACGACTCCACTATCGCTGATCGCACCATCAACGTGCTCCTCGACGAACACGACAGCCCCTTTCTCGTCGCCTGCGGATTTTACCGCCCCCACACCCCGCTCTACGCACAACAGCAATGGTTCGACCTCCATCCCCTCGAAGGGATCGCTCTTCCCGAGGCACCTGCCGATGACCGGGACGACCTTGTCTATTTTGGAAAGCGCGGCCACAAACGCACCCCCGCTGAAATTGAAGCCCCGGGTCTATGGAATCATCAGTGGATTACCAAAAACGGAAAGGCAAAAGCGATTCAACAGGCTTATCTCGCCTCGACTTCCTCAATGGATGCCGAGGTGGGACGCGTCCTCGACGCCCTCGAGGAGAGTCCCCACCGCGACAACACCTACGTCATCCTGTTCTCCGATCATGGTTGGAATCTCGGAGAGAAAGAACACTGGGGCAAAGCGGCACTCTGGGAGCAGACCACCCGGGTGCCATTCATCGTCTCCGGTCCCGGTGTCCCCGAAGGAGCTGTTTCCAACCAACCGGTCGAACTTTTATCACTCTATCCCACTGTGATCGACCTCGCCGGGCTTGCCCCTCCCCCCCATATTGAGGGTCACTCCCTGCGTCCGCTCCTTAAGACCCCCGAAGCCGGGTGGAATCATTCCGCTCTCACGACATTCTCCGATCACCACGCCCTGAGAACCGTGCGGCACCGCTACATCCGTTATTCAGATGGGAGCGAAGAGCTCTACGATCACACTTCCGACCCCGACGAGTTTGATAATCTTGCTGTGAGCGCTGCAGGGAACAGCGAAGTAGAGGAAACCCTCGCACGGCTGCAAAATGAAATGGATGAGATCCTGGATCGATCAAAGCAGGACGAATGAGTTCGCTCTCGAGCAGGCTGCCCCCGCCTCTATCGACATTTCAATACCGTCGATGCGTCAGTGATTTTACGACGGGACGAACTACCATTGAGGGGCCCTCAAATACATTCATCGATGCAACTCCCTCAATTGTTCACCGTTCCCGCTTTTGCGATTCTAACATTACTCCTCAATCCTGTCGCAACCGCTGAGGACATTGAAATCACCAAGGTCAGAAAGATGACAATGAGCCACCGGCTCGACTGGATTCGGATGAAGTTTGGTGACTCGAGAAGCGACAAGTGGGACAGTCAACTCGATGAAATTGAGTGGGGAACTCCGGCGGAGGGAAAGCGCCCTGCTCAAAACTGGGATTTCCGGGTTACGGATCAGGAATGGACGGACTTTGTAGAAAAAAACGGAGCTGAACCGGATGAGGAGGTCACCCTCGATTTGTGGATTCCCGGAGAGGTCGAGGTGGTAAAAGGAGTCATCGCAATCTCGTCTCATGGCTCCGGCAAAACGCTTTTCGAAGATCCCGAGCTGAGAAAGATTGCGAGAGAACTGGATCTGGCTCTCTTCCGATTTGTCGGCAATCCAATCCAGCGGGGCTTCTGGCCGCAAAGCCTCCTTTTCGATCTCCTACGCGATTTTGGAAAAGAAGCCGGTCACCCCGAGCTCCCCAACGCTCCCCTCTTTCTCTACGGCCACTCTAATGGAACCGGCTTCTCCGCCCTCTTCACCGCGGCTGTCAGCGAGCGGGTCTGGGGCTGGGTCTCAATGCGCCCGGGGACCACCTATCAAGTGTACCAACCACGAGCCGCCGCCGTTCCGGGGCTGGTGATTTTCGGTGAAGACGATCCCTTTTTCGCCCGTCCCTCGAACGAGGCAAATCTCGGAGTGGTTCCGATGATGAGAGAAAAGCACAATGCCGTCTGGAATTTTGTGGTGGAAGCACATACCGGTCACGGCCCCACCGGCAAAACCTGGCCGCTGGTCTTTTCCTTTCTGAAACACAGTTTCGCAGCGCGCGTCCCCGCGGACGCCGATCCGTCCAGGGGACCGGTCACACTGAAGAAACTGGATCCCGCCTCGGGTTTTCGCGGGGAGAACTGGAGCCTCGAGCCGGGAGGAAATCAGGCACTGAAAGTCGGACCTGCCGGAGAGTTTGGTGAGAATGGCAGAGCATCATCCTGGTTGCTCAATGGCGCCTACGCCGCGGACTGGCAGTCATTCCAGGAACACGGCGAGGTCCGCTGAACTCTATCATGCCACGATTGTGTCCCTCCCTTTTTTAAACTGCGCCGGTCGCCGGAAAGAGAATTCAGTTTAACTGAAAGGAACGAACCCATTATTCGTCTGACGCGACAATGCGCATTCCCCTATCACTCCTTGTCATTTTTGTGTCGATGTCAGCCTTTGGCGAGTCAGCACAGACGGATCGTCTCACCAGCCATGGCACACCGCGACCACGAGCGGAGAATGCAGTCACCGATGACTGGCCTCATTTCCTCGGAAGTGACTACAATCTCGTCTCCAGAGAAAGCGGGCTCAAAACCCGATGGGACGAAGAAAATGAACCCAAACTGCTTTGGGAAATGCAGCGGGGCAAGGGCTATGCCCCTCCTGTCGCCGTCGCGGGAAAGGTCGTTATGGCCCATCGCCTCGACGGTATGGAAACGATCGAGTGCCTTGAAGCAACGACGGGGAAACGGCTTTGGATTGATCAGGTCCCTGTCGATTTTGGAGAATCATTCGGCTATCCGGAAGCCCCGCAAGCCCCGCCTACGATTGATGGCGAGAGGGTCTATTTTATCGGAACGAGAGCGCTTCTCCGTTGCTACAATCTTGAAAGCGGGAAGATCATCTGGAAACGCGACCTCGGTAAAGAATTCGAGGTAGAGACCCATTTTTTCGGTAAAGGTGGTGCTCCTTTGATCTACGGAAACCACCTCATTCTCAATCTCGGTGGAAACAAAAACCATGCAGTCGCGGCTTTTGACAAGCATACCGGCGAATCGAGCTGGACCACTGAGCACGAGTGGGACGGCAGCTACGCATCCCCCGTTCCAGTGACTATCCAGAGCCAGCCGCGTATCCTTGTATTTGCAGGAGGCAAAAGCAAACCAACACACGGAGGTTTGCTTTCGGTAAATCCTGAGAACGGAAAGGCTGATTTTGCCTTTCCGTGGCGGGCAACACGCGAGGCATCGGTGAATTCATCAACGCCCCGTGTAGCCGGCAACCGAATCTTCATGAGCGAAGCCTACACCGAAGGAAGCGTTCTTCTCGATGTCGGGAAAACGATGCAGCCGACGGTGTTCAAAAAGCTGCCGAAAACAACCGTTCAATTCATGACGCCACTGGTCCGCGAAGGACGCTACCTCTATGGGATCACGGAAAGGACTGACATTACAGCAACGTGGTTCTGCCTTGATCTGGAGACCGGCAGTGAATTGTGGAGAGAAGGAAATTACGGGCGCGGAAATTTTCTGGAAACGGCTGACGGAATCTTTGCTACCGGGGAGTTCGGTCAGTTTATGAGCATCCAGCTGACTCCTCAAGGCCCCGAAATTCTCTCTAAAATGCAACCATTCCATTCACCGGAATCCTTTTGTCCGCCGACGATTCATGATGGCCTCCTGTTCCTCGTTCAAAGCACTCCTGAACCGGATGGCTCCAGCGAACCGAGACTGCTTTGCTTCGATCTGCGAAACTAACAGATCTCGAATTCAACGTTTCTCTGTCAGTGCGCTTTTAGTTTTAAGCCAGTCTGAGATGAGCGAATGAAAGGCTTCAACGGCGGGATTGCTCTGATCGCTCGACCAAACCATAACCAGAGGAATCGTCGCACGGGGCGTGAGCGGTATTAAGCGGACCTCATCGGATTCAGGAGTGATACTTTCCGGCACCACCCCGATACCATCGCCGAATTCCACGTATCTAAGGATCGTCCCGATAACGCTCGGCGTATGGACAATACGCGGCGCAAAACCCGATTTTCGACAGGCTGCGAGTATCGCATCGTGTGATCCGGCACCTTCGCGCCGGGCCAGAAGAATGAGTGGCTTATCCGTGAGATCACTCCAGGGAACGGAATCCTTTTCCGCAAACGGATGGCCGGCCGGAACGGCGGCACAGAGAGTTTCCTCGCAGAGCTCCAGAGACTCGAGCCCAAGCGCCTCGTGGGCAAGGACCGGCCGGGTCAGTCCAACCGAAAGACGCCCTTTCGCGACCATTTCCCAGACCCGCTCAGGAGTCCTTTCCTCGAGTGACACGATGACACCGGGATTCGCCTCCCGAAACTGACGGAGAATCGGTCCGAGAAACGACTTTGTGGGAGGGCCGATATATCCCAGCCGGAGTTCACCGGTTCCACCCGACGCCGCATGCCGAACCCGACGTACAATGTCGTCAACCCTTTCAAACAGGACCAGACAATCACGAAGAAGAACCTCCCCGCTGGCGGTCAGTTGAATCGCACGACGGCGGCGGTCAATCAGTGTCACCCCTATCTCTGACTCCAACTGCTGCATCGAACGGCTGAGAGCCGGTTGCGCAATGTGCAGACGCTTGGCGGCCCGCGAAAAACTCAACTCTTCAGCAACGGCTTGAAAATATTTCAGGTGACGCAGTTCCATCTCTCACTTATGCCGATTAGTTATAATTTGCATTACTTATATATATTTTTGTTAATTAAAGTCAATGCTTCAATAAGGTCCGTTCCTTGCTTTCCCGAACCGGTAGACAGCTCTTCCCTTTATGACCTTACTCTCAAGACCCAAACAACATCTCAGCCTGTGGTTTCTCTGGATGGGGGCTTTCTATCTGGTGTGGGCCTGGCTCGTCTTTGGTCATGATCGCTGGAACGATGTTGTCGAACACTGGGGAATCGCGGTGGCGATGGCGATAGGAAGTTACGCCGCCGGATCGACTCCCATGGGAGGAGGCACCGTCGGCTTCCCCATTCTCGTGCTTCTCTTCAAGCAGTCGGCCGAATTGGGGAGGGATTTCAGCTTTGCCGTTCAATCCATCGGAATGACCAGCGCGGCGATTTTCATTATGGCGCGCCGTCAGCCGCTGGCCTGGGCCATGCTCAAAGGTGCTGCGATTGGAATCCTTTTTGCAGTCCCGATCGGAGTTATCTGGTTTGCGCCTCTGATTCCGTCCCTCTGGATCAAGTTAGTCTTCGCAGTGGTCTGGGGTGGATTCGGATTGCTTCATCTATGGCGCATCGGCGAAATAGCCGGACACGAAGGGATGACTGAATTCGACGAGCGCTGGGATTTCCGGGTCGGTCTCGCAACCGGTCTCTTATCCGGACTGCTCGTCGTTTCGGTCACCGGGGTCGGTGTCGATATGGTTCTCTACACCGTTCTCGTTCTGCTCTGCCGCGCTGATTTGAAAATCGCCATTCCCACCTCGGTCGTGATTATGGCCTTCGGTTCCCTCGTGGGCATTTCGACGAAAGCACTGACCTCCGGAGTTCAACCCGGAGTCTATGAAAACTGGCTCGCAGCGGCTCCCATCGTCGCCCTCGGAGCGCCCCTCGGCGTTTTCATGGTCAATCTCATCGGCCGGAAACCCACCCTGTATTTTGTAGCGCTCCTGTGTGTCGGTCAGTTCATCTGGACTTGCTACGTTGAAAGCAACGCGCTGGGAACAGTCGGCATTCTTTGTTCAATCGCCGCTGTCGGGTTGATGCTATGGAGCTTCGAGCGCCTCCGCATCTGGGGCGGCCACATCGTCGGAGAGCAGCAACGCAAAAATGCCGATCGCGCTCGCAACGAATCGCAGGCAACACCCCGGATGGAAGTGGCGAAAGAGTGAACGGCGATCCAGGCACCACCGGGACACACTGCCCTGCAATACACCTCTCCTGCTCACGAAAGAATTTCGTGAATCACGTGCCCCTCCACATTCGTGAGGCGGCGTTCGATCCCGTTGTGGAAGAACGTAAGCCGTTCGTGATCGAGCCCTAAGAGGTGCAAAATAGTGGCGTTGAAGTCATAGAGCGGGTGAACGTCTTTGATCGCTTTCCTGCCCAGCTCATCGGTAACGCCGTGACTCACTCCGGGCTTCACTCCCGCTCCAGTCATCCAGCAAGTGAACCCGTCCGGATTGTGATCCCGCCCCTGTGCGCCTTTTTGAAACATCGGCATGCGCCCGAACTCGGTGCACCAAACGACGAGGGTGTCCTCAAGGAGACCGCGTTGCTTCAGATCTTTGATCAGCGCGGCAGCGGGCTGATCGAGGATTTCAGCGTGAACGTCATACTGCTCCTTAAGTTTAGAATGACCGTCCCAGTTGAGCCTTCCGCCGCTGGCGTAGGCTCCGTTGAAGAGTTGCACGAAGCGCGTTCCTTTCTCAAGGAGGCGCCGGGCAAGAATGCAGTTTTTGGCGAAGGCTGCTTTGGTAGGATTCGATTCATCGTCAGCGCCATACATTTTCAAAATGTGCTCCGGCTCGGTTGAGAGATCGCTGATCTCGGGAACGCTGAGTTGCATTCTTGCCGCGAGTTCGTAACTCGCAATTCGCGCCGCGAGACTGCCGTCGAGGGGATTGTGTTCGAGGTGACGGGCATTCATCCGCTTCAGAAGGTCACGTGCAGCCTCGTCTTTACTTTGCGTCACCGATTGAGGCGAGGACAGATGCCGAATCGGATTCCCGGCATTGAATAAGGTGCCCTGAAACTCAGCAGGAAGGAAACCCGGCCCCCAGTTGTTGATACTTGCCTGCGGGATACCACGCGGATCGAGCAAAGAAACGAATGCCGGCAAATCCTGATTCTCGCTTCCGAGAGCGTAGCTGAGCCAGGCCCCCATACTGGGGAAACCGTCCTGAACAAACCCCGTCGAGAGAAAGTTCTCCCCCGGCCCGTGGGTGTTCGTCTCACTCGTAAGCGAATGAACAAATGCAAAGTCATCGGTCAACTCTGCGAGATGGGGAATCATATCGGAGACCCATTTCCCTGTTTGACCACGCTGACGGAATTCGTATTGCGGCCGCGCGAGGTTACCCGCCGGCCCCTGAAACGTAACCGGTGGACCTCCGGCCAGCGGTTTACCATCCTGTCGAATCAACTCGGGTTTGTAATCCCAGGTCTCGAGCTGGCTCACCGCGCCGGCACAGAAGATCACGACAACGTTCTTTGCTTTGGGCGCATGATGAGATTTCCTCGGAGCAAAGGGATTCTTCGGATCAATCTCAGGACGACCGGGCTCCTTCGCACTGCCCAGTAGATCATCCGTTCCAAGTAAACTCGACAGCGCGATTGAACTTAGTGCCGTGGCATTGTTTGATAGAAAACTCCGGCGACCGAGAAGATGCCGACCATGAGGAGAAATATTTTCGGCTTCGTTCATGGAAGAAAGAGAAATTCGCTGGAATTAAAAATAGCCCGGCTGAGCGTTTCCAGCCCGTGCTCGCGAACAACGTAGCCGGCATCGAGCAACTCATCGTTTTCAGGGCTCCGCCCGTAGCAAATTTTCCAGGCCCGTTGAATCTGTTCATCGGGATCGTCACCGGCCACGGTCCTGACATGCTCCGAAAAGTCTTCGGCGAGGTCGATCGTGAACTGACTGTTAAAAAGGTTCAAGGCCTGAATCGGAGTGGTCGATTGACTGCGGCGGGGCGCACTTTGCCCGCCATCGGGACAGTCAAAAGCACCGAAAACAGCTTCCCTCTCCATTCTCACTTTGTAAGCGTAAATCATGCGGCGGCGACCTTCCATTTTCTGATGAGACTCGATCGGCTTGAAGCCTCCGGTGCCGCCACGTGAGTGAAAGAAATCGTAACCTCGCCCGAACATGGCAAGATCCAGTTGCCCGCTCACCGCCAGAATACTGTCGCGAATCACCTCCGCTTCGACCCGCCGCGAGGGAAAGCTCCAGAGGAGTCGATTATCTGAATCTTTCGCGAGCCCCTCTGCGTGAAGCTCGTGTCGCTGCTGATAAGTCTCAGATGATACAATGAGGCGATGCAGCTCTTTAACCGACCAGCCCGACTCAACGAACTCTTTCGCAAGCCAGTCGAGCAGCCCGGGGTGACTTGGGAGAGTCCCCAGATTTCCGAAGTCATTCGCGGTCGAAACAAGGCCAATTCCGAAATGCCATTGCCAAATCCGGTTAACAGCGACCCGGGCCGTAAGCGGATTGTCAGGATCCGTAATCCAGGCGGCAAGCGCTTCGCGACGCTCTGGATCCGTTGATTCAAGGGGCAGTTCAACCGGATTGAGGAACGAGAGTGAAGCGGGGGCGACGATGTCGGTAGGTTGCTCGGGATCGCCGCGGTTGAGAAGGTGCATCGTCTCCGGGGAACCGGACTGCGCAGCAAACACCATCTGCTTTCCTCCGTGGAATTGCTCCAATTCCCCGACGAGCGGCTTCCGGTCTTCAAGGATCACGCGGACACGCGCCTGATCCTCCTTTCCGAAGTCAGCGAGTTGAAAGAGCGCCTCCTTCGCTTTCTTCGGATCAAAGGGAGCCCGGTCCGAAGCATCAGCGATTTTTCTCCAGTCATCTGACTCCGTTTTGATCTCGAAGGTATAGGTCTCAGCGAGCCGGTCGGGATATCTCCCGGTTCGATCACGCCCCCAGAAAATCCGGTGAATCGTCTCGGGCTTCTCAAACTTCATCTCGAGAGAGCCGCCACCCTTAACATTGGATTTCCAGGCACTCTCATTACCATAAACACCGTCGATCGCCCCGTCCGGTTTACCGGTCCTTGAAGTGACTTTCGAGTTCAGAGCGATATTCTCACCATCCGTATTAAACACTTCAAGCTCATCGATATAGGGTTCGTGACGGTTCTCGCTGATCGTCGAATGAACTGTGAAGCGAAGCCCCGTTGCTTTCACGGGGGGGAAATGTTCGATGTTACCTTTTGCGCTGAGTGACGCCCGGATCCCGCCTTCCCCCGCTCTGAGAAGATACCTTTCCAACTCCCGTTCGAGGGGCCGGAGACGCTCTTTTAAATCATCGACAATGCTATCCACTTCAGGATTGATAACCGGTCGATCCCCGTAGCGAACCCCGGCAAAAAAAGCCTGCATCGTGTAGTAGTCGCGCGCCGGGATCGGATCAAATTTGTGGTCGTGACAGCGGGCACAGCCGATGCTCAACCCGAGAAATGCCTCCCCCGTATTGATCACGATCTCACCGAGTTCATCCTGACGTGCGAGCCTTTTCGACTCCTCATCCTTTCCGATCTGCCCGGGAAGCAGCGCAGCAGCCGTCACGAGAAACCCGGTCGCCTCCGCCTTCCCCATCGTATCGCCCGCGATCTGTTCGCGGATAAACTGATTCCACGGGGTGTCCGCGTTGAATGCCTTGATAACATAGTCGCGGTAGGGCCAGGCGTTTTTGCGCTCCGTATTCACTTCGAACCCATGGGTATCGGCGTAGCGAACGACATCGAGCCAGTGTCGTGCCCAGCGCTCGCCGTAACGCGGGGAGGCGAGCAACCGTTCGACGGCAGTCGAGTATGCCTCAGGAGAATCGTCGGCAAGAAAGGCCTCCATCTCCCCGGTGGTGGGAGGCAGCCCGATGAGATCAAAACTGAGTCGTCGGAGCAAGGTCACCTTATCGGCCCGCGGCGATCGCTTCAGCCCATTCTCCCGAAGTGCCCGGTCGATGAAGAAATCGATATTCTTCTCGCCCTCCTGAACCTGAAGGGGCTTGAATGACCAGTGATCACTCGTGTCTTCCAATTCGACCAGATCCACCCCGTCCGGCCAAACCGCTCCCTCACTTACCCACTGAGTGAGGATCCCGATCTCCCTTGCTGAAAGCCGCTCCCCTTTCGGCGGCATCATCTCATCTTCATTCTCCGTGAGCAGAAATTGAATGAGAGGACTCTCCTCCGGCTTTCCCGGGACAATGTCAGGGCCGTGATTGTCGCCACCGGTCAGAGCGGCCGATTTCACATCCAACCGCAACCCGGACTTTTGTTTATCCCCGCCATGGCAGTCATAGCAATGCGCTTCAAAAATCGGTCGAACATCATTGACGAAATCAACCGGCTTCGCCACCACCGAACCCGATGCGGGAACGACAAGGCACATCAGGTTGATAAATAATCGCTTCATGAGTTGCCCCCCTTTCTATAAGGATTTCCAACTTCATACAAGTTGCGCAATTCGGCATCACTCATGATCCGTCCCAGGATGATGAGTTCGTCAATTCGACCACTCAGCTTCCGGTCCTGTCTGTCCCAGTTTCCAATCTCAGCCGGACCAAGCCGTGCGGGATGCGCGATCTCCTGCCGCGATTCACTGTCGAGCCTGCCATTCAGATAAAATTTCACGCTCTTTGCGGCCGAATCGTAAACCGTCGCGAGATGAACCCAGCGCCCTTTTGCGGGAAGCACAGGAGTGATCGAATCAGGGTAACCATGCAATTCCCGCGCACCCGCCGCCAGCGTATTTGCCGAAAGAGCCAGGCGCATCGTCGTGTTCCGGGTTACCATCCAGTGAACCTGTCCGGGATTCCCATTACTCCACCCGTCAGTGTGCAGGAGCGACTGATATGGCGAGCCGAGGTGATCGAGACGAACCCACGCCGCGAGCGTCAACTCTGTCCAGTCGCGGTCGCCGCCTACATCCAGCTTCATGTGATCGCCCGGCCCGACGAACTCAGGTGCCCTCAGTCCAGGCCACCGCCCCTGCACAAGGTGGTATTTCCCCGGAGGAAGATTTTCATCATTTTCAAAATCCAGCAAAGTAATCAACGCCGGGTCGGATCGCAGTTGTGCTGACAACTCATCTGATTTCCCCCGCATTCTATCGGCGTTGTTTATCTGAAACAATGCCAACTCATCAGGTCGAACAAAGGCAGATGATCTTAGACTTCCCAGTAATCCATTCGCAGCATTCAATGAAAACGCTTCACCGCCCTGAAGGTTCTGGCGAACGCCGTCATTCGATTCGGCGATGACCTCTCCTTCAAAAACGTGGATCTCGGATTCACCATCCGGACGAGCGTCGACACCGAACTCCGTTCCCAAATCAATCGCCGTTCCTGTCGCCGTGAGGACACTGAACCCCTGCGCTGCCTCTGGAACGTTGGCAGCGAGTCTTCCATTAAAAAGGCGAAGCTGTCCCACTGATTCAAACTGAAATGAGGCCGGTGCTTCGACCACGACTTTGGCGCCCAGCTTCGTTTCCATTTCGAGAATGCCCCGCTCGAGCCTGTATCGGTCACCACTCAGGTTCGCCCCTCTCTCCAGCCCGCCAACACCGATGCGATTCGTCACCGTGGCATACGTGGCATGGGCAGGCGCTTTCTGAAAAGTCGCCACAGCAACAAGAAGCAGCACAATAACCGCAGCCGCAACGCTGATCCGGATTCTCCGCGATACGGCGGGCTTCGCCGTCGGGAACACTGAAACTGAAGCCTCCGCGGAAACAGCAGCAGCCGCATGTAAATGAAGCCCGAGGTCCACATTCAAATAATCCAGAAACGCCTCGCGGAACGCGCTGTCGCTCTTAATTGCCTCTTCGAGTTTCGCCATCGTTTCCGGCGAAGCCGCGCCCCTGACATACTCCTCCATCCAACCGGATCGCAACTCATCGCGGTTCATTGCCATCCCTCCTTCTGAAGCTCGTTACGCGCGCATTTCGCGAGAGTGATGCGGATACGGTGCAGCTGCTTGTAAAGAGACATCGCGGTTCTCTTCAAAGTCTTTGCGATGTCTTCAACTTTCGTCCCGCTCTCGTAGGCGGACTCCACCAGAGAGCGCTGCTCGGACGAGAGTCGCGCGAGACAGGTTTTAAGTGCCTCCCTTTGAGCTGACAACTTTCCCGATCGCGATTCAGAATCCTGCGCGAGCAGAGAAAGTGTTTCGTCGCCGAAAACGAGGCGATCCCGCCCCTTATCTCTTTGCCAGGACAGCACTTTAAATTTGGCGACCGTGAAAGACCAACGACGAAACTCCTCTTCGGATTCCCCTTCGAATTCACCGAACTTTTTCCACAGAGTAATCGCGACCTCCTGAAGGACGTCATCCGCGTCGCTCACCGTCGGAACAAGTGAACGCACGAATCCTCTCAAAGCCGGCTCGGTCTTCGTAAACCGGCGCAAAAAATACTCGTGCCTGAAATCGTCCATCGAAGTCATACACTTCATCATTCCGCAGAATCGGAAAACTTGCCGCCTTATCTCAAAAAAGTTTCGTGATCGTCAATTGCTGAATCTCTTCTTTGCCACCGGTATTTAATTCTTCCCCCGGACCTAATCACTCGATCCCTTCAAAAACCTGTGCTATAATTACCATAATCCATCTCCTCCCTCCTGATGATCCCCTCCCCAATCCCTCCCAATGAAAGCGCTCGACTTGAGGCTCTCAGGAGCTACGAAATCCTCGATTCAGCCCCGGAAGAAGCCTTCGACGACTTCACCCGCATCGCATCCCGCTTCTGCGGTGTTCCCATTGCACTCATCAGCCTGATTGACGAAAAGCGTCAGTGGTTCAAGTCCCGGGTTGGCCTCGAAGCCACGGAAACTCCCCGCGAAATGGCATTCTGCGCCCACAGTATTCTCGGGAAATCAGTCCTCGTGGTGCCCGACGCGACCAGAGACGTTCGATTCTCTACCAATCCTCTCGTGACCGATGCCCCTACGATCCGCTTTTACGCAGGTGCCCCGTTGATTGATAAAGATGGCTTCGGACTGGGGACCCTTTGCGTCATAGACCGCTCTCCGAGGGAGTTTTCCGAAGAAGAGGCAGAAGTGCTCGAACTCATTGCGAAGCGGGTTGTCCATCAACTGGAACTGAGACAGACCGCCCTCGAGCTTGCCTCCGCGCTCCGTGAGGTGGAGGAACTCAAAGAGCTACTCCCGATCTGTTCTCACTGTAAAAGTATTCGCGATGATGACGGCTACTGGAGCCGCATCGAATCCTATTTCCAGAAGGAGTCAGGCAGGAAATTCACTCACGGCATCTGTCCCGATTGTGTCAAAGTGCACTACGGACATGAGTATCATAAGTTCGACGCCGGGGCGATGCGACAGGAAGCAGCGCCCGGTTCACAGTCGAACGATCTGTCTCTCCCCTCCTGATCGCTTCGAGCCAGATAGTCCAAGAGGGCTTCGGGTGAGGTTATCAAAAGTTCAGGGAAGCTCACTTCTCTGGTGGGCGTAGCGACTTATCGCCAGTCCGAGCTGCCGCCCCACGGTTTCATACCCGGCAGTCGTGCTCACGGGAGTGTTCCAGGAGGTTTCGAGAGTCACTGACACAGCTGGGGTGCCCAGTAGCGCGACCCAGTTTTTGCTGATTGTCTTCCAGGCCCTGGGATCATACTTCACTCCGGATTCAATGATCCGTCCGGTGAATCGGAGCGGTCCCGTAATTTCCGTTTTCGCAGCTTCAATAAAACGGGCATGATTGCTCACCGCCCCGTCGGATAGTATCTCCGCAGGCGGCACGTAGAAATACGGAAACAAGTCGCCCGCTCCCGGATTGTGCAGGTCGATAAACATCGCCAAACGCTCCTGACCGGCCGCCGCTCGAATCGCTTTCTGAGCAGCCGCAACAGCATTCCAGTGAGGTGCATCACTCCAGTCACGATTGTGATCCTGCGGCTTCTGGCTCTTTCCCCCGGCACCACGATGCGCATTATCAATGTCCATAACCGGAACAAAAACAATCTCGTGACGCTCGCGAAGTCCCGATGCTTCCAACGCATCCGAGACAACCCATTCCGCAAAACCTTTACCCACCCAACTCGCACCGGATTCCCATGCATGCTGCCTCGCCTGCACCCAGATCAACGGCTTGCCCGCAGTGCCAATTCGCAGAGCCGGCGTGTCGTGACCTTCGCGGGTGCGACAAAGGGAGAAAACTGTCGCCTCCTCCGATCCTGCCGCAAGCGCTTCGACGAGAGCCCTCGCATCGTCGGGGAGAAAGGGCGGCCCCCACGCCACCAGCGCGGTTTCCGTATCAAAGGTCAACGAGTAGCGGATACGTTTTCCGACGCGGGTGCCCTCTTCGCTGTGATGCCACGTCTTCCCTCCGTCTGAACTGAAGGTCGCCCGCTTCGGGGTCGCCCAGGGCGCATCACCAACCTCAAGCGTGATCGCTTTTCCCGGAGTAATACCGGTGAGACGAAAGTACCACCAGCAGCGCCACCCCCGGTCAGGATAGTTCGCAGGATTCAAAACGACAGCGGAAGCGGCCTGATCAATCGACACCACTTCTGCGGAGCCGCCGGGAAAGTCACTCTCCACCGCGAGATCGGCCGCGGCGGGGCCGGTGATTAAGAAAGTGAATAGAAATAAAAGAAGGCGCGACATCAGAACAAAGCTAAAAGCGGTTTTTTAAAATACTAACAAATCACAAAACCAGGCAAAGATACCACGGTCCTGAGCAACCACTTTCCGGGAGCATCGTGATTCGCTGCGAGGATTCTTCTGATCAGAGGACTCCCTGTCAATCCCCGTTCACCACGATTCCCCCGCAATGCCGGCATATCCCGCGTTTCGCGGAAGGAGTTCACGCAATTGACCCCTGTTAAATGCCCCATTCAACAGGGTTGGGTCGAAGACTTAACCCTCTTGAATGAAGTATCTGAAAGGTTCAGATCCAATTCCGCAAATTCCCCTTTCGCGGTAGTGGACACAAGGGAGGTCAGGTGATACGCAGTATTCAATACGCCCGGCGAATCACTCTGTCAGGCAGTGAAAATTTACTCAACGAACCTCCATGAAACGCCGACATTTTCTGACCACTTCGACCGCGGCGGCGACCGCCTCCCTTGCCCCTTGCGTTCCCCCTTTCGCTTCCGCGCAGGGAACCGGAACTCCCAAAAAGATCCTTTTGCGTTCGTCCTGGCAGACCGTCAACATTGGTGACATCGCTCACACTCCGGGAATGCTGACACTCTTCGAACGCCATCTCCCCGAATATGAAGTGACGCTCTGGCCAAGCCATGTTGGCAACGGCGTCGAGGAAATGCTGATGAAGCGCTTTCCCAAACTCAAAATTATGGCGCGGACCGCAGAAGCCAAAGAAGCGGCCTTCGCTGAATCTGATTTTCTCCTCCACGGCTCCGGTCCCGGAATCGTCGCACAGAATTCGCTGATCGAGTGGAAAGAGAAGACCGGCAAGCCTTACGGCATCGGCGGTGTCACCTGGCAATTCTCCGAAGAAGGTCTCGATGTGATCAGCAATGCTGAGTTCTGCTTTTTCCGCGACTCCGTTTCAATGCAACTGGCGAAAGACAAAGGGGCGACCTGTCCGATCATGGAGTTCGGTCCTGACGCGACGTTTGCCTGCGATCTTACCAATGACGCCGCAGCAGAGGCCTGGCTTGCGGAAGTTGGCCTCGAAGCGGGGAAATTCATGTGCTGTATTCCGAAGCTGCGAAACACGCCCTACTGGGAGGTAAAGGAGAACTACAAGTTCAATCCTGAAAAGCACGCCCGGAATGAAGAGATGAAAGAGCACGACATCGGGCCGCTGCGTGACGCCGTCATCGCTCTCGTGAAGCAAACCGACATGAAGGTGCTCCTTTGTCCGGAGGACGCCACCCAGATGAAACTCAACAAGGAGATGATCTACGACAAACTCCCTGACGATGTCAAAAAGAAGGTCGTGTGGCGCGAGGAATACTGGCTCACTGACTTTGCGCAAAGCGTCTATGACCGTTGCGCCGGCCTCTTCGGCAACGAACAGCACAGCCCGATTTTATGCATCGGCCATGGTATTCCCGCGATCGTCTGCCGCTACAAAGAACAGACCAGCAAAGGATTCATGTGGAAAGACATCGGTCTCTCCGAATGGCTTTTCAATCACGACCTCGACGAGGCAGAAAAAGGTCTCACCCCTGCCGTGCTCGCGATCGCCAACGATCAGGAGACGGCACGCGCCACCGCCGCGAAAGGCAAAGCGGTCGCCGACGCACGCATGAAGCGGATGATGGAGGTTCTCCGGGCCACGGTCGAAGCCTGAGGCTTCGCGCCCTCGCAGCCTCGGGGTTCCGGTAAGCCCGGGGTGATCCACACCCCTCACGGAAAATTTTATTGAGCCGGCGCCTTCACGGGCACGATTTCATAGCCATGCTCGACCGGCTTGCGGTTTGCGAGAGCGGCCTCCCAGTGAACCGCAACCTGGCTCCGGATTTCATCGTATTTCGGCCACTTCTCGATATACCGCAAAGTCATGTGAGCGCTGTATTCCGTCTTGTCCTCGAAGTGATCGTAGTGCGCCTGGACGGCAGCAGGATCTTCGACGTCGACTTTGTAATGGTAAACCATCCAGCGTCGTGAATTCAGCAGACTCGCTGCTTCCGACTCTGCGGCTCTCCGCTGGGCATTGTGCTTCGCGACCTCCCGCGCTTGTTTGTATTGAGGAGTCGCTTCGTTGAAAGCGAGATTGATTCCCCCGGCGAGATCCTTCGCTGAGTATTGCCCGACTGCAGTGCCATCGATGCGGAGTTCATAGTCGCCATCGGCCAGCCCGGTGACAGAAAGCAGTTCCTGATTCAAGTCCTCTTCGATTGGAAGGAGCTCGAGCATTTCCTTTGCTCCCGAATCAATGGGATAAGGAAGAGCCTTCGCCAGAACAGTGAATGAAACACCGCCGTCTGCGCTCTTCACCGAGGTCACTTCGGCATTGATGCTTTCCTTCACCTCATTTGCAGAGGCATTTACGGCCACATTTGAAACGGTCGCCGGCGCACCCTGTGACTTCAAAAAAAGGTAGGTCATCATCAGAAATCCGGGCGCTCCGGGATGGACTCGATCTTTGCCGACAATGGTCCAGGTCGGATCGGTCTCCTGTTGTTTCAAATTGAGTTCGGTCATCGGTCCGTGCAAATCGAAGACCTCCGCTGAGTTGGCTTCGGCCAGTTGCCTCACGATTTCCCCGCATCGTCCAAGGCCGTCATTGCAGCCGAAAAGGTTCGTCGTTTCCATCTCAGCGGTCTGGTCATACGGCGTCGGAGTCATGAAAATCAGTTCCGGATCCGCTGCTTCTTTGCGAATGCGGGCGACGAGTTCTTTCATGCTCGCCTCGTAGCGCTCCAATGACGATTTCTGCGACTTAAGCTGCGCTTCGCTTGGCTCAAAAGTGTAGTTCCCGCGACCGATATCATTCATTCCGAACATAATCACTACCGCTGTCGGTTTCTTATCGATGACGTCCTCCTGAAGCCGTCTCAGTGATCCATTCGCACTGTCACCGGAACGTCCCGCATTGACGAAATGAACGGTCCGGTCAGGGAAGCGTGTCAGGTAGTAATCAGACACGTTGGTTTGCAGGCTCCCGCGGGCCGTGATGCTGTCTCCGAGGAAGGCGACGGTTTCACCGTCCTCAAACAATTCAGCCCGTGCCTGAGATCCAATCGCAGAGAGTCCCGCCAGCGCCAGGACAAGGAAAATAGTCTTATTCATCATGATGTCGTATCATACCCAAGCGGAGATTTCTCCTAAAACTTCGGCATCTCCGCGAGTTTCCTCCAATCGCACTTTTTCAAATCCGATTGAACGGGCACGAGAGCCTCCAGCAGGCCGGGCAAAACCGCTTCCCCTCCTCCTCCATAGTGGACCGTCACCAAAAATCGGCTGAATCAGCGAAACGCTTCCGCCACCGAAGCGGTCGAATTCAGCCCCCTTCCCGTCGTTTTAAACAAATGATTAAAATGATTATTTGAAATTACCGTTTGAACCGGTGAACAAACGAGGCAATGCTTACTGCGGAATGAATGATTCAACGAAGGATCAGCTTTTAATTGCAGCCGTAAATGTCTTCGCTTCGAAGCCTTTTCACGATGCGAAGATCAGCGAGATATGCGAGCAGGCCGGAGCAAACGGCGCTGCGGTGAATTATTATTTCAAATCGAAAGCCGCCCTCCTCAACGAAGCCCTCATGTGTGCTTTTCGGATTGCAGACGAACGCTACCCTCTTGACGGCGGCCTTTCCCCCTACGCCCCGCCCGAAGAGCGTCTCAGAACCTTCATGGAGGCGATCATCCTGCGCAGTTTTGACCCCGGTCCTGCCGGACATTTTGAACGGATCATGGGACAGGAGCTCGGAGCCAGGGCCGGTCAGGATCGAGCAACTGCGGCGAAGTTCCGTAAGATCCATGACGAGGTGCTCGATCCGATTGTAACTGAATTGATTCACCCGCGCACCGAAGAGGAATTGGTTCAGGCTCGAATTGCAATCATTTCGCTGTGCATTTTCCAGAACACGGTCCCGGAACTCCCTCAAATTCTCTTTCCCGACGGCCGGAGCGAAGCGGCTCTGCACGCCTATGTTGAAAGGCGATTCACTTTCGGCCTCGCCGGACTCAAAGCCATGGCTGAAGAAGCCAGGAGCAAACCGCCCACTCTGTCCCCCGTCCGGCCGGACTCGTAAGCACCTTGCCCTCACGCATCAAAATTCCTCCTCCGCCGCCTGGCTCATCACTCCATCCCCCTCCGGGGTGTGGGCCGGGCGGCAAAACTTTTCACGCGAAGCCCCTTCGCCTGATCCGGCCAAATCACAAACCGGATCAATCAAATCCAAAGGAAACTCAGCCATGAAGGTCGATCAACCCATCCTTGGAAAAAGCGGGACCCTGCTTCTCCTCACAATCCTCGGAGCCTTCCCTCCCCTCACGATTGATCTCTATCTGCCCGCTCTGCCGCAAATGGCCGAAACCTTTGCGACGAGCCACACGATGGTCAATCTGACACTGGGCGCCTTCATGGTGGCCTTTGCCATCGGGATGCTTTTCTGGGGACCATTGAGTGAACGGACCGGTCGCAAACCGATCCTCCTCACCGCCCTCGCGTTCTACATCACTTCCAGCCTCCTCTGCGCTATCGCCTCCAGCGTCGATGCGCTCATCGTCTTCCGAATTCTGCAGGGTTTGGCCGGGGGCGGAGTTACCGTGATCGGCACATCGATCGTCAAAGACCTCTTCGATGGCCGGGAGCGTGAACGGGCCATGGCCCTTATCATGTCGCTCGTCACGATTGCCCCGATGATCGCACCGGTCCTCGGCGCTTTCCTTCTCAAGATCGCTTCATGGCGCATGATGTTTGTTGTCCTCGCTATCTTCGGAGCCGGCGCCACATTGCTGGTCGCCTGCTACAGGGAAACCCTCACAGAGAAAACGACCGGTCCCCTCACGAAAACCTGGGGGCGACTCGGCATCGTCATGAAAAACCCGAGGTTCGCTTTTCTTCTCGCCATTTTCGCGCTGGTCCCCATGGCGCTGATGGCCTTCCTCGGAATTTCCTCCTACGTCTATATCGACCGGTTCGGCCTCTCCGAGCAGGCCTTCAGCTTCATCTTCGCAATCAATGCCGGCGCGGCGGCACTCGGCCCGGTTCTCTATCTGAAACTCTCCCGATTCATCTCCGTTCGAACCCTCATTCTGGGGTGCTTCGTGACGCTGTCACTGGCCGGTATTGCAATGCTCTCGGTCGGAAGCTTCTCCCCCTTGCTCTTCGCCGCACTGGCTGCGGTATCGACTCTGGCGGTCATCACGGTGCGGGTCCCCGGAGCAAATTTGCTTCTCGAACAGCAGTCAAAGGATACCGGCTCCGCTGCAGCCCTGATCCAGTTCAGCGGAATGATGATGGGAGCGGCCAGCATTCAGATCGTTTCGACACTCTCCCCTGATTTGATTCAGAACTACGGGGTGCTTCTCATCGTTGTCGGTGCCACTTGCGCCGCACTGTGGACCGCGGTTCAGCACCGGCCCTTCGTCGTTGAAAAACTTTTCCAGCCGTCGTAGGCGTGATCTTTTCACGAGGCAGGAGGATCGAGGCGATGAGATCCTCTTGCAACTTGAAGCCGAACGCGGGGTTCGTTCCCGACATGAGGTATTTCTTCTTTTGTTGTTTTGTAATTCTCTCCGCTGTGTCCAATGCAGAGGAGCCGACACATTCCCCTGTCAAAGAACTGCTTTTTGAACCGCGTGATTCCGCCCGGGACCGGGTCGTTCCCGTAAAGGTCTATCTGCCAGCCGACCTTGAAACTCCTGCACCGGTGATCCTCTTTTCCCACGGACTCGGCGGCTCGCGAATGAACAGCGTCTACCTGGGTCAGTATTGGGCGCAGCACGGCTATGTCGGTGTTTTCATGCAGCATATCGGTAGCGACGAGAGCGTCTGGAAGGAGGCAAAGAAAGGAGAGCGAAAATCAGCCCTCGAAGGCGCCGCGAATTTGAAATCAACACTGGATCGATTCGCCGATGTCCCTTTCGTGATCGATCAGCTCGAGCTATGGAACGCAAACGGAGACCATCCCGTTTTCGGAAAACTCGACCTCGAACACATTGGAATGTGCGGGCACAGTTTTGGCGCGGTGACGACACAGGCGATGATGGGCCAGAAATTCAGAGGCGATCGAACCGTTGCCGACCCGCGCCTCGATGCATTTTTTGCGATGAGCCCGTCGGAACCAAGAGGCGGAACTTCCTCGGCCGCCTTCGGCGAAATCAAAAGCCCCGTTCTCACCATGACCGGAACGAAAGATGACAATCCGATCAATCCGAACTCGCTTCCGGCAACCCGGCGCGAGGTTTACAAAGCGCTTCCTCCGGGAGACAAATACGAACTTGTCTTTGAAGGCGCGGAACACTCGGCCTTTTCCGACGCCGGGGACCGGAAAGCTGACCGAATCCCCCATCACCACCCTGCGATTCAGAAAATCAGCACAAAATTCTGGGATGCCTACTTGAAGAATGATGCCTCCGCTAAGAAATGGCTTCAATCAGAACAACCCAAAACAGACGCTGCACTCCTCGTCGAAAAAGACCTCTGGGCATGGAAATAGGACGGGGCCAGCCCCTTTCGAAGCAACAGGTTCTGGCCCTCACGGTAGAGCCCGATTTATCAGAAATTACCGCAGAACCTTGACGAAACCCGGGCGGTGATGCCGCGACGGGAATCTAATCGTAACGGCGAGTCTCCGCTGGCAAGGGCCGCCGGATCGAGTGGCAGCGAATCGGAAGACCACGCCACTCTCCATTTTTTCAAACACCGGCTCGCAGAGTGCTCACTTTGCGAGATCGACGCGGATCAGCTCCTTGTCGTTCCGAACAAACGCGGATTTCATCGCGAAGGCGGGAGCGGCCCAAACGACTTTGCGCCCGAAAGCTTCGTTGGTCGGTTCGATCACTTTTGCGCGACTGATTTCGGTATACGCTTCGGAAGATACTTCGGCGATGATGAGGTGCCCTGTTTCGGAAAGAAGGTAGAGCCTCCCGCTTTCCTCATGCAATGTCACAAAAGCCGTTCCATGACGACCGCCCCGCTCGGGGTTTTCCTCTCCAAGCGTGGGCACCGTCGTCTGCCAGAACCGCTCACCGGTTTCGAGACTCGCGGCGATAAAGGCACTGGTGTCGATGTCGCTGCCGTAGATCACTCCATCGATAATGAGCGGGGTAACGTTGGCGGCAAACACCCCCTGCTTGGGTTTCGCTTTCCAGAGCATCTCCGCGCCGGGCTTCTCATCATCCAGTTTCATAACCGCACCGACGCGCCCGTGGCCACTCGTGAAAAGTAAATTGCCCGACTTCTGCGGTGCCATGATCGACATCCCGAAACCCGGTTTCAGCGGAAGAGACCAGTAGAGCGAACCATCTTCCGGATTCAATGAATTGATCGATTCCGTGTGCCAGATCAGCAACTGCTTCGCGCCGGCGTGCTCGATCATAGTGGGCGGACTGTAGCCCGGCTCTGAAGCGCTCAGGGATTGCCATTTAATCCCGCCGGTATTCTTGTCGAACGCAACCGCAACGCTGCCCTCGCCCCCCACGATACAGTATAAGGTATCCCCATCCACGAGCGGATGAGACGTAAATCCCCACATGGGCGATTCAATGGAAAACTTCTCTTTCCAGTTCAGCGTCCAAACCAACTCCCCGGAGTTCGCGTCGAGGCAGACAAAATTCCCTTCAGCGCCAAGAGCATAAACTTTTCCATCGGCCACCGTCGGGGTGCTTCGGGGACCACCGGGATAGGAGAGATTGTAGGGCTGATCGTAAGCGTAGGACCAGATCTCTTCTCCCGTGCCGGCATCGAAACAGCGAATCCGCTCCTTTCCTTCCAGCGGCGCGCGGGCTCCGGGGTTGTTGAAGATCTCCCCTTCTTCGACCAGATAGTCAGAGAGATACACTTTGCCGCCGGAAACCGTGGGACTGCTGTAACCATGGCTGACGGGAACTCTCCAAAGCACCTCAGGGCCATTCTCTGAGAATGTCTCAACAATTCCATCCTCCCGCCAGATTCCATCGCGTTCCGGGCCGAGCCATTGCGGCCAGTCGTCGCCCTGAGAGAGAACGGGTGAAAGGAAAATAGCGAAAATGGCACTGCACGGGAAGAGCTTGATCATGTTGGATAAGAAGAATGGCGGTTCTACGCAGGGAACTGCGACACCCGATGCGGGCGAACCGTTGAATATAAGTTCGCAAAAAAGCGGGAGGAGGCCATGACCCGATTGGCTCACTTCCGAAGCCCGGTCGAACTGGCGCGACTCCGGCGAATCTGTTTCTCGACCGTCAAGGCGGAATCGATAGGATGTCCCCTAATGAAATCCCGAGTATCTTTTTTCACCGCCTCGTTTCTCGCTGCCGTTTTGTTAGGCCATTCGCCTGCCTCTGCCGTAGACCCGGCACCCCCGGAAGGCTTCGAAGCGCTCTTCAATGGCAAAGATCTCTCCGGCTGGTATGGCTGGAGCACTAAAGATCCAACCGAGCTCTGGAACATGACGCCGGAGGAACGCGCCGAATACAAAAAGAAATCTGTCGAAGGTGGCTTGACGGATGCCAAGGGAAATGACCCCGGGAATCATATCAACGCACACTGGAGCGTCGAGAACGGCGAGCTCGTCAATGACGGCAAGGGGCTCTATCTCACGACCGACAAGGATTACGGTGACTTTGAGTTTTGGGTCGAATACAAAGCCCTCCCCGAAGGTGACAGCGGAGTGTATCTACGGGGCATCCCGCAGGTCCAGATTTGGGATCCCGCTGAACCCGACCCGAAAGGCCTCGGCCGCGCCAAAGGCTCCGGTGGCCTCTGGAATAACAGTAAAGGTGCCCCCGGCAAAGACCCAAGCAAGAAAATGGACAAGCCTCTCGGCGAGTGGAACCAGTTTAAAATTCGCATGATCGGCGAACGGGTCACAGTCGTTTTCAACGGCGAAACCGTGGTCGACAACGCAGTGCTCGAAAACTTCTTTGCTAACAAGAAAGCGGGCTACCTCGCCTACGGAAAACAGAAGGAAGGCGAAAAGGACAGTGAGAAAAAAATGCCTAACGGCTGGATGAAAGATCCTGCTTTCCCTAAAGGCCCGATCCAGTTGCAGACTCACGGCAGCGAGATTCGCTGGCGCAATGTCTTCATTCGCGAAATCAGCGCCGAGGAAGCCAACAAAGAACTCGCAGCCCGCGACGCCGACGGATTCGTCGAGCAGATCAACGGGAAAGATCTCAGCAACTGGCAGGGCGCAGTCGAGAGCTACGAAGTCGTCGACGGCAACATCCAATGCAAGCAGGGCAAAGGCGGTGACTTGCTCACGAAAGAGGAATTCGAGAACGGTAAGATTCGCGTCGAGTTCAAACTTCCCAAAGCCGGCAACAACGGCATCGCACTGCGCACCCCACTCGGCGGACACTCTGCATCGGACGGCCTCGAACTGCAGGTCATCGACAGCGATGGCTACAATGAGAAACAGGCAGCGGCAGGTAAAGGCGGTTTGAAGCCGACCCAGTACCACGCCTCAATTTATCACTGTGTCGCAGCGAAGCACGGCTATCTCCGCCCTGCCGGGGAATGGAACTTTCAGGAAATCGAAGTGCAGGGACAGCGCATCACTGTCACCCTGAATGGAACTAAAATTCTCGACGCGGACATCGACACGTTCGACCGCAGCCTGATCGAGAAGGCTCCGAAGGGCCTCGATAACACAAAAGGCTTCATCGGTTTCGCAGGACACAACGATCCCGTCGCATTCCGCAGCTTCAAAGTGAAGCACATGTAATTACCGGCGCTCCTGCCGGGGCGCACGGATTACTCAGGCCGTATTCCGGTGGTTGCGCTCCGCGTTTCCACCGGCGGCTCCCTTCCTGCAGAAAGAAATCGCCATTGCTTGCGAGGTCACCCCGTCACCTCGTCCGCTGTTACACGCTCACTGACGGGAGACTCTTTCAAGATCCGCTTGAATCACAGAATCCCGTCAAGCCAACCCGAAGACATGCTCGTCATTTTTCCCGCGGGGCATGCTGACAACCCGGTCGGGATGAATCGCACCAATCGTTGTCACTACGAGCGCAGAAAGGGCACGATGCGCCAGATCGACTTCCTCAATTCCGGTGCGATCACTCGCGTCACAAAGTGGACAGTGATCAAATCGGTACTGAGTGGTGCCTTCGCTTAACGCCTCAGTGTAAGGAGCGCCGAGAGATCTCACGATACCGGCCAGGGCCAGCTCAGCCTGCTTCGAAGAAGACAAATCGGGAGTCAGTGCCACAATCTGCCGTGCCACGGCCTGCCCGAGAACGTGACCGAAACCATCGACAACGTTTTCGCTGATCGATACGTCCCCGGGATCATCACTCGACATCGCATCCTCGAGAAGAATTTCGCTCAGATCAATCGCGGTGTCCTCCTCATCGATCTTTGCCAGAAGTCTGAAACCATCAGAGGCGTCTCCCTCAAGATAAATGGTTCGTTGAAACATCACCACATCGCGAGCCTCGGTTCGAACAACGTAACTGTAGACCGGAGGTGAATTGGGCGCTGACATGGACTTTAGGCTTGTGAAATGCTCCGCGAAAGAGATACCAAATATCATGCCCCGTTCCGGACGGATCGCAAGTTCATCCCCTCCCCTTCGATTCGCCACGAACAGAAATGGCTCCGTTTACGTATCTTGCCCGGGCAGGAACCGGCGGGTAACGATCAATATGAGACTACAAGGCAAAACAGCCATCATCACAGGGGCCGGATCCGGAATTGGAAACGCAACCGTTAGGAAATTTATAGCCGAGGGCGCGAACGTCTTCGCAACCGATCTCAATCTTACAGCTCTCGAAAACCTCGCGAAGGAATTCCCCGCTATCGGCATCATGACTTCTGACGTCAGCAAAAAGGAGGAAGTGAGTGCCGTCGTCGAGGCAGCCACGAAGAAATGGTCACGGCTGGATATTCTCGTCAACTCCGCCGGGATCACCGCCCGCAACGTTGGTGAGAATGCGTCTCTCGAAGAGCGCTGGGACAAAGTCATGGAGGTGAATGTGAAAGGCTCCGTGCTAATGGCTCACTCGGCAGTGGCTGCGATGAGAGAATCCGGCGGCGGTGCCATCATCAACCTTAGCTCTGTGATGGGATTCACAGGCTACCCGACGGCCCTCGAATTTTCAGATGGCTTCAATCCCTATCCGAGCAGCAAAGGCGCCGTTGCTCAAATGACCCGGGACATGGGCGTTCGCTTCGCCGCAGAGGGTATTCGGGTCAACGCGGTCGCGCCCGGATTTGTTCACACCTCGCTCACCGCCAACGTCACTCAGAACCCGGAGATTCTGAATACGCTCAACTCCCTCCATCCTTCGGGGCGAATGGGAACGGCTGAGGAAATTGCCAACGTGATCGCCTTTCTCGCCTCGGAGGAAGCGTCCTTCGTCAATGGTGCCGTCTGGATGGTCGACGGAGGCTACTCAGCGCAGTAGAACGAAAAACGACCATTCGCGACCGTTTGCTCCGGAACTGAATTCAAAGCCCATCAAGTCTCCATTAATCCGATCTCATCTGTGAAAGCGAAGTGAGTCTGCGCTTGTTCTTTGAAAAAGCGGAGCGCAGCGGAGATCCCCGGAGGCAAATGGATCAGAGATTGCAGAGGCCTTTTTCAGATTCCCGTAAACTCATTCAGCCGCTTCAGCCACGATCCAGTCCCATCGCTCTCCCGCCTCCCTGATCTGTGATTCAAGATCGGATTCAGCGAGAAAGCCGTCTGCGATGAGCTTTTCAACCGCCGCCTTCACCTGCGCCATGAAATCCTCCCTCGAATCGTAGCGTTCCTCCAGCGAAAGCCGGGGATCATTGTTCTTCTCGCGCTGAGCTTTCGTCACCGCGAGAGGAACCCAGGCACCACGCAAAATATAGAAATCCCCGGGCGAGCCAAAGGCCTCCGGTCGAAAGACCCAACCCGTCGCCGTCGCCAGTGGCACCGCGACATCAGGCATGCGAATGCCACCGAGATCGTTCCCGTCGGCATCCACCTGTGGCACTAGCAAAGGCAGATCAGTGCCACCACCGGCACCATCGGGCCACCGGGGATTGCTGACACGGGGCCCCGCGTTCACCGCATTCGGCGAGGCAATGCCCGGGACTTTCGGGAACTGTACTTCACTGATGGGAGTCAACGTCTCATCACTGAGTTTGGGGTGCACGCTGGCAGGCGGGGCAAGATCTTCCGCCACCCACCGGTGCATCGCCTGTCGCAGCTCGTGGATCGCCGCCCCCGCATTCACCGGATTCGACCTCAGTGCTCCTTCGACCGGCGCACGAGGCGGAAACGATGATGGGCCATGAGAAGTGCACGCAAAGAAATACGAACGTACATTCTCCGGCAATTCAATGTCGCTGCTGCCATCGGGCGTAGTGTGTGTCAGTGCGGCGACTCGTCCCGCGCCCCAGTATTCGGCTGCCATGTTAGTGTAGAAAATTTTCGGAGCCTGAGTTACCCGGGGATTCTCGAGAATCCCCTCACTGTAGCCACTGACAGGATCCTTTTGCGCAGTATCAGCGAAAGGATAGGACGCCGTATAATACCCCGCGACACCACGCGGTGTCGCCCATCGCCGGTTAAGCACGAGCCGACCGGAACCTGCGACATGAGCAATAAGCCCATCCAATGCCAACCTCCCCTGTTCATCCGTGTTAAAACCGAGATAGACCAGATCACGGAGAAATCTCCCGCACTGGGAGGAGCCGAAAGCATAGGCATGTTTCACCGGAGCAAGAGAATCCCCGCTGTATTTCAGCCAGGAGACCGCATCGCGAATCGCGGCATAACCGAGTCCGCCAACCGGCGGTGCTTCCGACAGGTAGAAGACTTCGTAGGTTTTTCCGGCTTCAAATCCACCCTCGAGCTGAAGACGGTTGCCGTCGAGACTCCACTTGTCACGCGGCACTTCCTCACCACCGGGATAGGCGGCACGAGTCCGCACAATAAGCCGACTCTCAGCGCCCTCAATATCCACCGGTGCGTAGCCCGCCACATCGGTCAGCAACTTGGATTCAGCAGGCTTGTCAGGAGTGAAAACGGCGCTGACGACTCCCCGAATCGGACTTCCATCCGGGTTCGCGGCCGACGGAACCTCGATACTCATTTTCTTAGGATCTTTGGGCACATCAAACTCCCAGCCCACACTCACCATCGTAAATCCCTGCGCCATCATCGAAGAGGAAAGACTCCCTCTCCCGCCTCGATTGGGAATCTCCACCCAGGCCGCGCCATTGCTGAGAGCTTCGTCCTTCGGTTTTAAAATTCGAAGGTCTGACGAGAAACTGACTTTCCCCGAATCATTCACCGGAGCCAGCTCCACATCGGCTATGATCGCATTCCCGGGAAGGGCCGGATCAATCTCAAAATGGATACGTCCGACAATCTCCTCGTAGGTATCACCCACTTCCGATCGTTCCGCCACTTCCACCCGAACAACCTCCGCACTGGCGGTGGAAGCGAAGCATAGAAAGAATAAAAAACGCAAAGCTAAATTCATCCTGACACTACGCATTCTCTCTCCCCTTTCCGCCACCGGTTTTTCGCCACATCCACGCCGGTTTCAAGGCGCTTATAGCGAACTTACGCCCATTGACGCTCAATCCTCAATTCACCATACTCCCGCTACGGTTTGTATAGAATCGTCTCCGAAACCCATGAAGAATTTCTTTTTCACCTACCCGGACCGAAAGACCCTCGGCACATTTTTCTGCCTCGCGGGATTGCTCATCTCCTTTACCGGAGCCGGTGCCAGCGACCTCCCCCGGGTGACGCGATGGAATTTCGGAACTGAGGAGGCGGCCCCCAGCACCCCGCGCGGCGATGTCATCCGTGATCAGGCCGGCCCACGTCCACCGGAGTTCCCCGACTTCGCACCGGACAACACAGCGATTCGACTTCAGGGAAAAGGTGCGCGTATTGAAATCGCTGACCCCGGCGAAAAGAGCGCCTACGATTTCACCAACGGGGATGCCATCACGATGGAAGCCTGGGTTTACCTCGACGGGATCCGCGACGGGCAGCCCATGTATGTAGTTAGTAAAGGGCGAACCCACTCTCCAAACTTTTCACGTGACAATCAGAACTGGTCGATGCGCCTCGTCGGGGAAAAAGGGAACCTCGCGCGAGTCGGCTTTCTTTTTACGAGCGTCACCCCCGAAGGTAAAAAGCACTGGCATCGCTGGAATTCAGAAGCCGCTTTCGAAATTGCGTCCGGCTGGCATCACGTCGCGATTGCCTACGAATTCGGTAAACCGGAGAACATCCGGGGATGGATCGACGGACAACCCACCGACGGTGTCTGGGATGTCGACGGGCCGACAAAGGAAACTCCCGTCGTCGACAACGACGGCGTCTGGATAGGCTCCTCGATGGGCGGGAGTTCGACCAACAGCTTTCTCGGAATGCTCGATGCCGTCGCCGTGCACCGCGTTGCTCTCAGTGATGAAGTCATGGCTAAGCGCTTTCAGCGAAAAGGCGGTTCGCAGGGAGTCCTAACCGAATCAAAAGAGATGCCCGATCTGGGAGAAATACCGGCTAACGAGGTCCTCGTGCAACTCAGCGAAGGTCTCCCCGATTACCGTCGATGGCCCTATCTCAGCGAAACCACTAAGGAGTCGGAACGATGGACCACTGACACATTTCTCATCTCCCGCCTCCCCCGCCGCTACGATGCCTGGGGAATTCGCTCTGCCTGGAAACCACCAACGCTGATTCGACTCGCCGCCGACGTGCAGCTCCCCGAGGGAAAACAGCGATTCCTCATTCGGACCCGCGCTCTCGCCCGCCTCTGGATCGACGGGAAACAGGTTGCCGAAACGGAACCTGCCGACGCCGCCAGTCCGAACGGTCACGATCTCGTCACCCCCCTCGCAGAACCACCTCATCCCGGTCTTCGCGTGAAGGGCTACAAGCAGCAGGAAGTCTTCGCCACCGTCGACCTTCCGAAAAGAACAGCCCCCTCCCGCGTCGTGCTTGAGTTGATCGCCGGGGGCAAAAACCAGCGCACCGATACCGGAGAAGTCTGCGTCGCCATCGAGACAGAAGATGGCAAATCATTCTCGATTCTGCGGGCTGGCGAAGAACCGCCACTGCCCCTGACCGATGCAGCGGTCGATCCGGTCCTGTCCCGAATCGAAACCACACTGGCCGCCCGTGACGACAAACACCGGCGCGCCGCAGCCGCCTCACGCGATGACTATTGGAGAAAGCGACACGAGATCGCCAGAGCCTGGACAAAACAAAATCAGCCCGCCTCCCCTCCCGGTGAAGGCCACCCGGTTGATGCATTCATCGATGCCAAAATCGAAACAGCTCTCGCCCGGAGCACCTCTTCCCCCGGCGAAAGCGAAGGCTTTGATAAAAACGTTCTCTCTGTCCTTCGCGAAGAATGCTTCCGCTGCCACGGCGACAAGGACAAAGGCGGTCTCAAGCTGGACTCTCGCGAAGCAGCCCTGCACGGCGGCGACTCCGAGATTCCCTCCATCGTTCCCGGAAAGCCGGAATCCAGTGAACTCATTCTCCGCGTTCGATCCGACGACGACGATCTCATCATGCCGCCAACCGGGGATCCACTTCCCGAAGATCAGATCGTCGCTCTCGAAAAATGGATTCGTGATGGTGCCCTCTGGCCCGAGCCACCGGTCGACCCCGCGAAGGTCACCAAAACCCGGAAAACCGGCGACGCCGCTTTTCTTCGCAGAATCTATCTCGACACGATAGGACTTCCGCCCACCCCGGAAGAAGCCGCTGCGTTCCTCTCTGACCAATCCCCTAACAAGCGCACCAAACTCATCGACCGGCTCCTCTCCGACGAACGATGGGCCGATCACCAGATGGGTCCCTGGCTCGATCTTCTTGCCGAAAACCCGACCCTTATCAATCCCTCTCTTAACAGCACCGGTCCTTTCCGCTGGTTCCTTCTCGACGCCTTCCGCGACGGCAAAGCCCTCGACCGCATCGTCACCGAACTGCTCATGATGCGCGGCGACGCCGCTTACGGAGGCAGCGCCGGATTCGCTCTCGCCGCCGAAAACGACGCGCCTTTCGCCGCCAAAGGGCACATCGTCGCATCCGCCTTTCTCGGAATCGAAATGCAATGCGCCCGCTGTCACGATTCCCCCTACCACAGCACAAGCCAGCGGGATCTCTACTCACTCGCCGCAATGCTGGAACGCAAAACTGTGACCGTCCCCGAAACCAGTCGGGTGCCCGCAGGATTCTTCGAGAAAAAGGGACGCGAATCACTCATTCAGGTCACTCTTAAACCCGACGAACCGGTCACGCCGGAATGGCCTTTCGCAGCCGTCACCGGAGCGACTGACGGAGCGACGATTGATCGGCTCATCGAAAATACCAAAGACTCCCGCGAGCGGTTTGCCGCCCTGATAACTTCACCGGAAAACCGCCGATTTCCCCACGTCGTCGTTAACCGGATGTGGAAGCAACTCATGGGCGCCGGCTTCGTCGAACCGGCTCACGACTGGGAAGGCCGTGACATCAGCCATCCGGAACTGCTTGACTGGCTCGCCAATGAATTCGTTTCCCACGACTACGACCTGAAACATCTCATGCGCCTCATCACCACCTCCGACGCCTACCAGCGCGAAGCCGGTGACGAAAAGCTCACGTCGGCCTCCGCAGAGGAGCGTTTCTTCAGCGCCCCCGGGCGAAGGCGCCTCACTGCCGAACAAATCGTCGATTCTCTTCACGCCTCCACCGAACAGCCGATCGACTCCGAAAAAATCACCTTCGTTCACGACGGCCGTCACCCCCTCGGCCGGAGACAGGATCTCGGGATTCCCCAACGCGCCTGGATGTTCGCAAGTCTCAACAACGAACGCGACCGCCCCAGTCTCGCCCTGCCACATGCCCAAACCACCGTCGACGTGCTTCAGGCATTCGGCTGGACCGGTGCACGGCAGAAACCGATTCTCGAGCGAGCTGTCGATCCGGATGTTCTCCAACCCGGCATTCTCGCCAACGGTCTCCTCGTGCAAAACCTGAGCCGCGCCGCCGAAGACAGCGAATTGGCGGAACTCGCCGTGAAAGCGGAATCGCCCGACGACCTCCTCGAGCATCTCTTTCTCCGCTTTCTGAGCCGCCCACCGAAACCGGCCGAAGAGAAAGCCTTTCTTCCCGCACTAAGCGACGGCTTCAAAGAGCGACTCATCCCCGCAGATCAACAGACGACCGCTCCCGAACCCGAACCGCTGCCGCTCGCCACCTGGCTGAACCACGTCACCGCCGAGGCCAACACGATTCAACTTGAAGTGGAAAACCGCGTCCAGCGTGGCCCCAACCCCGATCCTCGTCTCAAACCCGAATGGCGCGAAATATACGAAGACATTATCTGGAGCCTCATCAACGATCGCGAATTCGTCTGGATCCCCTGATCCCCGTCATGAATTGTTAACCCTCTCAAATCAGTCATCCAACCCTCTTAACCCTCCGACCCAACAGGGTTGAGTCAGCAATTCAACCCTCTTGAATCGACTTTCCCGCACTCCATTTTCCCATGAAAAAATCCTCATCCATGAACCGAAGACACTTCCTCGGAGCCGGAGCATCTGTGGCCGGAGGTCTTGCTTTGCCACATCCACTGCTGGCCAATGCTGCCGATTCCCCGCTCATTCAGGGAAAAGCGGAACACGTTATCTCCATCTGGCTCGGCGGCGGTATGGCCCAAACCGATACCTTCGATCCAAAGCGGAAAGGAGATCCCAAAGCAAAGAAAGCAGGCTCCTATTATGACTCGATCGAAACAGCGGTCCCCGGCGTAAAGGTCTGTGAACATCTTGCAAAAATGGCTCCTCTCATGGATCGCGTCACCGCGGTGCGAACCATCAATCACACCGTCATCGACGAGCACGCCGCTGCGACCAACCGCATGCATACGGGCCGCCCCATCACCGGGTCGATCACCTACCCTTCGATCGGTTCGCTGATCTCTCACGAACGCGGAGCCGCAGCTGACGGCGCACCGCCCTATGTCGTCATCGGCTACCCCAACGTCACCCGCGGTCCGGGCTTTCTCGGGGCTCAGTCCGGCTATCTCTATCTCACCGACACCAGTCGGGGGCCTGCAGGATTATCGCGTCCAAAAGGAATCACCGCAAACCGGCAAATCCGCCGCGAACAATTTCTCGCAGCTCTTCAGGCATCCAAAGATCCCAGCCATGATCGTCAGATCCAAAGCTATGACGCGGCCATCGAACAAAGCCTCAAACTGAGCGGGCCGGAGTTTAACAAAGTCTTCCAGCTCGACAAAGAGCCCGCCGACTTGCGGAGCCTCTACGGCGGTGAGTTCGGCCAGCGCTGCCTTCTCAGCCGTCGCCTCGTCGAGCACGGCGTCCGGTTCGTCGAAGTCTCACACAACCTCAACTTTCTCAACGGCACTGGATGGGACACTCACAACGAAGGCATCGTCAATCAACACGAGCTGATCCGCGAACTCGATGGTGCCGTCGCCGCTCTCATCACCGACCTGGAATCAAAGAAGCTCCTCGACAAAACTCTCATCGTCATCACGACCGAGTTTGGACGCCCCCCTGAATTCGACGGTGGAGGCGGGCGCGGCCACCAGGGAACAGCCTTTTCCTGCGTCCTTGCCGGAGGCGGCCTTCAGCACAAAGGAGCCTGGGGTGATACCGACGACCTCGGCAAAACGATCGTCGCAAACCCCGTCGGCGTTCCCGATTTTTTTGCGACCCTCTGCGCCACCGTCGGAGTGGACTACCGCAAAAGCCTCTACGATGGCGACCGTCCCGTCCCCATCACTGATCGCGGAGAACCGATTGCGGCGCTCTTTGGTTGAGCTCCTTTTCTCAAACCTGAAACGCCATACATTCAGGACGAACCGTCCGGGACCTGACCGGATTCGCCCGGGAGAGGATGCGGACGCGCCTTGCACCTATCCGTGTCCGAAGTGTTGCATTCGGTTTTTTGCGGGACGCTCTCCGCCTGGTTAAGTTTAATTAACTTTTACCAGCCATGATCAGATTTGCTACCAAACTGGCGCCATCAAACGAATCGCTTGAACGCGCCTGGAATGCCGGCTTTCGAAACACAGAGTTCTGGTTGAATGAAGCCTCTCTCGTTGATGTAGAGCCGGCCATCCAGGCTGCGATGGCCCGGGGGATGAAGGTGGTTCCCCACTTTCCCAACCGGGGCGATCTCAGCGAAGCGCACCTCGCGAACACGGTCCATCTTTACAGGCGACTCGATTGCAAAGCGCTCGTGATTCACGAGCCTATGGCAGCAAGATTTGAGAGAAAACTCCGCGAACTTCATCCGGAGATTCGCATCGCGGTCGAGAACGGTCGTCAAAGAGGTGAAGCCTTCGAGAGGTGGGCCGCTGCGCACCAATGGCTCACGCTCGATATTGAGCACGTCTGGAAGTTTACTCTCGGGGACACGAATTTTGACTCTCTCATCGCGTTTGTTCGAAAATTCCTGAAGGCCCACGCATCCAAAGTGATTCATGTCCACCTTCCCGGATACGTCCTCGGTTCTCCGGAGCATCGCCCCTCCTATTTCAACGCCGGGCTCGCGCGTGCCATCTGGTCTCTACTCGAGGAACACGAATTCGACGGGTTCGTAGTCTCAGAAGCTGAGCTCGAGTTTCAAACGGACCCCCATCTTCGCCGCGACACTGTTCTCTTCGACCGCTGGCGGTCCGAACAAAACAGAAGTTCAAATCAGGCTGCCCTGTCATTCCGTAAAACGCCGACCTGACAAGTGTCTAAGAAAAGAAGAACGGGTTTGAAGTCCCCTTCAGGGAAACAGAACTCTGCTTTTTCGTGCGTACTGCGGGGAAGCCTCAGGAAATTCCATCTTGATTCCCGGGCTATGCTGCGCTTCTTCTGGAGTCCCCATTCATGGCCAGAATTCCGCATAAGCTCTCTTTCGACCCCAGCTACGGCTACAGTCTGGAATCGCTCCTCGCACTATCCGCCCCTGCCGATCCCGTCGATTTCGATACTTTCTGGCAATCCCGACGGGAACAGGCAATGAAAGTGGCTCCCGCTCCCCGACTTGAACCACCGGAAATCCCGACTCCGAAAGGATGGGTCGGGAAAACTGTTCGCTATACAAGTACGGGCGGCCTCGAACCGGGAGGTCGTCTTCTCTGGCCGGAGAAAGGAACCCCGAATCGCGCTCTGATTTTCGGGCACGGCTATGGCGCCCCTGAGGCGGAACCGTATCCCGATTTTCTCCCCCCGGATACCATCCTGTTTTTTCCTCATGCACGCGGCCTCGGCCTGAGCAGGACCCGGGGAATTTCATCCAATCCCGCTTTCCATGTTCTTCACGGTATCCAGTCGAGAGACACCTACCTGCACGGCGGATGTGTCGATGATCTCTGGCTCTCCGTCAGCGCCCTCCTCGAACTTTTTCCCGCGGTTGAAAATCGAATCGGCTATTGCGGAATCAGCTTCGGCGGAGGGATCGGTGCTCTCGCCCTGCCGTGGGAACCGCGAATCAGTCGCGCCCATTTCAACGTGCCAAGTTTCGGAAATCATCCGCTCCGTTTGACCATGAAAACACTCGGAAGCGGCGAAGCCGTTCGCCGTTACGCGCGAACCCATGATCCGGAAGCACTTCTCTATACCCTCTCCTATTTTGACGCGGCAGTGGCTGCCCGGCGATTAAAGATCCCGGTTCACGCCGCTCTCGCCTTATTTGACCCTTTTGTCACGCCTGCAGGTCAGTTTTCCATTTACAACGCGATCTCTTCGGAAAAGAATCTATTCGTCCTCGATGCGGGCCACTTTGAATATGCCGGACAGGCAGATCAGGTGCGTGCGCTTCAGGAGGAACTGATGAACTTTTTCCAAGACTGATGAACCGGGAATATCACTGCTGGTATAGCAAATCGCTGAGCCGTGATATGGAACTTCTCGTCTTCGGACACGCCGGGGCAAAGGTAATTGTATTTCCGACCCGCGACGGGAGATTCCACGAATACGAAGACCTCAGGATCGTTGAGCAGCTCGCTCCCAAAATCGATTCCGGTCATCTACAACTCTACTGCGTCGACAGCATTGACCACGACAGCCTTTACTGCGGCTGGAAGCATCCCGCAGACCGAATGCTTCGTCATATTCAATTTGAAGACTACATCCTCAACGAAGTCTTTCCGTTTATGGAGAGTAAGAACGGTCACGAATGCACCATTGCGCACGGTTGCAGCCTCGGCGCCTACCATGCAGGAAATATCGCACTGCGCCATCCCCACCTCTTTCGTAAACTGGCCGCCTTTTCGGGACGCTTCGATTTAACGGAACCCCTCGAATGGTTCGGCGACCTCTTCGACGGCTACTACGACGAGAACATCTACTTTCACACCCCGGGCCACTTCCTTCCCAATCTGGAAAGTGAGAAATCCCTCAGGAAGCTCCGCAACATGGATGTGGTCCTCGTCGTCGGGGAAGAGGATCCCTTCCTCGGAAGCAACCGGCATATCAGCGAACAACTGTGGAGCAAAGGAGTCCCCAACCGCCTCGAAATCTGGAAAGAACGGGCCCACCGGGGTTACTACTGGCGCCGAATGGCTCCCCTCTACCTTTGAGAGGAGTCTTCGTCCTCCAGGCACGGACAACCTCATCCGGGGACTCTCTGCGAGGCACTTCCAGTCACGGTGCCACGGCTCCTGCTACTAAGTAAAGATGATATCACCCCCCTTCTTCATAAGCATATTATGCGAATTTAATCCTTCTACCACTTGGTCAAATTTATGACTAAAGTATTCGTGTCTTTTGCCGGCGAAGCCCTCACAATCGTTCACGATGGAAACTTTTTATCTGGGAATCGATGTGCAAATCAAAAGGCAACCGGCTTGGATGGCTCTCGATTCTCAACTGCGAATGGTGAGCTCGGGATGGCTCGAAGGTGCAGATCACAAGGAGATTTGCATGGCTGCAGTCACGGTTGCGGAAGAACTGCAGGCAAGTGACGTCGCCACCGTCATCGCAGGAATCGACGCCCCTCGACGACCACTCTCAAATCCCCGTAAATTCTACAGGAACGGTAGACGAGACAGTTGGCGGCCCCGAAAGCCTGCTGAGCGTGGCTATGGCCGCCACTGTGAAATCATCATCAAAGCCGCAGGGATCGCCAATCCTCAATGGACTCCGATTCAAGACAATTGCCCTGAATGGATGGAAGTCGGCTTCGCACTGTTTACCTCACTCGAACGTGAAGGCATCACCTGCCACGAAGTCTTCCCTTCCGCCTCCTACAAGATGCTGGAAGGCGGCGACCACGCTCCGATAAGCCTCAACTTCTCAGCTTTCCGCCCGGGGCCGAAAGACATGATCGATGCCTGCATAGCCGCCTACACCGTAGCCGAGTTCGAAAATGGTCGTGGCTGCGAAGTCGGAAACGACGGACTCGGAACCATCATCCTACCCCGCCCTCTTCCGGACATCGTTTCACCAATGCTCCTGCAATGGCCTGAGCGATTATAAATATGGGTGCGCATCTGAGCCAATTTATCCGCCCCGTAATGATCTGGCATTCGCATCAACGTAGTCATTTCAACCGCTGACAACATATGGAATTTAGTCCCGATTTGGCACCCTCTGACACTGTGGGTCCCGCCATTAAAAATGGCTCCTCCGGTTGGACTATATCTTATAAGGTGTTTATTTACAGAACATTATGCCTCAAACCATACACAGAAAGTGCATCCTGCTCCACTGCCGAAACCTGCTCTTAGGAACTTTTCATGCACAGTTGACCATTCAAATGCCAATTCTTGAATTCGCTTGAAACGGTCTACGAATCGAGCGGAGTTTCCGTAAGCGATCCGTGGGAAGATGCAGCGCTATGTTACATGGGATTCGCTCAATTTGCCCTGCTCCATCCATCAGACGACCCACTCCTCCCCCGAGCAACGGTTGGTTACGCCACCTTCCCGGGCTCGATGTGAACGGCTACATCTCTAATTCCCAGTCCGCTGGCCAGAAGAGCATCTTTCACTTCATGCGCAATACGGTGCCCTTCGCTTACGGAAAGAGACCCGTCAACAATGACATGAATATCAACGAACATAACCAGTCCACTTGTCCTTAGGCGGCACTTATCAAGGCCCAACACTTCCGGAACGGATCTCGCAATTTTCACGATTCTTCCAACGGTCTCTGGCGGAGGTGAGACGTCAAGAATCTCGCGCAGGGCATTCCGAAAAAGGCGACCGCCGTTAAACGCGACCACCCCGGAAGCGAACAGGGCTGCCCAGTCATCTGCGCTCTCGAACCCCTCCCCCGCGAATAATGCGATAGAAATTCCAATCAAGGCAGCAACCGAGGTAAGAGAATCAGAACGATGATGCCACGCATCAGTCTGCATCGCCTTGCTTCCGATTTTACCTCCAATCTGATAGAGAACTCGAAACATGCTCTCCTTGGCGAGAATCACAAAAATCAGGACCACCAACGTGAAGGGAGAGGGAAGATGGTGAGGAGTCCGAATCTCAACGAGACTCTGAATAGCAATTCCAACAGAAGCACCCAACAGAGCTGTCGCCACGACCAGTGCAGCAAGAGGTTCGGCTTTCCCAAATCCATAGGGATAATCTTCCGTGGCCGGCTGGGAGGCAATCCTCAAGCTTCCCCATACAACCATCGAACTCATGATGTCGAGCATCGATTCGACACCGTCCGCAACCAGAGCATATGAATGCCCCAGTACCCCGGCAGCCACTTTCACCACTGCTAGAACGGTGCTTGCTACGATCCCCCAAACGGTGGCCCGCATTCCACGGGCGGTGGCTTGTCGTAATCGGCCATCCGGATCATCACTTTCCGATATCGGGCGCATAGTAGTTATGATGCAGAGCAGCTGTCTCGCGAAATTAATGCCCCATGGCTTGAACTGTCTTTTCCGATCTACGCCAGCCATCCTGGCAACGCTTTCGTATCATGAAAAAGTGTGAGCATCAGAAGTGAAGTCAACGCCCGAGCTGCGGAAAAGTGCACCAATCACCCTCTGGTTAAATCCAGCGCCCAACTTCTAGAGACTGAACACTTCTGTCGACACAGTCACAGAAAGCCCTCCGGAAATCCTGACCGAAAAACTCCTGACCTTGTCTCCCCAATCAAGGGAGACAAGGATTACTGGAGCATCACCCTGCACAATTACGTGCAGGTAATGTCAGGGTACTGGATCACTTCCTTGTTAGATGCCTCAGGGCTTCAACTGATGCTCTCCATCCGCAAACTGGTCGTGGCAGACGTTGCAACTTGTTAGCATTGCCCGATAGGCCTCGAAGGCTTGGGAATAATCCGAAGCGCGAGCCGCTTGATAGAACTCACCTCCGGCCTTACGAGTCTCCACGACGTATTTCTGCCAATCTTCGACATTCTCTTCAGGCAACCGGTGCAGGAGTAGATTGGAGACCTCTGCCAGTGTCAGGGCATCGCCCTTGATCGCTTTCCATACATCCTTTCCGGAAGGCTCAGCAGCCATACTCATCTTGAGTCTTTTATAAGACGGCTCGAAGACGTACTCCATGAAATGATGCATGTCATCATCGACAGGCTCGATTTCAGGTGATGATTTCGAAGGCTCCGCGTGAAGTTGCAGAGAAATAAGGGAAACAGTGGCGATTCCCAGAAACGTAAACATTGAGATATAGAATTTATTCATAATTTAATAACTAGTTTATGGTTTAATTTGGATTGATAAGGTTAGAGGTTGTTCATGCGAGAAGGCCATCGCGGTACGCTCGGTGCCAGCGAAAAAGCCATACGAAAGTAAGAGTGGTGCCTGGATTATCGGCCTCCCGAATCAATCAAATGAGAAACCGTCCCGTGAATGGTGAAGCGATGGAACGGGGAACCCCGTCAGGTGGTTTTCCCGCCACAATCCAGGCCCCATGGGATCTGAAACAGGGTCCCGATTCTATCGAATACTCGACCAAAAGACAGGTAGCCTCCGGGATCCTTACCCGATAATCAGATTGCAGCCAGTGGTGGTCACAGACTTCCGAACAACAACCGCATTCGTCATGTCCACTCAGTTTAAAAATCCCCTCACCACAGGAAGCGGAACTGGAACACACAGCGTGGAAATGCTGATGCGTTTCGAATCCGACCCAAGCCAATATATCACACGATGCGACGCGACCACCCCCAGCCAGAAGGAACAGGAAAAGAACCGCAATGCAGAACTGGCAGAATTTCCTCATCATGAATTGGATAGGTTGAATACGGGAAAATTGCAAAAGAATTCTGAATTCCGGGAACCAACTTTCGACGTGACTCTCTTTCTTTTTTTAAATTGACTTCCCAAAAGGTGAAATGATTTTCCGACCTATAGCTCTACGTTAGGATGCACATTCTGGATATCACCAATGTATCGAAATCATACGGAGAAACACCTGTCCTCCGCGATATTTCATACTCTGTTGATCAAGGAGAACGAATCGCCCTCATGGGCCCGTCAGGCTCGGGCAAAAGCACGCTGCTAAATTGTATAGGAGGGATCGATCGCCCTGACAGGGGGCACATCAAGTTCGATGGAAGACTTCTCAGTGATTTTGATGAGGAACAACTGTGTCAGCTTCGCCGTGAAGAGCTGTCAACGGTCTTTCAGTTTTTTCATCTACTTCCAACCCTGACAGCACGGGAGAACATTGAATTCCCTCTGCAGCTTATAGGACTTGGCCGAAAAGAACGTGAGCCCCGTGTTTCCGATATTATTGATAAAGTTGGGCTTTCACATCGCGCTGATGCTATGCCGGCCCAGCTCAGTGGAGGCGAAATGCAGCGTGTAGCGATTGCCCGGGCATTATCGATTCAACCCCGGCTCATTCTTGCAGACGAACCTACTGGTAACCTTGATACCCAAACTGGAGATTCGATTCTCCAACTGCTTGAAGGGGTCAGCGATCAGTATGGGGTTGCCATGGTCCTGGTGACTCACAGCAAAGCAGCGACACGGATCTGCCACCGCGTTCTCCAGATGCGAGACGGAATGATCAAAAACAGTTCGGAGCCTCGGTAATGGCGAGCATTACTTCAAATTCAAGACCGTCATTCTCCGTAGGGAGATTGCTCTGGTCACGATTGCTCTGGCGTCACTGGAAGCAGGCCCCATGGTCCACGTTCCTACTCGTCGCCATTCTTGCCGTCGGCGTGGCCGTGTTTCTCTCGGTTCGTTTGGCCAGCAAGGCAGCAGTGGCCGGTTTTGGCTATTTCACAGAGTCGGTAGCCGGTGAGAGCGATTTCCTCCTTCGCCCGGTCGCAGAGAGATTTTCGGATGAACTTCTCGGACCAATCCGAGAAAGACTGAACGAATCGCCAGTAGAGATCATGCCGGTTCTCGAGATTTCGGGATCAGTTGAAAAAGAAGGACTATCCCTGCCGGTACGACTTGTCGGGGTCGACTTTGCAGCAATGCATAACTCCCGAGCGAGAGTCCCCTCCGATCAGTTCATCGCATTGATGGGGCGAAGTGAACAGGTTCTCGTGGGAGCCGAACTGGCAAATAAGCTCGGACTCACGGCAGGCAATGGTCTGCGACTTCGACTGAACGATGTGGACAGGGAAGTCATCGTAGCAGGGATTCTTACAGCGGAGCGGAATCAACCGCCTCGTCCAGACGGTCTTTTATTGATTGATCTACCTGAACTGCAAAAGCTTGCCGACGAACAGGGGGCTCTCTCAAGAGTGGAGTTTCGGGTTCCTCCCGGTTTTATGTTTGATCAGAACTGGAAACAAGTCGGCGCAAGCATGTGGGATTTTGCCGCCGACCGCGGCCTCGTGCTGGAAACTCCGGAAGAGAGAAAATCGACAATCACACAAATGAGTGCGGCTTTCCGACTCAATCTAGCGATCCTCTCGGGACTGGCCATGTTTGTGGGTATTTATCTGATTCTGCAGGCAATGGAGGCATCGGTGATTAAACGCCGAAGCGAGATCGCTATTCTACGGTCTCTCGGAGTAACTCCTGCACAAATTCGAGCAACCTGGCTATGGGAAGGAGCTTTACTGGGGATCATAGGCACCCTTATTGGTATACCACTTGGTCGACTCGTCGCTGAAGGGCTCGTCGGCACCCTCGCGCGAACCATCAATACAGTTTACTACGAAACGGCAGTCTCATCGATCACACTCTCTTTTTCAGAGATCGCTTTCTGCCTCGTATTTGGTTGTTCAGCAAGTGTAACCGCCGCCTGGATTCCAGCGCGCGATGCGTCGACCATTCCCCCAGCGCAGGCGCTCCGGAGTACCGGAGCGGGTGGAACAGTTAGCTACCAGAAGAACTGGCTATCCGGCTTATTGTGCAGCGTCATAGGCATCGCCTGCACAGCATTTCCACCGTGGACAAATGCCGGGACAACGCGGATTCCAGTAGGAGGCTATCTCGCCGCGATCTTCCTGATTGTCGGAGGCAGCCTGCTCATCGGCAATCTCTTCCGCCCCGTCGCTTTGCTCCTTCGCACAGGACAAGACAACGCGATGAGAAGCTACGCAGCCAGTCAGCTAATGCTCGCTGGAGCACGACATCGACTGACTGCCGCAGGCCTCGCGGTAGCTGTAGGGATGGCCTTGTCGACAAGCCTCCTAGTCGTGAGTTTCGAACAAACTCTAAAGACCTGGATCAACCACACTCAGGACGCGGACATCACCGTCTCCGCTCCAGGTTCTAATTCCCTGTTCATAGAAAGCTCCCTCTCTCACGCAGTCTGGAGCGAAATCGAAACCCTTTCCGGAGTCGATTGGGTCGAGCGACTTCGCCACTATACCGTCACGATTGGAGGGCACGACTTAATTCTTGCAGGCATAGACAGCAGTCGAAAGAGCGCCCATGTCCCGGAACAGATCTGGCTGGATCCGCCTGATTCGCCGAGTTTGACAGAATTCGACCGAACCGCTGCCGAAATTCGTTTCCCCGGGTGGATCAGTGAAACCTTGTCACGTCGCTTCCACCTCAAAAAAGGAAGCGAGATCCCCCTTCCCACCCCGAGCGGAATCCGAACAGTCGAGGTTCAAGGAATCTTCGCCGAATATGGCAAAGAGATCGGCACGCTCGTCGTCGCCCGGGGGTTGCTCGAAGAGTGGTTTGTTGACAAACGAGTCACCAAGCTGTCGATTCATGTAGAGTCCGCCCACTCGGTGAATGAAATACTCATCCAAATCCGAGATCAATTTCCCGCGATCTCAGCTGTCACCTCAAAACAACGTCAGCAAGAGTCATTACGTATTTTCCACGATAGCTTCTCTGTCACTTATGTGTTAGAGGCAATCTCCATACTCGTGGCGATGACCGGGCTTGGTCTCGCCCTTGTTGGTCTGATGCTCGACCGCCGCAATGAGCTTTCGACGCTGAAGATGATCGGCACCACCCGCCAGAAGATCGCCGCTGCCGCAGCCTGGGAAGGCGCCGGCATCTCGTTCGTCGGGTATCTCGGAGGCGTAATCCTCAGCCTGGCTTTGGGTTGGATACTGATCTTCATCATCAACCCTCAAAGTTTTGGGTGGACATTGCTCTATCGCCTTCCCTGGACTACTTATTTTTTCCTCGGCTTTACCACGGTCACTACCGGAGCGATTGTCTCCAGTATCGTCGGTCATCGGAATTCCGTTTTTAAATCCGAACGAAAGAAATAGATGAAGACTGAGCCACATTCCCCGGATCGAAGAATCAAGACGCGCCCACCCCTGCTGCTACCACTGATTGCCACTGCGATTACCTTTGTCTCACACATCTCCCTTTCTTGTTCTGAAGAACCCGTTTGGGAGACTCCAAACCCCGAACGCGAGTTTCATTTTCCATCCGATCACGGCAACCATCCAAGCTTCCAGTTCGAGCGATGGGAAATCCGCTGCCATCTCTTTTCCGATCATCGCCGCTTCGCCCTGAAAGCCACATTCGTCCGACTCGGGCAACGTCCACAAGAGACTCCTAACGAAGAACCCTTCGGCGACGCCCACCTCTTTCTCGCGTACCTTTCGCTAACTGATCCTGTCGGCGAGGTTTTCCATCACCAGCAAAGACTCAATCGAGCCGGATGGAACGCCTTCTCCCTCACCGGAGACCTCGACATCCGCAATGGTGATTGGAGGCTGGTTCGCTCGGGGAGTTCGCTTCGCCTGCGGGGATCAATCCAATCGGATGCCGAGATTGAGCTTCGGCTTCACCCCCACAAGCGTCACGTTTTTCTGGGCGAAATGAGCACTCTCCACGACACCACCGAAACCGCGCTACCACGATACCACATCGCACTCTCGAAGCTCGACGTGGAAGGTACCCTGCAACTCGGTGACGACTCGCTCTCCGTCATCGGAAAAGCTTCTCTCGACCACGAAATTTCCAACCGTGTCTACGACGAGTCATCAGATGACCGGGACAGGGCCTACCTCATGCTTCTCAATGACCACGAGATCATTGTCGACATCGCCAGAACGACAAGCGGTGAGAACTCGGGAAGCTCCCTCATTTGGATTGATCCCGCCGGTAGTGTCACCGTCCAAAAGAACGGAGAGTTTCGATGGACTCAAATGGGCGATTGGAAAAGCCCCCGCACCAAGGCTGGCTACTCGGTTACTCCGAGGCTCGAGACGACTGATCCTACGAGCGGTATAGAACGTGCCTTTTTGATTCAGCCCATCGCTCCTGACCAGGAGATCCCGAAGGGCTTTCGATCAGCCGCACAGTGGGAAGGTGCCTGCGATGTGCTTGACAAAGAGACTGGAGAAGTCGTTGGATGGGCCTTCCTCGAAACTTCACGTTTCACCGGAAATACCTCGAGCGGAAATACAGAGGGCATGTGATTGGGTTCCACATAAAAACGGAACTGTCCCCAATCTTTGGTGGATCCCCCCCGATTTGGTACCCTCTGACACTGTGGGTCCCGCCATTAAAAATGGCTCCTCCGGTTGGGTTCGAACCAACGACCTAGTGGTTAACAGCCACCCGCTCTACCGCTGAGCTACAGAGGAATTAAAAATCACGCATTGGGTAGTTCAGTGAACGCCCTTTTGCGGACTGCGAATTTGCGCCTTCACGGACTGTTTTCAAGAGGAAAATTCAGTAAAATTACATTTTTCCGTAAGATCCTCATTTTAAATGCCGTTTACCCGCAGCTCGACCTCTACCTGCCGGCGCTGAAACCCTCATGGCACTACCATTGAAACACCCCGACTCTCCCGAACATTTCGCTGATTTGATGGCGGATCATCAGCCCCGTCTTCGTGCTTACATCCGTTCTCTGGTCCTCGATGAACATATTTCGAAGGATATTCTCCAGGAAACGAACGTGACCCTGCTGAAGAAATCGCGTGATTTCACGGCGGGAACCAATTTTACCGCCTGGGCTTTTCGCGTCGCCTATTTCGAAGTTCTCACGTGGCGCCGGAAGCAGGGACGCAATCGCATTCACCTCGACACCGAACTGGTGGAATCTCTCGCCGAGACAATTGATACCGTTTCGCCGGACTATGATAAGCGCCTCGCAGCGCTCACCGCCTGCATCGACGAATTGCCGGAGCGCCAGCAAATGATTGTGAGGAGAAAATACCTCAACGAGGAATCCGTTCAGGACATCGCGAAAGACCTCGGATTTCGGGCTAATGCCGCCTCTCAACTCCTTTTCCGGGCCAGGACCGGTCTCTTTAAGTGCATCACCCGCAAGCTCGCGAACTAAATTTCCTCATCGACCATGAAACATTCGGACTATTTCGAAGCACTCGCCGAACTCGCCAATCAGCTCTTTGAGCAGGGTTTGAGCGACGAGGAAGCGATCAAGCTGCAGGGAATTCTCAGCGAGAACCCATCTGCCCGGACCGATTGGGTCCAGCTGTGCGAACTGCATTCCATGCTGGAGTCCGAGCCGGATATCCAGAACAAACTCGCAAGCGACGATCGCCCTGACAATGTGCTCCCGCTCTCAGGCGCCCACTCTACCCGTCGCAGCCTTGCCGATCAGGATCCTGAAAAGCGGTCGTTTCTTTTCCCGGGGATTGTGGCGGTCGCAGCACTCGCAGTCCTTGCCCTGCTCTCGTTCGCTGCACTTCGGCCCACGGCACCGGATTCCCCCGACCTCGCCGTGGCTGAGGAGCCTCTTCCCGGTGAAGAGTCGAAAGCCGTTAAGGAGACGCCGGCACTCCCCGAAGATGAAGCGCCCGAGGAACAGTATCAGCGCGCCATTGTCGCAACAATCGGATCAGGATCACAGCAACGTCCTCCGACCAATTTCACGTCGGAGCCATCACTGGATTCAGAGGAGCTATCCTTCAATCGTGATATTCGTCCGATCCTTTCCGAGAATTGTTTCTCATGCCACGGGCCGGATGAATCAAGTCGCGAAGCCGAGCTGCGACTTGATACGCATGATGGATTTGTGGGAGGCGAAAACCCTACCGTCGTTCCCGGAAAACCCGATGAGAGCGAGATGATCACCCGCATTACAACGACGGATTCGGAAGACTTGATGCCACCTGAAGATTCCCACAAGGAGCTCACCTCGAAGGAAATTGCTCTGCTCACGCAGTGGGTCGCGGAAGGTGCCGTATGGGAGGATCACTGGTCTTTCATGCCGATCACCAATCAGCTGTCCGACGCGACCACCAGCCATCCCGTGGAGCGCCACCCGGTAGATTATTTTGTCGATCAGAAGCTGAGCAAAATCGGACTCACCCGCTCAGAGGTGGCCTCGAAACAGGCTCTGGTTCGCCGCGCTCATCTTGATCTGACAGGACTTCCGCCAACGCCTGAGGAAGTGGCTGCTTTTGTTGAGAACGAGAGCCCCACGGCCTACGAGTCGCTGCTCGACGAACTGCTCTCACGCCCTTCCTTCGGCGAGCACCGTGCCCGATACTGGCTCGATGCCGCGAGATACGGGGATACCCACGGGCTGCACCTCGATAACTACCGCGAGATCTGGCCGTATCGCGACTGGGTCATCGATGCCTTTAACGAAAACATGCCGTTCGACCAGTTTACGGTGGAGCAAATCGCCGGCGACCTCCTCCCCGATGCGACTCAAAGTCAGCGAATCGCAACAGGATTCAACCGCTGCAACGTAACGACCTCAGAGGGCGGCGCAATCGATGAGGAGTTTCTGGTTCGTTATGCGGTTGATAGGGTCGCGACAACCGGAACGGTTTGGATGGGACTCACGGCGGGCTGCGCGCAGTGCCACGATCACAAGTTCGATCCTATTACGATGAAGGATTTCTACAGCCTGTTTGCCTTCTTCAATAATACGACACAGCCTGCGATGGATGGTAATGCCAAAGACTCGGCTCCGGTCATTCGCGTCTACGATAGCCCTGAACAGGAAAAGCGTGCCTCGGAACTGAAGGCACAGATAGCGAAGCTCACTAAGGAAGCGGAAACGCTTTTCAAAGAGTCGGATTTTCCGGAAACGGATCCTGCCTCTCTGGCCCCGGAGTTCTTCAATCACGGTTCAGCCGAGTCCCCCACCCTCATCAAGGATGCAGGGGATTTTGCAAAGGACAGCGCCTTCACGGTAGCCTTTCGATTCAAACTTCCCGATACGGACGGTCGGGTCATACTCGCCGAGCACACTGACAAAACAGCGAACCGGAAAGGATGGAGAATTGTCTGGGAGGACAGAGGCATTCTCGTTGAACTGATCGAATCCTATCCTGACAGACTCCTCAAGCGTGGTGTCACCCGTAAGTTTCGCCCCGGAGCAGGCGGTCATTTCGCAGTGACTTACGATGGCTCCGGCGCGGGAAATGGAATCGAGATTTATTCAAACGGTAGCTTCCAAAACAGCCGCTTTATCAACGAGTGGCACGACTCGCTCGTCACCGATTTCAAAGCGGATCAAGCGGAGCTTCTCGTCGGTGGAAAAGACGCGGCCAGTGGTCTCATTCCGGTAATTAATGAGTTCGCCATCTTTGACCGCAAACTCACTGAGAAAGAGATCATGGCTCTGTCGACTTTTTCCACCGTGAAGAACATCGCGAAGAAGCCGGCTGACAAAAGAACGGACAAGGAAAAGCCCCAGTTGAAGCAGTATCTCGCGACAAGAAGCGAAGGCCCCTATTCCGATCTTCTGAGGAAGTTGTCCGCCGCTCAAACCGAACTGAGCAAAATCGAATCGACCACTCCAACGACACTCGTGATGCAGGAGAAAAAAGAAGCTCCAAAGGCGCACCTCCTACTCCGGGGCGAGTATGATCAGGCAGCGGACGAAGTTTCCCCTGCTTTCCCGGCATTCCTTCCAGAACTTGAGGGTGATTTCCAAATGAATCGACTCGGACTTGCACAATGGCTGGTTCATCCTGAGCATCCCCTCACCGCTCGCGTCAGCGCCAACCGCATCTGGCAGGAACTGTTTGGAATCGGGCTGGTAAAAACGGCGGAGGACTTCGGGACACAGGGTGAAAACCCGAGCCACCCCGCGCTTCTCGACTGGCTCGCTTCTTCGTTTATAGAAAGCGGCTGGGACGTCAAAGCGCTCTACCGCACCATCATGATGTCTGAAACCTATCGCCAGGAGGCGACAATGGCGGAGGATTTGGTCAGGCTGGATCCGGACAACCGCCTCCTGGCGCGCGGCCCCCGTTTTCGCCTCGATGCCGAAGTGATTCGTGATCAGGCTCTCGCGGCGAGTGGCCTCATTGACCCTACCATTGGCGGCCCCAGCGTGAAGCCCTACCAGCCTTCCGGAATCTGGGAGGCAGTTGGCTACACCAACTCTAACACACAAACCTTTTTCCAGGACTACGGTCCCTCCGCTGAGCATCGCAGATCTGTTTACTCTTTCTGGAAAAGAACCGCTCATCCCCCCAGCCTCGCGATCATGGATGCCCCCAACCGCGAGAGCTGCGTGATGCGCCGCGAGCGGACTAACACACCGCTGCAGGCTCTCGTGCTCATGAACGATCCCCAGTTTGTCCGCGCCTCCCGCTACCTCGCGCTGCGGGTCCTCTCAGAGGCAACGGATCAAAATGAGAGACTCAATCGCCTCGCGGAGCTGTTGCGCAGCCGGCCGCTGGATTCGGATGAGCTTAAGATCCTGACCAACTCACTCGATCAGTTTCGAAACATCTACGAAAGCAGTCCCGGAGCCGCCCGGATGCTTCTCGTCGACGAAGTGAATGAAGGATTCTCTCTCGATAAAATGAAGGAGCATTCCATACCGGAGCTCGCCGCCTGGACGATGGTAGCGAGTCAAATAATGAACCTCGACGAATCACTGAACAAGAACTGAGGAGATTGGGAAGAAGTAGAGAAGTAAAGGAGTGGAGAAAAAAGAATGCTCTGAAACTTGTCTACCGCACGCCCCACTACCAACGCCGACTCCAACTGCTGAAGCCCTGACTTTTCACCTTTTACTTTTAACCTGGCGCGCAAGCGCTCCCACACTATGAAAGCTTTCCAAGATTACGTGACTCTCGAAACGAGAAGGCAGTTTTTCCGCCAATCGGCAGCAGGACTCGGAAGTGCCGCGCTCGCCTCTTTGCTCGGACAGAATTCGGCAATGGGCGCCGGAACACCGGCCTCGGGCAAGCTTCCGCTCCACCATACGCCGAAGGCAAAGCGGGCAATTTATCTGTTCATGTCAGGAGCACCGTCACAGATAGACCTCTGGGATCCCAAACCAGCGATGGAAAAGCGATTCGACGAGGATCTTCCCGCCGAAGTGAGGAACGGACAGCGCCTCACCACGATGACTTCGAAGCAGGCGAGGTTCCCCATCGCGCCGTCGATCTACAAATTCCAGAAGCACGGGGCAAGCGGAACGGAGGTGAGTGAACTGCTTCCTCACACTGCCAAAATCACAGATGACATTGCCTTGATCCGGAGCATGTGGACCGAAGCGATCAATCACGATCCCGCGATCACCTATATTCAGACGGGCAATCAGATCCCCGGCAATCCCAGCCTCGGCGCATGGCTCAGTTACGGGCTCGGCAGTGAAAACGAGAACCTCCCCTCTTTCGTGGTTCTCAACTCGACATGGTCGGCAAAGCGGGACGCTCAGGCTCTGTATCAGCGTTTGTGGGGTTCCGGCTTTCTTCCTTCCAAACACCAGGGCGTTGCCTTGCGTTCCCAGGGAGACCCGGTTCTCTATCTTTCCGATCCGAAAGGAGTGAATCGCGATGTCCGGCGCACGATGCTTGACGGACTGAATCAGCTCAATGCGAAACATTACGATGAGGTAGGCGATCCCGAAACCCATGCGCGGATTTCGCAATATGAAATGGCCTTTCGGATGCAGGCCTCGGTGCCGGACCTCACTGATCTCTCGAACGAGCCTCAATACATACTCGACATGTATGGCCCCGACGTGAAGACACCGGGAACGTTTGCCTACAACTGTCTCCTCGCCCGCCGCATGGCGGAACGCGGTGTCCGCTTCTCTCAAATTTTTCACCGGGGTTGGGATCAGCATGGCAATCTCACCGGCGATCTTCCCCTGCAGTGTCAGGACGTCGATCAGCCGAGCCGTGCCCTCGTCCAGGATCTCAAGATGCGGGGAATGCTCGACGACACCCTCGTGGTCTGGGGCGGTGAATTCGGACGCACGATCTATTGTCAGGGTCGACTTTCGAAAGAGAACTATGGCCGTGACCACCATCCGAGATGCTTCAGCGTCTGGATGGCGGGCGCGGGAGTCAAAGGCGGCACCGTTCACGGTGAAACCGATGACTTTTCCTACAATATCGTCGACAAGCCCGTGCACATCCGGGATCTCAACGCGACGATCCTGCACCTGCTGGGTGTGAATCACGAGCGCCTTTCGGTGAAGCACCAGGGCCTCGATGTGAGGCTCACCGGTGTTGAGAAAGCGCACATCGTGAAGGATATCCTGAGCTAGGTTTACCCCCACCGGAACTGCCATTGCCGAGTGAGGAGAAACGCTCACACCGTTTTCCCGTGCCCTTCCGACCCGGCACGAACCCTAAACAGATTTTAGCCATTTTATAAAATTACAGATTTACTATAATTTCCATATTGATTTATAGTTCGGATGAGTTTAGCTTTTTGATTATCGAATCATGAAGTTTTCCCGCCGATCCTTTCTTCAACTAGCCACTGTTGGCGCCGGAGGCGCACTCGCAAGCTGCGCGGCTCCGATGGGATCACGCCGCTCCTATCTCACTGGACTGGTTCCGGAAGGAGACCTCTACGGGCCGGATGAGTTTTGGACAGACGTCATGTTTCAGAGCGTTCGCGATCAGGCGATCGGACCTCCCCTCGCCGCCCGCATCTACGCAATGGGTCATCTCGCAGGCTTTCTTGCGATCAACGCAATTGACGGAAAATTTCACAATCCCTATCCTGAAATCGGACGCGCCCCCACAGGGATCTCCCCGGAGGCAGCCTACGCCGGCGCGGTCTCTATCGCCGCGTCAGAAGGACTCCAGGCACCGCTCGATCTGGATTTGGCCCGCTACCTCAAACGTATTCCCTCCAGCTCCGGTGATATCGATACCGGGATCCGCTGGGGAAAACACGTCGGGAAGATCATCCAGAGTCATCGTGCCACTGACGGCGGACACGCCGAGAAAGTGAACTTCTATTTTGACCCGAACTACACCCCGCGAAAAACAGTCGACAGCTGGTCGAGCACGGGCCCCTACTACAAAACCTCGATCGGTCCCCGCTTCGAAACCTACGAACGCGGGCTCTTTCCCAACCTCGGAAACATGACTCCTTTCGCGATCAAATCGAAAGAGCAGTTCGCCGCGAAGCCCTTCATCGATGTCCGCTCGAAGCAATTCGCAGACGAGTTTGAAGAAGTCTACCTAATGGGAGCGACCCACTCCGAAGTCAGGACTCAGGACCAATTTGAAATCGCCTTTTTCTGGGAAGACGGCCCGCGAGGTGGCACCGTCCCGGCTGCGTGGCTGCACACCGCAATGAAAATTTTCCGCCAGCGCGGAAACACTCCTCTCATCAAACGTGCACAGCTCCTAGCTCAGATGAGTTGCGCCATGGCCGATGCCGGACTCTCCGCGTGGCACTCGAAATACTTCTACGATATTCTCCGGCCCGAAACGGCGATTCGCCATTCCGCTGAGCACCTCGGGAATCCGGATCCACGGGTTCGCCGCGATCGCAAGTGGACCTCTCTCATCCCGACGCCTCCGTTCCCCTCCTACGTCTCAGGTCACTCGACTTTCTCCGGTGCCGGCGCTCAGGTTCTGCGACGCTTTTTCGGAACTGACAAAACATCTGTGACCCTCCGCGCCCTCGATACCGTGAACTGGCCGAAACAGCTGGGAGACTCGACGCGGCACTACACCGACTTCACCACTCTGGAAGACGAAAACGGACTCAGCCGGATCTACGGCGGCGTCCACTGGCAGTCCGACAACATCGAGGGATTACGCATGGGGCATGGGATCGGAGATCACGTCCACAACCACTATCTCTACCAACTCTAGCGGAGGTCTCAGGATAAATGAAAAAGGTATTTCTCCTCAGCATTCTGATCGCAGCATTCAGCGGCCTCGGAAACCTCAACGCTCAGCAGAGGTTTCGCATGTCCTCGGATATCGACCGTCGCGTCGGACCACGAACCACGTTTCAGAAGCCGATTGCCTTCGATGTCGCCGATCACACCGTGCTCTTTGAGGGAATCATTTTCAGCGGCGGCACCTATCTTTTCGATGCCGTCAATACCCGCGGGCTCATCACCGACCGCGAAGACACTCCGGTGGGATTTTACGGTGGGCTTTTTGATTTGCGGGTCGCCCGAAAAATGAGCAACGCGCTCACCTACGGATTCGATGGTCGCTTTCAACTGACAGGAGAAGGAGGCCGGGACACGCTCAACGACGAACGGTTCGACGTCTATCTCCGCGGTCGCTACGGACAGATTTCCTACGGCAACTTTGCCGATCGAAATGCCCTTCTGCTTTCCGGAAGCACGACTCTCTCGGGTGAAGCGAACCTCTTCTTCGACGGCTACTTTGATCCCTCATTCAACCGGGCCTTCCGCTACCGGGGACGCTTCGGTAGCTTCCTCGTCGATGCCGCAATTGATGATGATGGCAAAGCCTACAACCTGGGACTGCTCTACCGAAGCCCGACACCGACCCGCAAAGATTCTTTCTCATTCGACTACCATGGAGCGGACGACTACCTCGGACTCTACGAACGGGATGGATTCACCGCCGGATACGGAACCTCCTACGGAAGTTTCGATGTGAAAGTCGCCGCCGCCTGGGATCAGTTCGATCCTCATGCCAACTTCGACACCTTTGAAAGAGTCGCGGGAACCCTGTGCGCCAGCTACAAATACCACGCCTTCACCTGGTCCGCCGGGTTGATGGTTGCCGAGACCAACGGAGGCGATCTTGAAACGACCTACACGGCAGGACTCCGCTACGACATGGCTCGCGGAGTGAGCCTGAATACCGGCTGGTTCTACGTCGACAGCGACAGCGTCGGAACTGATGGCAACCCCATCACCGCCGGGGACTTCTCCGGAGTGCGGACCTCGATCTCGTATCGATTTTAGAGATCACTAGTTCCGCGAGCTGGAAAAATGGCCTCGGAAAAGGGAGTAACTTGAACCTAAGCAAGGATTCTTGATTTCCCGCAATCCAAACTAATAACTTAAGACTCTCACCTCCACGCCAGCCATTGCTGCGCGCTCGACACACGAAGCGCATTTCCTTAGAATCCGACGATGGCGACAGACGTGGACGCGAAACCAAAGCGACGAGTATCGGTTGCGATGCGGCTGATTCTCATCACTGCGGCGATCCTCACTTTGATCATCACTTGCCTCTCTATTCCTGTATCCAGCATCGAAGGGATTTGGAGGTCGCCATCATTGATAAGCTGCATGTGCGATGCCTACTCTTTCTGGGAGCTAAAAGACGGAGTTATCACTTATTACTCTGACAAACACAATTCCGGCTATCAAATCGGCGAATACTCACAGCAGGAAGACGGTCGTTTCAAACTCACGATTCGACTCGAAGGAGAGCCTGATTGGGAGATGATCGTGACACCTCGCGCTCTTCATTTTGACGCTCCAGAAGATGTTTTCTTCGGCAAACCAACAACTTGGTTTGCCCGACTCTTTTATCGCCCCCTCTCGCGCGGACGAGCAGACCAAGTCATTGCCGACACGATCGCAGCCGGGCCGGACACAGGGCCGGAACCATTTCCTTGAACATTCACTCAGTCACCTTCACGGTGGCACATGTTCAAACTGCGAGTTGATACGGGTGGAACATTCACCGATTGCCGGGGACTTGAAGAAGGTGAGACGACGCCGCGTCTCGTAAAAGTCCTTTCATCGGGTCGTCTTCGCGTCTCCGTCTCAGACTGGATATCACGTCAGGAACTCACCATCGCGATACCGGAAAACTGGCGCGTCGAAGACTCCTTTTTCACCGGCTATAAACTGGAATCCGGTGGCGAGTCAGCTCTTGTCCTTTCTTTTGAGGTAAAGTCAGGACGCCTCGTTCTTTCCCAGCCACTGCCCCCTTCCGAGTCCGTCGATCTCTTCACTCGCGAGGAAGCACCTGTTCTCGGGGCCCGCCTCCTCACCGGCACCGCTCTCGACAAGCCCTTCCCCGAACTCGACTTCCGGCTCGCAACGACGCGCGGCACCAATGCGCTCCTCGAACGAAAGGGCGCTCCTGTCGCTTTCTTCGTTACGAAAGGTTTCCGCGACCTCCTCACGATTCGGGATCAGCGACGCCCCGATCTTTTCGCCCTGAAACACGAACGTCCCGCGCCCCTTTTTTCCTGCGTCTCAGAAGTCACGGGACGACTCGCCGCGAATGGCGATGAACTGACCGCCTTGCAATGGAATTCCGAACTGGAGCAGGAAGTTAAAAGCCTGATCGGAGCCGGCATTCGCATCGCAGCTGTGGCCTTGCTCCACAGCTATGTCAATCCATCGCACGAAGAGGCCCTCCGGAAAAAATTACTCGCCGCAGGATTCGATCACGTCTCGATCAGTTCCGGGCTTGCCCCGGTCATCAAACTGCTTCCCCGCGCCGAAACTGCTGTCGCAAATGCCTATCTCCAGCCGGTCATGGCGGGATTCATCAACCACGTCGCGGAACGCAGCGGCGCCGCAAATCTCCTCACGATGACCTCCGCTGGCGGACTGGAAACGGCTTCCTCATTTCACCCCAAGGACTCGCTTCTTTCAGGCCCGGCCGGTGGCGTCTCCGGTGCCGCGGCAATTGCTGAAGAGCTCGGCATCGACAGGATTCTCACCTTCGACATGGGAGGCACCAGCACCGATGTCGCCCGCTACGACAATGGCTTTCAGTATCAGTTTGAGCAAACCGTCGGCGACGCAAAACTGCTCTCCCCCGCCCTCAAAATCGAAACGGTCGCTGCCGGTGGCGGGTCGATTTGCCAATGGGAAAACGGAGCACTCAAAGTGGGCCCCGAATCCGCCGGAGCCAATCCAGGTCCCGCCTGCTACGGCATGGGAGGTCCTCTCACGATCACCGACGTCAACCTGATCCTCGGGCGCATCGATCCATCGAACTTCGGAATTCCCCTCACCGAATCCAACTTCGAAGCGGCGAAAAATCGAGCTCTGGAACTCCAGCGCGAAGCGGGAATGGAGACACACGAACCCGACGAGGATTTCCTGCGCGGACTCCTCGATATCGCAATTGAGCAAATGGCTGACGCGATCCGTTCGATCTCTATCAGAGACGGTGCCAATCCCTCCGAATACACCCTTCTCGCTTTCGGCGGCGCCGGTCCACTCCATGCCTGCGCGATTGCAGATCGACTCGGGATGAAAGGCGTTGTCATTCCCGGCGAAGCAGGAGTCCTCAGTGCCTACGGCCTCGACCAGGCGAGCATCGAGCGCTTCGCGACCCGGCAGATCAATCTCCCCGTCTCCGATCCCACGCTTTCCGACCTTTTTGAAACAGTTGATTCGAAAGCCCTGGAACAGCTCGGTGAGTCAGGATTCAAGGGCACCATCCAACGCCGCATCGCCGAGCTTCGGCTCGCAGGACAGGATGCAACTCTCTCCGTCGAAGTCACCACTGCAGCGGCCCTGCCGGACTCCTTTGCTGCGCTCTACAAAGAAACCTTCGGCTACGCCCCTACCGGGATTATTGAAATCGTCAGTTACCGCGCCATCGCCGGAACCGGTCGGGCAGAACTGAGAAAAAGAGCCCTTTCCGTCCCAAACTCAACAGGGTCAGGTGAGCGATCCAACCCTGTTGGGCACCACTCAGGGAGGGGCGAGGCGTCCCTGCCGGGCCGCGCGGTCCGAAACGACGTCGAATCCAGCCAACCACTCAGCAGCGAAGCAACTGACGCAGGCCCTCCGGCTCATCGGGAAGCTTCGCCCTGCCCAATGCAAGACCCCGCGCACGCGGACTCTGAGGTGGTCCCCTTTTTAAATCGTGACCGGATCAATGAAGGGACCGCCGTCTCCGGCCCGATCGTGATTCAGGATCCGTTCAGCACTCTCTATCTCGCCGAAGGCTGGGACGCTGAAGCTCAATTCAACGGAGCGCTTTTACTGGAACGGAAAGCACCGCGAGTCGAAGCCGACACAAGCCGTCCCGAACAAATCGTAAGAGAGCTTTTCCGCCATCGCTTTGACAATCTCGTCGAGGAAATGGGCACGATGCTGCAACGCTCTGCGATCTCGACGAACGTGAAAGAGAGGGCCGATTTCTCCTGCGCCCTGCTCGACGGAGAAGGTGAGCTCATTTCGAGTGCGCCGCACATTCCGGTGCACCTTGGTGCTCTCGGGGTTTGTGTCAGGCAGGTTCGCGATCAGATCGTGATGAAAGAGGGAGACACCATCATCACAAATCATCCCGGCGTGGGAGGCTCTCATCTCCCCGACGTCACCCTCATCACCCCTGTTTTTGAGCCGGGGAATGACAGCCCTGTCGCCTACATCGCCAACCGCGCCCACCATGCAGAGATCGGAGGCATCACCCCCGGTTCGATGCCTCCGGGTGCAGAAAATCTCGCCGCGGAAGGCGTCGTCATTTCCCCGCAACATCTCATCCGCGGGGGCGATTCCTGCTTTGACGCGATTGAGGAGCTCCTCACGGAGTCCCCCTACCCGACGCGCAATATCGCGGACAATCTTTCTGACCTGAATGCTCAACTCGCGGCCAATCGCAGAGGTGTCGCGACACTGACGGGACTTCTCGAATCTCACGGTTCGGTATCAATCGCGGAACAGTTTCACCATTTAAAGAGGAGAAGCCACGAAGTTCTGCGCCACCATTTGAGCAAGCTCGATTTCACTGAGCGCGATGCGGAGGAATTCCTCGATGACGGAACCCGGATTCGGGCGGCGATTTCCCGATCCGATCGCGGCCTTCGCATTTCATTTGAAGGGACCTCCCCCGCTCACCCGGGAAACCTCAACGCAACCCCTGCTATCATTCAAAGCGCGGTGCTCTATGTTTTGCGACTCTGGACCCAAAGCGAAGTTCCGCTGAACGAGGGACTTCTCGCCGCCGTGGAGATCGACCTGCCGCCCTGTTTTCTGAATCCTCATTTTACTGATGATCCCCTTCTCTGTCCCGCCGTCGTGGGAGGCAATGTCGAAACGAGTCAGCGCGTTGTCGACACCTTGATCAAGGCTCTGGAAATTCAATCCTGCTCACAGGGAACGATGAACAATTTCCTCTTCGGAAACGAATCCTTCGGCTACTACGAAACGATCTGCGGCGGCTCAGGGGCCGGCAACGGCTACGACGGAACGGACGGTATCCACACTCACATGACCAACACCGCAATCACCGATCCGGAGATTCTCGAGTATCGCTACCCGGTCCGGCTGAAACAATTTTCGCTCCGTGAGGGTTCCGGCGGAGAAGGTCGCTGGAAGGGCGGCGAAGGAATTGTCCGCGAAATCGAGTTTCTGGATTCTCTGGAGGTATCGCTCCTGACACAACATCGCAAAGTTGCTCCATTCGGGCTCGGTCAGGGTGGATCAGGAGCAGTCGGAGAGCAGTGGCTCAACGGTGAACCGCTTGCGGGTATCGCCTCCTTTCCGGTTGGGAACGGAGACATCCTCACGATCAGGACACCGGGCGGCGGCGGGTTCGGTTCCGACTGAGTATCCTGCGCGAATGCGGAAGGTTTTACTTTGTCTGGAGACACCGGATTTCATTAGCTTTTCGCCATGGAATCGAAGCCCACCTCAAGACGTCGCTTTTTAGGAACCACCCTCGCCGCCGGAGCGGTTGGCCCGAATTTGTTATTAGGTCAGGCAAGGGGCGCCAACTCAAGACTTCGAGTTGGTGTGATGGGACTGAGCCGTGGACGGGGGCACATCAAAGCCTACCTCGACGTGCCCAACACCGAGATAGCCTACCTCTGTGATGTCGACGAGAACCGGCTCGCCACCGGAGGAAATACAATGAAGGACAAACAGGAAAAGGCGCCTCAGCTGGTCACGGACTTCCGCCGTATCCTCGACGATCCCGACATCGATGCGCTCTCCATCGCAGCCCCCAATTTCTGGCACACCCCCGCAGCGATCACCGCCTGTCGCGCCGGCAAACACGTCTATGTCGAAAAGCCGGGAAGCTACGACGCTCACGAGGCGGAGCGAATTGTCGAAGTCGCAAAAGAAACGAACCGTCAGATTCAGATGGGAACCCAGCGTCGCTCCTACTCCGGCATGCTTGAAGGGATTCAGAAGCTGAGAGAGGGCGCGATCGGGAAACCCCTCTACGCGAGATGTTTCTACTCAAGTTCCCGTGCCGGGATCGGGAAAGGGAAAGTCACGACCCCACCTGCGGAACTCGACTGGCTGATGTGGCAGGGCCCTGTCCCCGAAGCGCCTTACAAAGACAACCTCGTTCACTACAACTGGCACTGGCATTGGCTCTATGGAGGTGGCGAACTCGCAAACAACGGCGTCCACGCTCTCGATATCGCGCGATGGGCGATGAATGTCGACTACCCCGAACGCGTCACCTGCAATGGCGGTCGCTACCACTTTGACGACGATCAGGAGACCCCGGACACAATCAGCGCGATCTACGATTTCGGCGACGTCGGAATCAGTTGGGAAGGCAGCTCCTGCCACCGCCGCAAACCTGAGAAGCTTCCCTTTGTCGCAGTCTATGGCGATAAGGGAAAAATGGACTTCAGCACCTCGAACTACACGATCTACGATCTGGACGGAAAGGAAGTCAGTAAGAACACTGATCCGCCCACTGACATTCCCCATTTCACGAATTTTGCCGACGCGATCCGCGACGGCAAAGCCCTGAATCAATCAATCGAATCCGGCTCGAAAAGCGCGATGCTGTGCCATCTCGGCAACATCGCCTTCCGCACCGGCGGTGCCGTCAAGGTTGATCCGGAAAATGGACACCTCATCGACAATCCAGAAGCTCAAAAACTCTGGGGGCGCCCCGCCTACCGCGAAGGGTGGGAGGTTTAGGAGGAGTGGAAAGGAAGGCGGATAAAGCAGAAGGCGCAACGATCGTATCGTGCGCCTGAGCCCATCCGGCCTTTTACTTTCCGCCTTGCCACCTTTTACGGTGCTTCAGCGCCCTAAATCCCTGAAGATTGAACCGCGAGTTGCAGTTCTTTCTGAAAGGCCATCGCCTGCGCTTCGCTTGGCTTGAAGTCTTTCGAATCAGGTTCGAAGCCGAGTCGTCCCATTTGATCGAGCCACCAGGCCGCCGCCTCACCGCCATTGAAGACGACGCGACCGCTGATGAGGGCTTCAGGGCGAAGCACTTTGTCGATCGTCACCGTCGCTGACTCATCGCCGGTCGGCGCAGGGGCCGGAGTTTCATCCGCTGCGGGAGTGGCCTCGCTTTCTCCGGTAGTTTCCTCTGCAACTTCTTCAGGAACTTCCTCTTCCTCCTTTTTCGGCTCGGGAGTCGGAAGAAGTTCGATCTTCAGATCTTCGAGCAAAAAGCGCGTTTCGAGGTAGGTCGCTTTGAGTTCAAATGTTTCAGCGAGCTTCAACTGAATGTCTGAAAGGACGTCCCCTCCATCTGCCCAGGATTGAATCTGACTGATCTGTTCGTCGGAAAGAGATTTTGCGTTAATCATGCGTCTCGCAAACTGTCACCGGAAACGCAAACGTCCAGTAGCATTTCCGCTTTCGCGGGCGTATTCATTTTCAAATTATGGACTGGGAACAACTCTATCAGGAAGGACATACACCGTGGGACAAAGGAGCTCCGGCTCCCCCGCTAAAGGAATGGATCCGCTCCAACCCCGAAAAGATGAACGGTTCCGTGCTCGTGCCGGGGTGTGGCCTCGGGCATGATGTTCATGAAATTGCGACATCCACGCAAGTCGCTGAGATTCTCGGGATCGACATCTCCCCCAGCGCAGTGGAATCCGCACTCGGAAAATCCAAATCGGAGCGCACCGCTTTTGAACTGGCTGACCTTTTCAATCTGCCCGAATCACACCGGGAGCGTTTCGACTGGGTCTGGGAACACACCTGCTTCTGCGCGATTGATCCGAATCTTCGTTCCGACTACGTGAAGGCTGTCCACGGAGCCTTGAAGCCCGGAGGCAGATTGCTCGCCGTATTCTATCTCAATCCCTATGACAACGAGCATGCTCCCGGCGAAGGACCTCCTCACGGAACGTGCGAAGCTGAGCTGAAAGAGCTCTTCATCGAATCAGGAAAGTTTGAGATGCTCGAATCCTATGTGCCTTCAGAGAGTTATTCCGGCCGCGAAGGGCTCGAGCTGACCGCCCTGCTTCAAAAGAGACAGGACTGAGACGCTGCCTAAATACTGACGAACTGCGTTCCCACGCCGACCTGCTCCTGCTCGATCACGGAACCGACCTCGAACTTTACCGTGCAGTTGGTTGCCGGATGGGTGAATCCCCGAAAGTGGCCACCACTTTTCACCTCAAACGTATTGCTCGTCCCCGCATGAGCCGTGACGGATCCACCCGCCTCGATGATGTAGCGACAGGTTGTTCCCCCGGCACCGATGACCTGTGCCCCCGCCGGAACAGTATAAGTCACATTCGTCTCATCGGGATAAAACAGGGTCCCTTCGACCGTTACGCTCCGGGCATCCGGAGCCGAGCTGGCCTCCTCCATTGTTTTACATTGGCAAAACAGGAGAGAGACGGCAAAAAGGCAAAGTGATAGAATCAATTTTTTCATCTACAGAGCGAGGGATTGGAAGATGTTTTCGGATTGAAGCCTCACCTTGTTGCGGTTAAGACTATGCTTCAAGTCTCAAATTTAATGAAAGCACTCACTCTCACTGCCTACAACCAATTCGAATTTTCCGACGCTCCCGATCCCGATATTGAAGCGAACGAGGTTCTTATCGCGGTGAAGGCCTGCGGCATTTGCGGGTCCGATATTCACGGTATGGACGGCAGCTCAGGACGCCGCATTCCCCCCATCATTATGGGACACGAGGCCGCCGGCGAGATCACCAGCGTAGGCTCATCGGTGAAAGACTGGAAAGTGGGAGACCGCGTCACCTTTGACTCCACCGTCTATTGCGGAAAATGCGAATCCTGCAAAAACGGACAGATAAATCTCTGCCCGGAACGCAATGTCCTCGGCGTGTCCTGTGACGACTACCGACGCCACGGAGCCTTTGCCGAACTCGTCAAAGTCCCCGAGCACATTCTCGTCGCGATTCCGGAAACCCTTTCCTACGAACACGCAGCCTTCGCCGAGCCCGTTTCGATCGCCCTCCACGGCGTGAACCGGGTTCCTCTCAAGAAAGGAGATTCCGCCGTCGTCGTCGGAGCAGGATTGATCGGACTCCTCGTCATTCAGGCACTGAAGGCAAAGGGCGCCGGAACCGTTGTCGCGGTCGACCTCGATGAAAAGCGTCTCGAAATGGCGAAACAACTCGGAGCGGACCACGCGCTCATGTCAGGCGACGACGTCCCTGGGAAAGTTCGTGAACTCGTCGGTAATCCCGATGGGGCTGATATCGCCATGGAAGTGGTCGGCTTCGGACCGACCATCAAAATCGCCATCGACTCGGTTCGCAAAGGCGGCAGCATCGGATGCGTCGGCAATCTCAAAGCGGAAGTCCCCTTTCCCCTCCAGGCCATCGTGACCCGGGAACTCAGCGTCTTCGGAAGCTGTGCCTCAGCCGGAGAATACGCCGATGCCGTAGCCGCGGTTGCTTCAGGAGCGATTCAGGTGGAGCCACTGATTTCCGCGACCGCCGATCTCGCCGAGGGCGGTGAGTGGTTTCACAAGCTCCACAAAAATGAAGATGGCCTCATGAAGGTGATCCTCAAGCCTTAGACGCTCCCGGAATCCACCGAGACTAATTATGACACAGGAAAAAAAGACTCTAATCGTCCTCGGCCTTTTGGTCGCCTTTATCGTTCTTGTCCTCCTGTTCTTCGGGGAAAAAGGACCGAGTCCTGTTGTTGAAACCCAAAATCGACTCCGGGACCTCAAAGCCCCGGTGCTCGCATTTGCAGAGGAAAAAGGAGCGCTTCCTGAAACACTTCAGGAACTGGGCCTGCCCAATGAGGCAACGTCAGATCACGCAGGGAAACCTTTTGTCTACGAGATCAACGGCAGGAGCGTCACCATTTCATCTCTGGGTGCCGACGGGAAACCCGGAGGAGCTGCTTTTAACGCAGACAAGTCGATCAATTTCGACTGGTAGCTGCCAAGCTCCGGTGCCGGGGGGCACCGGTCCACCACACATCAGTTGGTGGCACGATTCAGAATCGACGATTTACAAAGTCGACTGGATCGACTTGATTAGATCGACTTGTAACGAACCTTTTCGCCGTCTTTGCCGACAGGACGGTCATCAACACGCTTCGTGTTTCCTTCCGTAATATCATCCTCCTGATTGTAGCGACGCTGAGGTGGCTTGTTACGGCGGTCTTCAGCTTCGTTGCAACGGAGATTGCGACCTGAGAAAGATTTACCGTCGAGCGCTGCAACAGCTTCCTCCCCCACTTCATCATTCGCCAGAGTGATGAATGCGAATCCACGTGGTTGACCAGTCTCCCGGTCAATGGGTCTGTGGAACTCCATGATAGGCTCAAACGGCTCAAAGAGCGCGCGAACCTCCTCTTCGGATGCGTCGTAGGAAAGATTGCCGACGAATAACTTCATAGTCTCAAATAATATCTGGTAACGGTTACCCCAAACGCGGAAACATTGCGCAAAAGCCAGTTATCAAAGTAGTAATGAGTCCTAACAAAGTTACAATGGCCGCTCGGGCTGTGAATTGATTTCCAATCAGACTATACCAAAGCCGGAATAATGCCAGAATCTTTCCAAAAAAGGATCAAACGCAAATCGGTGACTTTTTCTCCTCAGCTCTTTGCCACACATTTCAGCCATGGTTTCAGCCCTTCCCAAAGTTCTTTTCACGCTCAAGGTTCCCCCGGCCCACCTCGCCCCTCTCGACGGTGTAGCCGAGGTGATCATGGCCGGCGAAGGCTTCAAACCAGCATCCCGGCAGCGCATCCTTGAACTGCTCCCCGAATGTTCCGGCCTGATTTCCCAGGGCGAACTCCGCGTCGATGCCGAACTGCTGGACTCGGCACCGCAGCTCAAGATCGTCGCAAACGCCGCGATGGGAACAGACAACCTCGACCTCACCGAACTAAAAAAGCGCGGGATCGCCGCCACCAACACCCCCGACGCCTTTGCTGTCTCGACCGCTGATCACACCATGGGCCTGCTTCTCGGTTTGACCCGTCGAATCCCGGAAACCGACCGGTTTGTTCGCACCGGGGAATGGGCCCAGGGCGGAATGGAGCCCCTCCGGTGGGAGAGCCGTCTCGCCGGGGCCATGACCCTGGGGCTGGTCGGCTACGGCCGCATTGCGAAACTCGTCGAGCAGCGCGCGAAGGCATTCGGGATGAAGGTCATCCACACCCGCTCCACGCCGGATCATCACGATGACTTCCGCCCACTGGATACCCTGCTCGCCGAGGCCGATGTCATAGTCATCCTCGTTCCCCTGACCCCCGCGACCCATCACCTCATCAATGCGGCCACGCTCGCGAAGATGAAATCCGGGGCCTTTCTCATCAACATGGCGCGTGGCAAGGTGATGGATGAAGCCGCCGTCGTGGAAGCGCTCCAAAGCGGCCATCTCGCCGGAGCCGCACTCGATGTTTTTGAAGAGGAACCCGTCGTCAACGAGGCCCTTTTTACGATGGAGAATGTGGTTCTCACACCTCACATCGCCGGAGCGACCCGCGAACAACGTGAACGGGGTCGACTCGAAGCGGCGGAGAATGTCGCTCGCTGCCTCAAGGGCGAGCCCTTGCTTTATCCGGTTTAAAAGAATCTGCCGACTGCTTTAGGCACGATTTTCCACTGGCGCTCCCCGCCATTTCCATGCATATCAAAGACATGTCGAATCCAGAATATTTTGTCGTTTCCCGTGAGCAACACGAAGACCTTGTCAGCGCCGCCTATCAACACCGCGGCTACGAAGAAGACGAAGCAGCAGCCGCCGCTCGCATGTGCTCGGAAGCGTCCTGGCACGGGATTCGCACCCACAACGCACTGAAGGCACTCCACCTCGACGAACTCTTCGGAAGCGGCAACGGTGGCTGTGTTCCCGGCGCCTCCATCGACGTCATCGAATCACGTTTTTCAGCAGTTCAGACCTGGAACGCAAACCGCAAACTCGGACAGGCTGTCGCCTGCGAAGCAATCGAAACCTGCATCCGCCTCGCTGACGAATATGGCTCCGGCACCGTCGCGATCGACAATGCCTTTCACTATCTCTGGGGCGGCGGCTACGTCATGGACGCGGCGAAGCGCGGCTACATTGCCTACACCAACTGCACCTCAACTCTCGCGGAGGTTGTTCCTTTCGGTGGAAAATTTCCGACCCTCGGAACGAACCCTCACAGCTGGGGATTCCCAACCGTGGATGCAGTGGGCTATCCCGTCGTGATCGACTGGGCCACTTCCGAAATTGCGATGGGCAAAGTGGAGCAGTACAAGCGTGAAGGTAAAAAGCTCGAGTCCGCTTTCGGCGTCGACGAGAACGGTCAGCCCACCGACGATCCTTTCGCAGTGAAAGCGCTTCTCCCCTTCGGCCGTCATAAAGGATACGGCCTCGGCCTCCTCAATGAACTTTACGGAGGTGCCATCGGCGGTTCACTACCAACCCTTCGCGGACGCGCTGCCAATGCTGAGGGAACCGGAGAGAAAACAACCTGCGCCTTCTACTTCCAGGTGGTCCATCCCGATGCAATCAGCTCAGGAGATTTTTCCAACGGTCGCAATCAGGCGGAGAACATCACTGCCGTCGTCAAAGACGTCCTCGGTCACGGAAATGATTCCTGTATGCTTCCCGGAACGATTGAAGCGAGCAACGGAAAGCTCAGCGAAAAAGCGGGCGGCCTTCTCTTCACCGAAGCGGAGGTCAAAGGGTTCATCGAACTCGCCGACGAATGCGGCATCGATGCATCCGCGTGGAACAAGGAATCACTTCCCACTTTCACCTCATAGGCAGCCAACCGGATGCTGACCGCCGACGAGCTCATTGATCTCGAGGAGATCATTATCGCCGAGCTGGAGCGGATTCGAAAAGAATCTGCATCCAGCGGCGAAGAGCGCGCCGCCATTTCCCCTGACGTCTCGATCGGCCGCCTTTCGAGACTCGACTCGATGGCGATGCAGGAAGTCGCCAAAGAAGCCGAACGGCGACGGGAGGAGCGACTCGCCTTTCTCGAAATGGCGCTCACCCGTCTCGACGACGGCACCTACGGTCGCTGTGACCGCTGCGGTGAAGACATCGCCTTCGAACGTCTCAAAGTAACACCCGAAGCGAAGTTCTGCAGCGGCTGCGCCTGAATTGGTAACATGGATTTCCAATCCGTGTGCGGAGCCTATCCGCGCGGGAGTCTAACAACACGGGTTGAAAACCCATGCTACCTCGGGAGTCTTTGCATCAAGTTCCTCACGCGATCACTTCCATAATCGGGTCAGCGCCTTCGACACCGACGAGCTTGTGATCGAGCCCGCCGAAGAAGAAACTGAGGTCATTCGGATCAAGCCCCATTAACTGGAGAATCGTTGCGTGGAGATTCTTTACCTCATACCGGTTTTCCACTGCCATCGATCCCAACTCATCGGTCTGCCCGATCGAAACACCGCCTTTGATTCCCCCGCCGGCCATCCACATCGTGAAGCCGTAGCTGTTGTGATCGCGGCCTGTCCCCTTCTCGTATTCAGCGGTGGGCTGGCGTCCGAATTCACCGCCCCAGACCACCAGCGTGTCTTCGAGCATCCCGCGACGCTTGAGATCCTTGAGCAGTCCAGCAATGGGCTTGTCTGTCGCTCCGGCATGGAGGTTGTGATTGTTTTCCAAATCCCCGTGGGCATCCCAGTTGTGATCATTGTGCGCCCCGCCGGAGTATAGCTGGATGAACCGGGTTCCGCGCTCGACGAGACGCCGCGCAAGAAGACACTTTCGGCCGAAGTCCTCCGTCCTCCTGTCATCCATTCCGTAGAGATTCCGGGTCTCTTCGGGCTCGTCGTTGATATCGATCGCCTCGGGGGCGGTCGACTGCATTCGATAAGCCAACTCGTAGCTGGAAATTCGCGCGGCAAGGTTGGTGTTATCAAAGCGCGGCGAAAGGTGCCCCGAATTGAGATGGTTCAACGAATCAATCAGCATACGTTGCTCGGAGTTCGGCATTCCATCGACGTGCTTGAGATTTAAAATCGGACTCCCCTGCGAACGAAAAACGGTCCCCTGATAACTCGCAGGCATGAACCCGGAGGTCCAGTTTTTCGCCCCGGATATGGGACCACCACTTTGATCTAACATGACCACATAACCCGGCAGATTTTCATTCACCGAGCCGAGACCGTAATTCACCCAGGAGCCCAGCGACGGATTCCCGCTGATGAGCGATCCGCTGTTCATCATGAGAAGGGCCGACCCGTGAATCGGCGAATCAGCCGTCATTGAATGAAGGAATGCGATGTCATCGACACAGCTCCCGACATGGGGAAAGAGATCGGAGACATACTTTCCGCACTGGCCGTATTGCTTGAACTTCCACTTCGGCTCTACGATCCGTCCCTCATTCTTTTTACCGCCGCGACCAAAGGTTTTCACCTCAATCGTCTTGCCGTCCATCCCCACCATACTCGGCTTGTAGTCGAAGGTATCGATGTGACTCGGCCCGCCATACATGAACAGAAAAATCACGCTCTTCGCCTTCCCGTTGATCATCGGCGGCTTGCTCGCGAGTGGATTCAGCGAATTGGCCGCGCTTGCCTTTTTCAGCAAACCGTCCTGACTCATCAACCCTGTCAGAGCGAGTGCCGGAAAACCTCCCCCGACCGAGCTGAGGAATTCACGGCGGTTGAACTGTCGGCAGAAATCCTGTGTTTTCTTTTTCTTCATCAGTTAGTCGAGGTAAACAAATTCATTCAAATTAAGAGTCACTAGAGCGACCCGTTTCATCGCATCGGTGGAGGAAAGCCCCGCTTCGCTCATCAGTTTGCCGTGAAGCGAGACGAGATGATCCAATTCGTCATCGCCCGCCTTTCGTTGCAACGCCAACTCCAGACCATTCGCGATTTGAGCACGAAGCTCACCACCGTCCTTTGCGAGTCGATCAGCAAGCAGGCCTGCCTGATCATTCACGAACTTCGAATTCAACATCGTGAGGGCCTGAGTCGGGACCGTGGTCACGAATCGCACCGCACAGGTAGTGTCAGTATCAGCCTGATCAAAATCAGCGAGCATCTGGTGCCGCAGGCTTCGCTTCACATGAACGTAGAGAGAACGGCGAAAGTGATCCTCCTCCTTCGCCGACACAGGCCAGACGGAACCGGGCTTCGATGAAGTTGAAAGCACCTCCGGCGGCAACGGCGGAAAAACCCATTCCCCCTTGCTCTTAAGATTCAGCTTCCCTGAGAGAGTCAAAATCGAGTCACGCATTTCCTCAGCGGTGAGACGCCGCATGTCGTAGCGCCAGAAATTCCGGTTCTGTGGATCCTTGTCCAGATTGCCCGAATTGGGTTCCGACGACATTCTGTAGGTATTGCTCATGAGCATGAGACGGTGCATCGCCTTCATGTCCCAACCGGATTCCACAAACTCCCGGGCGAGCCAATCGAGTAATTCGGGATGGCTTGGTTTTTCCCCGAGATGCCCGAAGTCAGACGTGCTCGGGACAATCCCCCGGCCGAAATGATGCTGCCAGATCCGGTTGATCATGACCCGAGCGGTGAGCGGATTCTTCTCATCCACGATCCAGTTCGCGAGCGCGAGTCGTCGTCCCGAACTGTTGATGAGCCCGTTAGCGACCTTCGCTGTTTTTACCGGAGCCGGCTCTGAATCCCGGCTCGCAAGCACCGCAGGAAGCCCGCTCTCAACGAGATCCCCTTCGGCATGAGCGCTGCCCCGCAAATGAATATGCATTGGAGTCGGCCCGCCCTTGTTCTCCGTAACCGCATTCACCGGAATGCCCGGCGTCGCGGTCCGCCATTTCGCGATTTCAGCGAGGCTCTCGTTGTAGACTCCGGCCCAGTCCTTTCCAGTCGCCTTTTTAACTTCGTTCTCCAGCTTCCTGCCCTTCGGACCTGAGAGGAGTTTCTGCAAATCGACGGCGGAGGCATCGGTGTGCAGCGATAGATCGATATACTGTCCCCCACCGGTTTGCTTACAGTGAACCGCCACTGTATTCTTGCCCGTCTGGAGCGCACTCAGCGCTTTCCCGCCGAGGATAACAGTCTCATAATCGCGGGTGAAAGATTTAGCGGAATGAATCAAAGTCCCGTTCAGGAAAACTTCGACATCCTCGTCATGATGAATCTCCAGCACGAGTGTTTGCGGCAGCTTCTTCAACCCGAAAGTCGTCCGCATCCAGATCTCGGGCGTGTGCCATTTTGTATTGATGTGAGAGTTCGGTGGATTCGCAGCGCCAAAGCCGCCTTTTGCTTTGAACCAGGATTTATTGATAAAACCGACATCGCTCCAGTCTGCGGTGGGGCGCGTCGTCGTGTAGAACCACTCCGCGCCATTCCCCCTCGCATCGTCGATCATCGTGGTTCGCCCCGTGCCGGAGTCACCTTTCAACACCCCGGTGGTTTGGAGGTGTTTCGTGAGAGCAGCAGCCGCCTCGTCACGCTTCTTCTCGAGGGCAGCAAGCTTTGCTTTGCGCTCCTTTTCAAATTCCTTCTTCTCGTCGGGACTCGCCCAGTTCACGATCGTTCCCGGCGTCGTGTAATGCGTCACCCCGGCAAAGAACGCCATGAACGAGTAATAATCCTTCTGTGAAATCGGATCCGCTTTGTGGTCGTGACAGCGTGAGCATCCCATCGTTGTAGCGAGGAACGTTTCACTCGTGATCTGAACGTTATCGGCAAGAACATCGTAGACGTGCTGCTTGCGATCTGCCGGTTCATCGTCCCACTGCATAAGCCGGTGGTATCCCGTCGCCACGAGCGAATCCATCGTAGGTTCGGCGATTTCATCACCCGCGAGCTGTTCAATTACAAACTGATCGTAGGGCTTGTTTTCATTAAAAGCATCGATCACATAATCCCGGTAGCGCCAGATATAAGGCTTCGGATTGTCACGCTCAAACCCGTTTGTTTCGGCGTAGCGCACGAGATCCAACCAATGACGCGCCCACTTTTCCCCATACTGAGGTCGACTCAGGAGATCTTCAATCAATGCCGCGTAACTGGCCTCGGGATCAATCCGGTAAGCAGCTATAAACGACTCCACATCTGCAGGCGCCGGCGGCAACCCGATCAAGTCGTAATAGAGTCGGCGAATCAGTGTTTGAGCACTCGCGGGTTCATTCGGAGTGAGCGCTTCGGAGTCAAGCTGGCTGCGAACAAAGGCATCGATGCCGTTCTTCTGCCAGGCGGCATCGTCCACTTTCGGCGGAGCGTTCTTTGAAACCGGCTTATAGGCCCACCAGTTTCGATCCTCTTCCGACACCGTGAAACCACGACGCGCTTTCGCCTCGCCTTTGATCTCAAGAGCCGGATCGTAGGGAGCGCCGCGCTCCATCCACTCAGTCAGGACAGCAATTTTCGCATCGGAAAGTTTCCCCTTCGGCGGCATTTGATAGTCGTCGCCTTTGTAACTGATCATCTCGAGAAGCACACTCGCGGCCGGGTTCGCCTCATCGTGCGCCGCTCCGAATTCCCCGCCGAGCATGAGCCCCTCGCGGCTCGTAATCCGGAAGTCGCCTTTGAGGTGATCCCCCGTTCCGTGGCATTTGAAACAGTGCTCTTTCAGAATCGGAAAAACCTTCTCCTTGTAGAAGGCCGCGCCATCGGTCTCAGCTGCCTGCAACGGTGCGGAAAGGAACACTCCAGCGACAAGAGCCGTTGCGATGGAAACTGAACAGGGTTGGGTCATCAATTAAAGAGGGTTTAATCAGAAAGTAAACAGGGTCAGGTCAATGACCAGACAGGGTTGAGCCCGTCCGCTTTTCACTTTTGATCGTGATAAAAGGATAACACGTTGTCGATTGTGTTATAGGCTCAGGTCTCGTCATTTTTGTATAAATGCGACATTTTAGAACATTTCACTGTCACGCGATCACGGCCTGCCGATGAACCGGCGACGGGAACGTCGGCGCAAGAGGCTCAATGAAAATCATGCGAAGCAGCGACGGGAAGCTTCTCATCGGTGCGCAGCGCCACGATTTTCTCGGCCATGAGATGCGTTGTTTCATCAGCCTGCTGAATCGTTCCGGTGATCACGAGAAACGCCTCGGTCGTGATTGTGAGGCGGTCTTCTTCGAAACGATTCGCGTAAACGACGCTGTTAGAATGCCCCGTTTCATCTTCAAGAGTAATGAAAACAACGCCCTTTGCAGTGCCGGGGCGCTGGCGGCAAATCACGGCTCCGGCGGTCGAGGCACGGGCCCCGTTTGGGAGCTGCTTCAGTGCCTCGGCCGTGAGAATGTCCGACGGCAAACGTGAACGAACCAGCGCGAGAGGGTGTTTTCCCGTCGTGAGCCCGAGCCCTGAGAAATCGGACTGAACGCGCTCGGAATAGGACATTTCCGGCAATGGACAGGGTTCTTTGTCAGGAGCCCCGGCCGCGGAACCGGCAAAGAGATCGCCCTGCTCCAGCACCGCTTCCTCGACCTCCCAGATAGCGCGGCGACGAGTCGTGGACCAGCCGTTGAGAGCGCCGACTGAGGCGAGCTGTCGCATTTGCCGCTGATCAAAACCGGTGCGTCGCCGGAAGTCATCGAGCGAGGTAAACGGTTCACGGTCGCGTTCCGCAAGCATACGGGAGACGACACCTTCACGCAGGCCCTTCACCGAAAGCAACCCGAGCTGCACCGTTTTCTCACCGAGAATCTCGCAGCGCCAACCGGAACGATTCACGCAGGGCGATTTGAACTTCAGCCCGCGGCGTTTCGCCTCCTGCACGAGGGTGGCCGGAGAATAAAATCCCATCGGCTGGTTGTTCAACAGTCCGGTGTAAAACTCGACGGCACGATGCACCTTCAGGTAACTGCTCGCGTAGGCGAGAATGCCGAAACTGATCGCGTGCGATTCGGGAAACCCATAGAGGGCGAAGGATCCGATCACTTTGACGATGCGCTCAACCGTCTCTTCGCTTATCCCCCGCTCCTGAAGCGCGGCGCGAAGTTTCGTTTCCACTCTTCGCATTTTCTCATGGGAACGATGAAAGCCGAGAGCACGGCGCAACTCCTCCGCTTCGCTCCCTGAAAAGTCCGCCATGACCATCGCCATTTTCAAAACCTGCTCCTGAAACATGGGAACACCGAGAGTCCGCTCCAGAGTCGGCTTCAGCTTTTCATCAATATAATCGACCGCTTCACGACCGGCGCGGCGCTCCAGATACGGATGGGCAAGCCCTCCCGCAATCGGACCGGGGCGGACAATCGCGACCTCGATAACGACGTCGTAAAAGCAACGGGGCTTCATCCGGCGCAGCGTATTCATCTGCGCCCGGCTCTCGATTTGAAAAACCCCGATGGTGTCCGCCGAACACATCAGGTCGTAAGTCGGAGCATCATCTTTAGGCAACTGAGCGAGATCGACGGGGCGGCCACGGGCCTCTGAAAGTTGCAAAGTTTCCTGCAAGACAGCCATCATCCCAAGTCCTAGCAGATCCACCTTTATGATCCCCATATCGGCGCAGTCATTTTTATCCCACTGCGCCACGGTCCGCCCCGGCATACTCGCATTCTCCAGCGGCATCACCGCATCGAGCTGCCCCTGACAAATAATCATTCCGCCGGAGTGCTGCCCGAGATGACGCGGCATTCCGTAAATCTGATCATACAGCATCGCGAGTGCCCCGGCGCGGGGGTGATCAACGGGAATGCCGGACTGTTCGACCTGATTCTCAAACGTCATTGTATTTCTGTAATCACCACTCGCATACAAATCCGAAAAACGGCTCAGGACCTCCTCGGGGAATTCCAGCACCTTTCCAATCTCGCGCACCGCACTGCGACCGCGGTAGGTAATCACGTTCGCGGTCATTGCGGCCCCGTGCCGGCCATAGCGTCGATACACTTCCTGGATGACCTGTTCGCGCTGATCACCACTCGGCAGATCCAGATCGATGTCCGGCCACGACTTGCGCCCCTCACTGAGAAAGCGCTCAAAAAGAAGGCGCGACCCTACCGGATCGACCGGCGTGATTTCAAGACAGTAACAGACCGCGCTGTTCGCGGCACTCCCCCGCCCCTGCACCATGATATCGTTGTCACGGCAATACTGACAGAGATCCCAGACGATCAAAAAGTAGCCACTGAAACCGAGCTGAATGATGAGATCGAGTTCCCGCTGAATCTGCTTTTTTACCGCCGACGACAAAGTGCCGTAACGCTTTTGGGCTCCGGCCCAGGCCCGCTCCGCGAGAAAGGTGTCCATCGAATGCCCGTCCGGAACAGGGTAACGCGGGAACTCATAGCCCAGGTTCCCGAGCGAAAAGTCGAGCGTCTCATAGAGGCGTCTCGTGTTCGTAATCGCTTCGGGAAGATCCTGAAAAAGACGCTCCATGATCCTGCCGGATTTCACATGTCGCTCCCCGTTTACGGCGAGACGTCTCCCCGCCGCATCGAGGGTGGTGTGAAGGCGGAGGCAGGTAAAAACATCCTGAACCTGACGTGCTCCCGGCACAGCATAGGATACACCATTCGTCGCCAGAATGGGAAGGCCGTGCGCCGCGGCGAGATCACATTTCGCTTTCACAAGAGGCTCCTCTCCGCGCACCGCATGACGCTGAAGCTCCACGTAGATATCGCGCTCCGGGAAATGTTTTTTGAGTTTTGTCAGGGCATCCTCCATACCGCGAGGGCCATCGCACCGCCAGCCGGAGTCGAGAGCGCCTTCTTCGTCACCGGTCAGAACCGCAACGTCACCGGCGATGGATTCGAGTTCCGACCAGGCAGCGGCACATTCCCCTTTCGGCGAGCGCAACTGAGCCTGCGTGATAAGACGGGAAACGGCCTGATAGCCGCGCCGACTGCGGATTAAAAGCGGCAGGACAACGCCATCCTCCATTGTCAGTTCTGTCCCGACGACCGCGCGCGTCCCGTTTTCAACCGAGCGTTGGTGGAACCTGACCGATCCGTAAAATCCATCGCGATCGCAAAGCGCCATCGCTTCGAGTCCCGCGCGGGCGACCGTATCGGCGATCGCTTCCGGCTGCGAAGCACCGCGGAGGAAACTGAAAGCGCTTCGGGCATGTAATTCGATGTAGTTCATGGGGCGCTGCGCGCCGTAAAAAGTAAAAGGTGAAAGGTAAAAAGTCGGGTAGGCTCCGCCCATCTCCCGGAGCGAGATGGCCACTTTTCCAGGGGAAGTTAACCGCTGATGGACGCTAATTTACGCTGATACTTTTCGGGACATGCTCGACTCGCGAAGCGAAGCTCTTTTTCTTTTTCTTAATCCTTATCTTAATCTCAAGCAGAGCCAGCCTCCTGATTGCTCTGCCCCCCCCACACTTCTAAAGCACCTCCGAAGATAGATACGCACGGAAACTCCCGACTTCTCACGCGCCGGGCCTCCGGCTTCTCACGCGCCCGCCAGGACCACTAATCATAATAGCCTTCCACAACCCATTCCCCCTCCTTCCCGACAAGTCTGAAAAGCCCCTGTTGTTTCAATTCCAGATCCCATTCGACACGGTTCCAGGCTTTACCCCGGTCCCACCATTCCCCTTCATTTCGCCAGGGACCGTAGGCGGTGGTGACGGTACCTTTAGCGCGGGACGAATCGAGGCACCTGGGAACGTCATCCTCAAACTCGACCTCCGCGACGACGCGCCTCGCGTAACGCCGGAAGGTTACGCCGATTTGTTTTACGCCCGGGACTTCATACCGCAATCCCTCTTCCTCCACCATCAGCGCTGCCTGCTGATCCGGTTCATCGATTTCAGCAGAGAGCGGCACGAGCTCGAACTGGTCGGGACGATGGGTATCTTTGGGCCGGGGCGAACCAACCCGGTCGCTGCCGGCGATTTGCCGGAGGCGTTTCAGTGTTTCCTCATAGTGATGCCGGTTCTTCAACCCCGCTCCGAAAAGGGTTTGTTGCGAGGCAATGAGGTCCGATGGCTCGAGGCGAAGCCGCACCGAACTGATCCCTGATTTGAGCTCCAGGGTTTCGAGATGACCGCTTCCGACCCGGAAAAGAACGTCCTCATCGAGTGTCGGTTCGGGAAGCGGGAGACGCTTTCCGTAACAGCTCCCGTCGGAAAAACTGAGGAGCAAATGCACTGCTGTCGCGGCGCGTCCCGTTCCCGAAAGACGAGCCGTGAGCCGCTCGATAAAACGGTGCAGAATGAAAAAAACGGGCTCGCGCTCGCGCACCTCGTATTCGAAGTCGTAGTGCTCTTCGAAGAGCTGCTCGAGGGAGGCCGGCTTGAGAGGACGCTGCAACCGACCGGTGAGGCGCAACCACAGTTCGACGCCTTCCTCCCCGAGTCGGGAGGCGATCGTTTCGCGACGCAGTCCCGCAAAGGCACCAAGGGTATCGACTCCCCAGAGATGCAATTTTTCAACGAGACCGGCACTGATCTCGGCAACACTGACCGGTAACTCATTCAGCAACTCGAGCCTGTTCTTTGCCGCGAGATGCCACAGCCGAATCCCCCGCTCCTGCGCGACCTGAGCGGCAATGCGGGCGAGCGATGGCGTTTCCCCCATCCCGACAACGACGTCCAGCCCTGCGGAATCGAGACGGTTGAGAAGACTTCGCGCGCTGTCGTTCCAGTGCATTTCCGGCTGCGAGGAAAGGTCCAAAGTGAGCATTCCCTGTTCAGTTTCTTCGATGAGGGGGACCCAGTTAAGCGCCAGTTCGAGGAGAAGGCGTTCCGCCGCCGTTTCCGCTGCGGCTGAGGGTTCTTTTATGGTCAGGTCAGGACATCGGGCCAGCGCCTGGACCGTTGGAATCCCTGCAAAAACACCGGCATGCTCCGCGACAGGATTGCAGCAAAGCACAACCGACTGACGTTTGCTGTCATCAATGAGCGCAACTGGAATCCCGCGATTGCTTCGTCGCAAAACAGCCTGGAGGCGGAAATCAGCGCACCAGACCACGGCGTAGTGATTGGGACGGGAGAGAGATGACGGTAGGCGTGGCATTGTTCCGAATTGGTTTATCCCGCCTGCAGAGCCTCCAGCGGATAGGCCCGGCGATCTGACTTTTGACCAGAAGAAAAATGCGTCCGGCGAAACCGTCCCCGCTTTACGAGTTCGGAACGGTTTTCATTCAATGAAGCGAGCGGCATCGGTATCGCGACTTCGACACGCACCTTCGATGCGGCGGTGACGGGTGACGGGGCAAAGAGCACCGTGGCAGTCTCGCGCTGCCGCATTTGCCCGAGAATCCGATACCACTGACTCGAGCGAACCGATTTCCAATCCGCCGCCTCGCTGTCGCGAAGATCGACGAGGAAAAGTGAAAAATTCTCGTCCCGGGTTGCGACGTCGAGTGCTTCGATCGCCATCTTTGCATTATCACACCCCACCCAGAGAAGCACCTCGAGATCCTGATCCGGAAAACTCCACGGCGTGAAGCCCCGCCCCACATCCAGGAGCATGACGTAGCGCCTTTCCCGCCTCGCGAGCGCGAGCAGTTCCGCCATGATGAGACCGCTCCCGGAGGAGACGGACGAACCTATCATTTCGGTCAGTTGACCGCGGGGCAGGCCACCACCGAGTGCCTCGTCCAATCCCGGAAAATGCGTCGGGAGACAGGTATCATGAAGCTCGCGCTCTTGCAGAAACTCGGTCCCTGAAACAACCTTCCCTCCCAGCTGGCTGCGGATCGCCTCCAGCGCTGCTTTTTTTCCCGAATCGACCATTAATTTTGAAACACTGCTTTCTTGAACAGTATTTCAAAACCAGATCGATTCAAGATCTAAAACCGGCAATTAGGTGCGGAGATTCAAATAGCCGCCATCAATGTTGAAGCTCTGCCCGGTGATGTAGGAGGAATCATCGCAGCAGAGATAGAGGGCCAGATTGGCAATCTCCTCCGGCTTCGCCATGCGCCCGATCGGCTGCACCGCCGAGAGCTTCTGAAACATTTCCTCTTTGTTATCAGGGTAATTCTTCTCGAGATAACCATCGACGAAAGGTGTGTGAACACGGGCCGGACAAATCGCGTTGCAGCGAATATTGTCGTCGATGTAATCGGCTGCGATGGAGAAAGTCATCGTGTGAACGGCGCCCTTGCTCGCGGAATAGGCGAAGCGGTCCCTCAGTCCGTTTATCGCTGCGATACTGGACATGTTGAGAACGACTCCCCCGCCTCCTGCGGTCATTCGGGGGAGGATCGCCTGAAGGCAGTGATAAACGCCTTTTACATTCACGTTCATGACCCGGTCAAAGTCGTCACTGCTTGTCGTTGTTGCCGTGCCGATATTGGCAATCCCGGCATTGTTCACGAGAATATCGATTCCTCCAAACGCGTCGCACGCTCCGGAAACAGCCTTTTCCACTGAAGCTGAATCAGAAACGTCGCAGTTGAAAAAAGCGGCTTTTCCTCCTGCTGCGGTAATCGCATCAACGGTCCCCGAGGCGGATGCCTCATCGCGGTCGAAAATAGCAACGGATGCGCCTGCGGCTGCAAAGCCCTCTGAAATAGCACGTCCGATACCGGAACCTCCGCCTGTAATCACGGCCGTCTTCTGATCAAGTTTTCCCATGCGCCAATGGTGAACTGAATCTGCAAAGTGATCAACGGGAATTCACGGCGCAATTGGGAGTCATCACAGGAAAACAAATGAGCCACAGGAATCAACCTGCGGCTCACACGGATCAAAAATCTTAAGATACAATTGCGGCTATCTTCCACCACGGCCTCCAAACAGTCCTCCTACAAGCCCACCCGAATCATCGGAATCATATTCCTCATACTCAGTGCCGCTATTACCCGCCATAAACTCCGCTACGTCTTCAATCAGTCCCATGAGGAAGGCCCAGAAATCAAAGCCACCCGACGAAGCTAATTCCGCGATGTCAGCTTCGCTCAAACCGGCATCAAGTGCTCCGGCAATGATAGCCGCCTCTTCCTCTGGGGAAGCCGGGGTACCCGAATCCGAACCGACACCTTCAGTCGAACCTGAAGTATCAGAACCTGAACCGACACCTCCGTCGGACGAACCGGATGTATCAGAGCCCAGGGTATCGCCACCATCAGCGGAACCGGACGTATCAGAACCCAGAGTATCGCCACCATCAGCTGAACCGGACGTATCAGAACCCAGGGTATCGCCACCATCAGCTGAACCGGATGTTCCAGTACCCGAAGAATCACCGGAACCGCCCGAATCACCCACGATGGGATCAGCGACATCACCTTCCCCGGAAAGCATATCATTCAAATCACCCACTGCTCCGACGATGGCATCGCCCATATCTGAAAGCATCCCTGACGCACCTGAAGAACTGCTCGCGGTGCTCGCCGAGTCAGCCGGGGAGCTCGCCGCCTGGGCACTCCCTGTAAGTGGATCAAAAACCCGGGATTGCGCCTCAGCGGAAAGAAAAGAAATCGTCTTGGCTAGCGAAGTCGCATACTGATCGTAATCAGAAAGCGTAACATCGGTTCGCCCGGCCTTCTTGGCGCTGATCAAACATTGAACCGCTAAAAGACTGTATGAGTCTTTGTCGTCCCTGATCTGCCCCTGCAAAGAGGAAGCAGAGCAAAGGAGCGTTGATAAGGATGCTGTGATCAAGAACAGTTTCATAAGATCGTATTGAAGGATTACTGCACATTATTACAATATTTATGATTTTTCAATTTTTTTATTGATTTTATAATTTAATATGTACTAACATTCATTCTTTAAAGAATGTCATGCGGAAGCGACTGAATCCTCAACCTCCCTGCCCTGGGATCTGAAAGAGCTTCAAATCCGTGAATTAGGTCTTTCCGCGATCCGACAAGTGCCTAGAATACGGGAGCCCTCTCTATGACATTCGGTTCTCCGCAGTTTTTTTTCCTGATTCCCCTGCTCATCCTTCTGGGATGGATGATTCCCCGTCTCGAATTGTGGAAGCCGCTTCGAGTCATCCTGCTCCTCCTCATCACCGTTGCGCTCAGCGATCCGGGAATGATTCTGAAATCCGGCGGCATCGATCTCTGGGTCCTCCTCGATCGATCCAAGTCAGCCGGGGACCTCGTTGAATCAGGCGAGTATGAGTGGCGAACACTCCTGGAACGCTCCAGGCCGGGAGAATCAGACACCCTGCATTTCATCGACTACGCGACTGAGGTCTCAGCGGTGAACAATCCCGAAACTTCGAAATACCCGGGAGGCCGCGAACAAACGCGCACCGCTCTCGCGCTCCGCGACTCCCTCGCACGAATGGACGGCTCAAAGCACAATCGTATCCTCCTCTTCACGGACGGTTACAGCACCGAACCGCTCACAGGAGTCGGCGCGAAACTGATCCAACAGGGAGTTCCGCTCGACTACCGGCTCATCAAAGCCCCCGAGACGACCGATTTCCAGCTATCGGAATTCAACCTCATCGAGCGGGTTCAAATTGGAGAACCCTTCATCGTCGATATCGTAGTTTCCGGAAACCGGGATGCCACGATTCCTCTGACGATTTCGCGGGGAGGCGAAAAACGTTTCACCCGCCCGGTTGAAGTCAAAAACGGTCAGGGCCGACTTCGCTTTTCGGATCGCATCACCAAACCCGGCTCTCACGAATACACCGCGTCGATCACTCCGGAGACAGATGCCTTTGCCGGTAACAACAGTCGCAAAGCCTGGATTGAAGTGGCTTCAGGTCCCCGTGTCATTTTACTGAGCAAATACGAGAACGATCCTGTAGGCACCGTTCTCAAAGCGCAGGGATTTGAAGTGGAGCAGACCAAAGACATCCTCTCGATCAGCCCCGGAATCCTCACCGGAGCGAAAGCCGTCATTCTCAACAACGTCCCCGCTTACGAACTTCCATCGACCTTTCTCAATGCTCTCACCTTTTTCGTAACCGAACAGGGCGGTGGCCTTCTCATGGCCGGCGGAAAAAAGAGCTTTGGATCCGGCGGCTACTATCAATCGGCGATTGATCCCCTTCTCCCCGTTTCGATGGAACTGAAATCCGAGCATCGCAAACTCGCCGTGGCGATGGCAATCGTGATGGACCGGTCCGGCTCGATGGCGATGACAACTTCCAGCGGCAACAGCAAGATGCAGCTCGCCAATGAAGGCGCGGCACGGGCGGTTGAACTTATGAGCGAAATGGATGCCGTGACGGTCTTTGCGGTCGACAGTCAGGCTCACAAAATCGCAGGTCTTCTCAACGTGGGTGCGAGCCGTGGCGAACTCCTCAACCGGATTCGCAGCATCGAATCGATGGGCGGTGGCATTTTCGTTTATACGGGGATGAAAGCCGCCTGGGAGGAATTGAAAAAAGCGGAAGCCGGGCAGCGACACCTCATTCTCTTCACTGACGCAGCCGATTCCGAAGAACCCGGCAACTACAAACAGCTCATCGAGGAGATGCGAAACGAAAACGCGACAATCAGCGTGATCGGCCTCGGCACCCGCTCCGATCCCGATGCCCCCTTTATCGAAGACATCGCGAGCCGTGGCGAAGGCCGGATGTTTTTCACCGACGTCCCCGGCGACCTTCCCAATATTTTCGCTCAGGAAACAGTGACGGTTGCGCGCTCCACCTTCATCGACGAACCGGTCGGCACTCAAGCGACGGGACGCTGGTATGAACTCGCCCGGCAGAACATGGACTGGCTCAGTGAAGTGGGTGGCTACAATCTCAGCTACGTCCGCGAAGGTGATGAAGCCGCTCTCATTTCAACCGACGGCTACGATGCACCGCTCGTCGCCTTCGGAAGGCGCGGCATCGGCCGAACCGCGGCGATCTCGTTTCCGCTCGGCGGTGAGTTTTCCAGTCAGACCCGAACCTGGGACAAGATGGGCGACTTCACCCAAACCCTGACACGATGGCTCATGGGTGATGAGGTGCCTAGTGGAATCGGCTTGAAACACCACCTCGATGGCTCCGAGCTCACACTCGACCTGCTTTATGATCCTGAACAATGGGGTGCCGAACTTTCAAAGGCCCCGCCCCGGATCCGGCTTCAACGGGGCTTCCAAAAAGAATCACCAAGCGAACTGACCTGGGAAAGGCTCTCACCGGGACACTATCAGGTAACGACATCACTAAAAGAGAGCGAGCCGGTCAGAGGCGCGATCCAGGTGGGTGGCGCCGCCATTCCATTCGGTCCCTTCGTGGTCGGCGCAATCACCGAATGGGAGTTCCATCCCGGACGTATCAGCGAACTGAGAGAAACGTCCCGTGCCAGCGGTGGCTCCGAGCTGCTTGACCTCACCGACGCATGGAAGAAGCCGCAATCCCCTGAATCGGCATCGGTCAGAGACTGGTTCCTCAGCGCCGCTTTTCTGCTCTTTTTGCTGGAGGCATTCGTCACCAGAACCGGTTGGCGACTCCCCGTTCTGACACGATCGGCGTCAACGAGGGCCACAATCTCCCCGACGACAGCGGCATCGAAAAAGCCGGTCAGAAAGTCCGAAGCGATCCAAACTCCGGAACCCGCGCCGCCGGAGCCGAATCCTGAAGCAGCCGGGCCATCAGGCGAATCAAGACGGAGACGATTTCAGCGCGCAAAAAAAAGACTTTAGCACTTGTTTAGCCCCCTTCTGTCTCGTTCAATCCTCAACTCATCACCCTATGAAAAAATCCATTATCCTCATCACCTTGCTGGTCTTCGGAACGACTTGTTTCGCCCAGGCTCAGGAGTCCCCGAGCGAAGCTACCAAAGCCTGGCGGAAGAAAGCAGCCGACAAGTATAAAGGAAATCCCACGGATGAGCACAAAGCGATCATTGAGGCCGCAATTCCCACTCCTAAGGCGCAGCCGAAATCGGAACGGAAAGTGCTTCTCTTCCATCGTTGTGAAGGTTTCATTCACACCTCAATCCCTTTCGGCAACCATGCGATGCAGGCGATTGCAGAAGGCACAAACGCCTTCAGCGTCGATCTCGCTGACGAATACGAAGTGTTCACGAAAGAGAACCTCGCTCAGTACGATGCCATTATTTTCAACAGCACGACCAACCTTGTCCCGGACGAAGCCCAGCGCGAAGCGATTCTCGATTTCATCAATGGTGGAAAAGGCATTGTCGGTTTCCACGCAGCGGCAGACAATTTTAAACAGTGGGAAGAAGGTATCGCTCTGATCGGCGGTGTTTTCACAGGCCACCCCTGGACGGCCGGAGGCACCTGGGCATTTAAACTTGAAGATCCCGATCACACTCTCAACGAAGCTTTCGGAGGAAAGGGATTCTGGCACAAAGACGAAATCTACTGGTACAAGCCTGAGAATTTTCAGGGCCGCGATCGCCTTCGCGTTCTCATGAGCCTGGATATGGCCCGCCCGGAGAATCAGAAGCCTCTCGAAGGGGAAAAGCATGCGAAAGCACTCGGCGACACGAAACCGGGAGACGTCGACGTTCCCGTTTCATGGCTCAAAGAAGTCGGAAAGGGTCGCCTCTTTTTCACCAACCTCGGTCACAACGACATGACCTATGCCAATAACAGAGTGCTGCAACACATGCTCGATGGCATCCAATATGCTATGGGAGACATCGAAGCTGATGCAACGCCTTCCAGCAAAGTGGAAGTAAAAACGGTGAATGCCCCTGAAACTGCGCCATCCAAAAATTAATGCTGTCCGAGTTTCTGAAATTTGCCGAAGAGACCGCCCGGGAAGCAGGGAAACTCACTCTCGATTATTTCCTGACCGATGAAGCGCGTCCCGAATTCAAGGGCGACGACACGCCTGTGACAATAGCGGACAAGAAAGCTGAGCAGTTGATTCGCGAGCGGATTACCGGGTCCTATCCGGATCACGAAATTGTCGGGGAGGAATACGGTGCCTCCGACGGGGACTCCACCCACCGGTGGATCATCGATCCGATCGACGGGACCAAGTCATTCGTCCACGGGGTGCCTCTATACTCAGTTTTAATCGCCCTTGAAATTGACGGCAAAGTTGAGGTCGGTTGCGCCTACTTCCCTGCTCTCGATGAGATGATTTCCGGTGCGACCGGGATCGGAGCTTTCTGGAACGGGAAGCCCGCTAAGGTCTCAGAGGAACCGAACCTGGACCGCGCCGTCTGCGCCCACATCGACACCGCTTACTTTGGGAAAAACGGAAAGGGTGAGCCCTGGGAACGTCTTCAGAAAGAAGTCTATTACAATGCCGGGTGGTGCGACGCCTATGGCTATCTCCTCGTCGCTACGGGCCGGGCTGAAATCATGCTCGATCCGGTCATGGCGGAGTGGGATTGCGGTCCCTTCCCCCCTATTTTCAAAGAAGCAGGTGGCTACTTCGGAGACTGGAAAGGAAACGAGGGAAAAATCGATGCCGGTGAGGCACTGGCAACCAATGCCCACCTCAAAGACATCGTCGTTCAAACACTCGCCGGAACATGAGCAATAAACGTCACCTCTTTTCAGAGTTTCTCTGCGGTCTGGCATTTTTCGCCCTGTGCACCGGTACCGCGACTTCGCGGGACTGGTTCATCAATCCCGAAACAGGAAATGATGACAACCCGGGCAGTGAAGCAGCTCCCCTTGCCACCGCACAGGTCGCGGTGAACCGTGCCACCGAGCAGGACCGCGTCATCCTCCTTCCCGAAAATGCGATCTACCGCCAATCGATCAAACTCGATAGCAGGAACTCAAATCTCGTCATCATCGGAAACGGCGTCACCCTGACGGGAGCAAGAACGCTCGACGCCTCGAAATGGGAAACACTGGAACCTGATCTCCACAGGATCAAACTCCCCCCTCCCTCGCTGAACCGTCACATGATCGTGATCGACGGAAAGGCAGTTAAGATCGGAAACAACACTTACGGATTGACCGGATTCCCCGAAACGGCCGATCTCAAAGTCGGAGAGTATCGCTGGGAGGAGATCGATGAGAATTCCGGCTGGCTTATCGTTCGCGGACCGGTTGACAAAGTTGAGCGAGCCACGGTGACAAACGGGCTCGCCACTTCAGGCAAGCTCAGGAACGTTAAAATATTCAATTTGAAAGCACGTCACTTCCTCAACGACGGCTTCAATATTCACGGCGATGCCAGAGGCATGCAGTTCTTCGCGATTGAAGCGTATGAAAATTTTGATGAAGGATTCAGCGCCCATGACACCTCGGAGTGCTGGGTGACCGACGGCATCTTTCTTCGCAACGAGAATGCCATCGCCGATGTCAACAACGCCGACACCTACTATGAAAACTGCACCGTCGGTGAAAGTGAAAAATTTGAAATTATCTTTCAGGGAGGACGGCACAGCCTCGTCAACTGCACTGTAATTCCCGGCGAAGGCTCCGTTCCTATCTCCATCGCACCGGGGTCTCAACCGGGCGGGAAGCTGACATCAAACTTTCCTTCCACTGTTGTGATTCAGTCGATGACTCTTGATCTTTCGAAGGGGACACCGGCTAAAGCAAGTGTGGGTCAGTATTGCTTTCTCTACTACGACGACAAAACCGCCGAGTCACTTGTGAAACTCAAGTTGTCGATCGATCCCAGCGCTCAGGTAAAACAGTCACTCTACAATTCCTACGCGATCGGCCGATACAAGAATCAGTCCCCCATTCTGGCCTGGTCAGGCGGAGTGAGCGGCGGCGCACCTTCTAAAGCCTATCGAATTCTTCACTTTGGAAAACACGCCCCGCAGGAGATTGCCCCGAAGCTGTTACCGGACAACGACTGGCTTGGATTGAACGAACCGCTTTCCACCGCCAATTTCCCGCCATCCGGAAATGCCTTTATTGATGATCCGGAAGCCCATGCTATTTGGCGCTGGATTGGACTGACAGCTCCCGATGTTGTCTTTGTTCCCGACTCACCCGAGGGAATGGCGCTGGGGGAAGCCCTGAGACACTCGCCTCCTGCCGGAGTGGGAATGGTTAATGTTTTTCTGACAAAAACCGAATCAGATGGCTCGACGCGAACCGTGGTCCTTCCGCTCAAATCGGAAACCGAAGTCAACGCGAAGCAGGCCATGATCAGTCGCCTTGCCCGCACTCCGAGAGAAGTGCTGTCGCAACTCTCTTCAAATTACGGTCACAAATTCGACGGTGGCTACATCGATGCGACAGCACTGATGTCGAAGCGCAATGCCAATGTGACCGAGAAGAGTGAAACGCTTGCAGCAGAATTTCTTAAGAAAGCCGGGGTGCCTGAAAATGGCGGTGATATCGCCGGAACGATGCTCTTCCTGAGCTTTGACGATGAGGCCTCGCACAAGCGCATTAAGAGTGTCGCGAACCTAGCATTTGCAGACGACGGTTCGCCGCTCGAAGCGATGCCGTCCCACAGCGAGATGAGCGACGCCATCTACATGGCCTGCCCGATTCTCACCGCAGCAGGTGCTGTCTCAGGTGAGAAGCGCTACTTCGATCAGGCGGTGAGGCACTTCAAATTTATTCAGTCAAAGTGCCAACGCGAAGACTTGATCTATCGTCATTCACCGTTGAGCGATGCCGCATGGGGAAGAGGCAACGGATTTCCCGCACTTGGCCTGGCCTGCTCACTCGAGAATTTTCCTGAGGACCACCCCGACTACCTGTTTCTTCTCAACGCTTATCGGAGCCACCTCGAGGCACTGGCGAAATACCAGGATCACGACGGTATGTGGCACCAGATTATCGACCTTCCGGACAGTTATGCTGAGTTGACGGCAACCTGCATGATCTCTGCATCGATCATCAAGGGTATCCGGAATGGCTGGCTCGATCAGACGAGGTGGCTTCCCTCAGTCAACAGAGCCTGGGAGGCGGTCAAAGCACGAATTGATCTCGAAGGGAATACTCTCATCAATGTCTGCACCGGCACCGGAAAGCAGAAGACTCTCGAGGATTACTACAATCGAACTGCAATCCTCGGTCATGACCCGCGCGGCGGGGCGATGGCTCTTCTTTTCGCCTCGGAGATCATCCTCCTCCAGAATCAATAGTGCTCAAGCGATCTTCCCCCATGACCGACTTTCCCGCCCGCAGAATTGCCCCCCTTCTTGGACTGCTCCTCTCGGCTGCGATACTACCGTCGGAAGCGCTCGAAACCCCGGAGAACTTCAAGCAGGAAAGTCTCGTCGCCTGGTGCATTGTCCCCTTCGATTCAAAAGAACGCTCACCGGAGGAGCGTGCAAAAATGGTCATCGACTGGGCCTGAAGCGGGTCGCCTACGATTGGCGGGAGAAGCACGTCCCGGAGTTCGAGCGTGAGATCGTTGCCTACAAAGAAAATGGAATTGAGTTTTTCGCTTTCTGGAAAGGGCACCCTGATGCCTATGCGCTTTTTGAGAAGCATGGAATCCATCCCCAGATTTGGAGAACTATCCCCTCGGGCAAAGGCCTCTCCACTTCTGAGAAAGTGATCTCGACAGCGAAAGCTCTCGAACCAGCCGCCGCTGAGGCGAAAGAGCACGGGTTGAAATTCGGACTCTACAATCATGGAGGCTGGGGAGGGCTCCCCGAAAACATGGTCCTTGTCTGCGAAGAATTGCGCAAGATGGGCTACGGGAACACCGGAATCGTTTACAATTTTCATCACGCCCATCACCGTATCGATTCCTTCGGGAAAGATCTCGCGAAGATGAAACCCTACCTGCATTGTTTGAATCTCAACGGGATGGTTCATCCGAAGAACCACGATGTCACGCAACGGGAATTCAAAATCCGCCCCATCCAGAAAGGGCAGCTGGAGGAAAAACTGATTCAAACTGTGATCCAATCCGGCTACGACGGCCCCATCGGAGTGCTCGGGCACGATGCAACCCGCGACGTAAAGACCGTGATTTCCGAAAACCTGAGCGGACTGAAATCGATTCTCGGAGTCGAGGAAATCAGTTCTGAAAACTCAGAATAAACGGACCGGCCAGCTTTACCGCTGCCGTCAATCCCTGCTTTTCGCGGAACGCTTTCAAGTAGGCCGCCTGAACCCGTGCCGCCGTTTCAATCGGAGAATTCTTCCCTGCTTTGAGGTTTGTGTAAAAATCCATCATGAAAAGCGCGGTCTCACGGTCAGCAACCGGCCAGAGCGTGAGCAATAAATGCTGTGCCCCGGCCTGGCTCAATCCCCGGCGCATCCCGAGGACGCCCTCTCCCGCTCTCGCTTCACCGAGTCCGGTTTCGCAGGCTGAGAGCACCACCATCCAGGTCCCCTCGAGATCAAGTTGCGCCATTTCATCCGCCGTCAGAATACCGTCATTAGCCGTGTCCAGGACCGTTCCCGCACCCCAGCTTTTCAAGGTCGATTCTGCTCCTGTCAGGGCAACACCACTCCGATACATAGGATTGTCGAGCACGACATCACTGAAAGCCTCGAGTGGCGTGGCCCGCTGCCCTCCGCTTCCTGCATCCCAATAGCGCTGACCTCGTTGCAAGGCATCGCTACGCCCCGCTCTCGGAAGAAAGAACCCGTGGGTGGCGAGGTGGAGCACACCGGGGGAATCGACCTCATTCACCGACGCCTCAGTCGCGTTCGTTTCGAGAAATGAATCGATGTCCCACTTCCACTGTTCCTTAATCAGTTTCGAAAGAGCCTCCTCCTCCGCTTTCGTTCCCGGAAGCGGAGAAAGTCCAATCCGGCCGAGGATCCCCCGCATCGTCAAAGCGGCTCCCCCCGCCGGGGCCCGCTGTCCCGCGACCTCCTCCGTCGCCGGAGTTTGAAAATCCGGATTGGCGATGATCTTCATCGTCTCATTCCGTTTTGAATCGGTCTTGCGAAGGAGATCACGCCCCGAAGCGACATAGGACAACATCCAGGTCTCACCCACAAATTTATCCCCTTCCAGCAAAGTCGCGAAGGACAGGAAATTGAGCACACCATCGGGAGAAAGAATAATATGCTGTCCCGCTGCCGGCAAATGGGGCTTCAGTGGATCCCAGACACTGGCTGCGGCCGCTCTCAGGAACTGCTCCATCTTTTCGTCCTCCAGATTAGCGCGCACAGCCTTCGCGTAGAGAGCCATCCCCGCCTCGACATTCTTCGCCGTGTCGAGCGGCACAAAGACGGGTTCCTCCCCCGCTTTAATCACAATCGCGCCGTAGCGGGGAATGAATCTCCCCGGAGCCGAGTAGTCCCTGTAGCGAATATATTCGATAAGCGCACCGCCTTTTGGAATCACGGACGAGACCGCTTTCACTGACGCTTTCAAACTGTCCTCGACGCGGCCTTTCCTCTTTCCATCAGCCGCCAGCTTTGATTCCAGATTGCCGAGCCGTTCTTTCAACGGCACCGTTTCAGCGTCGCTCTTTCCGCCGAGGACCGCTTCCATGAGCTGTCGCTGAACCGCTTTCAATTCTACCAGTGTTTCAGCGAGTGCGGGATCATTTCCCTGTTTGGCAATCCCCCGGTCTTCGAGAATCGATTCGAGAACAATCCCTTTCGTCTTCAAGACCGCCTCATAAAGCTCATTGGGAAGACGAAGACTCGCGTAGAGACTCCAGGGATCGACCGAACTTCGATAGGCAAGCCGCTGCGACTCATCTGCAAACGAAAGAACCGCCTCCAAATTTTCCATCCGCCCCGCGAGCACTTCCTCGGCCAATTTTGCAGCAGCGGCATCATTCCCTCTCGTCCGTTCGAGAAGCGCCTGACTCTCCCGTATTTCGAGATCGGCGGGGTGCGCTTCGGGATACTGTGATCGAATCAGTTTCAGCGCTTTTTCATAAGACACCGCCGCTTCGTCATGTTGCCCGAGAATGGCCTGAAGATCCCCGATCAGCTGGAGACTCTCCTCCGGACGAATCACGTTGTATTCCAAAGTCAGCATGCGTTGCTGCTCAAAGTCCTCGCCGCGACGTTTGATCCCCTCAACCATCAGATCGAGAGCCGCTTTTTCCTCCCCGGCTGCGCGAAAGACGATTGCAGACCGCTCGAAGATTAAATAGTTGGAATTGATCTGCACTCCCTCCAGCGTCTTTTCAATCGTCTCCTTCGGAATCGCCGGGTTCGTTTTCAAAGTCGTTTCCGCCCACTTCCGGTAGAGCGGCATCATCTCAGAGGATGACTCCCGCGCCTGCTTGCAGAAACCCACCGCTTCCTGATGCTTTTCTGTGAGGGAGGAAACTTCCGCCAGTTCCATGAGCAGGTTGGCCCGCCCCCGCAGATAGTTCATTTTCATCTGATCGGTGAAATCACTTTCGGTTCCACCCACCATTTTCAAGACCATTTCCCAGGCACCGTCGATCTCTTCAAGACGCGCCAGAAAAGCCTGAGCCGCTTTCGCATAGTCACCCGTCGCACGGTAAAACGAACCCTCCATCGAAGAGACCTCCGCCGCGAGAATCTGGTAGCCAATCGACGGATTATTCTCAGCCTGCTGCTTCCATAGCGGGATGATCTTCAAGGCCTCCTGAAAAGACTCCGTAGCCCTCTCAAGATCACCTGCGGCGATATAAAAATTGGTAAGCCCGCGGAGACTGATTCGCACCCGGTCGTCTACCATCACCATCATTTGCGGCGCCGCCTGGGCCGGGATCCCTGCAGGAGGCTTAATTGAGCGTGCCTGCTCGACGCTTCGCTTGAGATCCTCCTCGGCTCCAAGGTAATCCCCCACATTGTAGCGAAGTGACGCCCGGTTGTGCAGCGCCGAGTTCATCTGGATCCCCATTGTAAAATCTGTCGCGACCGGCTCCAGAGCCTCGACCAATTTGTCAGCCGCCAAAACCGCACCGGGCATATCGCTCGCCGCCCAACGCGCCGAGAGCTCATCCCACAGCGGCATCACATCCGCATGTGTCTGCGCCTTCGCAGATAGTCCTATCAATGTTAAAAAAGCGGCCGCAAAAACTCCCCTGATCATCATAGCAAAAGCATAAGTCATCGATTGGACGTAGAGCAATCACTGAATACGCAGAGAATGGTGACATTTTTCGGGATTGCCAACCTTTGCCTCCGGGGCTCATACTTCCGCAGACAAAGCGATAGTCTCCTTTTACCTTGAGATCCAACAGCATAGCATGGTTTCATCACACGAATGACGAATCGCCTTCCCATCATACTTCTGATTGGCTCGATCGCCGGAATAGGTGCAGCCTTATTCAATCCAGTCAATAGCTTCCCTTTGCGAGTTCTTATGATTGCAGGGACTACAGGAACTTTCGCCGCTCTGTTTTTCATCACTAAAAAAGACAAAGCGGTCAGGACTGCTCTACTGATCACCCTAACACTAACTCTCATACCATTTCTCCTTCCTTCCCGTGAAATCGATTCTAGGAAGATCAAAAAAGACTACCTCGACGGGCTCGTCGCGCTGAACAACGTCCCTTACTACTGGGGTGGCGAAAGTTCCAGAGGCATCGATTGCTCAGGACTTCCCCGGAAAGCGCTGCGAGAAGCATTGTTCTGGAACGGGTTGAAATCAGGCAATGGCATGCCAATTCGAGCGGCCCTTTATCAATGGTGGAACGACGCAAGCGCCAGGGCGATTAGTGAGGGGTATCGCAATTACGCAACGAAGCTGGAGACCGAAGGTTCTATCGTAGAAATGTCATACGACGAGCTTGAACCCGGCGACCTCGCCGTGAGCAACGGAGGTGTCCACGTTCTCGTCTACCTTGGCGACAAACAATGGATTCAGGCAGCCCCCGAAGTCGGCTATGTCGCGATCTTTGACGGAAGGAAAGATGACAACCGCTGGCTCAAAGTCGCGGTAACAACCCACCGCTGGAACGTCTTCAACTAAACTGCGCCCCCCCCAAAACCATGCCTATGAACCCTCTCATTGCTGCTACCGCAGGACTTCTCCTCAGCTCGCTGTCATCCTGCGCAGCTGACGACGACTTCGAATTGAAAGGCGGCCATAAATCGCACACTGAAACAGAAGCTGGCGGCTTTGCTGCGCCATCAGAAAGCGCCGCAGTGATGAAAAGTGAGCCGATTCTCCTCACGAACACCTACGTGGTTCCTCCCTCTTTTCAAAAGCGCTTCCTTCAGGCTTACGAACCCAAGCCCACTGATCCGAATCCGAACGATCCCTTTTCTGAGCCCCCTGCCCCGAAAGCACCACAGAGATTGACAGCAAAGCAAATCATCGAGTCAGCGGGTGTCACCTTCGGGCCAGGCGCAGCAGTGATATACAGCATACCAACCAGCGCAATGATCGTCAGAAACACACAAGATCAGCTCGAATTGGTTGAAGCCTATTTCGAATCACTTCTTTACTCGATGGAAACCGGAATCAGGATTCATCTAGATATATTTGAGGCATCTTCACTGGAGCTGAAAAAACTCACAGAGCAAAGCAGCACGACCGAAAACCACGCTGACGCTCTCAAGCAAAGTCTCAAACTATGCCGCGAAAACACCCTTAAGCACATCAACAGCTCTTCGGTTGAAATGTATCCGGGAGAGAAAGCAACGATCAATTCAGGTTACGATTTGACCTATGTCTCAGGTTACGAGATCAAAGCAGAGAGCACGATTCCAGTTCTCAAAACAGCTAACATTGGCACAAGCTTCGAATGTATTGCCGTGCCCGCTGCCGACTTAACCTCAATTGATCTTAGAATCGATTTTGATCATCACTTTGCCCTACCAACATTTAAACAAGGCAAATTCCCTATGAACGGTGGACCTCCGCTCGATTTCGAAATCCCGACCTTCTCAAAAGCGTCCATCGACACAACGATCTTGATTATCGATGGCCATACCCGAATCCTCGGAACGTTCCCTGTCCACTCAACGAATCCAGATGCTGAATCAAGAACTCAAATCGCCTTTCTAACTGCGGGGCTCTTTTTCTCCGAAGGCGCTCAGAAAGTCTACGATGAGCAGAAGTTTAACCTTCAGACAGGAAATCCCGACGTGCCCTAGCACTGCACCCCTGCAAGCGTGCCCGGTGGGCTCGCATTACGCATTCGAGCTCTGCTATTAGCCCGGGCAAAGTCACCCGGAAATCAAGCCAATTGCCCGACACGACCGGTCGAGTCGCCGAAGCGCTCCTCTTTGACTCCGACGCGATCCAACATGCTGAGGAACAAGTTACTCATCGGAGTATTCGCGCCAAGATCCGTGTGAATACCGGTTTTGATAGTGCCTCCGCCCTGACCAGCCACGACAATTGGTAAATCTTCGTGACGGTGACGATCCGGATCAGCGAGGCCGCTTCCCCAGACGATCATCGAGTTGTGAAGAAGCGTTTTTCCATCGGCATCTTTCTTCGACTTCAACCGCTCAAGAAAGTAGGCGAACTGCTGCGAGTAGAAATAATCGATCTTCGCAAGCTTATCCATCAACTCAGGGTCCTTGCGGTGGTGAGAAATGGTGTGGTGACCATCCGGCACCCCGATCTCCTTAAAGCTCCGGTTACTGCCATCATGAGCGAGAAGAAACGAAGCGACACGGGTTGAGTCGGTTTCGAAAGCGAGAACGAGAAGATCCATCATAAGACGAATGTGATCCTCATAGGAACCCGGAACGCCATCCGGCATCGCCATATCACCGGCATCAGCGAGGCCGAACTTCTCAGCTTTTACAATCCGGTTTTCAATCTCACGAACGCCCGTCATATACTCATCGAGCTTGTGCTGATCGTTGCGTCCAAGCTGCTTATTGAGAATTTTCGCGTCTTCCATCACGAAATCGAGAATCGAGCGCTGCTGTTCGTTGCGAAGGGCAAATCCTTTCTGACGCTCCTCTTTGCTACCGGTGCCGAAGAGACGCTCAAAAACGTGCCTTGGGTTGTATTCCGGAGTCATCGGAGTGACATCGGAACGCCACGAGAGATTGAACTGATAAGCGCAGGAATAGCCTGAATCGCAAACACCACTCTTTCTTACGCCGTCGCAGGAAAGCTCCAGTGACGAAAGACGCGTCAGATCACCAATATTGCGTGCGATGACCTGATCCACTGAGACCCCGAGCTTGATGTCAGCTCCGGCAGTCTTGCGAGGGCGGGCTCCGGTCAGGAAGGAAGCATTGGCGCGCGCGTGATCCCCCCCGCCGTCACCTCCTGCAGTTCCATTCTGATGCTCAAACTTACTGAACAGATGGATGTCTGACTTGTACTTGGCAAAAGGCTCCTGCGTTTTATTGAACTGGTAATCCGCTCCGGTTCCGGTTACGGCCCATTTATCAATATTCACGCCGTTGGGCTTGTAAAGAAATGCCGTCCGCAAAGGCATACCCGACGCCGTTGTCGCGAGTTTTCCACCCTCTGCGGCGGAGGCAGCGCCAGGGAGGAAAGTTTCGAAAACCGGTAGCGACAGGCTCGCTCCGACTCCTCTCAAAAAGTTACGGCGATCAGTATTCATGGGAAAAATCAGGTAAGGAACAGGTATTTACTAATGACAGGATACGACTGCGATTCGTTCAAACAATTAACGCGATTAGGTGCGATATCAGCCCCTAATTAGTCATCCGCCGGGAGAGATTGAATAAATGCAACGAGTTCCCAGATCGATTCAGCATCCAGAATGTCATGAAAACCAATCATCGGCGTGCCATTCAAGCCGGTTGCAATGGTACGAAAGATGTCTTCCGGGGTATCTCCGGACTTGTGGTGTGGCCCCGAAAGATCGGCAGGAACGATAGGATGCTCCCAGAGATCGACCAATCCGACGCCGGCAGGTCCGTCGCCCTTCCCTTTCTCTCCATGACAGGACACGCAATTCACCGCGAACAGTGCCTTCCCCTTCTTCACACGGAGCTTCTTCGCATCCACATCCCCATACCACTCGGGGCGCGGGGCCAGCTCGATCGGCTTTGCCTTCAGTTCCTCCTCATCCCACTTACGGGAAAGATTCTGCAAATACACGATAATTGCCCCGATGTCCTCATCGGTAAGGTCTTTGAAAAAGGGCATCGCAGTCCCCGAGATCCCACCGCGAATCGTCCGGCGCAGATCAGCCTCAACCGGCAGCTTGCCAAATGGAGTGGTCCGGAATTTAAAGACCCCGACTCTGAAATTTCGCGGCTTATCTTTCAGGTCGGCCGCCCAGGGGCCGTCCCCACGCCCGGTTTCCCCGTGACAGGTCGTGCAATGCTTCTGAAAAAGGTATCGCCCTTTCAGATACTGATGCAGCTCCTGCCGTCTCCCCTCGTCACTTTCCTCCGAATCGACCGCTACGGGAGCGCCCAAAACGACACACAAGAGCAGCAAGAGAGTTTCGGGGGCGGATTTGAAGCCTGATAGCATATCTCGAATCTCCATTACCTTCAGCAATCATGCCGTGCATTACTTGTTAAGTATCATGCATTTCTTTCGAATCGACCGGGAATTCAACCGGATTTCACCTCGTCATCAATCCCGGAACCATTCGAGAGTTGGCTGCGCAAAGGGCCGGAAAATCTCGCTCTCGCCGGACGGTTCATCGTAGAACAGGGCACGGTTCAATCCGAGATCGGAGGCCTTCCCTGTATCGATCAGACTCGCCGAATCGGCGGCGCTCATCTGGAAGAGAACCTTCTTCTCGAACTCGCCGGCCGCCTTCCGCCCGAGAGTGCGCTGAACACTGTTGTAGGAATCGAGCGAGACCACGAGGTGATACCCCCACCCTGGACCTTCGCAAATGAGATCCTGAAGCGAAGCCGACGCCTTTACCTCAGTATCCTCTTCCAACGAGAAACTGAAATCCTCCTCATGGCGCAGTTTCTTGTATCGGTGCAGCCCCGGGATAAAAAGGATCGTCGTTTTCGAGGATGCCGGGGACTCCCCTTCGGAAATGGATTTCATTTCCGCTGCGAGAGAATTAATCACACTCTCCATTTCGTGCATGGCGGGAGTTTCCACATCACCCACCGCCCTGACCGCCTCACAAAACCAGGTCTTATCGTCGGGTTGAGAGAACCGGTTATCGATCACAATGAGCCGCACTTTATCTCCCTGCTCAGCTCTGAGGACGCGCAACGACACCGCCGCAAACGAATCCATGACATCATCTCTCTGGCCGACAACAATCAAGTTCGCTCCGCTCTGCCGCGATAGACGCACTTCAGTCGGTCCCTTAATCGCATTCGGAGCACCGAGGAAAAACCGGGGAACGGTCGGCACATTGGCCTCAGGCCCTCCTTCTACAATGCGTCGAATCACCACGTCCTCCACGATGTCGGCCGGGGCATTGCCTTCAAAAATAACGCGCTCCGTTGGCTCAATCCCCCGCTCTTTCGCGAGCTTCTCCACATCAACGAGATAACCATTCCTCTCCTCCTCCCCGAGCCAGACGACCTGAAACGGTGAATTGGCCTCAATTGCACCGGCTCTGTCGTTGTAAATGCCTTCCCCGGGACGAGTCAACATCCGGGGCGCCGGATTCGAATCGTCCATGATCAGGTAGGCGTCAGCTTCGTTACAGGCCAATGCGATGCGAACCGTCATTTGTCCGAGCGTGGCTCTCGCAAGCGTGAACGCTCCGCCCAGCGTCTGCGATCCTAACACAGCATGAACCCCGAAGGCTCGCCCCTGTCTCACGATCCGGTCGAGCAGCACCGCAGCCTGCTGTGAAATCTGATCATCCTCAGTAAAAAACTCCTGAAACTCATCGATGAGTAACAATGTTCTCGGCATCGCAATGCCGCCGGGAACCTTGCGATAAGAGGCAACATCCTGCACTCCAGCGGCACGGAAAAGCTCGCCGCGTCGCTTCAATTCTTCATCGAGGCGCTGGAGAACACTGAGCCCGAACTCCCGGTCGCTTTCGATCGCGACCACCCTCGCATGAGGCAGGAGATGGTCGGCGTAACACTTGAACTCGACCCCTTTTTTGAAGTCGATCAGGTAAAACTCCACCTCGTTGGGGTCACACCACAGAGCGAGGTTGGTGATCATGATGTGGAACAGCGTCGATTTACCCGAGCCGGTTTTCCCGGCGATGAGAGCGTGCTGACAGGTTCCCTTTCCGAGGGCGAGTTGCTGCAGCTTCGTCGCTCCGCTTCTTCCGATCGGAACCGTCAATTCCGCCGCGGTCGAAGCGCTCCAGCGTTGCCCTTCCGGAGGGGCGATAAAGGAGAACGGAACCTCAATCCGGTTCGAATCACGATTGGCTTCCCCTATCCGATGCACCCATTTCGCAAAGAGATCCTGCGGTGGAGCCTCGTTCAGAATCAACCCGGAACCTGAAACCGGATTGTCCTTCAGAAAGAAGCCGTCGGCGTTGCTTCTTATGCAAAGCGCGGCTTTACGAATATCATCCATCTGAAAGCCAATCGGCAATTCGGCACGCTGATCGCAATGCATCAGTAGAAAGACACCGCAACGTGCCCCGGAAGCAGCGATGCTGAGCAACCGCGTCGCGGCGAGATCTGAAAAACCGTGGGGAAAGTCTGCCACAACCAGAAAATGATATCGCTCGGCGATCGTGCCGGCTGCCTCGTTGTATTGCGTGATCGTCTCGTAGTCACTGCGGAGATACATTTGAATGACCTTCTCCATGTGATCACACAATTCCCCGAGACGCTGCTCGATTTGCTCGGACTGGGTCCGGATCCGGGTGTTGATCAAAATCTCCTCGTAATCGGCGAGGTGCATGAGACCGGCAAAGCTCTCCCCCAAACCAACCGGATCAATCAGGGAAAAAGAAACCCGTCCCGCAGGTGCTCCTGTAAGCCACCCAAGCACGAGGTAATTCAAAAACGAAATTGCCTCCTCCCGTCCGAAGTTTTTCGTTTCGAGAAGAATCGATCCCTCGTCAGGAATGCGGAGCCGAAGCGGCACCACGTAATCGGGCTCTGACGGGAGCGTAAAACGATCCGACGAAGGGAGCTTCAGCTCAGCTGCCGCCCCCGAATAGCGAACCTGCCCGATCGGTAAAGTCTCACGAAACGCCGTCGGTGGATTCCATTCCGCCGGGGATTCCACCAGCGGAGATCCATCTCCCGACGCTTCCTCACTCACGAGAACTTCGTGAACCGGAACGAGCGATACGGCCCATTGCTCGACGAGGGCATCAAACTGTCCTTCGAGATCGTCAGAGTTCCTTCCGCCTCCTTCCGGGAGCGCGGCAACACTCTCATCTTTGATCGCGGTCAATTTGGCTGAGGCCGCATCGAATTTGGCATTGATAGAGTCGATCCGATTTCGAGCGGCCCTTTCAAGCCGCTCTTTTATCTGATGCGCCCGGGCTTCCACTTCATCGGGCCCCGCGTATTTTGAACCACTCTCCGCTTCGGCGGTCGAGTCTTTAATCCCTGCATCAAATGCCTTTTTGATTTTGAGATAAGCCGCATCCGCTTCCTTCATTGCTTTCTCCTGCTCCTTCGCAATTCCCCCTTTGAGCTGAAGGCGCTCCTGCTTCGCTTCGATGAAATCACTTAAAACCGCATCGAGAAACTTCTGCGCCCTCACTCGACCCAGAATAAACATCAGCCCGAAAATGATGGCCCCTGCAACGCCCCCGATAACCCCGTAGAGCGTTGGAATTTGCGGACCGCCAAGCGCCTGCAATAGAAAAGGCGTTGCGCCGCCCAGGGCGAGAACTCCCAGAATCTGAACGGCGACGGGAATGGTCCGAAACCAGCCGGCGAAGGGTGATCTGCGAAACGCCGCCACCTCTGAGGCGATTCCTTTGTACCGGTCGGAAAGCGCTTCGGGATCAATTTCGCCCCAGGTTGCCTTGGCTTCTTTTAATCCGGCAATCAGCGCCTTCCTCAATTTCTGATAACCGCCGAGGCTCTTCACCGCTTTCTTTTCAAGCTTCAGCGCCGCATTGTGAATCGAAGTGGACTTCTTCCGTTTTTCCTGAAACTCCGACTCGATCTGACTGACCCGGGCGCTGCGCGTTTTCCCGGCCTGCATGAAGTCACGCTGAAGCGCACCACGCCGCCCACCGATGACCGCCTGGATCTGAGCAACCACTTCGTTGCGGACACGGATCTGAACTTTGTCGATTCTCACCTTCCGCTCCCCTAAAACGCGGGAAACCTGAGCTGCATCCGCTTCCGCCTTTTCGCGCAATTTTGAAATCGCCCCTGAGCATTCCTTCTCAAGAGCCGCCTTTTCTTCGGCGAGGCTCTGGCGCATACTGGAGTCACGCAACTGCCGCGCTTTACTGAGACCGATCTCGCGATCGGCGAAAGACCTTATTCCCGAAGTCACCTCCTCGAGCGCCTTGAGTGTTTCCCCTGCTGATAAAGATCTAGCTTTCACAATCGTTTCGTAATTTCTTCAGCAATTTCTCAAGATCATCAACGGCAAGACCGGCGTTCTCGACCGCCTCAAAAAGCGGCTGCATGTAAGTCTTGTCGAACTCCCGCCCCTTCTGATCACGCCACACTTCCTGTGTCTCCTGCCACGAACGCAACAGTTCGCGAGAAAGGCCTGACATGCGACTACGATTGGAATTTAAACTCATTAATCAGGGAGTGTCGCCTGAAGCATAGGCATTCAAACTTTTAACCGATTCTGCGAGGAAGGTATTAGCCCTCTTCATATCGATGTCGAGGAAATGCCTCAGTTTCTCCACTTTTCGCGCCTCTGTCTCAACGACGGAGTCGTAATTTCGCAACCACCCCGCAACGGCCCTGATCCGCTCTTCCAGCTCGCGAATCTCACGACGTTGCTTATTGATCTGCATTTGCGCTCCGGTTTTAGACGACTCAAGTTTTGAGAGCCTCGCCGTAAACATTTCCTGCTCGAGTTGCTCCAACTTCCGCTGCCGGCGTTTCATCTCATGCTGGAGCGAGAGTTTCTGATCACTCTGCAGCCAGATCCGGGTGCGCTTCACTTCCTCACTGACCTCGTCGAGAACCGAATTGAGCCGCTCCACATAGACGGTGAGAGTCGCCCGAAATCGTTCGAGAGCCTCTACATCGCTGACATGTGCCTTATCCGCCACGGGATTAAAAACGGTTAGCGTTGGCTGAGGTAATCCTCGATTCGCTGCGCTTTACGCAAAAGAAACGGCCCCTGCTGACTCGAGCTTTCGATAAAACGGCGAAGCGTTTTCATCGTGTCCTGGAAATCCTGCGCAAACTTCACGTGCTCATGATCCTGCCAGGTATCACTTAAAGCCGAAAAGCGGGCCTGTAGGGACGACATCGAGTTTTGCATATCGCCGTTGAACCGCTTCAGCTCCTCGGCAAATCGACGCAATTCATTAGGATCTACTATCGCTTTTGACATAGTTGAAAGCTATCAGGAATAGGATTTCCCGACAATCTTATACTCACCTATCAAAGGCCTACCGACGCGAAAGCACTCGCCATGCGGCCAATCACCAGAGTTGCGGCGGGATGCTCCTCTTCCCAATCTTTGATTTGCTCTTTCAGTTGCGACCATTTCCCGGCAAGAAGACCTTCTTTCGTTGCCGAAGCAGCCTCTGCATTCGCGGTTGTCTCGCGGAAGGTGGATCTCACTACCCCTACTTCCGGATGGGATTCGATCTCATCTAGGGCTTCCTCCAGCGAAGCTAAAGCTTCAGCAGTTTCGCCGTCCAGAGCACCGATCGCCTCAAGGGCATCGCGCATTTCTTTCACTTCGTCTCTCATAATAAATTTAATTGTTCAGGCTATTTGGATTTCCCGAAATCAGGTTGAGCATTCTCGTAAACTTCGTTCAGAAAGGTAACCAGATCCATGAGTTGCCGGGCCGTCATATCCTCGGTTAACTCCGGCATCATCGGCTTGATGGCCCCCTTCACTTCAGCGTCATTCAAAATGGCCTTGTACTGCTCAGCGACGACGTGTTGCGGATTGGTAATCGCCACGATCAAATCTTCATACTTCCGCGCAAACCGGGGAACTTCACCCAGGGGCAGGTTCAGCAGTGACTTCCCCTTCGGCTCCGGCAGGAGAACTCCCGTCACGGTATGACACTGCACACAATTCAGCGAAATAAATGCCTCACGCCCGAATTCACTGTCTCCGCCCGGAAATCGGAAACCTTTAGAATCATCAGCTGTGCCGGAGATAGCAAAAATGACGGTTAATGCGATTACAACGAGAACTTGACCACTGAGTGCTTGCTTCATGATAACGAAATGTTTGACCGTAATTACGCTGCAACTCTAACAATATAGTCTTTTAAAGTGAAGAATATTCTAGTGTCTTACGGATTCGATGAGCTCGCTAAAGGACACCTGTGAGTTCACCGCTTCATCCAGCTCAAGCGCCCTCTCTTTCAGCGCCGCCTGAGGAATATTTTCCTCAGATTTCAGAGCAATCACAACCAGGTTCCCTGTCCCCGGAACCGGGAATTCGTAGACCTGCGGGAATACCTCGCGAATTGCTTCCAAATCCCCCGGCGTTGCCTCCTCGGCCTCGATCAAATTGAAAGCGACGGCACCTTCCGCGGTCAATCGTCCCGCAATGTCAGACAAAAAAGAGACCGTCTTCAATCGCTCCGTCTTCACATCGAGACCACTCGACTCCGGCGCTCGGAGAAATGCATCCATATAGACAACATCGTATTTCTCCATTTCCTCCTGCCGCCCGAAAAACTCGAAGGCGTCTTCGGTGTGAATTTTGAGCTGATCATCTTCCACCGTTCCGAAAAACTCACCCGCAAGCCGAACCACGACCGGATCAATCTCGACCGCCTCAACCATTGTTTCCGGAAACACCTCGTTCATAAACTGAACCATTCCGCCCGCCCCCAACCCGACGACGAGAACGCGCTTCTGAGGATGAATAAAAAGATGTGAAGCGAAAATCGTTTTCGAATACCCGAGGAGCAGCTCCCCCGGATGATCGAGATCGATCGATGACTGACATTGCTCTAAACCTTCCGGATCGACAAAGAGAAGGCTTCGCATCGAACCCTTCTCCCTGATGCGAATTGTAGAAAAATCCGACACCTCCTCGTGAATGACATCCCCATAGCGGATCTCACTCGCATGATTCGGCCCGGGGCGAATCGACAACAACGCCACAAGCACTGCAAAAGACACCGCGACAAGGGTAAAGCTGAGAACTTCAGGGGATCTTTTCGACATAAGAGCAACAAACACAGGCCTTTTTAAAATAGATCAGAGTCCAGCCCCGTATTCAACCGTCAATGAGACCGCGATCCATCATTTACCTGACGATTCTGCTCCACCTTTTTAAAAACCGAACCACCGTGAAGGGCACCACCTGATTCTCCGCCCCTTCTTCACCGTGATCGCACAGGACTGCCCCTGAATCCTAATCCAACGACCGGATCCGAATCTCGCGAAAGTGAAAGGTGCTCTTATCATCATGCGCCTGTATAGCGATCGCACCGCCCTTCGGATTCAAAAGCCGCCCCACCCTCTGCGGGGAACGTTCCGGATTCTCAGGTTCCAGATACTCAACCGTCTGCTTGTCATTCACCCAGGCCCGAATCCGCTTCCCCTCCACCCTGACACGAACCTGAAACCATTTCGATTCATCGAGAGGTGATTCACTGAGATCCTGCACATCATAAAGGCTCCCCGTCTTCCGCTTCTCCTTCTCAGTGCTGTTGAGCTGAATCTCGTAGCCGTTCCTGAGATGCAACTTCCCGTCCCTCGTTTCCATATCGGTATGAAAAAAGATTCCCGAGTTGGAATTCGGCTCGCCTCTTGCTTCTACGACCAGTTCAAAATCCTTAAAGCGAGCCAACTCACCTTCCTGATCCACCGCAAATAAATGCCCCCGATTCTCGGGATGCGTTGCGTGCGCCGTGAGAACTCCGTCCGTCACCGTGAACGCTCCCGAATCTGTATTCGCTTTCCAACCTGTAAGATCTTCTTGATTAAAGAGCGGGATCCACGGGTTTTCCGAATCGAGCGATTTCACAACGATATCGTCGATCTCAATCCCGGCCTCCCCGCCCTTCTGCATCCACAAAAGCTTGCGCTTCACCCCGTCGAAACACGGACGAACCAGAGTCTTGCTCCAGAGACCATCGCCTACGGTAATGGCAACTTCAGAGCCTCGAAAAACCAGCTTCACCTCGCGCCATTCACGCCCTGACAAATCCACCTTTTCCGCAGGCAGCATCTCGTTCAACCGGTATGCTCCGCTCACCTTATCGGCGGGCCGCCCGTTCTTTTGTGCCAGAGGATGATCCGGATCAAGCGAGTGGGCATCGACCTGCAACTGGATCCGGTCACGCAGCAGCTTGACCCGCAGCATGTGATCGACCGACCCGAATCCATCGTCCCCGTCGACAAAAAACCAGATCATCCCGCCCCGCTCGAGGTGACGGTAACGAAAGGAAATTTCCAGATCGGTCCCCTCCACCGGCAGATAGACCATAGGAGGATATTTTCCGCCACTCGCGCCTCGCGTCCAGAGAACACCGTCGCGGATTTCGGTGTTTTTATTTGGGATTTTGGTCGTAAAAGCGGAAGCGTCGCCCGACTCAAAAGTCTCACGGGCAATGAACCGCTCTTCCGCAGTAGCGCTAAGCACGAGGAACAATCCCCATAACAGTGATGTCCAGCGCATTGAAATGCTACTTACTGCCGATGCAAAAAAGATGCGCTTCTCCCCGAATGAGAAGTTTGTCATTCACCGGAACGGGTGCTGCCGCAATCAACTCACCCATCAGGTTTTGACTGAGCACTTCCATCCCGGAATCGCTCACTTTCACACTCGCAACCATACCGTCCTCCCGAATGCAATAGAGGATCTCACCGGCTAGAATCGGAGAAGCGTAGTATTTGGTGTTATCACGGGGAATCGCATCCTCCCAGATATCCTCGCCCGTTTCAGCATCGAGACAGTTAATCTGCCCGCGATCCGAAAGCAGGTAGACCTTCCCGTCAATCCCGACTGGAGTCGGACAATCAGCGCCAATGTCGTTGCGCTCCCAAATTCGGGCGCTCTCCGTGATATTGCCTTTACCGCCCATCTTCACACCGGCAGCAAATTTGGTGCGTCCGTAAGGAACCACCGCGATGCCATTGGTGAATCCCGGTGAAGCGATCACCCGCCACATCGCTTCGTCCTGCGGATTGAACCCCTCACACGTCCAAATCGTTTCCCCCGTCGCAGGGTCATGCCCCGTGAGACGATCTGCGCCCCAAATCACAATCGTTTCAACACCATCAATTGTGGTGAGGTAAGGCGTCGTGTAGGACTGGCCCGTTTCCTTTTTCACTTCGTAAGTCCGGTCAACCTTCCAGGCGACGCTGCCGTCACTTTGCTTGAGCGCAACGACATAAGATTCATCTTCCTGCATCACCGCGATAACGATGTTTTCCCCGCTGAAAATCGGCGAAGTCCCGAGATCCCACCAGAGGGTATCCTCACCGTATTTTTCCTGAATATTGACCTTCCAGTTCAGCTCGCCGCCGACCGTGAGCGAAGCGACCGTGCCGCTCTTGTAGTAAACAAACACGTTCTCCCCATCGGTGATCGGAGATGGATTCGATCCACTGCCGTTCTTATGTTTTCCGGCCCGCTCTTCGCCGAGGGTCTTCTGCCAGAGCTGCTTCCCGGTCCTATCATAGGAGGTGACGGCATCCTGCCCCTCCTTGCCACTCGTCACAAAGATCCGGTCACCCCACACCGCCGGAGTGCTGCTTCCTTTGCCGGGCAACGCCACTTTCCAAAGAACATTCTTCTCGTCAGAAAACTCAGTCGGATAGTCACCGGCTTTTGCGACGCTGTTCGCATCAGGTCCACGCCATTGCGGCCAGTTATCAGCCTGAGCGACCGGAACCAGTGTTCCTGCCAGAACAAGAAGGGAGAGAGACAATTTCATCATGGTAAATTTCTACAGGGATGCAGCCAAAATGGCGAATGAAAGTTGTGGCGCTCTTGAGTAACAAGGCCCCGTCACGCAATCGAGAGGTGACGGTGTCAGGGAAGCTCCTTCAACTCGATATTGCGAAAGCCGACCACACAGCCTTTGCCGTGATCCTGAAGAGCGATGAATCCTTTTTTGCGAAGCATCGTCTCGTCCCGGTCGATCACCGTTGAAAAAACGAACCCGTTAATTTTCTGAATCAGAGTGTCGCCCATAGCAGTGATCTCGAGCGTGTTCCAGTCGTTTTCGCGATAGAGTTCTTTGATCTCCTCCCCGTCCCCGAAGGCGTCCACCTCCTTCCCTCCCGCGCTGTCCAGAGTCACAATCTCCCCCGCAAGCGCCATGAGATGTCGCTGTTCTTTTCGCGGGTGATCCTTCGCGAGGAGGGAATGATGCCACAGGCCCATGACCTCCTGCCTCGCGACTTCCACCTGATAACCGAAAACCTGGTGATCTCCGAGATCGTCACTCCTTACCTGCACGCCGGAATTCCCCGCCTGCCAGCGAAACTCCAACGTCAGAACAAACTCCGCCGGCTCCTTCTTTCTCCAAATGAGCCAGTTCTTTTCCTTTGCCGTCCCCGTGCACCAGATTTCGCCATCGCGGACTTCCCACGCACCGGCCCTGCCATCCCAGCCATCGAGATCTTTGCCATTAAAAATAGAGACGGTTTTCGGCTCATCGGCGCCTGCAAAGGAGATCAAAACCGCTATCACCGGAATGAGAAAATAGAACTGCTTCATCCCGTGACCCTCTCAAAATGCCGGAAAAGCGGCAACCTCATTCCCCGCCGTGATTCCGTTGCGACCCTACAGGGTCAGGTGCATGACCTAACCCTGTTAAGAAACCCCATCCACCGATTAGAAATCCTCACGGAATCCGCTACATCCAAAAATCGTAGAGAAACTGCGTGAGCATTTCTCCGCCCGGCCTCTTCGCAGGAAATCCTCACGGATTCCTCTAC
>JAYWLB010000096.1:0-16578 GCA_035967665.1 Verrucomicrobiales bacterium BCK34
TTGATAATGTGAGTTGATCATTTTATGTGGTATTCACTTGCCCGAAATGCCACCACTTAAAACCCGGCCCGGGGCTTCGTCGCGCGACGAAGCTTTCCTCGTTGGTGCCCTTTCCGTATTGGAACGGAAAAGGTTCTTCGCGGAAGACAGTGAGGCGACCCTCCAGAACGTTGCGCTCGTTGCGAAACTGGCGGCCGTTCTCGTTCCGCTTTTCTCGCTCGTCGACTACATCGTCTATCCCGGGTATTTCTATTCCTTTCTCATTCTCCGCATCGAATGTGTGGTCGTGATACTTGTAATCTGGTTCACGAGCAGACAACGCTTTGCCCGGAGGTGGTATCGCATCATCGCCACCTTGATCCCCCTCGTGTGCGCCATTTTCATCTCCCTCATGATCTACCGGGTCGGAGATCCGGGAACCCCCTATTACGCAGGTCTGATTCTCTGTCTCGTTGCCATTGGCGCGCTGCTCCACTGGACCTTTAAAGAAGCCATCATTTCGACCTGTCTCGTCTTCGGAATGTTCCTCACCGTAACACTGCCGGCGGTCGTTTCCGGGCCCCACCCGAGATCGATGGCCTATTTCATCAATAACTGTGTCTTCATTGGCGCGGTTGGTCTCATCGTTGTTCTCGGAAGTTACTCCCACATGCGACTGCGAAACATTGAGTTTCAAACCCGCATGCGCCTGAGAAGAAATCAGGTCGAGTTACGGGAAAAGAATACCAAGATTCAGGAAACACTCGCGACTCTGAGCGAAACCGAGAAACAGCTCTACCAATCCGATAAAATGTCTTTCCTCGGGGAATTGAGCGCCGGAGTTATTCACGAGATCGGCAACCCCCTCAACTTCACGAATCAGGCTCTTTTTGCCCTGAAGAAGAGGCTCAGTAAATTCGGAATAGAGAATGATACCGAGGAAGTCGTCACGGACATGCAGGAGGGCCTCGACCGGATGCGGGGAATCGTAAGCGAACTTCGCGAGTTCTCTCACATCGGCGACATCAAGGGCGCCTCCTTTTCACTCTCCGAAGCGATCCTCGGGGCGATCCGTATGTTAAAACAACCGATCGCAGATTCGAAGATTGAGTTGAGAACAGAACTGGATTCTACCGTCAAAGTGTTTGGAGTGAAAAACCAAATCGTCCAGGTTTTCGCCAATCTGGTCCACAATGCGGTGCAGGCGATCGAATCAATTGACCGACCGGGAACATTGGCGATCACACTGCTCGAATCGGGGGAAGATCTCGTATCGATCCAGGTGGCAGACAACGGACCGGGAATCAGAGAAGCCAACTTAAAGCACCTCTTCGATCCGTTTTATACAACCAAAAATCCGGGCGAAGGAACAGGGCTCGGACTCAGTATTTGTTATCGCATCATCGAGGCCCATGGCGGAACAATCGATGTCACCAGCACCCTCTCCGAAGGGACCACATTTACCGTCTCACTGCGAAAACGCACTGTTTAGCCAGAGACGCAGATGCACCATACCTCTCCAACTTAAACGACCACTTCAATTTATGCATTTCCCTGCCCATGCCATCGACAAGATCGGAATCTTATATGTAGATGACGAAGAGAAAGCATTGAAATACTTCACCGAAAGCTTCGAGGATATCGCGCCCATTTTTACCGCGAAATCCGCCGCCGAAGGATTGGAAATGTTCCGCAGACATCAGCGGGAGATTGGAATCGTCCTCAGTGATCAGAAGATGCCGGGACTCTCCGGAATTGAGTTTCTGGAGAAAATCAGGACGATTGACGAACAGCCGCTTCGCATTCTCGTGACAGCCTATTCCGATTTGGATTTGGCGGTGGAGTATCTGAATGATGGCCTTCTCTACTCCTATTTGACGAAACCCTGGGACCCTGCAGATCTCCAAACACGGCTCAAAAAATCCCTCGATCGATTCTGGATCTCCAGAGAAAGGGACAAGTTGCTGAGAGAGCGGGCCGTCGCTTTTCAGGAAATGCTCAGGGCCGAAAAAGCCGCGAGCATTGGGATTCTCTCCTCAGGCTTGAATCATCACATACGAAACGCACTCACCGTGGTGCAGGCCTTTTTTGACATGATTCCGATGCAACTGCAGGAGGAGGCAAACGGCAAAGCGCGGGACGATTTCTTCTGGAACGAATACTACGAAAAAGTCGAAGAACAGATTGGCCGGATGATCTCAATTCTTTCGAACCTCGATGAGGGGGCCGGATCAGGAAGCTTCCAGAATCCCGTGCTGCACATCAAGGAGGGAATCGACCTGATCCGGATTATAGAGAGCGCCGATGAAGAAGCTCTCATCGCGAGTCCGGGAATTGAATTCACCCTCGCGGAAGCCCCCGATCTGCACACCATCACTGCGGACATAGAGAAGGTTTCCCGAATGGTACGAAGCATCATCAATGAAGCGGCTGCCAATGCCGACTCATCTGGACAAGTAGAGATACGAGTCTCCAACGCAACCTTGGAATCCTCCGGTGCTCAGGCGGTTCGAATCCAGTGCATCGACGACGGCGAACCCGTTCCCGAGAAGGAGAGGTGCAGATTATTTGATCCGTTCCTCGTGCGCGCCGACCGCCCCGGAGAGCTCGGAACCGACCTCGTCGCCTGCTATCTTGCCGCTTTTCAACACGGAGGCACCGTTCAGGCGACTACCTCTGAAGACGGGCGCAATATGATCGAACTGCTCCTGCCGGTCATTCCAACGGCCCCTGCGGGCGGAGAAATCTTCACCCGTCTCATCGAAGACACCATCAAAAAGTCGAAGACGCCCCCGGAGTTATGACCCGGAGTGCTGCAACTCTCTCGCAAGAAACGGAGCGGTGCGGCTCTCCGCCACTTTGATAACCTCTTCCGGAGTTCCCGCCGCGACCACTTCTCCTCCTTCGGAACCCGCCTCAGGTCCGATGTCGATGAGATAGTCAGCCTCGGCCATTATCTCAAGGCTGTGCTCGATGACGACCACAGTATGCCCGTCGTCGACGAGGCGATGCATCACCTCGAGGAGACGTTTCACATCCGCGTGGTGAAGACCTATGCTGGGCTCTTCGATGAGATACAGGTTCGATTTCGGCTGACGATTCTGACGCAGCTTCGCGTTGCTCGCCCGGCCGATTCCACGAGTGAGTTCCGTCACCAGCTTAATACGCTGAGCCTCGCCTCCGGATAGACTCGGACTCGCCTGACCAAGCCGTAAATAGCCGAGCCCGGTTTCGTTCATGAGTCCCAGCGTCCGCGAAATCTTGGGATGACCTGAGAAAAATTCCGACGCTTCCTCAATCGAAAGATCCATAACATCACCAATTGACTTGCCGTTGTATTCGACTTCCAGAGTCGGCGAGTTATAACGTCTCCCGTTACATTCCTCGCACTCGACGTAGGAGGTCGGAAGAAAATTCATCTCCAGCTTAATAAGCCCGTTCCCTTTACACGCCTCGCAGCGCCCGCCTTCGGTGTTGAAAGAAAAACGGGAAGCGGTGTAGCCCCTCGCGCGGGCATCAGGAAGCTGCGCGAATGATTTACGAATCTCGTCGAACACCTTCACATAGGTCGCCGGCGTCGACCGCGACGTTTTTCCAATCGGGGACTGATCAACTTCGTAAATAGCTTCGAGCTGCTCACAGCCATCGATGCTTTTCCACGTCTTTGTGACGGTCGATTTCTTAGCGCCTTTGGCTGGCTTTTTCAAAATCGAATCGACCGCCGGCTTCAATACCCCCCGCATGAAACTCGACTTACCGGATCCGGAGATGCCTGTGATCACGGTGAGACGTCCGATCGGGATCCGGATGTCGACATTCTTCAGATTGTTCGCCGTCGCCCCCTTGATCCGAAGCCAGCCGTCCTTGCGATTTTTGGCCGGAAGCTTGCGACGTTCACCGCTCATGGGATGATTCATTGGATGAGCAAAAGCCTCGCGGGTCGGGGAACTTCCGGCTTCCAATTTCGGATCGAAGAGCGTTTTAGGATCGCCCTCCCAGACAACCTCACCGCCATACTGACCGGCACCCGGACCGAGATCGATAAGATGATCCGCCCGTCGAATCGTTTCCTCGTCGTGTTCGACAACGACGAGCGAATTACCCTTCGTCTTCAGCTCCACGAGGGTATCGAGCAAGTTGTCATTATCACGCGGGTGCAGTCCGATCGTCGGCTCATCGAGGACGTAAAGCACGCCCCGCAAGTTTGACCCCAACTGAGCGGAAAGACGAATCCGCTGGCTTTCCCCGCCACTGAGTGTTGTCGCGGAACGATCCAATTGCAGATATCCCAGACCAACTTCCTCCATAAAATGAAGGCGTTGTGATATCTCGGGAAGAATGTCTCTGGCGATTAATGCGCTCTGCTTATCAAAATCGAATGTCGCAATCACCTCCTTCGCTTCAGATACCGAGAGCGAAGCAATTTCATTGATGGCGTGTTCACCGATCCTGACAAACCGCGCCACTTCATTGAGTCTCGCGCCTTCGCATTCAGGACAAGGTTCAAGCTCTGCCGGATTTCGCGAACGGGAGCGGCGGAATTCCTCGCGCAGCTCGGCATCGAGTTGCGACTCCGCATCACGCTCATCCGAAGTCGGAGGACGCTTCTCTACCGTTCCGTAGCCCCGGCAGCAGGGGCACCACCCATGCGGGGAATTGTATGAGAAAAGGCGCGGATCGAGCTCTTCGAAGGAGCGCCCCGTCTCCGGATCACAGCGCTCCGTATTCATCACCCGAATGTGATTTTTCGAATCAAAAAATCTCAAGGTTCGCTTTCCGATTTTTAAAGCCCGCTCCACAATATCCGCGGTCGCCTCGGGAGGTGTATCCTTTTTGATCTCACCAATGATGACATCGATGGTGTGTTCTTTGAATCGCTCCAGGCGCTGAAAATCAGCCACCTGAACAATCTGCCCATCAACTAGCAAAGCTTCAAATCCCTGACGGGCCGCCCAGTCTGCGATCTCAGTGTGAAATCCCTTTCGTGCTTTCACGAGCGGAGCCATGACTCGAACGAGTCGCTTCTCTTTCGCCGCTTCAGCGCGAATTTTGCTCACAATCGCCGAGACGCTCTGCGCCTCCACCGGATTACCCGTGTCGGGGGAATACTGTTTTCCCACCTTGGCATAAAGCAGTCGGAGAAAGTGCCAGACCTCCGTCACCGTCGCAACGGTCGACTTTCCACCCCCGCGGGAAATTCGCTGCTCAATCGCCACCGTCGGTGGAAGCCCTGTGATTACATCAAGATCAGGACGCTCCATCTGTTCCACAAACTGACGCGCGTAAGTGGACATACTGTCGAGAAAACGACGCTGCCCTTCAGCGAAAAGAATATCAAACGCGAGAGTCGATTTACCGGAACCGCTCAACCCTGTCACGACCACAAATTTCTCACGCGGAATCATCACGTCAATATTCTTGAGATTGTTTTCTCTCGCCCCGAAGAGCTCAATCGCGTTCTCAGCCCGCTCCACCGCGTAGAGAACCGGATCAGCAGCCTGTGCGACTTTGAGCTGATTCTTCACCACCGAAAGTTTCGGTGTAAGAAGCTGTTTCAGGTAACTCCCTGTTTGTGAATCTTTCACCTTCAGAAGATCCTCGGGCGTCCCCGCGAAAACAATCTCACCGCCGTTGACTCCTGCTTCAGGCCCAAGATCTATAATGTGATCAGCGCACTTGATGACATCGAGATTGTGCTCAATAACGACAACAGATTCACCGGCATCGACGAGACGCTCAAACATCTTGAGCAACATTCCTGTGTCGTCAAAATGGAGCCCTGTTGTCGGCTCATCAAAAATCAGCAAGGTCGTCTTGTCGTCTTTGGGCGCGCGTTTCGGCTTCGAGAGCAAATGCCCCACGAGCTTGAGCCGCTGACTCTCACCCCCGGAGAGTGTATTGAGCGGTTGCCCGAGACGGAGATACCCCAACCCGACTTCAGCGAGCAATTGAAGCCCCTCGACCACTTTGGCTGCCTTCCTGTCCTCCACCGAAAAGTAAAATTCGATTGCCTCACTCACCGTCATCGAAAGGACCTCATGAACCGATTTTCCTTCGAACTGAATTTCCAGCGCTTCCGGCGTGTAGCGCTTACCTTCGCATTCAGGACAGGTCACGTAGAGATCACTGAGAAATTGCATCTCCACTTTCTCATAGCCATTCCCCATGCAACGACCGCAGCGACCCGCGCCGCTGTTGAAGGAGAGATACCCCGGAGTAATCCCGCGCGACTTGCCATCCGGAGACTCCGCGAAAAGCTTTCGAATCGGCTCAAAAATCCCTGTGTAGACCGCAGGTGTCGAACGTGGTGTTCTCGCGAGCGGGGCCTGATCAACCATGACGACTTCCCGAACTTTCGAGGCGCCGCTGATGCTCTTGCACTGTCCGACTTCGGTATCGGAACCGGCGAGGCCGAGAGCGTCCTGGAGATTCCCATAAAGCACTGAATGGATCAAAGTTGACTTTCCGGATCCGGAGACCCCGGTGACACAGCAAAAGACACCGAGCGGAATCTCCGCGTCCAGCTTCTTGAGATTGTTCTGCGTCGCCCGTTTGATCGACAAAAACTGTTTCGGCTTGCGGCGTTTCGCCGGAACGGGAATGACTTTATTCCCGGACAAATATTCGAGGGTAAGCGCACGGGGATGAGCTGCGCTCTGCTTCTTCGCGGCCGCAGCAGTAGCGAGACCGGCACCTTCAAAAACAAGTTCCCCACCGTTCTCTCCCCGTCCCGGACCGATATCAACGAGGTGATCGGCAGCTCGAATCACCGCCTCCTCATGTTCGACGACGACCAGGGTGTTCCCGAGGTCGCGAAGCCGCTGCATCACTCCGATGAGCTTTCCGACATCGCGCGGATGCAATCCGACAGTCGGCTCATCGAGTACGAAAAGAGTATTTGTCAGGCTCGCTCCGAGGCAGGTCGTGAGATTAACCCGCTCCGTCTCCCCGCCCGAAAGCGTTCGCGTCGGCCTGTCCAGATTGAGATACCCGAGACCCACTTCCTGCAAATACCCGAGACGATTACTCACCTCTTCATAAAGCATCGTCGCAGTCTTGTCCGCCTTGCGAACCGTGATCGTTTTGAAGAACGCAGCGACGTCATCAATCGACAGTTGCCAGAGATCCGGCAAAGTTTTGCCGGCGATTCTGAAGTTCAGTGCCTCCGGCTTGAGGCGGGTGCCCTTGCAGGTTTTGCAGGTCGTGTAGCTGCGGTATCGGCTCAGGAAAACCCGCACGTGCATTTTGTAGGCACGGGACTCGAGCCAGTCGAAAAACCCCGTGACCCCATACCAGGTTCCGTGTTGCCAGGCCTCCTCGGGATCTGAACCATCACCCTCGATGAGCCATTTCTGATCCTCGGGATCCATCTCATCGAACGGCGTGACGAGACTCAATCCCCGCGTGCGCGCACACCTCTCGAGGTCCTCCTCGCATTCGTAGTGAGCGTCCCCCTGAAAGGCGCGAACCAACCCTTCAGCGATCGAAAGCGACTTATCCGGCAGCGCCTTGTCGATATCGATCCCAATAACCTTTCCGAATCCTTTACAGACCGGACACGCTCCGAGCGGGTGATTAAAGCTGAACAATCCCGGAGTCGGCGGTTTCAACTCAGTTCCCGTTTCCGGATTGATCCACCCCCGCGAAAAGCCGGCCCGTTCTCCGCTCGCCGGATCGACCACCGTGACGGTCCCCTTCCCCAGGTCGAGAGCCCGCTCCAGCGCTTCGAGGAAGCGCGATCGACGTGCCGGGGCAACCCGGTCCTGAATCACATCAACACGACCCGGCAGCGTCTTGCGACCATACTCCTCCGGCGCATCGACCCGATAGGGTTTTCCAAAGAGCCAGACGCGAAGGTATCCCTGCTGCTGCAGGAACTCGAAAAAATCAGCGACCCTCGTTTTCGCAGGGGCCTCCACCGAAAAGAGAATGAGGAGAGCATCATCCTTACCAAACCGCTCCTTCGCCTTCCTCAAAATTGATTCCGGCGAGTCCGGCGAGATCTCCTCACCCGAAACCGGATCGAATCCGCGCGCGAGTCGGGGAAAAAGCAGCTTCAGATAATCATTAATCTCCGTGATTGTTCCCACCGTCGAGCGGGTCGTTTTGACCGCATTCTGCTGCTCAATCGCGATCGCCGGGGGAATCCCCTTGATCGAATCAACCTGCGGCTTGTCCATGCGGTCGAAGAACTGCCTCGTGTAGGGCGAAAAGGTCTCCACGTAGCGTCGCTGCCCCTCGGCATAGAGCGTTTGAAACGCGAGACTCGACTTCCCTGATCCGCTGGGCCCTGTCACGACCGTCAATTTCCCGATCGGAATATCGAGGTCGATCCCCTTGAGGTTGTTTTGACGAACTCCCTTGAGTTCAATCACCGTCCCGGTGTCCGATCCTGTCTTTTTCTTCGCCATCTTCTCTGTGGCGAAAGGTTACGCACGGAATCAAAATTCGCACCAGAGAAACCGCACTTCAAAACGATTCAAAGAGGCCCTTTGCAAAAATTGCGCCCCCGAAAAGAATCATTGTCATCGCCGCCGCCGAATTGATCCGCTGCGACCACTCTCCCGGAGAGCGCTTTTTCACCATATGAAGAAGCTGATTCACCGGCAACCAGAAGCAGAGAGTCCCTCCGACGACGCCCAGCGCAAAGTAGAGATCCGAAGACAAATCCAAAGCTCCGGAAACCACTTTAAAAGTCGCGAGAAGAATCGTGAACGTCGCAAAGGGAACCGGGTTGAACAGGGTCATCACAAGCGTCGAGGTAAAGTCGCCCAGATACCGACGCGCACATTTGGCCCTGGCGGGGGGAACCGTTTTCCTCTTCCAGCCCCGCCATCCCATCAGCACGAGCATGACTCCTCCGACCAGTTGCAGAGGGACCCGGTAAACCTCGAGAAACGACCCAATCCATTTTAAGCCGAAGAGCGCCGCGAATGAAATGACCCCGTAGGCCAGCGCCATCCCCAACGAGGCAGAGACTCCGCGCCAGCGATCCGACTCAACATTTCGCTTGAGACACAGCAATCCCACCGGCCCGATGGGGGCCGCATTCACCGCCCCGAGGAGCAGTGCCTTGATAACCAGATCAGTTGTCATCGAAAACGCTAAGGAGCCAGCATTCCGACCCACGGGAAAGTAGCGAATCTGTCACAGGATGCCGGGGCCATCGCCCGGGCACAAAAAAAGGTGCGCACCCTCTCGAGTGCGCACCTTTTGAAAATAAACTTCCTTCGCTACTAGAATCCGTATGAGAATCCGGCGCGGTAAGTGTGCGTGTCATAAATGTTATGACCTGCGTCGTAGGCGTGCCCCACGTAAACATTGGAATTAGCACCGATACGGGCACCGATTTCGGAATTAACCTGAAGCCAGTTTTTGTCGTAAGCGATCGCGCCGAAATTGTCGTCGAGAATGTTGTTATACTGAAGACCCACGCGAGCGTAGAGAGAGTCAGTAAAGTTGTAGGTCGCACCGAGATCGACCACGAGCTGACCAACATCAGCACCACCCGTCAGAGGAATTCCCGAAACGATTGAAGTGGTGGATGAATTCTGATAGAGGTAGGAAATCGCGCCATCAACAACGATATCGCCGAAAGCCTTGCTCGTTCCGAGACCGGGGTTGATGAAGAAAGTGCTTCCATCGGTTCCAACGATCTGAGCGCCTGCCAGATTCGTCGCACCATCTGCCCAGGATCCGCCAACGATGAGGAAACCGTAAATGTTGTTCACAAGGTCTGCAGAAAGCGACGCAGCAACCGTGTGAGTATCGTTGTCGATGTTTGCAGCACCGGCACGAAGTGTTTCGTTACCATACTCGTAACTCAGGTCGAGGTAGATCCCTCCACCGAGATAACGCTCATAACCGAGAGCGAACACATTCGACTCACCTGCGATTCCAACACCGGCATTGTCGAGTGCTGTATCGATGTAATTGTATTCGAAGTGAAGTGAGTCACCACCTTCGTCGGCGAGCATTGGCGCTTCAACACCGGCGTGGATACCACCGAGGCGACTGATTGCTCCGTTACGCAAAGTCTGCGTGGAACGCTGTGAAGTTCCCTGTGGATCAGGATCCACTGATGATGTAGCTGACTGGATCGCGGCATTCTGAACATCCTCGGCCAAACCGTAGAATTCGAACGTAGTCGTGAATCCCTCGCTGAGCTCAGTTGGCTCGTTCGAGTAACTCGGAGTCGGCTCAGGGCTCGACATGGGTGAACTCATCATCGGGTAAGAAGGATAAGGAGAAGCCTGAACGAGGCTCACCACTCCCGAAGTGAGAAAAATGACAAAAAGTGCTAATTTTGCTTTCATAGGAACGTTAAGCGTTAAAAACACACCCCTATGCAGGTTCCGTCAAGTGGTATTCCGTCCTAATAGCTACTTTTTGAACAGTAGAGAACCTCACCAATAGGTAGCACGAACCTATATTCCTTGCGCCCTCTTCTACGATAGTCAAACTGCCCCTGTCCGGCCATTAGCCCGAATTGACGAGAGCAATTGATTCAACTCATGCTCTTTTCAAATGCAGTTCTCCCTATAGATTCCCGTTTTATATGATTCGTTTTATTTGTCTTGCCGGCGTCGCCGCAATCAGCCTCAGCGCCGCCCAGGCTCAGGAAGTCCTCGTTTTCCTGAGAGACAGTAGCATCGACGAAAGCAGCGGTATCGATCTCTCCAACCGTCACACCTCGACGGTATGGACGCACAACGATTCCGGAGGGAAAAACCGGATCTACCAGGTGGACCTAAAGACAGGCAGTACCATCGGCGAAGTGGAGTTCAAAAAGAGCGATAACCACGACTGGGAGGACATCGTCACCTTTGAGGACGGGGGAACTGCCTATCTAATGGTTTGCGATGTGGGAGACAATCTCAAGCGTCGCAAGCATTGTCAGCTTTGTATAATTCCTGAACCGCTTTTCAATGGCTCAAAAGATTCCCTGAAGACAGAAGACTGGCTCAAAATTGAATTTACCTACGAAGACGGTCCGAGAAACTGTGAAAGCGTCGCCGTCGATGTAAAGAATCGTAAAATCCTCCTCGCGGAGAAAATCTATCACGAAGCCGGGGGCACTCCCGGTATTTACGAACTCCCCCTCCCCGATGATCTGGCGGGAAAGAAACAAAAACTCATCGCAAAGCGGGTCGGCGAAATTAAAACCAAAAACCTGACCGGTATGGATATCTCAGACGACGGAAAACGCGTCGTGCTTCGCAACTACCCTCATGCCTGGGTATACCACAAGCGGCCTGACCAGTCCTGGGCCGACGCGCTGGGAGGCGAAGCACCGGCACCCATCGTTCTGCCGCTGCAGCCTCAGGGCGAAGGAGTGTGTTTTTCGGCCGACGGGAAATCCATTCTCCTTTCCAGCGAGAACGTAAAACAACCCGTCTGGCGGGTTCCAATTCCCTGAGCGAGTCCTCCTGTCGATGGAGGACTCGACCGGAACACGCAGCCGCACAGCATCAGCCGGACGACTGCAAATTCACCGGCAAAACTACGCCGACTCGTCCTCTCCCGGAGCCGACATGTGCTTGGAGATATAAGCGGGTTCTCCCATTCGCTTAAGAAGATCCAGTTGAAGCTCGAGCCATCCCATGTGCCCTTCTTCATCCATCACAATCCGCTCGAAAAGGGCCCTTGTTCCAATGTCCCCGGCCGCGTCAGCCTCGCGGGCGGCAGCGGTGTAAAAGGTGATCGCCTCTTTCTCATCGGCCAAATCAGCTTCGAACATTCCGGCGAGCGTTTTAGCAACCTCAGGAGATTTCGCAAACTCGAGCTTTGGCTCCCCCTTGAGGAACATAATCCTTTCAATGTAGTCATCGGAATGACCCAGTTCCTCCTGCATTTCCTCGCGCATCTGAGCGGCGAGCCGATCAATCCCCCAGTCAGTCAGGACACTTGCATGGAGCTGATATTGGTGCGCCGCAGTCAATTCCATCGCCAACGCCGTTTGAAGGTTATTCAGTGTTTTTTCACGGTTCATAATAGTAACTGTTCTTGGTCTCTCAAGGTAGCCTCCCGTTCAAAATCTGCTGCTTTTTCAGATACGCAAACGCACTGAAAAATACGAATCCAAACCACTTCCAGGACTCGTAGCCCCCAAGGCTCAGACCCAACCCTCTCAGGTTATGAACCTAACCCTGTTGATCGCGACGCCTCTACGAACTGCCTGAGAAATCACCTTCCACGCGCCGCTCTATCGAGCGCTTCGCTGTAGATCCGGCGGCGTTCATCGGAATTCACACCGTTGTTTCGCATTTCCATAACCCGCCTCGCCAGCGCCTCCCGCTGTTCTGCACTGATCTTATTCAGTTTCTCCATGACCTCGGGCGGCGGACTTCCCCGATAACCATCTCCGCGAAAGCCTGCAGCCGGATCCCGCCCCGCTCGTCGCGCGTCATCAATCTGCTCCTGACTCAAAGAGCCCCCCCCTCCGCGGGAACTGCCTCCGCCGGAACCGGTGCCGCTCTGCCTTTCGACTTTGGCATACCGTATCGACACGACCTCGCCCCCATTGACTTGAATCTTCGCGGTGAGCGATTCGAGATCCGTTTCATCGCCCCTCACCCCGACGAGCTGCCACCCGTCCGTATTCTCATGCTCCGATACGACGAAGGATTGGGTCAATTCGGAATCAAAGAGCGTCGCGTAAACATTTCCCTCGATCCGGGCCATCCCGGTGAGGACAAGCGAATCGGAAAAATCGATCGACCGGCGAAAAGGCGAAACACCTTTTAAGTCGGTAAAACTCTCAGCATCGACAGGACCCGGCAGAAAATTTTCGGGGAGCGCTCCCGCCTCGTCCTCGGAAAATGCTGAATCAGCGACTACGCCGATTCCGCAGCTCACCAGGAAAAGAGCCAACTTCGCGGAAAATCGGTTACAGGATCGAAACGACATCTGGGAGAACATTGATACAGAATTTCCCGCATCTCAACCCGGATTGCACTTATAGAGAGCAGCTCAATTACTCTCCCTCCTTTACGTGCTCATGAACCCAGGATGGGTCTCGTCTGCAATCGACGACAGCCCGAATGAAAACAGTGGTGTCCTCAAACGTATAGTATATTGCGAAAGGAAAACGATCCGAGAGAGCACGGTGAATGTTTCGATAAACGATCCGGTGAATTCCGGCACCATATTTCAGCGACTCGATATCAGAATACAGACAGGAGAGAAAATAATCCCCCAGCCCGTTTTCTTTATCTTCATAAAAATGAAACCCGTCAATTAGATCATCCCTCGCCAGATCGAGGATATAAAGGTTCATTTGCGAGCACTTTCGATCTGCTGCTTCGCTTCATTCCAGGGAATAAATTTCGCCTCACTACTGCTGATCTTCGCTTCCCTGTCGTCGAGAACCTCCTTATGCCATTGAGGCACCTCCACGTCTTGCTCCCGGTCAGAAAGGGAACGCCAAAGCGCCTCTATTGTCATCACTTTTTCCCCTAAAGGCATTTGGGATATTTCTTCGTGGGAGATCATGGTTCAATCTTACCTCTTTCCCGCAAATTTTGCAATTCTTGACCGGGCGCTCGGAATTATCCAAATGCTAAAGGTATTCCTTCTTCCAGCCCGGGATTCTTGAACCCCGGGACTTCCCATGACATTACCAATGAATCCTGCAGGGATTCCGCAGCTCGACTTCGCGCACGTCCAACGCACGCGGGATACAACGCCTCCAGCATCACGGAGCAATGCGATCAACCCCTCGCGGTTTGAATCAATATTTCGAGTCTGATCCCGTTCGCTATCAAATATACAATCCAAGGGAGATAGATATGAACGGCGCTATCTATTTCACATCAATACCGGCAGACTATTTGCCCTCACCCAAACAGCATCATCTGAGGATCATCGTCACCACCGCTATCATCTTCCGACTTCACCTTCGCCTGCTTCTTCTTCGCCGCTTTCTTTTTCGTCGGAGCCTTGGCCTCAGCCTCAGGTTCCTCAGACGTCTCGTCCACCGGCACCGCCTGAGCTGCGACATCTCCCTCCAGGCCCGCCAGAATTTCTTTGGCGCGATTGATGATCGTGTCGGGAAGTCCGGCAAGACGTGCCACCTGAATCCCGTAACTGCGATCGGCAGCGCCGGCGATGATCTGCCTGAGGAAGATGATCTGATCGTTCCACTCGCGGACGGCGACGTTGTAATTGTTCACTCCTTCGCGGGACTCGGAAAGCTGGGTGAGCTCGTGATAGTGAGTCGCGAATAGGGAGCGACACTTCACCCGGTCGTGGAGGTGCTCGACGACACTCCAGGCGATGGAGAGACCATCGTAGGTTGCGGTGCCTCTGCCGATCTCGTCGAGGATAACGAGGCTGTTCTCGCTCGCGTTGTTGGCGATAAGAGCGGTCTCGGTCATTTCGACCATAAAGGTTGATTGCCCTTTCGAAATATCGTCGCTCGCACCGACACGGGTAAAGATGCGATCGACGAGCCCGATCTCGGCGCTTTCGGCGGGAACGTAACTACCGATCTGAGCCAGCAAAGTAATCAGCGCGACCTGACGAATGTAGGTGGACTTACCGGCCATGTTCGGCCCTGTGATGAGCATAAACCGGTTACTGACCGGATTCATCTCAGTGTCATTGGGAACGAATTTTTCCTCACCGATGTTTTGATCGAGGACAGGGTGCCGTCCGTTTTTGATGACGAGGTTCTGAGTCTCGTTAAGGAAAGGCCGGCAGTAACCGAACAACCTCGCAACCTCGGCAAAGGAGGTCAGCACGTCGATCTCAGCGAGAGCCGAAGCAGTTTGCTGGATCGCTTCGAGCGATTCGAGAACGGTCTCACGCAGGTTGAGAAACTCCGCATACTCGAGCGATCTGAGACGCTCATCGGCTCCGAGGATCTTGTTTTCGACCTCCTTAAGCTCCGGCGTGATGTAGCGCTCCGCGTTCGCCATCGTCTGCTTGCGCGTGTATTCCCCGGGCACTTTATCGAGATGACTTTTCGTGATCTCAATGAAGTAACCGAAAACATTGTTGTATTTGATCTTCAGCGAAGGAATCCCGGTTCGCTCCTGCTCGGTGGCTTGAAGCCGCGCGACCCACTGTTTTCCCTCCGTTGCGGCGCTGCGGATTTCGTCAATCGCGGCGCTGTATCCCTGAGCGAAAATGCCACCATCTTTCAGCGAAGCAGGCGGCTCGTCGGTGATCGCTGTTTCGAGCAAATCAACGAGCTCGGTGAAATCACCCATTTGCCGGCCAAGAACCTCTCCCAGGGCCCCGCCGCTCAAGGCCTGAACGTGGGCCCTAATTTCGGGGACCTGGCGGAGCGATTGCTCCAGCGATTTCAAATCGCGCGCATTTCCCGATCCCTGGCTGAGCCTGCTGATGGTGCGCTCGACGTCGCGGACCCCGGAAAAGGACTCCCGGATCTGATTGAGAAGAAACGACTCACGGATGAAAGCCTCGACCATGTCCTGACGCGACACCAGCACGTTGAGATCCCGGATTGGATGAAGAACCCAGTTGCGAAGCTTTCGCGCACCCATCGGCGTCGAGGTGCGGTCTATCGCTCCGAGCAACGAAGATTTCACCCCGCCTGAACGGCTCGTGACAAGGTCCAAATTCGCCTGACTCGATGAATCGATGAGCACATAGGAATTCGTCTGATACGCCTGGAGCGTTCGTAAATGCCCGACACTGCGGCGGAGCTGCGTTTCCACGTAATGCAAAATCGCGCCGGCCGCTCCGATCGCGGCGGTGAGCCCCACGCAACCGAATCCGTCGAGAGACTGGACTTTAAAATGCTGCTTCAGAGTGTATTCCGCCTGATCGATGAGAAAGGTGTAGCCATCGTAATCCTGGGCATTGGGAAGGAGATCAAACGCCCCCGCCTGTTCTTCGGAAAAGAGCACCTCGCTGGGGCGAAGCCTTGCAAGTTCATCCTCGAGCGCTTCGCGGTCGGAAAATTCAGTGAGTCTGAACTCACCCGTGGTGTGCTCGATGTAGGCGAGGCCGATTTTGCCCTTCACCTGAAATACAGCGGCAAGGTAATTGGATTTTGCGGAATCAAGGAGATTGAGATCGTCGATCGTTCCCGCGCTGATGATCTGGCTGATGGCCCGTTCGACGATTTTCCCCGGCTTTGGCTCTGTGGTCTGTTCGGCAAGGGCGACCCGTTTTCCAGCCTTGATCAATTTGGCCATGTAGCCTTCCGCAGCATGGTGGGGAACCCCGCACATCGCGATCCCGTTGCGCTTCGTGAGTGCGACATTGAGAATGGGCGACGCGACTTTGGCGTCATCGAGGAACATCTCGTAAAAGTCCCCGAGGCGATACAGGAGAAGGACATCATCCGGCAATTCACGCCGCATCGCCTGATACTGCTGCATCATCGGCGTGAGTTTCACCGCCCCGCTGTCTGTCGTTTTCTCCGCCATGGCTCCGTCGCCCCACCTTATGAGAACGGATCAATTCTTCAATCCCCAAAAATGCGATTTACTTTGGGAAAATCTCACGCAAAGGCGCGGGACCGGCAAACCGGGCCTTTGCAGCACAGACATGCCCAATGACGGGTTTTGCACAAAGTCACGAAGCCACAAAGGAATGAGATCCGCCCACTTTCCCACTTTCCCA
>JAYWLB010000013.1:0-385 GCA_035967665.1 Verrucomicrobiales bacterium BCK34
AGGATCATTCCTGGTTTGGCCGGATGTCTGATCCATGATCGGTCGCTTTGGCGGAATCGGTCAGGGGAGTTCGGATAGGCTTCGAGGCGGAACGAGTTTCGATCCGCTACTGTATCGGAATGAGGATATTTATTGGTTTGCCCGGATGTCTGATCCATGATTGGGCGCTTTGGCGGAATCGGTCAGGGGAGTTCGGATAGGCTTCGCGGCGGAACGAGTTACGATCTGCTACGGTAGAGGAATGAGGATCATTCCCGGTTTGGCCGGATGTCTGATTCATGATCGGGCGCTTTGGCGGAATCGGTCAGGGGAGTTCGGATAGGCTTCGTGGCGGAACGAGTTTCGATCCGCTACGGTAGAGGAATGAGGATCATTCCCGGTTTGC
>JAYWLB010000097.1:0-620 GCA_035967665.1 Verrucomicrobiales bacterium BCK34
TTGACGTATAAGGCGAAAAGCGATGTAGTCTCTAGAGACGATTCCTTAAGTCCCATCCGAGTAAGTGCCCGGAATGAGCCGGAAATCGTTCATGAATATACTGTTCGACAGAATATGAATTCGCCCAGTGAACAATTCATCAGCTTTTGGCGGCGGGTATGGGCCACAATCATCGACACGATACTTCTCTGTGTATTGACCTTTCCGCCACTAATAGCGATTTATGGCTGGAGCTACTTTGATCCAGATGAGACCGGTTTTATTGCCGGACCAGCAGACATTTTCTTCTCGTGGATTCTTCCAGCCGTGATCATCATCGGCTTTTGGGTTTGGAAGCAGGCAACACCAGGAAAGATGGCAATTCGCTCGAAGATCGTTGATGCCGCAACCGGGGCAAAGCCGACAACGAAGCAATGGATTTTACGATACATTGGCTATTTCATTTCAGCCATTCCTCTTTGCCTCGGGATGCTGTGGGTAGCATTCGATAGACGCAAGCAGGGTTGGCACGATAAGATGGCAGGAACAGTTGTCGTCAAAAACCAATGAACCAGAGGGAGTCGAATCGGGTAGGAACGGGGATTGAACCCGCTCCCCCCACACCACCCGGCATGCGGGTC
>JAYWLB010000100.1:0-17580 GCA_035967665.1 Verrucomicrobiales bacterium BCK34
CTGACCGTGATTGCTTCGCTATCGCTGCCGACTCCGGTATCGTCATCAGTAACGGTCACCGTCACCGTGTAATCGTCACTCGAAGTTCCGGCCACGTCGTCATCGATATACTGGTGCTCAACCGTGAACTTCACCTCACCGGTATTCTTATCAAGCGATGTGATCGTCAGGACCGTAGTGCTGTCCGCGCCGCTGCTGGTAAAGGTATCCTGAACGGCCAAATCGATTTCACCGATTTTCGGCAGGCTGAAGACCGAATCAGGAAGACTGTTAGGATCGCCCCAGGAAACTGTAATCGTGTGCGTGTCATTCAAATCCGGATCGGTGAAGTCGCCGGTCACAACCGTCGATTCGCTTTCATTAATGTCCGTAGCTGCAACATTCACTACAGGCTCGTCATTCGATCCCGTGAGCGTCACAACCACATCCTGAGTTACACCGATCCGAACATTATCGATCAATGTGGTTTGATCCCCGCCATTGGTATGGCTGCTGATCGTCAGTGTTTCGGAAGTCGCTGTAGCCGTGAAAAACAAGGTGGCCTGACGATACGGATTTGATCCCCCGACAGGTGAATTGTTGGTATCGGTGAAAGTCGCCCCTGCAATCGTTGCACTCACCGTTGTCGAATCGGGAGCGCCGCCGCCAACGCGTTCATTATAGTCGAACAGCAACGCGTATCGTTGCCCCACAACAAGACCTGAAACGGTCTGCGAAATTGAACCATCACGTTGAATGAAGGCTACAGTGGTTGAATTGTCACCATTATTGGCAAAAGGAGTTCCGGGACCGCCGGCGCCACCATGATTTAAACCTGCGGCACCGACATGAGTCCAACCTTCGATTCCGGCCGGATTGCCGGGATTGCTGATGTAGCCGGGATAGGTATCAAAGTCTGCCGCATTGGCTTCGAAATTGCCGTTAAAAACCATCTCGCTATCGCTGACCACGACGGTGTGAGTCACCTCGACCGTTTCGCCGGCGGAAAGAAAATCGATTTCGGAATTCGGAACCGTATAGGACCAGTCCACCTTTCCGGAACCATCTGCGGGCGTATCATTCTGCACCGCGCCAAGGCTGAGATTATCAAGCAGGGCAGCCTCCTGAGCTGCAGTCAAGGTAGCGGTTCCGCCCGTGACGCTCGCACCCGGGAGAATTTCCACCGTATGCGTATCGCTTAAGTCGGTATCGTCGAAAGTGATCGTCCCCGTTGCCGGGGCGGGATCAGCATCAACACCACCAACGTTGTCGACGGTCTCAGTGATCGCACCCGTCTGGGCAGGACTCGTGATCACCGGAGAATCGTTTGATCCTGTTAGAGTCACGACAACCTTTTGCGCTACATCGATTCGAACGTTGTCGATCAAGGTGGTTTGATCAGTTCCTTCATTTTCGACGGAACTGATTGTCAGAGTCTCAGAAGTGGCCGTCGCGGTAAAAATCAGTGTTGCCTTGCGGTAGGGATTCGATCCTCCCACCGGAGAGTTATTCGGATCGGTGAAGGTCTCTCCCGCAATGGTTGCAGTAACTGTCGTCGACCCGCCGGTGGCACGCTCGTTGTAGTCAAATGAGAGAACGTAAGTCTGCCCGACGACCAAACCGGTAACCGTCTGCGAGATCGATCCGGTCCGCTGAATGAATGCTACGGGAGTGGAGTTTGCACCATTGTTAGCAAACGGGGAACCGCTCCCCGGAGCTACCACAGGATTGATTCCAACTCTTCCTGTGTGCGTCCAACCCTCGATTGCGCCTGGATTGGCCCCGCCAAGATAGCCGGGAAAGGAGCCAAAATCAGCCGCATTGGCTGAGAAATCGCCGTTAAAAATCACCCCGGCATCGCTGATGGCGACGGTGTGAGTCACTTCAACCGTTTCTCCTGCAGCGAGAAAATCGATCTCGAAATTCGGAACCGTGTAAGTCCAACCAACAGCACCCGATCCATCCGCAGGTGTGTCATTCTGAACCGCACCAAGACTGAGATTATCAAGCAAGGCCACTTCCTGGGCCGCCGTCAATGTCGCGGTTCCACCTGTCACGCTTGAGCCCGGGAGAATCGTCGCAGTGTGAGTGTCAGTGAGATCAGCATCATCAAAAGTAATCGTCCCGGTTGCGGCTGCAGGATCGGCATCGGTTCCACCGGCAATGTCTACCGTCTCCGTGATGGAGCCGGTTTGATCTGCACTGGTAATGACCGGTGTATCGTTCGTGCCCTCGACCGTAATCGTCAGCGTTGTCGAACTGACCTCCCCTTCAACGAGAGAAAAATTATCGATGGAACCGGTCGCAATGTTAATGCCCCCCAGACCAACCGATTCAATTACCGGATTGGTGCCGTAGGTATAACTGCGCAGCGTCGTCCCGTTAATCCTCCACTCAACTTTCCAATTCGCTCCCGTCGTATCAAGAATCACTTCCAGCTTAGCGTTTCCGACTACATCCGGTGTCAGATCGTGAGATTGCCCGGCCGCGGTCGCAGGTCCGCCGAATGTCTGAATGACCGACGATGCCGCATCATTCTCCCTGAACAGCATCCAGGCAGCCCCATTGTTTCCGCCAGCTTGAAACTGGCTCGTACTCATCGAAGCGGGAACAAGTCCGCCGAATCCGATTGCAAGCCAGTCACCTGACGTCGAAAGATCGGGATTCACATCAGCCGAAAGCGTATAGACCTTTCCGGCCTCCGGTGAAAAAGGCAGCCACGCGGAACCTGTTCCGTTGCTCGCTTTCGTACCGTCAGCATTCCAAAGAGCGCTCGAAGTCCAGACTTCCGCCCCCGGAGAAGTATCCGGAGAAGCACTATTGAGCTCGCCCGAACCTGAAAAATCATCTGCATAAATGACACTGTCAGAGATCGTGTAGGTGAATTCCTCGGTACCAAATTCGCCGGCAGCAAGAGAACCTGAAGCGTCCGGGTTCAATAAGTAATCATACGAACCATCAGGATTGATAATCAAGGTTCCGTATTGGCCGTCCACCTCTGTAGCCCCGTCCACATTACCTCCCGCGTTGGTTCCAAAGGCAGTTCCCCCACCGGTGTATTCAACATGCGTTACCACCACACTTCCATCCCCGGCAGCCGGATCATCATCTGAGTCGACATCGGTATCAGGGACATCTCCAGCCGACACGCCGGCTCCCCCCATGACATTGCCGCTGGTTCCCGAATAGGTTGTCCCGTCGCCGCCTACAGCCCCGGTTCCATTGTTCAGCCCTCCAGCTTCAACAGCGGTGTTCGTGTCAGGGTTTGCAACCGGAGCATTATTCACTCCCGTGATTGTGATCGTAACCGTTGCCGTATCACTGCCGCCGTCAGAGTCGGTAATCGTATACTCAAACGCATCCGTCACCGTTTCCCCTTCCGCCAGATAATCAAACTGACCGTTGGGGTCGTAGGTAAAGCTCCCGTCCGCATTCACAGTCACTGCAGCACCTCCGGCACTGGTGGAATCGAAAGCCGTAACCGTAAATGTATTCGTCGTATCGACATCGGAATCATTCGAAAGCACACCTTCGGTAGCACCGACCGTAAGAACTGTGTTCTCGTCTGTGGTGTGAGTCTCAACCGCACTGAGCGAGAGGTAGTCCATTAGGATATACCCTCCCCTATCATCGGAGCGCTCGACCGTAATGACATTGTCACCTGTTATCGCTCCGACAGTCGTTCCCGAAACAGCGGCAGTGGTCACAAGCTTCGCAGCCGTGATCGTTTCCGAGTGGATTTCGACTCCGTTAAAAAGAATCCGGATGTCATGCCCACCAGTGTTACTTCCACCCAATTGATAGAAATCCACTGTAAACACAAAATCGTCATTCAACTGTCCCGGATCGAGATTGAAATGAATCCGACTGTCCGCAGTTCCGTTGGTAAAAGCTCTTTCAAAGCCATAAACACGACTTGTCGAAATACCATCATTGAGTGATTCGGTCTCTGCTACCGTGCCGATAGTCCCCCCATATTCACCGGCAAAATAGTAGTCATCATCCCTCAAATTCGGATTACCGGGAGCGGCGTTCGCGCCTCCCTCCTGTTCGAATTCACCAGCGCTGTGGTTGTCGATACCGATCCGCCAGATCTCGGCAAGAGTTCCGTCATCAACCGCAACCGGATCATCATTCGCACCGGTAATCTCTACAGTAACGGTCGCGCTGGAAGTCAGTCCGTGACTGTCCGTGATCGTATAATTGAATGTGTCCGTCGCCGATTCCCCCGGAGCGAGGTGATCAAATCGACCGAAAGGATCGTAGTTAAAACTGCCGTCCGGATTCACCGTGACAAGACCGCCCGCAGCGCTGTGCGCGTCATGTGAGGTCACCGTGATGACATCATCAGGAGCATTCCCGTCAACATCAACATCGCTGTCATTCGTGAGGACACCATCTGCAGCGGCAACCGTCAGAACGCTGTCTTCATCAGTCGTGTATACCGCTTTCGATTCCAAAGTGAGTCGATCAAAAGACATCCAACCTCCATGGGAATCTGTCTTCGTAATCGTGATGATGTTTTCACCGGTCACAGCGCCTACCGAGGCCGCGGAAAATGACGGTGTGGTGTGCACAGATCCGGTAGTCGTCGTGATTTCCCCGGTGTAAACGAGATTCCCGTTAAATCGCACTTCAAACTCGTAAGGTCCATTAGCCAAACCGCTTGCGCCGTTGGAAACATTATCGACTACAAATCTCAACTCGTTGTCGAGCTGATCGGGAGCGAGATTAAAATGAATCCGCGTCGTTGGATCGCCCCCTGTAAGAGCCCGCTCAAAACCGACCAGTGCTCCGCTGTTTCCGGGAATGCCGTCGTTAATCGCTTCATCCTCAGCCACCGTGCCGATGCCATAAGTTCCCGCGAAATAGTAATCATTGTCACGAGCTGTCGCACTGCCCGGAGCCGGTTGAGATCCGCCGCCTTCCTGCTCAAACTCACCGGAGCTCCCATTGTCCTGACCAAGTTGCCAGACCTTCTCAAAGGAACCGTCATTCACCGCCACCGGCGCGTCGTTCGTTCCGTTAACGGTTACCGTTACGGTCGCCGTGCTGCTACCTCCGTTACCGTCAGAAATGGTGTATTCAAAAGTATCCAGAGTTGATTCACCCAATGCGAGATACTCAAACCGGCCATTCGGATCATAAACAAAAGTTCCGTCGGCATTGACAGTCACTGATGCGCCCTTGTCTGAAGCAACGGTCACGGTGCCACCAGCCAGCGCCGTGTTCTGTGCTTCAACTACAGTGATACGGTCATCCGGCGCCGTATAGTTGACATCTATTTCACTATCGTTAGCCAGTAGATTGGGAGGTCCACCGACCCAGACCTGCAAATTCCTAACAGTGTAACTGTTTCCCAATCCGGACCGGTTGAAGGTCCAATCCGGAGAATCCCCGCCACCCGGCTGGTTCCCGAAGCCCATCGCGCCCCCGGTGATTGAAAAGATCATCTCCTCGGCACCGGGAGTAATGTCCGCTACCTGAAATGAACCGTGACCCGGGTTCGTGCTGCCACCGCTGTCCTTCCAATCAAACGCCCCGTCATCAGAACCGAACTGCGCCCCTCCATTACCACTGTAATTGCTGGCCCAAAACTCGATAATTCCCTGAGGAATCGTCCGCGAAGCGACGTTGGGATGATTTGACTCGATCGTCAAATTCGTGACTACAGTGCCATTCTCGACGATGCCGCTGTAGTCAGCCGGCACACCAACAAGACTTGCATCAGGATTGAAGGCATCCATCGAAACCCAGACAAAATAACTGTCGAGTTCGATATAGTAGCCGACTCGCTCGAAGGAACCCGGTGCAATACTCGAGGAATTGTCCGTCGTGTAATTATCGGCATTGTCAAAGTGGGTGAACCCGAGGGTTTCATACAACAATTCAGCATCTGAAATGCCGGCATTCACGACATTTCCAAATCCAACCGCAGCAGCCGGAGCCGTGATCGTGAGGACACTGTCTTCGGTCGTGGAATATCCCGCATCATCATTGGCCACGGGCGCATCGTTCCTGCCATTGACACTGATTGTCACGGAAGCACTGGAAGTTACGGCCCCGTCAGAAATCGTATAGGTAAAAGTATCCGTCGTGACTTCATCGACTGATAAAGATTGAATCTCAGCAGATGCGGAAGGATCGTAGCTGAAAGTGCCGTCCGCGTTAACGATCACAGAGGCCCCCTTGTCACTCGTCACCGTAACGGTTCCGGCAACCAAATTACTCCCCTGAGCTGAAACAACAGTAACGGTATCATCCGGAGCATTCCCATCGATATCGAGATCAACATCGTTGGAAAGCAGGCTTTCGCCTCCGCCGACCCAGACCTGCAGATTCCTCACTGAGTAACTATTCGGACCGAAGGTCCAGTCCGGATTTCCAGTTGGCTGATTTCCAATACCAATGCCACTTCCGGTGACCGAAAAGATCATCTCCTCACTGCCCGGTGTAATGTCCGCAACCTGAAACGATCCGTGTCCGGGTAGGGTTGTACCGCCACTGTCTTTCCAGTCAAAAGCACTGTCGCTGGAATTGAATTGACCGCCACCGCCTCCACCGTAGTTGCTTGCCCAAAACTCGATAATCCCTCTGGGGATCGTTCTGGATGCGACATTGGGGTGGTTTGACTCGATCGTCAAATTCGTGACCACCGTACCATTCTCAACGATGCCACTGTTGTCCGCCGGCACGCCGACAAGGCTGGCGTCCGGGTTGAAAGCGTCCATTGAAACCCACACCCAGTATCCGTCCAACTCAAGGTAGTAGGCGACACGGTCAAAGGAACCCGTTGCAAAACCGGCCGAGTTATCCGTCGTGTAATTGTCCGCGCTATCGAAGTTCGTAAATCCGACAGTCTCATACAACAACTGCGCACCGTAGAGACCGGGAGCAGTGACGTTGCCATTCCCGATAACAGTCGTAATGCTGTCCTCGTCGAAATAGTAGCGATCGTTCACCGCCACCGGCGCGTCGTTCGTTCCCGTAATCGTGATCGCGATCGTCTGCGTGTCCGCGCCGGTATCATCGTCAGTCACTGTAACCGTGTAGGTCAGTGTCAGAGTCTCGCCCGCCGCCAGAAAATCAAAAGTCTCCGGCTTGCTACTGCTGTCAAAAGTCCAACCTACCGTTCCGGTGGTGGTATTGCTCAGCGTCAGCATCGGCAGCACATCAGCATTGGTCAGCGAACCGCTTGAGCCACTGATGGCAACGGTTCCATTGAGCGTTGCCAGGGTTGTATCAAGGGTTCCCGCATCAGTAACGGTGAGAGTACCACTGACTGACAGTGCCGCATTTGTTTCAGTGAGAGACGCTGCGGCTGAGTCGAGCGCTCCGACAGTGATCACCGGAGCAACATTACTCACCGTCACTGCTGTCGAATTCATTCCCGCGAGCGTGTCATCGTCGGTCACGGTGACAGCTATCGTGTAATTATCCGAAGCACTGCTGCCTGGATTATCATCGAGGTACTGGTGATCGATCGAAAAAGCACGTGTCACCGGATTCCAGTCGATACCATCAGCCCCTTTCGTCAGAGCCGTGGTCCCCAAAGTGAATGACTGCGTATTGTCAGGACTTAAACTGTCTCCCCAATTGAGACTGAGCGTAAAAGTATCGAGCGTGCCGGGATCGGTAATCGTCCCTTCCAGAGTCGCCGAGCCATTTTCACTGATCCCTGCCGGTGCCGTCAAAGCAACTGTCGGCGCCACATTGGAAACCGTCGTGACGACTTGCTCGATTCGACTGGACACGTTCGTAGGCACCGGAGCGGAGGCGAGTTGTGCCACCTCAGCCGCCGACAAGGCGCGACTGTATAGAGCGATGTCATCCATCGATCCGAATATCCCGTCACTGGAAGAGCGTCCCAGCAACTGAAGCGCATCCGTATTGAAGAGCCCGTCCCCGTGCAGATAAGTCTGCGTATGGTTGAGAACACCATCCACATACTCACTGGCGTCACCGTTATCGAGCACGTAGGTGACATGATGCCAGTTGCCATCAATGACCGAGTTACCGCTATTGTAATGCAGATTGGAATTATGGTTCCCGGTCACATTGTCATCCGGAAAAGTATCGGTTCGTACATTGACTTCGTCGGTGCTTCCGGTTCGATTCACCATCCAGGTCGCGGTCCCGTCATTTCCGGCGTTACCTTTGCGAATAATCCGAAACCAATCATCGTTGTCAGCAAGTTCCGCTTTAATCCAAAAAGAGACCGTTAGCTGATCGTCGATTTCACCCAGCGATGCCGAGTGCGCGACATTGATGTAACCGGCATCCTCTCCATTAACGACTCCTCCACCATTGAGAGCAGCAGGAGCATCACCCGTTGAGAAAGTGATACCACCACCCGAAATGGTGCCGTCATTGCCGTTGGCAGTACCGTCTCTGGCATCGCCTTCATCGAAATTGTAAAGAGCCTCCAGCTTGTAGCCTAACGTTTCCCAAACCTGCACACTGACCGTGTAACTGTTTGAGGAATCGCCCGTCGGATCATCATCCGCATAAGTATGAAGTAGAGTAAAAGCCCCTGTGGAATCGTTATAGGTTCCATCCGCCGCATCAAGATTGGCAAGATCGTAAACTTTCACTCCCGCATCATTCGCGTCGGCCCAATCCACCGTAATCGTATAGCCATCGCCGTTGAAATCAGCATCAGTGATTGTGCCTGACAACCTCGTCTCCGTGCCCTCGTTCTCACTGGTGATCTCGACATTGGACAGTTCCGGTGCGTCATTGACACCGCGAATTGTAATCGTAACCGTCTGCGTATCGCTCGTGTTCTCACTGTCCGTCGCAGTGATAGTGTATTCGAGAACGAGCGTTTCCGATGCTGCCAAATAGTTAAAGGCTTCGCTACCACTATCAAACGTCCAATTGATATCCGCTGTCGTAGCCGTGTTACCGATGACAGGGTTTGTTCCCGTCGTCAGCATTGCGAGCAGCGCCGCGTTTCCAAGTCCGTTGTCGTCACCGGTCACGACCACAGATGTTACCGCAGCCGAAACGGTATCGCTGGTATCGAAATCGGTGACACTGAGGGTGCCTGTCGTGCTCAGCCCCGCATTGGTTTCGGCGAGAGTTTCCGCAATAGAGTCACCGGCATCAACGGATATCACAGGAACGTCGTTGGTTCCGTTGACGGTGATGGTCAGCGTCGCCGTGTCTGTGGCAATACCATGACGAAACAACGTTCCGTTCCCCGGATCTTCCGGATGCCCCCACCCGGTATCACTGGGGTCCACTGATGCGGCGCCCCCTGATTTCATGAGAAATCCGGACTCGATACCAGCCCAGCTGGCTTCACCTGAAGCGCTTTGATTAAAAAATCCATACCCCCCTCCACCGTTTCCGGTCCGGATTTCGACGTCGAACCAACCCGCAGTCCCCGTGGAATTAGTGAATGTTCCCGCATCTGCCGTATTCCAGCCGGCAGCGTTGATAACCAACGCTCCGTCAATGCTCAGATAGCTTGTATCATCACTCATCATCAGGAAGTGAGTATCGCCCGCCTCAAGATAAATCTGTCCGGTATAAACAATCGTCTTGTTTGCCGGATCGCCCCATGCTGCCTCGCGATCTGCATCACGCGGGCCATCATTCGCAAAAAACGCATCCGGCCCCGCAGAGGACCCGAGATTTCCCGGATTGGGAGTAGCGGTATTGTTGTTTCCCGCGACAAATCCCGCCATCAAACCCGGGCTGCCCTCATCTGAGATCGTGTAGGTAAATTCATCCGTCTGCGACTCTCCCGCTGCGATCGCATCGCTCGCGGCATCATCAAGCAGGTATGAATACGAACCATCAGGATTAATCGTCAGGGTTCCGAACTGACCGTCCACATCGGTTGGGCCACCTTCCACGACGCCACCTGAATTCGCAGCTCCTGCCCCCGTGTCGGAGAACGCAGTGCCACCGTATTCAATGTTTGTGACCTTCACGGTTCCATCATACGGCACCGTTGTGTCGTTCGGATCGGGATCATAATCACCGAATCCCTCGGCAGCCCGAATTTCCATGAGAGCGAAAGACTGGTGATTCCCGATAACCCGGATCTGGGAAATCGTAGTACCCTCCGGAACCACTCCCTCCGAGGAAACACGGGTATGCCAAACCGCGTCATTCGGAATCGATTGACCTAACACAGTTCCAATCACTGCACCACCAGCATCGAGAAAAGCAATATCGATGTCGTCATCCCGATCATCAAAAACGCTGCTAAGGTCATCCCGACCGTAGAGATCCACTACAAACTCACTATTTGCCCTAATCGTAACCGGATCCGTTAAGTCCAACAGAATCGTAACGGGATTATCAGTAGCCGCATTTCCATTGTGAAAGCCTTCCAGTCTGTCGTCGTTGAAACTCAAAAACGGCAATGTGCCTGTCGGATCCTCCGAATCGTAAGCAAACGTATCCGTTAAAATTCCAGCGAGGGAACCGCCGGAACCCGTGCGTCCCGTTTCCAGGACCGGGTTTGCCAGCCCCACTTCCACGAACTCATTTCGCTCCGCGAAAACATTTCCGCTCGTCCCGCCGGTGGTCGTCCCATCACCACCGACAAATTTATCAGCGTTGTTGAGGCCACCGGCTTCGATTGCCGAATTGGTATCATCCGTAGCCACGGGAGCCTCATCCGTTCCAAAAATGGTAATCGTCACATCCTGCGTCGCCGACCCGCCATTACCATCTGTGAATGTCAGGGTATAAACCAGAACCACTTCCTCGCCTGAAGTAAGGTGATCAAACGCCGGTCCATTGAATACCCACGTCGCATCGCCGGAAGCAGATCCTGCCGGAACGACAGGGTTGGATGCAAAACCCAACAGGGTTGAAACATCGATCCCGTTCAAATTTCCACTGGTCGACGCCACAGTGACCGCGCCGGTGATTTCATCGGAAAGATCAATGTCAGTAACGCTGACCGTTCCGGTCGCATTGAGCAGGGCATCCGATTCCACCACCACTGCAGAAACACTGTCTCCCGAATCGATCGACACGACCGGTTCGTCATTCTCGCCGGTAATTGTAACCGTTGCGGTCGCTGAACTGGTTTGCCCGTCTCGATCTATCACTGTGTAATCGAAAGAATCCTGAGCCGTTTCACCGGCGGAAAGGTAATCAAACTTACCATTCGGATCGTAGCTGAAAGAACCATCTCCACCGGCTGTATCAGTGGTCGAGAGATGTTCAGCGCCAAGGACCTGAGTGCCGGTAATCCCCGGGCCGGAGACGGTTGCCTGAAGCATGGCACCTCCGCCGTCCTCGTAATAGGCGATGACGATAGGATGCAAACCTTCAGTTAAAGTTACACTTCCTGTGGTACTCCCCCCGTTGGCGGAAACTACCGATTGGAAACCGGTTCCATCATCGATGAAAATTGCGGCTCCATTGTCCGCGTTCAATCCGAAAGTGTAGCTTCCATCGGCAGTGGCGAGGAAATAGCCCTCAAAGAGTGCCGCGACATCATCCGTATCAACTGAATTCGAAGAGGTTCCATTCGCCTGAAGCAAGCCGCCAAAAAGATTTCCGCTCGTAACACTTCCTCCAACGACACCGTCACCGGTGGCATCAAGAGTGTCACTTCCGAAATCGATGCTTGTGGTGAAGAGGTCACTATCCGCGCCCTGAGAAGGAAGCGCCTGAAGCAGAACAGCAGCGCCATCAGGAATCCCATACAGGAGGTAAGGCCCCGCACTTCCGGCAATATTGTTGTTAGCACCGTTGTTGAGATCGTAGAACTCACCTTTCAATCCGCCGGAGACAAATGTTCCTGGAGTCGCCAGATCATTAAAGAGAACCGTTGGGGGAATATTAACGCGAACACTGCCCGTATCCGCTCCGGAGTAGGAAACCTGAAAACCGGCGCCGCCACCGCCTTCAAAACCACCGACGAAAATATCGTGCATTCCCGCAGTGAGATATACGGAACCCGTCCGGTTCAGCACACCACCGTCGCGGTTGAGACTCGTAACCACTTCGCCGTCGATATACACAACGCTCCCGTCATCACTGCGTGTCGTGAAGTTGTAAGTGCCGGCTGTTGTAATTTCGATTCGACCGGTAAACGTTGCGGCAATCTGATCACCGTCCATATCGGCAGATTCGCCGATATCATTAAAAAGCCCCTGCCATGGCGGGATCGTTGAACTGCTGTATCCCGAACGATCCAGCACGGTGCCGTCCCCCTGAGTGATCGTCGTGCCAACACCGAAGTCGATTCGCGGTACCACGACAGTGGCAGAAGGAGTCAACCCAAGTCGCTGAAGCGCCTGAATGACAACCAGTTCATCCGCAACCGGTGCCTCCAAAAGCCAATCGCGAACGGTGCTCAGCCCAATGTCTTCGTTTTCGCCAAAGCTGTTATCGATATCCAGTAATCGACCGATGAGCCCGCCATCGATTCCGTTTGTCGAGCTGATCGTAAAATTGCCCTGCGCACCTGAGGCGTCCGAGCTTTGAACAACAAGTTGATCTTTTGCATCGGGATCGACATCATTGGCTAGCACCCCGTTCCCCGAAGTAACCGTGAGAGTGCCGTTCTCGCCGACCGTGTAGGTCGTGTCAGCAACCGCTGTCGGAGCATCGTTTGCTCCCTGAATTTCTATCAGCACCGCAGCGGTATCCGAACTTACCTGAGCAGAAACGCCGTCGTCATCCGTCACTGTGTAAGTGAAAGAATCAGTCGTTCGCTCGCCGGAACCAAGATCATTAAAAATCCCGTTTTGAGCATAGGTGAACGTGCCGTTCTCAAAGATGGTCAGCGACGCACCACTCGGCAAAACAACAGTTTGTCCATCGGTGACTGCTGCACCGTTAACGTGCGTGATTCTCTGTGCATCCTCATTAGCATCCGTTCCGTTGAGATCGAAGTCGTCCGCATCTCTATCGTTCCCCAGAAGCCCGGACGCCAAATCAACGCCTAGAGATGCTCCCTCATTCACTTCGTAATTATCGGCCACCGCGTCTATATCGTCGTTTGCACCGTTCACCAAAACGGAAACGGTCGCAGAAATCGAAGCAACAGGAGTGCTCGCCGCAATCTCAAGACGATTCAGCTGTTGCCATCCCCAGCCAGTCGAATCAGTATCGAAGTAATGCAGTTCGTAAGCACCTGTCATGGTGTTAACACCCAGCCCCTGAAGTTGGGCCGCATCGAACTGAAAAGCATTCGTACCACCATTGCTTGAGGTATCGTAGACGAACGCGTCATAGGAATTGGTAAACACATTGAAAAATGCAACTGACTTGTGGCCGTTAACGTTCGAATTTCCTCCGTTGTAATTAATGACATCATCCGGATCGGCATATAGCGCGGTCGTAGGCACTGTGCCGGGGGTATTGCTTCCGTCTACATCACCGCCACCGAATTCCACAATCAAAACGGTCCCACCGCCATCGAGATCCGATCCGTCAAAACGCAGAACCGGAGAAGAAATCAGGAAGTTTGCGTGGGATGAATCCAGGGCAAATCCATCACTCGCGTCTCCGGCAGTGACCCCATCACCATCACCGGACCGGAAATAAGTGTTTCCGTTTAACAATTTCCAGGTATCCAGATTTCCAAGCACTCCGAAGTCCCAGGCAAACGGCCCGTCTCCGGAGTTAGACGAATCATCTCCTAAAATTTCATAAGTAAACGTGTCGACGAGAGATTCCCCGTCATCCAACCCTTGAAGAATCACCGACGAGGTCGGATCGTAACTGAAAGAACCGTCCGCATTCACCGTGACAATGGCGCCATTCGCCGAGTTGCGCACTCCTGTTAGGAAAGGAATAGGCGAAGGACCGTCCGTATCCACATCGTTCGCCAAGACACCGTCAGCGGCAATGTTCAGAACATCATCTTCACCGGTCGGGTTGCTCACCGTGTAGTCGTCATCATTCAGTATCGGCGCATCATCGAGCGCTGTCAGGGTGACATCATTTCCATCACCACTGACGTAGGAAATCTTATAGGAATGTCCATTTTGCGTATGAGTCGCCCCCTCTGCCAAACCGACAAAAGTGCCATCAATAGCCCCTGAATCGTCTTTGCTGAGAATCGTGATGATGTCACCGGTGAGCACATTTGCCACCGACTGAATATCCAGAATTGAACCGGTCAAATTAACCGATCCCGTCACCGCAAGCACATCGCCATTCGAAGTTCCGTCGAGATCAACCGTGATGGTTCCCGTGGTGCTGGCGAGGTTGAGACTACCAACACTCAGCGTGCCCGTTTCATCACCTCCCGTCACTCCCGGAGATAGAGCCCCCGTGGTCACAATCACTGCAGTGTCTGTCGATCCTGATCCAGTCAGAATAGCACCACTGCCATTTAGCGTGTAGACACCACCTCCGGTATGAGCACCTTCCAAATTGAGAATCCCGTCAGTGATCGTCGTCGTCCCTGTGTAGGTGTTATCGCCTGACAAAGTTTGAACACCGGCTCCCGATTTTACTATCGAGACAGGATCCGTAATCGTTCCGGCGTAGGTGTGATCAGCCGTATTCGAAATTGTGAGAGTCGCAGCAGAGGTGCTGCTGACTCGTCGAGTTACAGTCCCCTGATCAGTAAGCCCCCCTATTGTCTGATCATTACCGGCGAGAAAAAGCTGACCATTTGAGGAAGACATTCCACTGTTATAAGACACTCCCAGAACGACCACGGTGTCAGCAGGCAAAGCATTTGCCACGTTGGTCTGCAAACTCCCGCTCCATCTCACACGGGTTTCGTTCCAGTCATTTCCAGTTACATTCAACTCGGTGACTCCGGCGCTGTGAAATTCGATAGAGCCGCCGTCAAGATCGATGGGGTTGGTGTCAAACCTGACGACTCCCGAAGAATTGTTCACTACAAATCCATAGTTCATTCCGGGAGGGCTCGTAACCCCGCCGGAAACGACAAAGGTCCCCCCGGCATTCGAAATTCGGGACCAGCCACCGAGCGTAATTTCACCGGTCCACGTGTTCGCTCCACCGCCATTTCTCAATGGCCCGAGGTTTCCGCTTCCGGTGTTGTTATTTCCATCAAGCGTGATTGGTTCAGCAATTGCCAACCCGTCACCACTGATGAGAACCTGCCCCGTCGTGGATACCACAGTTCCCGCAGATGTTGCCCCGAGAGCACTATTGCTCTGCACGATCAACCTGCCCGCATTGACATTTGTCACTCCGGTATAGGTATTATTTCCACTCAGTGTAAAATCCCCTGTTCCAGCCTTTATCAACCGGAGCCCTCCGGCCAAAACTCCGGTAAAGGTGCTTGCTGAAGTAGACGTTACCGTCAGCGTTGCTGTCCCGGTGCGATCCGTCACAATGGCAGTGGATGAAACCTGCCCGGCCGTTACGCTGGAGACTTCCAGATCATGACCATTGAGGTCGATCATCCCTGAGGCATTGCTCGAATTAGCTACGATGAGAGCTGGCGGTGTCGTGAACGCATTATCAACATTCAAAGTAATGGCCTGGCCCCAATCCGCACGAAGAGTCCCTGCCGTGTTTCCGGCAACACTAAGCGTCAAACCGTGCCCTGAAAATGTGCCCGTCCCAATATTAATGGGATTCGTAGTCACCTCAATTCCAGCGGCACCGGAAGAATCATCATAGAGAGCGAGATTGTGGTCCCCGGAAATCCCACCGGAAATCACGAGACTGGTGTTCGCGTTAATTCGGGTCTTAATGCTGATGCCTCGCTCCAGCGTGATAGCACCGCTGATCTCACTCGCACCCCCGCCTACGACGTGAATTGCAGAACTTGAAAGCCCGGGAAAACCAACGCTATTCGCAAAAATCGGCCGATCTACCTCGACATTTCGCAACTGCAAAGTCGATGTGCCATCGATGTGAATCCCGCTGGTTCCATTCACCGCGTCATCAGAAGCCAGTTCAAGTATTCCTTCAGACACAGTCGTCACCCCGGTGTAAGTGTTCGAGCCGTTAAGAACAAGCGTACCGACCCCCGTCTTCGTAAGATCTCCGTTTCCTTCAATTACAGAATTGATCGTTGCATTGACATCGGTTTCTATCGAACCACTATCAATTGTCAGCTCTCCGCCCGTCAGGGTGAAGTTCCCGGTTTGAAAATGCAGCGCTCCCACCGTGACATCGCCGGAAATCGCAATGTTGCCACCCGCACCAGCGAAAACCACCTCATGTCCGGCGGTCAAAGATCCAACCTGAGAAGTCCAGGACGCTTGATCGGTAACGGTAATTTGTGTCAACGTTCCCGTAAAATGGGCAAAATGCGCTCCCTCCAGACTGAGCGCCTCAGCCCCTTCCGCTTGTCCTTCTTCGAGAATCCTGCGTTCCCCTTCCTCAAAGTGCCCATACATCGAAGAATCGCGGAGCCCCGGCTCATACTCGTCGAGCAATCCTAGAATGTGCCCCTGCTCGTGCATGAGAACACTGAGCATATCGACCCCGCCACTCGCGAAACCATCAATATCACCTCCGCTCGTCGCCCGCAAAATGCCGTCAATCTCGACAAATTCCTCATCGAGCCATTCCGTATCATCCACGAACCAGTCTTCCCCCGCGGCATTGTAATCTATGTAGATTGAATTCCCCTCTGCAAACGCCAGCGCAGATCCCTCCAAATCTGTCACTACATAATTAATTTGCGCGAGAGCCTCAAGCTGATCAGCTGAAAGTCCCGTCTCCTCCCAACGGTCAATCGCTTCGGCAGCCAGCCGCTCTAAATCGCTCTCAGAAAAATTGAGTTCCTCGTTTCCAAATTCCTCAAAAGAAAACTGCGAAACGGCATCCAGTCCCGCTTCCAGCGCGGATGAGGTATGAGCCACCGACTCCTGCCCGCCCTGATCATCCGCGACCGGCTCCTCTACCGGCATGGGTGATCCCGAAAACAGAACCCTCGGCTCAAGCGCCTCGGCAAAAAGAGGTCTCTTCTTCGCCTTAGGAGCCGATGCCCCGTTGCGATTGCCGCGTTGATTACCCGATTTGGAGCGCGTTTCAAGCCATTCCCGATAAGCACGAGCCATGGAGCGGGCAAAAAACCACCGCTTACGACGTGAGGAAGTCGTTTTATTCATAATAAGGAAAATTTATAGAAAATGTATCAAACACGCCCCTGAAAGAGCCAAATAAGCGGCCGGCAAATTATTGTCAGAACCAATTCTCAAAGGTGCAATCTATCGCAAAAAGCCACATCGTGTAGTGTTGCCTTACACGTCAACAAAGTGACGAATAATATTTACGCGATTGCGTATAAGACATCAATATGACCGAACCAAACACGCTCATTGTCAACTACAACGGGGATTCAGGCGTCAAGTAAATCCAACCCTGTTGGGTGTTGAACGATACCCTGTTGGATCTCCCGGCAGCGACTCAGCACCCCGCGAATCAATGCAAAGCGGCACTGATCCGACAGGGCAAAAGTCACGTGGATCACTCCTCCCATCATTAGAGGGCTTCCGCGATCCCATTGGCCTTCCTCCAATCCGCATTGGAACCATTGGGATAGGCATTCGCTTCAATGAGGCTATCCAATTCAACCGAACTCAGGCGGCGCCCCATAACCGAGTCCACCGTGAGAACTTCGCCCTGCGCATGGGAACCGTTTATTGCCGGTGCAAAGAACACCTCAAATGTTCC
>JAYWLB010000104.1:0-65235 GCA_035967665.1 Verrucomicrobiales bacterium BCK34
TCGTTAGGATACGCCTACGATGAAAGAACTTTTCCGCGAATTCGATTTTACCAAAGTGGACTACTACCAGTCGGTTCTCGAATCGCAGGGAATTAAGACCTTCATCAAAAGGATAAAATCAAGAAATGCTGGCTGACCCCAGTTCACTGCGGTTCCCGGTGCACCGCCGGTTCACCGGGGGAGCGATAGCCGATGATTTTCGGCGATTTCCCGGGGTGATTTTAGTTCACTTTCAATTAGCGGGGAATAAGATTGAGTTGATATGAGCAGTCATTTTACAGAAGCGGACTGGAAACTATTACGGAGATCAAGAGAGAGCATGCTTGAAGCGCTGACGAAGAGAATCAATCGTGTTGCTGCTGAGATTCTCGAATCGGAGGATTCAAGCCCGACCGAAAAATACTATCGACTTTGTGACCATATCGAAGCGTCAGATCGAATTGTCGCAGATTGTTTTGACGGTTGGAAGCGGTCGAGCATCACGATCTTTGCATCAAATTTGTTGAGGGAAGATCTGCTCTTCGACGAAATACTGGAGAGTTTGTCTGAGTCCGGCAGAACTGTTTTGCACGAGATTCAGAGGATCCGGGAGATGTAGAGCTCTCGAAATCCGAATTGAGCAGAATTGAACAGGGTCAGGTTGTTGACCTGAGAGGGTTCGATTAATGATGCAATAGGGTATTGTTAGTGACCTAACCCTGTTGCTAACCCTGTTGGATGGTGCGTTTGATCTCCCCGGGCGGCCCGTGCGCTTTCGGAATTCGGTTTGGAAGTGCGTCTGCTCCCCGGCTCACGGCATTTCCAGTTGGTATTAGGAGCAGGATTATGGAAGAGACAAAGGGCTATAGAATAAGGCCGTATTCAGGTTCACACTTCCCAGCCGGCCCGGTAGTCGCGGCGGAGAAACTGATTGGCTTCCTTGCAGTTTGAGAAGGAGAGGTTTTCGGCATCCCAGTGCAACTTCACTTTCGTCAGTTTTTCGCGGAGTTCAGGTCGAAGCGCAACATTGCCGAGCAGGATTGCTTCGGTCATGGGGCCGGCCCAGTCAAAGTTTGAGCCGCCTTTCTCTCCTCCTTTGCAGGCGCGAATCCATTCGGCGTGGTGGCCGAGGGAACGGAGCAGCTTTTTCGGCGGGGCTCCATATTCGACGGCCTTCTTTTCGGGGTGCAGCTTCCACTCGTTCCAATCGGAGGTGAGGCAGCCGTCATCTCCGAGGAGCATGAGTCCGTTGGCTCCGAGGGGGTCGTTCTCTTTGATCATTTCGGGGCGGGAAGGTCGGAGCCCTCCGTCGTACCAGACAAGCTTGACCGGCGCCATTTCCCCGCGTTTGGGAAAATGCCAGGTGATCATCGAGCCGACTGGAAAGGTTTCATTGTTCACCCGTGTCGAAGCGGCCTCGACGCTCGCGGGTGCGCCCAGTTTGAGCGCGCGAAAGACGGGGTCAAAATAGTGGCAGGCGATGTCGCCGAGCGCGCCGGTGCCGAAGTCCCACCAGCCGCGCCATTTGAAGGGCGCATAGGCAGAGTGGTAGGGGCGATCCGGTGCCGGTCCCAGCCACAAATCCCAGTCAAGATCCTGTGGAACATCGGGGGTGTCTTTGGGTCGTTCGACGCCCTGTGGCCAATACTCGCCGTGCAGTCCTTTTGCGGGCCGGTCGGTCCAGATGTGCACTTCCCGAACCTGTCCGACGGCGCCATCCATGACAAATTCCTGAACGACTCTGGTTTGTTCATTTGCCTGCGCCTGATTGCCCATCTGGGTGGCGACCCCGGCTTCGCGGGCGGCGCGGGTCAGTTCTCTTGCTTCCCAAACCGAGTGGGTGAGGGGTTTTTCGCAATAGACGGGTTTACCGCGCTTAATCGCGGCGATGGAGGCATGAAAGTGATGGTGATCAGGTGTCGCGACGATCACGGCATCAATGCCGGAGTCCAGCTCTTCGAGCATGAGGCGGTAGTCTTTGAAGTGCTTTGCCTTGTCATGAAGCTTCAGCATGGGCGCGGAGCGCTTCCAGTCGACGTCGGCAATGGCGACGATGTTTTCGCTGGCGGCCACTTCGCTGATGTCGCTGGCGGCACGTCCTCCGGCACCGATTGAGGCAACGTTGAGCTTTTCATTCGCGGCGTAGGTTCGCGCAGAGCCGGTCTGCAGGATCATAAAGGCGGAGGCGGCTTTGCCTGTGCCTGTCTTCAAAAAATGGCGTCGATTCATAGGGGGTACGGGGTTGATCGGGAGAACTCTGCCGGTCGGGTTCACTGCGATCAATCCTCGAGCGTGCCGGAATTGCGGGAAGGGGATGCCGCATCTTCGCTATTGTTGAATCCTGATAAATCAGAGACGCTGTTTTTCTACGGATGAATTCGCGCACCTTTTCTATTTCACTCGCCCTCGTTTTTGCGATGGGCCTTTTCACTTTTTCACCCGGAGCTGCGGAGGAGAATCTTCGAGTCGGGGTTTTCGCGGTAGATGCGTCGCCTCCTATTGGAAGTGCTCTCGCATACGACCCGACCAAAGGAATTCAGACGCCGCTGAGTTGCCGGGGAATTGTTATTGCCGGCCGGGGAAAGCCAATCGTGATGGTGGCGGTTGACTGGATCGGGATTTCCAACAGTGGGCAGACCGTTTTCAAAGAGGCCATCGCGGGTGCTGTGGGAACGGATTCGAATCGTGTCGTTGTTCACACCCTGCATCAGCACGACGCGCCAAGGTGTGATTTTGATGCGGAGGCGTTGATCGCTGAAAACGGGATTTCCGGAGCGGGTTTCGATCCTGACTTTGCACGAGGTGTTGCCGAAAATGCGGCGGCGGCGGCCAAGGTGGCTCTGGCTGATGCGCAAGAGGTGACTCATCTCGGGACGGGGACGGGGATTGTTGAGAAGGTCGCATCCAATCGTCGTATCCCCGGGCCTGACGGGAAGGTTCTCCACACCCGATATACTGCGACGAAGAATGAAACGATCAGAGCGTTTCCTGTGGGGACGATCGATCCTGAGTTGAAGATGATCACCTTCTGGAACGGGGAGAAGGCGATCGTGGCCCTGACCTACTACGCGACCCATCCGCAGAGCTACTACCGCACCGGCCTTGCCAACCCTGATTTTCCGGGACTGGCAAGGAATGCGAGGGAAGAGGCAACGGGGATTCCACATATTCACTTTAATGGTGCGGGTGGAAACATCGGGGCGGGAAAGTGGAATGACGGAGCGAAGGAAAACCGCCAGGTCCTCGCTGATCGCGTCGCGGCCGGAATGGAGAAGGCGTTCGATGCGACTGCGAAAACTCCGATCACCGTTGCAGACGTGAAGTGGGGGATTGAGCCGGTGCTTCTGCCGGTTGGAAAGCATCTCGTCGCAAGTGAACTGGAGGCGAAGATCAGGAACAAGGTGGAGCCTCCGGGAGCACGGTTCGGGGCGGCGAAGGCGCTTGTCTGGCTTCAACGATGTGAAGCAGGGGACACGATTCCGATTAGCTGTCTGACTCTGAAAGACGCGAGGATTCTCCACATGCCCGGTGAGCTTTTCGTGGAGTATCAGCTGGCCAGTCAGAAACTGCGTGAAGATCTCTTTGTCGCGATGGCCGCCTACGGTGAATACGCTCCCGGATACATAGGGACCGAAATTGCCTATAGTCAGGGCGGATACGAAACAAGTGAGGGTGCTTCGCGGGTGGCCCCCGGCGTCGAGACGGTTTTGATGAAGGCGGTAGAGAAGTTGCTTGCCCGATGATGAATGCCAGGGAGGACGTCTCTCAGGGGGGAGGCGCTTCTCTGAGAACAAGCGCATTTCTTTGCGCCTCACGGTCGGAGAACTCAAACCTGGTGCGCTTCCGGTCGGTGGCTATACAGGTTAAGTTCTTTCCAGCTTGCGGCTCAACCCGGTGAATTTTAAAAGGTCCTCGAATCACTAAACGATCTGTTCCTCGTCTTTCGCTCCGGTGGTCCGGCTGTTGATGCGAGCGTAGAGCTTACCAACGGTAAGTCCCTGCGCGGTGATTGAGAAAATCACGATCATGTAGGTGAGTTTCAGAAAAATACCACGACCTGCCTCTTCTGGTAGAGCCAGTGCCAGTGCTATCGAGATACCGCCGCGGAGTCCGCCCCAGGTCAGCATCTTCACGGCACCATCGCTGAATCGACGAAATGGTTTGAGAATCGTGACAGGAACGGAAACGGCGAGGGCGCGTGAGGCGAGGACGACGATGATCATCACGAATCCGAGGAGGAAAGTGTTCAGTGAGAACTGGTTTGCGACGATGATGAGTTCCAGTCCGATAAGGGCGAAAAGGAGCGCGTTGAGTACTTCATCAATCAGCTCCCAGAAGAGATCGAGGTGATTGCGGGTCGTGTCCGACATCGCGAGAAGGCGGCCGTGGTTTCCAATCATAAGACCGGCCACGACCATGGCGAGCGGTCCGGATAGATGCCAGTAGGAGGCGAGAGCGTAGCCACCGGTGACCACGGCAAGGGTGATGAGGACTTCGACCTGATAGTTGTCGATTCGTTTAAGCAGGTAATAGGCGAGAAATCCGATCGCGGCTCCGAATGCGATTCCACCGAGCACTTCGACGAGGAACATTTCACCGATGTGGGCGGCCGAAACATGGCCGTCGCCGGTTGCGATTCCGAGGAGGGCAAGAAAGACAACAACGCCCACGCCGTCATTGAAAAGGGATTCGCCGGTGATTTTAGTTTCGAGACTTTTTCCAACACCCGCCTTTTTCAAAATACCGAGAACGGCGACCGGATCGGTGGGGGAGATCAGGGCTCCAAAGAGGAGGCAGTGGATGAACTTCGCTTCCAGTCCGAAAAGCGGCATGAGGAAAAAGGTCGCGGTCCCGATCAGAGCGGTCGAGATAAGGACGCCGAGAGTTGCCATGAGTGCGATGACCCACTTTTGCTTTGCGAGATCGGAGAGGTCAACGTGTAGCGCTCCCGCAAAGAGGAGGTAGCTCAGCATGACATCGAGGAGGACGTTTTCGAAGTCGATCTGCCCGATGATTTTCTCAGCTGCGATCTCGATGCTTGGAACGAACTGCCCGATAAGGATTAGGAGCAGTGAAAACATCATGCTGATGAGCATGATGCCGATCGTTGTCGGGAGTTTCAGATAGCGGACATTGAGGTAGCCGAACAGAGCCGCGAAAGCGAGGAGAACAGCGATGAGTTCGAAAAGTGACATGGCAAAAGGGGAATGGGGACTGGCGGTTGAAGGCTAACGCTCGTGAATGGTGTAGGAAACGGCGGTGCTGAGAAGCTTGCGGCCGTCTTCGGACGGAACATTCTGGCAGACGACGCGGAGAACGGTTTGAGCTTTGAGATTGGGTGTCTTTAAAATTACAGAACGACCGTCGGACTCAATCACCGGCTGAACCACGAGCGAGGATTCGCCGCCCTGGAGCGAGAATGCCCGCACCGAATAGCTGTCGGGTTTCACCGCGGTAAAGCGATCGACGGGAGCGGTGAAATCGAGAGCTATTCCGTCTTCAGCGAGGCTGACTCTCGCGATGCGGAAGACGTCTTTGGAGGTTTCCATGGGGATGAAGCCGTTGTCACCGCCCGCGAGGAGTTGCCCTTTGCCCATGTCGATGAGAGTCATGATGGGCTCTTTCGCGATCGCTCTGACAAGAATAGAACCTTCCCATGACGCCCCGGTTTTGGTTGGCTCGATTTCGATGAGTTGATTCGATTCGGGGCAGGTGAGGAGGAGCTTTTCGGAGCCATGCTCCCGGAAAAAGTTTAACTGAGTCGGCGGCGCTTTCTTGGTGAGCTCTGCTGGAATGAGGAGAGAGGGGAGGGTGCGCGGAATCTGGACAGGCTGACCTTCCGCTGCGGGCGCGGGAAGCTCGGTGAGTGAGACGTAGTAGCCGTCTTCGTAATCCGGCATGAGAAGACGAGAGGCGAGGAGGCCGGAGTCGTTGATGGCAAAGGCTCCGATTGCAAGATTGCTTTCGGTGACGACCTCGAGGGCGCTGGCACCTGCCTCTGCCGCTGCGGCATCAGGTGCTTTCGGGGACCAGGCAACCAGTCTGGCCAGAGGCGTCGCGCCTTCTTCCGCGGCGTGGGGAGAGAGGGCAAAGAGGACTTTCCCGTTCGGGTGGGTCACAGGACCTGCGGTAATCGTGACGCCCTCGGAGCGCCCCGGCCAATCCGTCACGATCGCCTGGAAAAAGTCGAGGGTTCCGTCGGCATCAGTATCGAACCCCTGAGTCAGCTCGGTAGGCGAAGCGGTAATGATCGAGTAATTCGGGCCGATCGTGAGAGCGGTGAGCGCATTCAGTTTCACATGGGAATAGAGCTCCCAGCCGATTTGACTGAGTCCGGGTGAAAACTTGGCGGCCCCGATCTGACCTCTGCGATTCAGGAAGAAGACGTTGTTGTCGTCCATCGGCGCGATCGCCCGCACCGTCGGCTTGATCTCCTGCTCCCGAATCTTCACAAATGAGCGCTCACGGCTCGTCGGGGGATTGGTGTCAACGGCCGGTTCATCCTGCGCCGATGTCGTCGCGGGCAGTGCCGTGGATATAAGCAGTCCGATGAAGGCAGATAGAATCAGGAAACGGGAAAAAATCATGGGTCGGAAAGGCGCTTCTTAATTCTCCTCAGGGCTCTTGGTTTCCCGCTTATCGAGATGAAAGGTCAGAATCAGTTCGCCTTCAGCGTCACCGGGAACAGTGAGCTGATTCTCTTTCCACTCCCCGATGGAAGCCTCGCAACGCTCTTTCCATCCGGCAGGGTAGGTGAGGGTGTAGCCGGACTTGGATCCCTTGACCACGTAGCGTGTTTTCAAAACCAGCCCGTCGTCCTCGAGCCAGACCTGCTCCTCGATCTGAAGTCCGCCGAAGGTGTAGAGGAATTCAGGTCTTCCGCCGACGATGCGAAAGCCGAAGTATTTGGGTTTTTCAAAGGTGCCCTTTGATCCGTTGAGAGGGTGCGCTCCCGAAGCGAGAAGTGTGTATGGCGTCGGTGGCTCCTCCTCAGTTTCCCCTTCAGGTGCCTCGACCGGTTCTGTGGAATCCTTCAGGTTCAGAGCTCCCAGCAACCGGCAGGAAACGGGATCCCAGAAAGCCGCGTGAGCCGACTTAACCGCTCCGATCATGAAGGTGTCCTGAAGCTCTTTCGCCTCGCCATCCTTGTCCTGATAGGGAATCAGAGCAACCTCGTCCGTGAGGAAGTTTTTCAGGGCGCGCCTTGAAATGTCCAGCTTGAGGGGCCTTCCCCGGGGGGGCTGTGGAGACACTTCTGCTTCCTCTGCGGCTTCCGTTGTCGCGTCATCCTGAGAGCGCAGGGGGCCGACACAGAAGCATGCCGTGAGCACAGCTACTGCGGTAAGGGAAATCGATCTGGGACGCGGGCTGCGCATGAGAAGTGTCAGGCTGAAGGAACCACGTCCCGGGTGAAAATCCAGTCGTTACCCTTACTCAGGGTAGGATTAAACGAGTATCCGTCGCGATCAAATCCTTTGAGCTCTTCGGGATTCCCGATCCGGTTTCGGATCATATAGTCGCACATCATGCCCCGGGCCTTTTTCGCATAAAAGCTGATAATCTTGTAGCTCCCGTTTTTGAGATCTTTGAAGTTCGGGGTGATGACATCGCCCTTCAGCTCCCCCGGCGTGACCGCTGAAAAGTATTCTTTCGAAGCCAGGTTAACGAGGGTGTTTGATCCGGATGCTTTGAAGGCCGCGTTCAGTTCCTTCGTGATTTGATCACCCCAGAATTCGTAGAGATTCTTCCCTTTCGAGGTCTGCAGCGCGGTGCCCATTTCAAGGCGGTAGGGTTGCATCAGGTCCAGTGGCCTCAGAACGCCGTAGAGACCCGAGAGGATACGGAGGTGCTTCTGGGCGAAGGAGAAGTCTTCCGAGGCGTATTCATCGAGAGTGAAACCCGTGTAGACATCTCCTTTGAAAGCGAAGAGGGCGGCACGGGCATTGTCGCTCGAAAAGGGAACTGACCATGATTGATTCCGCTCCGCGTTGAGGTCGCCGAGCTTTTCGCTGATACCCATCAAGGCCTGAAGGTCGGATGATGAGAGCTTTCGCAGAACCTTGATTAAGGCCTCTGACTGATCGAGGAGACGAGGTTGAGTAGGTCTGAGAGACGGAAGTGTGCTCTCGTAATCGAGTGTCTTAGCAGGGGAGATAACAGCCAACATTACCGGTGTGGGAAGAAAATTCAGGGTCAGGCTAATCTTTGAAACGGACAATCTCAACCCGTGAAAAAGGCAAGCGCTAAGAAAGAATGAATCATGGCGCAAATAAATTATAAAAAAATTAATTATTATGTTTATTTATTATAAGTATTTGTTAATATTTTAATATAATTTGAATTTCCCGCTCATGCCCGCTGTATCCACCATTTATCTCGGATTTTTCTGTCTCGCCCTGACCATCCTTGCCGCCATCGTCTGTTTGAAGCTGCCTGAGTTCTTTCGCACTTTGGCGAAGCTCTATCGGCAGGGGAAAGCCCGGAAAACCCGTTCCGCGAGAATGCTCGCTGATCTGGCGCAGCTCGATGCGGATGCCTCCACCCTCGAGGGGCTTTGCCTCTTCGATTCAGAGGTGGTTTTTGAAAATCACCGTGGTTTCCGGAAGCTGAGACCGTCTCAGGTTGAGATCGGGATGGATGTCGAACACGAGCCGGCCCGGTAGTTGGCGAGATAGTCTTCGGCAATATCGTCGAGCTCATCGATGCTCGAGACGGTTGCGAATTGATTTCGCAGCGATTTTCCCTGGGGAAGCCCCTTGGAATAAGCCATGAGCCGTGATCGCAGTGATTGCATGGCGTGGCGCTCGGTAGGGAATTTACCCCACTCGAGAAGCATTTTTGCGTGGCGGTGGATCAGCGTCCAGCGCTCTTCGATCGAAAGCGGTTCAGGGTGTTCCCCGGTTTCAAGGTAGTGCTTCGCGTCCCGGAAAACCCAGGGGTATTGCATCGCAGCCCGCCCGATCATGACACCGCTGACGCCTGTTGAGTTGCGGCGGCGCTCGACATCCTCGCCGGTCGCGATGTCGCCATTTCCGACGACGGGAACAGAGACGGTGCGGGCACATTCGTCGATGATTTCCCAATCCGCCTCACCGGTGTAGCCCTGTGCGCGGGTCCGTCCGTGGATTGCGATGGCCTGCATGCCGCAGTCTTCTAAAATTTTACAAACTTCCGGTGCATTGACCATTTCCTGATCCCAGCCCGTTCTAATTTTTGCGGTAACCGGAACCTGATTGCTGACCCCTTTGGCAATTTTTGAGGCTACATCAGCGAGAACGGGACAGTCTTTGAGGAGTGATGAGCCTCCATTTCGTGAAACGACCTTTTTGACAGGGCAGCCGAAGTTGATGTCGATGAAGTCGGGCTGTTTCCAGTCGATGATTTTGCGTGCCGCTTCGGCCATGCGTTCGCCGTCGGCTCCGAAAAGCTGAACGCCGACAGGCCGCTGCTCATCGTCGAATTCCGTGTAGACACGGGTGCGGTCGTCCGCCTGAATGATGCCCTCGGCCGAGACAAACTCGGTCACCATGACGTCTGCGCCGAGTTCTTTGCAAATCCGTCTGAACACGAGGTCGGTGACTCCCGCCATCGGCGCGAGGTAGAGAGGGAATTGACCGTTGGTGAACCAGGGAAGCATGAAAAGTTGAGGCGTGGGCCCGACTTTAGATTCAAATCAGGGTTCAGGCAAGTTGGAGGGGCCGCGAGGTGGAGCGTTCGCGGGGGGATCCCTTTTGCCAAAAGGCAGTTCTTACGGAATACCGGGGGCGTTCCCGGGAGTCGACCTTCGGAGTAAGGGGGGGGCGAGCGTCGAGGGTGGAGCGGGCGAAACTGCCCCCGGCGAGGCGCAGTCACCTCGTTCCTCCTGCCACCTACTCGCTTCCGAAGATCTCGTTTAACTTTGCGGCTAAGCGGAATCCGCCCTTTCTGAGCTGTTCGCGGACGATGGGAAGGGTTTTGTGGCGGTAGTCGTAACTCAGGACCGGCGGTTCGACGATGTTGATGAAATAGCCGCTCCTCTGTGCCCCGAAATCGTAGACCTGATCCCGAACTGCCCTGGAACCTTTGGCCCAATCAAGGTAGGTCGACTGGCTCCAGGCTTTTTTCTCCCCTTCGGTGAAGCGATTCAAAAAGGTGGAGAACTCGGTATAGCTCAGGTTGGTTGATTCGATGAGCTTTTCATCCCAGACCTTGTGGAGGGAAAACTCTTCCTCGAACCATTCCACTTGAATGCGGTTGCCTCCCTTGTCGTCGCGTCGCCCCACGTGGAGCGGCTGATGGATGTCTCCGGCGAAATGGACGTAGAGAGCGAGAGCGTCGCGTTTGCCGATGGTCTTTTTGAGAGTGGGGGCGAGCTTCGAGCTACCCCGTTTCACCGGCCCCTTCAGAGTGAGTGTTTCGGCGCCGGAATCGCGCAGGAATTTGTCGAGCTTTTCGAGAATCGCGAGGACATCGCCCTCTGCTTCGGGAGCGCGTTCAAAGTCCTCCCAGGTTTCGTCGTCATCGATTGAAATGTAGTGCCAGGGCGTCGCAAAGTCCCAGGTCCCGTCGGAGCGGATCTCGTCACCCCAGTTCGAAATTTCGGCGAGTGATTCGTCGCCAAGAATCTCGCGGACCGCAGCGAGGGCTTTCGGATTGAGATTTCGCTCTGCAATCTCGGCGGTGATGCGGTGTCCGTCCTGGCCCCATGCGTGGGCGTCGCGTGTGCTCAGCAGGGAAATCAGAACAGCGAGGGAGCAGGGGATGAGGCTTTTCATGGGCTGGAGCCTTTCTATAAGATCACAGGAGCGGATACAAGAGGAACCTGCAAACCGGGGCACTGCGGGGAGCTTCAGTGCGGGCCGCTGCATCCTTTTGCAGGATGGTCTGCGCTACCCCGGTGCGATTTTTTTGGCCGGTTCTGTGCTGGATCCGACCGGCTAGGTCATTTGGGTGAATGATTTCACCATGGGGACCTCTGTGGTAAAGATGCACGTTCCGTTGTAGTCGCTGTCCTTCAGTTTTGTCTCGATTTGCTCGACCAGTGATGCGGATTTCGCCTGCGGTACCAGCATCGTGAGTATTCCCACTTCGTGATTGATTCGGGCTCCGCCTTTGGTTTCGGCCGCGTCGCCTTCGATCAAACGCCAGTTGCTGACGCTGGCTCCTTTCACCCCGATACTGAGAAGATACTGGAGCAGGATTTCAACATCCTTGCGCCGGGCAATGACGTTGAGCGATATGAGATCCCGGGTCACGCCCTGTGTGTCGGCGGCGAATTCTTCGGCCTTTGGATCGTGGATCAAGAGCTGGTTGGCTCTCCAATCGGTGTTGCCTTGAATATCGTCGATGGCGCGAATGATCTGCTGGATGCTGGCTGAGTGTTTTCTTGCCTGGAAGACACTCGCGAGATTGGTGATCCCTTTGCAAATGGGAACCTGATAGATGAGTCCCCGTCCCGGTTGGTCGACTCTGCCGGCCTGCGCCATTGCCTGAAAGACCGCATCGAGATCGTATTGATCGACGACGACGGTGATCATTTCTTTGTCGTGACTTTTTGTGATTCTCAGGAGCCCGAGACGGTCCCGGAGGCCATAGCCTCTGACGAAAGTAATCGAAGGGCCCTGAGCCCCCGCTTTGATCGCCGCCCGGCATATGCTGTCGGCGCTGTTACGGTCGGTTACGAGAATGATAGCAGTTAGATCCTGCTTGAAAACGATGTCAAAAGAGACCGAATCAAAGGTGTATTCTCCTGGATGCCAGACGGGAAACGATTCACTGCAGCGAAGGTCGAGGCAGGGCGTTGCGAAAATGGAGCCACCTCCGTAGTGCTGCAGATTACCGACGAGGGCGATCTGCTCCATGAGGTGGTCGATGTCGGAGGTCGGCACGAGGAACCGCAGCATGTCGTGCTCGGGGCTGAGAGTCGGCAGGAGCGATTGATACCAGTTCTCCTGAATGACGCTGCCCCGCGCTCCCGTCGTCATGGCGTGGGCCGCGCAGGATCCCATCACCTCCTTGAGAACCTTCAAGGTGCTCTGTCGGGGAAGGATCGCAGTAACCCGTGAATAGCCTCTCAGCACTTCAAACGCCATGATCAGACTCGGGGTTGAATTCTTCTTTCCGTGCCCGGTTGACGATCAAACCGACGATTAGAACCGTCATGATGGGGCCTACCGAGGCGAGGGCGAGGATTCCAAAGCCGTCACCGACACCGGGAATGTTGGCTCCAATCCCGAGTCCCATGGCAAGCACGAGGGGGACCGTGATCGGTCCTGTCGTAACCCCGGCGCTGTCCCACGCGAAGTTCACGAATTCCTCGGTTGAGAGAAAGGTCAGAGCCAGCAGCAGGAGATAGGGCGGGATCAACATCCAGGTGAGATTGAGACTTTCGAACGCCATCTGGGCGACACCTGCTGCGATGCCCATGCCAACGCCGACTGCGACGACCTGCATGAGCAGTTTCTTTTTGAAAACCCCGACGGTGACATCATCGACGGTTTGGCCGAGAGCATTCAGGGCCGGCTCTGCGAGGGTGGCTCCGTAGCCGAGAAAGAAAGCAAACAGGATCGTGATGACCTTCCCGAAGAGCGCACTCTCAAACAAAGGGGAGACGGTTCCTGAAAGTCCCCAGGGAGTGATCGAGGCAAAGGTGATCGGAACGTTTGCCCCGAGTTGTGTTCCCAGCGGGATCAGACCCATCGTCAGGCCGAGGCCGAACAAGGCCATGCCAAATACGGCAAAGAGGACACCGAGGGCGATTTCATCCGCCTTCCGGAGGCGTTCGCGCAGAACCACGAGAAGGGTGAGAAAAAGGAAGGCACAGAGCGGTAAAATCGCCTGGCCGGCCATTTTCAGAGAGGCAATCGTGGCTTTGGGAATTTCGAGGTGAGGATTCCAGGGATTCTTCGTCTGTCGGATTACGAAGTTCTCGATCATTCCTTTGTCATCCCGTTTCACGAGGACGATCTGCGCGTTCTTCAAAACGATGCGGCCCTTTTCGTCGAGTTCGGCCTCGCCGCCTTCGTAACGCGTTGTAAAACCGGAAAGTTCGCCGCTTGTTTGGTATTCTATAAATTCCTCGGGCGTGAAACGCAGGGGTTCCTCTGCGGTCGAATTTTCCTCCGCTACGGGTTCGTTTGCCTCGTTGCTGACAGGGGAGATTGTTTCACCTTTGAAATTTTCTCCACCGTAGTAATCGCCGGAGGTGTGATGAAAGATCGCAAGCCCCAGCACCGCCACGATGGGAAACAATGAGGCCAGGGTGACTATTCCAAATCCCGCTGCTCCATCGTTGTCTGAGCCGACAATCCGGCAGACACCGATCCCGAGGGCGAGAACCAGGGGCACGGTTACGGGGCCGGTCGTAACTGCTCCGCAATCCCAGGCGAGCCCGATGACGGGACGCAAAACAGGGTCAAAATAGGCGTAGAGTGTCAACCCGATGAGAAGCAGGACGATGGGAATGATGAGAATCTTCAGCGACCAGCCGTAGAAGAAACGAAGGATGCCGAGAGTCACCGCTATGCCGACCCCGACACCCACCGAAGCGACGAGCTGGCCGGAAAAGTTATTGAGGAGACTGTAGAGCAGCGGGGCGGTCGCGGGGGAAACGCCGCTGCCTGCCTGTTTCAGGACTGAAATGGCGGGTTCGGCAAAGGTTGCGCCGATTCCGAGAATGAAGGAGAACGCCATGATGAGCGGCAGCTTCGAGTTCCGCGGCAGGATCGCCCCGATCGTTTCCCCGAAAGGCATCAGACCGAGTCGTAAACCTTCCATGAAAAAGGTGAGGCCGAGCACCACGACCGCGATTCCCAGGGCAATCGTCGCCGAGTAGACGATGGGCAGCTGGAGAAAGAAAATCTGAAAAGCAGCGAGGTAGAGAATGATGAACGATACGCTTTTGAGCTGCTCCAGTGCCTTCTCGCGAAAATACCGTCCGATAATGGAAAACACGCCGCCAACTCCCAGCACCTCGAAAGGTGAGGGATTGCGTATCTCTTGTGAGGTCTCGTTTGGGGGCATCTACTCGGTCAGCCTCCACATAGCCGAATTCATGCCAAGTGCGCGACCTGCACCCAATCTACAGGCCCGCGGATTCAACGGCCCGGGAATGGCCACCGTCGCCGCATCGGAATTTGGTGATCAGTTCCGCGTGTGAGTTGACCCTGAAATATTCATAGACCTGCTTCACGTAGCCACTGACGGTGTGGACTGAGATTTCCATCTGATCGGCGACTTGTTTGCGGGAAAGCCCCTCCAGAAGCAGGTTCAGCACGAGTCGACAGCGGAGCGGCAGGCTGGGAAGTTGTTTGGCTGATGACCACGGCCATCCCTGTTCGTGGAGCCAGTGAACTTCGGAAAGAATAATGTGGGCTATTTGAGCTTCCCTCAGGGTGAATCGCTCAGCTCCAAATTTCCGGTAAAAACCGATTCCGCTGACGCAGCCATTTTGGATGGGGCGAAGGGTCAAAAGCGGGACGTCCACATTGGCATTCAAGAAGAGCGCGCTCGCCCCGCTTTGCGGGAAGATATCATGGGGATCAAAATCCTCTCTCCGCCGCGTGATTTGCGTCCCTGTCTTTGCTATTTCGTCGGCGAGAGGCCCGGTTAGATGGCCGAGATCGGGGTGTTCATACGCTACCAGCAGTTTGGGGAACTGATCCGCATCAAACCCGCCCGTTGCCATCGCTGTGTAAACCGGCGGCTCGCCGGATTCAAATTTCGTCATGAGGCCCCAGACCCAGTAGTCGGCACCGATGAGATCACACAACCCGTCCATCAGAGCGCGCTTCCTCTCTTCGTGCCCTCCATTGAGCGCGGCGATCTCTCCGAGTAAACGTACCATCGCCCGAACGTCCGACTCCATCAATCCTGTAGAATCGTTCATCGTTTATGCAGACGTTAGGAAAGGGTAGCGGTGGGCGCAAGTCGGAATGGGCAACTATTCGGGGGCTGATGTATGTATTCGGGGTGGCGGCGGAGCTTTGATTGCCTCGGACCTGTCCCTCCCGGTTGTGGCGGGAAGGCTATCCGGCCTTTACAGGGGCAATCGGCTTTATCGGGCTCGAGGGGCCTGTCTCTCTACCGAATTCATGCCAAGTGTGCGAGCTGCACCCAATCTACAGGGTCGCGGATTCAACGGCCCTGGAATGGGCGCCGTCGCCGCATCGGAATCTGGCGATCAGTTCCGCGTGTGAGTTGACCCCGAAATACTCATAGACCTGCTTCACGTAGCCACTGACGGTGTGGACTGAGATTTCCATCTGATCCGCGATCTGTTTGCGCGAGAGCCCCTCCAGCAGCAAATTGAGCACGAGACGGCACCGGAGCGGAAGCTGCGGAACGTGTATCGCTGATGACCAGGGCCAACCCTGGTTGTGCAGCCAGTGGACTTCAGAGAGGATGATGTGGGCTATTTGAGCTTCCCTGATCGTGAAGCGTTCACTCGAAAACTGCCGGTAAACGCCGATTGCGCTGACGCACCCGTTTTGGATGGGGCGAAAGGTCAGAAGCGGCGCGCCCACATTCGCCTTCGAAAAGAGCGGGGTCGCACCGCAGCGGGGAAAGAAATCGTCGGGATCGTAATCCTCCCTCAGTCGGGTGATCTGAATTCCTTTCTCTGCCATCTCACGGGCCAGAGGCGCTGTTAAGAGGCCGATGTCGGGGTGTTCGAACGCGACCAGCAATTTGGGAAACTGATCGGATTCAAACCCGTCAGTTGTCATCGAGGTGTAAACCGGCTGCTCGTCGGCGACGAATTTTGTCGCGAGTGCCCAGACCCAGTAGTCCGCATCAATGAGGTCACACAACCCGTTCATGAGAAATCTCTTTCTTTCATCGTGCCCCGTTTCGAGTATTGCCACTTCCCCAAGTAGGCGAACCATTGCCCGAACGTCTGATTCTATCAATTCAGTACGTTTCCTCATTGCCAGAATACATACTAGGCAACTGTTGATCTATATACAAGGCGGAATGACATCCGTGCGGGAGGCCGGCAGTCAGTTGTCCGGGACTGCATCTCCGGAATCTCTAATCGAAGGGGCTGCCAACCCCGCGAGGCATCGCTGATGTCATCAGTTCGGCTCGGAATTTACCCGCTCCATTCAGCCCAGCTCAAATGCGGGTCAATCATTTCCGGATCGGCAAATTCGAGGTGAATGACGCGGCGATGTGCGGGCCTGGTAGCTCGTCGTGAGGAATGCAGAAGAAGGGGACGCATCATGAATACATCTCCTGCGACGCAAGTGATAGCAGTCGCGTTCGCTTCCGCCATTCCGGCAATGTGATCAGGTGGAATCTTGCCATGACGATGCGATCCGGGGACAACTGACAGTGCACCGTTCTCCGGACCGGCATCATCGAGGTGGATGCGCAGGGTTGCCATTTTCGCGAGCAATTCAGCGGGTGGCTCGACGTGATGAATTTGATTTTTGAAAGTCCAGGGGCCGTAGCCATCGACATCATGCCTCTCTTTGACCGTGATGGTTCGATCCTGATGCCAGGCAACGGGCCAGTTGGCTTCCGGCGTTTTATCGAAGAGGAGGCTTCGCACCGGCTTCAAACCGGAAGCCGGCAGGAGTTTGGTGATTGCCTCTGAATTTGCCAGTGCGGCAATGAACGGTGATTGCGCGAGAACGCTGCGAACGCCTGCTTTGCCGCCGGAGTGGAGACGGGTGAGCTCGGCTCGCAATTCTTCGAGGGTGCCCTCATCGATTACCGATGAGAACAAGGTGAAGCCCCCGGTGTCAAAGCTCATGCTCAATCGGTCGTCTTTTCCGCAGCCGCTTTTCGCTCCATTTCGTCGTAGACGCCGAAGTCATTGAACCAGTAGCGTTTTGCCCAGCGGTAAACGGGGTGCTTCTCTGGAATTTCCTCTCCGGTGGGAAGCCACTGGCTGTTTCTCGCCTTCATGCCCTCAAGTTCTTTGATCGCTGTCTGGCGGAGTGTGGTGTCTTTTGCCCCGTGCTTTTCGGCGAGTTCCTTAACGAGGTCGGGGCGTTCAAGCACGATGCAACCACGTGTGTTTTTCGCGGCGGTTTCGCGGAAGTCTTTCATGAAGGCTGACTTCGTGAGGGTCTCGTAAATGCCGCCGTCCTTCACGTTTTCAGTCGCGAACTGAATAATCGGACACGGTTCGACCGCTCCGGTGGGGGAGATGTGATGGGAAATCCCGTTCGCCATGGGGCAGAGGGCTTTTCCTTCGCCGTCGTAGTAGGCATCGATGATTCCGATGGGGAGCTTTGTCCTCATGTTGACAACGAATTCGCGGACGGTCCGTGCCTGTTCCGGCGTGAGCGCCAGTTCGTCGTGGATTTGCGGGCCGACGGGGCGGTAGGTATGATACCAGGCGTAGTGAACGCCACGATCGATCAGCTTGCGGAGCCATTCTTCGGTGAGAAGATCATCGATATTGGTTTGGCAGAGGCTCGTCGCCACTCCGGTGAGGAGTTTGTTGTTGAGACAATTGTCGAGTCCGCGCAGGGTTCGATTGAGAACGTCTTTTCCGCCGCGACGTTCGTTCGCGACGACTTCGGTGCCTTCGATCGAGATCAGCGGGGTCACGTTGCCAAGCTGGCGAAGCTGCTTCGCCTTCTTGTCGGTGATCATCTGGCCATTGGTGAAGAGCTGGAAGAAGCAATCGGGATGCGCCGCGAAAAAATCGAAGAGCTCCGGGTGCATGAGCGGTTCGCCCCCGAGGATTCCGAAAAAGGAGTTCCCGTGCGACTTCGCGTCATTCACGATCTTGTTGAGATCGTCGAGGTCGATTTTGACCTGCGGTTTGTCGACATCAACCCAGCACCCCTGACAGCGCAGGTTGCAGCTGTTGAGGATGGAAATGTAGATGAAGGGGGGGAAGTGAATTCCCTCCTTGAGGCGCTTTTTGAAAAGGTTCACCGAGCGCACCCCTTTGTAGCCGAAGTTCCACATGAACTTGGCAAGATGCCGCTTGTCAGCACTACTGAAGGTTCGCGCTGCAAATTGAAGGCTGGGGATAATCATGTGGAAAAGGAGGGGATGTCGGGGGAATTAAACCAGTTTCAGAGCTGAGGCTACGGAGGCGTCGTCGTGAACGATGGCATTGAGCGCCGCAGCAATCTTGACGGGCTCGGCGTGCTGCCAGACGTTGCGTCCGATCGCGATTCCGGAGGCTCCTCCGTCCATCGCTTTTCTCACCATGGTGAGGAGGGCTTCGTCGTCGCCCATTGCTGCGCCACCGAGGACAATGACGGGAACGATGGAGGCATCGACGATGTCTTTAAATTCTTCCGCGGAACCGTTGGTAGGAAAGGCCGTTTTGACAACATCCGCGCCCAGCTCGGCAGCGAACCGGGCGGCGAAGCCGATGTTCTCCACCGTGTATTCATGAGGAAAGCCGATTCCGAATGGAAGCGTTTCCATGATTACGGGGACATCGGTCTCGAGGCTTTCCCCGATCAATTCAGCGGCATCCCGTGTGATCGCCGCTTCGTTGGAATGGTGCGTGTAAATCATGTTCATCATCGCATGGGCACCGACAGTGAGGGCTTCATCCGCCCCGAAAACGCGGTAGCTGCCTTCATCCATGTTGCTGCCGAAGACGGGCTTGTAGCAGTCGGTGCGCAGGCAGATACCCTTGTCTTCGAATGCATCTGCGGCGGCGAGGGCGACACCCAGATTCACGACGTAACCGTCGACAACAGGGTTGAGTGTCTCGATTAACCCTCTTGGGTCTTCAAGTCCTTTTACGGGAATGACGGTGCCGTGGTCGATTGGCAGGATAACAGTGCGTCCGTCAGATTGAAAAAAGCGGGAGAGGTTTGATTCGCGATCCATAGACAGTAATGGAACGTGGGATCGTCAATTAATCAAGCCACGCAAAGGCGAAATTGTGTGCTGCGCACGGCCTGCTCGTCAGCATAATTAGCGTAGAGGAAGGAGAATTCCTTCCATTCAGAAGCTTCGGCTGGATAGGCTCCGGTGCGGAATGAGTTTCACTCCGCTACAGCGGGGCGGGAGGTGTCACTTTGAGAAAGGGCCTGACCTTTGCCAGCGTTGCGGGGCCGATCCCTTTGACCTTTTCAAGATCGGCTACGCTTTTGAAAGGTCTCATTCTGATCGCTGCATCGGCGAGCGATTCGCGGAGTCCGATGCTGACGAGTTCTTCGAGGGTGGAGGTGTTGAGATCGATGGGCTCTTCGGGAGGCTCTACTCTGAAGGCGTCGTCAATTGCTTCGAGGCCGCGTAATTCGTCGCGTTCCTCTTTGCGCATTTCGACGATGGCTTCGGGATTGCTCATGCTCCAGGCGCCTTCCCTGCGAATCGCCGCCGCCAATTCGATGTCTGATAGAAGGCTTTCGTGTTCGTCGCGGGGCGTTCCGTCGGGAATTTCCCTTCCAATCCCATAGGCTCTGGCGTAGCCGGAGGCGACGAGAAGCTCTCCAAGATTCTGTCCTTCCGAAGTGGTGATGAAACAGTAGTAGCGGGGCTTTCCGGAACGGCCTCTTGCGTCGGCAAAAGTGGTGTGGACCGTGAAGGGGCGGCTCAGTTTCTCCTGGGTAAATACCTTCGCCTTGAGACCGAACTCATGAGCGATTCGATAATCGTCGAGCCCGAAATACCTCGACTGCTCGCGGAGTCTTCGCTTGTCGGATGTGGTTGAAATGCCTGTTTCTATGCAATCCACGTAATAAAGACGGAAGACCTTGTTTTTGCCGTCCGGCATCTTTACCTCGAATGAATCGCCGTCGGCCCAGTCGGTTTTCACGAGGGTGCAGCCTTCGAAAGCCTCCAGTGAATCCGCTGCTCCTGCAGCGGTGAGAAGAGTGATTCCAAAGCAGGCTAAGAGACTTGCTTTGAGTGATTTAAGGAACGCCCGGGAAACTCTCGACATATTTGATCTTAAAATCAGGAAAGCTCTCTACAATCTGTATTTTGAAATCGGGGAAACTTTCCACGATTTGCCATTTGCCGGAGGAGTTGGGGAAGCTGGTGACGCGTTTGACATGAAGGTCGGCAAAGGAGTCCACGATTTTGACTTTGTAGTCGGGGAAGCTCTTTACGAATTGGATGCGCCCGCGAATTTTCGAAAGGTCTTCGGGCTTTTCTGCATTGAGGCTCTGTCCTCCCCAGAGGGAGATGATGCCGAGCAGGGCTGCCCGGCCTGAAAATGTGGTTACGCGGTGGAGTGGCGGCATGTCCGTTTGACGAATCTTCCGTCGGGATATGCGAAAGTAGCCGCGCCTGCCAAAGCGTGGCATCTGGAAAGCCGGGATCACGAAGAGGACACCTTTTTGCAAAGGCGTCTACTTTGAGTTCGCTTGGCCTCGTCAGAGTAGCCGCGCTTGCCAAAGCGTGGGTGAAAACGGTCTGCCTACTTCACTTTGCGGAGGCGATAGTGCCGGGGCACGGGCTGTGCGGCGGCGTAGATTTTCTCTTCATGCTCCGCGGCCTTCCCGTGCAGTGCTTCGATCTTTGCGCGGATCTCCTTGTAGTGGGATTCAAAGTCGGCATCTTCTTTGTTGCGGCGCAGGCCTTTGATCCGGGCCTGCAGATCGCGTGAAGGGCGGACCGCTTCATCGTTCCGCGTGCGATTGAGCTCGGCCACTTTGAGGGACTGCTGATACTGCGGTGTTTCGGAATAATTCTGCAGCTCGAGCTTTATCGAGAGAGCGGTATGAGAGAACGTTCCGATGACCACATCGTCGATTGTCAGTTCGTAGCTGCCGGGAGCAAGTCCGGAGATTCGCAACTTCTCATTGCTGAGCTTGTGCCCGGCTTTGGTGAGATCATATCCGACCTGAGCGGGAGTTGATTCGCCCCATTTCAGATTGTAGTTCGAGGACTCGGCGGGAACCACCCACGGGAGCGCTTTGGCGAGGTGGGTGAAGGAGAGTTCGGTTCCCTCATCGTTGCCTGTAATATCGGTGATCTTTTCATTTTTCGATCCGACCCAGGCTCCTTTTGCATTCTTTGTCAGGGCGATGCCGCTGACGGTGCGGCGTTCCGGCTGTGAGGCGGAAAGCACTGAAAAGGCCATCACGAACTGGCCGGCGGCTCCCGGATGAATCGAATCCTCGACGAGCGAGAAATCCGGCTGACTGCGGCGCGCCGCAAAAGTCGTGTCATTGAGCGGGCCCCAGAGATTGACGAAAGGAACACCTTGAGCACTCGAGGTTTCGCGGAGCCAGGCTCCGTAGTAGGCCATTAGCGAATTGTAGTTCCCGTCGAATTCGCGGTTCCCGAAGCGGAAATCCGAATCCTTTTTGCGAAGCGCGAGCTGGTGATGATCGAACATCGTCGGCGAGAGCGCGATCGTCTCGGCTCCGGTAGCCTTTACCTTTTCCAGGACGGTCTTCATCCCCGTGGCGTAGGTCTCGAAGATTTCCGGTGTGAATGGGGAATACTCTCCATCATTCATCCCGAGGAGGATGGTGACGAAGTCGGGCTCTTCGACAACGACATCCTCTTCGAAGCGGGTGATCGCGTCTCCTGCCTTGTCACCACTGATGCCGGCGTTGTGAAAATGGATGCGCCGCTCGGGATATCGGGTGTAGAAAAAGTCCTCAATGTATTGAGTGTAAATGCACTGATGGGTGATGGAGTCGCCGAGGAAGACGACGGTGTCACCATCCTGAACCTGAAGAAACGAGGCGGGCGCGGCAACGGGGGCCGCTGCCGGTTTCGGCGTTTCCGCGAGGAGAGAAGTCGCGAAGAGTGCGCTTCCGGCGATAAAGGTCAGTTTCCGGATCATAAAAGTGTTAGAGGTTAACTATTGAAAAACTCAGAACCTTTTTCGTAGTCGAGAGGAAGATCGATTGGCATTTTCAGCTCGGCAGACATTTGCGCAGCCCAGCCTACCTCGGCGACGCTCGCGGAGTTGGCGAAGCTGAGAAAGGATTGCTCACCGGAGTGGATACTTTCGATAAAGTGCGCCACGCAGTGATGGGTCTGATGGTTCATGACATCTCCGCTGTCGGGTGTTGTCGTGTCTTCCGGCCAGATATGGGCATCGAGCCCGTCGCGACGGCAGCGCTCCGGGTCGAGAGGGTAAACCCAGTTCCCTTCGGTCGTAAGATTGGACCAGAACCGGATCTTCTGCGGGCGATCGAGATAGCTGTCAAAAATGAGGCCTCCTTCGGTGCCGTGAATGTTGTGATAGGCATCGTAACCGTTTGCCTGATCGACGTTGCCGAAACAAAGACCGGTCGCGCCGTTGTCGAATTCGATGTGAAGGTTCCAGACTGCGGGGATTTCAAAATCACGCTTGTGAACTTTCGAGCTGCTGGCGTAGACCCGGATCGGCTTGGCTCCCTGAGCGGCCATGATGTTCATCATCGCGGAGAGGGAGTGAATAATTCCCATGCCGATTGCGTCGCCCATACGATTCCCGGCCAGCTTCCAGACTTTGTCACCGGCGATGTTGATAGGATGGCGGTAGTTCAGCTGAATCTGTGTGATCGTTCCGAAGTCACCGCGTCGTGTCATCTCCTGAATCTCTTTTTCGAGGGTGTCGAAATTCATGAGGTAATCAACCATGTTGATGAGCTTCGGATTGGCTTTCTCCAACTCGATTTGCTCGACGAACTCATCAAACTTGATCGAACAGGGCTTTTCGCAAAAGACATGTTTTCCCGCCTTCTGAGCGGCGATGGACTGCTCACCGTGTGCGTCATTTGTCGAGCAAATGAAGACGGCGTCGAGTCCTTCCGTTTTCAGAAAGGCTTCGAAGTCGTCTTCGAAGAGATCGGGCGAGAGATCCAGAGAGGTCAGCACTTCCTCAGCGCGTTCTTTGTTTCTCTGAAAAAGTGAGACAACCACGGTGTCATCCCGCTCTGTGATACGCTTCAGCAAGGTTGCTCCCATCCAGCCTGCGCCAACCAATCCAATACCTATTTTCGACATGATTGTATCTTGCTGATTACGGGAATTCCGACAAGTCGTATTTAGCCGCTCATGCGCCTGAATTGGATGACCGGTTAGGACCGTCTCAATGATTGAGTAGGAGCACCCGATCGCGGGCGCACAAAAAAGCCCCCCTTCGAATCAACGAAAAGGGGGCTTTCCTCACCGGCGGGCCGTTCCGCTGCCGGGTTTCGGGGGGGAGGATTATTTCAAGGTGATCTCGATGAGCGCTTCGGCCTCAGTAACGAACTCTCCCGAGGGTGTTTCTTTTGGATTCTCCACCACTACAGGCTTGGGATCCAGAATCGAGAACTCCGTGGTTGTGGCGCCGGCCATTGTCGAAAGATGGTCAACGACTGCGAAAGCGCGTTGGCGGGCACTGGATTCAGACTCCTGCGTGGCCACGTATTTATAGGTGACGGTCGCTGTATTCTTAGGTGACAGCTCCATGAACTCAGCGAGGAGTTTGAGGGTTGGTTTCGCTGCATCATCGATTACCGGAGTTTTCTCACTGAAGACTTCCTCCGCTTTGAAGATGGCGCGCGCTGCCGTTGCCGATTCGGCGATTTCGAGCTCACGTTTGATTTCCGCGATCCTTTTGCTCTGTTCCGCCGAGATCTGTTTAGGAGCGATCGGCGCTGTCTGCGCTACTTTCACCTCGGTCGTGACCGATCCGGCCGGGATGACGGGTTTCACGGGAACGAGGACCTCAACGTCCGAATTGGGAAGCGGTTGAATCACCGTTGCGTCCGGCTCAGGAACAAGAACGACAGGTGGTTCGTCAAGTTTGTTGTTCGCGGGATTAACCGGCTCAGGCTGTCCGTCCCGGTCTGAGATCTGGATCTCGGCAGGGCCACCTTCGATGACGACTCTCTCCTGAGCGGTGACGGGGAGAGTGAGTCCGAGAAGCAGTGCTGCTGAGATCGATGAAAATTGAAGCAATGGGCTTCCTTCGAATGGGGCAGTGGATTTCTTTTTCATAGTGATCTCCTTTAGGCGCAGCATGCATGCCATCGCTTTTTCACAGCAATCAATCTGGCTGCAAAGGTATACAGGGCATTCAAAAGGCGGGTTTTGTTATCCTGATTGAGTAATAAGTCTGATTGGTTCAGATGGTGCGATTTGCAGTGCAAAACAGGGTCCTTTGCACGGCGATCCCGGGTTGAAGAATGGACCGCGAGGTTCGGGGATTGCAGGCAATCTGCGCTGTGTGTGTTGCATTTTGCATGGTTTTGGGCTGAGAGATTTTCTCTCTGGCGACTTAGCGGTGAAGCGTGAAGAGGGGCGGGCCCTTATTTTTCCCCGTCTCGAGGCAGCTTTTGAGGGGCTTGTGTCACTCCCCGGGATTCTGGACTGCTTCCTGCGCCGGTGTAAGCCGGGTTTCTCGCGGCAGGCGAACTCAGCAGCATGATGATTTACGAGAGGGAAAAGAACAGGGTAGGGAGTGCGCTTTCCGTGGGGTTCCGCGTTTGGTGAAGCGAGCCGTGCAGATGAAAATGCTTTCGACACCTGTTTTGAAAAAACTCCCGTCACTTCCCAATAGCCACTACTATGAATACTAAGATAAACCCGCGATTTCGTGTCGCAGTCTTCGCGTCGCTCGCTGTATGGTGCTTTTTCGGCTCCATACAGGTGGCTTTCGCAGTTCCTGAAGTGGTCGAGAGAGTCTTTGAGAAGCAGTATCCTGATGCGAAAGATGTGGAATGGGAGGTGGATTCAAATGGGTATTGGGAGGCCGACTTTTCGCTGGAGGATGTCAAATACCGTGCCGACTTCCGTGAGAGTGGTCAGTGGATTGAGACGGAAACCTCGATCGAATTCAGCGACCTGCCCGACGCTGTGCAGACAGCGGTGAGAGAGAGTTATCCTGACGAGGATATATCGGAAGTGGAGAAGGTGGACAGTGCTCTTCGCGGAGTTTTCTTTGACGTCGAGTTCGAAAGGGCGGGAAAGAATCAGGACGTCGAATACCTGGCCAACGGGGAGCGGGTCAAAAACGTGGTCGACAATCTCGAATCCGCCGCCGGTGCTCTTTTTGAACCGATACCCGAATTGAACGCGGAAATCCCGAAGCCGTCGGAGATCGGCCGCCTTGAGCTGGCATTTGAATTCAGTTTCAACCTTCTTGTCATTCTTATCTATGCCTATGTGATCTATTACCGAAGGCATCACGATCACAAGATGCTGTTTCTTCTCCTCGGATTTAACCTCTTTCTGTTCCCTATTTTCCTCCTCAATTCGGTTCTCACTGCGGGGATAGGATTCACGATTTTTGCGCTGCTGGCGCTGGTCAGGTTGAGAAGTGACACCTTCGACAAGACGGAGGTGGCCTACCTTCTCGGCGCGGTTGCTTTGACTTTCATCAATTCGGTCCTGCCCGCGACGGTCGAATACATGGCTTCGATTATGGTGCTCGCCACCGCCTACTTCGGGGATCATCCAAGACTGTGGCGCGATGCCTATCAGAACGTGGAAATCCGTCTTCCCTTCGAGGAAATGAGCCAAATGTTAGACAATGACTTCATCAAGAACCGGATTGAGGAGGAGTTCGGGGTCGAGGTGAATGACGTTGAGATCATGCGGGTTGAGAAAAAGCGGGTACGATTGCAGGTCATGTACCGGGAGCGACCCGAGGTGGATTGAAGGAACCGGGGGCCCGATCGCATTACGGTGAGAAATTTGCGGCTTTGCGCTCTTGTTCCCGAAGCGCATTCGGTGAGACAATGAAGGCATGAAAGTTTTGGTGCCAATTCTGGTCGCGACCGCATCGATGGTTGCTGCTTCCGCCGTTCAGGGAGGCGAAGTCGAATTTGCACGGGACGTTCAGCCGATTTTATCGGACAATTGCTACGCCTGTCATGGCCCCGATGAAGAGGAGCGAAAAGGAAAACTTCGTCTCGATACCGAGGAGGGAGCGTTCAAGGCTCTTGCGAAAGGGGATCCGGAAAACAGCGAGCTGATCCTTCGGGTTTTGAGCGATGATCCCGATGAGTTGATGCCTCCGCCGAAGAAGAAGGACGCCCTGACAAAAGCGGAAATCGCCATCCTGAAGCAGTGGATCAAAGAAGGGGCCGCCTGGGGAAAGCACTGGGCCTTTGAGGCCCCGGTTCGTCCTGAAGTTCCCGCGAACGGTGAAGAGGAGGCGATCGATGCCTTTGTTAAGGCGAAACACGTGCAGGAGAATCTCGGGTTTTCGAAAGCGGCTCCGGAGGCGAAGCTGCTTCGGCGGGTTGCCCTCGATCTTACGGGGCTGCCTCCGACCGTGGCGGAGCTGGACGCATTTTTGAATGATGGTAAGGAAGGGGCCTACGAGCGGGCCGTGAGCCGGCTTCTCGATTCCCCTCACTACGGCGAGCGCTGGGCCCGGTGGTGGCTGGATGCGGGGCGGTATGCCGATTCCAACGGCTACGAGAAAGACGCCGAGCGCTTTGTCTGGCCGTATCGGGACTGGGTCATCAATGCCTTTAATGACGACCCGCAATACGATCAGTTTATCATTCGTCAGGTCGGCGGGGATCTCCTTCCGAATGCCTCGATAGCGGACCGGGTCGCGACGGGGTTTCTGCGAAATTCGATGGTGAACGAGGAGGGTGCGATCAACGCAGAGCAGTTTCGCATCGAAGGCATTTTCGATCGAATGGATGCACTCGGCAAATCGGTGCTGGGACTCACGACGCAGTGCGCCCAATGTCATACCCACAAATACGATCCGATTCTGCACGAGGAATACTTCGGGATGTTCGCGTATTTGAACAATTCGCACGAGGCGACGGTGCCGTATTTTGACAAGGCCGACTCCGGCAGGATAGCCAGGCTCGAGGAGCAGCGAAGGGTCTTGAGAGCTGAGGCAAAGAAACTCGCTCCCGACTGGTCCGCTCGATTGCAAGCCTGGGCTCTCTCGGAGCAGGGGAAAGTGAAGGCGGAACCGACCTGGCAGGTCGTCACCCCAAAGCACCTCGGTGATGGCGGTCAGAAATTCTATGCTCAGGAGGATGGCTCACTTATTTCGATGGGGTATTCGCCCTCACGCAGCTCGGAAAAATTCGAGATCGAGGTCGATATGGACGAAATCTCGAGCCTGCAGATTGAATTGCTCATGGATCCTTATCTCACTTACGGCGGGCCGGGAAGGTCGATCGAGGGAACTGCTGCGGTGAGTGAGTTTAATTTTAAAGCGGGACCGGATGCGGACTCGTTGGAGAAAGTTGTCTTTGAACCGGCACTTTCGGATCTCGATCTTCCGGAACGCCTTATCGATGCGGTTAAGTATCCGGATAAGAAAGGGGAAGAGGGCAAGCGAAGGGAAGGCCCTGCTGCTTTTATCAACGACGGGGATCAGCAAACCGCCTGGGCCACCGAAGCCGGCGTGACGGGATCAAATCAGCCGAGGCTGGTCGTCATGAATTTGAAAACGCCGATCAAGCGCGAAGAAGGCAAGCCGCTCCTCGTGCAGTTTGAAGTGGCGTGTCATCACGGTGGCACGAACAGCAATGCAAATGAGCATCGCAACCTCGGACGCTTCCGTTTTTCGCTATCCCCTGATCGGTATGAGGGCGGGCAACCTCTGAGTCCGGCGCTTCGCCCGGTTGTGGCGAAGCCCTTTGAAAAGTGGACTGACTTCGAACGCGAAAGCCTCTTTGAGGCCTGGATGAAGACATTTCCGAAGCTGGCCGGGGTGAATGAAAAAATCCTGGAGCTCGAAGCAGGTTATCCCGAGCCGACGCCGCAACTGGTGACGCAGGAACTCGAAGGCACGCGCCGCGAAACGCGCCTCTACCATCGCGGGGAGCAAACTCATCCCCGTCAGGTCGTGAAACCTCACGTCCCCGCGTTTCTCCACGATTTGCCGGAGGACGGTGATCCTCAGTCGCGTCTCACCTTTGCCCGCTGGCTCGTGGACCGCGAATCACCGATTGCCGCGCGGACTTTTGTGAACCGGACCTGGGATGCTTTCTTTGGCAGGGGCATCGTCGAGACGGTCGAGGATCTCGGGCATCAGGCTGCAAGCCCGAGTCACCCTGAGCTGCTCGATTGGCTTGCGGTGGAGTTCATGGAATCGGGGTGGGATATCAAGCATCTTCACCGGCTCATCGTGAGCAGTCGCACCTACCGGCAGGCCTCCACCCTGACTCCGGAACTGGCGAGGCAGGATCCGGAGAATCGCTTTCTCGCTCGCGGACCCCGGTTCCGACCCGATGCGGAGATGGTTCGCGACATTCAGTTGGCGGCGAGTGGACTTTTAAATCGCACCGTCGGAGGAGACAGTGTGCGCCCCCCGATCCCGCGTTTTCTGTTTGAGCCTCCCGTCAGTTACGGAACCAAAGCCTGGGAGGAGGATACGGCTCCGGAAAGTCGCTACCGGCGTGCTCTTTACACCTTTCGATTTCGAACCGTTCCGCCTCCGTTTCTCTCCGCTTTCGATGCCCCGGCTGGAGACATCTCCTGTGTGAGGCGCGCCCGTTCGACGACGCCTTTGCAGGCGCTTGCCTTGCTCAACGAACCGCTTTCGATTGAATCGGCAAACGCTCTCGCCGGGCAAATCAAGGCGGCCAAAGCGGGATTGTCGGAGGGTGTCGTTGCTGCCTTTCGAAGTTGCACCTGCCGTGAGCCCGATGCGGATGAACTCAAAGTGCTCCTGACACTGTTTGAAAAGGAAAAGGCCGACGGCGGCGATCCCTGGCTCGCGGTGGCGCGGGTTCTCCTCAATCTCGACGAGACGATCACGAAGTCATAAATTTGCACCCGTATTCGAAATGAACAGGAACCAAAGCCTTTATACTCCGGTTGATGGAAATACCTTATCCGACTTTTCCCGTTCGGTGAGCCGACGCTGGTTCATGCGCGACTGCGGACTGGGTCTCGGTGGGATTGCCGTGAATCATCTCATGCAGAATGATGTGCGTGCCGCCGCCCCGGAGAATCTGCTCGCGATGAAGCACCCTCCGTTTCCGGCGAAGGCGAAGCGGGTCATTTTTCTGTTTATGGGAGGTGCCCCCAGCCATATCGATTTGTTTGAAAACAAGGCGACTCTGGCAAAGCTCGACGGCACACCGCCACCTGCTGAATTGCTCGAAGGGTATCGCTCCGCCTTTATCAAGCCGGACAACAAACTACTCGGTCCCAAATTCCCATTCAAACGCTACGGTCAGTGCGGTATGGAAATGGCGGAGATTTTGCCTCATCTCGGTGGCATGGCCGACGAGATTACGTGGATCAAGTCAATGCAGACGGACGCGTTCAACCACGCGCCGGCTCAGATTTTGATGAGCACCGGATCGCAGCAGTTCGGGCGTCCTTCCCTAGGGTCGTGGGTCACTTACGGTCTTGGCAGCGAGACGGAAAATCTGCCTGCCTTTGTTGTCTTGTCATCCGGTTTGAAAGGGCCCAGTGGCGGTTCCGCGAATTTCGGCTCAGGGTTTCTGCCCTCGGTCTACCAGGGCGTGCCGTTTAATTCGGTGGGCGATCCGGTTCTGTTTTTGTCGAATCCGGAGGGAATCAACCGGAAGTCCCAGCGTTCTGCGATTGATGCGATCAACGCCCTGAACCAGAAGCGCTTTGATTCGGTGGCCGATCCTGAGATTCAGACACGGATCAATTCGTTCGAGATGGCCTACCGGATGCAGGATGTCGCGCCGGAGGTCACCGATATCAGCCTGGAGTCACCTGAAACGCTGGAGATGTATGGCGCGAAGCCCGGTGAGCCGTCCTTTGCGAACAATTGCCTTCTCGCGCGAAGGTTGGTCGAGCAGGGCGTTCGGTTCGTCGAGCTCTTTCACGAGTCGTGGGATCAGCACGGGAATTTGAAGAAGGGGCTGGAAAAGAACTGTCTTGATACCGATCAGGCCTGCGCCGCTCTGCTCAAAGATCTCAAGCAACGGGGGCTTCTTGAAGATACTCTGGTCGTGTGGGGCGGGGAGTTCGGGAGAACGCCGATGGTCCAGGGCGGACTCGACGGGCGTGATCACCATTCCAACGCCTTCACGATGTGGATGGCCGGCGGCGGGACCAAAGGCGGTTACATCCACGGTGCGACCGATGATTTAGGGTTTAATCCGATCGAGAAACCGGTGCACGTTCATGATCTCAATGCGACGATTTTGCACCTTCTCGGGTTTGATCACGAGCGGTTGACCTTCCGGAGCCAGGGGAGGGATTTCCGGCTCACCGATGTGCACGGGCACGTCGTGAAGGATATCCTCGCGTGATCTAACCCTGTTAGGTGAGTGACCTGACAGGGTTGAATGCAAGGTGCTTTGAGGGGAAAAAGATAAGGATAAAGAAAAAAGAGGGGGCTCCCGCGCTGCAGCCAATTTGACTCGGCCGGCGCTCCGACCTTTTACCTTTTACTTTTCACCTTTTACAGCGCAAAGCGCTACGCGTTCGCAGGGAGGCGTTCGATGTGGGCTCCGAGATCGATGAGTTTATCGTCGATGTGCTCGTAGCCGCGGTCGATGTGATAGACGCGGGAAATCTCGGTGTTGCCTTTGGCGAGCAGTCCGGAGAGAACCAGCGCGGCGGAGGCGCGAAGATCACTCGCCATGACAGGGGCGGCGCTCATTTTCTCGACTCCGTTGATGACCGCAGTTCCGTCGTCCACCTGGATGTCGGCGCCCATGCGCTTCATTTCAGAAGCGTGCATGAAGCGTTGCGGGAAAATGGTGTCGGTTACCACGCTGATGCCGGGAGTGAGCGCGAAAAGGGCGCACATCTGAGCCTGCATATCGGTCGGGAAACCCGGGTAGGGTTCCGTTGTGATATTGGCACCGATCGGGTTCTCCGCTTTGGAGATGGAGATTGTGTCCTCTTCCTTTTCAATCTTGCATCCACAGGATTCGAGGACGTCGGTAACTGCGGTGAGGTGCTCCGGATTGACTCGCTTCAGCGTGATTTTGCTTTTCGCCGCCATCGCTCCGGCGACGAGGAAGGTTCCCGCTTCAATACGGTCGGGAATCACGGTGTGCTCCACGCCACCCAGTTCGGAAACGCCCTCGATCGTGATGCAGGGGGTTCCTGCACCGGAAATTTTTGCGCCCATGGCATTGAGCATGTCGGCAAGGTCAACGACTTCAGGTTCGCAGGCGGCTCCGTTGATGACCGTTGTTCCCTGAGCGAGAACAGCTGCCATCATGACGTTGTCGGTCCCGAGAACGGTTGCGCCGTGCTTTCCGCTCATGTCGATGGTATTGCCTTTGAGCCCATAGCGGGCCTCGAGGTGAACGTTGCCGCCTTCAACGGTGGCTTCCGCTCCGAGTCCTTCGAGTCCGCGAAGGTGAAGATCGATCGGTCTGTCGCCGATAACGCAGCCACCGGGCAGGGAAACGTTGGCGCGGTTGTGACGTGCGAGGAGGGGCCCCATCACGCAAACCGAAGCGCGCATTTTCCGAACGAGATCGTAGGGCGCTTCGTGGCTCCGCAGCTTTTCACATTTGATGATGACAGTGCCGCTGGCTCGCTCGACTTCCGCTCCCAGATTCTGGAGAATCTGAAGCATGTAATTGGTGTCTGATACATCGGGAACACGTCGAATGACGCATTGTTCTTTGGTCAGAAGAGTAGCTGCGAGGATTGGCAATGAGGCGTTTTTGGAACCGCTGATATTTACGCTGCCTTCCAGTTCAGCGCCGCCGTGAACGATGAATTTTTCCATAAGTCGAGTTGAGGTCGGTCTTGGGAAACCGAGTGGGGAGAGTAGCAGCTTTAGACCGTTTTGGTAGCGAAAAGAAAGCGCTCAATTCCATTGAGGTCTTTCTTGATCGTAACCGGTTCGAAAGCAAGATCTTCTGCCTGTTTTTTAAGGGTATCGTGTTGATCGATTCCGTATTCGAGCCCGATCTGGCCGGAGTCCGTAAGGTGGTTTGACACCTCGTGTAAAAAGCGGGTGATGATCTCAGTGCCCAGTTCACCGCCATAGAGAGCAAGGGCGGGGTCGCGTTGGACCTCGCGACTGAGCTGAGTCTGCTCCGCGTCCGGGATGTAGGGGAGGTTCGCGACGATGAGATCGAAGCGGGAATCAATTGCGGAAAAGAGGTCGCTTTCCACGAAATTGACATTGGTGATCTCCAGATTCGTCGCATTTTCCTGCGCGAGGGCCAGTGCTTCGGTCGATACGTCGGCGAGGGATACGGTCGCTCCTTTATCCGCGAGATGATGTGCGAGTGACAGTCCGATCACGCCGGAACCGCATCCGAGATCGAGGATGCGGACGTCCCGGGGCCATTCTTTCTGGAGGAGTAAATGAACGAGCTCCTCGGTTTCGGGACGGGGAATGAGTGCGCGGCCGTCGACTGAAAACTCGAGTTCACAGAACTCAACTGATCCGAGCAGGTGCTGCAGCGGCTCGCCCTTGCTGCGACGTTTTGTCAGTTCGCGGAGAGATACCAGAGCCGGTTCCGGGAGGGCTTTGTCAAAGTCGACATAGAGCTGCATCCTCGTCACTTTGAGAACATGGGCAATGAGGTGCTCCATGTTGAGGCGCGGGTCTTCGATGCCGTACTTTTCGAGGTATTCAGTGCCCTTCTTGAGGGTATCGAGGATCGTCGCCATGGCTGATGCCCGAAGTTAGAAGGGAAACCGGCTCGAAGGGCGGGGGCGCGCCCTGAAGATGGAAAAAGGAGGTGTCGTGACATCCTTTCCGCTGTTGAAAAACGGAGTGCGGTGAAGCTGGCTGCTGAAAAAGTGGAGTTGTCCGTCAGGACCGATGAGAAGTCCACCCGGCCAGGTGATTCGGGGGTCCTGAATGTGGAGACGAAGGTTCAAATAGTCCTCCTCGGGAGAGACGTAGTCAATCGATCCGCGTGAAATGTCGCCGAAGTAAATCCGGCCCTTTGAGTCGATCACGAGGCTGTCGCAAACCGGTTTCGGGGAAACGCCGAGGACCTGGCTTTGGAGGACGTGGGGTTGAATGTCATCGCGGCGCAGGAGTTCCGTTTTGATTTTGAAAAGTGAAGAGCCGTTTCGCGGGCCGTAGAAAAGCCATTCGCCTTTGCGGTCGATCGCTATCGGGCTGACTCCGGTGAGCGGGGTTGCGACGGCGCCATCGGGTCTGCGAACTTCAACAAGGCCTCCGTCGATTTCGAAATTGATTGTCTGGTCCATTTGCACCGAACGGTGCCCTTCGAGAAGGCGTCTTGTCAGGCCGGTTTCGATATCGACCACGATGATGGCCGAGCTGTGGCCGTCGGCGGGATCCGAAATGTAGATAAACGGGGCGACGGGGTCGAGAACGAGATTCTTCAGGAAGGAACGCGGGGAAAGTGCCTGCTGATTGATGGGGATGACGCGGTGGATTGCCTCCTTTTTCGTGTCCCAGGCGACGAGCTTCGGCATTGTTCCGGTGCGTCGGCCATTGTCGAGCATCCAGACGATTCCACGCGAATCCGAGGCCAGCCCAAGAACTGAATCGAGAATGACGGAGGAACCCGAGCCGGGCGTGTTCATCGCTTCATTGGGAAAGGGGACCCAGTTGTCATCTTTATCGAGTCTGACGACCCGGTAGCGGTAGTTGAAAAACTGATGACAGGAAACGATGTAATCCCCGGATACGGTCATGCACATACCGCCGGGACCGGAGGGTGCCTGCGCGGTTTCCTCCAACTCGTCGCCGCGTCCTTTTTTCGAAAAGGAAGGCAGTTTGGGAAGCTTCAAATCCGGGGCGGGAGATTGCTGCGCGGAAAACAGCAGAACGGCGAGGCAGGTGAACGTCAGGACAAAAAACCGCCCGCGATTCCTCAAGGGAAAAGGCGTGTTCTTTGATGAGGTTCGTTGCAGCATGGGGGGAAGCGGGAGTAGTTTTATTGTGAAACGCGATTTCGTCAATGTGAGATCGCGTTACAAATGTCAGGTCAGATGAAGAGGTCGGGGTAGAAGTCTTTGGCAAACGAGGTGCAATGCCGTTCGATTTCGCCGGCGGTTCCGTAAGCCCGCAGTTGTTCGACGAACTTGCCGCATGCAGAGGAATCCAGTTTTGAAATGGCGTGGCGAATTTTGAGCAGCTGAGCGGAACCGACTGACAGTTCATCGACACCGAGTCCGACCCAGATCGGGGTCATGCGGAGGTCACTCGCCGCTTCGCCGCAAATGCCGCACCAGATATTGTTCCGGTGGGCCGCTTCGACGGTTTCGCGAATGAGGGCGATGACCGCAGGATGCGTTGGCTGGTAGAGGGAGGCGACGCGGTCATTGATGCGATCCACCGCCGTCGTATACTGGATCAGGTCGTTGGTCCCGATGCTGAAAAAGTCGACTTCCTGCGCGATATGATCTGCAATCATGACGGCGCTCGGAATTTCGATCATGGCACCCACTTCAATCGCTTCGTCAAAAGGGATTTTCTGATCGCGGAGTTCATTTTTCGCCGACTCGAGATGCTGCTTCGAGCGCTGAATCTCTTCCAGGGTGGAAATGAAAGGGAACATGACCCGCACTTTTCCAAAAGCGCTTGCCTGTAAAATCGATCGCAACTGAATCCGGAAATCTGCAGGCCGGTCGAGACTGAGCCGGATGCCTCTCCAGCCGAGGAAGGGATTGGGCTCAGGGGTGGAGTAGAGCTCGGGGCACATCTTGTCCCCTCCGATATCGAGTGTCCGGATAATCACTCCGTGGGGGGCGGTTGCCTCGGCCACTTCGCGATAGTTTGCGGTCTGATTTTCCTCACTGCGAAGCTCCTGTTTGCTGAGATAGAAAAACTCGGTCCGGTAAAGCCCTACACCCTCTGCGCCTTTATCAGCCACTCCTTTGAGTTCTTCCAGAAACTCAAGGTTGGCAGAGAGAGTGACATTGACTCCGTCGGCTGTTTCCGTCGGCGAGTCTTTGAGGTTGTCGAGGCCTGAAACAACCTGCCGCTCTTTTTCGGCAAGGGCTTCATACTCAAGCTGAGTGTTTGGAGCAGGATTCAGGATGACAACGCCGTGATGGCCATCAATGATCGCAATGTCGCCGGTAGAGCAGGCCTCGGGGATCTTGTGAAGTGCGACCACGGCGGGAATATTCAGCGATCGCGCCATGATCGCAGTGTGCGACGTCTGGCTGCCCACCTCAGTTGCGAAGCCACGCACTTTCGTCCTGTCCATACTCACGGTATCTGATGGCGTGAGATCGTGTGCGAGAACGATATTGGTATGGGAACTTAATTGGCCCGGAGCAGTGCCGTGACTTGACCAGCGCAGATTGCTGAGAACCCTCTTTGCGACATCCTCGATGTCGACGGCCCGTTCCCTGAGATAGGGGTCGGCGATTTTGCGCAATGAATCGATGTATCGCTTCACGACCGAGTAGTAGGCCCAGTCGATATTTTTGAGCTGCGTCTCGGTGATCTTCTTTACCTCTTTGAGGACTGTTGCATCCTCGAGGAGGAGAAGATGGGCATCAAAAATGGCGGCACTGTTTTCGGCGTCTTCAGCAATGATCTCCTGTTGCAGAGCAGTGATTTGCTCCCTCGTTGCGACGAGAGCCATCGACAGCCGATCGGTCTCGCCGGCCACCTCGGACATGGCGATGGAGATCTCTTCCGGTTCCTCCAATGCGTTGCCGAGGATTTCCACGAGTCCCCAAGAAATCCCCGGTGAGACACCGATACCTTGAATTCGCGTCTCGGGTTTCGATGAAGCGGCGGTCATTAACAACGATCCCAATACGATTAGGGAATGAAAAAATTATAGATTTCGAAACGAAATCTTATACTTCGCCGAAATATCGTGAAGATCAACAAAGTCACTCAAATCCGGCGTTCACGAGGGCCGAGATCTGGGCCAGCGCGTCATCCTCCTGCTCACCCTCGGTTGTGACGATGATGGTGGATCCCTGGGCTGCAGCCAGCATCATTAAACCCATGATGCTTTTACCATTGATTTCCTCGTCATCTTTCTCGACCCAGATTTCGCAGGGGAAAGAGCTCGCCAGCTTTACGAACTTTGCCGCTGGGCGGGCGTGGAGGCCTTCCTCGTTCGGGATGGTGAGTTCGCAAGTCGGCATACAGGAAGGAATCTAAGTGAAATGGCCCTTGTTCTAAACAATCGATTTACGCTCGTCTCGCATTTTTTTCAATAATTTCTTATTGAATTCAACGGCGGAATCGTGGCCCAGTGATTTTAATTTCTGATCGAGGGCGGCAACTTCAATGAGTTGGGCCATGTCACGGCCCGGTGCGACCGGTAAATCAATCTGCGGAATCTTGAGGCCGAGAACATCAACGGTCTGGCGATCAAGGCCGGTTCGTTCGACATCATTGAAGTTTTCCGCGCGGACAAGTTTAACCACCATATCGAGTCGTTTTTCGGTGCGGAAAGTCCCCACTCCGAAGAGGGCTGCGACGTTGATGATTCCCAGGCCGCGGACTTCCATGTGACTGCGCCCGAGTTCCGGCGCTGTCGCGATCAGTTCGCGATCCTCAATATTGCGAACCTGCACCATGTCGTCGGCCACGAGACTGGCTCCGCGACGCAGCAGCGCCAGCACGGTCTCGCTTTTTCCGGTTCCGCTGTCGCCTTTGATGAGGATTCCAATGCCCATAACGTCGACCATGCAGCCGTGCTGGGAGATAGAGGGCGCAAATTCCCAGTCGAGGCGCACCGTTGCCGCGTTGATGAAGTTCATCGTGACGAGGGCGGTCTGAAAAACAGAAATGCCGGCATCGTTGGCGATCTTGAGGAGGTGTTCGGGCAGCTCGAGCCCTCTGCTGATGACGAGGCAGGGGATCGTCTGTTTGCAGAGATCGGTAAAGCGTTTTGCCGCATTCTCTTCACTGAGGTGTTCGAGGTAGGAAAACTCGGCGAGGCCGATCGCCTGAATCCGGTGCAGCGCGAAATACTGATAGAAGCCGGTAAGAGCGAGTCCGGGGCGGTTGATAGTTGGTTCCAGAATCTTGCGGCCGAATCCGACTTTTGAGCCGATCAGCGACATCGTCAGGTTCGTGGCATGGTGTTCGTAAAAATCCCCGACACGTAGGAATTCAGGTTTGATGATTCTGTTTTTTTTGGGCATGGAACTGAGAGAAGCCAGAGTATCTGTTAATATCGGGACAAGGGCGAACAAAAAAGCGCCGCGGCCCGCTCTGAAGCTCTGGATGAGGGTACACAAAAAGACGGAACCCGCTAAGGTTCCGCCTTTCCCAAGAGAACTAAACGTTCCTAGAAACGATCAGTTAAATTATCGAATTCCGGCGACTACCAGTAAGTGCGGACACCTACGAGCCATGAGTCGGAATTGTAGTCAGCACCAGTGCCGTCTTCTCCGGTGGCATACTCGTAGCCCGCCATGAGCTTGAGTTGGTCACCACAGATGCGGTAGTTGAAGCCGGCGTAGAAAGTGTGGAGGTCGGTGAAGTCATTTGCTTCGCCACCAACGCGGCTTTGTGGGCGCTGGAGAGCACCGCGATCCATGTAAGCGTATTTCGCAACAAACTGAAGTTTGTCAGTGATGTCGTATGAAGGCATCACAACGAAACCGTGTGTGTCAGGACCGTTACCGTTCTTGTCAGCAGCATAGATGATGTCTGTAACAAGACCGAAGGCGCCGAACTCGCTTTCAGTTCCGAGGGCGAGAACGTGCTCGTAAGCGCTTCCGCTTCCGGCTGCATTTCCAACAGCGGCGTTCATGTCGTTAACGTCGTTGTACTGGTAGTCGAAGAAGATCTCAGTCGCTTCAGTGATCTGAGCACTGGTGCGGTAAGTCAGCATTGCACCACCGTTGAAATTGGTGGTAGCCCAGTCGTTGTCGTAAGTGTTGGCGAAAACACCCACTTCATGATTGAGACCGGCTGCGGCGAAACCAACAGCAACACCCCATGACTTGTCAGCCACGACTTCGTTTACGATTTGTGAACGCTCGAAAGTGAGGATTTTCTTGGAAGAAGTTGCATATTCACGGGTGATAGCAGGCTTCTGCTTACCAATGATTACGTAGAAATCTTCAGAAGGCTCCCACTCGATCACCATTTCTTCAACGGTGCGTACGAAACGGTTTGCGTCGAAGTTAGGAGAGGTGTCGAGGTTGAATGTGCTCTTGAACTTAAGGTCATTAGCCATGTCAACCTGAACGCCTGCACGCCAGCGACGATGATCCCAGCGACGGCTGGATGAGTTCAGATTATCAGAAACGTCATGAAACTGTCCCTGGTAACGGCCGATAATTTTCACCTTCTCAATGAAGCCATCGCCTTCATAAAGTGTGGTGTGATCGAATACGTTACAGATCGTCCATGGATCAGCTTCGATCGGCATTTTATCGTCGATCACAGCCTTGCCATAGTCGCCTGCAACAAGTGAACCCCCGGCCAAAACGGCGGCGGCGCTTGCTGTGGTGAACAGCTTGGTCATTCTATTGTAGTTTTTCATAGAGTGGTATTGTTTTTGAAGTAGTCCTTTTGTGTAGGCGGGGATCAGTATTCCTGCAAAATCTCTCGTGTGACATATTTGTCTCGAATAGGTTAAGCGGGAACCGACTTTCGTCCTGACCCCTTGAGAGTTGCATTTTACCCCGCCCCTGCAACCCGATTAATGTGACAAACACGTTGTTTATGTGACGGTTATGACACTTTTGTGATGTCTCTTTATGTCGTAAGTCATTATTCCTGAATTGGTTGGGATTGGTTTGTCCGTGTTTTCGGGGGAATGGCGATTTCTCAATCTTTCTCTAAGATGCGTGTAATTCGCGCGTTGCCTGCTTATTTTTGAACGAATCCGGCGGAGGCCTTCCATCCTCTTTTGGGCCGGATTTTTGACTTCAGGTTAGTGTCTTTTTCCTGAAACTGCGGTGAACCGGAAAGAGGGCGGGCTGACTTTCAAGAATTTGCTGGACAATGAAACCTGCGGCGTGAAAGAATTTTCCTCTAAAATCCTTTAAAATTACTATGCCACACGTCGAAGCCAACGGAATCCAAATGTATTATGAAGAGCGGGGGAGCGGTGATCCTCTCATCATGATTATGGGCATCACTGCCAACGGTGCTACCTGGGAGGCGCACGCCGCTGACTGGAGCGAAAGTTTCCGCTGCATCATGCCTGACAACCGGGGCGTCGGCCTCACTGACAAGCCGACGGGGGATTACACCAGCGAAATGATGGCTGATGACTACGCTGGCCTCATGGATGCCCTCGGAATTGAAAAGGCCCGCATTGTCGGGGTTTCAATGGGATCGATCATTGCTCAGCAACTCTGCCTGAAGTACCCCGAAAAGGTTCAGAGCGCGGTTTTGATGTGCCCGTGGTCGGAGTGTGATCGCTACGCGAAGTCCACCTTCGAGCACATGAAGGTTTGCAAAGCCCATCTCGATAACAAGCAGTTCCTCGAGTGGATCCAGTTGCTCATCTTCACGAAGCCGTTCTGGGACAACGATGAAGCCTATGAAGGAATGGTTTCCGGTCGCGACGATTTTGATGCCAATCCCACGCCCCAGCCGTTGCACGGGTTGAAGGGTCAGGCTGCGGCCTGCATCAATCACAATGTAACAGATCAGCTTGGAAACATTTCCGCTCCATGCCTCGTTATTGCCGGAAACGATGACATTTTCACTCCCAAATGGATGGGTGAACAGGTCTCGGCCGGAATCCCCAATTGCGATACCCACTTTTACGACGGAGCCGGTCACGCCTTCCACTGGGAGGTCATGGATGACTTCAATCCGCGTGTGCGTGAGTGGCTACTCGCGCATTAATTGGGATACTTCCGAATCCGATATTCTGAACTCCTTTACTTCTTTACAATTTTTCTCCTAAATTAAAACCATGTCGAAAATCAAATTTGGATCCGAAGTCTACACCTGGTTCATGCAGGACACAGGGAAGGGCTACGATAATAAGCTCGGTCACATGATCAAAGTGGCTGCGGAAGCGGGCTTCCAGGGAATCGAGCCGATGGTGCTCCAGATCTCGGAAAGCGCTCTCGGCTGCAGCAAGTACTGGCTCGGGGATTACTGTGATCCCATCAAGCTGAAGGACACACTTCAGGAGCACAACATCGAGCTTGCCGGTCTCGCTCTCATCTGCGCATGGGACAACGAAGAGGAGACTCCCGAAGAGCGCGAAGCGGCGGATTTCACGATCGATTTACTGAGTCATTTCCCCGGCGCAATGCTCGGAACGGTGACTTTGCCAAGCGGGCGCAAGAACGATCTTCAGAAGCGCCGTCTCAACATCGCACGCAATATCAACCGTGTTTCCCAGCGTGGTGCCGACGCCGGGCTGGTATGCTCCTATCATCCGAACAGTCCGCCAGACTCACTCGTCCGGACCCAGTATGATTACGATGTGGTTCTCAGCTCGCTTGACCCCTCCGTGACCGGGTGGACACCTGATGTGGGGCACATTATTCGTGGGGGTATGGATGTGATTGAGACGCTGAACAAGTGGCAGCACCTCGTGAATCACATTCATTACAAAGACTATTCCGGGAACGGTCCCGAGCCGTGGGCACAGATGGGAACTGGAAAGCTCGATTTCCACAAGATCACCGAGTGGCTCACGTTGCGGAACTACGAGGGTTGGATCATCTGCGAAGACGAGGCTCACAAGGCGGTCGAAGACCCTGACAGCGTCACGATGCAGAACGGTGAGTGGTGCCGTGAGAATTTACTTCCGCTCGTTGACTAGCTGCGGTGACCGTTTCATAATCTTCAAGGAGTAAACAGGGTTAGGTTTGTCACCTAACCCTGTTTGATTTGGTTCTTTTGTCAGCGAGAATCGGTCCGCAGTTTTTTTACCGCGCGACACTTTCATTCCTTCCTGTTACCAATGCCCTCTGAATCATATCACTCTGATCCCGCCGCGACTGCCACGAAGCGACAGGGGTATTGGCGAACCCTCCTGAACGATTTGAGCGGTGCTCCCCGGTTCGCTGCTCCGGGGCTTTTCGTCTTTTGGCTACTGCCTTTGATTGTCGGGATTCTCGTGACGATTGTTCTCGTCGTCGGGAACTATGACCTGCTTCTTCAGCAGGCGATTTACAAAGCGGGCGGCAATTCCTGGGCGCTGGGAGAGCATCCTGTCTGGAGGTTTCTCTATCATGTGGGGCCGTTTCCCGCCATCATTCTGGGGATTCTCGCTTTGGTTTGCGTGAGCTTGAGTTGGTCGCTGGCACGCTTCGGGAAATGGCGGCGGGTCTACATTTACATTGTGCTTCTCCTGTTCTGGGGGCCGGCTGTGATTGTCAATTTCGGGTTGAAAGACAACTGGGGGCGTCCCCGTCCCATCCACGTTGATTCCATGGGCGGAAAGCAGCCGTTTGAGAATGTCTTTGTCTGGAATGAGAGCCGGGAGGGGAAATCCTTTCCCTGTGGCCATGCTTCAACCGGATACATCCTCATGGCAGGATTTTTTGTCTTCTTCAGGCATCGGCGGCGGCTCGCGTATGGCTGGCTTATTTTCGGCGGGGTATTCGGGACCCTTCTCGGGATAGCGCGAATGCTTCAGGGAGGGCATTTCCTGACTGATGTGATCTGGGTCGCCCTGATTTGTTACTACCTTGCCTTTTGGTTTTATTATTTGCTCGGTCTCAAAGACAGTGTCTCGCGGGAAGTGAAGCGACGTCACAAGATGCCGGTGAAAGTCCGGTTGGCGATAGGCTTCGTGGTTGTGCTTTCTCTGATCGCCATTCTGCTGGCGACTCCCTACCGCGACGACCGGAATTTTGTTCTCGATGAATCATTGAGTGAGGAGATGCCGATTCATTTCGGGGCGACCTTCACGACGGGGCGCGTCGAAATCGTTCCCTCCGATAGATTTCGAATTCACAAGAAGTCATCGGGCCATGGTGTCCCCACGTCGAAGGTGGCCTCGACTTTTTCGGAGCAGGTGGCAGGGGAATTCATCTCTGCTCATTATTTTGAGCGGCTCAGCGGTTGGTTCCACGAATTGGAAACCGAGGCGACAGTAGAATTGCCGTGGAATCAGATTGAGTCGATGCAGGTTGAGAGCGCTTCCGCTGAAATGACAATCGAGCCCGGGGCGTTGGAGAATCGTGTGCCTCTAACGATCGGTCCGGGAGCGGGAACGATCACGATCCAGCCGGGCGGCAACGCGGTGGCCTGGGGCAGGGGGAATAAGGATCGTCTGCAGGGGGCGGAGCTTCTCAAGAGTGAAGCGGAAGTTCAGAAGGGCCTGATCCTGCACGTCAGTGATGAGTTCTCGGGTTCAATCCGGATGGTTGAGTGAATCTGGCTTAATTTTCACAAACAAGGTCTCGCATTCAGGCGCTCTTGTTAGTAGGTTCCGGCAAATATATGGGTTCGCAATTCCGAAGCAAAGAAACAAGCTGGTTATCATTCAACGCACGGGTCCTCCAGGAGGCCGCTGATCCAAACGTTCCTCTCTTCGAACGAATCAAGTTTCTCGGTATTTACAGTTCAAATCTCGACGAGTTTTTCCGGGTTCGTGTTGCCACTTTGAAGCGTCTGGCGACTTTGGGTGACGAGTGGAAAGGACTCGATATCCCCGATCCCAATGTGACTTTGAGAAAGGTCGGGCGTCTCGTTTCGGCGCAGGCAGAGGATTTTAACGATGCCTATGCGAAGGTGGAAAGTGATCTCGAAGACAACGGGATCAAGCTGATCAACGAGAACGAAGTGCCCGAGCACCTCACGAGTTTCCTGCGCGAGTATTTTCGAAGAGAAGTCAGCCCTCACATCTTTCCCATCATTCTCAAGGCTTCGGCAAAGCTTCCCAAGTTGAAAGACCTGCCCATGTATTTGGCAGTGAAAGCGTCCAAGTCAGATGGAAGCGGCCGGCCGATGCATGCGCTGATCGAGATTCCCGGCAACTTGCCGCGATTTATTCCTTTGCCCTCAAAAAACAGCACGAGGCTGGTGATGTATCTGGATGATATTATCCGTTTTGGTCTGGCTGAGGTGTTCGCGACTTTCCCATACGATACCTACGACTCGTATGCGATTAAATTCACGAGGGATTCGGAATTGGAATTTGATGATGACTTTACCGAGAGTTTCTACGAGAAGCTCGAGGACAGCCTCAAGGCACGAGAGGAGGGACTCCCCGTGCGCGCCAACTTCGACAGGAATTTCCCCAAGCCTTTTCTGAATCTGATTCTTCGTAAGTTGAATCTGGCGAGGTCCGATTCACTTTACCCGGGGGCTCGCTATCACAATCGTCGTGACCTGCTCACTTTTCCGAAATTCGGAAAGCGGGGACTCAGTAATGATGTCTCGGAGCCGATCCGAATTAAGGCGATTACGAAGAACACCACGAGCATGTTCGCAGCCATCCGGAAAAAGGATTTGCTGATTCATACTCCGTATCAACCGTTCCGGCATCTCATCCGCTTACTTCAGGAAGCTTCGATTGATCCTCTTGTGCAGAGTATTTCGATGACCCAGTACCGGCTTGCGAAGGATTCCTGTGTCGCCAGTGCCCTGCAGTCGGCGGCGCGAAACGGGAAGCGGGTTTTTGTGCTCGTTGAGCCGCAAGCCCGGTTCGATGAGCAGGCGAACATCCGTTGGGCCAGTTCCTACCGCAGTGCAGGGGTTCAGGTTCAGCTGGGGGTTCAGGGGCTCAAGGTCCACAGTAAGCTGATTCACATCGAACGACGCGAGTCGGGAAAAATGCGGACCTACAGCGTCCTCGGAACGGGGAACTTTAACGAGGACACCGCGACGATTTTCGCTGATCACATGTTGATGACCTACGATCAGGAGATCGGTAGTGATGTTGCTGAAATCTTCCAGTTTTTTAAGCGATCCTACCGGCCGCCCAAATTGAGGCATCTGAATGTCGCGCCGTTTGATCTGAGGAATTTCCTCAAAGATCGAATTGATCGTGAAATCGCGAATCACAAGGCGGGTAAACCGGCAGGTCTGTCCTTTAAGGTGAACAATTTTTCGGACGGGGAAACCAACGAACTGATTCAAAAGGCGGCAGATGCCGGCGTTCCGGTCCGGTTGATTGTCCGCAGCATGTTTTCCATGGTGATTGACGAGAATAGCTCGATTGAAGCGATCAGTATCGTCGACAAATACCTGGAGCACTCGAGGCTCCTGATTTTTGACAACGAAAACGATCCCGAAGTTTTCCTGTCATCAGCCGATTTTCTCCCCCGGAATTTTGATACCCGGGTCGAGACGATTTTTCCGATTAATGATAAGAAGCTGCGAAAGCAGATGATCGATTACTTCAACATTCAGTGGAGTGATTCGACCAAGGCGAGAATTCTCGATGAGGGGCTTACGAATACTTATCGACCTGTTAAGGGGAAAAAGCCGGTTCGCTCACAGTTTGAGATTGAGCGGTATCTACGGAGGATCAATCAGTAGTGCGCAGAGACCGGCGGTTGTTCAGCCTGGCGTTTATTGCCAAAGTGATTCAAGGCTCTCGGTCCGCAGGATCACTGTGCGTGGCAGCTCCTTCCCGGGAGTGATCACGACCAGCTCAAACGTCGAGCCGCTCGGTTTCGAGCGTATTCTCGAAAGCAGTTCAAAGCGCCGCGTCAGTGGTTTTCCGTCGCAGGAGAGAATCAAATCGTATGCCTTGATTCCGGCTTCACTGAGGGGGCGTCCTTCGAAGACCGGGTTAACGAACAGGCCTTTGGTTCCCGCGGGGAATTTCTCCAGCATGTCAGTGTCAGCATTGCGCAATTCCCAGACGTATCCGCCGATACCCGGAGTCGAGGCTACGTTTCGATTCGTGAGCAGTTCCCGGATCGCCGAAGGAGGGGAGACGAGGCTGAGTCCCGACGACGCTGCTTTTTCACCGAGGAGTCTGCCGTGTTGAATGCCGACGACCTCACCGCTGCGATTGATCCACATGCCGCCGGAAGTGAAGACAGGGTTGATCCCTGCGACGAAGTAGTGCCGGATATGTCCTTTTGAGGAGGCAAAATCGGTGTAGCTGATCCGCGAATCGGCGACCCGTCCGGGGAGAATCAGCATACGCCTGCGCAGTGCGGGGCCGAGGTTGTAGATGAACTGGGTGTCGCGCGGGATCGAATCAGCCAGTTTGAGGCCTCCGAGTTTTGCGGCGCGTGGATCGATTTCGAGCAGTGCTAAATCGTGTCCGAGATCGTAAGCGGAGAGTGATGCCGAAAAGACTTCATCACTGTGTGTCACAATGGAACAGGTATCGCGGGGGGTGTGGAAGAGGTGCGCTGCGGTAATGGCAAAGACAGTGCCCGAGCTGTGTCTTACGAGGGCGCCACCTCCGCGCATCTGGCCGTTGATATGAACTTCAACGGCGGCACTTCGCGCTTTCTTCAGAATCTCCGCGCTCAGTTCGTCCGCCGCCTCTGCCGGTGCAAGAGACAGGAGACCGCATAGCAGGAGAAAGAGAGTTCTGCGTTTGATCGACATATATTCGCACTTTCGGGCAAATGTTAGAGATCTGCGGCGAGCTTGGCAATCGTGATTTTGATCACGAATCGCGTCCCATCGTGAATCTCATTGAGGAACAGTGAGCCGCTTTCGATACGTCCTCTCTGGTTGAGGCTGACAGCGTTTTCGTAAGCGACTCCGGGTTCCCGCTTCAGCAGCTCGAACCTGACGGCATGTCCCGGGGCAACTTTACCCCTCAGTTCGTGCGTCACTCTCCCCATCGTGTAGCGGGAATTGACTTCACAGAAGGTGCGCAGGGCGAGCCCGCCGTCCGGTTGCCTGTGCAGATAGGCGTCAACGCCGACGGGGCCTTCGTAGTTCAGCCGATTCAGCCACGCTGCCAGTGCGATCGTGAAAGGGGAACCGTCCTCGTAGTTTTTGAAAGCGTCCTGCATCAGAAACTTTGAGATCTCCGGAGTCATGCCCTGACAGAACTTGTTCACACTGATGCTGCCCCGGTACTGGCCGGAGTCTGCGATGATCTGCCGGATCAACCCGAGCTGTGTGAGCTGCCCGTCTTTCATCTGATACTGCACTGAAAAGTCGAGCTCGCGGCGATGGGACGGCTCGAGGAGGAGGCCGCCTTCGTGGAGAATCTTTTCGCTGAAAACGGGGGCGTTTCCGCTGTCCGCTTCCCGTAAATTGATGCGCCTCATTCCGCCGCCGGCGGTGGAGAAGGGGCGTTTTATAATCGCCCCGGTGTGGCCGAGTTCGATCAGTTGTCCGATTGCGTCAGACAATTCCTCTGCGGTGCTGCAGACAAATGAGGTGCCGGCCCAATCATGGAGCGCTTTGATTTGCTCTGATTTGGAAAAGAGGGCGCGGCGTGAATCGTTCCAGTCGTAGGCAGGAGAGTCGTTTGAGGTATTCTCTTTCAGGGCGGCGAAGTTCTTCGCGACTTCCGGAGTGAGTCCCCACGGACGGAAATCATTGAGTCGCCTTTCTCTCACAAGGCTGTCCCCGGGAAGGAGACCTTCCGCGTCGAGTGCCTCGATTTCGGGCAGCTGAATCCCCAGTTCGGTGAGGGTGGCTCGATGCTCAAGGGAAGGGGGGCGGCGCATCAAAATGACATCGTCACGCCGCGCCAGAATTGCCGTCACAATTTCGAGGTCTTCAATGACTGAGAGGATGCGCTTATCAGCGTGGTAGGGCGCCGGGTGGACCGCAACGGAGTTTTCCGCTTCGGGGTTGAAGAGAAACACGTTCGGGGTCCGGCCGTTTGATCGCTCGAAGAGAGAAAGCCGGTGGATGTAGTCGTCGTCGAAGCCGGCGAGTCGTCTTCCTTCCACGTTGAAGCCGGTCTTATTGCCTTTCGCCCGTGAGGGGGAAAGGGGAAAGTGGAGGTTCGATTGGAGTGCTTCCCAATCGCTTTTTGATTCCTCCTTCCACTGGCGAAACCAATGGAGGCCATACCCGACATGGGAAATCTCGTCTTCGTAAATCCGGTTCAGAATTGAAGCGCTTTTGCTGTCGCCCGCTTCTTCGAGAACGCCGCTGTAATATTTGGCGTAGTCCAGGTTGGCCTGTTCGAAAGTCAGGCTGAGCCGCGACACGTAATCGATCGGCGACTCCATGCTCGATACCGCATCCCAGAAAAAGGGGCTGAGAGGGAACTCGCCGAATGTGACGCCGCACTCCTTCATTCTCGCCAGATACCAGCGGGTATGGCGTTGCTCTTCCCGCAGGGTGTTGGCCAGTCCGACCCGGAATTTGTGCGGCGCGTCAGGGAAGCGCAGAAGCGCGAGCGCCATCAGCTCGGCAGCGAGAAGCTCGTGATTGGCAAAGAAGTGGAGCAGCGTCCCGCGGTTTTCATCGGTTACGAGATGGGCGGAGGCAGGGAGCTTCGGGCGTGAACCGGAGTCCGATGCAAACTGAATCGTTCCGGATCGCCCCGGGGTCAAACGGGTGGGGAGTATGATTCGATTCGGGGGGGCGGCGGGTCGCCCGGAGCAGAGGGGGAGCGGTTTCAGCTTCTCATCAAGTTGCTCCGAGAAAAGAACCCGTTGAGCCAATTCATCAATGGATTCTTTTTCAGACAATTGGGAATGGGCCTGTGAACTCGAACTTTTAGACATCTTCAGGCTATCAAAGCTGGCTCTTGACCGTTCCATTTTATGACGCGAACCTTGAATCCGTTTCAGGGAAGCAAATAGTCAGGATCGCTGATAGATCTTCTTCCCATCCACTATGGAACATGAATGACTTTCTGACAAGAAACCCTGTATTTCGCTTTTATAAGTGGCTCTTTTTGAAAGGACGGGACTGGTTTGTTTCGTTGACTGAAAAGGGGGACAAAGGCCCTTTGATCATCAAGGTGTGCATGATCGTGCTGCTTTTCAGCATGGCTTCGGTGTTTATGAGCACCTGGGAGGATTATCGTGAAGCGGGTTCCTCCGGACTGTCTGTTGAAGGGGGCATGAATGCTGAGCTGCCTCCTGTCGCACCTATCATTTGGCGTGCTCTCAGTGTAATGCTTGCGCTGATCGGCGTTGTTGCCAGTTTTTTGGTTCGCCCGGACAAGCCGGGGCGGACTCAGCAGCGTTTTATTATCATTGCCTTGTGGATGGCAGCTCTGGCCGGCCTCGCCTCGTGGTTGCCGCCTGATGTAATTGCCACGCAGAGCGCCCTGACCGGTAAGGCCCTTGCGGGGGAGACGCCCTCCATTTTTGCCTACCTGGGGCAGCTCGTTCTCGTTGCTTCACTGATCATCAGTGTGCCACTCGCCGCCTGGCTCTATTTCAGGCTCTCTTTGATGGACCGATATGTCGTTCAGTCCTTTCTTTCGCCTTTTCTGTTCTGTCTCTTTTCATTCACCGCGATCTGGGTGATCGCGAATATGAACGACAATGCGAAGTACCTCGCCCTGATGCGGGATGGTCAGGCGATTCAGTATTACATCGTTCAGATTCCCTTCGTCGTTCTTTTCGTGATGCCGATCGTGATGCTGCTGGCGGGTTTGTTCTCGCTGACATCGCTTTCGAAGTCGAATGAGTTGATCAGCATGATCGGCGCGGGACGGAGCGTGACCCGGATTCTCATGCCTCTATTCATCATCGGGCTTTACAGCTCGATGATCTGTCTCGCTTTCAAGTTTCACTGGGCGCCAACTTCGGTGGGAACGAGTGATGCCATCATGGAGTCTGCGAAGGCCAGTTTCTGGGCGAAGCGAAGCGGGACCGAGGTCGCTCCGGTGCTCTACTCGAAACGGGGCTGGATGCATGTCAATGAACCCGATCAGCGAACCTGGTTCGTTGGGGCGGTTCCGTTGAAGCTGAGCGATCCGATGAGTGATGTCGTCGTTGCGAAATTGAATGATAAAGGACAGCCGGAGGTTGTCTGGATTGCGAAAAGGGCCAAATGGATCTGGAATACCACTCCACCGCAGTGGCAGTTATTCAGTGTCACGGTTTACACTTACGACCACGAGCGAATCCCGCGGATGACGAGACATGCCCAGCTTACGATCGATCATTGGTCTGAGACTCCCTGGAAAGTGTTGAGTTCAGCGCAGAATCCCGAATACCTGGGCATGCCCGGCCTCACGATGTATTTGAATGCCAATTCAGATATGAACGATGACCGACTCGCTCCGTTTCGAACGAATCGCTGGAACATCATTTCGGAGCCTTTCACCTGCTTCGTCATGATTCTCGTGGCTGCGCCGCTCGGGGTTGTCTACTCGCGCCGGGGTGGAATGGCCGGAGTGACAGGGGCGATTATTCTCTTTGCGCTGATGTATCTGATGCGAACGACCTTCATCGCGCTCGGGCAGGGGAGTAATATGCATCCCTTCGTGGCCGCCTGGTTAACCAATGTGATTATCGGGGCGATAGGCTTGTTCCTCCTTGCATTCCGTGCCCGTAATCGTGAGATTCCGAAAATGAAAACTCTCATCATGGCGCCCTTTAAAAAGAAGCCGGCTGCGCCTGCTGCCTGATTGGCTGCCCGACTTTTCTTCCTACTAACATGGCAATCATACAGGATTGGAAAATACGTTCCACAAACGCCCGCTGCGAGATAACCGGAGAGCCCTTCGTCGATAAGCAGCAGTTTTATACCTGCATTTTCGATGATCCGGAGTCGGATGGGTTTCTCCGCAAAGACTACTCGGTTGAATCGTGGAACGGGATCAAAAAGTCGATCGATCCGGCTCCTTTTTCCTTTTGGAAATCAACTTACCATGCGCCGGTAGCGGAGGGAGCCGGGGAAAGTCACGTCGACACTTCCGCCGAGGGAATGCTTCGTCGTTTCATCGACGAAGATGACCAGAAAACTGAGAACGCCCGCTACATTTTGGCGTTGATGTTAGAGCGTAAAAAAGAATTCATACAGACTGATGCTCAGGAGACTGAGGAGCGACGACTCCTTTTTTATGAGCAGGCGGTGACGGGTGATGTATTCATTGTCGCTGATCCGGGATTGAAGCTCGACGAGATCGAAGCCGTTCAGCGGGAAGTGGCCGATCTCCTCATGGCGGAGGAAAAGCGAACGACCAGCGTTGCCCCGGCCGCGGAAGCTGCTGAGGCGGAGGGCTCAGAGAGTGAACCCGGTTCGGCTGAGCCTCCCGAAACCCCGGATGCGGAGTCAGAAGTTCCCGTTGAGTCTCTCGAGAACCTTGATGAGCCAGAGACAGGCGAACCCGAGTCCGCCGACGAAGAGCATGAGGAGGCCGCCGCCGCCCCACATGAGACGGTTGCCGTTTCCGACGAGGATCTTACGGAGCCCCTCGGAGTGGACCCGATTGTAGGTGCCGGGGAAGAACTCGCCGATGACGTAGACGATGAGGTGGAGCACGCCAAGGAGGACTGAGATCGCGCTGAGCCACTTGATCAGTGGCAGGGCGACATCCATGCTGATGAGGGGTTCGGGTTCCATACTCCGCTGATCAGCCGATGAGTTTTTTCAAATTGGCCTGATACTCAGCCGCATCCGTGACCGTTTCGCTGAGCTCGAGCGGGCGCCCCACGATCATCCCGGCATGAGACCGGAATTTGTTGAGGTAGCCGGAAATGGACTTGTCGACGACGACCTTTTTGTAGTCGCGTGAGGCGTGCATGAATCGCGCAACGCCATCGTCAGTTCGTGAGATCAATCCCACATGGGAGCAATACCCGCCGTGGTGCTTCGTCGCGATCCCGATGACGTCACCGTTCTTCAGCTGCGGTTCGAGGGCCTCGACCTTGGATTTGGGAATGTAGTGAACCGGCATCGCCGCGACGCGATCTTCGGTTTCCTTCATGGGGCCGCGCAGCTCGGGGTTGTTCTTGAGGTAGCGGTAGCTCTTCCAGAGAATCGTCATTTCGCTGATCTTCCGATCGTGAATCTGTTCCGCTCCCGCAAGCCCCGGAGTGATATAGTCGCAGGTGCCGCGGGCGTCATTTTCGATAAACCACTCCGCGAGGTAGTGGATGCGCTCGAGGTAGTTGCCTGAGCAGTGACCGCCCCGGTAGCGGGTGAACTGAATTTCACGAAGAAGGTCCGCAGGTGAATACTGCGACTTTTCGGTGCCTAACATCCGAGCCAATCCGAGGCTCTGTTCGAAGAAAGTCCAGCAATCGAGCCCGTTCAGATTCACCGAGGGGGATTCGATGTGATCGTCGATTTCAAGGGTGAAATTTTCGTAGGGAAGCCCGTGGAGCTCGTAGGCGCATTTGATGATCCGCTCATTGATCGGCAGTTTGATCCACTCTTCTTTCTGCGCCTTTTCGACAATCGATTTAAACCGGGACTTGCCTTTGAAGATCGTCGACATCGGCAGAGGCCTCTTTTGTGCGGCCTTCGTCCCGGCGGCTTCGGCAAACAGTTGAGCGCGGGTCGCTGAAGAGAAAAGTGCGGCACTACCCAGGGAGAGACAGGAACGGCGACTGATGGCTTTCATGCTTTATAGAATATCAATAGTTTGGGCAAATTCCAGAATTTCTTAATATATCTAAAGTAGTTCGGTGCCCGGCGTGAAGCTGAGGGAAGGAGGGGTTCCATTCGTGGACGGTCTAATAGTGCGTTCCATTAGGGTGGAGCCTCCTTGAATTTTGGCTGGTTCCCCGGGAGCAAGCGGGGTAAGGGTGGGGGGAAGAAAAGATGAAATTTATCTCACGCCGGAAGTTTGTTGCAGCGGTCCCGGTCTCCCTGTCGCTGATTGGGAGTCAGGAATTGCTTGCCGGGAAAGAAAGTGAGAGTCCGGTGACATTGACCTTGCGTCATTGGGTCGACACGCTTTTCCCGGGGGACGACTTCAGTCCCGGCGCGGGCGCTCTGGGAGTGCATCTGCAGATTTTGGAAAAGGCGGATGCGATTCCGGAATACGGACGGCTCATCGTTTCGGGAACCGGATGGGCAAACGGCATGGCGGCAGTGAAGGGAATTTCAAGTTTTGCCGCACTCACGGAGCTTCAGCGGGTGGAAGTGGTCGCGGAAGCGGAATCGCAGGGTCCGAAATCCGGTCCGGGGTATTTCTTTGTTCATACGCTTCAGGATGCGACGAATTTCTACTACGGGCACCGGGAAAGCTGGGCCGGCCTCGGGATTGCGAATCCGCCTCAGCCCTTGGGCTATCCGGATTTTGAGAAAGCGCCGGCATGAAAGCGGGAAGTCATGAAGTCGTTATCATCGGGTCCGGGGCCGGTGGAGGTGCAGCCGCTTATGGACTGGCGATGAAAGGCGTGAAGGTTCTCGTTCTCGAAGCGGGGCCGAAGTTCGACCCGTTCTCCGACTACAATCTTTCCGACGAGTCATGGGAGAAAACGGGTTTCCCCGGGAAGGCCGGATCGACCGGGCGACAGACTTTTGCCCCGATGCAGGAGCTGGATCCGGCGAGGGGCACACTTCTCTCGTGGAGCGCTGCGGGTGGACGGAAGAATCAAACGGAGCAACGACTGCCCTTTAAATACTTTCATGTTCGCGGCGTCGGCGGGTCGACCCTCGCCTTCACCGGAGAGGCGCATCGCCTGCATCCGGAATCAATGCAGATGCAAAGTCGCTTCGGCGTGGCGGCGGACTGGCCTGTTGACTACGCCACCCTCGAACCGTTCTACTCCGAGGCTGAGCGGGTGATCGGAGTGGCAGGGCCCGGGGATCAAGGGGCTCGATATCGCAGCGAACCTTTTCCGCTTCCGGCTCACCCTCTCAGCTACGGCAGTCAAAAGTTGGCCGCGGGCGCGGAATCGGTGGGGATGAAGTGGGAGGCCAATTCACGCGCAGCACTTTCCCGTCCTTACGAGGGGCGGCCTGATTGCAATTACTGCGGGAACTGCAACCGGGGATGTCCGCGAACGGACAAAGGCAGCGTTGATGTAACGTTTCTGCACAAGGCGGTTGCCTCCGGATTCTGCGAAGTGCGAAGCGGCGTGACTGTGACCCGGATTGAGGCGGGGGAAAACGACAGGGTCAAAGGCGTTCATCTCGTTGATGCGGCGGGCGGGGAGCACTTTCTTTCGACTCCTGAGCTGATCGTTTCCTGCGGTGCCGTCGAGACGCCGCGACTGCTCTTGAATTCGGCGAATTCTCATGCTCCTGAGGGCCTTGCCAATGAATCGGGGCAGGTGGGGAAAAACTTCATGGAGACGCTCTTCTGGACGGGCACCGGCCTCCATCCTGATCCCGTGGGGAGTTATCGCGGGCTTCCCGCTGACAGTATCTCGTGGGATTTTAACGCTCCCGATGCGATTGAGGGTGTTGTCGGAGGCTGTCGATTCAATGCCGGTGTCTGGGAATCAGAGATGAATGGGCCGATCGCCTATGCTCAAAGAATCGTCGGCGGTTGGGGGGTGAAGCACAAAAAGGCGATGCGGGACGTGTTTGGGCGGGCACTCACTGTCGGCGCCATCGGCGAATCATTACCGAACCCGCGGAGCTTCATCGATCTCGATCCGGATCAAGTGGATGGGAACGGGATGCCGCTGGCAAGAATCCATTCTCATCTCGATAAATCTGAGCTGGATCGACTCGAATTCATGGCCGCGAAGTCGCGGGAGATACTTAAAGCGGCCGGAGCGGGGGAACTCGTCGAGGAATACGGAGCCTACGATTTTTTCAGTTCCACCCATGTCTTCGGGACGTGCCGTATGGGTATTGACCCGGAAGCTTCTGCCGTCGATTCCTTCGGGAAGAGTCATCGTTGGAAAAATCTGGCGGTTCTCGATGCGAGTGTTTTTCCCAGTTCAGGAGGAGGGGAATCGCCTTCGCTCACGATTGAAGCCCTCGCGTTGCGAAATTCAGCCGGAATATACTGACAATTGCCTGTTGCAGATTGCAATGTTCTCTGATACGTGACTCAATGATGAATCAATTGGGGGGATTGAGAACACGTTTGCTTGCCGGGATATTGGTATTCGGTGCGCTTGCATTTGTTGATACTGGTATTTCGGGCGCTCCTGCGCCACCGATACCACCGGCGACAGGAAGTTATCAATTCGATTTCAACGGATCCTCTGATGGCTTGAGCTTTGATATTGTTGCTTCGGGTAGTTCCAACGGGTCATCCATGGCGACGTGGCAATATCACTTGTCGACCAACGATTTTGGGAACTTTATCATTCCTGAGTTTCTGGGAAAAGGATGGGGGAATCCCGTGACCGGAACCGGATCTATTTCAACGACGGCACCGAATTTTACAGCAACAGAATTATACGTTATTCCCGGGAGTACAGTAAGTGCCTATGGCGGCGGAATGGAATTCAATACCAGCATTGTTGTCACTGTTGGAGGTATTAATTCGACATTGTCCGGTTCCCTTACCGGTTTCTCAATTGCTGATTTCAACCTCCCCGGAGTCACGACCTTCGAAGAGTTGTTCCGTGCAGGCTCCTATTCAGCTCTGCTTGGCGATTACAATTATACGCTGAACTTCAATCCTTACGAGGTTGAGGGAACGACAGAGAGCCCTCAAGAGGAGATGCTCGTTACCAACAACGGTGCCATTAACTCGACGATGACGACAGGTGTCAACTCGATGACGAACACGCTAGGGAACACACAGAACGCCGCGAACAATGCGGTCGGTGATCTCAACAACCGCCTTTTCCGGGCTCGCAGTCGTGGGGGGAACACTGGCGGTGGCGTGAACGTTGCGGCCCGCGATCATACAACACGCTTTCTGAATTTCGCTGCCCGAAACAATATTGATCATCGCGTCGCACTCGGCCTCGCCCGCAGTCGCGAGGTCCGTGCCAGTGCTAAACTGGAAGAAGATGCAAACGGTGAGAAGCAGGCGAGTTCCATCATCTCGGTTGAAGTCGAGGCGGGAGCTTCCGCAAAGAATCCTGCGAAAAACCCGTATGACGGAAAAGTCGTCATCGGTGAAGAGCCTGAAACGGATTTCGAGATTTTCACGAGTTTTGACTACGGCTTCTACGATCAGGACAACATCAGTGCCTCGTCCCGCGCCTTCAACACCGACACCTATTCCGGAACGGCTGGATTCGAGCGTCGCCTCAACTCCTGGCTTTACGCGGGGGCTGCGTTCACCTACCTGAACAGCGACACCGATCTGACCGCCGACCTTGGATCGAACGATCTTGAGGGTGAAGTCTACAGCACTTACTTCACTGCCTTCCAGGGCAACACCTACCTCGATTTTCTCTACAGCTACGGAGACTTCGACAACGAGATCCGTCGGAACACGCTTCTGGGGAGCTTCGCGGAAGGGGACACGACAAGCAGCTCTCACAATTTCTCGATGAATACCGGTCACACGATCCGGAAGAGCAAACGATTCAGCTTCGGACCATCCGCCGGCCTCGATTACACGACCGGACAGGTGAACGGCTACACAGAGCGCGGGGGAGGCCTTGCCAATCTCATTTACCCGGATCACGACTTCGAATCCATCATCAGTCGTCTCGGCGCCTACGCCACTTTTGAAAACAAAACGCGGTTCGGTTGGAACACGACCCAGCTTCGTGCGGGATGGGCTCATGAATACAGCCCTGAGAACGGAAATGTCACCGCGAGCCTTCAAACCAGTCCGTTCGCATTGGTCACCGGAGGAAATGCTCAGTCCGTTGGCGGGTTCACTGTGAATCAGCGCGGTGAACACGCCGGAACCGACTGGCTCGAAGTGGGAGCCACAACCCGTCTCGATTTTCAAGACAGCGGCGCCTACCTCGAACTCGGTTATCAGGGAATGCTCCTGCGCGAGAACGCGACCGGCCACTACGGCAGTGCCAAACTCGGATACGAGTGGTAAGCTTGTCCTCTGGATCTCGAAGAATAAAGCCTCACGCAGAGGTGAGGAGCCGCAGAGAGAAAAGGAGTAAACGCGGTATCTGTGAAACACTGCGTGACTTTGCACTCTTTGATCACTCGACTGAAATCACCGGGGCCCGTCCCTGATATCTCATGTAAAATGGGCTGAAAGCCCAACCGCCCCCAGCCCGGGGCTTCAGCCCCGGGAACACCGCAGACACATCTCCGCGCCCTGAAAGGTCGCCCGAGAACCTCCGCCTTCCGTTGGGATTCGCGATCGCCCTTGCACGGGCTTCTTCCACCTCGCGGGGGGAAAGCCGTTTATTCCTCTCCGAGAATCTCCAGCGCGATCTTCTTCAAATCCGCTTTCTCCATGAACTGAAACGACGGCATCGGCGGAAGTCCGGGCGTTTTGTTCTGCGGGTTCTGTGCCCACTCAACGATCCCGTCGGGATTCCCCGCGTAGCGTTTCCGGATCTCGGCGAACGAAGGGCCCACGACCTGACGGGTCGGGTGATGACAGGCGACGCAGGCGCCAATCCCCGAAGACGCAGCAGGCATCGCCGGACCTTGCATCGCCGTGGTTACCGTCATTTTCGGAATTCTTTCGTAGCCGGGAAAATCGGTAAAGGCGGGTCCCGTTTCATGAATCGTCGCGAACAACTCCAGATGTGAGGCAGCCCCGGCCCCGCCGGAGTCAAAATAAAGGTGCAGAGTATCGGCGGGGCGAAGTTGCGGCATCTCGACGAAGAGCTGCTTCCCGCCGTCAATACGGTGAACCGAACGAATCTCGAGCCGGTCATGCCCTTCGCGGCCGGGGCGATTCACGGAATACTCCGGGGAACCGTAGCCGGGCCCGTAGAGATAATCCCACTGCTGCGCGAACCATTTGCCCTTCGCTGCATACGCGTCCGGAACCGCTTCGGCAAAGGTGAGGAGCAGGCCGTTGTCCCTCGTTTCGTGCTGAATCGGGTAGGGGTAGCGGTCACCGCCGGTGTAGCGAACCCGCTGAAGCGACCCGTCGGCGACGCCGTAGTTTCCCCAGCCCTGGGCGCCGGCGACATAGAGTTGACCGTCGAAAGGGGAGAAGCGTCCGCGATGGGCTCCTGACAAAAACTCACCGGGCAGCGGGATCGCCGCCGCCTGCGAATGCCCTTCACCGAAGGTCTCTCTCAGAACGAGAAAATACTTCGCGAAACCTCCTGAAAAGTGGAGCCATTGCCCTTTGACCGGTCCCCAGCGATCGCTTTCGATGTAGGTTTGACCGCCGCTCGAGTTATCGATCCCGCGCGGAAGGTAAAGCATCGGGGGGACGTTGCCGCGTTCGCCCTCACGTGGGCCGCCCGCGCCGAAATGACCGGGAACGCTCACGTCGGCAATCGCGCTCGCCGGAGTCCAGTTGCCTTCCTGGACACTTGTCAGGATGGTTTTTCCGTCAGGGGAAATCCCGAGCCCGTTGGGATTTCTCAACCCGGTTCCGAGGGCTTCGAGCTCGTCGCCCTCCGCGGAGATCCGGCAAAGGCCCTCGTTGCCCGAGGCGAAATACCAGCGCCCCGCGTCATCCTGCTGCAGCCCGGTGATAAAGTCGTGACCACCCGCGGAGGTCGTCTGCGCATCGGAGAGGCATTCGTAAAAATCCGCCTCGTCGTCACCGTTCAGGTCGTGAAGTGCCACGATTTGATCGCGACACCGCAGGTGGACGATGCCGTCGACCACCTTCACTCCGAGCGGCTGGTGCAGTCCCGCCGCAAAGCGCTTCCAGGTCAGCTCGTCTCCGTCGCGGTCACAGAGCCAGACATCGCCGTGAATGTTGGCAATGACGATGCGGTTCTCCGAAACAAGATCGAGACCACCAACGAAGAAGAGAGCCTTCCACGGATTCTCGTAGGGGAGGGGAAAGGTGTCGATCGCGTAGGGATGACCGGAGCCGTGCTCGAGCTGAGTGGAAACGGTCTCCGCCCACTGATTCGATCCCGCGTCGGGCGCTTGTTCAGAGTCAGTTACGATGACTTTTTCTCCCTCCACTGCGGCAGTGAGATAGCGGGTTTCCCCGGCCTCTTCGTAAGCGAAGATGACCTCCCGGCCATTCCGGTAAACGCCGAGATAGTTTGCCGTTTCGGAAGGAATCACAGTCTGTTCGAGAGGCACTTCCTTCTTACCGCCAGCGGGGATACCGTGGAGAAAACCGCGTCTCGTGTCGGACCACTTCACGAGATCTCCCGTCCACGCGGCGCGGAAGCTCAGGGTTTCCTGATCGAAGACAGCATTCACTCCATCGGACAGCTGCACGCTGACAGCGCGGGGAATGACGAGATTGAATCCGCGGAAGACACCACTGACCATCGACCCGTGATCCATCTCCCGGACGCGTCCGTCCCGCCAGGTTTCCTTGTCGTTCTGATTGCCCCAGTGTCCGTGTTCGCCGCCGTCGAGTCCGGGGAAACCGGGAATGAGCCCGGGCCTTTCGCCTGCCTTCATTTGCCCGTAGGCGAGTGCCTGCTTTGCGTAGAAATCGTAAACCCGGTCGCGGTTGATCTCCTCTTTCCAATGCGGGGACTCCTCCGGATGGAGCGGCGCTCCCGGGAATTTCAGAGGCGCGGGAGCGGCTGAGATGAGCTCGTCGAAATTCCAGAGGATTCCCTCCGCTTCGTTCAACGGGGGAAAGGGCTTCCCGGAAACCGTCGTCACATCCTCGTGGATGCCGCGTCGAATCCGCACCTCGTCAATCGCGCCGCGAAGGTTGAATCGGCCTTCTACGAGTTGTCCGATTCCGAGTTTTCCCTTCACGGCGTTTCTCTTCGAGACGCGGGAGATCTCGGTGTTGGCGACTTCGGCGCCGTCGAGGAAAAGGCGGACACGATCGGCTTCATACAGCATCGCGACGGCGTGCCATTTACCGTCGGTGATCACCTTTTTTGTCGTGATATGATCGGGCGTGGCTCCGGGGAGGTAGGCGGTGAGAAAGCCGCTCCCGTTCATCGAGAAAATCTCCCAATGCTCGCTCGATGCCTTCGTGTCGCTCGCGACGAGGATGTTGTAGCCCTTCGCGTCCCGCAGTTTGACGCGGCACTCCACGGTGATCGGGGGATGGCGACGGAAATCGTCCGCTTCGACGAGCATTCCCTTCGAGAGTGCCTTTCCAAATGCGGCGCCGGAGCTCTTGACCGTTTCGCCCGCAGGCGGTGTCGTGTCCGCTTTGACCGCAACCGGAGCGGCTGAGGGCTCCGGCTTTTTCCCGCCTGAGCCCGGCTTCGCCACTTCCTGCAGCAACCAGCTCAGGCCCTCGAGGTTGTCCTCTAAACTGAGCTTCGCGTCGGTGTGTCCCTGATGATCGAGAATCCCCACTGGGCCATCGTATCCGCTTGTGAGTAGCGTTTTCAAAAGAGCAAGGTCGTGCTCACCTTGTGCGAGTGGCAGGATTTTCGGATCCGCCCCGGTGTTCATCCCGTTGAGATTCAGGCAATGAAGATAGGGCTTCATCAGGTCCAGCATTTCCGGCCAGTCCCCGATTCTCTCGTGCATGTGATGCCAGTTGTAGACAATGCCGACATGGGAATGACCGCGTGCTCGCAACGCCTTGCAGACCGCGACCATGTTCTCCGGCTCGCCGCCCCAGCCACCGTGATTGTAGAGCCCCAGTTTGCAGCCGAGCGCCGCGGTTCGCTTTGCGAGCGGTTCCAGCAAATCCGCGGAAGCCTGCACTTTCTTCTCCTGATCCGGCTCTTTCGTCCCGGGGATCATCTTCCAGACCTGCGGATGAATCCCGTATTTCCCGAAGAGTTCGAAGGCCTTTTCATGACCTCCCCAGAAGGCGAAAAATTCGATGCCGTGTTTTTGATACTGGAGGATTTCCTCTTCGAACTGATCGACATGCTCAGGGCGCCAGTCGTAGGCGCACCGGGTGATCCCCAGCTCGCCGAGCATGACAGCCCGCTCTTCAGGGCTTCGCTTTTTCGCGTCGAAGGGGACAATGCACCAGGCCGCGAGATTCTCCTGCCGGAGGTTCGGCGGGATCTCCGCGGCGAAGGTCAGCCCGTGGAAAAGCAGGGCGAAAGATAGCAGGGTGGCAAGTTTCATAAAAGACGCATCGGGAGGGCCGGGCCGTTTCGCTAGCCGTTCACAGTAACGGACGTTTCCTGACGGGGGGCCATTTTTCCCGCCTTGATGACACCGCCCTGAATGACCGCCTGAAGATTCTTCTTGTCCTCGAGAAGGGCAATGTCCGCGAGCACGTCACCTTCGACAATGAGCACATCGGCGAGCTTGCCCGCTTCGAGTGTGCCGATCTGATCGCCCATCCCCATGATCTCCGCGCCCGTCTTCGTTGCGCACATCAGCGTCTCGAGCGGCGTGAACCCGACCTCCTTCGTGAAATAAGTCAGCTCTTTGGCGTAGTCGCCGTGAGGATTCCAGCCGAATCCGTAGTCGCCGCCCATGCCAATGCGGCCGCCGGCCCGAAGAATCCGCAGGGCGCTTTCCGCTCCGCCGTCGAGCGTTTCCTGGTGGCCGTCGATGACGCGTTGAGAAAGTCCGAACTCCTGCCCGTGAACAACGCTGGCTTTTTCAAAATAGAGCGCGGGGATCACAGGAACATCGCGGGCGAGGATCATCTCGAGCGCCTCGTCGTCGATGAAAGTCCCGTGCTCCAGCGTGTCGTATCCGGCGCGGAGAGCGTTCTTGATGCCCTCGGTCGCGCGACAGTGCCCCGTCACCTTCATGCCGTGATTGTGCGCCGTTTGCACAACTGCATCCATTTCCTCGAAGGTCATGCAGAGCGTGTGATGATCGTTCACATCCGGCGCCGCGGCGTCGCCGGTGGGGTAGGTCTTGACCCACTCGATCCCGTCTTTCACGAGAGCCCGGACCGCTTTCCTCGCGTCCTCAGCGCCGTTGATGATGAAGACGAGCCCTTCCATCCCGATCTTCCGGAACTCGGGGTTCCAGTCCATCAGGCCGCCCGCCGAGCAGATCTCACGACCGGAAGGGGAGAGGCGCGGTCCCGGAATGAGATCGTTGTCGATCGCCTTTTTCAGCCAGACATCGACGTTGAAAAGACAGCCGCCGGAGCGGGCCGCAGTGTAGCCGCACTCGAGCGCGAGCCGGCAATTGACCGAGGCGAGCATCGAGACATACTCGACCGGATACTTGATATCGAGATCCTCGAGTGAGCGGATGTTGAAATAGGTCGCATGAAAATGCGCCTCGACGAGCCCGGGGATGATCGATCCGTTCTTCGCATCGATACGGCGGACGCCGGCGGGCAGCTCAGGAGCGTCCTTTTTGGCACCGGCAAAGGTGATAACCCCGTTCTCAAAGATCAGGCAGCCGTCAGTGATTGCCTCCGCCCCGGTGCCGTCGATGAGCCGTCCGTTTTCAATGCAGGTGATTCCCGTTTCCGTATTCATGACCGCATCCTAGCCTGCTGCGGCCGTGGTGGTCTTGAATCCCTGACGCTCATTTTTGAATAAAAGCGGCAGTTCCCGTTATCGCTCGCGATGATGCTGTTTCCGCCATTCGCCGGGAGTGATCTGAAAAAGCTTTTTGAACTCCCGATTCAAATGGGCCTGATCACTGAACCCGCAATCGGCTGCTATTTCGGAAATGGACTGCGTCGATTGGATCAAAGCGGCAGCCGCCTTCGCGAGACGAAGGCGTTTCAGAAACTGCATCGGAGAAAACTGGAGGTGTTTCCGGAAGTTTCGCTCGAAGGCGCTCGTCGACATTTTGACCCGCTCCGCGAGCAGGGGATTGGTCCACGCCTCCGCGGGGGACTGCTGCATCGCGCTGAGCGCCGGAACGAGATCCGGCACGGGGAAGTCCGGTGCCTTCAAGCCCGGCAGGGTTTCGGTGATGCCCGCCGTCGCTGCGATCTCGCCCTCGCGATTTCTCACCGGAATCTTCGTGGTCCGGTTCCAACGGGCCGCCCCGTCGAACCCTCCCACGAGCTCGAGCCGGTGGGTGACCCGTTCCCCCTGCAGGACCCGCGCATCATCGGCAAGAAACCCCTCCGCAAGCCACGGCGGCGAGAGATCGAAGTCTGTCATTCCCACCACCGCCTCCCGCGAAGGGAGCGAGTAATTCAGCTGAAAGGCCCGGTTCACCTTCAGGTAAACACCCGAAGCATCCTTGATCCAAAACTGCGTCCGGTCGAGACAATCGAAAAGCGATTCGATCTCCTCGTGCTGGAGTTCGGAGAGGGTGGAGGGCGGAGGCATTGGGTTTTGTAAGGGAAGCGGCGAGGGGATCAAGGGGCGGGTTTTGCTGGGGGAATGGAGCGAAGCCTATCCAATCCGCACTCAATTGGTTCACATGGGCGCGCATCCGCGTTGAATCCGCCAGGTTTCAAACGCGAATGAAAGCAAATGCGCCTAAAAACGGGGCGCAATGATCTTGAGTGTTCTTACAACCTTGTGATCACGATGCAAAGCTCAAAGCAGTTTGACACACCGGAAAACAAAATCCCCGGGGGATTTCTCTCCAGAGGAAGACGGGATTATCTGTCCCGGATTTTTTCCAAAAATGTTTTAGCGGCACTTGTGTCTGCAGTCTCACACCATCTCCTTTACATTCACCGGATGCCTTGTAAAAAAGCTACATCAGCATCCCTCTGAGGGAGACTGTGCCCATCCACTCCACCTGACCCCGCGAATGTTCCGTTTTTCGCAGCCGATCCGCCTGGAGAACCTGAGAAGAAAAACGATGCCTTTCAAAAAACGTTCGAGCCATAAAAACAGGAAGTATTAGTGCACCGTCGCCGCCATTAAATTCGCCTCAAGACCATCCAGCGGACTCTGCACACCGAGGCCGTTTGATCCTAACGCGACATGCAGATAGATCTCCGTTGTCGTGATGTCTTCGTGGCCTAGAAGCTCTTGAATGGAGCGAAGATCCGTTCCTGCTTCCAAAAGATGCGTAGCGAAGGAATGTCTCAGCGCATGGCTCGTGACGCGCTTCTCGATACCCACCGCGTGCGCTGCGCGTTTGATCGCTTCACTGTAAACCTGCCCGTGAAGATGATAACGACGCTTTACACCGGTTTCGGGATCAATCGACGACTGCCGTGCCGGGAAAAGCCAAAACCATTCGAACGACTCCGCTGCGAGTGAAAACTTCCTCCCCAGCGCCCCGCGAATATGAACGCCCGCAAGCCCTTCCTCACGGTCTTTCCGCCACACCGTCCGTGCTTTTTCGATCTGTTCCGCGAGTTTGGTTACGAGACTTGCAGGCAGCATCGTGACTCGATCCTTGTCGCCTTTGCCCTGGCGCACCGTAAGGGTTCTCCGTCCTAAATCCACATCCTGGATCCGCAACCTGACCAGCTCTGATCGTCTCAATCCTGCGCCGTATTGAAGTCGTGCCGCGAGTGCATACGGATTTGCAGATTTTCTTTTCACCTTCGGCGCTTCCTCCAATCGCTGGAAAATCTTTTGCGTTTCCCCCTGCGACAGCACCACGGGAATGCGCGTTCCTGTCTTCTTCAGCCTCACGCCGAACACCGGGTCTTCGACGCCACAGACATGCTTGAAGAAGAAGGCGAGCGCATTGAGCGCCTGTTTTTGAGTGGAATAAGCACAATCTTCGTCATCCACCACCGAAGCTAAAAAGCGAGTCGCTGTTTCGACCTGCATGACGTCGTGTTCTCCCTTCGCAAACACGGCATACCGGGCCGCCCAGGCCCCATACGATTGTTTTGTGCGCCTTGCCAAACCGCGCCTCGATCCCGCTGCATTCACCGCGTTTCGGAGTCGCTCCGGCAAACTCCGGTGGTCCGCGTTTGCTTCGGCACACGCATCCAGCCAGTTCAAATACCACTGAACCGCCGCCTCCCATTGCTCTAACTGCCAGTTCTCGCGTTCGCGGTCATCCCGGATCACCTCGGTTTTCCAGAAAATCCTCGCTGCTTCCCGTCCCGCCTCGAGCTCATGCCGCAGCCGGAAATTTTCAAACCACTCCAAAACGAGTAAAAAACCCGCCTTCCTCTGATCCGAAAGGTTTCGAAATTCCCGAAGATCTGTTCTCCAACACCACCTCGTCTTCATCGCACTCATGCTGTTCAAATAAACAATTATGAGAGAAATGTCAAATAAAAGTGTTCATTCGGGCAGTTGTATTTACTTTGAAAAGATTGAATATAAAGCCCTGCTCAAAGTGATATCAGCGGCATCATGTCAATCAATAGCGCCTCGCAGTGTTCAACCGGATATGCGCATTATTCGCGAATAAAACCTTGTTAAAACGTGGCCTTCAAGACATCCTCGTCAATGAATGCTCCTCCTGATATGACTTTGGGAGGTGATACTAATAAATACTGTTAGGCGAAAAAATGTACACTCCAGTTCTGCTATTCGCCATCGTCGGGTGCGTTTCAATCATCGGAACACTCATTGTGAAGTGGCTTACGAATCGTCCACTCGATCACAAGGAATACTCACCCGAAGAAATGAGTAAAGAATTGGAATCGGCTTTCGTAGCCAGAGGCGTCGTCGAACTCACAACCACTATCGAGTATTTGCCTCTGCTTCTCGAACAAATGACCGCATCCATACAGACTGGATTTCCTGAGGCTCAGATTGCTGCGCTTATTCACCGCATCTCAACACAGAAGACATATTATGTAAGGTCAGCGGTATTCCCAATTTCAGTGGACTCCGTTGCGAGTGATCTAGATATCCAATGGGTTCGGTCATCTGACGACCGAGTTCAGATGAGAATCGAGGCTGTGCCCGAACTTATTCAAGCGATCAAACAAGCTGCCAACGAGCTTCCATCAACCGCCCTCGCCTAACAAGCCAGAGTAGGCAACCCTCACCCGCTTCGAGTCGATAGATTTATGCTAACTTTAACCTCAACCTTGTCTTGGATGCACGTCCTCCGGTGAGGCTTGCCTATCCTTCGGACGTTGTGCCAGAAAAATGAAGGATCTGATTCGCGAATTCTACCGGCAAGATCCCGGCTATCGGAAATTGTCCGAGCGCAACCAAATCGTCCTTTTCCGTGAATGGGTGAACTCCCAGGGCATCGAAGCGGAACTGAAGTTTGAGCAGCGTATGATTTCGATTCCGATCCTGGGCCTCCTGGCCTTGGGAACGGTAGTTTACCCCCTTCACCTCATCTCGGATTCATTTCGTTGGATCCAGTGGGTTTCCTTGGTATCGGCGGTGATGTTTGGCGCGCTCTATTGGGCGAGTCGCCCACGACCGGTCATCCGCACGGGCACAACAAGCCGGAGATCTCAAGCCCGATCACGCCCCGAGTTGATTGACTTCTCTGATTCAAATTCTTAACCTTCCATCGAGGTTTCGCTCTCTGATCGGGCTGAGATTCCTCGGACGTTCGCTTTAGAAATGAAAGCAGTCGCACTCCGCATCGTAATTGCCGTAATTTCTTTATTTAACTTGCTGCAGGCTGAACCAACCCAACCGTCTGAAATTCGGGTGGGGGAATTTGAAATCGGATCAGATGGGCACAAGAAAGTCTGGGACGTGATAAAGGCGAAAGATTTTTACGCCTTGGTCGATGGCCATTCGGGAATTTCGATTTTGAACCAAGCTGGCGATGGCTGGATTCCGAAGGCGAAGCTAAACAAGGTCAGAGATCGAATATCTGAATCTACTAGCCGGAACCTAGCCGTCGTCCTATTGGGAAAGGGATATGTAGGCTCAGGCGATCCAAATGAACGCCACTCTTCCTTGGTAGAACTCTTGCTCGAGGAAAGATTTGTAACTGTAATTGTTCTTCAGGCCCACTCTCGCTTTACTATTGTGTCTGAGGTTCACCGAAACAGCGAATCGGGTAGGAACGGGGATTGAACCCGCTCCCCCCACACCACCCGGCATGCGGGTCCGCACCGGGCGGTTCCCATCAGTCATGGATTCTCCTTCCGACCCTTCGGGCCGTCAGGATACCGA
>JAYWLB010000105.1:0-53854 GCA_035967665.1 Verrucomicrobiales bacterium BCK34
TGGTAGTAACTTTTCCCCTCTCCCCGGATGCGTGATTGCCTCATGTGGACATCATGCACGCACAAACAACTGTTCACAAGAACAATTTTCAATAATTAACCTGTCCCTGTTTTGGTATGTTCTTGATATTTCCTTGAAGCCTGTCCCTATTTTCTTGAAGCCTGTCCCTGCTAGTTGGGAGCCCATACTCTACGGGAGCTTTGATTCAATGGAAGATAAACGGCACGCCCATCTCTTCGAAGGCGGTTTTGGCATCGGACATGTATTGATCGGCGAGGCTGTCAAACTTGCCCTGCGCTCGGAAATCAGCAAGAAAATCATTCACCTTGGCTCTCAAGGCTTCATCTTCCTTTCTCATGCCGATCGCCCAGGTTTCCGCGCGAATCGGGGTTAGAATCGGACGGGTCGTCTCCTTGTTCTTCTGCCAGAATTGGTAAATCGAAATTTGATCATAAATGAAGACGTCGGCTTTTCCCTGTATCACTTCGAGCGCGCAGGAGGCGGCATTATCGAGGACGACGAGCTCAAGATCCGGCAGGGTGTTGCGCACCCATTGATGACCGGTAGTCGCGATTTTCACGGCGGCTTTGAAATCACCGGAATTGAGATCAGCCCGGGACTGGATCGGGGAATCTTTCGATACAAGCATGCAAAGCCCGTTTGTGACATAACCATCGGAAAAGGCAATTGCCCGGGCCCGCTCTTCCGTTCGGGTCATCGAGGAAATGATCACATCAATTTTCCCCGACTGAAGCGCGGGAATGATTCCGCTCCACTCGACATCGCGGACTTCGAGTGGCCGACCGAGATACTCCGCGAGCCCCTCCGCCATACGCACGCTGATACCGTCGGGCTGATTTTCACTGTCCCGCATTTCAAACGGCGGGTAGGCCAGCTCCATGCCAACTACAAGCGGTCGGGCGGCCTCCGACTCAACTGTGTCCGCTTGATCTCCCCCACATCCGGCAAAAAACGGGAGAGGAATCAGGAAAAAGACAGTAAGGAACCACGTGCGCATGAAGTCATAGTGGTACCCTGATTTCGAAACTCAAGCGGTTTGACTATGCGTCAATCAATTCGAACCTACCGTATTTACTGACAATGAGAGATCGACTCCTCGAAATACTGGCCTCAGGCGCGTCTGCGGATGCAGTTGCCTGGCTGAATGAATCCATCGCCGGGGGCGAGGCGAATTTTGAAAAACGTCCGTTTTACTACGCGTTCAGCGGGGTCTCACGGCATTTCCACAAGCAGGCGCTGGTCGAGGCGACAGATGAGCAAGCCTTGGCACTCAAGGAGATTTGCGCGGATTTTACGATCTCGGGTTGGGATGAGTTCCGCCTCGCCCGGGTTATTTTGCTTCTCCATCTCGCAGATCAGGAAGAAGCGGTCTTTCTCGAAACGATCGATGCGCTTCTGAATACAGCCGACCTTCGGGAACAGGCCGCCATTTTCTCCGCCTATGCGCTGCTACCGGCACAGGAGGCGCTCGTGGAATCGGCTATTGACGGGCTCAGGAGCAACATCGTGGACATCTTCGACGCGATCGCTCTCGGTAACCCCTTCCCCGCTGCGCACTTCAGTGACGAGGCATGGAATCAGATGATTCTGAAAACTTTCTTCATTAACAGGCCGAATTACCGGATCATCGGTATCGGGAAGCGCGCCAATGCGGACCTCACCGATGCGATCTCGGACCTCGCCCACGAGCGCTGGGCCGCAGGCCGGACCATTTCCCCTGAAGCGTGGAGACACTGCGCCGGTTTTCTCACGGAGACAATTTTATCCGACTTTAACCACCTTCTGGAAAAGGGAGATGCGGCCGATCGCAAAGCTCTCGCGCTGATCGCCTCCGGTAATCCTGACACTGCTCTCGACGCGATTCGCAATGAGGTTCAGGAGGAGTTAGCTTCAGTCGAATCAGGTGAACTGACCTGGGACAGCCTCGGCTTCTCCCTCGTCGATCCCAGTCCGGCACTGAACGGTTCCCCGTCCGACGATTAGACCCGCCCATATTTAACGCTACTTTTGTACAATGAGATTTTTTGATTCCCACGTTCACATGGTGTCCCGCACCACCGATGACTACCAGCGCATGGCTGCGGCCGGGGTTGCTGCGATCGTCGAACCCTCTTTCTGGCAGGGACAGCCCCGCACTGAAGTGGGAACGTTTAAGGATTATTTCAACACCCTGATCGGATTCGAGCGCTTCCGTGCAAGCCAGTTCGGGATCAAGCACTACTGCACGATCGGCCTGAACCCGAAAGAGGCGAACAATGAGAAGCTCGCTGAAGCGGTCATGGAGCTGCTCCCCCTCTACATTTGCAAGGAAGGCGTCGTCGGGATCGGCGAGATCGGTTTTGATGATCAGACCAAGGCGGAGGAAAAGTATCTCCGCTGGCAGGCCCAGCTCGCGCTTGAGGCGGATCTGCCCATTCAGATTCACACCCCTCACCGCGATAAAAAGGCCGGAACGATCCGGACGATGGACGTGCTCGAAGACGTCGGAGTGAGCCCTGACAAAGTCATCATCGACCACAACAACGAGGAAACGGTCGAAATGGTTCTCGATCGGGGTTACTGGGCCGCATTTACGATTTACCCGCACACCAAGCTCGGGAACCAGCGCATGTTTGAGATCATGAAAGAGTATGGCGCCGAGAAAATCGTCGTCGACAGCGCGGCGGACTGGGGCATCAGTGATCCTCTTGCGGTTCCCAAAACGGCTGCGCTCCTGAAAGATCAAGGCATCACTCTCGAGCAGATCGAACAGGTCACCTATCACAATCCTCTTTCCGCCTACGGTCAAAGCGGCCAGGTCAGCGAAGAAGACTGGGCGGCAAACGAGGGCGTTGATCCAACTGCTTTGTTTGAAGGAAATTCTCTCCTCCGCGGCGGGATGGATGTGGACACGGCGATGTCTCAGTATTTGATTGAGTAGCCTTTCGCTACGACAGTCCGATATGAATTTCAGCGATCTCAGATCGATTCTTCAATACGTCCCGCAATTTCGCGGCTGCACCTTTGTAGTCGCTCTGGACGGGGCGGTAATCGATTCGCCGGATTTTTCAAACATCCTCCTCGATCTCGCGGTGCTTCGGTCGCTGAATATCAAGGTCGTGCTCGTTCACGGAGCTGCTGCTCAGATCGCGGCACTGGGTAGAAGGCGCGAGATCCCCCTTTCCAACATCGACGGGACCGGGGTGACAGATGAAGCGACTCTGGAAGTGAGCATGGATGCGATCTCGCGGCTCAGCAACGGAGTCATGCAGAGCCTCACGACGGTGAAGCTGCAGGCTGCGACAGCCAACGCGATTCACGCGCATCCGGCCGGGATCATCAAAGGCGTCGATTCGCAGTTCACGGGGACAATCGAACGGATCGACTTCAAAGTATTGCAGAGCTTCATCGATCAGGACATTCTGCCAGTGGTTCCCCCGCTCGGATTTGATGCCGACGGACAAACTCTCCGCGTGAATTCCGACGTGGTCGCAACGGAAGTGGCAACCTCTCTCAAAGCCACCAAGCTGATCTTCATCTCGCACGATGATCCCAGAGAAATATCGACGGAACGGGAACACCAGTGGTCCGCCGAGGAGATCAGCAAGTATCTCAAAGACAATCCTGAAACAGACTCGGGCTTTGCTTCAAAACTCAGGCAGGCAGCGGATGCAACACGAAACGGCATCCCGCGCGTCCACCTCATTGGAAGTCAGGTCGCCGATGCCCTTCTCGCCGAGATCTTCAGTAATGAAGGTGTCGGGCTCATGGTGAACTCGGATGATTACCAGCAACTCCGCCGCGCCACGAAGAACGACGTCGACGAACTTTACCTGCTCATCCACCGCGCGATGGAGGAGGAAAAGTTGAAGGCCCGCTCACGAACAGAGATCATGTCGCTGATCCGTGACTTTACTGTGCTTGAGATTGACGGCAATATCGTCGGTTCCGTTGCGGTGCATGTCTACGAAGAGGAGAACAAGGCTGAGCTCGCCTGCCTCTACGTGAAGAAGGGCCACAACGATCAGGGCTACGGACGGGTTCTCGTTGAAGCCGCCTGTGACCGGGCGAAGGAACTGGATGCGGACTGCCTTTTTGCCCTGTCGACCCAGGCAGTGAACTATCTGGAAAAAGTCGGCTTCGAGCGCATCGATGACCTCTCGATTCTGCCTGCGGTGAGGCGGACTGAATGGGAGACGAACCGGCGGAATGCGGCTGTGCTGGTGCGGCCGAAGGTTAGTTGGTAGTGCGGGGTGCGGGGCGCGCTTCGCGCGGTAAAAGGTTAAAAGTAAAAGGTAAAAGGTCGGATAGGCTCTGGTCCGATAGGCTTAGGTCCGGTAGGCTTTGGGCGGGTAGGCTCTGCCGCATCTCCCGGAGCGAGATGGCTACTGTCCCGACTCGTCCCTGGCAACGACGGACTGGCGAACCCCGGCGGGGTTGTGTCGATCAATCACGGCCCCGGCGATTCGCGATGATTTCGCCTCAATACTTCACGGAGAGACCGAAGTGGAAACGTCCGCTCTCAACAGGAGGCCCTGCGATGCCGTGGTCACCTACGTTCCAGCCATACTCGAGTCGGCCGTTGATATTCTCGTTGATGCGGCATTTCAACCCGAGTCCGAGGCCCTGCAATGACGGTGAAGTTTCGCCAATCATACGGGAGGAAAGGTCAAATGCAGCGACATCGTAAAATGCGACGAGATTCCACTGGTCGTTCGCTTCGATTCCGGCGTGCCGTGAAAGGGAAAAGTCAGGTGAAACCAGTTCAATGTTTCCAATAAAGCCGGAATCGCCACGAATCAGATTTTCATCAAATCCCCTGACACTGCGATAACCGCCACCGAGAATCTGCTCTGTTGAAGTGAGCCTGTCGTCGGTGATCTGAAGGTTTCCGCCGAGTTCGAGAGTGAAATCCTGTGGCAGCTGGATGACCCTCTCGATATCGGCGAAAAAGTAGGAGTAATCAGCGGTCGCGCCGGGGCGGGAGAGATTGAAAACGGCGTCATCGTTGTTGCCGAGAACATCGCCGGGAGAAAGAACCAATCCGAAGATGCCGCGGGTGTAACCGAATTTGTCGGGAAGAATCGCTTCGTATTCAAATCGAAACTGAAAGACCTCGACGTCATTGGCGAAGGCATTCTGTCCTCCGAAAAAGAGGTCGGTATTGGTTCGCTTATAGTCCCATGCCGCGGTCGCGTAGTGACGGAGCCTGCGATTCCACCCGGGACGACCAAGCGGGATTCGATACTCGACGCTCGCCTGAACGCTCTCGCCTTCAATATCGATGAAGGTTCCGGGAGCGGCTTCGAAAGCAGCATCCGAGGAAACATGTGCTCCGATAAGTCTCAGCTGATGGCGCCATGGTAGAAAACTCTGATAAAAAACGGAATGGGAATGAAGCGAATCAAAATCCAGATTTGTCGAGTAGTGATACCCGATATTCTGTTCGGTTTGAAACGGGTTCGCCCAGTTGAAACCGAAAGCCCACTCTTCTTCACCGGTCAGTTTCACCCCGGTATTCGCAATGCCTGCATAGACCGTAAAAGGATTCTGCTCCTCGGCAATGAGCACCATGTCACTGGTTCCGTCCCCTTCCCCGCGCTCGTAAACGAGGTCGACGCGGCGGATCGGGTTCTCATTCAACCAGTCGAGATCGGCCTCGACGACACGGCGGTTGATACGATCACCCGGACCAACTCGAAGCTGACCCAAAAGATATTCCGGATCGGAACGCTCCACTCCATCGACAGTCTTTTCACCAAGAACGGCTTCACGGACAACCACCTGAAGACGCCCCTGAGTGATGTTCTGCTCGGGAAAGTAGACATCGACGAGCGGGTAATCACTTTCCCGCCAGGCTTCCACGATGGTCTTGTTGAGATCTGCGAGAAGAGCCATTGAAACGGGCTTCCCTACAAAGGGCTCAAGCGCAGCCGTCAAACCGTGAGGAGCCGGAAGCGACGGGTCCACTTTCACCGCCTCCCCCGTAACTCCGGGATCCATCGAAACATCGCTCTGATGGGAAATCAATTCCACCGAGGCAACATCCACCCCGAGTGGGGTCGAATCATTCGAGCCTTCCGACTCTTCGGTGCGCTGATCTTCGCTCGACGATTCGTCATAGGCGGGGACGTCCAGAATCTCCGACCGCTCCGCTTCCGCCTTTTTCACGAGCCTGTTTTGCGCACCGGCGGGAGAGACGCAAAGAGCCACAAAGAGGAGACAAAGCAGTGCTTTCCCGGCCATTACTGAAAATTCGTGCTGTCGGTTCATCCCTCTCATTCGCCCAGTGCAGCCCTCAGTTCATTTTCCGCTGCAGCATCGAGATGATCCTGCAGTGCCTGTGCCGTCGCCGCGTTCGGAGCGATCACCACGAACCCGATCGCAAGCGCCCCGTCAATATTCGTAATTGGAATCGCGACCAATTCTTCCAGCGCCCCGAACAGCTCTTTCGCAGCCTCGGCCCCCAGATTCTCCTGAAGCAATTGAGCCGCCGCCGGTGGAACAGGGCCGGACAAATCGATCGCAGCGGCTCCGTCCACCATGATGAGAAACGCGCCACCGAGGTATTCCTGAGCGCGGGCCAGCTCCCCGTTCGCCTCGGGACTGAGATTTTCGCGCAACTGTTCGATAGTGCCCAGTGAAGGCGTCGCAAAAGTGCCGTCGAGTGAAGCGGGTGCATCCAGCAGATAGGCATCACCGTCGAGAACAATAACCACCGCCTGACCGGCATTGATCACCGCCGCAAGGGCTACCGGGGCCGCTGCAAATCCACCGTTATTCCCCATTCCGAGTTGATTCATCGTCGGAGGAGGAGAGGTCGAGCCCTCGTCGTTATAACGGTTCTCAATGTCAAAATCCCCTTCGCCGTCCGAATCCTGAACCGCTTGATCCTGTCCGAGCTGCTGTTGAAGAAGTCCACCGGGATCACTTTGAGAATCCACATCGGTGCCCAACGTGAAGGGCGCTTCAAAATTCTGATAGGTTAAACTCTTCCCATTGAGGCGGATTGGGTTTCCATCGAGAGTGTGGAGCGGAGAGGTCCGGAGGGTGTCGAATCCGGGGCCACCATCGACATTAAAATCGTAGTTGAGATCACTTACGTAAACGATGTCATCCCCCGCCCCGAGAGTCATCTGCACGGCCTCGACGTTGGTGAAGTTATACTGAGGATTTCGGGAAATCCTTCCCCGTGTCACGGTGTATTCGTTCGTTCCCCCGAGATTCCGGTCATCGATCGCGAGCTGGTCCATTCCCGCACCGCCATCGACGCTCTCTATCGTGGCCTGATTCTGAAAGAGAAAATTGTCGGCATTCGAGCCTCCGATGAGTCGCTCAAACTCATCAAAGCGGATCGAGTCATTGAGTCGACCGCCGGAAGGAGACGAAATCGTGAACTGATTGGTCGTATTGGGAGCCTGAAGCGTGTCGGTTCCTCCAAATGAACGGAGCCGGATCGCGGATCCAAATCCCTCCTCCACCGTGAAGGTATCGTTGCCGGCACCCGTCCAGACTTGCTCAAAGTCGAGATAGTTGATCCCCGCGTGACGCACCTCTCCATCACTTGTGAGCGTGAACTGATCATTTCCCGCCACCGTTCCCGCTGCCGGTTCAAAATTGGGACTCGCCAGAATATCGTTGTTTCCGCCACCACGAATTTCCTCGACGCTGCTGAGAAGAACGCTCCCGATTTCGTAGGCTCCGTATGCCGTGATACGATCAAAGCCACTCCCGCCAAGAAACTGTTCTGAGGTTGCTGCCGATCTTACGATAAACTCATCGTCGCCGCTGTTAGCATCGAGAATCTCAATACCGGCAAACTCAAAAATACCATTGAGCGTCCCTTCATTATCCTCGTCGATATCAAAAACATCATTGCCCCCCGCCGCGGTGATCAATCGGTCGATTCCCCCGGTATCGTCGATAAAGGGGCCACCGGTCGCTCCCGTGGCAATCTCGATCGTATCGCTGTTTCGCCCGGTTCTGAGATTGTCGAAGCCGGAAAAGGCAAAACCGTCGTTTACGACCTCGTTGTTATTCTGGATGAGATAGGTCTGATCCGAATGCAAACCCAGCAATGAGCTGTTTGAGCCGACTCCGTTAATCTCCTCTAAATCGACGAACTTGATTTTGTTCAGGTCAAACTCCCCATCGACATTGATGATGTCAGTGCCCACGTCTCCGGTAAACCGGATATCGGAACCGGCGAGCCCCCCACCGCCGACATTAAAGGTTCCGCCGACGTAGCCGCTCGTAAAAGTCGTCGTTGTCGCAAAGATAGAGCCGGTCAGGTTGAATTCGTGAGCGTTGTAACCGGTGGTATCATTACTGGAATCAAAATTCCCGTCGGCACTGAGATCACCAGTCACGTTGATGACCGTTGACGCCACCGTGATATTGCCATTCGTGTGAGTCCCTCCTGTGAAAGTAATCGCATTGGGGGCCGCGAAATTGAGATTTCCGGTCGCATCGACACTGGAAACCGTGAACCGGTCCGAAGCGACCAGAGAAAGACTGCCGATAGTGGACTCCGTCGTCACGCTCCCGATATCAATCAATCCCGAATCAAGCATGTAATCAGCACCGGATGTCGACTCATCCCGAAGCACGAGTGCCCCCGCATCAATCCCTCCGGTGGACTCGATTGTGACATCGCCCCCGCGGGAAACCAGTTCGATCGTCGATGCAGTAACATCTCCGACATGAACAGCCCCATGACTATCCGACTTCCCGTCCAGCTGAATTCGACCCGTCTCTGAAATCATGGTCGTTCCTGACATTGCCACCCCGACATCATTGTCACCGTCGCCTGAAACAGTGAGATCACCGTGGCTGTCGATTTGAGACGAGTCCATCGAAACACCATTGGAAGCGTCCGGCAGCGCAACGAAGGTCGTGATCTCAGAGAATCCTGATTCCATCATCGTCCCGGATGGAGAAACAGCCCCCAGGGCCGTGCCCTTGATGTTAATCATCCCACCGTCCTTCGTCCTTACCGTCGCATTTTGAATTCTCACCCCGTCGGAGTTGTCACCTTCCCCACCGGTTCCCTCGATGACAATATTTCCCGTGGTCGACTCCACTTTACGATCTGCGATGACGACCCCCATATTACCACTGTTCCCGACTCCGCCCTGCCCTTTAATCGTGATGTCGCCACCTGTAGACATCACATTGGATATCCCTATCGAAACACCAACGTTACCCGTGTCAGTGGCATCGCCCACACCGGTTCCTTCGATGAGCAAGGCCCCGTTCTCGGTTGCAACACTGGCCATACCAAGTTGAACGCCCAATGCGAGATTAGTCGAATCCGAAACGCCACCGGTTCCCCGTATCGTAAGCGTCCCGTCGCCTCCCGTGCTAATACCCGAGTTCAGGCCCAGAAAAACACCGGAGCTCCGGCCGAGACCATCGGAATTCCCCGTTCCGATCAAGGTAATATCGCCACTGGCGCTCGTGATCGAGGCGGCGGACCCGAGGGCAATGCCATCGTAGGTCCCGGTGATGCCGTCGTTGTTGCTCCCTCTGACATTTTCAAGGTGAATATCCCCGGCCTGAGAGCTGATCACCGAATTGTCCTCTAACAGAATGCTACCATCGGCGTGGAGCTTAAAATTGTTCGAGCCGGTCCACGTGATGTTGGCATTACTCTTGAGAAGAATGTCACCAACCCCGGTTTCACCGCCATCGGTTCGAATCTCGAGATTACCGTTGTTCTGCAGGTAATCAGTAATGTCGTAGGCATACAGCTCAGTTCTGGTGTTCACCGTATCACTGAAAATCCCCGTCCCCGTAGACCCCGTGCCCTCATAAATCACCACATCAATGGGATCGAAGAGAAGGCTTCCGTTCTCGCCGTTCACTGCGCGGGTGTCCGCCGCACTCACAAAGCCGTTGAAATTTACCTTCCGCTTGCCTGACAGCTCCACAAATCCACCGTCACCGCTGACCTCCCCGCCACGCACCGAAGCATGACCGTAGAAATCGAGCGTATCGGTCGCAAAAAGAATCACCTCGCCGGCATCGCCGTTCACTGTCGCGCTCGCATTGATTTCGACTCCGTTTCCGACGCTGACAAATTCAGCGTTGTTAAAATCAGGATTTTCACCGCGTCGACCACCTCCGATTTGAATGCAGCCCCCTCCGTTCTCACCATCCGCTAAAATCACCGTGTCCGGCAGGACATCGATCCGCGTTCCGAGGATGACGACGTCACCGCCGACACCACCGGGTTCCGAACTGCCGGCATCTACGGTTCCACCCACTTCCGTGACACTTTCCGCACCGCTGTTTCGAATTGAAATTTTCCCGCCCGATTGGGTCGTGGGATTCTTAGCGACGAGAGTGCCGGTGCTTCGAATTTTACTTTTGCCGCCGCCCGCACTGAGAAAGATCTGCCCGCCCTGCTTTGTCACGCCCGTCGCGGCGACACGACCTTCATTTTTCACGGCCATGCCGTAAATATTGCCGTTGTAGCTTTTCAGTTCAGCGACATTCGCCTCAACCGTTCCCGTGTTGACGACACCGGTCTCTTTCTTTTCGCCGGAGGCGCCACGCACCCAGACACGCTCCTCACCCGACTCGCGAATGAGGACATCATTTCCCGCCGCGAGCCCGGCCGTTCCGTTGGGAGCAAAGATGCTGCCGTGATTCTCAACCGCAGCGGCAACGAGAAAAACATCGCCGTCAAAGGCACTGATCGTCCCCAGATTGATCACCGATGCTTCGGATGCGCCCTTCAGCGGTAAATCCCCTCCCGCGAGAAAGTCGGCATCACTGAGATCAAGCGTCGAAGCAACAAAGGACGCCGTATCGACCTGCCCGTTCGGTCCGATCACGATCCCGTTGGGATTGAGCAGAAGAATGCGCCCGTTCGACCGCAGGAGCCCATCGATCCGGGAGGCAGATACGCCCGTGACCCGGTTGAGGGCGGCAGCGGCCGCACCCGGTTGGCTGAAATCCGTCGTCTCACCATTCGCAATCGAGAATGAAGTCCAATCGATGATCGCCTCATTGGAATGCTGAATCACATCGAGCCGGTTTCCGTTCCGGACGAAATCGACATCACCAAAGCGGATCGTTTCCCCGGCAGGATTCGCCAGAGCCAATGCAGGAAGCAGCCCCCCAAGACATACCAATCGCCGCAGAGAGGCGAATCGCAGTGGACTTAACAGGGTTTGCTCCATGACTTAAGAGGGTTCAGTGCTCGACTTAAGAGGGTTGAATACTTGACCTAACCCCACCCGGACACCGCCCTTCAGGAAATTAGTTAGGGTCTTCCTCCGCTTCCTCAGGAATGATCTCAACGCGACCTTCCTTCACTTGCGCAAATCCTTTGCCATCCTCGATCGCCACCGAGTAGTAGGTCCCGCGTGCAGCGGCGATTCCACTGGGTGTGCGAATTTTAAAGTCCATCTCACCGGCTGCGTTGGGCTTGAGCAAGGCTCCCATGCTACCGGTCTTGAGATCGAGCATGACCCGCTTGGGGGTTGAAGTCTCCGTCACCTCCGTGATGAGCACTTCAGAATTCTCAGCGACTCGAATCGCAGAGCGCGGAGTAATGACAACCACGGCCCGGGCTCCTGCGCCCGTTTTTACTGTGCCACCGACAGCCACTTTATCTCCCGCTTTAACCGCGACAGAGTTTCCATCCTTGTCGGTAAAAGTGACATCGCCAACCGCAACGGTGACATTGCCGCTCTCCGGTGCGGCCAGAAGAGAGCCACTCAGCCCTCCCAGCGCTATTGCCAGTATCAGTATACAGTCGAATCGTAACTTCATTTTCCCCCTATTCGTTTTCGTGCAGGTAAATCCTATCGCCGGCGAACCTCTTATCAATGCGAAAATCGGTAAACCTGAGACTTTATTAGACCTGTTCCAGACGAATGAGGCTGTGTCGGTATTCACTTTTTCGTATATAACTTAACTTTTCCTTGTTTCGAACACCGTAACCGTATTGATAGAGTCAGCGCATTGCTGAATGAACACTTCTTCGAAATTAGAGAGCGCCCGGGGACGATTCTGGGTTCCTCTTCTGGCCCCACCTCTGATTCTCGCACTGATGGTGCTGATCGCACAGACCGAGGTGGCCCAGCAGCTTGAGAACCTCACGCAGGACTGGCGACTTCGCTCGAGGGCGGAAACGGATCCTCCGGCGAGCGAACGCATTGTCATCGTCGGGATCGGCGAATACTCACTCAAAAAAGCAGGGCGCTGGGAGGATTGGAACCGCGGAATCCACGGGCAGTTTTGCAGTCTCGTCGCGCTGCGCCCCCCGGCGGTGCTGGCATGGGACTTTTTCTTTTCGGAGAAAAGCGGCGATGAGAGCAACGATCATTTTCTCGCCGACGAACTCGCTCTGCACGTCGGGGCGATCACGGGAGCGGTTGCCGACGACTCCCGTCCTGAACTGGTGCCCTACGCCAAAGAGAGTATCGGTAAAACGGCTCCGATTACAAACGTTAGCGGTGACCGGTCCCGCCTGCTGAGCGCGAGCAACGGACAGGTCCCTATCGATGTGATTGCCGAGAGCGCCTGGACCGGTTTCGTCAACGTCGACCCGTCGCGCATCGACGGGATCAGAAGACGCGCGCCACTCATCGTCAGCTTTGGCGGCAGCATTTATCCTTCGCTGATTCTCCAGATGGTGATGCAGGCCGACGGGGCGGACTCTGACGACGTCGAGGTTGTCATCGGGGAAGCCATAACGATCACAGGCCGCGAAGGAACGCGGGTCATTCCGATCGGAGACGACGGGAAGATGCCGATTAATTACCGGGACACCTCGACCTTCATGGCGTGGGACTACGTGCAGCTGATGGAATACCTCGCAGCCTTTGAGCAAACCGGAACCTGGAGTGATGAGCTCCTCGAAATCGAGGGTAAAGTTCTCATTGTCGGTCAGGTCGCCCCGGGCCTCTCTGATTTCGGCCCGACCCCGTACCGCGGTTCCGAGCCTCTCGTCACGATTCAGGCGACGGCTCTCAACAATATTCTGCAAAACGACTTTCTGAAAACCTTCCCCCTCTGGGCGACGATGCTGATCTGGCTCGCATTTGCCTGGGCCACGATCTGGTGGCTGAATCGCTCCCCCGTTACCCTCGCGATCTTCATTCCCACCCTCATTATCCTCGGATACTTCGCTCTCGCTTTTTCACTCTTTTCGTCGAAAAGCATCCTCCTCCCCCTGTTCCTGCCCGTTTCCGGCTTTCTCGGGCTGCATGGGTTTGCGATCGCCGACCGGCTTCTCGCTGAGGCGAAAGAGAAACGGGAAATCCGCGCGGTTTTCGGAACCTACGCCGGAAAAGAGCTCGTTGAGAGCATCATCGCCTCCGGCTTAAAACCGGAGCTCGGCGGCGAGAAGACGGAGATCACTGTCTTTTTCACCGACATCGCGGGGTTCTCCTCATTTTCGGAACAGCTTGCGCCGGAGGACCTCGTCGCCCTCATGATCAGTTACATGTCAGAGCTTACCGATGTGCTCCTGGAGAACGGTGGCGTCCTCGACAAGTATGTAGGTGATGCGATCGCGGCGATGTTCGGGGTTCTCGTCCCTTTTAAAGATCACGCCTATCGCGCCGTCGCCACGAGCATTCACATGCAGCGAAAGCAGCAGGAACTGTGTGCCAAATGGAAAGAGGAAGGTCGCTGGCCCGATAAGGTGAATGACATGCACACGAGGATCGGGATCAACACCGGCGACGTCGTAACGGGTAATATGGGATCCCGTCAGCGCATTAATTTCACGATGACCGGGGATGCCGTGAACCTCGCGGCCCGCTGCGAGAGCGGGGCGAAATCCTATGGTGCCTTCACCATGATCACCGAGGCGACCCTGAACGCGGCGAGGGCTGAGAATGACAACGTCGTCTACCGTTACCTCGACAAAATCGTAGTGATGGGGCGCGCCCAGCCCGTTGCGGTGTTTGAAGTGATCGACTTCAAAGACAGCGTTTCCGCCACGACCACAAAATGCCTGAAGATCTATCAGGACGGCATCGATCAGTATCTCAAACGCCACTGGGACGAGGCGCGGAGCTGTTTTGAGGAATCGGCAGAACTGGAGCCGTGGAGACCGGGAGTCCACCCCGGAGTGAAAACGAACCCGTCCCTCGTCATGGCGGAGCGCTGCGTTGAACTGGCGCAGAATCCCCCGCCGGAAGACTGGGACGGCGTCTACGTGATGAAAGAAAAGTAGTCTACCCCAGACGGACTAGACCACCTTGACGACGAAGAGTGTTGTATCATCAGCGCCAGCCTCTCTCGTCGCCCAGTCGAGAATGCGCGTCGCAACTTCCTCAGCAGAACTGTCTTTCTCGACAGCCTCTTCGAAACTCTGCGCAATATTCTTGTTCCAAAGCCCATCGACGACGCCGTCTGAACAGATCAGGAACCAGTCGCCGTGTTCCAACCTGCAGGAGTCGACCTGGGGGCTCACCTTGCGGCAGCCGCCCCCGATTGCCTGCTCGAGCACGTTGCGATGAGGGTGCATCCGCACTTCACGCTCATTCAATTTCCCGGACCGAAACTTTGATCCCAGATAGCTGTGATCGTGAGTGAGCTGCTTTAACTCACCTTTGCGAAAGAGGTAAAAGCGACTGTCCCCGACGTGAGCAAAATGAACCACGGTATGGAAAAAGAGTCCGCAAACCACCGTGGCCCCCATTCCCTTGAACTTTTCATTGTTGTTTCCGACGCGGCTCACGTAGTCGTGAAGCGATTTGACGGCACCATTCAACAACCCGGCAGGATCGGCGGTTCCGTGAAAATCCCCCAACATCGCGGGGAGAAACCGGTGCAATTCACGCACCACCAGTGTGCTCGCGACATCACCGGCATTGGGACCACCCATGCCATCGCTCACCGCGAAAATGATTCCGTTCTCATCGATACTCCTGTCCCCCAGCAGTTCCTCGTTTTTGGCGGAACCGCTTTCGAGAGAAAAGACCGAGAGAGCGTCCTGATTTCCCGGCTTCCGCTTCCCGTCGCGAGTCAGGCCGCACCAGCTCAAAATCCGGTGAGCCTCCTCGCTCTCATCGTTTTCGGCCTCCCCTGCTCCGGGCATCGCTTTGATCTCAGCCAACTCAAAGTCGATCACACAAAACTGCCCCTGACGCCCGTCATACGTAATATTGCGGGCAAAAGGATCATCGTGAACGATCCCGTATTCATCATCGAGACGTTGAAAAAGAGACTGCGCTTTTTCTTCGCTAATGGTGCTCTCCGCCGGGGCACCGCAGTTCGTGGTGATGATCGTCAGGGTTTCTTTGTCCGACTCCAGCAACTGGGGAACAAAATCACAGCCCCGTGCCTCCAGCGCCTTCAAAACCTTCACCTCATTCGCAAAACGGATCTCTTTATCTGTGCCGCGGAAAGTCTTATGAACCCGGCCGTCGTAGCCGACTTTAACAATGGATCGAATTCCGTCTTTTGCGATTTTCATGATATTTCTAAAATGGTGTCTCTGGCAGGATACGCGGAATCTTTTACGACCGACATAAAAAACTCCTGATACTCAACATTTTCTGAGAAGCATCAAGCAATCCTACTTCTTTTCCTTTGCGTGCGTCGCCAGAAAGTCCTCGAGGGATTCCTGATTGAATCGTTCTGCGTGCGGCCTCAGTTGATCCGCCAACTCGCTCTTAAATCCGCCCCCGGGATTGAATCCCCAGGGTCCCGGTTTTCCTGAATAGACAACCGTTCCGTCGCGTTCCACCACGAAAAGACGCACCGGCCACCCCGCCCAGCGCGTCGCGACCTTATCGTCCATCGTATCGAGGAGAATCCGGAAAGGAATCTTAACCGCTGCGCGGCAGGCAGCCGCCGCGAGCGACCTTTCAGCAAAGGTATCAGGATCAACGACACGGGCTCGCTCCACATCCTTTTGTTCAGTGCCGTCCAGTGAATGCGCCTCACGGACGTAGATCATCACAAAGTGATACCGGTCACCGTAAGTCTCGTAAGATTTCAGGACGGACCAGAATCCGTTGCGCATCACATCACAGCCCCAACTCCCGAACATCAGCACGACAGGCTTTTCGGCCCGCAAACTCGCGAGAGTCACTTTTTCGCCGGTTTTTTGATCGATCAGCTCGAAGTCGGGAGCGGGATCCCCGTATTTGGGGGCATTATAAAATCGTTCTTTGATGATTTCGTAGCCATCCCTCTGAGTCGCGATCTTTTTCCCCGAAAAGTCATCCCGGTCTTTAGGCCCGGGCTCCCCATCATCAGCCCGAAGCTCCGGAACAACTGCGACGAAGACAGCAAAGCAGATACAGCAGAATCGAAATTTTCCGGAACTCATTACGAATCAAAACTCATACCTTACCCTATACCCTGTTGCCTCGCACTCTGCTACGTGCTAATCATGCCAAATCATATGATTGGTATCAAAGATATCCAGATAATTGGAGACGAAATCGCTATCAAGTGGACAGACGATAGCGACGATTTCTTTAAAATGGACCGTCTCCGCTCGCTTTCACCCAGTGCGGAGACTCAGGGGGAACGCGATCTCCTCGGAAATGCCATCTCCGGCGACGAGAAAGGAAAAGACTTCTCCGGCGTCACTGTTACGGGCTGGGCACCGGTCGGCGGCTACGGCCTCCAATTCAAATTCTCCGACGGTCACAACACCGGTATCTATTCATTCGACTATCTCAAGGACATCGCCCGAAACGGTTAAGAGTCTCATCCGTCCTCCCTTTTTCCCTCCCTACTTCCTACTATTTCTTCACTACTTCATTATTCAGACATGATTCCAAACGTCCTCGCAGAACGCTACGCCACCGCCGATATGAAAGCGGTCTGGTCACCCGAAGGTAAAGTCAAACTGGAGCGCGAACTCTGGGTCGCCGTGATGAAAGCCCAGCGCGATCTGGGGCTCGACATTCCCGCCGGGGCCATCGAAGCCTACGAGCGTGTCATCGACGATATCAATCTCGAGTCGATCGATGCCCGTGAGCGCGTCACCCGCCACGACGTCAAAGCCCGCATCGAGGAGTTCTGCGAGCTCGCCGGACACGAGCACATTCACAAGGGAATGACGAGTCGGGATCTCACTGAGAACGTCGAACAGCTCCAGGTCTATCGCTCTCTCGAGGTCACCCATTTCAAAACGGCAGCAGTGCTCCATCGTCTCTCCGTAAAAGCAGACGAGTATCGCGACCTCGTCATCACGGCAAGAACGCACAACGTCGCCGCGCAGATTACAACCTTCGGAAAACGTCTCGCGATGTTCGGAGAGGAAATGCTCATCGCCGGCCAGCAACTCAGCGAACTGATTGCTGATTATCCCGTTCGCGGTCTCAAAGGCGCTGTCGGAACCCAGCTCGATCAGCTGAGCCTCTTCGATGGCGATGCCGAAAAAGTGATGCAGCTCGAAAACAAGGTCGCCGCTCACCTCGGAATCCATCGCATCTTCACCAATGTCGGTCAGGTCTATCCCCGGAGCCTCGATCTCCAGGTCGTAGCCGCCCTCAACGGAGTCGCATCAGGCCCTTCCAGCTTTGCCAAAACGATCCGCATCATGGCCGGCCACGAACTCGCCAGCGAAGGATTTGCTAAAGGTCAGGTTGGTTCATCCGCGATGCCGCATAAAATGAACAGCCGCAGCTGCGAACGGATCAACGGGTTCAAAACGATTCTCGGCGGGTATCTCACGATGGCGAACGGTCTCGCCGGTGATCAGTGGAACGAAGGGGACGTATCCTGCTCGGTTGTACGACGCGTCATGCTGCCGGATTCCTTTTACGCAATCGACGGGCTCCTCGAGACCATGGTCACCGTTCTCGACCAGATGGCGGCCTACCCCGCTGTGATCGAGCGTGAAAACCAGCACTATCTCCCCTTCCTTCTCAGCACCACGATCATGATGACGGCTGTCAAGAACGGGATCGGACGAGAGACCGCCCACGAAGTGATTAAGGAACACGCCGTTGCCGCAGCCCGGGCCTACCGCACAGGAGCATCCGATAAGAACGACCTCGTTTCCCGTCTCGCCGAAGACGGTGGCCTTGGAATGAGCTATGACCAGCTCCAGGCCAGCCTTGAAGAAGGAAAAGCCAACGCCGGAGCGGTCCAGATGCAAATTGACCGCTTCATCAACGAAGCCGGTGCCTACGCCGACAATATCGATGGCGCCGCCAGCTACGAACCCGGGAGCATCCTCTGACCGCCTCGCTATCAGAGACTTTAGACACCTTCTTACATTCCCACCTTCTCACCTTTCCACTCCGCGAAGCGGAACCCCGCCATGACACCCGAACTCACTGAATTTTTCGAATTTCTTCGTTTCCCCAGCATCTCTACCGACAGCCGTCATAAAGGGGATGTCCGGAACTGTGCTGACTTTCTGATGCAGAAGTTCACGCGGATGGGATTGAAGCCCGAGCTTCACGAGACACCGGGACATCCCATCGTCGTGGCACGGAACGAGAAGCGGGATGACCGTCCTACCGTTCTCATCTACGGCCACTATGATGTGCAACCCGTCGATCCTGTCGAAGAGTGGGACACACCTCCCTTTGAGCCGACCCTCATCGGAGACAAAATCTTCTGCCGCGGGGCAACGGACAACAAAGGTCAGCATTTTGCCCATATCCTCGGAGTGGAAGCCGCTCTCAAAGAGCACGGCGATCTGCCCGTGAATGTGATTTTCCTCCTCGAAGGCGAAGAGGAAATCGGAAGCCCCAACCTCGCGCCTTTCCTCGAAGCTCACAAAGAAGAACTCGCCTGCGACGTCTGCGCCGTCTCCGACACAGGAATGATTGCCCCCGGCGTCCCGACGATGACCTACGGTCTGCGCGGCATCGCCTGCCTTGAATTTAAGGTCCACGGCCCCACCCTCGACCTCCACTCAGGCGTTTACGGGGGAGCCGTTCCGAACCCTGCCACGATTGTGGCCCGGCTCGTGGCCTCGCTTCACGATGACGATGGAAAAATCCTCATTCCGGGGTTCTACGATTCCGTTGTCGATCTCGAACCATGGGAACGCGAGATGTGGGCGAGCCTTCCCGATGGCGACGCGGCAACGCTTGCCGAAACCGGCTCCAAAGGACTCTGGGGTGAAGGCGGCTACACCGCGCTCGAACAGCGCTGGGGGCGTCCCACCGCTGAGGTAAACGGCATTGGCGGCGGCTATCAGGGTGAAGGATCAAAAACGGTCATTCCCCGCTCCGCGATGGCGAAACTGAGTTTCCGTCTTGTCGCCGATCAGGATCCTGCGGAAATTCTCCGACTCGCTTCCGAGCACCTCCAGGCACAGTGTCCCGATTCCTGCCGCCTCGAAGTCGAACTCGGACACGACGGTCCCGCCTATGTTATGGACCCGCATTCCGATTACGGAAAAGCGGCTCAAAGCGCCCTTAAGAAAGCGTTTCAAAGCGAACCTCGTCTCATCCGCGAAGGAGGCAGCATTCCTATCATTCAGGCAATCAAAGACATTCTCGGAGTCGACACTCTCCTGCTCGGACTCGCGCTTCCAGACTGCCAGATCCACGCGCCGAACGAGAGCTTCACGGTGAGCAACTTCGAAGCCGGCATAGCTCTCAACCGCGCCCTCCTCGAGGAACTGGGAAACCGTTAAGCAGTTAGAGAGGGAGTCGACAGCATTTTTTCCTGTCACGCGGGAGTGGATCCAAGGTATAAACAACCTGGAATCCCCCCACTCCCTCATGCCCCGTTTCTTTTCCCCTCCCCGTATCCTCGCGTCTCTGGTCGCTCTCTTCGTCGCCGGGCTTGGTGAAGCGGTAACGGCGGCACCATCGTCGAAATTCGACAAGAACGCGCAGCACCTCGCGAAGAGTCTCGGACCAACCCCTGCTGCTAAAAAGGCGAACCCCGAGGACTTGAAGAAGCTCAAGTCCCGGATGATTTCTCTCATCGAGGTGATCGAGGAATCAGATCGCTCCGGCAGCACCAACGCCGAGAGTCTCATGAACAAAGCGATGTACTTTCGTGAGGACATGGGTGACTACGAAAAACTGGTGACCTCCAACGCCATTTTAAAGGTCTGGGAGGACGCCCGCCACTACGGGCTTTTCAATGACCATGGAAAGTTCGAGGAGCGCATCACCACCGGCAGACACAGCGGAGATCCTGTCATTTTTGAGCTCATCGTTCCGGCTCAGCGCTATCCCAAAGGGTCCAATCAGCTCGCCAACCTCCGAATCGTCCCCCTCAAGGAAAAGCGAAAGGATGGAGAGAAAATGGATTCCCGAGATCTCGCGTTCGGTCACCAACTCGTAAAATTGATCGATGAAAAGGAAAGCTTCGGAGCCATGCAAAAGCGCGAGGCCCCCGTTGCAACAAATTCTCTTGGCGAAACAAAAGAGCAGTCAAAAGCGTCATGGGAACGCGCCCTCGCCGAATCAGAAGGAGCTCTCGAGAGAGTTCCCCGCATTCGCATCGAAAGCAGCATCAATGGCAGTCCCTCTAAAATGAACCAGTATCGCTGGAGACTCACGAGCAATATCCGCAATGCCTCGGTTCATCCAACCGAGATCAAAGTGACGGTCTATATGCTGGGACAAACGGAAAAAACCAGCGCCTACTACTTCCTCGCAAAGAAGGAACACACCCTTCAACTGCGCCAGAATGAGATTAGGGAAATTGAGACTTTCACCAAGTCAGAGGGAACCTACAAACACAGAGTGGGCATTCTCGATGGCCTGCCGAAGAAATCGGCGAAGAACGGCAAAGTGGACTATCGGGGCAATATTGTCATCGCTAAACACAAGGACAAAGTCGTCGCGATTCACGGTTCAGATTCCCGCCTTCTGAAGTATGCCGACGAGAACAATAAGGAATTCTCTCTCGCCGGGATTCCCTCATTCTTCTAACCCCGGGGAAGAACCGTCTATCACGCCAATGCGGCGCGAGGCCTCTTGATCCGATCCTGCCATGCCGCCTATTCTCGGCGCATGTTCCGATTCTCATGCACCCTGGTGGCCCTCTTGCTTCTCGCGCTCCGATCGCCGGCCCTCGCCGAATTTAAAGCCGGCTCAGCGATCACTGACGTGACACCAAAGACACTTCCGGTGCTCGTCAACGGCAGCATGGTGAGCCGAAGCGTGGATACCGTGAAAACACCGGTGAGTGCCCGCTCACTTGCCTTCACCGATGAGAAAGAGACCATCGTCCTCGTCGTTGTCGACAGTTGCATGATCCCCCGCGATCTTTGTGACAAAGCGAAGGCACTCGCGGCCGCGAAAGCTAAAATCAACCCGGAGAACATCCTCATTTCAGCAACGCACACTCACACCGCGCCTTCCTGCATGGGAGCACTGGGAACCGATGAAGATCCCGCCTATGTCCTCTTTCTCACTAAAAAGCTTGTCGATGCCATTCTCGCTCCGCTGAAAGAAATGAAACCCGCCCAAATCGGCTGGGGTGAAATCGATGCAGGCGAATACACCGCTCTTCGACGCTGGGTCATCCATCCGGATCACGTTCAGGAAGATCCCTTTGGAAACCCCACAGTGCGGGCGAACATGCACGCCGGTCGTGATCGGGAAATCTCGGTGGGCAAGACCGGACCGGAAGACCCGATGCTCTCGCTCATTTCGATTCAATCCACCGACGGCGAGCCCATCGGACTCCTTTCCAATTTCTCGATGCACTACTACGGCGACCGCGACATCAGCGCCGATTACTTCGGACTCTTTTCCAACGGGCTCCAGGATAGAATCGCTCAGGGGAAAGAAGGATTTGTCGCGATGATGTCTCACGGCTGCAGCGGCGATATCTGGCGACAGGACTACGAGAAATCGACAGAGCGGGATCCTGACTCAACCATCGAAAACTTTTCTGAAGGGATGATCGATCTTGGAATGTCAGCCTACGAATCGATCCAGTATCATCGTCCAGAGTCCATTGCGATGATGGAGACACGAATGACACTCGACTACCGGACGCCTGACAAACAACTTCTGAAGTGGTCTCAGCAAATCGTCGAAGAGCTCGGAGACAATCTCCCGAAAACCAAAGAGGAAATCTACGCACGTGAGCAGGTCATCCTTCACGAAAAACAGAATACCGAAATCGTCGTTCAGGCGCTCAGGCTCGGTGAGAAAATCTCAATCACGACGACACCGAATGAAACTTACGCGATCACCGGACTGAAAATCAAAGGAGCAAGCCCGTTTGAGCACACCATGGTGATCGAGCTCGCAAACGGGGGCGATGGCTACATTCCCCCACCCGAGCAGCATCTAATCGGCGGCTACAATACGTGGGCGGCGCGCTCCGCAGGACTCGAAGTCACAGCGGAACCAAAGATCGTCGAAACCTCACTCGCGATGCTTGAAAATCTCACCGGAAAAAGCCGCGGGAACACCGCTCAGGAGCACGGCCCCGCCGCTGAATACACTCTGAGCCTGAAGCCGCGGGCCTACTGGCGATTGGACGAGTTCACCGGACCGCGCGCGCACGATTCTTCCGGCAATGGACTCGATGCCCTCTTCGAACCGCAGACGCTCTTTTACCTGCAAGGTCCTCATCACTCCGCTTTTTCCAAAGGGGAAAAGAATCGAGGCGTTCACGTCGTCGACGCTCGAATCAGCGCCCGGGTCCCGGAGCTCACCGACCGGAATTACACCATCTCGATGTGGTTCTGGAGCGGCTCAGCCCCCGGCAAAATCGACGAAACCGAATGGCTCTTCTCCCGCGGACGAAACTTCGCAGACCGCTCCCCGGGCGATCATGTCGGCATCAGTGACGGCGCAGATGGAAAACGCCACCTCGTCTATGAAGGGGAAGGATTCCTTAGAAACCCGATAACAGGGAATGGATTGCCGGAAGCCAGTCATCCCGTCGAACGCTGGAAATGGCACCATCTCGCCGTCGCCCGCGAAGGTGACACCAGCCACGTCTTTCTCGACGGCGTCCACCTCGCAGTCCAGTCCACCGACGTTGCGGAGGAGGGAAACTCCGACACCTTCTTTTTCGGCGGTCCCTGCACGAACAAAAATTTCTTCGAAGGCCGTCTCGACGAGATCGCGGTCTTTGATCGCCCTTTGAGCAGCGATGAAATCAAGCAGCTCTACGAAAAAGCCTCAGGCGCATCACCTGAGGCGAAGTGAACAGCAGGTAAAGCACCTCCCCCTTCACCAGCTTCGCACAAAAACTGGAATCCTCGTTTAGCAGCCCTCGTCCCCTGAAACCTTTTTCTTTTTCACAATCCTAATCTTAATCTCAACTCGCTAGGAACTGAGAAACGAACCGCCGGGCAGAGAACACGGGATGCAATCCCATGCGACACAAGATCCCCCCTACCCTTCCGACGTCTCGAAATCCGGATAGGCATTCGCAGAATGCTCCGAGAAATCGAGCCCGTCTTCCTGCTCTTCGTCCGAAACGCGAAGACCAATGAAGGTGTCGATCACTTTGAAAAGAACGTAGGCAACCGCAAAAGCCCCGACACAGATCGATAGCGTCCCGAAAATTTGAATGCCGAGACGATCCATCGAGAATCCCTCCTCGTGGAATAGTGCCACGCACAAGGTTCCCCAAATCCCGCAGAATAGGTGGACTGGAACCGCTCCAACGACGTCGTCGATCCGCATTTTCTCGAGAAGCATCGCCCCCCAGGTTGAGATGATTCCCGCGACCCCGCCGAGGATCAACGCCCCGACCGGCGTGACCACATCCGCACAGGCGGTCACAGCGACGAGCCCACCGAGAATCCCGTTCAGCGAAACGAGGACGTTGGGAACACCGCGGATCATCCAGAAAAAGCACATCGCAATGACACAGCCCGCGGCACCGGCCACGGCGGTGTTCACACAGATTCGCCCGATACCCGAACTCCCCTCGACGAGCGATCCTGCATTGAAACCAAACCAGCCGACCCAGAGAATAATCGTGCCGAAGCAGACGAGAGGAAGGTTGTGTCCGGGTAGATAGCGGGGATTTCCATCCTCATCGAAACGCCCTTTACGAGCTCCGACAATGAGAATCCCTGCGAGCGCACTCGCCCCTCCGATTCCGTGAACGACAGTCGATCCCGCAAAATCGTGGAATCCCACTCCAAAAGTCTCGAGCCAGCCGGGACTGCCACCAAACCCCGTTTCAAAGCCTCCGCCAAAACTCCCCCAGGCCCAGTGTCCGAAGACCGGATAAATCAATCCTGAAAGGATCACCGTGTAGCACATGTAGCCGACGAACTTGGTCCGTTCCGCCATCGCACCGGAGGCGATCGTGCAGGCCGTCGCCACGAAAACGACCTGAAAGAAAAAGAAGGTCCAGATCGGACTTTCACCTCCAAATCTCCAAATCGCGAGGTCCTGTGTTCCGATCCACCCCGTCTCTGATGTGCCGAACATAAAGACAAAACCAAAGAGCATGAAGGAAATCGTTGCGACCGAGAAATCGAGAACGTTTTTCATCGCCACGTTGATCGCATTCCGCGCCCTCGACATCCCGATTTCGAGCATACAGAAGCCCAGCTGCATCAGCATCACGAGAATCGCAGCGGTCACCGTCCAGACGTAATCGATGTTTTTCTGAATCTGCGGCTTGTTGTCTCCCAGAGGCGAATCGAGCGATTGAAACTTCTGATCAAACTCCTGCAGCTTCTTTTTCTGGAATTCAGGATCATCGAGTTTTGCCTCCTGCTGCTTCTCGGATTCGATTTTCTGTTTCATCCGGTTGGCCTGCTCGATCAGCATATTGAGGCGTTCAATGTCGGCGTCGCCCTTTCCCTGAGCGTGCACCGGATTCGAAACACCCGGGAGAAGGAATGAGAAAGCCAGGAGAAGGGCTAAAAAGGTTTTCATAGTAAATGGGATCAAAGGCTTCGGTTACTTGGTAAATTCTTCTAAAATCGCGAGCAGCTCGGTATCCAACTGTTTCCGAATGGCTTTATCCTTCACCCGAAGCGTCAGCGCCTGCCCGAATGGCCGGAACTGATTGTGTGTCAGGTAGGAATCGCCGGAGATCCCCATCGAAGTCAGCTCCCTCTGCAAAAAGCGACTCGACTGACCGCGACCGAGAACCTTTGCGAGGAGGTTCTCGACACTTTCACGATAGGCATTCCAGAGCGCGCCCGGATCCGCCACCGCTGCGGGAGCGGGCTCCTGAGAGGCCTGTGATACAGTGACAGGTTCCTCCGCGATCATCACCGCGGGCGGACTGCCCGGCAGGGCATCAGGAAGCACAGTCACTTTCACAGCCGATTCGGCGGTATCTTCCGAAGCCGCCGATTCTTTTGCTTTCTGCTTGGCAGACTCCACATCCAAAACGCTCCGCTGAATGAGTTCCTTCTCCGTCAAACCGAGCGAATCGGCCCACCGTTTTAGAAACTCTTCTCCCGCTGCCTCGACCTTCGCGGTGTCCTCCACATTTCCGTAAATGAGACACATTACGAAAGGATTCGCGTGAAAGATCATAACATTCCCGCCATCAAACCCGAGCATCGCCCGCCCGAGAGGACGACCGGCATTTCGGTACTGCGAGAGCAAGGCATTCACTTCCCTGACAAATGCCTTTTCCTGACTCTCAAGCAGCAGTGTATCAGCTTGCAGGAGAACACCTTCGTGGATCAATAAAGTGCCTTCCAGCTTCTTGAGGCGCTTCATCATTGAAAGCGCTTTCAGAACCGCGTCGTAGGTATCGAGAGTATCCATGATACGCCTTTAGAGAGAAGCTGAATGAAGGCTGTCCACCGTGTAATCACTGCCCCTCACATAGACACCCTTGGCATCAAAATTATCATCAGAGGAGGCCGCAAAGCGAAACGCTATTCCACCGCCCTCATAGCTGATCGAACAACAGGTCAAAGCCCGCATCCCGATCATCAGGCCGATCTGATGAGCACGTGATTGAAGGCCCTCAGCTTCCCGCGCAAAAGCAGTCCGGGTCGACTCCGAATCATCGCCGCTGAGACCGACCACTTTGTCGTCGGTGATCATTATTTGAGAAAAGCTGTCTGTTGTCATGATTCCTGCTTAAGGATTTGGCCTAACACTGCCATTTTCGGACTGGTTAGATGGTTTTTACGCCAGTAAAGTAAAAACACAAACTTAATTTTTGGAAACGCAAAATCGATCATCTCAATGAAAAATCTCTCTAAGCTCGGGTTACTTCTATTGATGCTCCTCCTCGTTGCAGGAGCATTTATTCTGCCAAAGTTCGTTCAACGTGCAGAACCTCCGACTCCGAAGGAGGATCTGGCCGCAGCGCTCGCCGCTGTCGAAATACCTGAGGAAGTGACTGTCACCGGCGAAGCGGTCGATACAGGCCTTCGCGAGACGCCGGAGTATGAGGAATTTTTTCAGTTCCTCGACGAATCAGATTTTGAATCGGCCCGAAACGCGCTCCTGACACTCTCCGAAACAGCTGACGAGGAAACCATTGAAATCCTCACTAATGAGATGGAGAAGTCGGTGAATGCCCTCGCATCCGTGGAAGCACCTGCCCCGCCTCTCATTGCGCTGATTGAATCCCCCGAAGAAGTGGCGGAACAAACTGAGGAAACTCCTGAACCAGTCACCGCCCCCGCCGATATCGCTCCCCCCTCCTACGATCCCGGGGAAACGGTCAGGATCATGACATTGATTCAAAAGAGCGAGTTCGCTGAAGTGGAAAAACAAATTGCCGCGATAACAGGAACCGCTCCCGCAGAGACGATTCAACTCCTCAACAGCTCGCTCGCGAGTGCTCGAAAAAACCAGCAGGAGCTCGAAGCGTCACGCCTCGAACTGGAGAAAACGAAAGAGGAAGTCAGCACCCTCAAGAAAGAAGGCGTTGCCCAAATCAAAGAGTCAGTCGCTGAACTGAAAGAAGCAACTCTCTCCGCCAACCTCGCCGTTAAAGAGGTCAACGCACTCAAGGATCAACTCATGGCCTCCGGCTCCGGCAGCACTGGCACAGTCAGTGCCGAACAGTCCACACCCGTCGCCGCCAAAAAAGCGCAAACACCGCCCGTAATTCCGCCCACCAAAGGCATCACTTTCGGTCTCAACTCGACTCGCCTGAGCGACACCAGTAAAAAGACCCTGAGCGATGCTGCGGGAGCGCTCAAAGCGGAGCCCCGCCTGACCCTCCAGTTGCGGGGCTACGCCGACCCGTCCGGGTCATCTGAGTATAATGCGATCCTGGCAAAGGCGCGGAGCGAAGCGGCTAAAGACTTCCTCATTGAGAAGAAAATCGCGGCGTCGAGAGTCGACGTAACCTCTTTCGGAGACACCCGGTCAGAGAATTCCACAGCGAAACCGGAAGAATTGCGCCGCGTCGATCTCGTTTACCGGGCTGAGTGATTCACGAACCCGACACATCCCGCCCGTCAAAAACAGGTCCCGGACAGGGAATTCCCCCTGAAAAAGGCCCTCAAAAAAACGTTCCTGAGGAAGAGTTTCCGCAGCAATCCCCCTTGCACATTCAGCTATTCTGGGACAACTCTTTCTTTATGGGTAGAGCATTCGAATATCGTCGTAAATCAAAAGAGGCACGCTGGGACAAAATGTCCAAAGTGTTTCCGAAACTTGGTAAGATCATCACGATGGCGGCCAAGGAAGGTGGAACCGATCCTGATTCCAATCCAAAGCTCCGCGCAGCGATTCAGAACGCCAAAGCGGCGAACATGCCCAAGGACAATGTGGATTCAGCGATCAAGCGCGCTTCCGGTAAGGACGCAGCTGACATCACCGAAATCAACTACGAGGGCAAAGGCCCTCACGGCGTTATGATCTTCGTCGAGTGCGCGACGGATAACACCAATCGCTCCGTTGCCAATCTGAAGACCATTTTCAACAAGAACGGCGGCGAAATGCTTCCGAGCGGAGCCCTCGCCTTCCTCTTCGACCGCAAGACAGTCGTGGAATTCGAAGTGACCGACGAGCTCAACATGGAGGAGATTGAACTCACGCTCATGGATGCCGGCCTCGAAGAGCTTGAAATCAACGAAGGCATTGCCTACGCCTATGCCGACTTCACGGATTTCGGAACGCTGACAGCCGCAATCGAAGGCCTCGGCATTGAGGCGAAAAAAGCCACCACCCAGCGCATTCCCAACAACCCTCAGGAGTTCAGCGACGACCAGCTCAACGATATCGAAGAGCTCATCGACAAGCTTGAGGACGACGAGGACGTTCAGGCAGTTTTCACGAACGCTGAGTAGAAAACATCTACGTCCCCTTTCCCGGCAAAGGTTGCAGGCTGAAAATGGAGCCATCCTGCTTCAACGAAGCAACCTGTCCCCGGCAACGGGCTTTCCCCGGCAACGCAATAAGGACGAGAGCCTAATGCCGCCTGCCCTTACTCCCGCCGGCCAAGGACAAAGCTCTTGTAAAGACTCCAGAGTATCCCTCCGGCGAAGTAGCCGATGCCGGCAATGAGAATCCAGTTCCTCGCATCGTGGAAAATCAGGGCACTGCTCGTGACTGCTCCGACGAGAAAGGAAAAGGTGATACAAATCGGGATCCAGAGAGCCCAGGCTTCGATACGATGTCCCCGGAGCTTCATCCCGAGGTGAATACCGAAATCGGTGAAGATCCCCGTTAAGTGAGTCGTTCTCAGGACCACTCCGCGGTATCGGCTTGCGAGAGCATTCTGGGCACCGCAAACCGCGCTCGTGATTGCGATTGCCACGAGCGGATACGCCGGCAGGAAAAAATGAGCAATGACGAGGAATCCCCCGAGCAATGAGAGCACGCGCCCGTATGGCTTCGTAATCTCGATGGTAGGATGGTGAAGGAGAAATCCGGAGACCGTTGCTCCGAAGATGAAACCGAGGGTAGCGATCGCGACATTGACGATTTGAAAGCCGTCGCCTCTCGCTATCGTGGAAAGCCCCGATCCTATCCTCGCAATATCCCCCGTTAAATGACTGACCGATGTCCCCGCTGTGAGAATAAACCCGGTGTTCAGGAACGAGGCGCCAAAAGCGAGCAGACAGCCCCCTAGCACAATCTGGGTCGGTGAAAATTGCCGCATCGGAAATCTGGTCTCGCGATCCGAAGCAGCATCCCTCTCCCGGGGCGGCCACTTCCTCATCGAAGCTACGAAGCCGAAGGGGTGAAGTCAAATAACTCGCGGCGAAATCAATTCTTTCCCACGCATTCTCCGCCCTGCCCTGCAACCTGCATCCCTCCGCAACGAGGGGCACCTCACATTGCTCTACAGCGCAGGATAGTGAATCCCGTATCGGGCGCTGATCGCGACGATCTCTTCCATGTCCGGTTCCCCGCCGGCTGAAAATGCAACTTCGCACTCGGCAAAAAACCGGTCAAATCCCCCGGGTATCGTCTGAATCAACATATGCAACGGCTCAGCCCCCGGATTGCGAAAGGTATGAACTGTTCCGCGGGGCATAAACACGACGCCCTTCGCCGGCACCTCAATCCATTCCCGATCAGACAAGTCAATCACCACGAAGCGGAATCAGGTTTACCAAGACCGGCTTCGCTCCCGCCACAACCTACCGTCGCGCCGCCATGAGGCGCATGATGTAGTAGAGCAACTGCCCGATCGAGGCAATCGCAGCAACGGTGTAAGTCATCGCGGCCCAGAAGAGAGCGTTTTTCGCCTTTTCGTGATCGACATCCCCCATGACCCGGGTCTGGTCGAGCCAGACGAGAGCGCGTTTGCTCGCATCAAACTCAACCGGAAGGGTGATCACCGAAAACAAAGTGGTGAGGCCGAAAAGAACGACACCGACGAACAAAAGCTCAGGTCTCCCCGAAGCAGCGAGCATGAGACCGCCCATGAGAATCCAATTCAGGTATTTACTGGAAAGGCTAACCACCGGCACGAGCGCTGAACGCACTTTTAAAGCTCCGTATGCCTTCGCGTGCTGCACGGCATGTCCACACTCGTGAGCGGAGACAGCCGCCGCCGCCACGTTCGCCTGACTGTAGACCACCTCGCTCAGGTTGACGGTTTTCTTGAGCGGATTGTAGTGATCGGTGAGCTGCCCGGGGGTTGAGATCACCTGCACATCGGTGATCCCGTTATCAGCGAGCATTTTCTGAGCAATCTGAGCACCTGACAGTGAGATGGGACGCTGGGAATACTCGGCGAACCGCTTTTGAAGCATCGAACCAACCCAACGGCTGATCAGCATCGTTCCGACCGTGAGAATTACGTAGAAGAGGTTTCCACCCTGAAGCAAATGAGAGAGGTTCATAAATTAAAGACTTGGGGAGTTCGACAGATATTATCCCGACTCGTTCGGAACGAAATCAAATTTTTCGAAACCTTTTCCCCGCGTTCTCATCTCGGGATTCAGTCAGTCACGGGAAGACCCTGCACCAATAGAAACGGCCCCGCTGGTAGACCAGGCGGGGCCGAACATCTTTCACCCTCTCCCCTCTCAAACCAATTCCTGAGAAGAAGGGAAGACAATCCTAGTTAAAAATCAGTGAATCACGACTGGCTTCTCACGCCACCCTCTTCGCGCGGCTTCGGTATTGATCCAGTTGTTAGCGTCCTGTTCAGAAGCGAAACCGCCGTTAAGAACAACCGCATTCAATTTGCTGTTGGGAATAGGGATTACCGAAGTGGCAATGCCGGTGTTCCCCAGTCCCCGGGCCATCTCGACGGCATTTGCCTGATTGCGGAAAGCACCGAACTGGACCCGGTGAAGAGGGCGCTGAGGTGCCGGTGCCGCCATCGGAGCCACCTGCCGCGGAGGCGCGGGAGCCGAAATTTCAGGCGATGGGATCGAAGATGGCGCACTCAGTGGGTAAGTGCCCGGATAAGCGTATCCGCTCTGCCCGGCAGGAGCATAGGTAGCTACCTGTGCGTTCTGAGGGGCGCGGTTCCCGAAAAGACCATTCTTGAAGAGCCCACCGCTTTTCTGCTCCACCTGAGCCTGAGTATTGGCAACGCCCTGATTGACCACGTTCTGCCCCTGAGCGACCGGATCGACGGTCGGCTTATTGACCACCGCATCATAGAGTGGATCTTTTTTATTAAAAATTGAGAAAGGCCTGAATCCACGAGCTTGCGGAGCATTGGCAGCAACCGCGCCACCTGTCACCGCACCGGCCGCGGCCCCGATTGGCACACCCGCAGACGGCGCGCTCATGGTCCTGACGTTATTGGGAACAGCAGCCTGCTGAGCAGGCACTTTAATACCACTGATGACGAGAAGAGATCCCGGTGCCGCCCCGTTTTCAGAGACCCTGATTCGTTGTGCCGCCGCCTTCGAAAGCGTGACAATACGGTCGTCAGCCCCCTTTCGATCGTTGATCTTAACATCGACCATGAGGCCGGTATCGAAGTTCGCGACGCGGGCGAAACTCCCCAGAGGAAGCGTCGCATGAGCTGCCGAAAGTTGACCCATATCGTAACGATCCCCACTCGCAGTCGTTCTGCCGTGAAGATAGTCAGGATACACCCCTAAAAGTCCCGACTCGGAACCCTGTGCAAATGCCGACTGAGTCGAACCAGCGAGCATTAAAATGAACAGAAGTGAGATAGCACGCATAATAAAAAACCTTTCGCAAATAATGTTAATATATTTCAATAATTTAACAAACATTAATTTTAAAATTTAATAAATTTTAATAAAAGAATCTCAACTTTGATAATTTTATTTATCATTCGGTTCCTCTTTCGAATGCGATGCGAAGCCCGAAAGAGCACTTTGCCAATCACACCGTTCTTCCCCCTTTTCGGCAGCGTGGCCCATTCCATCTCGCCAGCAGAAGTGGCTGCATCCTGCTGCCAAAACGCACACCGTTCAGAAGCCGCCTACTTGTATGGCATAAATCTCCAGCAGGCTGCTTATCTGGCGGCAAGCAGCACACCACTACCCGCCTGTTTGCCATTGAAACGTGAGGCGCGTGTAACCAATGGAACGGTACACTGGCCTCCCGGAATACGGTAGGCCTCCTCCCCAGCTCCAGGCAGCCGGTAATTAAATTGCTCCTCTCACCGACTCAATTCCGGACGCTTTGAGTTGCCGGGCAAAGGTCTTGAGATCCCCACTCGACTCGACCAGCCTTTTGAGTATCTCGTTCATTCAGGATCAAGAGCAAACTAGCTGTCCAGTCTCCAGCTGCTTTCCTCCTCACGGAGTTTTTCAATCATTTTGTCGATCTGTTCGACGTGCTTCAAAGGAGCTCTGCGGCGAAGGTGCTTGTTCCAAAGGACCTCGCGGAACAACTCCATCGCCTCGAGCGAGAGGATATCATGCTCATTCCACTCGGGATCTGTCTTCAGGGTCGAGAAAAATTCCCACCGACTGGCGTGAATCGTCGCGCGGTAGTAAATAACTACGCCTTCTTCGTCGCGGTCGTGCCATTCGTGAGTGGTCATGCCAGAATTTCTTTTAAGGTTGCGATGCAGCGCTCGTTTTGCGCCATCGTCCCAACGGAAATACGAACCCACTCGGGAAGCTTGTAGCTGCGCATCGCGCGGATAATGACGCCCCGTTTCAGCATTGCACTGAACACAGCATCTCCGTCACCGACTTTCACGAGGACAAAGTTGGCAAAGCTGGGAACATACTCAAGGCCCATCTCCTCAAAGGCCGCGTGATAGAAGGCCAACCCCTCATCATTGAGGTCGCGGGTCCGCGCCTGGTGATCGGTGTCAGCGAGCCCTGCAATCGCGCCGGCCTGGGCAATCGAGTTCGTATTGAACGGCTGACGGCATTTGTGAAGCACTTCCGCGATCTCCGGCGTCGTGATTCCGTAACCAATCCGAAGGCCCGCGAGCCCCTGGATTTTTGAGAAGGTCCGCATCACAACCACGTTGCGCCCTTCGCGGACATACTTGAGCGTGTCCGGTGCATCGTGGAGAAACTCATGGTAAGCCTCGTCAAAGATGACCATGACGTGGTCCGGCACCTTGTCCATGAAGCGGTCAATTGCCTCCTGGTCCACAAGCGTTCCCGTCGGGTTGTTGGGATTCGCGATGAAAATCTTCCGTGTTTTCGGGGTGATCGCTGCCGCCATCGCATCGAGATCGTGGACAAAGCCGGGATCGGGAACTTCAATCGTCTCCGCGCCGAACAGCGTCGCCATGAGCTTGTAGACAACGAAGGCATGCTCCGCTGCGATAACATTGTCACCGGGGTTGAGAAAGCCATGCCCGACGAGCTCGATGATCTCATTGGAGCCATTGCTGATCACGATGTTTTCGCGAGCGAGGCCAAAGGTTTCGGCGATCGCGGTGCGAAGCTTGTAGCCACCGCCATCGGGATAAATGTTCACCCCTTCGGCCGCTTCTTTCATCGCCTCGATCGCTTTCGGGGAAGGCCCGAGAGGGTTCTCATTGGACGCGATCTTGATGATATCGGCAGGATCGAGGCCGAGCTCACGCGCGGTTTCATCGATTGGTTTTCCGGGATCGTAGACAACGAGGTTTTCGAGCCAGGGATGAGCTTCGTTAATAATGGATGACATGATAAATTCTGGTAGTGGAACTCTCAGTTAATCGATTCCAATTGTTGAACAAGTCAGAATGCTCGCCAATGAGCGCGCGGTGGTGCTGGCGATTTGAAGTAATACTCCTAAACAGATGATAGCGCAAAAAGTCAATTCCGATCATACTCGCGCGGGGCTTCTCAGGGTAGATAGAGGCGTCCCTGCCGATCCGGATGGTCCGATGGAATGCCAAAAGTCGTAGCCCCGCTTCGCAGCAAACGATCAGGGTAGGGTCTTATCGCATCCGGGCACGCGTCTCGACGGGTACGTCTCGCCCCACCTTAACGGCTTTGTGCGCTTAGCTCTGACTATATAGGGTTAGGGGTTGTAGCATACAGGGTATAAAGCGTGTGGAATGGGAAGCCATTCTCACTTACAGACTGACCTTGATCGCTTCGCTTGCGGCGCGCGCTTTGTCGCGGGCATTCTCGATCGATTCACCCCGTGCCACGGCAACGCCCATGCGGCGTTTTCCTGATACGGCAGGCTTTCCAAAAAGTCGAATCTGCGTGTCAGGCTCGGTGAGTGCGGCCTCGAGATTGCCGTAACTGACGTTCTGCGAAGTGCCTTCGACGAGTAGCACAGCCGATGCAGACGGCCCGTGTTGGGCAATGTTAGGAATCGGAAGCCCGAGAATGGCACGGGCGTGGAGCGCAAACTGCGAGAGATCCTGAGAAATCATCGTCACCATGCCGGTGTCGTGCGGACGGGGTGAAACCTCTGAGAAGATCACTTCATCGCCTTTGATGAATAGCTCGACACCGAAAATGCCACGACCGCCGAGACTGTCCGTGACCGCTTTGGCGTAGCGCTGCGCTTCCGCTTTGGCGACCTCGCTCATGACCTGTGGCTGCCAGCTCTCGCGGTAATCGCCGTCGACCTGAATGTGGCCAATCGGCTCACAAAAGGAGGTTCCGCCGATGTGGCGCACCGTCAACATTGTGATTTCGTAGTCAAATTCAACAAATCCCTCGATGATCACCTTCCCTTTTCCGGCACGGCCACCTTCCTGAGCGTAGGCCCAGGCCGCGTCGACTTCGTCAGCAGAGCGGACTGTGGACTGACCTTTGCCGGATGAGCTCATCACGGGCTTAATGACAAACGGCACCCCGATCGCCTCGACCGCAGCACGATATTCCTCTTCGGTTTCGGCAAAACGATAAGGCGAGGTCGTGAGCCCCAGTTCCTCAGCTGCCAGGCAGCGAATGCCCTCACGGTTCATCGTCAACTGAGTCGCACGCGGCGTCGGGATGATCGTTGTGATCCCCGCCTCCTGAAGTTCGGCGAGGGTATCCGTCGCGATTGCCTCCACTTCGGGAACGACCAAATGTGGCTTTTCCAGCTCAATCACTGCCCGCAGCGCAGCACCGTCAAGCATCGAAACGACATGAGCCCGATCCGCAACCTGCATCGCCGGAGCGTTCTCGTAAGCGTCTACCGCGATTACTTCAACGCCGTAGCGCTGCAGTTCAATCACGACTTCTTTCCCTAGCTCACCTGACCCGCAGAGCATGACGCGGGTCGCTTCGGACGTAAATGGAGTTCCCAGACTTGCCATGTCGGCAACCTTAAGGATAAAATCCGATTTCCAAAGGGAAATTTCCCATTCTCCGCATTCGTTTTTTATCCATGTCGACCTTCTCCCAATGGCTCATTCTTCTGCGCGTGCACATTCGAATGATGAGAGTGAAGGCGCTCATCGCCGCGAAGCGCTCCCGTCTCATGACAGGAACGATCGTCACCTTTCTGATCAGCTACATGATAGCCGCCTACTGGCTCTTCAGTGAAGGCTTCGAGTATGTCAGCAATCTCCCCGCAGCGGGCTCTCTTCTCAGCGACCGGCTCATCTTCGTGATGTTTTTCTGCTTCATGATGATGCTGATCTTCTCAGTCGGCGTGACCTCCTACATCTCTCTTTACCGGAACCGCGATACGCGCTGGCTCCTGACACTTCCGGTTTCCCATCAGGCGATTTTTCTGTGGAAAGTCTTCGAGTCGGCGATGGTATCGAGCTGGGGCCTCATTTTTATCCTCACCCCGCTCCTCGCCGCCTTTGCGAAAATCCGAGAGGTCAGCCCTGACTTTTTTATCAAGACAGCCTTTGTCCTCGTTCTCTTTCTCATCCTCGTCAGCTCGATTGGGGCGGCCCTCCTGATCATCGCAACCCGCTGGTTTTCAGCACGCAAACTCCTTCTGGGCCTCACTCTCGTCGCGCTTGTCAGCTTCGGGAGCGCGCTGAAGCAGGGCATTGAGGACGAGAAAGCAGTGAAAGCTTCAGGCCTGAGCGCCGCTTTGACCTTCCAGCGGGTTCTGCATCATACCAACGCATCGGTAAATCGCGGAATGCCCAGTGCCTGGCTTTCCAGCACCATTATCGACTGGACGCGTCCCTATCGCCATTTCGGTTCGGCGATGTATCCGACACTGCTTCTAAGCAACTCACTCATGGGAATTCTGCTCCTCACCTGGGCCGGGAACCGGTGGTTCTACCAGTCATGGAACCGCTCACTCCAGAATGCCGCTTTCAGCGCCCAGCGAAAATACCTCCGGAACCGAAGTTCCACCGGGCAGATATTGAAGGACTTTCCCCGGACACCTCTCCTCGCACGATTGATTGGACGGCCCATCGCCGCCATCTCGGGAAAAGACCTGAAGACCTTCTTCCGCGATCCCGCTCAATGGGTGCAGTTCACCGTTGTATTCGGACTCCTCGCTATCTATTCGAGCGGGCTCAGGAAGATGAACGGAGACATGGAACAGGTCAGGGACCTCTACCTCGTCGCCTTTCTCAACCTCGCGGTCTGTGCCCTCGCTCTCTCGACCCTGACCACACGGTTTGTCTTTCCCCAGTTCAGTCTCGAAGGAAGACGTCTCTGGATACTCGCGATGTCCCCTCTCAAAATGCAGTCTATCATTTTGCAAAAGTTCGTCAGCTCGACCCTCGCCAGCGGAGCCCTCGTCATCGTCATCCTCGTCATCAGCGGCTACAATCTCCAGTTGGGAGTTCGCGATTCCATCTTCTTCATCGGCGCAGTCGCCCTTCTCGCCATCGGCCTCAACGGTCTCGCTGTCGGTCTCGGGGTGCTCTTTCCCAACCTCGAAGAGTCGAACGCCGCTAAGATTGTCAGCGGTTTCGGAGGCACCCTCTGTCTCGTTGGGAGTTTTATCTACATCCTTGCCTTCATTCTGGTCCTCGCTTTCCTGCGTTGGGACGTCTTCAAGAACGGAGTCGTCGATCCTTTTTGGTATGAATCCCCTAAAAGTCAGGCCGGAATCGCAATAATTTTAGGCTTAACGATTTTAGTGACTGTATTGCCTCTCTTTTTTTCACGAAAAAAGCTAAAAAGACTGGAAATTCTAAGCATTATATAATATTAATAGAGCTTAACTAAAACTTAAGTTCTTCAATATGTCTGCTGCTGCTGAAATCCAACCGATGTTTTTCGATGAAGACGGGGGTAACGACCTCGAAATTCAGTTCGATCCCAAACAGTTTGAGGCGGTCACGCCCTACACCGAAGATCTCAACGATGAGTATCAACATGCTCAGGATCAGCTTCGGCAGCTTCGCCAACAGGAAGAGCAAATCAAACGTCAGGCAGCCGAACTCGAAGAGCTCACCCAGAAGGAAGAGCAATTCAAAACCGGTCGCAGCGAAGTGTGTGAAGACCTCACCAGCTACCTTGCGATTCTTGAGCGTGAGTCCAATGACGCCCAGCGCATTGTAGAAGACTGCGCCGCAGCACAGGAACGTCTCGACCTTCACCTTTCCAACATCAACGCTCTCCGTCCTGAAACATGGAGTCGCGCTGATCGCAAAGCCGAACTCGCCCGTGCACTCAGCTATGTTGAGGCGGCCGAAGATGAAATCGATTCAGTAAGCCCTCTGATTGATGGCTTCAGCAAGCGCGGTGGTCTTTTCAAAATGAAAGCATCCGCTCCCAAATTGAGCCATTCTGCAGGAGCGCATTCGGAGCACTCTTTCAGTTACTGGGTGAAAAGCGGACTTGCCTTTTCCCTGCCCTTCGTCGGGTTCGGAATTATCGCCTTCCTCATCAGCCTCTTTTCCTAACCCTGTTCCAACTCCTTTCCCGGTTCGATCGCCACTCTCGAATCAGAACCTGCGTGCCTACACTACACGAAAACCTGATTGATCTACAATGTTTCCTTCGAAAAACAAAAACCGCAAACGTCGTCGCAATCATCGTTCCACAAACAAATTCTGGGATGAGTCTTCAAAAACCGATAAACCACGTCCGGGTAAAAAAGCAGTTCAAAACCCTAACGATCAGGCACATAAACTGAATGCACAAATTGGTGCCCTCGAATCCTTTCTACAAAATCATCATGAAGCGGAAGTGAGCCGCCTCAAGATGAAGTCGGAGAACATTCTTCCCCCGCCGGAGCACTACGCGGCACGGGCAGCACGCCCAAGCGCTCTATCATTGGCCGAAAAGCGTCGCTATCACACCGAGCGAAGCAAGAATGGCCTTCAGTTTCTCGGTCTCCTTTGCGCCGCCTGCGCAATTGGCTGGTGGATTCTCTACGCCCCTGTCTAGAGCGTTTCGAGTTCCTTAGTCGACGGCGATCCGGACAATCGGCGTCCCGGCGAGACGCATCCACCTGACTGTCCATCGATAAACGGGTAGATGCCTTTTGCCAACAGGCAGTCACGATGTCCGGATTCCCACTCCGCTCCCGCACCCTCGCGTTGCGATCACCTCACTCGCACCCGGCGCGCTATCTCCCGCACAACCGCGCGGCTCACCCCGAGAACGACCAATCCTGCGGCCCCTAACTGATACCCCGTCAACCCGGCCACCAGCGCCGGCGTGTCGCGATGGAATTCGTGCCAGAACCGGAAGACGCCGTAGCTGATCAGATAGAGATGAAAAAGCTGCCCTGCCAATGGTGACCGCCTCAGCAGATTTCGCCTCAACACGAGAGGCAAAATCATCGCGACGAAAAGCAGGTTGAAACCGAGCTCCAACGGAACCGCCGGCCATCGCTCAAGACCGACCGGATCGGTGATCGTGAACCACTCAGGCTCCGTGCACACTTTCCCGGGACAGCATCCATAGCGCAGACACCCCAGCCTCCCCGCTGCGATGCTCAGGGGAACGCCCACCGCGAACCAGTCCCCCGTCGGTTTCGTATACCCAATCAACTTCTTGGCGATCTCGACTCCGGCGTAACCTCCCAGTAAGGCGCCCACAATCGTCTTTCCCGCCGCCAGCTGATAGAGCCACAGATCGGTCCCGTAGTGCATCCACCCCTCCGCTGCGAGGTAGAGTAACTTCGCTCCGAGGTAGGCTCCGGCAATCGCCCCGACGAAAACAGCGAAGGAACCGGACTCACTCCGAAAACGTCTCGACCAGAGCCAACCGCCCAGGGTAAGCCCTACTATCGTAACAAAGGTGTAGACGCTTCCGGCCGAGACGCGTTCCGCCCAATCCACATTCAGCGCAGCCATCAAACACTTCGGTAGGCTTTGCCACCGCCATTCAGGTAGTAGCGGCAGAATGAATCCAGCTTTCCATCAGGACGAATCACATGGGTGCAACAACGGTCAATCCTGTCCTCGTCCCAATCCTCACCATCCATGAACGGTTTGATAAAGAGACGAAAGGTATGCGTTTCATCCAACTCGAATTCATGGAGAAGCTCGCCTAGTGGTTCCGACTCGCAACCGCACTTGATAAGATCCTCAAGCCGGTAGCGGACACGGTCACTGAGAAAGCCCTGCAAGGTCCCGAAATCCACGAAATCGCTGATCGAACGTACTTCGTCCTCCATCTTGAGCAAATAACCGATCGTCGCGCAATTCGGATCACCGCAGGGAAGCGGAGTAAAATCATCCGCCCTCACGCCCCCGTTCGATTGCTCAATGAGCCCGAGAATGATATCCGCGACATTGAGCCGGGATGCCGCTTCGCCGGCCTCATGTCTACGCCCCGTGCCGAACATAGGTTGAAAGGCAACTCCGCGGACGTGCTTGAAAGTCAGGCCGAGCGCCACCGTCTCCCAGAGATGATCGAGATTCTCCGGAATCACCGTCATCGCCAAAGTCATCGGAATCCCGAGCTCCCCCGCCCGCTCGATGGCACGGCGCTTCATCTTTCCGAGGTCGGCACCGCGTAGAACTTTCTCTGCGGCGCTGTCAGGACCATCATACTGGAGATAAAATTGAAAGTGCCCGTATTCCACGAGCTCAGCCAACTCCTCACCAAAGGCTTTGTCACCGGCGAGGCGAACCCCGTTCGAATTCACGAGAACGTAGTCGATGTCCTGATTCTCCTGACACCAGCGGATCAGTTCGAAAAACTGCGGGTGCAGGGTCGGCTCACCGCCTGACATCTGCAGAATCTCGATCTTTCCTTTCCGGTCGATCACCCCCTGAATCCGGGATTTCAGTTCCTCGAGCGGAACCGCATCGACCTGATCCCCCGTCCCCGGAGGAGAATCAGCAAAGCAGGTCGGACAGGTCAGATTGCAGGAGTCGACGATTTCGATCAAAGCGAGACAGGTCGACATGACATCGACCGGGCGAACCTGAGATTCCAGCGTCGGGATCTCGCGCAGCGCATTGCCGCCGAGAAAGCCGATTTGCTCACCCGAAGCCGGACTCGCGCAGCCACACCCCGCTCCGCAGGCGGACTTTTCGGGATTCCGTTGCCCCTCGGACAGCCAGTAAAAACGGGCATCCGAGCTGAGTTTCACCTCGCTTTCGCCGCAGGCAGGACATTGCTTTCGCAGCCAGACCTCTTCTCCGCAGGAGGCAGCACGTGACTCGACCTCACCGGGAATCGACTCCCGGCAGCGGGCGCAGTAACTGGTCGTCTTCTTGAGAAGAGATGCGGTGGCAGACATGAAAGATCAGTAGGATTCAGTCATCATGACAAGACCACAACATCCGCCCATCGTCATCGCAAAATAGCCGGCCGCGACGGCAATGAAGGCGAGAACCGCCGCAGTCCACCTCCACCAGGAAGGCTCGATCTCTCCCCGCACAATGTTCCGAGCGACACAGCCTCCGGAAACAAGCGCCCCGAATCCGAACAAATAAATCGCCCCCGCGATGAAATCACCGGAGGCATTACTACCCGCGACTCCAACGAGAATCAAAATAAACCCGAGGATCGCCGGTGAAAGACAAATGAGGAACAGACGCATCGTGCAGTGAAGGTAATCAGATTGCGCCACCGCTGGCAACGAACAATCCAAAAATCAGCTGCGTGCAGGTTTAGTCAAAACCTGCGCCGGTCGGAAGGGATTCCGACCCTCCATCGACTTGACCCTTTGGAGGGTCGCAGTCCCCTGCGACCTGCCAAGCCCACGCCGGAGCCCGCACTCCTCTCAGCTCTCGACTTCGTCTTCCCGAACGCCGTTCTTCACCTCGAACTCACGGCACCAGCCTTTGATTTCGAGATCGTTGAAAATCTTACCCATGACCCGGCGCAGCAACCCTTTCAGGTTGGCGTTTTCGAGCTCAGCGAGACTTCTCACCGCCGCTTCTTTGTAGGTCTCCAGCAAAAGGAGACACTTCTCATCGGCCTCGACTTCATGGGCGAGTTTGCGCACTTTCTCGATCGAAAAGTCTTTCAACTCTTCATGGGACCAAAGGGATTCAAGAACCGCTTTGTCATCGCCTTTGGCACGCTCACGCGCCACCGCCAGCAAGACACTCGGACGCATTTGCTCGAGCTCGTTGTCACCGGCGTCTTCGCCGAGATCGTCCATGTCATCGCGGATCTGATAAGCGATCCCGAGATTTTCGGAGTATTCGCGGAGAACACTGTCGACTTCATCGAGACGACCGGCACAGGAAGCACCGAGAGCCAACGCCACTTCAAAGGCAGGAGCCGTCTTCTGTCGGAAAATTTCAAGAACCTGCTTCGACTTGAGCGGCTTGGGATCGTTCGCCCAGACCAGCTCGGCGCCCTGTCCCTGACAAAGCTCCCGTTGACCTTTCGCCGCGATCTGAAGCATCTCGACTTTCTGAGCATCGGACAACCCGATCTCACCAATGAGGCGGTAGCCCTCACCGATCAACAAATCCCCTGCATTCAACGCAACCGGAACACCGTGCTGGGTGTGCAAAGTCGGCTGATCGTAGCGGCCGTGATCTTCGTCCTCGATATCATCGTGAATCAGAGAAGCTTTATGGAAAAGTTCCGTCGCGAGCGCGATCTTCTTAATGTCATCGGTGATCGGTTCTCCGCGATCCTCGCGCAATGCCTCGTATGCAGCGACAGTGAGGAAAGGACGCCAGCGTTTCCCGTCACGTCCGAGCCATTCGCGGGCGATTTCCTCCTGCTTGCCCTGCGCAGGCCCCATGAGCGCTTCGATTGACTCGGCAGTGAACCACTCCTTCACTTCCTCGTGCAGAGCATTGAGATCGAGACGTCGTGTCTGATCGTCGCTCGTCAGGTGAATGTATTCCCAGACCCAGTCGATATCGACGGTCGTATTGATGCAGTCGTCCTGCAAAAGCGGAACCGCAATCGACGGGATCGCCGCGGCTTCGACATACGGGAAGGTCCGCTCGAGCACCGGAAGACAGGAAATCCCCACAATCGCTTCGATCTGGCCGGTTTGAATGAGTGACATCACGATCGCAGATCCTTCCGCGACAAGCACCGCGTAGCCAAGACGCTCCGCTTCGTTTTGGAAATCCTGAATCGAGCAAAGTCCACACTGCTTACAGAGAAGACCGAATTCATCGAATGGCGCAGGACATTTGTCCTCCACGCGCAAACACTTCGGCATCAGCAAAAGACGTCTCTCGTAGGGAATCTCGGCGAGCGTTTCCCGCCACATTTCATTATTCAGGCAAACCGCGGTGTAATGAAGGTAAGTTTCGTCGCCCTCGTAGCCTAACTCAGCGAGAATTTTCTTAGCATGCACGTCCAGTTCCTCAACTGGCATGGGGGGAACCGGATTCTCCTTTTCCACATAATTACGGATCGTCTGGAGGAAGAGGTCCCGCTCCGGCTTGGTTTGAGGCAAATTCTTCTTCGGCGGACGAAAGCGAGTCGTCGTAACCGGGACCGGCTGAGGAATCTTGATCGTTTGGATGGTATCGACGGGAGATGACATGGATCAGTTTTCCAGAGTAAACAGGGTTAGGTCGGGGATTCAACAGGGTTAAGTCCCCTGTTAGATACGTTATTCTACAATCAACAACCGTTCCTTAAAGAAGTTTTGGTTCAAGAAAAACCGGATTGCGCGATCAGGGTGAACTTGTACGCAAGGGGTCGTCAATAGAAACGTCGCCACCGGTTACTAAATCCGGATTGCGATTTGACCCCATTCCCTCAAAACGTCATGATTCCGGACATGAGATTTGGTATTCCCCTCATACTCTCACTGCTGTCTGCTGCCGCTATGTCACAGGATCCCTGGCCGCGCCACACGATTGACCCGGTCGACGCAGCGACAGCACGAGCTGGAGCGGATGGCGTTCGCATCGGCTATCTCAACGGAGACCTCCTTCCTGATCTCGTCACCGGCTGGGAGGAGGGAAATGCGATCCGCGTCTGTCTTAACCCCGGTCCGGAGAAATCAAAGGAACCCTGGCCCGCCGTAACCGTGGGAAAAGTCAAAAACGCCGAAGACGCTGTCTTCGCTGATTTGGACGGGGACGGATGGCTTGATGTGATCAGTTCCTGCGAAGGCAAAACCATGTCGCACTTTGTTCACTGGGCCCCCGCATCAGCAAAGGGGCTCCTCACCGAATCAAACTGGAAAACAGAAGTGATCCCCGCAACAGAGAAGCGCGAAGCCTGGATGTTTACCCTGCCTTGTGATGTTGACGGTGACGGTGATGTCGATTTGATCACCGGATCTAAGAACGAAGGTGCCTCGGTAAGTTGGATCGAGAACCCGGGAGTGGGCTCATCACGCGATCTGAGTTTGTGGAAGCGCCACCGCATCGCCGATGCCGGCTGGATCATGAGTCTGCGCATCCTCGAACAGAATGGAGAACGCTTTCTAATCTACTCGGATCGAAAAGGCACGAATTCCGGGATTTTCATCTGTCCGCTAACGGGCAAAGCGCCCTTTTTCGGCAAGCCGGTCCTCATCGGCGGGGGCGGAGAGGAAGTCATGTTTCTCGACCTTGCCCTGCTCGATGACGACGAAAAGCTGGATGTGGTTGCCTCAATTCGTCCCGACAAAACCCACGTCATATATCAACCCGCAGAGCCGCTGACACTCTGGGAGGACTCGGCCGACCTCGACCCTCTCGACCTCGAAACATTCGGCACCGCCAAAGCAGTCAAAGTGGGCCTGATCGATGACGACCAGATCCCCGATTTCGTGATCACCTGCGAGAACGCCAAAGGAAAGTTGAAGGGCGTGCTTTTCGGAACCGTTTTCTCTGAATTCGAAGCGGTCAGTGATGCCGAAGGCGTGAAATACGATCGCATCGAACTGCTCGACCTCGACGACGATGGTGATCTCGACATCATCACCTGCGAAGAAAGAGCGGGGTTAGGTGTTGTTTGGTTTGAGAATCCACGGTAAACGGTCTGCGATCGCCAGGTCCGAAGAGAGAAATTTTCACAAATTCCTCTACATCCCGCGCGCTCAGACACCGTAGAGAAACTGCGTGAGCATTTCTCCGCGCAGCCTATCCGCCTCACGCCACGCAGGTCCGACGCCATAGAAATCCTCACGGATTCCTCTACTCCTTTCAGGCCATTTTTCGCCCGCCTTTTTCACGCCGCCGCATTTTCCCCGCAACCTTTTCGCCGGTCGAATGTTCTATCAGTCATGATCCCCTTTTCGACTCGCGCTTTGCTATTCCTGCCCGGCCTTTCCTTATTGCTCATGGCCCGGCCGGCCGCTGCACAGGAAATGAACATGAGCTCCGCCACCCCGGAATACACGGACGAGCAGATCAACTTTTTCGAATCCAAAATCCGTCCGGCCCTCGTCGAACACTGCTACAAATGCCACTCCGAAGACGGCGATAAAATCAAAGGCGGCCTTCTCCTCGATACCCGTGAGATGAGCCTCGTCGGCGGCGACACTGGACCGGCTGTAGTTCCCGGCGACCTCGACGAGAGCCTTCTTTACACCGCGATTCTCTACACGGACTCGGATCTGGAAATGCCACCCAAATACAAGCTCGATGCCGACGTCATTGCCGACTTCAAACTCTGGATTGAAATGGGTGCCCCCGATCCCCGGGAACGCAAATCGAAGTCCGGTGCCCCTGCTGAATACACCAACACCATCGACGTCGAAGCAGGCCGTGAACACTGGGCCTACCAACTCCCTTCGCTCTCTGAAAAGCCTTCCCCCTCCACGAGCGACTGGGCAATCAATGCGGTTGATACCTTCATCGAAAACGGACGCGTCGCCGCCGGACTCACCCCTGCCCCCGATGCCGAAGCGCTCACGCTTGTTCGAAGACTCTACTTTGACCTCACTGGACTTCCTCCCCGCCGCGAACAGGTCGAGGCCTTCGTCGCCGGCTACGAGGCAGATCCCGAAACAACTCTCGCCAAAACGGTCGACGCGCTTCTCGCATCAGATCAATTCGGCGAACGCTGGGGCCGGCACTGGCTCGATGTCGCCCGCTACGGGGAGTCATCGGGCAAAGAGGTCAACGCAACCTTCCCCCACGCCTGGCGGTATCGCGATTACGTGATCGACGCCTTTAACGCCGACAAACCCTTCGATGAGTTCCTGCAGGAGCAGATCGCCGGTGACCTTCTCGACGCTGAGACTCCCGAGGAAAAAGCCGAACACCTCGTCGCGACGAGCTTTCTCGCCATCGGGACAAAGGGGCTCAACGAAGTGAACTCCCGCCAGTTCCGCTTCGATCTCGCCGATGAACAACTCGACACGACGACCCAGGCCTTCCTCGCCACCACCGTCGCCTGCGCCCGCTGTCATGATCACAAATTCGATCCCATCCCGATGTCGGACTACTACTCCATGGCCGGAATTTTCCTGAGCTCCGAAACGCTCTACGGCACCGCCGAAGCACTTCAGAGCCGCCGGACCACGGAACTGGTTTCACTCCCCGCCGCATCAACGACCACGACCGGAACGGAAACGAAAACGCTGGGGGAAATGATCGAAATGTCCTATCAACTGACGGTCTTTGAAGAGCGACTCGAGGAAATCACAGAGGAAGTCCGCGAGCTCCGCCGCAGTGGCGATGCCGACGGGGCACGGGCAAAGCTCAACCAAATTCTCGCCGCGAGAAACCGGGTTGGAATTCAACGCCGCATCCTCGACTCCTACGACGATGACGGTAACCCGATCGCCTTCAGCATGGGCGTTCGTGATCGCGAAGAACCGTTCGATTCTCAAATTTTAATCCGGGGCGAAGAAGACAACCCCGCCGCCGAGCGCGCCCCCCGCGGCTTTCTTCAGGTCATCCAGACGGGCAACCAATCCGCGATCGGCACACACGAGAGCGGCAGACGTCAGCTCGCCGAGTGGATGACCTCACCGGAGAATCCCCTCACCGCCCGCGTCTATGCAAACCGCGTCTGGGGATGGCTCATCGGAGAAGGCCTCGTCACCAGCGTCGACAATTTCGGAACCACCGGCGAGAAACCAAGTCATCCCGAACTCCTCGACTACCTCGCCCTAACCCTGATCGATTCCGGATGGTCGACCAAAGATCTCATTCGCGAAATCGTGACGAGCCGCACCTACCGCATGAGCTCGGACTACGACGAAACCCAGTTTCAAAAAGACCCCGAAAACCGCCTACTCTGGCGCGCGAACCGCAAACGACTCGATGCTGAATCACTCCGCGACGCGACCCTCGCCGTCAGCCAGCAGCTCGACCTGACACGGCCCGAAGGCTCGATGGTTTCCCAAGTCGGCGACGGCTTCGTGGGACGCAACATTCAGGAAGCACAACTCAACACCCCGTCGAATCACCGTTCGGTCTATCTCCCCATCGTGCGGGGACTCGTTCCAGAAGGACTGAGTCTCTTCGACTTCTCCGATCCGAGCCTGCTCTCGGGCAAGCGCGAGGTCACGACGGTCCCCTCACAGGCGCTCTACCTCATGAACTCGGACTTCGCGATCAAGAGCGCCGGCGCCATGGCCGACTACCTCGCCGGCGAGAAGGAGCTCCGCGGTCCCGAGCTCGCCACCGCCGCTTTTTACCTCTGCTACTCGCGTCCACCGACTCCGGAGGAAAGCGAACACACCAAAGAATACATTGAACGTTTCCTCGAAGTCGCCAGGGCCGAAAACCTCTCCGTGGAGAAGTCGAGACGGATGGCGTTAACGACCTTCTGTCAGTCGCTCATTTCTTCCGCCGAATTCCGCTACCTCAACTAACCTGCTTAAAAACCCTCGACAACTCACTGACTATGAATGCACTGAAACCACATACATTCTCCCGGAGAGCCGCCTTGCAGACCACTTCCTGCGGTTTTGGGTATCTCGCCTTTTCCGCACTCGCCGCCGCAGCAGCGGAAACGAAAACCAATCCTCTCGCCCCGAGATCCCCGCACTTTGCACCGAGGGCGAAACGCATCATCTTCCTCTCGATGCAGGGTGGCCCTTCTCACGTCGACACTTTCGATTACAAACCGCTCCTGAATCGCGACAGCGGCAAAGAATCCAAAGGCTACGCGAAACTCCTCGGCTCGCCGTTCAAATTCAATCAGCACGGTGAGAGCGGACTTCCCATTTCCGAGCTCTTCCCCAAACTCGCGAATCACGCCGACGATCTATGCCTCATCAACAGCATGCACACTGACCTGCCGAACCACCCGCAGGCACAGACGATGATGCACACGGGCAACTTCCAGTTCGTGCGCCCTTCGCTCGGCGCATGGACCCTTTACGGACTCGGAACGGAAAACGACAGCCTTCCCGGCTTCGTGACTCTTGCTCCCCCTAACGGAGCCCAAAATTACGGCAGCGCTTTCCTCCCCGCGATCTATCAGGGAACCCCGGTCGGAAAACAGGCCCGCAACCGCTTCGTCTCCGCCGACCAGCAGGCCGCGATCAGCAACATCAAGAACCCGCAGATGAGTTCGGAGATGCAGCGGGTCCAACTCGATTTCATCAAATCGCTGAACGAAGCAAAGCTGAAGCGTGACGAATATCACCCCGAAGTCGAAGGCATTATCGAATCCTACGAACTCGCCTTCCGGATGCAGGACGAGGTTCCCGGGGTCCTCGATATTTCCGGTGAAACCGAAGCGACGAGAAAGATGTATGGACTGGATAACAACACCACCGCCGGATTCGGACGCCAATGCCTCAGCGCACGCCGCATGGCCGAAGCCGGGGTTCGCTTCATCCAGGTCAATCACGGGAACTGGGATCATCACAACAACCTCCGCGACGCGCTGACCCGGAACTGCACCGAGATCGATCAGCCCATCGCCGGACTGCTACAGGATCTCAAGGACCGCGACATGCTCAAAGACACCCTCGTGATGTGGGCCGGTGAGTTCGGAAGAACCCCGCACGCCCAGGGCACGAACGGACGCGATCACAACAATCAGGGGTATTCCATGTGGATGGCCGGAGGCGGCGTCAAAGGCGGACTCCGCTACGGCGCGACCGACGACCACGGTCACAAAGCCGTCCTCGACAAAGTCCACATCCACGACTGGCATGCCACTATTTTACACTTGCTGGGCCTCAACCACGAAAAGCTCACCTACCGCTACGCGGGAAGGGATTTCCGCCTCACCGACGTCCACGGCGAGATCGTGAAAGGGATTCTCGCATAAGCGGCGGAAGGAAGGGAATTCCACTCACAATTCCAAGTCCAGCCCCCGCTGCCTTCGCGCATTCAAAATCAATCCGGTTCCGCTGCTCCGGGACACGGGGACAGGTTATTTGTTGAGAACGGTAATTTCAGTCAGGTTTCAAATATCTGAAGGGCATGACAATTTAAAGCCCTCCCCTCAATAAATAACCTGTCCCTGTGAACTGTAGATCGCCCCTTGAAGGGCTTCGTTTGCCCACTCCCCCAATGCCCGCTCCTGCTTGGTGAGTCTCGAGATTCGCAGATCGAACCAACCTTCTGCTACGAGTTTTGCATCAAGGATCATTTTCTTCAGCGAACGTTTAGCCGGCAGGGACAGGTTAATCATTTCCCTCACTGCGAACCTGTTCGGTCCATGTGAGTCTCAAAGCGCCTCCACTTCCGTGAAATAAGCGCCACCCGCTTCTCCCTTCCCGTTGAAAATGCGGGTTATAAGTTCGGTGGGTCCGGCGGGAAGATCAGTTTCGAAGACGACGCCCCTGCTATCGGGTTCGATGGGCTGCTCGAGGCTTTGGCCGGCGATCTCGAGTTGGGCCCTGACGCCCACGACAGGTTTATCGGCTTCTTCGGGAAACTGACGAAGGGTTATCCGGTAGCGCCCCGCTTTTTTGACTTCGATCATCCAGGGGCCGGTGACACGGGGAAGCTTCCTGATCGAGTTAAAATTCCACGGGGGATTTCCTTCTTCGAGGTACCAGTCCTGAGAACAGAGGACGGTGGGATTCTCAACGGGGTTGCCGATGTCGATGCGGACCGCGGTGAGACGGGGAGAAACTTTTTCCCAGAAAGGATCGTAGAGAGCGCGGAGTTTCGCGACGACTTCAGGGTGTTTCGCAGCCAGGTTTTTGCTCTGGGTGGGGTCGGACTCGATCTCGAAGAGTCGTTCGTCGCCGGAATTCACGAGGCGCCAACGCTCCGTCATGACGACGCTGTATTCGTAGGGTTTCGGAGGAAAGGCCGATCCGTAAGGGCCGGCGATGTATTGCTCGACGAGGTGGGAGCGGGCCCAGGCTTGGTCGGATTCGACGAGGAGAGGTTCGAGGGAAATGCCGTCGGGCTCGAATCCTTCCGGAATCGTAATATCGCAGAGGTCGGCAATGGTCGGCAGGACATCGATGTGAGCGGCGAGCTTGTCGATCTCCCGGCCGCCGGTGAGTCCACCCCCGGGCCAGTGGATGAAGAACGGAACGCGGTGGCCTCCGTCGTAGACCGAGGACTTGCGGCCGCGCATCCCGGCGTTGTAGCCGCGAACAGGCAGTGAATCGAGAGGGCCATACTCCGGGTCCTTACGATCCAGCTCGAATCCCGCGGAGGAGCCATTGTCGGTCATGAAAATGAGAATCGTATTTTCGGCGAGGCCGAGCGTGGCGAGATGTTCGCGAAGAAGGCCCATGTTATGATCGATATTGGCGATCATCCCGTAGAAATTGGGATTCACTACCTCCGGGTTGCCCTTGTAAGGTTCGGCCCATTTCTCCGGGACGAAGTAGGGACCGTGCGGGGCGTTGAGAGCGAGATAGAGGAAAAAGGGGCTGGCCTTGTTCTCCTCGATGAAACGCATCCCTTCGCGGAACCAGACATCAGTGCAGTAGCCTTTGAACTTTTCGAAACGGCCATTGCGCTCGTAGGTGTCGTCGAAGTAGTCATTGCCCCAGTAGTCGGAAGCCTGACCGATACCGCCGCAGCGGTGCCAAAGCACATCCTCAAAGCCGCGGTCCTGAGGTCGGTGAGGTGCGTTGTCGCCAAGATGCCACTTGCCGACCATACCGGTGGCATAGCCGGCGCCATTGAGGAGATGGGCGATAGTCTTCTCGTCGGGGTGCATCATGGTGCGTCCCGAACTGGTGCGAAAAGCACCGGTATAACCAGCGTGGTTGCCGGTCATGAGGGCGGCGCGGGTGGGAGTGCAGAAGGGACTGACGTGAAAATCGGTAAAGCGCACCGATTCAGCATGAAGGCGGTCGAGATTCGGAGTCTTCAGGATTGGGTTACCATGACAACTGAGATCCCCGTAACCCTGATCATCCGTCATGACGAGGACAACGTTGGGCGGCGCGGCGCTACTGTATCCACACACCGAAATTGAAAGGATGGAAATCAGTATTGCGCGGATCATGTTCATTCGTGGTTCCTCCTCACCGAACGCTCAAAAGCACGTAGCCCCGGCAGGGAGCAAAGCGTGATTGTGAGCTAAATCTGCAAATCATAAAAGTCATTTCGACTCAGAGCGGCCAGAGAGCGTGAATGCCCCGCCTTCTTCAGTGTCTTCCTGCCCTTATGATGAGAGGTCGAGAGCGATCTAAGAGGAAATTCGATTCACGATGACGATCGCCACCAACGAGGTGAAATCACTCCCGATTCGCTGCAATCTTCGCAATTTGCCCGCGCAAGGATTGGTAAATCAAGGCAATCAACGGAGACAGGTTATTTCTGGGATGCAGTGATTTTAGCTACGATTCAAATATCTTGGAGATATGAGTGCTATGGGAATAGCGCGGCAATAAATAACCTGTCCCCGGGAAACTTGGAAACTGGTTCGAACGAAGCCCTGAGGCCTGTCCCTCGTAATTTTGAGACCTGTCCCTCGTAAATGCGGGGTTCTCGCCCCCCCCGAGATTGAAATCCGCCATCCGATGCCCCCTGAAAGGGTTCTGTAGTGCAACAGCAATAGATAACCTGTCCCCGGGGAACCTGTCCTTGGGAATTCTCGAAAGCCTAGCGAGCTTCAGCCACCGAATTTCCACTAACACTCTCAAGATAAAGAACTCGCACTTGAATTGATAGGGATTTACCTATTCAAGAATTTTTATCGGGGCGTCGGCCCGGGAGAGATTGAGGGGGGTGCAAAACACTGACGACATTGTCTCGCCCACTCTCTTTCGCCCGATAGAGAGCGTCATCGGCCAACGATGTCAATTCTTCTAAGGACCTCGCCCCCGATTCCGGCATCGTCGCCACGCCGATACTCACAGTCATTCGAATCTCGGAGTTATCGTCGAGAACGAACCCCTCTTCTCTCACCGCCATACGTATTCGGTCTGCCTCTTCAGACGCTTCACAGGACCCCATGCCAGGTAGTAGGATTCCAAACTCTTCACCACCCAATCGCCCGAACATATCCCTGTCGCGAAGAACTTCCGAGACCACAGACACAAACCGGGCCAATACCTGATCACCTACGGTGTGCCCATGCTGATCGTTAACCTCTTTAAAAAAGTCGATGTCCAACATCAGAACAGACAAAGGCATAGAACGAGAACGGCAAGTAACCACTGCCTCGGTTCCCTTTTCAAAAAAGGCCCTTCTCGACAGCGCACGGGTCAGGTCGTCATGGTCAGCAGCGTCATGTAGTTTCTCCAGCAAGTCATTTCGCGCCCTGTTGATACTGGCTACCGCCAATGGTCCGAGTGCCAGAAGGGTGACTCCCAATCGCAGAGATGTCATTGAATGCATGAAGTCGTCGTCCAGCGGAACATGCATGATTCCGGCAGAAATGGTGATCAACAACCACGAACACAATAGCATCGTGAGTAACACGGAGCTGAAGAGGCTGTAACTCACTGCGCACCACAGGAGTGCAGGAATGGGAAAGGCGATGGCTCCCGGCCCGGCCACATACATTCCCAAACCGACTGAGCCCAATAAAACCAGGAGCGGAAGCGTTTTTTCCCATTTCCAACTCTCCAGTTTGAACCACGACAGTTGCGTTCCGTTCCAAAAGCGTCGCGGAACAGTGAAAAAGACCGGAAGAACAACGATACTGTTGACCAACTCCGTAACGAACCAGAATCCGAAAGCCTCCTCCCACGACTTCTCAAATATAATAGGAGCAGAGAAACTCCCTACGACTGCCGCTCCGACGGCCGCGGCGAAGCAAATAGCGAACAGATTCAGAACAGAGACCGGACTCTGCAAACGTAGGTCCTCAGTCGTTGATCGCCTGAATAACAGGTAACCGATAGCGACTCCTGTCAGATTGCCAAACGTCAGCCATGAAGTGCCCACGAATGCCCCCCCTGTAATAAGGTCCGCGGCAAAGTAACCGATCACCGCGCCGATCCAACCTGCCGGAGAGGCGAGATGAGGGAATCGAACCATGGTTCCGAGCAGAAGCGCATTGGCAGGCCAAAATGCCGCCAAAAATCCCAGCGGCCGCGTCAGGATGCCTAACAAAGAAGCGAAAAACACCACCGCCGTGACGATGAGCAGCTCCAATAGCGGTTTCCGAATCTTCACCATGGAGACTAATACTTCCCAATTGTCCCGCTCACGACTGGGATTCCTTCTGCAAATTGAGAAGCATGGCCCGCGCATCGCAGCTGTTTACGCCATTCTCACAAAGCACTTTCATTCTCACCCCAAATCGCTCGCGGCGCGCACGTCCCACCTCGCTGATGTCCCGTCGATCGGAGCAAAGCACCAGCATCGTGCTGGTGCAGGCGCAGTTTCTCCACACACCGACGACACTGTTCTCCCGATACCACGAGATGTCGCTCAAACCTGATGTCCCCGATACCGGCGTTGTCTCCATCAAGAACTGTCCAAAATTCGCATAACTCCTGTTGCATGAGCAAGATTGCGGAAACTTGGATTCCTCCAAAACGGTCAGTCTCTCGTAACGGCTGTCTGGGAAAGATGACATACTCAATGGAAAGGGGTTAGGTGGTGGATTGTCAGAAACACGGGCACAAGAAACACTCCGAACGGGAAAATTAAACGCCGCGGCCGGAAATCACAAGGAGCCTACCGATTCGACGGGTCAAATCAATAGGCGAATTAATAGGAATCTGCTGATTCGAGGATTTTTATCGGAGGCGCCGGACCGCCAAAATCAACGGGGACAGGTTATTCATGTGTTGCAGTGATTTTAGCTACGATTCAAATATCTTGGAGATATGAGTGCTATGGGAATATCGTGGCAATAAATAACCTGTCCCCGGGGAACTTGTGGCAATAAATAACCTGTCCCCGGGGAACTTGTCCCTGGGAACCTGGTTCGAACGAAGCCCTGAGGCCTGTCCCTCGTAAATTCGAACGAAGCCCTGAAGCGTATCCCTCGTAAATTCGAATAGATAACCTGTCCCTCACGGATCCCGCCCGGGGTTCTCGCAACCCCGGGATTTGAATGCCGAGATCCGACGAACCCTGAAAGGGTTCTGTATCGCCAGATCCCACCTCCCGAATCAGACGGGACACAACGCCTTCAGCGTTGCCCATTGATTCGAAACCTATTCCCTAGGGGTTCCCGCTCCGCTTCGCAACCCCGGGCTAAATTACACGATACCTTTGGCATCGAGAACTCCCCTCCGAATTCCTTTGTCACTTTAGACACCTCAAATTGGAGGGTCGGAATCCTTTCCGACCTTTAGCTCGAAAACGACCAAGCTCGCCTTGCGCCAAGTCGCAGAGGACTGCGACCCTCCATGCGTAGAAAGGAATCCCGCTCGATGCGAGAGCCGTTTGACGCTCGGCAGCCTTTAAAAAGGACAAAGCAAACCAATTCTTGCCACCCCTTCTACTTGATACATGCCCCGTCCCATATGACTTCGGCGGGATTTCCGCCCATCTTGTTCTTCTATTTGTCTGTCACTTAAAACATCTCGATGATCTCGATCAAGAGTTGGAGAAGCGCGGGCACTCCTTCGCTCGATACGCCGATGACTTTATCATCCTCTGCCGCAGCCCACGTGCCGCGACAAGAGTGCTG
>JAYWLB010000106.1:0-15049 GCA_035967665.1 Verrucomicrobiales bacterium BCK34
TAGAGAAACTGCGTGAGCATTTCTCCGCGAAGCCTTTCCGGCGCTGGCGCGGACGAAAGGGGATGATTGTCCCTACCTCTTCCAGGGCGCTATTCAATTCGCCACTTTTACCTCACTCACAATTTGGGAACGCTGACCTTCGATGAGATCCCGGGCGTGATAATTGATGATCGCGGCCTCAAGGTGATCGTAGAGCTGCCCCACGGTTTCCTCTTTCGCGACGCGATACTCAACCATGTGAGCGTGAGTCGTTGTTGGATATTGCTTGAAGGGATAAGGCCAGTCCTCTTTTCCCGCTGACCTCGCAATTTGCTGAAGTCGTTTCGCTTTGTCAGCAAGGCGCTCGCTCGTGGTTCCGAGCGGCTCGATGTAATAGATCCTAATGAGACTTTGCGATTCGGTACATATCGTGAGTTCGCGCACCCTCGTCTGGGAATCGGTGTCGTAAATTTGAACGCCATAATATTCAACGGAACGAAGCGGAACTGCAATGACCGCTTCATCAATCGTCGCCCGCCAAATTAGCGGAACAATGTTCGCTTTCACCGTCGAAACCGGAGCCGGTTCGGTGACTTCCTCTACGTTCTTCTGATTAGGGCTCTCATTTTCCTGACCGAAAGAGAAGACAGGAAGAACAAGAACCGATGCCCATACGGCAATGACCGCGATCCGTTTGTGAATTGATTTTGGAAACATGAGAAAGCGTAGAACGATCGAGGACACACGGTCAAGAGTTCACGCTCACGCACTCGTTGCCACTCGTCCCCGCTTTCAGCCCCAATCTCGCGACGCCTCATCTCCCCACAACCCGGTCCGACTTTACTTCGCCGTTCCGGTAGCCGACAGCGGCTGCGACTGCCGCGGCGCAGATGACGGTCACGCCAATGAGAAAGGCAAACGCTCCCCAGGGGATTTGATAGGTAAGAGTCCAGCCGAAGCTTTGCGGGTTGATCACGTGAATCAAAACCCATCCAAGGGCAAAGCTGAGAAGGAGCCCTCCCAGCAGACCGACAATCGAGAGCCCCACGCCCTCCCACATCGCGGCCGCGGCAATTTCGCGCCTCGTTGCCCCGAGTGATTTCAAGGTGATGAGCTCCCGCCGCCTCTCGAGCAGCAGCCCCGCCAGCGCCAATCCCAAACCGGCAACGGCAATGATTACGGCAATCGCTTCCAGTGCGTAAGTCACGGCGAAAGTCTGGTGAAAAATACGAAGCGATTCCTCGCGGAGACGGGCGTTGGTTCTCGCGACGAGAGTTGGAAACCGGGATTCGATTTCGGAGAGGATCGCCTCCGGATCGATTCCCTCCCTCACGTAAACCGACATCTGAGTGATGCGATCATCGGAAAACCACTCGCTGGTGAACCTTCTCGAAACCATAACGGTGCCGGTCTCACTTCCGTATTCGGCGTAGACGCCCTCGCAGCGGACTTCTCTTGCGCCCCGGGGTGTCGGAACTGTGAACAGGTCTCCTTTCCCGATTCCAAAAACCCGCTGAAAAGGTTCGCTGATCCAACCTGAAACGGCGCCATCGCTGATCTTTTCGAGCGCGCCGGGTCCCCGGTCTTCGGGCGGGTCGAGCCAGATAAGCTGGAGGTGTCGCTCCGAATTCTGATTGTAGTCAGCTCCGCCGAGAAACGCTCTCGTGCCGTCGATGCTGACAGGGTATCGTCTCAGTCGATCCATTCCCACAACTCCGTCGATCGAATCAATCGCTTTCCAGGTCGGGCTGGAAATGGTGTTTTCGTTAGTAACCGAACTGATCCCCGGAGCGGACACGTAGAGGTCAGCCTTGAGAAGTTGTTGAATCCAGGAAGTCAGAGTCGTTTCAAAACTCGCCACGAGAATCGCCATCGCCGCCGACATCCCGATCGCAGCGGCAAGGCCGGCAGCGGTGAGACGATGACGCCCGCCCGGCTTTCGCAGTTGGCTCGCGGCGTAGCGAAACGGGGCGCTCCTTTTACCCACTCGTCCTAACAAACGCGAAACAGGCCCGAAAAGCAGACCAATGAGAACACTGCTGCTGAGAACCAGCAAAACAGAAGAGAGGTAACCGCCCACGGAGACCACCGATCCGGAAGCCCCTTCCCATGGCGGCAGAGCAGCGGCTGCAATGCCGGCGACGAAGAGAACAATCCCAACCGGCCAGAACCTGAGCACTTTCAATCCCCCGCTGCGGGCGCCGTGCCGCATCGCCTGAGCCGGCGGCGTCGCGGCGGCATCACGAGCCGGAATCCGCCCTGCGAGGACGCTCGCGCCGGTTCCGAATGCGAGACAGAAAAGAATCTCCCGGCCACCGAGCGTGATCGCTGTGGTGGTCGTTTCATAATAAAGCGTATTCACAGTGCCGGCGATGGCGCCAACCATACCCATCGCGAGAATTCGCCCGAGAACGATTCCGAGAACACTGCCGACAAAACCGAGGACAAGCGCCTCGAGAATCCAGGCGCGTTTGATCTCGGACGGGGTAACGCCGAGCGAACGCATCACCGCTATTTCGGCCCGCCGCTTCACGACGGATGCCTCCATCGCCTGCATGATCAAATAGACGCCGACGAGGAGGGCAAGACCGGAGAGGATCGTGAGATTGAGGCGAAAAGCGGCGCTCATTTGAGTCACCGAACTCTTCTGCTCCTCCGGCGTCTCAAGGATGAGTCCGTTCGCTTCGGCAAAGGTGGTTAGAAGCGCGGAACAAGTCTCCCGATTCGCCGCGACATCGACTCCGGGCGGGATCCGAAGTTCGATCCGGCTTATCTTTTCGGTCTCACCTGATAGGGCCTGCAGCCCCGGAAGATCCATCAAAACGAGATTTTCCGGTACCGCAGCGACATTGGGAGAATCCGGCAGAATCGCTTCAAGGACGACTTCCCGCACGCGATCGCTCACGGTCACCGATACAGTTTCACCAGCTCCTACGCCTCTTTTCTCAGCAAACCTCTGCCCCACGAAAACAGCACGACTGCTGCCGAGCAGTTGATTGGTGGACTCCCCGTTCAGTCCGTTGCCACCGCTGCCGGCCGATTCGCCATCGAGGTATTGAGCCGCATTCTGCAGCCCCACGAGGTCAACACCGACGAGGCGCAAGAGTCCACCCTCCGGATCGTCAGCGACCGCTCCGGACACTTCGAGGACGGGAAAAATCCCCAGAGGAGCGCTCCCCGTTGTCTTCCGAACTTCGAGCAGGATTCGCTCGTCAAGCTTTCCGGCAGGCGACCGGAGAATGAAGTCACTTTGCCCGACGATGGACTCGGTGAAGAGCCCGAATCCGGTCACTGCGGCTTTGTTTGCGAGCCTGACCGAGAGAAAAACGGCGATCCCGAGAGCGAGAATTCCCACGAGCATCGCGGTGAGCTTCGCCTCTTTAAGCCAATACCGCCAAATCATCCGCGACCAGATGAGGCGTCCTGTCCGGGTTTCACTCGTCATCGTTCTAACTCGAAGCGATCACGCCGTCGCACATTTCAAAGGTTTGGTCGCAGATCCGGGTAACGACGGGGCTGTGTGTCACAATCAGCATCGCGATCTCGTGGGATTCGCTAACGCGCCGGAGGAGATCGAGTATGGCCTCACCGGTCGCCGAATCGAGATTGCCGGTCGGTTCGTCCGCGAGAATGAGCCGGGGCCGGATCGAGAGGGCCCGTGCAATCGCGACCCGCTGCATTTCACCGCCGCTGAGCTCGTCAGGCAGAGCATCGGCGCGATGCCCCAAGCCGACCTCTTCGATCAGTTCAGCAACGCGGTCGAGCCGGTCTTTTTCCCCCATACCTGTCAATTGGAGGGGAAATTCGATGTTCTCAGAGGCCGTTAATGTCGGGAGAAGATGAAAAAACTGAAAAACGGTGCTCACTTTCCGCCGTCTCAGGCGGCAGAGCCCTTCTTCGTCGAACTGACTCAGTTTTTCCCCGTCGATCTCGATTTCACCGCCGTCAGGGCGATCAATACCGCCGACACAGTTGAGGAGCGTGCTTTTACCGGAGCCCGATGGCCCCATGAGAGCGGCCCTTTCACCGGCTGCGAGCGACAGGGAAACGCCCTTAAGAACAGGGGTTGGCCCGTATGATTTTGTAAGCCTCGATACTTGCAGCACGTTCATTTTTCTACACCTTAGGACAGGTCGTCACCGTAATTTACGACACTCCCTGAATTACGGACGAAAATGATAGCAGGAAGACTCGGAATTTGTGATGAGCTTTTCTATCATGGCCGTAGCTTGACTCAACACCAACCATCTCATTAACTAACTGATATGCCACGTTTTCCCATTCAAATGCCCCAATTGGGCGAGTCGATTGCCGAAGCAACGATACGGGAGATTCTAATCTCGACCGGAGACGAGGTGAAGTCAGATCAGGATATCTTCGGGGTCGAGACTGACAAGGCCATGATGGAGGTGACCACTCCCTGCAGCGGAGTGATTGCAGAAATCACCGCCGATGTGGGAACCAGCTACGCGGTCGGTTCCACCCTCGCCTTTATCGAAGCAACCGAGGAGGACGCCACCAGAGCCGGACTGATCAAGCCCACTCCCGACACCAAGTCCGAGGAGGTTGAAGAAAATCTCCATTTTGCGGTCGATCAGAAAGACATCATCGACCAGGACGCTCCTTTGCCGGTAACGCCGACTGTGGAAGGTGGACTTCCTGTCCCCGTTCGATCCAGCGTTTACCTCAGCCCGCGCCTCCGTCACCGCATGGAGGAACTGGGCCTGAACTCAGCAGACCTAGCCGGCCTTCCCGGGAGCGGCGCAGGCGGTCGCGTCACGGTCGAGGATTTTGAAAAGTTCATCAGCGAGCTCGAGCAGAATCACACCACCGATGCGTCGCCGATGCGAATCGCGGTCGCGGATTCAATGCGTCGCAGTTGGACCCGCCCCCTCGCGAATGTGACTGTGCCCATCATCATGGACTCGGTCCTCGCGCACCGGAAAAGTCTCGATCCCAAACCGGGCGTAACCCTTTATGCGATCCGGGCACTTGCGATTGCAGTGGCGGAAAACACAGCCGTGGCGGGACGACTCATTGGAACGCGAATCGTTCACCCCAATGCGATCGACATCGGTTTTGCAGTCGAAGCGGAAGATGGCGTGCTCGTCCCCGTGATCCGCGAAGTGGACAAGAAGCCCCTTGCCGAGCTGCAGGACAACTACGCAGAATTGCTCGAACAGGCTAAAAACCGCCGACTCTCCCCCGAGGCCACCGGCGCGGGCATCGCAACGATCACCAATGTGGGGCCTTTCGGAATTACCGCGGCGAGCCCGATTCCGCTGCCCGAGCAGAATCTCGTCCTCGGACTCATGGCGGGAAAAACCGTTCCTGTCTGGGATCCTGAGAAAGGCGACTTTGTTCCCAAAATGGAGTCCAATTTCATTCTCAGCTTTGATCACCGCATTCTCGACGGCGGAGCGGCGGGGCGTTTGCTACAGCGAATAGGCCAGTTGCTCAATGAGCCCGAGAGTCTTTAATAGCCCTATGAATATTCATATCGATCCGACTCCGAAAGCTTCCGGGGCCGCAGCAGCCTTACTTGGTGCCGAAAAACTGAGATCCGTTCTCGCAACCGGGCAGGACGCGAACATCATCGTTGCCACCGGCGCTTCGCAATTTGAGATGCTTGAAGCGCTCATAAAAGAGCCGGATATCGAATGGCACCGCGTCCGCATTTTTCACCTCGATGAATACATCGGCATCCCGATCAGCCACGGGGCTTCATTCCGGAAGTATCTCTGGGAGCGATTTGTGAGTCAGCTCCCCTATCCGCCGCTCGCCTTTCACGCCCTCAACGGCGAATGCGACGCAGAAGCTGAGTGCCAACGGGTCGGAAAGCTGATTTCAGAAATCGAGATCGATGTCGCCTTCATCGGAATTGGCGAGAACGGTCACATTGCTTTCAATGATCCGCCGGCTGATTTCGAAACACAGGAACCCTACCACGTTGTCGATCTCGACGATGCCTGCCGCCGGCAACAGCTCGGCGAGGGCTGGTTCCCGACTTTTGAAGACGTCCCTGAACAGGCAATCTCAATGACGGTTGCCCAGATCATGAAAAGCCGGAGCATCATCTGCACCGTCCCCGACGAGCGGAAAGCCGAGGCGGTCAAAAACAGCGTCGAAGGAGAAGTTTCCAATTTGGTGCCTGCCTCCATTCTCCAAAACCACAGCGATACCGAGCTTTTCCTCGATGAAGCAGCGGCGGGCAAATTGAGCAGGTAATGGCTCAGTTGCCTCCTCCTGAGAGCGCCGTGCTCCACGATGCGCTCAAAAGCAACTTCGGATACGACTCGTTCCGCCCGCTTCAGGAGGAAATCATCTCCGCCTCTCTTGAGAACCGTGACGTCGTTGCGATTCTCCCGACAGGTGCGGGAAAGTCGATTTGCTACCAACTCCCCGCGCTGGTTCGCGAGGGGCTGACGCTGGTGATTTCCCCGCTCATCGCCCTGATGAAAGATCAGGTCGATGCGCTGAATTCGAACGGTGTCTCAGCAACTTTTCTGAATTCATCACTCAGTTTTGACGATCTCCAGATGCGGACGTCGGGACTGGACAACGGCCTGTATAAGCTTCTCTACGCCGCGCCGGAACGCATCCTCTCGCCCGGGTTCATCGACAACCTGAGACGATGGAACGTCACTGCCGTGGCCGTCGACGAGGCCCACTGCGTCAGTGAATGGGGGCACGATTTCCGCCCTGAATACCGTCAGCTTTCGACGCTACGCGCGGCCCTCCCCGAGGTTCCCTTCATCGCACTGACCGCGACAGCGACAGAGCAGGTGCAGGACGACCTCATCAATCAGCTCACCTTGAAAGACCCAGCGCTTTTCAATGCGAGCTTCAACCGGCCGAATCTCAGCTACACCATCATTCCGAAGGAGAAACCGGTGCGACAGGTCTTCGAATTTGTGTCGGAGCGGAAGGACGAATCGGGCATTGTCTATTTGCAGTCACGCAAGTCGACCGAGAGCCTCGCAGCAGCACTGAAGGCAGAAGGCATTTCAGCGCTTGCCTACCACGCCGGTCTCGAACCCGAAGTTCGCGCGGCAGCGCAGGATGCCTTTCTCCGCGACGAGATCAACATCATCTGCGCGACCGTCGCATTCGGCATGGGCATCGACAAACCGAACGTCCGTTATGTGATTCATTCGGATCTTCCGAAAAATATCGAGAGCTACTATCAGGAAACCGGTCGAGCCGGTCGCGACGGTCTCCCTGCCGATTGTCTCCTCCTTTTTTCCAAAGGAGACTTGATGAGAAATCTCAAATTTCTCGACGAAGTGAGCGATCAGCGCGCCGCCGCAACGGCGAGACAGCAGATGAACCAGATGGTCGCCTATGCCGAAAGTCAGGTCTGCCGTCGAGTCGAGCTGCTCGGCTATTTTGGTGAAATTCACGAGGAGGAAAACTGCGGTGGCTGCGATATCTGTCTCGATCCCCGCGAAGAGTGGGATGCCACCGTCGAGGCGCAGAAGTTTCTCTCCTGCCTCATCCGCATTCAGCAGAAAAGCGGATTCTCTCTCGGGATGAATCATGCCATCCAGGTCCTCACCGGAGCCAACACTGAAAAGATCCGCAAGTGGGGCCACAACACAATCACGACCTACGGGATCGGTTCCGACCACACCCGCCCCGAATGGTCAGAGATCGGCGGTCAGCTCGTTCAGCGGGGATTGGCCGCCCTCAGCTCGGACAACTTTCAGACGATCAACATCACCGAAGCAGGCCAGGCCTTTCTCAAAAATCGCGATACCCTGACACTGACACGTCGTCCCCATAAGGAAGGCGCGAAGACGAGTGCCTCGGTCGCCCGATCCGGTTCCGTTGCCTGCGACGAAGGCCTTTTCAATCAGCTGCGCGAAGTTCGCAAACAACTCGCGACCGCAAAAAGCGTTCCCCCTTATGTCATCTTCGGTGATGTCACCTTGAGGCACATCGCCCGCCACTACCCCGAAACCGACGCCGCCTTCCTCGCCCTTCCCGGCGTTGGTAGTAAAAAGCTCGCGGACTTCGGAGTCGATTTTCTCACCGCAGTGAAGAACTGGCTCGCGAACAACCCGAAGCAGACTTTCGCGGAAGAACCGGCAGCCTCCCGCGAGAAGCCCAGGATGAAAAGCGAGAACGGCGTTCCGGGAACTGCTTTGGAATCTCTCGAACTTTTCAAAAGCGGACTCGACCTCGACGGGATCGCCGCAAAGCGCAGCCTGACCCGCGGCACCATTTGCAGCCACATCGTCAAAGTGCTCGAAGCAGGATTAATTCAAATCCCCCGTGAAACATTCCTTACCGCGGAAGACGATGCGCGCATTCAGACAGCGGTCGACCAACACGGACTTGAATCGATCGGCAAACTCCACCACGCCTTGAATAAGGAGATCTCCTACGAGAAACTCAACTTCTTCCGCGTGTATGCGAAACCGGGGCAGAAGTGACGCGCGGGGGCATTTCCGGTCGCATCATTGCGATCACTTCCTGCTTGAGTGAATCAACCTGATTCGCTCTCCTTTCCGGATGCGCGTTTTGTTTCCTCTTCTGATCACAGGACTGTTCCTTTTTGAGACGCCTCTCTTATCGGGAGAACTTTCCTACACCCACTTCGAGAAAACGCAGGAGACATCGTCAGTAACGGTAAAAGGCGGAGGACTCCTTCATACGAAACTTCTCTCCACCGCCGATGAACAGAAAATCGAGCCCGCCTTCCTCAATCTGACTCAGCAGCTGGAAGATCTTGCGCGCTCACACAAAACCACGATAGCGAAAATCGCGAAGCTGAATCTTTATCTCAATACCGAAGCACCAAGTGAACTCGACGAACTGCGAGCCCTCGTCCTTTCCCACTGGGAGGACGGAAAAGCCCCCGCTCTCACCCTGATTCCATCCAGGCTCCCCGATGGAAACCGCCTCGCCGCCGATGCGGTGATTGCGATATCGGAGCCAACCCGGGAGACCGCCGCGCTGAGTCCAGCTGATGGTTTCGCATCGCTGGAACGCGACATCATTTACGTCTCCGGACGCGCTGCGAGCGGTGAGCTGGCTCCGGCGACCGCTCAGACAATGGTTCAAATCTTCGAAACGCTGGCACATCTGGAACTCCGGCCTCAAGACATCGTTCAGGTGAAAGCCTTCATCCAACCGGTCGATCAATGGAAGCTCGTTGAGAAAGAGATCATAGACAGCTTCGACGGAAATCCACCTCCCATCGTCTATGCGGAATGGACTTCGGGCTCGCGGGCGACTGAGATCGAAGTCATTGCAAGCGCACCGGATCGAGTGAAGGACAAAGGACCCATCTCGTATTTCACCCCACCCGAAGATAAGAAATCCCCCGTCTACAGCCGCGTCGCTACGATCCACTCGGACGAAGTCATTTTCTTTTCCGGGCATCACAGCTCCGGCAGCGAAGATGAAGCGGCGGCTCTTTTTGCGCAACTGAAGAGGACCGCAATGGCTACAGGAACGAATCTCCGCCATTTTGCCAAAGCAACCTACTACGTGACAACTCCTGAAGCATCAGCCTCACTCAATGCAGTAAGACCCGGCCACTACGATCCCGAACGACCTCCTGCAGCATCGAAGGTAATGATTCGATCGTTGGGCGAGGGAGACACTCAACTGCTCATCGATATGATTGCGGCTCCAGTGGGACAATGATGAGAAGTGGCGGACACATTGCTCCATTTCCACTCCGACGAGCGCACGCAGAGGAATGAAACTCATTCCGACCTCAGTGCCCATCCGCCTCCTGCTTCGAATGGAAGGAATCTTCCTTCCTCTACCTAAATCCCTGAAAACAAAAAAACGCCGCAGCCTGAAGACTGCGACGTTCTTTGAAAAATCGGTGTATCCGAAAGATTATGGAAGAGGCACTTCCGAAATCGTACGGGAAACACGGGAAACGATCTTGTAAGGGTCACCCTGTGAGTTAGGACGACGATCTTCAAGGTATCCCTTGTAACCATCTTTGATGAAGTTAACAGGCATACGGATCGAAGCGCCACGATCGGAAAGACCGTAGCTGAACTGATCGATGGACTGTGTCTCGTGAAGACCGGTCAAACGAAGGTGGTTGTCAGGACCGTAAGCAGCGATGTGCTCTTCACGGTTTTTCTCGAACTGAGCCATAAGAGCCTCGAAGTATTCCTTACCACCTGTTTCACGGATGAATTCAGTAGAGAAGTTACAGTGCATACCGGAACCGTTCCAGTCACCCTGGAATGGTTTACAGTGATACTCAACGCTGACACCATACTTTTCGCAAACGCGCTCAAGGATGTAGCGGGCAACCCAAATCTCGTCACAGGCTTTGGCGGAACCTTTTCCAAAGATCTGGAATTCCCACTGACCTTTGGCAACTTCGCCGTTAATTCCTTCGTGGTTGATTCCGGCGTCGATACAAATATCAAGGTGCTCTTCAACGATGGCACGGGCAAGATCACCAACGTTCTGGTAACCAACACCGCAGTAGTACTCACCCTGTGGGTCAGGATAACCTGAGTTAGGCCAGCCGAGTGGCTGTCCGTCCTGCATGAGGAAATACTCCTGCTCCAATCCAATCCAGAGACCCGGATCGTCAGGGATAGTGGCACGAGTGTTAGAAGGGTGTGGCTCACCACCTGGAAGCATCACTTCACACATCACGAGGAAACCGTTTCGGCGAGTGGAATCAGGATAAAGGGCAACAGGTTTGAGGATACAGTCGGAGCTTCCGCCCTCGGCCTGACGTGTCGAACTTCCGTCAAATCCCCAAAGTGGGCAGTCATCAAGAGACCATGTGTCAGGATCTCCTTCTTTTACCAAAGTTTTTCCGCGAAGGTTGGCAACAGGCTCGTATCCATCGAGCCAGAGATATTCCAATTTAAGTTTAGCCATGTTAACTAATAGTCGTTTTTTAGGTTAGATTCGACGCCGCTTTATCCAGCAAAGCTTCATGCTCCATCAGATCGACGTCGGGTTGAATTGCTGGTTCAGAGAAGCAAATCCCATGCCACTTGTCAAACAAAGCTCATAAAATCTCCCTTTTTGTGCCAAAAATGCTACTGACGGCATCCTTCAAGGAGCACTTCGAGAAAATCGGCGATCCCGATAAGTGCTTCTTTGTGATCGCTTTCCGGAAGTTCGGTCAGATTCGCCCGGGCGGCGGAGACATAGTCGAGCCCGGTGTCGATAGCAGCCTCAATCGATCCCACGTAATCGGCGATACCGGCGAGCACAGAAATGTCGATCGGCTCCTTCTGGATGAGAAGGCGGTGAAGTTTTTCCCTCTGCTTTTCACTGGCGCTTCCAAGCAGATTAAGAATCGGAAGAGTTAACTTACCTTTATTAATGTCAGTGCGAAGCGTTTTTCCAAACTCCTGCTCCTCACCAATGAGGTCGATGCAATCATCGTAAATTTGGTAGGCCGTACCGATATTGGTCCCGAACTCACCCAGTTGTTCGCACAATTCCTCCGGCTGCTTGTTGAGCCTTGCCCCCAGCTCCATCGCAGCGGTGAAAAGAGCGGCGGTCTTCTTCCGGATAATTTCAAAGTAATCCTCTTTCGACAATTGCATGTCGAAGCGACGCTGGGTCTGAATGATCTCCCCGCTGCAAACTTCGTTAGCGGCTGCAGCGACCTTTCGCCCGATCACGGAATCCTCGAAACCTGTTGAGAGCATCAGCGCGTGAGAAAACAGACAGTCACCCAAAAGCACACTCAGTGCGTCGCCCCACTTGGCATTCGCGGTTGGCGCCTGCCGCCGAATCTCAGCTCCGTCGATAATATCATCATGAACGAGAGTCGCCACGTGAATGAGTTCAAGAATGACCGCCAGCTCCTGGTGGTCATCGCTCACCTCTCCCGTTGAGCCCCCCGCGAGAAAGGTCAGCGCGGGGCGAATCCTCTTTCCGGAAGTATTGAGGATATAAGCCACGTAAGGCTCCACTGCGGGATCAAATTGCGACGCCTGAGCGCGAATTCGAGCTTCGACCCGGTCTAATTCCGGTCGTAGAAAGGCGAACGGAGAAAGCTGGCTCTCGCTGTTGAGATCTTGAGTCGTGGCGTCAGATAACATGGCGGTTTGAATCGCTACTGAAAAAGTAAGTCGTGAAAAGTCAAACTCTTACCTCGGATTACGAGCCTGCATAGAGACTAGTTGCCCGAAGGACGGGGATTTTTCAAGCCACTCGAGCGATCACTTCATCAAAAATATCCAATTTTAATATGGATTTTATGATAATTATGATTTACAATAAAATAATCTTCATTGGATTCATGGAAAAGGAACATCAATCTTTCACTGACTCAGCATCACCTTCGCAGAAAACCGATCAGATTCGTGAATTCTTCACGGCAATGCTTGCGACCGTGGCTATCGCCACTGCGGTTTTTGGACTTGTCAGTAAACTCTCCGATTCACGGCACGATACCGCATTATCAGCAGCGGAGAGATCATCGGGAATGATCAATGCAAAATCAGTTTCCCGGGAATTCTCGGTCGAAGTGGATCCTACCTCAGGCAACTACACCGGAATAACTGAGGATTCATTGGCTTCCGATTCGACATCACCAGAGAGAATCTCCGAGCCTGCGATCACTCCTGTAAAAGTCATTGAGCCCGGGACAAATCCGGACGTGACGATCGGCGAAACCGACTCTCACTACGCCAAACTGCTTGCCTATCTCAAGGCCGGGGAGACCCCGCCCGCAGAATTGTATGTCGCAGCGTCGAAAGAGCTCCTCTCCAAAGGCGCAGGCGCCGACGCCAAAACAATCATCCAATCCGGCGTCATCGCCCATCCCGACAGTATCGTAATGGCATTAGGATCTGCCGACGTTCGCGCTGCGACCGGTAACGCAGAATCAGCCTGGAACGAACTCGCTCAATCGGGCGACACCTCCAATGCCGAGGTTATGTCACGCCTCATCAAGTATGCAACCACAGCAGGGAAAGTCGACGAAACCATGACGATCCTAGGCGATCTCGAAATGCTTCCATGGACTCCATCCGCTGAAGACTGGAGCAATCTCGTAAGTATGCTCACCGATGCGGGAAGATTCGAGGAAGCTAAAACCGCCGTAGACCTCTCACCTGAGAAGAAAGTGCTCAAAACGAAGCTTGAAGCGATTGAGAAGCTCGAAAAAGGCGAATTCGACAAAGCGCTGGAAAAGATCAATGAATATGTGGATAGAACCAAAAACCTCACGCCTGAAGACTGGGCGCTTCTCGGTGAGATCCACACCGGTTTGGGGAACCAAACAAGTGCGAACGACGCCTACCGACGGGCCGAGGGACTCAAACAACAGCAGGCTGTTGAAGGCGGCGGATTCTGGGACTTTCTCGCAGGTTTATTCGGCGGAGCCTGAAGCGGCAGGTAGGGCGACAACCACATTATCACCTGCAATCAGCCAGCGCAGCACCTCTCATCTCCGCATGGCGCAATGCGGCCACGCGAACAAGGCGGCAAATACCCGTTGCATCGGATTCGACTCGGGCATAATTTCTTTCTACAATGATGAATTTATTAGCTTTCGGCGCACCGGGCATGCAGGAGATGATCGTGATCTTCCTGATCGTGCTGCTCCTCTTCGGGGCAAAAAAAATCCCTGAACTTGCACGCGGCGTCGGCAAGGGTATGGGAGAATTCAAGAAGGCAAAAACTGAGTTCGAGCGCGAAATCAAAGAGGGCGAAAAAGAAGGCGAAAAAGACTGGGACGATACGTCGAAAAAGTCTGATTCAGATCACAGCAAAGACTGATTGCCGGTCCCCCTTCCCCTGAAGGCCCTCTTTCATGGGATTTAAAGGATCTTATTCGAGAACGACCGCTTCGCTAATCGCGACGGTCGTTTTTTCGTGTTTCGGCTCAGCGATTCTGCCGGGAAGAGCAGCCGAGCCGATCACTGTCGTTTCCTACAACCTTAAGAACTATCTCGCGATGGATCGCCGCGTCGACGGCGAGACGCTCGAGGACGCCCCGAAACCGGAACGGGAGATCAAAGCCATTGTCGCAGCGATTCTCGAAATGAAGCCCGACATCCTCAGTGTCTGCGAGATCGGAGATGCTACTTTCCTCAAAGATCTCCGGGATCGGCTCAAAGCCGGCGGGCTGGATCTTCCCCACTCAGAGCTCGTCACTGCGGCGAGCGGCTACAATCGGAACCTCGGCCTCCTTTCCCGCTTTCCCATTGCCGGCCGCCATTCGCGCGACGACTATACCTATCTGCTCGATGGTGAAAAACTCCCGTTCCAGCGCGGAGTCCTCGACGTCGACATCGCGATCACCCCGGAGTATCGCCTCCGCTATGTGGGACTCCATTTAAAATCAAAACGCGAAGTCCCGAACGCGGATCAGGCCATGATGCGGCTGAACGAAGCCCGACTCGCCCGAAAGCACATCGATCAGATTTTTGAAAAGGATCCGGACGTGAATCTTCTCGTCACCGGCGACTTCAACGATCTCCGCATCGAGCCTCCCGTCAAAGCGCTCCAGTCAGGATTCACAAGAGCCGGCTACCTCGCCTCCTTGACACTTGAAGACCGGTATGGCTTTCGCTGGACACATCACTGGTCCTTCGCCGATTCCTATTCGCGTTTTGATTACGCGCTCTACAGCAAAGGGCTCAGCCCCGAGATTCAGCGCGATCTGAGTCACATTTACCACTGGCCCGACTGGGACAAAGCGAGCGATCATCGACCGCTCGTGATCAGGATTACCCCCGAGGATCGCGATTCGAAATTTAAGTAGGAGCCTGAAGTAAAGGGAGGAGAACTCTTTCCCAGCTATGCAGCAGGCCGGGAGGCTGCGACTTCGGAATGAGTTTCATTCCGCTACCTTCCGCAGCGAGGGCGGTTGAAAATGAGTAGAGGAAGGAGAATTTCTTCCCGTCTAAGCAGCAAGCCGGAAGGCTGCGACTTCGGAATGAGTTTCATTCCGCTACCTTCCGTAACGAGGGCGATTCGAAATGAGTAGAGGAAGGAGAATTCCTTCCCGTCTTAGCAGCAAGCCGGAAGGCTGCGACTTCGGAATGAGTTTCATTCCTCTACCTTCCGCAGCGAGGGCGATTCGAAATGAGTAGAGGAAGGAGAA
>JAYWLB010000120.1:0-211765 GCA_035967665.1 Verrucomicrobiales bacterium BCK34
AAGACGACAAAGACGACAAAAAAAAGAAAAAGGATAAGAAGAAAAAGGATGACGATAAGATTAAGGAAGTTCGGAATCCCCGGGCCGATCTTGCCAACTACCTTCGTCTCAGAGAAATCGCGCTCCCGATTCGCTCGGAGCGGAATGATCTTCGAAAGTACATCGCATTTGAAGAGCCTTTACTAGCAAAACTGGAACGCGCACGCCGCTCTCCGGAAGATGCAAAATTGCGCTACGAAGCCTGCGACGAAGCCGCGCGGATTCTATACTCGTTGTTCTCCGATCAGATGATGTCGGAGCGCGGTGGCATCGCCCTTTCTCAGGACATGCGCCTGAAAATGAACGTCGCGAAGCAGTTCTTGTTTCGCGCGACCATGAACGCAACACCGCTTCTGAATCAAGCCTCTCAGCGGAAGCGAAAGCTTTACCGTTTCGGGGCGGAAAAGGAAGCCGCCAACCTTGCCCACCCCGAGGACGCGAACCGCTTCGTCACCGTCGATGAAATGGCAAAGATGACTCATGGAGAGGTCGCCGCACTCGATGTCGCCCCAACCAACCCTCAATGGCACTCCCGCCGATTCATGCAGGATTGCCGCCCTGACACCTGGAGCGAACTTGAATCCTGGCTGTCGCATCAGGTTAGCGCCGAGCTACTCGACAAAAAGAAGTTCCGCGAAAAATATCCCGACTTTCACTACAGCCTTTCAGGGTCACGCAAAGTTCTCTTATGGGATGATCTGAAAACCACCGCCACTTCCCCGAAAATCGATACTGAAGATGTTTTCGGTCAAAAATGGAAACTCAAGTGGGGCGAAGAGTCCGCTACCGAACCCGTGACCAACCGGCTTAAATTGTTGCTTGGCGCAAAATACACCGACCTCGCCTATGCCGATACAGACGGCAACGCCCACCTCCTCATTCTGCCTTCCGACCTGCAGCGCAAAATGAACCCGGACAAAACAATGCCTCTCACAAAAGAGGAATTTGTCAGGACAATGAAGGAGTCCAACTACGACTTCAATATCGAGCCGTTCATTCTCTCTCATGGTATCATCACCGAATCGAACGCCGAATCGATTCTGAGAGGTCTCCCCGCGGAAACGCCGAAAAAATTCCGTCCCGAAAAATTTGTCGGACAAACCTGGATTCGATTCCGCGAGTCCATGGTCGAAGCGAAGCATGACGCCTTCACCACAGGTGGCCCCGTTTCAAACTACACCGATTTCGCCTCCCGTGACCGTGCCCTTCGCCAAATGATGCTGATGGCATTCTGGCTGGGGGAAGTGGACGTCAAAGAAGACAATTTCAAGTCCGTGACAATACGGAATTTTGGTGGTGTGTCAGGGCCACAGTACCTTGAATACTTTCACGACTCGGGCTCCGCCCTCGGAGGTGCCTCCCGCTCCGGCGAACTCAACAAATTCAATGTCGACCGCGGAACCGGAGCCTTCATTTGGACAAGTCCCGAGGGCCGTCTCGTCTTTTCCAACGAGTTCCAAATCTATCGCCCATCGGCCTGGGATCACGTCACCTTCGCCGATCATCGCGCCGGCGCCGAGCACATCATGAGGATCACGGGGAACGAGATTCGAGCTATCGTGGAACACTCAAAGCAGCCTGATTTCTACAAGCAGGTATTGACCTGGAAGCTGATCCGTCGACGTGATCTCATTGCCAAAACCTTCGGCCTCGCAACACCGGATGAGAAGGCAGGGCCGGCACCGACGATATCGGTTCCTCTAACGACACGGGAGGACCGGCTCGCAGCGGCCCGACTCTATCGCATCCCTCTCGTCGAGATCGAAAATGATCTCGTGAGAATGGGGTTCCTTCCCGCAGGCGCCCGCGAAGCTTCGACCGGAGAACCCTATAACGATGTCCTCGTAAAAGATGGCGTCTTACAGGATTATCATGATACGGTGATTCCCGGAATCCTGCGTGATGTTCGTCATCCCGGTGGATTTGTGGTTCGTATCACCCGATTCGACGATGGCGGGGAATACCAGTCACTCCGCCTTGGAATTAAACCGCTCAAGTAATTTGGAAAACGAAAATCCACTCACAAAAACCGAGAAAGAGATAAACAAGCTCGGCACAAAACGGGGAGTGGAGACACTCTTCCGGAACTGCTACCGCGTCCATGTCGAAGTGAGCGCGCTCGCTGACGCCAAAGCAAACTTTCTCATCTCGGTAAACAGCATCATTCTGATTCTGATCGTGTCCCACGGGCAAAAATACATCACTCACAAAGGGCTTCTCATCCCCGTGGGTATCGTCATCGCCACCTGTATCGGTTCGATGATTTTCGCGGTTCTCGTAGCACGTCCGCGCTTCAAACAGATGACCCCCGGTGATGTCAGTATCAAAGAGGGAAAATCAAACCTTCTCTTTTTCGGTAGTTTTACCGCCCTTCACAAAGAGGAATTCATCGAAGGCTTCAGCGAGTTGGTAACCACCCCGACCCGTCTCTACAGGGCGATGATGGGTGATATCTACGAAATGGGAATCGTGCTTCAAAAAAAGTATTCGAGACTCAAACTCGCATACGGATTCCTTCTCTACGGCCTTCCCGTCGGATTCATTATCTTCGTGATCATGGAATGCATTATCGTCCTGCGTTCATTCGAAGAAGGTGTCCCAATGCCGTAAATTGAACAGGGTCAGGTCCGGCACTCAACCCTGTTAAGTTTCTCCAGCCACTCGTGCTTCCGGGCGGGAATGGAATTCCCCCTGCATTTTGTAGTGGTGTTTCGCAGCTCAGTCTTGGACTATGAAAGCTCATGGAGTTCTTCTTTATTTTTGTCTTCATCGTTATCCTGATTTTCGTTTTCGGGGCGAGGCACAACGCCCGTGTCAGTGAAGCCTGGGCTCAAGCTGCCAACGAGCTTCATCTCAAGTTTGAAAAGAGAGGCTCCGGGGCGCTTGAGATGCGCGGAAGTCGCGCCGGATATTCCATCGTCATTGGCACCACGTTCCAAAACAAAACGCGATGGACCGAATTCAATCTCCGCTTCAACAAAGCCCTTCCGGTATCCTTCGAGCTGAAAAAGCAGCACTTCCTTTCGGGGATATCAAAATCTCTCCTCAATGCTCAGGACATCGAGGTCGGTGATCTGGCCTTCGACGAAAAGGCTATCATCTCCGGAAAAGAACCCGAAGAGATCCGCGATTTTCTGACACCGGAGCGGCGGGACCACTTGAAACGCCTCTTCGACCGCTTCGATGGCTATCGAATCACTGATTCCGGAATCAAAGTCGAAGATCACAGCCTGATCGCAAACCCGCAGGATCTCGTCCGGGCCACAAAACTGCTCTTCGGAACCGCAAAAGCGATGTTGGACAATCAGGCAAAGAGCCCGCCGATCCCTCCCCCTCTGCCCAATCGCACCTCCCCACCTGTTGACGAACCCGGTGCGGTGGAAGCGGTCAGGAATAAGCCTGAAGTCCCGGAGGAATCGCCACCTGTGCCTTCTCCGAATGAGATGGCAGAGCCTGCTGCGTTTGAAGAAATACCCATTCAGATCGAAGAGGAAGCCGTCGTGCCTGCGATTGTTCAGCCATCCGAATTCAAACATGAAGTCTCAGACTTTGCCTGCGACATTCTCGATCTTTTCACGATGCACACTTCGCACTATGCGATCTCAACCGCTTTCACGAAACTCTTCCTGAACGAGAAAATCAGCTCCTCAATCATTCCACAGCGAGTCGAAAAATACTTTCTCGATCGCATTTTCGGACGCGGTCCCGGATTCCTCCTTCGGGGGGAAATCTGCGTACTCGAAAACGGCAAACCCATTTCGCTCGTAATCGCCTATCCCGAAGAGGAAAGCCTGAGCGATCTCCGCGCAACGATCGGAACGTCTCACGCCTTCTCAGGCACCCTCGTTAAATGCGATACGTTCTCCCGTGAGATCTTTGTCATTGCCGACCTCCCGGAAACCTGAAACCTTTTTCCTCATGAATTTCTCAAGACGACACCTCCTCAAACACGTTCCATTTACCGGTCTCGCCGCACTGGCTGCCACTGGTCACAGCGAAGAAACCTCCCCCTGGCTGAAAATCTCTCTGCAACAATACTCCTTTAACCACCAACTGCGGAAAGGCGAACTCGACGCACTCGATTACCCGAAACTGGCGGTGGAAAAGTGCGGTATTTCCGCGCTGGAATACTTCAACGGCTTCATCATGGACAAGGCGAACAACACCGCCTGGTTCGCCGAACTCAAAAAGCGCTGCAACGATCTCGGAGTCGAGAACCAGCTCATGTTGCTCAAAAATGACCGCGCCCTCGACGACGCTGACGCGGCAATCCGCAAACAGGCGGCGGAAGACTACCGCCCCTGGCTCGAGGGCTGCAAGACTCTCGGATGTCACTCCGTTCGCGTCGACGTTCGTTCCGGCGGCGATCCTGCCGAGGTGAAGAAGCAGGCCATCGATGGACTCAACCAACTCTGTGACATCGCAAAGCCCTACGAAATCGATATCATCGTGGAGAACCACGGGAATCACTCCAGCAACGGTCAGTGGGTCGCAGATCTCATGACCACTCTCGACCGTGATAACTGCGGAACCCTGCCTGACTTCGGGAACTTCAAAGACTACGACAAGTATCAGGGCGTCAAAGACATGCTCCCATGGGCACGGGCCATTTGCGCGAAAGTGCACCATATCGAAGAGGACGGCTCCGCGAAAAACACTGACTTCACGAAAATGCTGAAGATCGTAAAAGACGGCGGCTTCAAGGGCTACATCGGAATCGAATTTGAAGGACAGTCCGATCCAATCGCGGGAATCATCGGCACGAAGAAGCTCATCGAGAAGACACTCGCCGAGCTCGGGTAGGGCCCGATCCTGCAGGATCGACTCGCGGAAAAAATCAGCAAAGGAGCGGGGACAAAACACACCCCGCCCCTTCACTAACTCTGAACCAAATTCTTACTGGGGCGGGTGCGCCTCGCCGTCCTTTCCTGCCGCCCAGATGATCCCGCGGGCGAGCATGCGGATAAAGGTTTCGTCCCCGAAGGTTTCATCCGAATGTCCGTAAGTCGTTCCCATAACGCGGGTCCCTCCGAACTCGTTCGCCCAGATCACCGGATGTGCTTTGCCATCCTTCTCGCTGACTGAAGTCGCCAAAACCGTATTGGTCGGCTCGACCTTCTCGATGATGTAGAGCTCGTCCATCGGCGTAACCCAGTCTTTCGGGAAACCGGCCATGACAGGATGGTCCGACGCTTCCACTTTCACTTCGTAATTGCTCTGGTGATCGTGCTTCCGACTCGTTACCCCGAGGAACTGTCTCCAATCATCGATCTCGGTGGCGCGATAGGTGTGCATCGCACAATGAATCACGAGAGCCGGAGTTCCCCCCTTGTGGGCATTGGTGATTTTACGAATGTAGTCGGGATCGGCCGTGTTCGCGAAACACTCATTGTGAATCACGACGTCATAGCCCTTCGCCCAGTCAGGATTGTCGTAGAGATCGATTTGCGCCTCGGTTCCCTTTCCGCCGACATTCATCACCTCAAAATCAACGTTGGCCACCTTCTGAACACCGGACCCGAGAGCAAAGGTCTGATAGAGGTAATTGTGGCAGCACCCGCCGGTAATAATGAGCGCCTTGATCGGCTGACCCGAGTAAAATTCCTTCTTCGGAGGTGCCTTCTCCTTCTTCCCTTTTTTGTTCTGCGCCGTCGCAAAACCAACAAAAAGACCCAAGATCAAAAGCAGCGGCAAAAAGTAACGAAATCCCCTCATATTTGTGAGGGGATCAATATCACAATCGGTCTTACGGCTCCATAGCCTGATCAGGGCAAATGATTCAATGAGTTCGAAATCACGCGATCAAACCTCCCCCTTCCCGGGCCGGAGACCCCGAAAAGAATAGCGCAGCGTGGAGCGCAACGGCACCCCGGGATACGTCCCGCCTCAACTCCCTCCGGCTCTGAAGGGGCCGCAAAATATCCCGCGAACGACCTACGAAAGCCCCAGCTCGATTCGCAATTGATCCATCGTCTCTTTCTGACGCTTCTCGACAAAGGCTCTCGCTTTCGCTGCCTTTTTCCGTGCCGCTTCAGGATTCTTCGCCATCTCAAGCACCGCAGGAACGATGCCTGACAACTCGTCCTTATTGTCGGTCGTGAAAAGCCAGTCTCCAAGACCGATGTCCTCCCACATGAACCCTTTACTCGTCTGCTCCTCCCAACGACACACGATCGCAGGAATGCCATGACCGATGCACATGATGGGCGAGTGCATCTCGTTCCCGAAGAGCCCCGCGCTCTGATCGTGCACGCTGATCGCCTCGCCGGTAAGCCAGTAATCGGGACGCCAGACGACGCGCTCTTTAATCGCCTCCGGCAGCGGATCGTAAAGCATCTCCTTTCCGACCGCCATCTGGGTCCGGTCTTCAGGACAAACCAGCACCTTGAGATCCGTCTCTTCGACCACCTTGATGATCGCCTCGCGCAGCTGAGCGTGGTCATTCTCCTTCATCTCTTCATTCCGGGCATGTTTGACCTCATCAAACGGCCTGTTCTCCTTAATCGTCCAGTAGGGCGTGTAGCGAAGACGTGGAATCACGCACATGAATTTCCCGGGCTCGAGGCCGTTGGCTTTCAAATAAGCGTCGGCCTTTTCATCGTCACGAAGATCGCAGGCAAAAGCACCGTCCGGTCCGAATTCCATCACAGGGGCCTTGCAGCCCTTCTCTTTTGCGAGAGCGAGCGAACGGGAGTCCCGAAAATACACAAACTGCGCGTCATTGAGAATATCGATAGCGTTTTTCAACCCCTCCTCGGAAGTCGCGGTCGTCTTTGAGGATTTCTTCAGGGGAAAGGTAATTCCGTAGATGCCGAAAGGTTTTCCGGTTTCGTCACGCCACTTCTTCACATCGTTTTCAGCGACAAGGGAAGCACCCGATCCATGGAGAAGGAAGTCACACTCTTGAAAAGCCTTCTCCAGCTCGGGGGACCCCTTCTTGGCGATCTTCAACTTCGGAAAACGCTCGAGGAGAAGTTCGTCGACTCCATTGTCGACACTGGAAGGCCACAAAGTCACTTCGACCTCGGGGAGATGCGTTTCGAGAATATGCAGCACTCCGGGCGTGTGGGCGATATCGCCAATGTTCACGGTCTGCCAGGACGAGCGCAGGAGGACCCGTTTCGGAGTTCCGTCAGCCGCCGTCGCGAGGGCGGCGCCTAGAGGAGCAAGGCCGAGCGTGGCGAGAGCCTTTCTTCGGGAGAAATCACGGGGAGAATTTTGCATGGATACTATTCGACCAGATCTGTTGCGGAAACAGGAACGTAAAAACGGAGGAATTATTGTGTCCGAATCACTCAACGGGAGACTCTTCGAACGGCATCGACGTCATTATCGGCATCACCATTGGCTTGAACACCATGCCAACCGAGACAACAGCAAGAGACGCAACGAGAAACATACTGATCCCTAAAGTGTGAATCGCAAAACCCGGACCCGAAATCCGGTTGGCCAGATAGGCGACTCCCGTCAGCCCGAGGAAAACGGGGATGATCATTCCACATTTAAGAAAAACGACAGAATTCAAGACCGAAGCGTCCAGCGGCGTATCCGGGTCCCGCCATTCCCAAAAATCGATCTGTAGCTGACAAAAACCGTTGAGCACAAGCAGAATGAAAAATTGAGAGATGCCTCCGAGAAGTAAATACAGAACAATGATCTTTTTCATACCTTGAAGTCTTGAACGATCACAAATGGTTCCTGGGTGATCTTCTCCCGGACCATAAGGTTCACTATAGAATAAACTTGATGAGGTTTTTAGCCGCTTTTGCTGCCTTTGCCGCGTCGGCCGCTTTTTCAGCTGCGCGTGCTGCTTTCGCAGCCGATTTCAATTTAAAATCCGCATCAATCGATTCAACCCGTTTCGCCAGCGAAGCCGCCAGTTTCTCCGGATCATTGACGTCGCCGATTTCATCCAACCATGCTGAAGGCACTCGATCCGTGCCTGCACTCGGGGTGCGTCGGGAAAGTTGCTCCAATATCTCGGTATCGGACGCGATCTTCTTTGACGGCCGAACCGTCGAACAAAGCTCAGTGACCGATTCTGTCATCGCAGAGAAAAAGGACCCGATCACCGCTCTGGAGGCACGGTCTACCGATCCACCGAGGTGCTTACCTATGTCCACGCTGATATGATCGAGGCTCCCCAGCATCGCTTCCCTCGACGCTTTCTTGATCAGGGCGGCCCGCTTCGCCTCATTGGAGGCATTCAACCGCCTCTCCGACAGGGTCGGCCAGTCATCGATCTCATCGAGCATCGAAGCCCTGTCAAATGGAGTGCGACTTCTTGACTCCGGAGCGCTGAAGCGACTCTTGAATTTATCGCCAGCCTCTTTTCCCATGTTTTCAGAGACCTGAGTAGCCGCTCCGAGGGCTGCCACAGTTCGCGCCATGATCGCCAGTTTCCGAATCTCTTCCGGAGTCATTTCATCGATGGAGTCTTTCACAATCTTACAGGCGGCAGACTCGGAATTGAAACGGTTTAATTCCTCCTCGCTCCGTTTCACCTCTTCTCTCAAATTAGCGCTAACAATGGCCCGATTGGAATTGATGTTCTTTGCTGAGACAAATGTGAAGGCACTGATCGTTGTCAGGAAAATCATCGCGTTGCGAATTCTCACTCTCATCTTCGGCACCTCGTTGAAGAGCTTAATGTTAGGCCAGATCAAATTGACCACGAGTAGGGTTAAGGTCATGATCAGAAAGGAGTGAATAAGCCTTCCGTTCTGCAACCACTCCGTCATTGCGTAGATCCTGTTTTCCAAACTCCCAACCCGGAGCGCTGCCTCAGATTCACCCCTATCTCCACCGAAGATTCCGGAGGTGACGAGTGGTTTCAGAAAAAGAGAGAGAAGCGAAACGAGGAACAGTGCCAAACCAATACAGACAACCGGCTGATAGAGAGAAAACTTCCACAACCTCCAGAGCCGGGGAATAAAAAACCTCCGATCCTCGAGTCCCATATACTGGTATCGATATCGATTGAGGCGATAGCCAAATAGACCTGCAACCAGAGCTCCACCACCTGCAAAACCAAAACATATCAGCCCTATCGCCGCGAGTAATAGGTATAGCAGTATCATAGGTAGCTTTCTATCAACCCCCTAATTTTCCGTCAATTCATTAACTTCAATATTGGCACCGCAAACGTTCTCTGATAGGAACCCACTTGAATGAGCGATGCCGAAAACCCTTACGACGGGATTCCCAATTTACTGAATATTGATACAGGGCACCTCAGACGTCTCTGCCTCGAATGGATCGAGACAAGGGAGTTCATGGACTACTTCTGGGGAATCCACTCGGGGTTGTTTTTCAGAATGATCGCTGCTGTTGTCGGTATCTTCCACCGTGGCGCGAGAGGCTACGGAAAGAAACGGGGGAAATCGTCACCGGAGTTGATGGCCCGCTATCGAAAATCAGTTCGCTCCGCCCCTATCGTGTTTTCTCACATCGTGATGGCCAACACCGCTGTGCTCTACGAAGGAGAGAGCTCCCCCGCCCTCGTAGTCATTGCTTCAGGACCGGGATCTGATGAAATCATGGCGCATGCCGCCGCTCTCCTCGCCCGTATTCATTTTGGTGATGTCAGGACGCCCGAAGAAGCAACTCTCGCCAGCACCATCGAGGACGAGGATTACCGGTTTGGCAAACGCCGGGCTCTTCCGGAATGGCTCGTCGGTGAAACCGAAGCCTACGCGGCCGACCTGTGGGTTCCGGGAGAAGCCGCTCACGAGGACGGCCTCAGGTCGAACGTTCTCCCGGTCTTCGCTGAGCCGGGACTGCATGGCCTCACCTTTGCAATTCCCCAGGCGCTAGTCGACAGAGCAGTGAAACGATCAACTCCGCCTTCACTCGTCAGATAAGGTTCTATCACTGGACCGGAACGAGAGCTTTCAAAGCCCCCTCAAGGATGGCTTCGCCGACTGAACTGAGAGCAGGTTCATGAGGCGAATCTGGCCCCTCTTCACCCGCGAAAAGATGCGGGGTGATCGCGTAAACCGGAAGAAGGGCGCGTCTTTTCCCGATATCGATAGCGCCCACAATCTGAGAATTCCCGCCAGCTTCCAGGGTAACGAGTGGCTGCAGATCTTTCTGATTTTCGAGACTGAAAGTCCACGGACAATAGGGTTGCTGCCACCCTGCTTTGGTTCTAGCGGGATGAGCGATAACGGAATCAGGAAGGTTGGCCCCGACGAGGGCGACTCGCGCACCTATGAAGTCACTATCGGACACCGGGAGTTTACTCTTGTCATCATCACGACCCATCGCAGAGCGGAAAGAACCGAACGCACCGGCCGCAGGCAGAGTCGTTCCGGAAACCCAAAGCACGCTCCCTCCCGCATCGAGGTAGGACTGAAGACGGCGATCGAGAGCGTCAGCTTTGAGCGAATGGTAACTGTGAAAGGAAGTCGCAACGATGACAAGTTGCGGCATTTTCTCAGGAGCGGGAAAACCATCATCGAGCGCATCACGAAGATCAAAAGTCGCATAGGGTTTTCCTGACTGTTTCCAACTGAGTGCAATCGCTGCAGACTGAACCCGGCTTGCGAAACCTAACACGGCCCCATTCATCGCCCAGCAGGGTTCGAAGACGATGCCGGTGACAGGACCACTCTCCGGATCCATATTCCGAAGCAATGGGGCAAAGAGCGCGTCTTCCTCAATCTTTCGCCCCGCAATGAAGCTCGCCACATTCTCGCGATGAGCCTCCTCAATCCCGGGAGTCAGCTCGATCTGCTGACCCTCTTGAGCATACCGGCGTGCCACCTCGACATCGCGCAAGGTTCGCACCACCGCCCAGGCACCGAGCTCACCGAGGTTTCTCCACAACATTGCCCGGGCAGCCGCATCCTCCCGGTCAACCCAACCAGCAGCCCCTTCGAGAACACGAACCCCGCGCGGCGCGCAGAAATCAGCGCCAGCCTGGCCATAGAGCATAATCTCAGCAAGGAGTTCACCGGGCTCCTTTCCCGTATCCGCGAGATGAAACCGCTCGATGGCCTCCTCGAAAGCAGCCTCGCCGCCCTCAGGATCGTGAGCCGCCCCCGAAAGATCGAGTAAGGATCGCAGTTTCGAATAATCATTCCCGCCGCCCGGGAGCTTCAGTTTCCAGTCAGCCCAGCCATAGGTGGCGGTATGAACGAGCGGGTCGTGATTGCACGCCGCCATGTCCGCAATGACATGGGAGTATGCCGCGATCCAAAGCGCAGTATGGGTGGCATCCCCTTCTTTCAATGCCTCTACCAGCATGATAAACGCCATCGCCATGCCGCGCTCCGAATGGAGATCGTAGCGTCTCTTCACCCCGGCGGCAGTGAGACGGGCCATAGCGGCATCGCCGACATCCCCGGGCAGGAAAGGGTCAAAATTGTCCGGATAATGACTCTGATGATGAATCGCCTCCTGAATCATCTCAGGAGTGAAGGAATCGAGCAGGTCTGCAGGAAGGCGCTCGATGACCTCACGCATGACATCGTCGTGACCCGAGCCCCAGGCACCGGCATTCTGAATTGGTAACAATGTCAGGATCAAAACCGGAAGCACCGATAAAGAGATGGCGAACGGTTTGGCCGGTTTTTTATAAAGGTAGGACATCAGTAAAGACCATTCATTTCGTGCAGGAAACAATCTCGCCGAAAGTGAGCGTCGAGGTTACGACGTGTTCGCGCCCCTGAAACCGGGTCAATCGATCACCGCTCGAGATGCCCTCTCTCCTCGAGCGCCTCCATGATCTTCAGTGCGGCGTAGGCGTCGTTGGCGGCGTAGAGCAATTGCGCAGGACGAAGCTCAGGCTTCGCCCAGTTACTTGTCGTAATCGATTTGGATTTTTTAAATCCCTGTTTGAGAAGAGCCCCCATCGCCCCGCGGACGCCGATCTGTCCACGATAGCCCTGCTTGCGGAAAACCTGATCGAGATCGAGGACGTGCTTGAGAGTGATTCCCAACCGGTTCCGAATCTGCCCGTGATCATTTTTCAAACCGAATCCCACCTTGAGGACCTCTCCGGAAGCAATGAGATCGGAGACGACCTGCTCGCACTCGCTTCGATGAAGCTGGAAAATGAACGCTTTATCCGTGAGCGCGAATTGCACAACATGAGGACCGTCGCTTTTTTCTCCGGCCCGGAAAGTCGGCCTCGCCTCAGTATCAAAACCACCAACCCCTGCTGAGAAAATCTCGTTGGCAGCCCGCTCGCACTCGGCCGGAGTCGCCGGCACGTGGATCCGGTCATGGGAAAGTCCCTCAAAAGCAGGCAGCAGCGCCGTCTCCGCTTTCGTCGGAGCGACAGGCCAGTCTGGTTTGTCGCCTTTCTCTCGACGGTGATTGGAACGGGATTCAGATTGATTCATTTCGTAGCAGCTCGCCTCCAGCGTGGCGGAAAATGGAGCGATCCGCAATCACTCCATCAATGTGTTCGCGCTATTAACAGTCGCAGCTCAGGGAACAGACAGCCGCAACCACCTGATCGGGAGCGGGTTGAACGTCACTTACCAATCGTCAGGGTCCTTCTCCCCCGGATTCAACAGGGTTTGATCGTTGACGATACCCTGTTCAACCGTGGCATTCGAGGTGCTTAAGCGCCCCTTTGGAACCCGGTCTATGCTTCGGCAAGACCAAATGCGGCGTGCATCACCTTCGCGGCTTCGTCGATTTGCTCTTCGGAAACAGTTACGGTGATTTTGATCTCGGAAGTGGAGATCATCTCAATGTTAATTCCCGCGTTGGAAAGGGCTTCGAACATCTCTGCGGCAACACCGGAGTGCGAGCGCATTCCGATTCCGACGACGCTGAGTTTGGCAATCCCGTCGCGGGCACGAATCGTGACTCCGTTGCCCAGCTCGGCAAGAACCGGTGTGAGCGCGGACTCAGCCTTCTCGACGTCATCGCGATGAACAGTGAAGGAAATATCCGTTTTCCCGGTTTGTTTCACGGAAACGTTCTGGACGATCATGTCGACGAGAATGTTCGCCTCGGCGACAGCTCCGAAAATTTTACCGGCGGTTCCGGGAAGATCATTGACGCCGGAGATCGTGACTTTCGCCTGCTCTCTCTCCAAACTGACTCCTCGGATGACAACGGATTCCATGCTCATACTTTCTTCGCGGACTAAGGTTCCGGGGTTGTTATTCAAACTGCTTCGCACTTCGAAGCGCACTCCAAATTTTTTGGCAAACTCCACAGAACGGGACTGCATTACTTTCGTCCCCGAACTCGCCATTTCAAGCATCTCGTCGTAGCTGATTTCTTCAATCTTCTTTGCATCAGGCACGACGCGGGGATCGCAGGTGTAGACGCCGTCGACATCCGTAAAAATCTGGCACAAATCGGCATCAATCGCCGCTGCCATCGCAATCGCGGTCAAATCGGAGCCACCGCGACCGAGCGTGGTGATTTTACCGTCAGGCGTCTTGCCCTGGAATCCGGCGAGAATCACGATCTTGCCTTCATCGAGCATTTCGTGAACACCCTCCGGGGAAATGTTGGAAATGCGAGCCTTGGTGTGGACCCCGTCGGTTTCGATACCGGCCTGCGCTCCAGTGAGCGAAACGGCTTCAGCCCCCATTGAATTGAGAGCCATCGCCGTCAGTGCAATCGTGGTCTGCTCTCCTGTCGCGAGAAGAACGTCCATCTCGCGCTCAGTCGGTTTACCTTCGCCGGTGACCTGATCAGCCAGCTCAATGAGGCGGTTCGTCACCCCGGACATCGCTGAAACAACAGCAACCACCTGATGACCCGCTTCCTTGGTTTCAAGAATGCGTTTCGCCACATTTATGATTCGCTCGGGAGTTCCGACCGAGGTTCCACCGTATTTCTGTACTATAAGACTCACTGTCTGCTGCTCGTTAGTAGTTGAGACTTATGCCTCAGGTTACCGGTTTGTCCACCTTCGTTTACCCCGTTACACCGCTACGAACCCAGTCCAGATAGCCTTTTGACCCCGCTTCGATCGGCAGGACGATGCATTCCGGTTCATCATAGGGGTGATTTTCCTGCAGAAACGCTTCCAGTTCGACGAGCCTTGCGGCGGTCGTTTTCATGATCGCAACAACCTCCGACTCCTCCTCTACCTTACCTTTCCACCGATAGATTGAGGTCGCTCCGGGGATCAAATTGACACAGGCGGCGAGTTGCGACTCGACTACAGTTGTGCCAAATTGTCTCGCAGTCTCGTGGTCAGCGAAAGTGCTGATGACGAGCACCGCTCTATCAGTCGCGTCGTTTTGTCTCTCAATCATCTTGTTCTCAAAGATCTATCGGCATGAAATCAGGCATAATAGATAAGCTCATTGACCGGCTCGACAAGCTGGAGCCCGAGGAAATTCAACGAATTGTGCTGAAGGCTGTTCAGGAAAAGGGACTCATGGAGAGTGTCTTCGAGGTCATTCGCGAGGGAATCATCGTCGCAGGGCCGAACGGAACGATCCATTATCTCAATCATGCAGCGGGGGAATTCTTCGGTCTCAATGAGAAGGATCTCACCGGAGAGACGATCGCGAAGCTGTTCCCCGGGATTCAATGGACCGAGGTCGTCGAATCCGGCGGGGTCGTAAACCGCGATATCGTGGTGCGATACCCCGAGCTTCGTTACTTAAATTTCTATATCGCGCCGCTCGAACCGGAGGAAGATGTTGAAGGAAACGACGAAGATCTCTTTGGATTCGTGATCATCCTGCGGGACGACACGCGGAGCCGCGAACGGCAGATCAAGGAAATCGAGACGGAAAAGATCGAAGCGGTCAAAAGTCTCGCCGCTGGAGTTGCCCATGAAATCGGCAACCCGCTCAATTCCCTCAACATCCATCTCCAGGTCGCAGAGCGGAAAATCAAAAAAAGGGCCGACCCGAAACTCGCCGGCGAGTTACTCGAATCTCTTGAAATTGCCCGTAGCGAAATCAAGCGTCTCGACTTCATCGTCGAAAAATTTCTCAGCGCGGTGCGTCCCTCTCATCTCGTGCCGGAGACGACCGATCTCAACGAACTTCTCAATGAAGCACTCAACTTCATCGGACCGGAAGTGGCTGACCGCCGGATCTCAGTGACTTTCGAACTGGCTGATGAGCTCCCCCTCATCCATGTCGATCGCGATCAGATGAAGCAGGTTTTCTACAACCTGATCCGGAACAGTTCCCAGGCAATGGGGTCTGACGGAGAGATCAAAATCCTGACCGGTTTCACTGATGAAAATGTCTTCGTCACTTTCGCCGACAACGGCCCGGGCATTCCCGGCGAGCAGGTTCGCCGTGTTTTTGAACCGTACTACACCACCAAAAAAACGGGTTCGGGTCTCGGGCTCATGATTGTCCACCGCATTGTTTCATCTCACGGGGGTGAAGTGGAATTCAAGAGCCGCGAAGGCAAAGGCACTGACGTGACCGTCTATCTGCCGCGAGCGGAAAGGCTCATGCGGGTCCTTCCTCAGAAATCAGAACCCTCCGTGATCGATATCGACGTGGAAGACTAACACTGCCCGAATATGGACTTTTTCGACAGCACCATTCTCATCGTCGACGACGAGAAAAACACCCGCGAAGGATTGAGGCTTTCGCTCGAAGATGACTTTGATGTCTACATCGCAGCCAACATCGCCGAAGCGGAGGAGATCCTGAAATCCGAACGCGTCGATGTCATGCTCACCGATCTCCGACTCGGTGGCGAGGACGGGATGGAGCTGATCACGAAAACACTCGCCCGCCCCAAGGCACCGGTCTGTATTCTCATGACCGCCTATGGTTCCGTCGACGTCGCAGTCGAGGCCATGAAAAAAGGCGCCTACGACTATGTGAGCAAACCGCTCAACATCGACGAACTCGAAATCGTGATCAAACGGGCGATCCGGAGCCGATCGGTTGAAGAGGAAGTCCAGTCACTCAAAGCTCAGGTCACAGACCGCTTCGGACTCGAAAACATCATCGGTCATTCCATCGTGATGCAGCCGGTTTTCGATACGATCCGTCAGGTAGCGCCAACGCGGGCGACTGTCCTCATCGAAGGCGAAAGCGGAACCGGTAAGGAACTCGTCGGCCGCGCGATTCACCACCTCAGCGGCCGGCCGAAGTCCAAACTCGTCACGGTGCACTGTGCCGCTCTCAGTGAGCAGCTTCTCGAAAGCGAACTCTTCGGCCACGAACGCGGAGCCTTCACCGGAGCGGTGGAACGACGGGCGGGGCGCTTCGAAGAAGCCGATGGAGGAACCCTCTTTCTCGATGAGATCGGTGAGATTGATCTCAACACCCAGGTCAAACTGCTCCGCGCGATCGGGGAACGAACCTTTGAGCGGCTTGGCTCTAACAAACCAATTAAAGTGGATGTTCGCGTCGTTGCCGCGACGAACAAAAATCTCAGCGAAATGGTGCGCGAAGGAACCTTCCGCGATGATCTCTTTTTCCGGCTCAATGTCGTCTCGATTGACATGCCGCCGCTCCGCGAGCGGAAAGAGGATATTGTTTTGCTAGTCGATGCATTTCTCAAAGAGTTTGCCGAAGAGAACAAGAAGCCAGCGATGGAACTGACTGCGGAAGCGCTGCAGCTTCTCCTCGACTACGAGTGGCCCGGTAACGTGCGTGAACTCCGCACTGCGATCGAACATGGTGTTGTCATGTCTAACACCGCCAAAATCGGAGTGAGGCATTTGCCCCCCTTCCTGCGCGACAACTCCCATCACGGGTTTCGGGACTCGGCCAGTGCCGGGAAATCAACCTCCGGTGTCCATATCATCTCCGAAGAGGACGACCTCAACATCGCGAAGATGGAGGAGCGAATGATTCAGCTGGCGCTCAAGCGAACCGGCGACAACCGGACCGAAGCCGCGCAGCTCCTCGGCATTTCCCGCCGGACGATGCAACGGAAGTTGAAGGAGATGGGGCTGGTGGATTCGTGAGAGACAGGAGGCAGCGAGTTGCCTGAATCATTGCAGGCGATGGCCGCGACTTCACTCCACGACGCATTCATACGCTGAGACGCTTCCGACCGTGCCCACGGAACACGGCCGCAAACCGCCTCTCGCAAGCGCTGAAATTACTCAGCCGGCTTGAAATGCATCCAGAGATCTTCGCTCCCGGGAACCTGGGTTTTCATTCCCTTCTCCGTGCGGATCAGCGTGTTGATTTCTCCGTCTTCGTATTGAATGACACGGGTGTCAGGAGTGGGTTTTTCGATCACTTTGTAAGTCTGAGCGACGCCACTTCCCTCTTTGATGCGACGCATCTCGGTAGAGGTAAACTCCAGGGTGAACCCTTCGAACTGACTGAGAACAACCTGGGAAATCCCTTTCTGAAGACCGGAAAGAACGTCTTTGAGCAGGCCGCCTTCCTCCTGCCCCTGAACCGGTGACTTCGACTGAACCTGGGCCATCGTCGTTTCCTTATCAAAGGCCCATTTCCCGACAAACCAGTCACCACCGCACCCCGTAAGGCTCAATGTAATCGCAGCGAGTAATGAGCAGGAAAAAAGCCGGAGAGTGATGTTCATGCCGGAGATGATAACGCGAATTGCGAAAGCGTGTCAAAGGAGGATGGAGAATGAAAGCAGTATAGAAGTAGAGAATGGAAGAATCTTTTGGGCTTCGCTAATCTCGAAGATCCCGTCGCCACTCCATTCTTTATTCCTCGACTTCTGCGGGCCCGCCCGCCTAATAGCTGCCTTTGTCACGACCGACGGAATCATCAGTCCAATAGTAGAGAATGCGGCCGCAGTTCTCACAGGTCGTGAGCTGCTTTTCACCTTTCACTTCCATGTAGGTGGATTTGACGACTTTCATGTGGCAGCCCTGACAGACGTCATCGACGAGGCCGACAACAGCATGACCGGCTTTGCCTTTGAAAAGACGCTCGTAATTGTCGAGGACATCTTCATCAATCGGTTCGGCATGTGACTGACGTTTAACGACTTCCTCTTCACGTTCTTTCTTCAGATTTTTCGCCAGATCAGCGAGGTCTTCCAGTTCGCTGGCAACGTCCTCTTTGCTTTCCTCGTGATCCGCTTTTGCTTTGGCGTAGGCCGCTTTTTGCGCTTCGGCCTGCTCCATCAGTTCGATTTCTTTATCCTCAAGAGCGGTAATCTCCTCGCCGTAACGCGTGATTTCCTCGCCCATGCGGGTGAATTCATCATTCTTTTTGGTCTCGTACTGCTGGACCTTGAGCTTCGTGATCGAATCTTTTCTCGTGTCGATATCCAGTTCGAGATTTTTGATCGCCACTTCGGTATGCTGAAAAGCACTTCTGGCGTCATTTTCCTTTTTCTCGTCTTCGAGAAGCTTGTCGCGGACGTCCTCTTCGAGAATCGGAATCCCCGCGAGTTCTTTATCGATTGCCGCAATTCGTTGATCGTGATGCTGAACGCGGAGGAGTTTTTCGACTTCGGGTAACATGATTGTCTGGTTTGAACAGGTGAATGTGTGTTCCGGCTGTAGCAAAACGCACGCAGACCCTTTTGCCAATCTAAATCAGCCCCGGAGGGAGATTGATTGAGGACACAAACTGCGAAGGAAGCGAAAGAGGTCAGGATTGCATTCTCTTTGCGAAGCCCCTGACATTAGCACGGGAAACGGATAGGCAGTGAACACAGGATGCAATCCTATGCTACGACTTGCCACAACGTTGAGAGGCAATGAACTCAGTTTCCGGTGAGAAGCCAGTCCGGATAACCACAGGCCGCTTCTCTCCCCGCGGCTGATTCGAGGTGTTTTTTCCAGCCTCCCGCTTCATCGGCCGGAAGCCCGAACCAGGAACGGCACCCTCCGAATGTCTTCCGGTCTTCAAGAATCCAGGGTTCCTGTAGCTGAAATGCTTTCACGATTGCGAAGGAAATTCCGTGCTCGTCACCCCACTCGAATCGCTCCCGAATGATCGTTTCGTCCCAAATATGGTAGGGATCGAGCTTCAAAACTTCGTCCCAATCGGTTAATCGCCCGGTTTTGAGGGTCTCAATGTAGACGGAAAAAGCAACACTGCCTTCAGGAGCAAGTGGTTCAGACAACTGCCTCTCGCCCCCCCCGTTGAGTGCCGGCTTGACCTGTTTTACCTGCTCGTGAAAGAGGCTCGGGTAGAGAAAAAAGCGGTCGTGGATCCACTGGAACCCAGATTTTCCCTCGGATATCCCGCCTTTTCGTAAAATAAGTGACTGTTCCCCTGAGATGAGCGCGTCAGAGATGAGCTGCCACTCTTTGAAGGCGACAGGTTTCCAATTCGGGTCGGATATTTCCATGGTATGAAGCTTTTAAAATCGATCTATTTCAGGTTTTTCCAATAAAGCACTCTTTTCCGCTGGAAAAACGGTTTCGATGCTATAATTTCCGTCTCCACTCGGATTGGCCTTCAGCCAACCGGCCTTGATGGTGGCTGTAGCTCAGTGGTAGAGCCCCGGATTGTGATTCCGGTTGTCGCGGGTTCAAGTCCCGTCAGCCACCCTCCTATCAATGGAATTTCTCGAAGCAAGGATCGGATACAAGTTCAGCAACTCGCTGTTACTCGCCGAAGCACTCACTCACCCGAGTCTGGCATACGAATCAAAGCGGCCGCATTTCGACAATCAACGCCTCGAATATCTCGGCGACGCCGTCATCCAGCTCATTCTCACACACGAGCTCTATCTGCGATTTCCCAAATTCGCAGAAGGCCGGCTCACGAAACTGCGCAGCCGCCTTGTCTCACGCGACGCCCTCTGTGAATACGCACACCTCATCGGTTTGGGAGAATACCTTCTCCTCGGGAAAGGCGAAGCGGCCAGCGGTGGCAAAGAACGCCCTTCCAATCTCGCCGACGCTGTCGAAGCGCTCGCCGGTGCTGTCTATCTCGACGGCGGCTACGAGGAATCGAAAAACTTCATCATGAACAATTTCGCTTCGTTCATCGACGAAGTGGCGAATCAACCCGACGACAGCAATCCCAAAGGAATGCTTCAGGAGCATCTCCAGTCGATTACTCAGTCGAGCCCTTCCTATTCCATCGTCTCACAGGAAGGACCTGACCATGAAAAGTCTTTCGTCTCGCAAGTCTCCTGGGAAGGAAAGCTTCTCGGTGAAGGGGTTGGAAAAAGCAAAAAAGAAGCCGAGATCAATGCTGCCGGCAATGCTCTCGAATTGCAGCGCTGGATCACGGACTAATCCCCCTGAAAAGACTGTGAATAACTTGCGAATAACTGTGAGCAAGGGTGGAGTAAGTTAGGCACCTGGTAATAACTCCTCACTTGTTACAGGGCTTTCACCACGCTTATTAACATCTTCAAATACGGCTTAATCGACTTATATTGAGAGAGTTGCGTCAGTAATTAGGAGTTATTAACACCTATAATAAGAATATTCATTTCCTCTAAAATTTAGCTTCTACTACTAGGATGTGAATAACTCGGGATTTGGACTCTCTCGAGAACATCGGGGATAGCGATTCCACTCAGCGTTTTGCTTTTCGATTGAAGCACTTTCATCTCCTCAGAGGCAGGACTCCAGACAGCTGGATTGGCATCTCCGAATAGCAGCAAACCGGGAGTGCCGGTGCTTGCAGCCAGATGAGCGATCCCGCTGTGATGTCCGAGGTAGTAATCGGCTTGCTGATAAACAGAGGCCAGTTCGGTGAGAGGAATTGAATCGAGGTGCGTGTAGCTTAGATCGAGTTCGTCGAGGATCGTGAGGAACTCATCAATGATTCCGGTTTCAGCGACGCCGGAGGTGATGACATATTCGATCCCGGGATGAGTTTCGGCGAGAAGTCCGAGAACAGCCGCCCAGGATTCAAATCCCCAGTTCCGGCTCGCATGACCACTCCCGGGATGAACGGCGACGAGCGGGCCCGCTCCGCGTCGTTTCACGGTGTTTGAGATCGGGTAGTCGAGCTCAAGCGCGGGATCATCAAGAAAAAGCGCGACCTGCCCGAGTGGTTCGGCCAGCTGAAGTGAGGCATGCGGTGAGGTCTCTGATTCGTCGGGTCGAAAGGGAAGGTTCACGAGGGTTTTGACGCCGGCCTTTTTGAGGTTCGCGGCAAAGAGCCCATCGGGGTCGTAAAGACAGCTCACGACGAGATCGAACCCGGCAAAGTACTCACACCATTCCCGGTCGAGTTTTGCTTCCGGAGCGTAGAAAGGAGCCAACTTCGGATCGACAATGGAACGCTGTTTGTCGGCGAGACCGGTCACGAGCGCGAGATCAGTCATTCCCGGGTAACCGAGCACTTCGATCTCGTTGTCCGGCAGAGTCGTGCGGACGAGTTGTATCGCCGGCATCGTGAGAACAAAGTCCCCTATCGCGCCGCCTCGAATGAAAAGAACTTTGCCCATGATTTGGTGATGTGTCGTTTCACGAGGCTTCTTTAAGCTCGATCGAGATTCCCCGGTTCCAAATTTTCGTTTCTTTGTCGAGGCGGAGAAGCTCCCGTTCAAGGTTTTTCACTCAAAAATGCGTCCAATCAAATCGTGAGTGCAGGCTTGCTGCGATTGTTCACTCTCACTATGCTCCACGACCATGGATGCCGACGAGAAACGCACGCAGGATTTGGAAAGTTTCCTCCGCGAAGCACTCAAAGTAGAGGTGGAGGATCCCGGTCGTCAAGCTCTGGGCCGTTGGAGAGAACTACGCCCTTCTCGATGACAACCGCTTACTGCATTGGGGCCGTCAATTGAGAAGCGATCAGCTCCCGCGGGAAACGACGGGAGTCACTGACGTCTTCTCAGGATACACCGCGACCGTCCTCCTTCAAAAGAACGATCGGACAGCCAGTTTGCACGGCGCAGTGAAGGATCACCCGGCCCATCAACGGGAACTCCGTAACTGGAAGAACGTAACAATCGGCCCTTCGTTTATTTACGGGCTAATTGAGGAAGAGGAATGAGCAGAATCCCCCTTAAAAAAGATGTGAATAACTTGCGAATAACTGTGAGCAAAGGTGGAGTAAGTTGGGTCTCTGGTAATAACTCCACACTTGTTGCGGGGCTTTCACCACGCTTATCCACATTTTCATATTCAGGTTAACTCATTAAGTGGAAATGACTTACATCAGTATTTAAGAGTTATTAACACCTATAATAAGAATATTCATTTCCCCATAAATTTAGATTCTTCTACTAGGATGTGAATAACTCAAGGGAGGGGCGCAAAGAGAGGCATTTGCAGAAGCCGGAAGCCAGAAGCTGAGTCATGCAGAGCTGGAGGTTTGCATTCCAGTAGAAGCCCGGGCCTCATGAGCTCGGACGAATCTTCCGGAGGATCACCCTTTCGATCCCAACCACTCTATCGCGGCTGCTACGAGCTCGTCAGGCGATTGCTCGATCGAGAGGGTAAGCAGGTTGTCGTTAGCCGTCGGGACCTCAAGAGCGGCAAACTGGCTGCGAAGAAGGTCGGACGTCATGTATTCGTGATCGCGGGCATCCATTCGCGCTTTGATGAGCTCAAAAGATCCATCGAGGTGAATGAGCCGATACGCGGGGAAATCCTGAAACAAATAGTCGCGATGGACCTGCTTCAGGGCGGAACAGGCGAGAACCGGGGTCTGTCCCTCTGCTAGTTTGGCTTTTGCCTCGGCAATCAGGGCATCGAACCAGGGCCAGCGATCGGAATCATCGAGGGGAATTCCGGCACCCATTTTGGCTTTGTTTTCGGGAGGGTGAAAGGAATCGCCTTCGAGGTAAACGCCTTTCTCGAGACGGTTCGCAAGTTCACCGGCGACGGTGGTTTTTCCGCAACCGGAGACGCCCATGACAACGATGAATGAATCACTCATGATCCGAAAACGGGAGCGGGAAGTTCGCGGGTGATTTCGTCGACGCGATAGCCGAAACCGTGATCAGACAGGGTTGAGCCATCGAGGATACCCTCTTGTCTCTTGTAAAGACCGGGGTGGATTGCCAGTTCCGGGGTGCTCGCTTCTGGGTAAAATTGCATCCCATTGGATTCGACTCCCATAATCGTTTCGGCGTGAGCGGCGAGAAGGAAGTGCGGTACCTGGGCGAGCATCGGATTGGTGAGGTCCTGAACCATCAGGGTCATCCCGTGCGCTTTGGCCCAACAGAGGCTGAGAAGAGCGCCGGTCTGAGTTTTGCAGGTTTTGAGAGCGACGCCGGTCCAGCCGAGTTCGCGACCCATTTTCACGAACCGCCAGTCATGAGCGCTTTCGTCCATGAAGAGTGGTTTCCGGGCACTGACGCTGTGGACATCGATGCGATTGGCTTCGAGATCGTGGGGAAAGGGCTGTTCGACGTAGAGAATTTTCTGGTAGGTGACGGGATCTTCGTCTTTGAGACGGTCGAGGATGTTGTTCACGTAGGATGGATCGGTCACGGTGCAATTGAAGTCGGTCGTGAGCCAGGTAACGTTCTCTTCCTGAGAGATTTGGCCGATTTTTTGAAGGCGGTCGTAATCCCATTCCGCGTCGTTCCCGCGCAGTTTGATTTTGAGACAATCGAGGCCGTCTTCTCGAATCCACTGACGAAGGAGAACGGGGTAGCCGTCGTCCGGTTCGTCTCCGGTGAGTTCCTCTTCACTGATCGGGTCGAGTCCTCCAACGAGGTGCCATACGGGGAGTTTCAGTTCCGGTTTAGCGCTGAGAAAGGCATCCGGATAGAGCCCGTCGAAATTCACATCGTCGGAGTCGGGTGTGATGAAATCACTGAGGTCACGGGACATGAAGTCGGCGTTGTAAGTGTCATAGACAGGGCACTCGTGCAGGTTTCCATAGGCGTCGTGAACTGCGATGTCGAAGAGTGAAAAGCAGACGAGGGCAGCGAGGTGCGGAAGTGCCGCCCCGGCGTCGCGGTTTTCATTGAAGCTGTCCTGAAGCGGGTGGAGGCGCTTTTCGATGAAGTCGTAGCCGATTTCGATGGGATGTCCGCTTTCAGGTCCGTTTTGAAAGGCGTCGGCGATCGCGATCGTGAAATCTTTCATCGCGGTGTGACGATTTTCGTAGTCGATATCGGACGGCCAGACCCAACCGACTGAGAGCGGCGTTTCCCCCCAGCCGACTGCCGTTTTGCCGCTGGCATCTTCGACGGTTATTTTCGCGCGGGCGCAGGTGACAGACTCGAGGACCTGATTGCCGAATTTCAGGGGGACCCGCATCACCACGGGGATGAAATACAAACTGACTTCTCGAACGCGAACGGATTTGGGGTGACTGGACATGATTGGGGGAAAATTAAAGACGGTAGTCCCTCGCACATCAAGTCCAGTGATGCGCGATAAGTAACCAACGAAAACGTCGAAGCTTACTGCGCCATGAGCGCTTCGATCTCATCTGCTTCGATGGGAATTGAGGCCATGAGATCGATATTGCCGCCTGACTTTACAATAATGTCATTTTCGAGGCGAACGCCAAATCCCTCTTCGGGGATGTAGATGCCCGGCTCGACGGTAACGCACATGTTTTCCACAAACTGATTCGCGACCGGGGTCACGTCGTGGACATCGATCCCGAGGCTGTGCGAGACACCGTGCATGAAATACCTGCGGTAGACGCGTTTTTCCTCAGGCAAATCCTCGGTGGCCCGTTCCTCTGCAACTTTTTCAGCGTCAATCAGTCCCAGTTGAATGAGTTCGTCCTCCATCAAGCGCGCCACTTCGGGATGATACTCCTTCTTCATGTCCTTTCCGGGGACGATGAGTTCGTCGATGCAGACTCGAAGGATACGGAGGACGGCGTTGTAAACGTCGCGCTGACGCTCCGTGAATTTCCCACTCACGGGAATTGTTCTCGTGAGATCGGCGTTGTAATTGGCGTATTCGGCAGCGACATCCATGAGTATCAACTGTCCGTCTTCGGTGATTTGATCGTTGCTCAGGTAGTGGAGCACGTTGGCATTGTTGCCCGAGGCGATGATGGGTTCGTAGGCGAATCCACGTGATCCCTGTCCGAGAAACTCGTGCATGAACTCGGCTTCGATCTCGCATTCGTTTACGCCCGGTTTGATGAAACGCAGGACCCGTTCGAAACCGTCTTTGGTGATATTGCATGCCGTTTGGAGAAGGTTCACTTCCTCCTCCAGTTTCTCCGCCCGAAGGCGGTGCATGATCGGCGCAAGACGGCGATAGTTGTGGTTTGGATAGAGTGCCTGGCAGCGGCGCCGGAACCGGTCGTCCAGTGAGAAATTCATCGGGGACCCGGAGCGCCCGTGTTCATTGTGATTGATAAAAAAGGTGTCGGAGATTCGACTGACACGACGCAAAAACGGCTCGAATTCTGTGGTCCACATCACCGTTTTGATACCGGATATCTCAGTGGCCTCCTCTTTGGAAACCTTGTGACCTTCCCAGATTTGAATGAGCTCCGAGGTTTCGCGGACGAAGAGGACCTCGCGAAGCTTCGGGTCGGGATGGGAGGGTGTCAGGACGAGAATGGTCTCCTCCTGATCGATTCCGCACTGATGGAAAAGATCGGAATTCTGGATGAACCGCATTGAGCCGTCAGCGCAGCGCCAGGGGATGTCAGCAGAGTTGAAAATCGCGACGCAGTCTTCGGGAAGATTTTCACGGAGACGATTCCGGTTGGTAGTAAAGAGTTCCGAAGGAATTTTACGGTATTTCATCGCCTAAAATCGCAGCTAAAGGGAAAGGGGTGTGGTATACTCCCGCGATCTGGTTCGGAGGATTGCAGGAACAGTTTCCGGTCAGATCAGTTTCAACCTTTTATGGAAGATATCCAGAAACAAACCGTCATCATCGTGGATAATGATCCCGATTTCCTGGAATGGGCGTCGAAGCACCTTGAAGCTGAGACGGTTAGAGTGATTTGTACCTCCAGTTCAGATGATGCTTTCACCTTATTCGGCAAGCATAAGGCCGATTTGCTGATCGCTGAGTTCAACAATATGCCGCTCGATGGAGTTGGTTTATTGAAGAAGGTTCGCCTCGCTGAGCCCAATGCCATGGTGATTCTGAATGGCCATGTCACCTCGACGAATGTGGTGATCGAGTCGATGCGTCTCGGGGCTTTTGATGTTTTAAGACGGGAATCGGTGAATTTTGAGCTGAGACAGGTCGCTGAGCGCGCCCTCCAGTCGGCTGATCAGATGCGGATTGCGGAGGATAGCAGTGCAGAGGAAGGTAATATCCAGCCTCAGCCTTCGGATGATCTGATTATCGGCCGGTCGCCGGCGATGCAGGATGTTTACAAACTGATCGGCCGGGTCGCCCGCGCCGATGCACCGGTTCTGATCACTGGCGAAAGCGGTGTTGGTAAAGAGGTCGTTTCCAACGCGATTCACAAGTTTTCGAGACGGGCGAAGGAGGAGTATGTCGCGATTAACTGTGCGGCAATCCCCGGGAATTTGCTTGAGAGTGAACTTTTCGGTCATGAAAAGGGAGCCTTTACCGGCGCGGTGAGTCGACGCATGGGCCGTTTCGAACAGTGCGACGGCGGAACTCTTTTCCTTGATGAGATTGGCGACATGCCACTCGAAGTGCAGAGCAAGCTTCTGCGGGTTCTCCAGAGTGGCGAGTATTCGCGGGTCGGGGGAAATGAGAATTTGCTCAGCGATGTGCGCATTCTCGCGGCGACGAACAAGCGCCTCGAAGAGGAAGTGGAACACGGAACTTTCCGCGAAGACCTTTTCTATCGACTCAATGTCGTCCGAATTCATATTCCGCCGCTTCGCCAGCGTGTTGAAGATATCAGATTGCTCGCCGAGCACTTTCTGCACCGTCAGACTCAGAAGGGCAAAGTTCGTTCGATGCAGTTTTCGAAAGCCGCAGTTGCTGCTCTGGAAGAGTATCACTGGCCCGGTAACGTTCGTGAATTGGAGAACCTGATTCAGCGTGCCTGCGTCCTCGCGACGGGGAATGTGTTGCTGCCGGAAGATCTGCCGATGGATCACGCTGCGAAAAAGGACAACTTTGATGAACAGTCCGCGAAAATAGCCCGAACCATTATTGAATTGGCGAAAGAACGTGAAATTTCACCGGTCGACCTCGTTTTGAAGGAACTCACTACCGCTGCTTTGAAGGAGAGTGACGGAGATGAAGCGAAGGCGGCGAAGTTGCTCGGCCTCACCGCCGCGAAGCTTAAGCCTTATTTGCAGAGCTGATCATAGATCCGGGGTCGATCGATCACTGATCCCACTTCAATTTCGCCACCCAGACGCGGTTGTTGGCGCCGCGTGCGATCAGTGGTTCGGGATCCGAGTAGTTCGGACCGGGGGCCTGCATCCATTCTGTCGCGGTGACCCAGGTCTCGCCGGGGGTGACTTCGGTGACTCCGAAATTCCCGAGTCGCGCGCCCTTTTCAGGAACGAGGACCTGTTCGGTGGATCGAATGATGTGCAGTTTCTCAGGGTCAACTTTCGCGATGAACAACGGAGCGCGGTGGCGGAAGACGTGGTCGTTTTCCGCGCCACGCCGGGTGTAGACGAGGAAGAGTCCGTGCTTCGGATGCATTACCCAATGTTGCTGGGTGTTGTAATTTCCAAGGTCGGAGCCATCGTCAAAGGTCCACTTTTTCGGCTCGGAGAATTCAAGGGACTCCCCCGCTTCCGCGACTGAGACGTAGCCATGCTCATCGTTTCGCATCGTCAAAAAGATGCGGTCGCCGAGTTTGGTGAGAGACGGTTCGTAGAGGCCCCGCTTTACCGGCACGATCAACTCGTTGCTGTGATTCAGGTAGCGCATCTCTTTTCCGTCAAACGAGCACCGGAGCACCGTGGTCGAGTAACGCCCCGCACCGATCTCGGCGAAATAGATCGGGAGTAAAATGTCACCGTTCGGTAAATCGAAGCGCTGGACACAGCCCGCACCGGCGTTGCCGAATTTGGCTTCGTCAGGCAGTTTGATCGTCTTCCAGGGAGACCAGGTGTGAGTCTCAGGATCGTAGATCGCGAAGGGCGTGCTGCGCGGGCGCTTGTGCATCACCTTGTTGTTTTCGTAAACGACGGTGTGTCCGGTTCCGAGGAGTTTGCCTGTTTTCTCATGCCAGCGTGGCCAGAAATCACACACCGTAATCTCGAGATCTTTCTTCTCTTCGAAGCTGAAAGGAACCCGCGCGAAGGACTCGTGTTCGAATGGTTCTGTCCAGGAGTCTCCCCCGTCCCCGCTGCGCATTTCGTTGAGTGCGTAGAAGATGTCTGAACCGGAGAGTTGCAACTTCTGGAGCGTCATGACGACAAGCGGTTGTCCGTTTTCGCCGGCTCCGGGAATGGCGCCGGCGCGTGCATGAACCCAGCACATCTTCTTGTCAAACCCCTCCGTCGCAGTGGTGAGGTCGATCTTAAAGGGCATTTCCTCCGCGAAAGAGAGAGAAGATAGGAAAAGTGTTAGTAAGAGCAATGCGATCCTGAGCATCTCCTATTTTCAACTGACTACCGCGAAATTGTCGAGTTCAGCGTTGGCGCAATTGCGATGTCCCGGTCCAGTGAGTCTACTTCGAGGTCAGCTCGAAGACGCCGTCCCAGGCTTCCGGTGGATCATTCGCGAGTTCTTCACAGCGATTCTTTAATAACTTGGCAGAAGTCGAAACAGTGTCGTGTGAGTGTGCTGAGAGGGTTTCGAATTGAGTTTTTGCCGTGGAAAAATCGCCACTTTCATAGAGTGAGAAGGCTTTTTCGTAGTCGCGGGCTGCCTCCATAGGGGCTTCGTCCCCTTCCAGGAAAATGGCGAATAACTCTGTCGCTTTCGCTTTCCCCTTCACCTGCACGACGTCGACTTTGAGGGAGGGTGGCCTGGTTGAAAGGGACTCGACAAACTGCCCCGTCGCGAGAACAGGAGCGGCATAGTTCTTGGTCTGACCCTCGACCCGCGCGGTGGTGTTGACGCTGTCGCCGACGATGTTGTAGTCGCGGTAGGATCGCGAGCCGACGTGACCGACGAGCCCTTCTCCGACGTGGAGTCCCACTCCGATCCGAAGCCATGAATCGAGCTCTCCCTCAGCAGCGGCTTTTTGTCGTCTGATGAGGGTTCGCTGAATTTCGAGGGCAGCCCTCAGCGCGCGGTCGGAGGCATCGTCGTAGGGTTCCGGTGCTCCCCAGTAGGCGAGAAACTGATCTCCGGCGAAGCGGGCGAGGCTTCCGTTTTCTTTCAAGGCCGCATCGGTTTCGACGGCGAAGAGCTGGTTCATCAATTCGAAAACGCGCTCTACTTTTTGCGTTTCGCAAAGATTGGTGAAGCCACGGAGGTCACTGAGGAGAACCGCGACCCGGCTTCCCTTCGGTTTGATCATCCCGAGGTCTTTCGTGACCTGCTTGAGAACTGATGGGGAAAAGTAGAACCCTAACATGGCATCACGATGAAGCCGTTCACGTTGCTCGAAGCTCCAGCGGCGTCCCGTTTCGAGGACGGCGAGAAGACCCCAGATCATCGCGGCATTAACCGAGGCAATGAGAAGGTGGCCTTCCCAGATCGCGATCCAGCCCGTCAGCAGAATGAGGAGTGCTCCTCCGATCGCGACGATGATGAGCCAGCGTTTCCGTTTCATGCGAATGAAGACGAAAACGGCGAGCAGAGCGGTGGCCAGATAAAGGAGCAGATCGAAGACGAGACCGGCGGGACGAATTGAAGTGCGCTCAAAGAGATCATTCAGCGCGGTTCCGTGGAGGAGCATTCCCGGTTCCAGATCGCCGTGGGCGGTTAGCTTTCCATCGACTTCAGCGCCGTAGCCGAAGAACACGATGGTATCTTTCAGCGGGCTGTTCCCTTTGGATCGTTCCGCTAAATCCTCGAGGTCTTCGATGCTCCAGACACGTTGGAGGTGCTTCGCCCCTTCGATGGGTTTTTCAAACTGATTGTCGTAGTAGGAATGCTGGAGATTGAGAAAGAGCCGTGAGGTGTCAGCCCTGCTTGTCGTGACCGCTCCTTCGCTGAGCGTCTTCCATTGCATCGCGCCCGGTTCGGTTGCTCTGGGAGCGAGCGCTTTAGGGAGGGTGGCGCCAAGGGCGGCGAGGGCGAGCGATGGAATTGTTTCGTCTTTGAATCGATGCACCATTTGATACTCGCGCCAGTGGTTGCCGGGAGTGACGTTCACCGATCCGCGTGCAAATTCATTTCCGCCTCCCTGCGGGAGCGATTGGAGAAGGCTTTGACCATTCGGGCCGTTTTCGATCGAGACGGGCAGTACCACGGTGGTGGAACCGGTGGCGTTGATTTCCCGTATTGTATCCGCGAGGAGTTGCTGATCTTTCTCTCTTCCCCAGGTGTAGATAATATCGACCGCGATAACTCTTGCTCCGAGTGAGGCGATCGTTTTGAGGATCTCCGCAGCAGTGGCGTATTCCCCGTTCTCTGCGAAACGTCTCGCGATCGATTCGTTCATCGTCAGTTCCGCAAAGCGGATCGACGGATCGAGTGGCTTAGCGAGACCCAGTGAGGCGCGGGCCTGGAGGGCCTCGTCGAGCGAGAGCAGTTCCGGCTCTCCCGCAAAATCAGGTAAGCCAATGCGAAGGGCTGTAAAGAGCGCGAGGACAGGTAGAATCAACCACCAGGCACCGGCGCTGGAGCCCCGCGGACCGGTTTCAGTTGTCTCGGATGAAGCTTCCAACCGTTCTTACGGGGTGGGTGTGATAGTGCGGACGATTCCACCGGGAGCAACGAGACCGACGGGGAGAGAAATGCTGTCGTCGCGCCATGATTTTTCGAGTTCTTCCAGCGTCTTTCCGGCCGGTTTTTCTGTAATGACAGCGGCTGCCGGATCTTCGAGTCCGGTTCCGGTCCTGGTCACCGCCGCCTTGGCGGTGGGTTCCTCTTTGAGTAGATCGGCGAGTGAGTCGCCGAATCCTTCGCGGTATTCTTTGGCTCCGTTTTCCCGAATCGCGTTGGCGAGATTCTTTTTCATCTCGAGAGAGAGCAGCATGACGAGATCCGTCTCCCCTTTTTTCTGAGCCGCTTCGATCTGTTTTAATTCATCAAGAATCGATTTGAGAGCGGGGTTGGTATTGGGAAAGACAACCACATACAGTTCGGCGTTTTTTCCACCGGAGGTGAAAGTGCCCTTAGCCGGAAACGCGACCGTTGCAGGTTCACTGGTTTGCTCCACTGCGAGAGGAAGGAGGTTTCCGTGGAGTCCCTCTTCTCCGAAGGCTCCAATGACGACAGTTGATCCCCTGGGACCTGAGGCAAAAACTTGAATAGCTGCGTCCGGAGCGACCGGGCTCTCAGGATCGTGAACGGTTGCGGTCCCTTTCGCCGAATCGATGATAAAAATGCCGGTTTTTCCCTCTTCCGCAGACGTTGCCGCAACGCCGAATCCGAAAGTCAGAAGTGCGGTGAGAGCGAATCTATGAATCGTTGATGAAAGTGGCATCGTTTGGTTGGACGAATGATCGTGGTGGTTCAGGCACTTTATAGTTTCGAGTGAGACCCGTCGCAGTAGGGGGCGTTAGTAGTGTGTTTGCACTGACATAAGAAGGCATCGCCGCTTTTTTCTGCAACGAACATTTTCGGTGCAAAGTCGCTTCCTTTGTGTGCGCCGTCGCAAAAAGGCTGGCTCGTCGAGTTTCCGCAGGTGCAGAAGAAATATTTTTTTCCTTCTTCGAGCGTGACTTTTACAGGTGCTTTCGCTGCGATATTTGGATCTGACATGGTTCTATCATAGCTAAATTAATTGGCGGAAAGCAATCCTCGAAATCAGTCAGTGGTCGACATTCGCTTGGGATCTGATTGGATAGAGCGACTTTATGTCATGAACCGACGTCGCAGCCTTTACCTTCTTTCCGCTTCCTCTCCGGCACTGTTGCCGGGATCGATGTTCGCACAAGGCGGCGATCCGTTTGAGAGAATTGCGAAGCAGTTTATGGCGGAATATAAGGTTCCGGGGCTGTCGGTGGCGTTCGCGTCCGGTGGAAAATTAAAGCGGCGCGAGGCTTTCGGGTTTTTGAATGCAGGTGTGGGAGCGCCATTGAGGCCGGAGCACCAGTTTCGTATCGCGAGTGTGAGCAAGTCGATCACCGCCGCTGCGATTTTCAAATTGATCGAGACAGGTAGGATTGGTCTGACTGAGCCGGTTTTCGGTTCGGGAGGTATCCTGCCGTATGAGGGGCCCGATGGGATTACGGTGTATCAGCTTCTCACTCATACGAGTGGCGGTTGGCCGGGTGATGAGAATGATCCGATGTTTCAGAAGCTCGACTACAATCATGCGAAGCTCATCCAGTGGGCGCTCAGGGAGTATCCCCTCATTCATCCTCCGGGGAGATCCTACGCTTATTCGAATTTCGGGTATTGTCTCCTTGGCAGGATCATCGAGGTGAAAACCAATCAGTCATACGATACTTATGTCAAAGGAGCTATCCTCAGTCCGTGCGGGATTAAACTGATGCACCTGGGCGCAAATTATCCGGGAAGAGACGAGTCCCAATACTACAATGAGAAAGGGAAGGTCGTGACCTTTCCGATGGAGATTCGCCGTATGGACGCGCACGGAGGATGGGTCGGCTCACCCACTGAGCTGGTTGAGTTCGGCCTTCGCGTCGATGGCTTTTCCGATCCGCCGGACGTGCTCAAAGATGACACGGTCAAAGCAATGACCTATCGCGGAGGCCTGAACCCCGGCTACGCCTGCGGTTGGAACGTCAATGAGCTCGGAAACTATTGGCACACCGGCTCTCTGCCCGGTCTCACCAGTATTCTTGTTCGAACAAGTGAGGGGGACGTCTGGGCGGCCTGCGCCAATACCCGGAGAGAGGGTATGGGTCTGGCACTGGATGAACTGATGTGGAAGCTGCGCGAGGTTTTATAGGTATTTCGAAATTCTCCTGTTCGAATATACCTATTGTTGTGAGGACCCCGTCTCGAGCCAGCCGCCCGGTTGTTCTGTTTTTCCCTTCCGGGTCTCTGCGTACCAGTGCTTCAGCTTCCCGAGCATCGCCGCTGTCCTTTCAGGCTCCCGGTTCGCAAGATCGGTGCTTTCACCCGGGTCGTCTTCGAGATGATACAGTTCCACCTTTTCATTTTCGAAGGTTCCCGGTTTAGCTTTGGGGTGCAGAACGACAAGTTTCCAGGGACCTTCCCGCATCGCTTCGGCGCGTTGGCCGCCATTTCCCATCGAGGCCCAGAAAAGAGGGCGCCCTTCGACGGGATTCCCTTTGAGTAAGAGAGAGGAAATGTCTTTTCCATCGAGTTTATAGGCATCCGCTTTAACTCCGGCAAGTGAGAGCAGAGTCGGCATGACATCGAGACTTAAGAGGGTTGCGTCGGAGACCTGACCCTGTTGAATTTTTCCCGGCCACCAGGCAAGGGCAGGGACGCGATGTCCCCCTTCGTAGACGGAGCCTTTTTTACCGCGCCACTGGCTGCTGTCACTGGGAAGGTCGGAGGCAGGGCCGTTATCCGAAAAGAAAAGGATCAGGGTGTTTTCCGCGATTCCCTGCTCTTCAAGAATCCGGCGGATCTCGCCAATGCCTTCATCGACGGGGAGGGTCATGCCTTTATACATTTCGATCCACTCTTCTTCAGAGGCGTTTTTCCAATCCCAGCGGTTCCATTCGTCTTCGGTGCGACGAACAGGGTCACCCGGTTTTTGAAGGGGATTGTGAATCGCCTCATGCGCTACGTAGAGGCAGAATGGTTTTTCATCGACGGCGTGACGTTTGATGAAATCGGAGGTGTAGTGATTGATTAAATGTGTGGAATAGCCTTCTTCGGGCGTTTCTATTTTTCCATGCCACCAGTCATGAGCGTAGTGATCACCGACATGGCTGATGAAATCGATGTTCCCGCTGTGGTAGCCGACGAACTCATCGAAGCCGTGGTTTTGCGGGTGAAAATCATCGGAATTCTGTGGATAGCCCTGATGCCATTTCCCTATGAGACCGGTCGTGTAACCTGCTTCTTTCAGAACTTCGGCGAAGGTGGTTTCTGAAAGCTGAAGTCCTTTGCGATGCTCGGGGTGATCGGAAACCGGATGGATCACCGCCTCGATTCCAGCGCGTTGTTGGTAGCGGCCCGTGAGCAGCCCGGCGCGGGTCGGTGAGCATACTGTGCCGGAGGAGTGGAAGTCGGTGAAGCGGATTCCCTCTGCGGCGAGGCGATCCAGTTGAGGGGTTTTGAAGTAGGGATTCCCGAAACAGCTCAGACCGGCATAGCCCATGTCATCAACCATGATGACGATTAGGTTCGGTTGTTTCGCTCTCGCGGTCGGCAAACCGGTTGCTTTCTCATCGGCCGCGAGTGGTGCAATGAAGATGCCGAGGAAATTCAGCACGAGTGAAGCGGAAAAGAAGCGAGTCATGGTTTGTGCTTTTTGTAACGTAATTCACGGAATGAATCCAGTTTGCCCCGACCCTGAAGAGGTTACAAACCGGACTGAAAATTATCATTGGGTGATTCCCTTTCGCAGAATAATTTATCGTCATAGAGCCACTCTCACCTGACCCGAAAATGACTGCCTGTATCCTCCTCATTGGAATTGGAATCCTCATCATTGCTCTGGCCATTCCGATGTATCTGCGCAAGGTGAAGCGCAACGGGTTCTACGGATTCCGCACCTCACTGACCCGTTCCTCCGACGAAGTCTGGTATCCATCCAATCGCTACGCTGCGATCACGATGATGGTCTGGTCAGTAATCGCAATCGGGCTGGGTGTCGTTTCCCTCTTTTTCAGTCCCCTTTCCTCAGCCTATGAAATGTTCCTGCACTTCTTCCCGGTGACGATTCTGGTTCCGGGTCTGATTTCGGTTAGGTGGACGAAGGAGCGGTTTGGAGGGGGGAAGTAGGGACAGGTTTGGAATAGTGCGGTCAGAAGATGATCGATAAGATTGCTCTGCGCATTATCTTACCCTGACAGAGTGGCTACTCCCCTTTCCTCAACTGCAGAAATAAATTTTAAAAATCGATCGCGAAGCCGCCACGGTTGGTGACCGCTTTCGCGATGTCGACGTGGACCCAGCGGATTTCGTAGCGGGGGCCCCAGGAATCACTCACCGCGACTTCATTGGTCGCTTCGTTGTAGCCGATCACCATGCAAATGTGGAAGTTGTCTTTGATGCCTTCCAGGGTGGGAACGTACTTGGCCGCTTCCTCGCTGATCTCGGTGGCCCATTTGGAGAAATCGGTGACGCTTTCGCGGGCTTCGGAGCGCTCGTTGGCAATGTCGTTGTACTGTTTGAGGCTGCACATCTGCCAGAGAACAGGCACCCCTTCATCGATAAATTTCTTGAGGTTCTTGATCTCGAAATCTTCGTCAAGCTCAAGCTCTTTAATGCGTCTTGCCTTGCTTCGCACGATGCGCTTGCAGTCTTCGGAGAGTTTCGTGGTGTTTGTTCCGCCTTCCGCTGAGGTCGCTGCGGTGGCGAGTAGATACATGTCTGCAGGAACATTCATGTAGCGCATCGCCCGCTCAAAAGTAGCCGGGGCGCAGTAGCCTTTAGGTCCCTGGTCGACCATGGGAATGTTGTCGACCCAGACATCGCCGTTCTCTTCTTTGACGACGTTTTGGATCTGAATTTTCCGAAAGTCCGAGTCGACGATGAAGTCGACTTTCCCTTCAAGATCCGCGTTCTCAGTGGAGACGATGAGAAGTGTGGTGTATTCGTCTTCGGTGGTTGAGAGGAGAAAGGCGTGGTCATTGAAATCCCAGCGCTTCACCTTCCGCTTGTCCTCTTTCTCGCCGTAATACTGTTCGACCGGTTCCCCGAGTCCGGCGGTGAGTTTTTCGGTAATCATCGCAGCGTCGAACTCGATTGCCTCGTTGAGATCTCCGGGAGGCTTTTTGTCGGGAAAGGCGATTTTGAAGTGGTCTTCGCCCATGCCGAGGCGACTTCCAAAATCCCCTTTGTTCGCGTAAACGAGAGAAATGCGCTTGGCGAGATTGCCTTCCCCTCCGTAGAGAGTGACGCAGTATGGGTGGGCACCGAGAAAGAGGTAATCCAGCTTCGTGTAGAGCCGGTAGCTGCTCGTGTTTTTCTTGCGACTTTCGAGTTTCCAGTCGAGGCGCTCCGCGATCGCTCCGGCGTCCTCTTTCCAGAGTGAAGCAACTTCACCGAAGAGATTGTGCCCGATCACCTCGTTGATCCCCTTCACTTCCGCGAGATTCGATGAAGCGGGTTTGTTGGCTGTGGCGAGCTGCTGCTTGACGGCCTCGACGCTTTCCGGCGTCAGTTGATTCACGGGAATGGAAAATTCCTTTCCGTTGCTCATTTCGAAAGTAAGCACCCCGCCCTCGACATTTTTCACGGTGGCCTCCAGTGATTTCCCTGTTTTCGCCTGGGTGATGGTCACTGTCTCTGCGTGCAAAGGCAGGATCAGAAGGTTGAGTGTCGCAGCAAGTAGAGTGAGTTTTGGAAAAATCCGCGTTGTCATCAGGGGCTCTTTTTATCATGCCGGTGGAGAGATGTCTCTCAGAATCAGAGACTCATTCAGGGGGTGGAGATCGCTGAGATGAGCGCATTACGAATCCCTTTGATGATGGTTGCCTTTCGATTCGAGACCCGCTAGCCTTCCGCCATGCATCGGCGGGATTGGATTAAAGGAACTTCAGCAGCCGGATTGGCGCTGATTACAAATCGTTGGTCGGCAAGCGCCGGGGAGGCGGCGGGACTGTCAGATCGCTTTCCGGGCTGGGCGGATATTGCGTTGAATAAGGCTCAATCGCTGGGCGCTTCGTTTGCGGATTTCCACCTCATGCAGACAGACAGGGAATCGCTTTTTGTTCGTGAGGAAATGGTTCAGGGGGTTGATGCGGGATCGTCACTGGGGTGCTCGGTTCGCGTCCTCGTTGACGGGGCCTGGGGTTTTGCCGCGAGTGAGGAAATTTCAGAAGCAAAGATCACATCGCTCGTCGAGGCGGCGGTGGCGACAGCGAAAGGACAGGCGGGTTGGCGCAGTCAGCCAATCGAGATCGAGAAGCTGGCGGTCAATCTTGGTAAATGGGAACTGCCGATCGAGGTCGATCCTTTCACCGTCTCGCTCGAGGAAAAAGTGGAACGCCTTCTCGGGATCAATCGTTCGGCGCTGGGAGCGGGAGCGAATTATTGTTACTCCCATGTTTCGATGGTTCGGGAGCGGAAGTGGCTCGCGAATACCTTCGGTTCCCGAACCGAGCAGTCGAGAGTGCGGATTCATCCGGGATTCAGCATCACAGTGGTTGATCAGAAAAAGGGCGAATTTGCGAGCCGGGCCAGCATGCTCCCCCCTCGTGGAGCGGGATATGAACATCTGCGCGACTGGGATGCGGTTGCCGAGGCGGCGCTGGCGGTGGAGCAGGCGAAGGAGAAAATGACGGCCCCTTCGGTCACGCCGGGGAAAATGGATCTCGTCATTGCTCCGAGCAATCTGTGGCTAACGGTACACGAAACCGTGGGCCACCCCACCGAACTGGATCGCTCCCTTGGCTATGAGGCGAATTATGCGGGGACCTCCTTCTGCACGCCGGACAAACTTGATACGCTTCAATATGGGAGCGATATCGTGAATATTTTTGCTGACCGAACCGCTGACAATGGGCTCGCCACCATCGGATGGGACGATGATGGTGTCGCCACAGCGGGGAAAGAGTTTCCCATCATTCAGGACGGGATTTTCAGAAACTTTCAAATGGCAATCGGTCAGGCTGAACTGATCGGGCGCGACGGGGGATCGAACGGGTGCTCGTATGCGGATTCGTTCGACTCTTTTCCGATCCAGCGGATGCCGAATATTTCCCTGCAACCGGGGAAAGACGATTCGGTCACGACCGAAGATCTCATCTCCGGAGTCGAGGACGGAATCTACGTCGACGGCAACGGAAGCTGGAGCATTGACCAGCAACGCTACAATTTTCAATTCACCGGTCAGGTCTTTCACCGTATCAAAAACGGGAAGCTCGACGGGATGTATCGCGACGTCGCCTACCAGGGCAATTCGGTCGACTTCTGGAATGCCTGCGACGGACTCGGGGGCAAAGACACATACGAACTCGGGGGAGCTTTTAACTGTGGCAAAGGACAGCCCGGTCAGGTCGCGCCTGTTTCGCACGGAGCTGTTCCGGGACGTTTCCGGCAAATTAACATTCTCAACACTGCCGAGGAATCCGGCAAAAAGGTGGCATCGATTGATCCCACCCAATTACCACCAACCTGTGATTGCAGCGGAGGAGGAAAAACATCATGGGCCTAACTAAATCACAAAGTGAGTCGCTCAGTCGGCGCGTTCTCGATCTCGTCAAGGCGGATGGTGCCAGTGTCTGGATTACTGATTCGGAAGATCTGCAGCTTCGCTACGCGAACAACGACATCACCTCGAATGGTCTTGTCGACAGGGTCAGAATCGATCTGTCTGTGAGCTACGGAAAGCGCTCCGCCTCGATTCAGGTGAATCAGACTGATGAGGAAACCTTAAGGGCGTCGGTGAAAAAGGTTCAGGCGATGGCGAAACTCGCGCCCGAAGATCCGGAGCACATGCCTGAGCTTGATCCGGGGGAATACCTCGAACCGAGGACCTTTTCCGAAGCGACCGCAGCACTCACGCCGGAGGAGGGCCTTGCCCGGATTCGCCCGGTGATCGAGGCGGCAAGAGCAGCCGGTGTCGACAGTGCCGGCTATCTGGAGCGTTCCGTCAGCGGCGCAACCTTTGCCAACAGCAAAGGGCTTTTCGTTCATCAGACCTCGACCGGAATTGACTATTCGCTCACGGCGCGAGCGGCGGAGGGTCGTGGCTCGGGGTGGGCGAGCACTCAGGTGACGGATCTCGGCGACCTCGATCTCGAGCCGGTTGGCGCCCGTGCGATTGAGAAGGCGCTTGCCTCGAGGAATGCAGTGGAGCGAGCTCCGGGGCGAACAACTGTCGTTCTCGAGCCTGCTGCGGTGCGGGATCTGGTCTCGCTTCTATTCTGGGGGCTGGGACGGCGGGATTTCGACGAAGGGCGGAGTTTTCTCAATGGGCTTGTCAAAGAGGGTGAAGATCCGGTTGGAAAAGCGCTCTTCGGAGAGAAGGCGACGCTATACTCCGATCCGCAGGACCCTGCCGCTCCCTGTGGGATTCATCACAATGGTCTGGCGAGGGAGAAGACGAGCTGGGTGGAGAAAGGTGTCCTCAAGAATCTCGAAGTCGGTCGTTTCTGGGCTCAGAAAAAAGAGATCAGTCCACAGCCGTTTCCGGGGAATATTATCATGGCCGGAGAAGGGCAGTCGATCGACGAGTTGGTTGGTCAGGTCGAGGACGGCGTGCTCATTACGAGGCTTTGGTATCTGCGCATGGTACAGCCACAAACCCTGCTTTATACGGGCCTGACCCGTGACGGAACCTTTGCGATTAAAGACGGAACAATCGGCGGCCCGGTCAAAAATTTCCGTTTCAATGATTCACCGGTGAATATATTGAAGAACATCGTCGCGAGCGGAGAACCCGCTCGAGTCATGGGCAGCGAAGGGGCCATGCCGATGTATGTCCCGCCTCTTCTGGTTCGTGATTTCAATTTGTCCTCCGTCTCAGACGCCAGTTAATTTCAGATGAAAAAGTGTAGTCTCCTCTTCCTCTACTATGTGTTTTTCACGGCGAGCTTCCCGAATGTTTTCGGTGCGGATCGCCCTAACATTGTTTACATCATTTGTGATGACCTCGGCTACGGCGATGTTCAGTGCCTTGCCCCGGAGACGAGTAAAATTCCGACGCCGCATGCCGACAAGCTCGCTTCGGAGGGAATGATTTTTACCGACGCACATTCGGGTTCCTCTGTCTGCTCACCAACCCGTTATGGTGTTATGACAGGGCGCTACAGTTGGCGAACCCGTTTGCAAAAGGGCGTTGTCACAGGATACGCGCCGAGTCTCATTGCGGAAGACCGTTCCACCGTGGCGGGTTTCCTTCAGGGGCAGGATTACGACACCGCGATTATCGGAAAATGGCATCTCGATTTTCTCTATCTGGATCCGGAGACGGGCGAACCCTATTCGCAGAAGAAGCACAAGACCCCTCCGGTCGGCGCCAGAATTCCTGATGGTCCGATTCATCGCGGTTTCGATTTCTACCACGGATTTCATCACGCCCGAAACATGAAGGCGGTGATCGAGAATGACAAAGTGATCGCCCATGATGACGAAGTGAACATGTTGCCGCGCCTCACTGAGCAGTCCGTGAAATACATCGATTCGAGAAAAGGGAACGAGAAGCCGTTCTTCCTCTACGTGCCGCTGGGATCGCCCCATACGCCGATTGTGCCATCGGAGGAATGGAAAGGGAAAAGCGGCCTCGGTGATTACGGGGACTTTGTGATGCAGACTGATCATGCCGTCGGTGAAATTTCAGCGGCGCTGGAGCGGCAGGGCTTTGCGGATAACACTCTTGTGATCTTCACGAGCGATAACGGTTGCTCCAGGGCGGCAGGGATTGATAAGTTGGCCGAGAAAGGCCACCTCGTGAGCGCTCACCTTCGTGGATCGAAGGCGGATATCTGGGACGGTGGGCACCGCATTCCCTTCATCGTTCGCTGGCCCGGAAAAGTGGCGCCCGGATCGACCAGCAAACAGCTCATTTGTTTGACCGATCTCTATGCGACGACTTCTGATATTCTTGATGTGGATGTTCCTGCGGGGAGCTGCGAGGACAGCGTCAGTTTTCTACCGGCGCTTTCCGGAGAGCCTATTGTGTCTTCAAGAAACGGCGTGATTCATCATTCCTTCAGCGGGCATTTTGCCTATCGCCAGGGGCCGTGGAAGTTGATTCTCGCGCGTGGCTCCGGCGGATGGAGTTCCCCCAATGAGAAAGAGATGAAAGGAAAAGGAACCGAGGGACAGCTCTACCACATGGGCAACGACCCGGGGGAAATGAACGACGCCTACGACAAAAAGCCGGAGGTGGTGATCAAATTGCTCACCTTGTTGAAGCAGGATGTGAAGCGCGGTCGCAGCACTGATGGCCCTGACCTTGAGAACGACATTCCCCTCGAGAAAATCATTCTCTGGAAGAGCGGACGGGACGAGTAACGGCGGTTAAACAGGGTTGAATCGATGACTTGACCCTGTTAGATCCGACCCGGGTTGACCTCCCCGTGAAATCCGTGAGGATTCCCTTTTCCGGAGAGTTGGTCCCTGCCCGCGACCAATTAACCTTTCGCTTCGTCGGCCATCTTCTGTGCGAGCATGGAGAGCTCGGCTGATTTGAAGATGTGATCCTGGGTCATTGCTTTCTCGGTTCCGTTGAGGAGATCGAGAATCATTTCACCGAAGAACGGAAAGCCGGTTGTGCCGTCGCAGTCGATTTCCTGCTCTTCGTCACCGTTGACGAGGAAAAGCTTGTTGCCGGGCTCCTGACGCGCGAGAGCGATGTATTTACGAATCTCGATGGTGCCTTCGGTTCCGACGACAAAAACACGGCCGTCACCCCAGACACGCAGACCATCCGGTGTGAGCCAGTCGATCCGGCAATAGCAGGAAGCGCCGGTGCTCATCGTGAGGGAGGTCTCGCCGAAGTCTTCGAGGCCGGGCTTGTCGGGAGCGGTGAAGTTTTCAACACGGGCGAAATTGATCGTTCCGTCGGTCGCGCCGGTGAAGGCGAGGAACTGTTCAAACTGGTGGGAGCCGATGTCGGTGAGGATGCCGCCGTAGCTTTTCTTATCAAAAAACCAGTCAGGACGTGCGTCTTTGGACATACGGTGCGGGGCGAGATTGATGACCTGAAGGACTTTTCCGATCGCTCCGCCTTGAATGAGCTCGGTCGCCTTCATTGAGGATTCGTTGTGGAGACGCTCGCTGTAATAGACCATGTAGCGCTTTCCACTCGCTGCGACGGCTTTCTTCGCGTCTTCGAGCTGCTCGAGGGTTGTGAAGGGTGATTTGTCAGTAAAGTAGTGCTTACCGGCGTTGAGCACTTTTACGCCGAGAGGGCCGCGATCGCAGGGAATGCTGGCGGAGGCGACGCAGATTGTTTCTTCGTCTTCGAGAATCTGTTCGAGGGAATCGGCACGGGTCGCGGTGGGGTAGCGCTCCATGAAATCGTCGAGTTTCACGGGGTCGGCGTCGTAGACATACTTGAGGGTTCCGCCGGCATCAATGAGCCCGTTGGTCTGGCCGAAAATATGGCCATGATCCAATCCTGTTACTGAAAAGACAAACTCACCGGGTTGAACCACTGGTGGTAAAGTCTTCGAGCTTGGTGCGTAATCGTATCCGGTTTTTCCCATGGGGAGAACTTTTGCGTGAAATGTGGCGTTCGCAACCGGCAGGTTTGGAAAAGTCGTGCCCTTTCCGTCGCTAAACGCTATTGAGTTAGGTAGAAATGAGCGATTCACCTACTCCGACCCCTGCCGCCCCCGGGGCTAAATGTTGTCAAAACCTCTGGGTCGTTTGCCTGATTGTTTCCATCTTCGGGATCATTCTCCCTCCTCTGGTTGGGGGTTCCGGAACCGTTTTCGGGATGGTGAAGGCATTTGACACAATAGGCCTGGAAGGCAAAGGCGATCCTGCCGCGCTTTCAGAGGATATTTCAGGATCGATTGTCGCGACCGCGATCGGATTGGGTATTTCCTTCATTTTCCTGATAATATTTGTCATATCTTTGACGAAGGTTCTGTCTAACAGACAACGAAAGTAGTTATGGAATTGACCGAAGAATTGATTCGCCGCGTTGCCGGTGAGATGGATGTCCCGTTCGCGGAATTAGCGGAGTTTGCCTCACGGGGGGAGTTGAAAAAATTCAGTCAGGGTGATTACCTGTTTCACGAAGCGTCTCCGAGGCAGTGGTTTGGCATTGTCCTTAAGGGGAAAATCAATCTGCAGCGTGGACTTGCGGGCCGTCATGTTACGATTGCCTGCCTCTCTGATGGTGCTGTCATCGGGGAAAGCCTTTTCATCGATGAGCTTGCTCACAGTGTCTCCGGTCTCGCCCTTGAAGACGTTCAGGTCTGGGCGATTCCGAAGGAGCAGATTCAGGCATTCAAGTTTGAGAATCCGGAATCTTTTTTCCGTATGGTGGGACGTGCCGCGAGGCGTATTGCCTATCGTCTCCGAGAGACAACGGAGCTGCTTTTGCAAACGGACCGGGTTCGTCAGGACATCACCGACTACCGCCGCGAGCACGATTCTCTCGGCGATCGTGAGATCTCAAACACCCACTATTTCGGGGTTCAGACGACGCGGGCGGTTGAAAATTTTCCTTTCTCAGGGGTTCGCCTTTCGCACTTCCAGCACCTTGTGAATGCCTTTGCATTTGTGAAAAAGGCCGCGGCCTCCGCCAATGCTGAACTGGGAGTTCTGGATGGCTCCATTGCCGCGGCGATTGGAGCGGCCTGTGATCGAATCATTGCGGGAGAGTTTCACGATCACTTTGTGGTCGATATGGTTCAGGGCGGAGCGGGAACTTCGTCTAACATGAACGCCAATGAGGTCATCGCGAATGTGGCGCTTGAGATCATGGGGCATGACAAGGGCGCGTATCAATTTTGCCATCCCAATGATCATGTGAACCGTTCGCAGTCGACTAATGATGTTTACCCGACGGCGGTGAAGCTTTCGGTCGTTTCGGCACTTCATGAAACGACCTCGGCGCTGAAGGTTTTGAGATCAGCTTTCGAGGCGAAGGCTGAAGAGTTTTCCGACGTGATCAAAATGGGGCGAACTGAGAATCAGGATGCGGTCCCGATGACGCTTGGGCAGGAATTCGCCGCTTACGCGACCATGTTAGGGTCCGGGCAGAAGAGATTGGAGAAAGCCTCCGAAGAGCTGCTCGTCGTGAACATGGGAGCGACTGCGATTGGGACGGGATTGAACAGCCCGCACGGCTACGCGGAACTCTGCACGAAGCGTCTTGCCGAAATCAGCGGCCAACCGGTGACCTTGGCGGTGAACCTCGTCGAGGCGACTCAGGATGCGGCGGGTTTTTCGATGATGAGCAATGCCCTGAAGACGACAGCGATTCAGATTTCAAAAATCTGCAACGATCTGCGCTGGGCGTCGTCCGGTCCCCGCTGTGGTTTGAATGAGATCAATCTCCCCCCGTTGCAGCCCGGTTCTTCGATTATGCCGGGGAAGGTCAACCCGGTCATGCCCGAGGTTGTAAATCAAATTTGCTATCAGATCATCGGATCTGATCTCACGATTTCGATGGCGGCGGAGGCGAGTGAGTTCGAGCTGAACATGGCTGAGCCCATCATGGCATACAATCTTCTCAGCAGCATGATGCTCCTGAAAAATGCGGCGCTCTCGCTGGCTAACAAGTGCGTTAGCGGAATCACGGCGAACCGTGAACGCTGCGCCGATTATGTGAAAAATTCGATCGGGATTGTGACGGCGCTGAGCCCGCAACTCGGATACGAACGGTCCTCCGCGATTGCCCACGAAGCGCTTGATTCCGGGAAAGGGGTTTACGAACTCGTTCTCGAGCACGGATGGATGACAAAAGCCGAACTGGACGATCTCCTCAGTCCCGAGAAGATGGCCAATCCTCTAATGCACGAGGATGTGGGGTAGTGGCCATTTTACTCCGGGAGATTTGGCGGTGTTTACCCGGAGTCATTCGTCCTCGGGAATGATTCTCGTTCTTCTTCCGGATGGGTAGCGGTGTGAGAATTCATTCCGGCGTGGATGAAGCCTTGTTCCGATCTTCTTAGCTCGCAGGAAACTCTCTCACTTCCCACCCCTTACGATAAGTGCGCGTCAGCTTATCGTTTGCCTCCGGCATATTCGTAATTTTGAGGGCCGCGGCATCCCACTCCAGTGTTTCTCCCGGAAAGTGAACCGCGACGTTGCCGAGTTGGACTGTCTCTGTGAGAGGTCCCGCATACGCGAAATTGTCGGAGATGTCAGGATTTCCGGCGAGGCAGGCTTCCACCCAGACGAAGTAGTGGTTTTCTTTTTCCAGCTCCGGCCATTGGTAGTCGGCAAAATTTGCTTCAGGGTAGAGCTTGGGATGCGCCCAGTGATTCACTAACAGATATCCTTTCTCCCCGATGATGATTGAGGCTGGTTGCGGAAGAGTCTCGCCTTTGGGAAGGCCGGGGAGCTTCAGATTCGGCCGTCGACCGCCATCATACCAGGTCACGTTCAAGGTCTCCCCTGTTGTGAATTCGTTACCGGGGAAAACGTATTTCAAGGTTTCCTGTGCAGGATAGACTTCGTCATTCATTCCCGAATGCTCCGCCATCACGGATAGTGGAGCGGTGAGACCAAGTGAGGTGAAAATCGGATCGAGGAGGTGGCAGCCATTGTCTCCGATTGATCCGGTACCGAAATCCTGCCAGTCCCGCCAGAAGCGCGGGTGGTATACGTAGTCGCCGCCGTACTCCCGCATCGGTGCCGGTCCGATCCACTGATCCCAATCGATTTCGGCGGGAGCGTCTTCGGGATTTGCGGGCGGCTCGAGCAACCCGGATCTCCCGTGACCTGCTGCGCTGATCCAGGAGTGAACTGCTTTGACCTTTCCGATCACTTTCTCTTCCTGAATGAGAATTCTCGCGACCCGGTATTGATACTCGGAATGAATCTGATTTCCCATGCGGGTCACGAGTCCGCTCGCCTTTGCCTGGTTGGCAATCTGGCGCGCCTCCCAGACGGTGTGGGTGAGCGGTTTCTCGCAGTAGACGTGGAATCCGTGGTCGAGCGCTGCCTGAGTGATGATGGCATGTGAGTGATCGGGAACTGCGACGAGGACGGCATCAATCTCGTCCTTCATTTCGGCAAACATTTTCCGGTAATCGGAGTATTGCGGCTTGTCGGGCCACTTCTTATTCACATGTACAAAGTGTCGTTGATCGACGTCGCAGAAAGCGACCGGCTCCACTGCGGGGTGGGCGGTGATTCGGGTAATGTCAGCCCATGCCTGGTGTTGGCAGCCGACAGCTGCGAAGCGGAGTTTTTGTTCAGCCATACCGACAGTTCAGCGAGTCCTGCAGGAAATGACGAGGAGGATCTACTAACGTAAAGGCGGTGATTGCGGAGGGAATCTGATTGTAAAGCGGCTCTTTTTTCGAAATGAATGGCGGATGCGTGCATGCCTTTTTCTTTCCCTTTTTGCAGCTTTAATTTCGAGCCCTGTTTCGAGAGCGGAAGAACCGCTGAGGCCATTTGCGTTGCGGGATTTGAGCTGGTATCCCGCAGCTACAGGGAAATTTCTGCCAGTGCGGAATGCCGATGATTGGGCGCTCCGGCGCTCGGCTGTTATTGCCGGTTTTGAGGAAGCGGCGGGAAAGCTTCCCTCCCGTGAGTCGTTGCCTGCCTTCGACCTGAAGGTGCATGAGGAGGTCGAAGAAGAGAAATTTGTGAAGCAGCGGATCTCTTTTGTGGCGGAGGAGGGCGATAGGATTACGGCTCTGTTTTATCTCCCGAAAGGGAAGTCGTCTGCGGGGCGGAGAGCGGGAATCGTAGCGCTTCATCCCACTCACAAGATCGGAAAAGATGTTGTGGATGGATTGAGTGAACGTCCGAACCGGGGATATGCGAGAGAGTTGGCCGGGTTGGGTTTCGTGGTTGTGGCTCCGGACTATCCGTCGTTCGGCGAGCAGATGGATTACGATTTCAGCGCAGATCGATACGAGTCAGGAGCGATGAAGGCGGTGTGGAATCACATGCGTTGTGTGGACTTGTTAGTTTCGCGCGATGAGGTGGACGCGGAACGCATCGGTGCGATCGGGCATTCCCTCGGAGGGCACAATGCGATCTTCCTCGGCGTCTTTGACGAACGGGTAAAGGCGCTCGTTTCGAGTTGCGGTTGGACGCCGTTTCGCGATTACAAGGGGGGCAATATCTCGGGATGGACGAGTGAGCGCTATTTCCCTTCCCTGCGGGATCGATATGAGTTGAACCCGGATCGCGTTCCATTCGATTTTTACGGGCTCGTCGCGGCTCTCGCGCCGCGGGCGTTTTTCTCGAATTCACCTCTTCACGACAGCAACTTTGACTACCGTGGTGTTGAAAAGGCAGCTCCCAAAGTCCGCCGAGTTTACGAGCTGTTTGATGCTGCCGACAATCTTCGGATCGCTTATCCGAATGCGGAGCATGACTTTCCCCGTGCGGTGAGGGAGGAGTCTTTTGAATTCCTCCATAGTCACCTGGGCAAAGGAGACTGAGGGAAATTACATTTCCTCGTTTTGAATCCGGTTACGCTCGATTTCGTAATCGTGGATGAGTGACTCGATTTTCTCTTCGAACGAAGCTGCGATTCCAAAGAGTTCACTGACGCGGTCGGCGTAGTCTTTCTGTTTCATTTCGTCTTCAATAACCATCGACAATTCGGCGAGTCTCTCGATGCGCAGTCGCGCGCGGTGGGACATCTCCTTAAACTGGGAGATGTTGGTGGTCATGTTTTTGACGAGCTCTTCTGTTGTTTGTTGTGCCATTGCATTAAAAGGTTACGCCTCCCGTGCCGAATCGGAGTCGGTGGGCACGGGGACAATCAGGGGCACAAAAAAACGCCGTGAATTTCACGGCGTTTTCCATTGTTGAAGTTGATGGGAGAGATCCGGTATCAGTTCTCGGAAATCTTCTTTCCTGCACGCTTCCGCGCGTTGCTGTCGAGGATGCGCTTGCGGAGACGAATGTTCTGCGGCGTTGCTTCGACGAGCTCATCAGGTGCGATGTACTCGATGGCACGCTCCAGTGAGAATTTCAACGGAGGGGTCAACGCAGTTGTCTTGTCGCTTCCTGAGGCACGGTGGTTGGTGACGTGCTTAGCTTTTGTAGGGTTCACCGGAAGATCGTCCGTTCTTGGATTCTCTCCGATAATCATTCCTTCGTAAACTTTGTCACCGGGGCCAACGAAGAGTTTTCCTCTGGTTTCGATAGCGGTGAGGGAATAGGTCATTGCCTCGCCCTTCTCCATGGAAACAAGTGTGCCTGTGTGGCGTGTCCGGATATCGCCTGTGTCGGGACGATATTCCTTGAAAAGGTGGGACATGATTCCTTCGCCACTGGTGAGGTTGAGGAGTTCGAATTCGAAGCCGATGAGACCACGGGTCGGGATTGTCACTTCGAGAGTGGTGCGTCCGTTTTTCGCGCTCATTGCTTCGGTCTGTCCCTTACGGTTTGCGAGTGACTGCATACAGCCACCAACCGCTTCGTCAGGAACTTCGAGGTAAAGCGTTTCGAACGGCTCGTGCCATTTTCCGTCGATTTCCTTTTTAATGACAGTAGGTCGGGAGACGAGAACTTCGTATCCTTCACGGCGCATCTGCTCGACAACCACGGCGACCTGCATGGCACCACGGGCGCTCACTTTGAACTCCCCTGCTGAGTCGGTCTCTTCCACTTTGATGGAAACGTTGGTGCGTCCCTCGCGGATGAGTCGGTCACGAATTTCACGTGAAGTGACTCGATCACCTTCAAGACCTGCGAAAGGTCCGTCGTTAACTGCGAAAGACATCATCACTGTCGGTGGATCGATATCCACGAAAGGAAGCGGCTCCGACTCGGCGGTTCCGGCAATGGTTTCGGCTATTTCGACATCTTCGAATCCTGACAGGCCAACAATATTGCCGGCGATAGCTTCAGAAACTTCGCTCGTTGCGAGGGCGCTGTATTCGAAGATCTTGCTGATCTTGGCCCGCTGAGGCTTTTGATCCTTCATCAAGCGCCAGACGGTGTCGCCGAGCTTAACGGATCCGGAAAGAATTTTACCAATCGCGATTCGACCGACGTAGTCAGACCAGTCGATGTTGGAGACGAGCATTTTGAACTCGCCGTCGGGATCGACATCGGGAGCGGGAATCTCATCCATGATCGTCTGGAAAAGCTGGAGCATGTCCTCGCTTTTCTCGTCGGGATGTTTCATCGCGTATCCGTTTTTGGCACTTCCGTAGAGGAAAGGCGCTTCAAACTGTTCTTCGGTCGCTTCGAGTTCGAGGAAGAGCTCGAGCACTTTGTCGTGCATTTCGAGTGGCTCGGCATTCGGGCGGTCGATCTTGTTAACGAACACGATAGGGGTAAGCCCCTGCTCCAACGCCTTTTTCAAAACGAAACGTGTTTGAGCCTGAGGACCTTCGTAGGCGTCGACGACAAGCATGACGCCATCGACCATTTTCATGACGCGCTCCACCTCACCGCCGAAGTCGGCGTGGCCGGGAGTGTCGACGATGTTGATGATGTTGTCGTTCCAGTGAACGGAGGTGTTCTTCGCTTTAATCGTGATTCCCCGCTCCCGCTCCTGGTCCATAGAGTCCATGGCGCGTTCTGCAACGACCTGATTGTCGCGGAATGAACCCGCCTGTTTGAGCATCTCGTCCACAAGCGTGGTTTTGCCATGATCAACGTGAGCGATGATGGCAATATTACGGATGCGATCCGGAGTGATAGGATTTTCTAACATTTGGCGTGAATGACCACCCGAAATGCGAGATTGCAAGCGGCAAAACCTCGCTGGAACCGCGGGCGGAATGCGCTACAGTCGCCATTTCTATGCTGGCAGTTGATAAAGTTTCCATCGAATACGGTTCACGTACTCTTTTCCGCGATCTCTCATTTACGATCCGCGCGAAAGAGCGCTGGTCTCTTGCGGGTCCAAACGGGGCCGGGAAATCCACATTGATGAAGATCATCGCGGGGATCGAGTCCGCCGACTCGGGGAAGCTCATCAAGGCAAAGCAGACTACGATTGGTTACCTCCCGCAGGAGGGTGTTCATCATACCGGGTCGACGGTTTACGGTGAGGTCGAAAAGGCATTCGACGATGTGAAAGAGCTTCAGGATCAGCTTATCGAAGTTGAAAAATCGCTCGAGATCGAGGACCCCACCTCTGATGCGTATGGCGATCTTCTTGAAGTGTTCGGTGATCTCCAGCTGCGTCTCGATCATCATGATGTGAGTAAGATGAAGCCGCGCATCGAGACGGTGCTTGCCGGGCTCGGATTTTCACAAAAGGACTTCGAGCGCGAGACGTCGGAGTTTAGCGGTGGTTGGCAGATGCGGATCGCGATGGCAAAACTGCTTCTCCGGGAGCCATCTGTGTTGCTTCTGGATGAGCCGACGAACCACCTCGATATCGAAACGGTGCAGTGGCTGGAGCAATGGTTGCGTCAGTATGGCGGGGCGATCGTTCTGATCTCCCACGACAGAAGTATGCTCGATAACCTTTCCAACCGGACTCTCGCTTTCGAGAACGGGCGGGTGGAGCAGTATTCCGGGAACTACTCATTCTTTCTCAATGAACGCGAAGCGCGGCGCGAGCTGCTCGTGCGGGCGTATCAGAATCAGCAGAAAGAAATCGAGCGGGCCGAAAAACTCATCAACCGTTTCCGTGCCACGGCGTCGAAGGCGAAGATGGTTCAGTCAAGAATCAAGGCTCTCGATAAAATGGAGCGCATTGAAATCGAGGAGGAAGGATCTTCGATTGATTTTCGTTTCCCCCAGCCCGAGCGAAGCGGCCAAACCGTGATGAAACTTGAAGGCGTTTCAAAGCATTACGGTGACAAGAAAGTTCTCGATAATATTGAGATCAATATCGAACGCGGTGACAAGATCGCCATCGTGGGAGTCAATGGTGCCGGAAAGTCGACCTTTTCCCGTCTCATCGCGAAAGTTGAAAAGCCGACCATCGGGGAGTGTGAAGAGGGTCATAAAGTGAGCATTGCTTACTTTTCCCAAACTCACGCCGACGAACTCGATCCCACCAAAACCGTTCTTCAAACGATGGAGGAAAGCGCCCGGAGTGGCGTAGCGGGTAATTTGCGAACCATTCTCGGAGCGTTTTTGTTTCGCGGTGATGATGTTTTTAAATCGGTCAGTGTTCTTTCCGGAGGCGAGCGTGGACGTCTTGCTCTCGCAAAAATGTTGCTGGAACCGGCGAACTTTTTGATTCTAGATGAGCCGACCAACCACCTCGATTTGCAATCCCAGGAAGTGCTTCAAAAAGCGCTCCTCGATTACACCGGTGCTTATGTGATCGTTTCCCACGACCGTTCATTCCTCGATCCCATCGTGACGAAAGTGCTCGAGTTTATTCCGAATCAGAAACCGAAGACCTACTACGGAAACGTTTCAGAATACCTCGAGAAGAAAAAGGCGGATCTCGAGGCGGAGGCAAATCGTCATTCGGGAGGATCGGCGTCGAAAGGAGCCGGCGGGAGTTCCGCGTCCGGCGGAGGCAGTGGCGTAAACCGCAAAGAGCAACGCCGTCTCGAAGCGAAAGCACGTGAGGAAAAGGCGAAGAAATTGAAGCCGCTGAAAATCGAATTTGAAAAGGTTGAAACGGAGATCAGCAAGTTTGAGGAGGAGAAGGAAGAGATTTCAAAGAAACTGATCGACCCGGAATTTTTCAACCAGGGGGACGCGGCTCAAAAGGCAACGATTCGTTTCTCCGAACTCGAGAAGTCGCTTGAGGATCTTTACTCCAAATGGAGCGAGTTGAGTGACAAGATCGAGGAGCTTGAAGGAAGTTAGGGGGTGGATTTTCCGCTTTGCCAAAGTTTGGTGTTTGATCCGGATTTCTCTATGAAAATGAGCTCGTCCCGGAGAACACCGAAGGTGTTTCGTATTCCAGCCCGGGGTTGCGAAGCGTAGCGGGAAACCCCGGGAGTTGTGCGATCTTATCAGGCAACCCCGAAGTGGGTTGTGGCCGCGCGGTGGTGATCGGCTGTCTGCTCGTGTTACGGAACCCCTTCAGGGTTCATCTTGTGTTCGACGGTGATTCCCGGGGTTGCGAGAACCCCGGGCTGGAATGCACAATCCCGTTGGGATTAGAGGCATGATCGATCGATTCTGTATTCGGGTAGAGAATCTCACTTACGTTCCAAAATACCGGTCGCCGGCGTCGCCGAGGCCCGGGACGATGTAGGCGTCTTTGTTGAGTCGTTCGTCGAGTGAGGCGGTAAAAATGGTGATGTCAGGGTGTCTTTCTTCGAATGCCTTGACCCCTTCCGGCGCGGCGATGAGGCAGGCGAAACGGATTCGGGAGGCTCCGAGTTCCTTCAATTCGTCTGCGGCATCGGCGGCACTGCCTCCGGTCGCGAGCATGGGGTCGATCATGATGACATCGGCCTCCGCGAGGTTGGGTGGCATCTTGCAGTAGTAGCGATGGGGCTGGTGGGTTTCCTCGTCGCGATAGAGCCCGATGTAGCCGACGGAGGCTTCGCTGAGGATTTCAGAAAAGCCCTGCATCATTCCGGCTCCGGCACGGAGGATGGGAACGAGGACGATGGGACGGGTCAGTTGATGGCCTTCTGTTTTCGTAAGCGGCGTCTCGACTTCCGTGACCGTGGTTTCCAATTCGGCCGTCACCGGGAAACACATGAGTCGTGCGATGTCGTGAAGCGCATGGCGAAACGCCGCCGTGTCCGAATCGGTCGAACGAATCTGAGTGAGGCGTTCGCGAATGATCGGATGTTCAACCAGATGGAGCATGCCCTATCCAATCGCAGAGGGGCGCGAAATGCAAACTCTGAGTGCGGCGCAGCCCTATGGGGGAATGTCTTTTTCTCAGACGTGGGACAGACTGATGGCGGAGGAAAATGGAATGATCCAGACAATCGACATGACGAGCCCGAGTGATGAAATCAGGCATGCGTATTTCTCAGCTGGAGAAGGTTCCCTTTCAGGAACATGACCGCAGAAATGAGGAAAAGAACGACACCGGATGGAATGAAAATCCATGCGGTAACGGCTGAATCGAGAATTTTGTCAGCGCCGGGCATTGCGACCCGGGGAGCGAGCCCGGCAAAAAAAGGGAGGACTTAACGAACAGGTCTTCTAAAACGTGAAGTAATGGATGCCGCGATTCCGAGAGCAGTGCAAATCACACCGGTCGGGATCAAGGTGGTTTCCATTTTCCTGCGAACACAACAGGGTTAAGTCCCTAACCCAACCCTGTTTAATTCGCCCGAAATCAGTGGTCCAATACCGCGAGCTCTTCGCCTTCCGCTTCGGGCTGGCGAATGCCCTCGATCATTTCGACGACATCTTTCGGCGGTGCCGGAGTGAAGCGTGAAACGATGAAAGAAACGGCGAAGTTGATGATCATCCCGAGAGTTCCAATGCCTTCGGGGGAAATGCCGAACAACCAGTTTTCCTTCGTGTTCAGTTCGGGGCTGATGAATTTGAAGAAGATGATATAGCCGGCGGTGAATACGATGCCGACGACCATTCCGAGAATTGCTCCTTCGCGGTTCATGCGTTTGCTGAAAATACCGAGAATGATCACGGGAAAGAAGGAGGCGGCCGCGAGTCCGAAGGCAAAGGCGACGACGGAAGCAACGAATCCGGGCGGGTAGACCCCGAAGAATCCGGCGATAACGACGGCAATTCCCGCAGCGCAGCGGGCGATGAGCAATTCTTTCTTGTCGCTGATTCCGGGAGCGAATGTCTTTTTCACAAGGTCGTGGGAAACCGAGGTCGAAATGACGAGCAACAGGCCTGCCGCTGTCGATAAGGCGGCGGCAAGTCCGCCGGCCGCTACGAGTGCGACGACCCAGTTGGGCAGCTTGGCAATTTCAGGGTTGGCGAGGACCATGATGTCCTGATCGACGTAGAGTTCGTTCGCCTCATCCGTTGGGGTGTTGGTGAGGAGTCGCTCTTCATTTTCACCTCTGTCATTGCCACTGAAAGCCGGAGTGCCTTCGAAAACTTTACCCGGTGCGTACTGGATGATGCCGTCTTTGTTTTTGTCCATCCAGGCGATGAGACCGGCGTTCTCCCACGATTTGAGCCAGGAGGGTGCTTCCGAGTAGGCTTTATTGGGCACTGACTGGAGCAGATTGGTTCTCGCGAAGGCTGAGACGGCCGGTGCGGTTGTGTAGAGAATCGCGATGAAAAGGAGGGCCCAGAACGCTGAGACCCGAGCCGCGCTCACTTTTTTCACGGTGTAAAAGCGGATGATGACGTGCGGCAGCCCCGCGGTTCCGACCATTAGCGCCATGGTGATGAAAAAGATGTCCTGCATCGATTTTGACCCATCGGTGTAGGCGGCGAATCCGAGTTCCTGATTCAGTCCGTCGAGTTTGTCGAGGAGGTAGACGCCCTCGCCTGTTACTTCGGAGCCAAGACCGATTTGCGGAATCGGGTTTCCGGTCATCATCAATGAGATGAAGATGGCAGGAACCATGAAGGCGAAAATGAGGACGCAGTACTGAGCGACCTGTGTGTAGGTGATCCCTTTCATGCCACCGAGAACGGCGTAGAAAAAGACGACGGTCATGCCGATGAGAACACCCCAGGTGATTGGCTCGAAACCGAACCACATCGGACCTTCCACTTCCGAGAAAAGAAAGCGTGAGAAGACCACTCCCACTCCGCGCATTTGTCCGCAGACGTAGGTGAAAGAGATGAAGATGGCGCAGAAGAGAGCGACGAGACGGGCGGTGCGGCAGTAGTAGCGATCCCCGACGAAATCAGGAACGGTAAACTGTCCGAATTTTCGCAGGTAGGGAGCGAGAAGGAGTGCGAGGAGCACGTAGCCGCCGGTCCACCCCATGAGAAAGACCGATCCGTCGTAGCCCTGAAAGGAAATCAGGCCGGCCATTGAGATGAAGGAGGCGGCTGACATCCAGTCGGCTGCTGTTGCCATCCCGTTGGCGAGTGCGGGGACTCCGCCGCCGGCAACATAGAATTCGCTCGTCGATCCGGCGCGCGACCAGATCGCGATTCCGATATAGAGGGCAAAAGTGATTCCGACGAGAAGGTAGGTCCAGGTTTGTACGTCCATGTGGATAAGAGTAGGAAAGTGGAAAAGTAAGAAGGTGAGAAAGTAGCGGGCTTCTGAATCGAAGGATTACTTCTTTTTCACGCTGTATTTGTGATCGAGCCTGTTCATGATGCGGACGTAGACCGCGATGAGGATCACGAAGACGTAGATGCTGCCCTGTTGGGCAAACCAGAAGCCCAACTGGAAACCGCCGAGCTTGAACTGGTTGAGCTGCTCGACAAAGAGGATGCCGCAGCCGTAGGAAACGATGAACCAAATCGTCAGGAGAATGCCAAGCCATTTGAGGTTGGCGCGCCAGTATGCGGCGTTGTTGCCATCGTCTGAGTTCGTGTCGTTGTCTGCCATTGCTTGTTTGGTGAGTTACCCGCTTGGCGCGGTGAGGTGGTATTTATAGAAAAACGCTGCTGTTTTTGAAGGCGAAAATCGCTAAACTGGTCGAAATACTGAAAAAAGACACCACATTCTCCAATTATGGCCCGTTACAACGAAAAGCTGGAACTTCACGGTGAGGCAAATATTCCGGATTCCGGAGTTTTGATCATTGCCAACCGGCTTTCATTTCAGGATTTGCTGCATCTCGAGACAGGGATGACGGACCGTAAACTGGTCTATCTCATCGAACGCGGTCTCGATTATGATCCGCTTTTACACGCGCATCTTGAGAAAGATGATACTGAAGCGCTCGAGTTTTCGTCCGATGAGGCAGGTAAAGCAGCCTTTAAGAAGGAACTCCATCAATACATTTCAGATGGCAACGTCGTCATTTTCATTCCGGGACTGTCCCATGTGAGGCCGGGGCAGCTCGTTGCGATTCCGTCAGACATTCTCAAATTTCTCACCAGTTGCGGTGCGCCGGTTCTTCCTCTGTTCGTGGATCACCCCGAGGAAACGCCTCTCGGAGTGGAGTCGCGTGAGGAGACGGAGCGGATTGTGCTTTCATTCGGAGCGACCTTGCAGCGCGAGGCGTCGAATCTGGCGAACTTTACCGAAAATTTGCTCATCGCAGCGGAAGTGGCCTATGCGGCACGTCCGATTTTACAAAGCCACCTTGCCTATGAGGTGCTGCGTGGTTTGAAAAAGCACAGTCGATCTGCCGAGATTATTGACGGTTTCGACGGAGGGGTCCTGCGTTTCGACAAGCTTCTCGCAGTTGCGATTGTCCTTTCGAAGGTGATCCGGAAATCGACCAAAAAGAAGCGTGTTGGAATCATTCTTCCTCCGGGAAAGGGCGGACTGCTCACGAATGTTGCGGTATTGCTCGCGGGAAAGATTCCGGTGAACTTGAATTTCACGGCCGGGGAGAAGGCAATCGCCTCCTGCATTGCTCAGGCTGATCTCGATAAGTTCATCAGCGCCGATCCTTTCGTTCGGAAGATGAGCACCTTTAACTGGCCGCCGAATCGCCAGATGATTCTGATCGACCGGATTCTTCCGGATCTTAAAAAATCGATCATTCTCTGGCTCGGACTTTCCAAGATTTTTTCCGCGCGCATTCTTGCTTCACTGCTGGGTGTGCCTCGAAAAGGAGGTTCTGAAGAAGCCGTTCTACTTTTCACAAGCGGCAGCTCGGGCGATCCTAAAGGTGTCGTCCTTTCCCACCGGAACCTGCTTGCCAACGTGAATCAGTTTGGTTCCCGTATCGATCTCAAGTCGAGTGACAAAGTCCTCGGCTGTCTGCCCCTCTTTCACAGTTTTGGCTGCACCGTGACGATGTGGTATCCGATGATCGAGGGCGTCAGTCTCGTGACGTATCCGAGTCCGCTCGAAACCGTGAAGCTCGCTGAGCTGATCGAAAAGTATCAGGTCAGTCTTGTTCTCGCGACACCCACTTTCCTTCGCGGTTACCTTCGCCGTGCGAAAAAGGAGCAGCTCGAGAGCGTGAAACTGGTGATCACCGGAGCCGAGAAACTGCCTGCCAAGGTGGCTGATAGCTTTAAGAAACGTTTTGGAAAGCCCGTTCTCGAAGGCTACGGGCTTACTGAGACTTCGCCGGTGACGAATGTGAATATTCCCGATCCCGATGTGGTGGATGATCGCAATCCTGTTATACCGAACCATCGCGCCGGTTCCGTTGGAATGTTTATTCCCGGTGTTGCTGCCCGGATCACTGACCCTGAAACGCACGAACCTCTTCCTCTGCATGAATCGGGAATGATCTGGCTTCGCGGTTCGAATATTTTTGAAGGCTATCTCAACGAGCCGGAGAAGACCGCGTCAGTGATGCAAAACGGGTGGTTTATGACCGGTGATATCGGTCGTGTCGATGAAGACGGCTTTCTTTATATCGAAGGGCGTCTCTCCCGTTTTTCCAAAATCGGCGGGGAAATGGTCCCGCACGAAACGGTGGAGGATCTCATCAATAAAGTGCTCAAAAACAAGGACGATGAGCGGAAGATCGCGATTGTAGGCATTCCGGATGAAGCCAAAGGCGAGGCTCTCATCTTGTTGTGTTCAGATCCTGATGTGGATCTAAAGGAATTGAGGGCTGCTCTCTCTGCTGACGGGGTGGCTGCGCTCTGGATTCCGAAAAAGATTGTCGACGTCGAAGAAATTCCTATCCTCGCTTCCGGGAAACTCGATATCAAAGGATGTGAGAATCTCGTTACGGGCGAATCATAGGCCCTTTTCGTTTCCGCAATTCTGCTTCCGATTCCTCCACGGAAACGCGCCGATGGGCTCCGCATTTGTGTGAGATAGAGAGCAAGAAATAGTAAAAAGGTATTTCAGCTTCACTGAAACTTAACTTACTGTTTCTCATGAAGCGTTTCGCGTTTGCCCTCCTTGTTCTTTTCACCTCCGGCGGTTTCAGTGCCGCCTTTGAACTGCCTGCCGATTCCAAACAGTGCCTTGTCGGTATCGCAAACGATTGGAATGATTCGAGCGTCACCCTGACTCTTTATGAGAAGAAGGTGACAGGCTGGAAGAAGGTCGGCTCGTCGTGGAGTGGACGTCTCGGAAAGAACGGTCTCGTCTGGGGAAAAGGGCTTCATCCGGTTCCAGCCGGAGCTACAACGAAGAAGGAAGGCGATCGTCGCGCTCCCGCCGGTGTTTTTGATCTCGGTGGCGCCTGGGGCTACGCTCCGTCGATCAAAAAATCCCCGAACCTTAACTACGTTCAGGTAACGACTCGCGACCTCTGGTATGAGGATACGAGTTCACAGTATTACAATCAGTATCGCCGCATTGATCACGAGCCCAGCAATGCCTCAGAGCGCAAGGCGCAGATGAAGCAGGGTGATCACGCTCATTCACTGAAGCTGTTCATCGCTCACAACGCGTATCCGAATATCACTCCGGGAGGAGGTTCTTCGATCTTCTTCCACATTTGGAGAAACGGCGGTGGATCTGCCACCTTCGGCTGCACAACGATGTCAGAGTCGAATCTGAAGAATTTCATCGCCACCGTTGAACCGGCAAAGCGCCCTGTCTACGTGTTGCTTCCTAAAGCCGAATACGAGCAGTATCGCGCGGAGTGGAAGCTCCCGTAATCGGAACCCTCCGCGGCAATGAAAGGTAGCGGAATCAAACTGATTCCGACCCCGGAAGCCGTGTCTGACGGCCTCGGGATCGATCCTCGTTCCTCTACGGATTAGACCCTGCAAATCTCAACGCCCTGTCTGAGAGACGCAATTTTGTCCTCGCGTTTGGGAATGAACTCCTGGGCGATGTAGCCTTTAAATCCGGTCGCTTCGATTGCTTTGACGATCGCGGGGTAGTTCAGCTCCTGAGTGTCGTCGATCTCGTTGCGCCCCGGAACACCACCGGTGTGGTAGTGACTGAAATACTGGTGCCTCTCGTTGATCGTCGAGATGATGTCGCCCTCCATGATTTGCATGTGGTAGATATCGTAGAGGAGTTTGAAATGGTCTGAACCGACTTCGTCGCAAAGGGCTGCACCCCAGCTTGAGAGATCGCACATGTAGTCGGCGTGGTTCACTTTGGAATTCAGCAACTCCATCGAAATTGTGATGCCGTGTTTTTCGGCGGCAGGCATGATTTTTTTCAATCCAACTGCGCAGTTTTTGAGTCCCTCCTCGTCATCCATGCCATCGCGGTTTCCGGAGAAACAAATGACCTGTTTGAAACCTGCTTCGGCTGCCACTTTGATTTGGGCTTCGTAAAGTTCAACGAGAGTGTCGTGGTGTTCGAGCCGGTTGAAGCCATGGGGAATGGATCCGACTTTTTTCTTTTTTCCGCCGATTCCGACTTCGATTGAAGGGTAGTTCACCATCGCGCAATCGTAGCCGTGCTTTTTGAGCATGGGAAAATCGGCTGGATCGAGAAGCTCGATGGATTGAAGGCCGAACTCTTTTCCGGCGATGCAAAGTTCTTCGAGAGTGACATTCCGGTAACACCATTTGCAGACCGAGTGATTGATCTTCGTTGTTCCGCCTCCCGCTTTTGCTGCTTCGTCAGCAAGGGACAGGCGGTGGTTCATCGAGGCTGCGACAGCCGCGATCGTTGCGGAGGAGCCTGTTACAAAAGAGCGTCTCGAAAAGGTAGAGGGGGTATCCATATCTCAAAGATAACGTGATCTTCGATCCGGAACAGAAAAGAATCGGGAAAAGTGGTCTTCAAGGAGAGTGGCTTCTTCGCCGGGACTTCCGCGGGGAGGAAGCGGATTTTTATTCCCCTGCCGACTCCGGATCATACCCGGGGTGTCCGTCGAGGACGATGTCTTTTCGATCGATCCCTGCGGCAATGAGGGCGTCGATGTAGGCGGTTCGAGGAAGGTTGTAGATTTTGCCTTCAAATCGAAATTCGTATTTCGCTGAATCGTGGCCGGGGAGAACTTTGAGAACCCTTGTTCCGGAGCTCGTGAGCAATGTGATTGTCCCGATGGAAGAGCATTTGTGATCGCTGCAGGATTTGGCTCCGGAGAGGACCTCTATGAGCGCTTCGATCCTGCCCTGCTCCGAAATCGTTTTCTCCACGATTAAGTCTTCTGAATACGGTTCGTAGAGGGCGATCGTGATCGCCTCTGATTTTTGCGGAAGAGAAGGTGGTCTTCCGCGCAGTTGAGCGGCGACGAGGAGGACGAGACAACCAAAGACAATTACGATAATCGCTTTGATTTTCATTGTCCGACTTCAGGTCAGAAGTCGAGAAACACTTCGGCACGCCGGTTGTGGGAGCGACCGCTCGGATTGTCGGTGCCGTCGGCGTTGAAGTTGGGGCGGCGGGGCTGGCTTTCGCCGTAGGCCTCCGTGACGATTTGGTTCGGCGCTACACCCATGCCGATGAGGGCTTTCCGAATTGCGTCGGCCCGGCCATCACTGAGTTTGCTGTTGTAGGCGTCGGATCCTTTGGCGTCGGCGTGACCATTGATTCGCATGACGCGGTCTTCTCCCTGGCTGAGGATATCCGCGACGATGGAAAGCTGACGGGCGGCTCGCGGGGTGAGGTCGGCATCGTCGAACTCGAAGTAGAGCACGAGGGAGTCACCTCCGGCGGGATCTTCGACGATGGGACTGTAGGCAACCTGCCCTCCTCCGGCCTGCTCAGAGAGCGCCGAGAGCACTTTTGAGAAGGTGAGGCCGTTCACTTTCCAATTTTCATCGATCTGCCCGAGCTCGAGGGCGAATTCGGAAGCGGACTGGTCTGACTGCACCCGGGTCAGAACCCAGGTAATGTCTTCACGGGAAAGGGTTACGACGAGAGGACGTTCCTCTTTGAGGGCGAATTTGCCTTCCTCGATCGCAATCATGAGCGCAGCGACACGTTCATCGGTGACGGTTGCTGGATCGGAGAGGGCTCGAGCGGATTTAAAGTCGCGTTTTACGACCGCTTTGGAGAAGGCATGGGCAACCGCGAGAGAATCCGCTTTGTCGGCGGGAGAGGCTTCTGCAGGGGTTCCGTTAGTGTCTTCGGTGCCTGCCACGGCGGCTTCAAGCGGCAGAGAGACTTTATCGATTTCGAGAGAGCCTTCCGCTTCCCCTTCGGCGATGTCGGTGTAGAGCTGTTTTTTCGCATCGCCGGTTTTAGGAGCGAAGTTTAAAGCCCAGCGCAGTGACTTGGGTGACTTGGAGATTTCGATGAAAGGTTTCTCACTATCGAGGTCGTAGTCAGGCGATTCAACGAGTGCTTTCACCTGAGGTTTAATCGCTTCGGAGATCGCGCCGGGCTTCAGGTTCGCGGCGAAGGCTTCAAAGTTCTTTGCTGCAATCGCATCGCTCAGCGCAGAGAGGACTTTTGCAGGTGTGTCAGGAGTCGCTTTTGGCTTCGGTTTGGCAGGCTGTGCTTTCGGCTCGGCGGGTGCAGGCTCCTTGGTCTTTTCGGCTACCTTGGGAGTGGCTTTTGCAGGAGTGAGTTCGTCATCGGGTTCCTCCTCGATAACCCGGTGTTTCGTTTCATTTGTGGCGGGCGGCACTTCGACGCGATCGGCCTTTTTGGTGATGTAGATGAATGATCCGATCCCCCCTGCGATGACAATGGATAAAAAGGTAATGAGGTTCGTTTTATTCATTTCGGGTCGGTCGCAGGTAAACAGGTGAAAGGCTTCACTAGTTTAGCATTGTGCGACCGATTCGAAAACGAAAAGTGCCCGAACTGTCAGGGAAATAGGGGCCCGAACGGGCTAATTTCCGGAGATTTTAACCAATGTGTCAGTAAGCTCACTCACGTCGCAGGAAATCTCATCGCGCGCGGCGAGGTTCTTGACTGTGAGGGTTGGATATTCGGAACCGACGACGACGGCAAATTGGGCGCCTGCCTGTTCGGCGGCCTGAAACTGTTTTCCAACTTTCGCATCGGTGAGTGGTGCGATGATACGGTGTCCGGCACTGCGCAAACTCTGAGCGATGCCGAGGGCTGCACCACGCTGATCGGCATCTGCGATGACGATGTATCCGTCAACGCTTTGAAGGTCGTTCACGGCATCGGTGAGGAGTTTCCCGGGCGCTTCCGATTCACGGATCAAATCGGTGATAACCATGTCCCCCATCGCGAATCCACAGGCAGCCATGGATACGCCTCCGATGAGTTCAAGCAACTGATCGTATCGACCTCCGCCGGCAACAGCCCGCATCCCTTTGCCGATATCGAAGATCTCGAAAACGGGTCCGGTGTAGTAGGCGAGTCCGCGCACGATGCTGAGATCAACTTCGACAAAGGTGCTGAGGCCGCGGGCGTCGAGGTCTTCTAAAATCTCGCGAATCGCTGATGATGCTTCCGCTCCCGAGGCGATGAAGGTTTTTACCTGTGTCAGGGATAAGCCGAGCTCCTGCAGTGCTGCATCGGTCTTATCCTCCGGGGCGCGCTCCATTTTGTCGACGACCTGGAGGAAGGTGGTGAGGTCATCTTCGGTGACTCCGTTGGTGGTCGCAAAGTCGACCCAGGCGTTCCGGTCGCTGACGCGGATTCGGAAATCGTCGGAGGTGAATCCGAATTCGCGCATGAGGTCGATTGCGAGAGCGACGAGCTCGGCATCGGCCATGACATTGGGTTCGCCGAGGATGTCGCAGTTGAATTGATAGAACTCCCGGCCGCGGCCTTTCTGGTGTTTTTCGTAGCGGAAGAACTGTCCGATCGAAAACCAGCGAAGAGGTTTTTTGAAATCCCGCTGACGGGCGGCTGCCATGCGGGCGAGCGTCGGGGTGAGCTCGGGACGCATCGCGACATCGCGTTTTCCTTTGTCAGTAAAACAGAAAAGCTGGTTAACGATTTCCTCACCGCTCTTGCGTTTGTAGAGATCGGTTGGCTCAAGGATGGGACCTTCGTATTCGACGAAGCCATAGCGACGTGCGACACGACGCCACGTTTCGAAAACGTAGTTGCGGGCGGCGCACTCGTCGGGGTAAAAGTCCCGGAAGCCGGGAAGGGTTTGAAATTTCTGGGCCATAATTCGGATTGGTTACCCGAAGACCGTCGTGCGATTGCCATGCACCAGGGTGCGGCGATTGAGGTGCAGCCAAACAGCGCGACTGAGAACACTTTGTTCGAGAGCGCGTCCTTTGCGGATGAAATCCTGCACGGAATCGCGATGGGAAACGGGTGTGACTCCCTGTGCGATGATGGGGCCTTCGTCAAGTTCCTCTGTCACATAGTGGCTCGTGGCGCCGACCAGTTTTACGCCGCGTTTGTGAGCGGAGTGATAAGGACGTGCCCCGGGAAACGCGGGAAGGAACGAGTGGTGAATATTGATGATGCGGCTGGGGAATGCCTCTGTCATGAGAGGGCTCAAAATCTGCATGTAGCGGGCGAGGATGACCGTTCCTACATTGTGCGCCTGCAGCAGTTCGATCTCTTTTTTCTCCTGAGCCTCTTTCGTCTCTTTCGTGATCGGGAAATGATGGAACGGGATACCGAAACGATCAGCAATGGAGCGGAGGTCCAGCCGGTTGCTGATAATCAAAGGAATCTCCATGTTCAGTTCGCCACTCTCGTGACGGGAGAGAAGATCGTATACGCAGTGATTATCGCGTGTCACAAAAAGGGCAACGCGGGCCGGTTGGTCCGAGTAGTGAAGCTCGATTTTCATCGAGAAGCGGGAAATGAGCGATTGGATCGCACTGCGGATCTCGTTTCGTGGGACTTTAAATCCTTCGACTTCCCATTCCACCCGCATCGAGAAGGTGCCGGCTTCTTTGTCGACGTGCTGATCGACGTCGATGATGTTGCCTTCGTTCTCGTAAAGAAAAGCTGAAACGGCGGCCACGATTCCCGGCTGATCCGCACAGGAGATTAAGAGAATGGCCGTTGGGGAATCTTTTGAAGAGGCACTCAATATGCGAAAGACTCAAAGGCCAAGGGGGCCTGTTTAAAAAAATGCTCGAGGGGGGAATCGAACCCCCACGGGTCGCCCCACAGGATCCTTAATCCTGCGCGTCTACCAATTCCGCCACCCGAGCGAATTCCTCACCATACCGTGGAGACTGGCGAGGAGGGATGAATCCTTAAATTCAAAACTGCTTTGGTGCAAGCGATCTTTCGCAGGGAATTTGAGGAAAATGCCTTCTTTTTACCGGTTTTTCCTCCAAATCTTCATTTAACGGCAAAAGCCTCACCGGAGTGAGGCTTTTTCGGGGGAGAAAATTACGAAGTGTGGCTGCTCTTAGCGGCAATGAGATCTACCGTGGCTGTGTCCGCGGCTGGTTCCGAAACTGAAGGAAATGCCGGGGCGCACATATGAGCGACTGTAGGAACGGCTGTATCCATAGCTTGGACGCACGTAAGAGTGACTGTAGGAGCGGAGTTGACGACTGCGCTGCGCGTAGGCGGCCTGCTGGCACCTGGTGTGTTGTGAGGTAACCCATCCGTACTGAGTGCGACCGTGGTAGGAGTTGATCGGACGGTAGTAGGCGTAGATCTTCCCGCGGCAGTGTTGACAGGTGCCAACAGCCCTCGAGCGATAGCTACTGCCTGCTTCTGCAGGAGTGGGTGTGAAGGTGAAGAGAGCTGCGGTGGCAGCGACGATAGCGAGGAGTTTTTTCATTGGGGTATAAGGAGTTGGTTTGGAGAGACCTTTCTGTTTCCCTGCCCTGGCAGAGAAAATTGAGGAAGGTTACTAAGTGTAGACGCTCCAGTGATCTATTTATTCAAAATTAGTTATGCTAAACTGAGCTTTTAGCTCGGTTGACATTGGGGAGCGCCGGGAGGCATCGGGTCCCACATTGAATTTTATTTCAGTTTTTACGGGGGCTAGGCCCATAAATTCCGGTCGAGGGTCCGATATTGAATCGCCTCCATGACGTGAACCTCCCGGATATCCATGTCTCCCTCGAGGTCGGCAAGGGTTCGCGCGACTTTAAGAATGCGATCGTAGGCCCGCGCGCTGAAGTTAAGAGAATCCATCGCCAACTCGAGGGTCCGTTCGCTGGCTTTGTCGAGGACGCAGAACCTGGAAACGAGTCGACTGCCCATGTCGGCGTTGGTGTTGACTCCCGGGTGGGAGACGAAACGGGTCAGCTGCACATTCCGCGCTTCTTCGACCCGCTCGCGAATCACTTCGGAGGATTCTCCCCCGCTTTCGGCCCGCAATTCCTTGTAGTTCACTGCGGGGACATCGATGTGGAGATCGATGCGGTCGAGTAGTGGCCCACTGATACGCTGGCGGTATTTTTCAATCTGGTTGGGAGAGCAGCGGCATTCACGCGCCGGATCTCCGAGATAGCCGCAGGGACAGGGATTCATCGCTGCGACGAGACTGAAGCGGCTTGGAAAGGTGAATTTTCCGGCGGCCCTCGAAATGGTGACCTGGCCGTCTTCAAGGGGTTGTCGCATCACCTCGAGGGTGGATCTGCGGAATTCCGGTAGCTCATCGAGAAAGAGAATTCCGTTGTGAGCGAGGCTGACTTCGCCCGGAGTAGGATGGCTGCTGCCGCCGAGGAGACCGACGTCGGAGATTGTGTGGTGGGGGGAGCGAAAGGGGCGCGTCGCGAGAAAACTGTTCTTCGCATCAACGAGCCCGGCGACACTGTGGATTTTGGTTGTTTCAATCGCTTCCGCTTCGCTCATGGTGGGAAGGACGGTGGTGAGCCGTTTGGCGAGCATCGATTTGCCGGTTCCGGGGCTACCCAGCATGAGAATGTTGTATCCTAGAAGACCCCGTTTATGCTAAGGTTAACAGAGATGCCGAAAGTATACAGTTATCTAAGATTCAGTTCGCCCGAGCAGGCTAAAGGCGACTCGAAACGTCGCCAAACAAAAGCAGTCGAGGAATACGCAGAAAATCACGGCCTTGAGGTCGATACTACTCTGGAGCCTGATGAAGGTATTTCTGCCTTCGACGGATCAAATGTCTTAAAGGGTCACCTTGGAGAGTTTCTTTCACTTTTGAAAACTGGAAAAATTGACGAGGGCTCAGTTTTACTTGTTGAGTCCCTAGACAGAATCTCTCGGCAAGACATTCTTGGATCATTGGAGATTTTCACCACCATTATCAGAAATGGCGTCAAAATTGTGACTCTTGCGGACAATAGGGAATATGACCAAGATTCAATCACGAAGAGCCCCTTTGATCTTTTTGCTAGCTTACTAATACTCCAGCGTGCAAATGAGGAATCGAAGCTGAAGTCAAAAAGGATTGCGGCAGCATGGGAGGAGAAACGCCGTAATATCGGGAAGAAGAAGCTCTCCGCAATGTGCCCGGAGTGGCTGACACTAGATCGCCAGAGCAATGAGTTTAAAATTATCAGCGAGAGGGCAGCCCTTGTTCAGCGTATTTTCGAGGAATCTCGCAACGGAATAGGGCAAGGCTCTATCGCGAAGCGACTAAATAAGGAGGGAATTGAACCGTGGGGGCGTGGGAAGCGTAAGGGCCGGAGTTGGCACACTTCAACTATCCAAAAAATTCTTCGGAACATCGCAGTTCTTGGACACTACCAGCCTCATCGGATGGTGGGCGGTAAAAGAGTGCCAACAGGGGTTACAGTAGAAGACTATTTCCCAAATATAATCGAAGAAACACTTTTTTACGAAGTTCAAGAGCTACGCAGGAGAAGACGTCTCCCCTCGCAAAAAGGGGAAAATCGCAATCGTGCAGCGAATCGTAACAACAATTTGAGCAATCTGTTCACTGGACTCGTGACGTGCGGTTTTTGCGGTAGTTCTATGCGCTATGTTTCTAAGGGTAGCGATCCAGTAAAATCTGGGAAATACCTCGTATGCAATAGCGCAATGGAGGGCAAGGGGTGTCGATACGTGGCTACACGCTACGAGGCATTTGAGAAGAATTTTATCCGATCCGTGAGAAACGCTGACCTTGGTGCCTTTCTCGATGATGCAAAGCAGAACGAGGAACAGAACCGACTCGAACATGAGAAAATTGCGCTTCAAGGCCAGATCACCGATATTGATGCGCAAACAAAGAGACTTACCGATGCTCTTGCGCTTTCGACCGCTGACAGCCCCAAGTCAGTAGTCGAAAGGATCGTCGATTTGGAAAGTCAGAAGAGAGGTGCCGAGGCTGAGCTCAAAGTCATATTTGGACAGTCTGCGGAAGGATCGGAAAGTCATCAAAAGACCGAGGACTTGAAAGCCATGCTTAAATCTATAGAAATATCTCTGCACACGTTAGAGGGAGCCGACCTTTTCGATTTCCGATCAAAGCTGAGAGAGGCGCTCCTGCGGCTAATCACCGAAATTACCATATTCCCACGCAACAGAGAGATACACTTACAGCAATTAGCTGCGCTTGAGCACGAAAGTAAAAAGTCTGAGGAGGGAGCAGGAGCAGACTTTCTTTCTCTTCGCTTAGCACTATTGCAAGAACATCGTATTTGGCCAAAATCAACTCTTGATCGCCCAATGCTCTTTGAGGTTATGGCTCGCACGGGGCAGAACCCTCTTTTCGTGAGCGCCTACGGAAACACTACGCGCATCAGTAAAACGCCAACGTCCATTCGTGACAGAATTCTGAACATTGGAGGTTAAACAGCCACGTTCTTACTACGGATAGCCCCATCGGTCTAATCTCCTAGTTTCTGGATAGGGATGGCAAGTGGTATCTCGCAACCTTCCGCCAACTTTTAGAAACGAATAACAGACAGTCCCGGAGACATTAAGATTCAAATATTCACCTTCCGTATCAAAACGATAAACGGCACCCAGTGGCTGCCGGAATTCATAGCCGATCAAGCGGCACCGCCTGTGATTCTGGTAGTGCTCCCGCACCACCTTACCCACTTCGACAGTCATCTCGTAATGAGGTAACTCAGCGAACTTTTCAGGCAGCCTGACCAGCAGGAAGAATTCAGCCCCTAGGACCGTGATCAAGCTCGGATGATAATTCTTGGGTAGGAGCCCCCAAAGATGCAGCCCTCGTCTCTCGATGGCCTCCTGCTCGGCTCTCTGTGCCCTCTTAAAGCGACGCTCCTCCTCGTGCTCTTCATGGACCTCCCATGCAAAGGCAAGCTGCTCTGGGGGAATATGGAGCGATTGCCCCAACCTCTCTACGAAGTCAGGTCGGAAGCGCTCGCCGGTTAGGAATTCGTCAAGACGACGAAACGTTTTCCCCCGGTTCTTCCCTGAGCTTAGAAGGTGGCCCAGTTGCTTCCGGTCGAGCCCTTTCCGAATCATGTGCTGCCGAACCAAGGCAATGAGCGGATAAACTGAAGGTTTAGAAGAGGATGAGTTCATGCTGGATGTCCAGCATCGAAGATTTGCCGATTCAGATCAACTGCGGTGTGTGTCATCGAGAGGTTTTCCCCAATGTTGGTGAAAACTCTTGTCACGTTGAGGTAAGCCGTAAATGCCGACCTAAGAACTCCACGTCTCCCCCTTCTTGATCTCGACCTCGCCACCCTCGGCACGGGCCTCTTCAAGCATACGCTGCGCAAACACAGCCTCGCGAATGTCGTTGATCGCTTCTCGAACTTTCGCCGAAGCGTCACCTAGCTTTTCTTCGCCTTCCGCACAGGCAATCGCTCTCTCAGCTTTCGCTACCGCTTTTTCACGCTTTTCTGAATCGGAATCGCAAAGGTTGTCGAAAACGTCAGCAAGCTTGATGGCCTTGAGCTTCCATGAACCGGCCTTGATCTCCTCGTCGTAAGCCGCTTCGCGGATTTCTTCTCTGAGTCTCATGTCCTTGGTCATCCCGGCAACGAGGTCCGCTACCTCCTCCCCAAAACGGGCAAGAATGTCGTCGTAATCGACGCCTGTATCTTCGATGAGATCGTGCAGAAGCGAAGCGGTCAACGTGGCGATGTCATCTACTCCGAAAACCTGCCGAAGGGTCAAGCAAACGCGGAAAGGGTGCGCAATGTAGGGTGTGCCGTCACTTCTTTCCTGATGACGATGGTGAAGTGCTGCGAAGCTACTGGCCTCCTGTATTGCGGTAAACTCTTCAGCCAAAGTGTGATCCATTCAGCAATAAAACGCTGCATCGCCATTTGGTCAAAATGGCATTGTGTCATGCAACGCTGCACGTCAGCCTGCTGATGGTTATCAACCGAAATAGAACACGGTTTTTGGTGTTCTATTTCTTCGATTATTGATAGAATGAAAGAAGATGCCCGACACCGTGCCTGATCCGCGATTCCCCGTTCCAAATTCTCAGAGCACACCTGCAACATCCTCCGATCAGGCGCAATACTTTCGCGAAATCGACATCAGTAAAACGCGTTTCGTCATGCATGACGGACGCCCCGCTCTCGTCGAGAATTGGTTCGACTGTGACACAGAGTTTTACTGCCGAACCGTGCGATACACGGCTTTTGAGGCGGAGGACTGGGACGGAAACCAGCACTACCAATTCGTGAAGAAAAGCGGATTGCTGGAAGATCAAACTTATCGCGGCACTTCCGCTGGAACCAGCCAGACCACGGACGATGCGGGGCTTTCGTGGTGGGTCGTTACGGTGCCCATCCGTAAGGAAGAGGACTGACAGAAATTTATGGAAGAAAAGGTGAACAAAGCGATTGAGAACATCGGAACTGAACTTCGCCGGATTGCGGAAGAGGAGCCAATCAAGGACCTGCAATTCGGCGCTCCGAATTGGACAGAAAAAGTGATGAACCCTGTTCTGACAGAAGTCAATTTTGGTGATGAGGTCGATGACGTAGCCGAAGCCGTCGAAGAGCTAAGGCAGGAGCAGCAAGACCTTCTACTCTCGATGACTCTCCAAGCGCTTCACGATGACAGTGTGAACTTTGTTGCATGGAATCTCCCGTCAGGGGTCACCGCTTATCTCGTGGAGAGCTGGAATGGTGAAACCGAGTTATTTGCCATCGGCACTGAAGGGTTTTCCGATGAGGAGGCAGCACACCATCTCAGCACCTACATTCGTTCGGTCTACATGGGGCGCGATCCTGAGCCGGATGCTCCCGAGGTTTTACAAATCTCTTCTCTTGATGTTACGATTTTTTTGGGAACTCAAACACCTGAATTCGACTGCCTCATCAAACACTCTAACTTCTAAAGAATTCCGAGGTAACCTGAGACTCATTTGTCGTGGTTTAGGATTTCATTTATTCGACTCATGAGGCTATTACCTTCCTCATAGCATCAGAACAATTCTTATTGAGGTTCCTGAGTTCTCGACAAAACACTCCAAACCGCGAAATGATCTGAGCCGAAAGTATCCATAGCGCGGCGTGCGGCTGAGAATTGCTGTTCTTCAGCACCAATGACGTAGAACGAATCAATCGGACCAGATCCCTCAAAATTTCGACTGTCATAGGTTTCCATACCTAAGTCTTTTGTCTTTGAAATCATCCTGAGCCCCCCAATCAATCCTTCAGAAAGAATGGCATGGGTGTCGTCGTAGCGATCTTGCCCTCCGCAATCTTCATCGTAACAATCCTGAATGAGATTTTTCCCAATTTTTCGTGAGTCCGTTTCTCCAACATTGAAGTCTCCAGCGACCACAATCGTATAATCATCGTTGAACCTCCTGTCTCGATTAACCTGCTCAGCAACGGCTGCCGCGACGAACTCGCGTTTCTTCGCGTTATCACGGTCATGCCAGCCTTCGTTGCCATTCGCTGATTTGAGGTGAACGACATTTAAGATCAGTTTGAGGTCCTCTATCCGAACCCGAAGAAATCCTCGCGAGGTTCTCACGTCTTCAATGCCCTCTTGATCCACACGGTTTAGTGGGAATTCTCTTGGTTCTCCCGGCCCGTTATCTGGACTGGGATCGTTTTCTGAGATGGTTGTTAGAGGAAAACGGCTGATCACGCCGACCTCGAAGGAACTGTGTTGATTTGTATCGTTCTGATTGAAATCAGAGCAGGCGCAATAATAGCCGGTCAGCCCCATAGCATCGCGGATTCTCTCCACCTGTTGATAAGCAGTGATTTCTTGGATCAGAAGAATGTCGGGGCGAAGGTCCTGAGCGAAGGCGTTGAATTGGCCACTCCTTCGATTCACTGACCGATTGCTAAAAATCTCACGAACATTCCAAGATACGACCCTGATTTGCTCACCATCTCGTTCGGGACCTTCCTGCTGACCATCCATCATGATAGCGCCCGGAGGAGCCGCCCGTGAGAGGAGGTTTACAGCATCCCTTCGGTTTCGGGGCACTTCTGAGAATGCTCGAACTGCAAGACTTGGGTCGAGGACAAATGGGTTTTCATTACCTTGCAGGGAGGCAATCTCGACGCTCCGCAGTCTTTCCTCCTCATCAACAGGGTCCAACTCATTCCATCCCAACAGAGTGTCGAGTTGAGAACGAAACCAAGGAGTGTCGATATTCCTATTGCCATAAGTTGCTCGAAAATAGAAGAGTGCTCTTGCTACGTTCCCCTTGTGGACTTCGCGAGGCTCAAAGACCGAATTTATCGACTCGCTGTAGCGATCAATATCGACCGTTGGAATTGCATTGCTTGACTGGAAATCCCCCCACCACCGGATCGTGTCCCGATCCAGAATTTCGCCAAAAGCTTTATTTCCTCGATCATTATTTGCCCCGCTGACGGTGGGAAACAAATGATGAAGGTCTGACTTCATGTTATTTCGCCCATTTGCATCCCGAAATCGCGATTGGGGCCACGTGTGTTCGCAATTCACCACGGTATGATCTGGAATTCCTTGCGTTTCAAACTCCTGTCCTGTGTAAACTAATCGAACCTTTCCTTCTCGATTGTCGATGTTGGAAAACATTTCCTCTCTCGCCCCTCGGTAGCTAAGTGTAGTATGCGGCGTGTAGTCTCGTCGAAGCTGTTCAAGAAGCTGTTCTCCAGTAAGTTCAGGATGAATTTGCTGCCCCGAGGCCCCTGATGGAGAAAATGCTGCGAAGGGTGTAATGAGAAGTATCAGGGCGCTTATCCGGTTCATATTTTGAGCATAGTCAGATTGCCTTGGAAAACACAATATCAATTAGCCCGAAAACTACCTCTATAGATACCAGTGATTACAATCCTATACCCTCCTAGAAACATGGTCAGTTAAGGGGATATCCCGTGCAGCGTAGAATATTAAAATGGAATCAAGCAGAGAAATTCTGAAACAAGCAAACGGCTATTTTGAGCTGGAGATGTTCTCGCAAGCTTGGGAAATAATCGAATCTCTACCACCGGCTGAAAGGACCAAGTCAGACATCCTTGAGCTTCGACTTCGTATTCTCACAGGACTGTCACATTGGCAGCTGGGAGAGCAAATCGCGAAACTTCTGGTCGAAGCAGGAGACAGCGAACGAAAAACAGTTGCTCGTTTTTATCACGCTCATGCTCGCGCTATGTGGCAGTCGGGGAACAATGGAACAGCACGAAAATATTTTCGGCGAGCTGTAGAGGCGTGGCTGGAGGTTAGGCGAGAATTCGACGATGATGATCTGGACGCGCTCTGTAAGGAGTAGACGAAAAGCACCTCGAAATGCAGCGTTCGGTGAGAACAAGTTGCTTTGTGCGCGGCTCTCCATTCTAAGCAAAGGAGATAGCTATTCAATAAACTCGACACGAGAGGATTTAAGACTTCTCTTCTTTGCAAATGTCACGTCGCCTTCTCACATTGCTCCTTTCCGCGTTGCTGGTTCTACTCGTCACTTTTTTGTTCCATAGGCAGCATGAAGCCCCCATCTCCGGAAAGCCTCTTCCAATTCTTCAGGAGGGAACTTCGATTCTCTCATGGAACCTTCAGTGGTTTCCCGGCAACAAACAGAAATCAGATGCTGAGGGAGAGCGAGAACATATTTCCGAAGTGGCATCCAAGCTAATAGAAGCCGATGCTGATATTCTCTGCCTACAAGAAGTGAAAGGCCACTTGGCTATCAACCGTTTGTTAGAAAAACTCCCCGGGTATCAAATGCAGGTTGCTAGTGACTTTCGAGGACCGCAGGAACTGGCAATTTTGAGCAAAAAAGGAGCTATGACAGCCTTTGCTGAGGAATTCACAAAAGCAGAGTTCACACCCCCTCGCGGATTTGTCCACGCTGCATTCGACTATGACGGGAAGCGACTGCTCGTATACTCGGTCCACTTCAAGAGCAATTTTGGAGGAATCGGGATGAATATTCCGAAACGGGAAGAGGCTGCTCGCCAGCTTTTGAAACACGTGAAGGATTCAACAAAACTGCATTTGGTGGAGGGTGCTGAATCTGTTTCGGTTGTGCTCTGTGGCGATTTTAATACATCACTGCTCACGGAGACCTTCCAAGAAGAAAAAACCGGAAGGATCATTCTGGACTCTGGATTTGAGTGGGGTTTCCGTGGCCTACCCGAAAGCGAATCTATCACGTGGCTATCAGACGGGCGTTATCCAGATGTAACATTCGATCACTTCTTTGTTCAGGGTGGAAACGGAGTCATCGTCGGTCGCTCGGTCGTTCTACCCACTGAGCGCAGGGTAAGCGATCACCGTCCAGTATTGATGCGACTTCGCGTGAACTGAGGTTCGACCAGCGACCAAAAGTAGATGTATCCAAAGAAAATCTTGGATCGAGAGAAGTATCCCTTCGCTAAGGTCCTGGCTTAATTTCTCCCATGACAGGGAAAGGGTTCGATAAATTGAGAATCCTAAACGTGCTCCCGAGTGGTCCGACAGAAGATACGACGCAAACTACGATTACTAGTCGAATGCTCCATTACACAAATCGAGGAATTCAAGCAATGTGAGTTATTGGATAAATAGGAATTAAGAAGGCCTGGGTAGAAAACTGACTAATTATTGTAATAAGCAGGTGGTTTTTATCGTAGTAGCCTTCGCACAGTTATGAATGATTCAGAACACCCTCCTGAAGGAGAATTCTCTCAAGAACCGGTCTCAGAGCTACCGATGTTCCAACACAATGGAAAACTCTACATTGCTGAGGGGGCTGAAGTCCCTACTGGCATCTGCATCAATTGCGGCAGACCTTCCGTTCAAGTAGCCCGGAAGTCGTTGCGAAACCCTTACAATCCATCGACTTGGATAGGAGCAAAGCCTAGACTTCAATTCGGTCTTTGTAAGCAGCACAAGGAAAACTCCATGATCATGCGGGCGCTTGCTTTTTCCACGCTAGTGGTGGGGCTATTCATTTTTGCCGTTGGGCTCGTGAGCTTTTCAATCGGTTCGATTGTCTTTGGAGGTGTGATGATTGTTTTGTTCGGATTTTTTCGATCACTAAAGCCTATCTGGTCACCAAACACTAAGATTGAGCCAATAGAAATCTGCGGCACAGGGAAGCAATTTCGATCGAATTACCCTGAAGTAACGCAGGGCTAACTGCAAAAAAACCAAAGCGAGTTCCTGCTATCCATTTTGGTTTCATCTTCGCCAGAAACTCACAGCAGCCCCGCCTCGCGAAAACTGAAATATCGCTTCTGCGCTCCGATGACTATATGGTCGGCCATCTCCACACACAGCAGGTTGGCACCTTCATTGATCCGCTTTGTCAGGGAATGATCCGCCTGACTGGGCGAAGGGTCTCCTGAGGGGTGGTTATGCATCAGGAGGAAAGAGTGAGCAGCCCCGCAGATCACGGGACCCAATATGTCCCTTGGGTGCGCATGGCACTCGTTGAGCGTTCCGATGCTCACAAGATGGTGTCCTGCGATGTTGCGGCGGTTGTCCAAAAGGAGCGTGACAACGTGCTCTCGTGTTAAATGAAACCAGCTCCGATTTTTGATCACTTCATTCCAGTAGGAAACCGCCTCTTCCGGGCTGGTGATAGGACGTGACGCGCCCACCTCCCGCACGCGGGTCAGCTTCAGTTCATAGGATTGTTCGACGGTGTCAGTGCTGGTCATAAAATCAGAAAAAGTAGAGTTGGCCGTCGTCGCCTTCATAAAGATCGACATGGCCGAACGAGTCGGTCGCCTCGTGCAGACGGTCCCCGACCTGACCAGCCTCCCGATCCCAGAATCCGACTCCAGCACCTACACGGGACATCCAAAAGCAATAGCCACCTAGTGACTCAGGGGCTCCGGCATCCGCCCCTGTAGCTGCGAGCTGGTAGAACTCGGAAAGGTCAGCCGCCTGCTCCTGCTGGAATCGAGAGCACTCTTGAGCAGCCTGTTCCACGGCTTCCGGTGCAACTCGGTCGATCCCGTGACTGTCGTCGTATTCGCTCACCCAAACGGCAGCATTGAGGTAGCCGACGGTGAAGTCGTCAAGACCACGAACATCGTAGCCTGCTGTTGCAGGGACGTGTCTCACCATAGCTCGCCCTCCTTGCTGGAAATTAACTTCTCAGGATGCGCCCATGGGCGGAAAAAGGATTCTCCATTGGAGGCAGTGCCCAGAGGAATCTGAACGAATGGCTTGAACCTTCTGCGGAGGAGCTTGCGGAAATTCGTAGAGATGCGCCCTGTCCAATTTGCGTTGCGAGCTGTTTCGCGGTCATAGTCCCAGTCGCTGCCATCCTTCGGCGCGAGGGAGATCGAGATGAGTCCGCCATACTCTGCGACTGAGACCTCGGCAGCGCCGTTCTCAAGAATCACATGATCTTCTCTTCCAACCCATCGGTCGCAAGGGTGAAAGCTGGGGTAGCGACCTTGAGCAGTCTCTTGGAGATCATCAAGAAAATCGGAAAAGTCGAGGTAGTCGAAAGCGGGGCCTTCGTCTGTTTGAAAATCAAAGTCATCGGGGTAGCTGATGTCGCTTTCAAAAGTGATGCCGTGAAGATAGATGACCTCGATTGCAGAGGGATGATGAGAGACGGATCGTGCCATATTTTGGATTCTTAGATAAATATTTGTTGTGTGGTTAGGCTGCCAGATCGAGTGCAGCGAGGTCGCGTTTGACGGTTTTAGTGGACACACCGAGAGCATCGGCGATTTCCTTGAGGGGTAGTTCCTGTCCAGCCAGCTCGGACACTTTGTCCCGTCGTGCCTTCATCTTGTCGGCTTTTGCAAGGTTCGCTTTGTCCAGCAGCTCTTGGACGGACGCGGAGCTGTCGGATCGGATCGTGGTTTTGAGCCCATCCCTCTGAGCGGTCAGTTTTTCAATCTGGCTGGACAGCCTGAGTCGTGCTGTCTCGGCTTTTTCCATTTCAGAAGTCAACTCACCGAGGCTGGACAATTTGGAAGAACGCTCCACTTCAGAACGGAGCTGGCGCATCAGCAGCTCGAAGGAGAGAAAGAGAAACACAGGAGGCACCGCCGCCATCGTGTGGGCGAGGAGTCCATTAGGTGCGTGGGCCACGTTGAAGAGAACGCTGGCTGCCGTAGCGATCACCACCAATGCCATGGGGTAGCGGATTGACTCACGATACAGACTTGCGCGGAGAGCGCTCAGAGAGAAAACGACGATGGCTCCATCCAACACGAGCGGCCACACCCACGTCAGTTCCGACGTGACTCCGTTTTCCTCAGCGAGATGCTGCAACGCGTCAAAAGACAGAGCAAAGGCTCCTACAGCAAGCAGAGCCACAAGAAGCCCCGTGAAGATGGAAAGAAGTTTTACGGCGGAGCCAACTGGCGAGGATGAAGTGGAGCGAGGAGCAGCAGTTTCAGACATTTTTTGGAATCAAATCCCGCATCCGGCTGAATTGCCGTGCCACCGTGGGTTGTTACCTCGGTTGGCGGACCGTCCTTTTGGGAAGATCACTCTTGATGCGCTTAACAACTCAATTTACCTCGGCCAGCACTGTATTCAAGCAAATAGTTGTGTAACTATTTAGCTGGGGCTATTTTGTCTTCATGCCGACGAAGAAGCAGACAGGGACAGGACCACGGTGGATCGGAGATCAGCCGAGGAAGCGCTATAACGTCGTGCTCGATCCCGAGGTGAAGAAGAAAGCGCAGGTTGCTGCGAAAGCTGAAGGCATTTCGTTCTCGATGTGGTTGGAAAATGCCGCCAAGGATACACTGAAGAATCACCCGTAATCTCCCGAACGATTCGGAGGAAAAAGTCAGTCTACGAATCCCCCTTTTAGGAACCGGTTCCTATTTGCTGTTGAATCTCCAGAGCTACTGGCTCTTGATGCGTTGCCAGCTTTTGGGTTAGAATTTTGAACGCACGTAAAGCGTCTGCATTTGCTCGTATGAGCGGGAAATGATTATTCCATGCTTCTTCCAAATACTGGGCGTGAGCTGACCGCTCAGCAACATTGGACCAGTAGTATTTGTCGACTCTTTCCCAGACTGGTAGGAACCATTCGAGAGAATCGACTATCAACCCCTTCCCAGCTTCTGAGCTAAAAATTGAAACCAGCCCAATGTGATCATATTCTGCTGAGCCAAGCTCACTGATCACGAACTTATAGAATTCGCGAAGTCCTTCTACGAACGAGGCAAGATCACCATACCGAACGTCATTGGAAAGGTTCCCATAAAAGAGGAAAGAACCCCAAATTTCACGAGAGTCCCTGCGTGTTAGGTCGTTGTGTGGAATAGAATCAGAGAGAGTTTCCCCAATTTTCTGCCAAATGTCCCCGAGCCTCGCAACATTTGGCGGATCGTCGGCCAAAGACCTTATGAACAACGAGCTGAGAAAAAATGAGAAATAGTGCTGCGCCTGCGGAGGTAACCCTAGAAGCGGTGCCAGAAATTTATCGGAAGTTTTTGCATCCTCTTCAAAAACTCTCTTCGCTGCAATTTTCAAAATTGCTTGGTCCGGAGAGTAGAGATTTGGAACCCATTCAGCCTCATCTGTAGAATCAACAGAGGGGAGAGTCCGCAAAAACGAGTTGAGGAGCTGCATTTCAGAATGCACCCACTGCGACCTTTCTTTCTTGCTAGTAGCCTCGCGCAGAGGAGGTCGGTGACCAAAGACAGCGATAACCAGCTCCATGTCTAACCTGTATGACTTTCGCCCCCGCTTTCGGCTCCCATATTCATAATAACAATCATCCGACTGGTCGATCTCCGTCTCTCTCTTTGTTGTGTAAGATTGCCAGTTTTCAGAATATGAAGGCCCTCGCCCTTTCGCGAAGCGTTTGAGCCATTTCTTCTGCCACACCTCGACCAGAGCTGGATTCGGTTCCATGAAGGAGCCCCTGTTGTCTGCCTTGTCGCGTCTGCGAAAAAATGCAAAGAACCTATCCATACGCCCCAACTTTGGACCTTGTTGACCTTGATAATTTTGCGCGTCGTATCGTATCGCAGCAAATGAGAGTGCTAATGCTTCCAGTTCACTGGCTGTTCCGCTAAGATCGTGTCGGACTCGGTGGACTTCATCAAAAAGCGCCCGAATAGTCCCATACCGATAAGCAGTAACGAATTGAGCTGATTCCTTCCTCCAAAACCGATTTGTTGGCTCGTGGGAGAGGCATTGAATTACAGATCGAGCTAAGAATATTTCCCCGTCAGTGTGAATGTCCTTCGGTGTGAAAGCTCTAACTTTCGGACGATCTCCAAGTAAGTCTCGGACATCCGAGAAAATTTGTTTCCGAATTCCTTCATTTTTCATCAGCCATTCTCGACACAAACAAAGGAGGACTGCACAGAAACCGGCCATTGAATGTCGGTGATCACGAAGCGTCGAGGACCATTCGGAAAGGTCGGGTTCGCTCCGCCCCTTAGCCAACTCCTTAAATTCCTGCATCTGTTTCCACAGCAGATTCGATTCCTCATCATTGAATTCGGAGCGTTCCTTAAGTAGCTTTTCGCATTGGAACGGAACCATCATCACGTTCTGGTGCCACAAATGCTCATCCTCCGCATCAAGGTCTCGAATTTCATCCGGTCGCTCCTGCTGCCAGCCTTTTTCACCTGATGAGAGTTCAAACTCTCGCCAGTTTTTGAGATCGAAATTCGATGCCCATCTGCGCAGCACAAGCTTCTCTTCCTCCTCGTCGGGCATGGAATCCGCCTGATGCTCCCACGCTTCTCGAACCTCTATAAGCGTCGCTGTGACTTCATGGCCAGCAAGAAAAAGTCTCATGCACAAATCAAGTAAACGCTCTTTCCGTTCTGGGAGATTATTCCATTCCTCCCTCATCTTCCTTTCGACAATCGAGTCAGTGAAGTCACCCATCGACGCTGCGAACCCTGCAGATACTGCGTGCTGATCGAACAGGTAAATTTTTCTATCAAAGAGAAGTGGCGCGAGCACTCCCGCGAACAGCGCCGGATAGCGTTTTCCCAGAGAAACTAAAATCCCTACAAAAGCGAGAGATTTTCCCTCACGGAAAATCATCTCGATTTTAGATGTAACGTCCTCTTCCTTTTCTAGCAGCATGTCGAGCCACTTCTCCAGCGCCATCAGAGAACTCGATACGAATTCAGGGACGTTCATTGCGAGCCTCCCCAAGTTGAAAACCTGATCGTTCCCGACGAACTCGATCTCGCCGACAGATGTATTGAAACGTATCATTTCAGCGACATTCTCGTAAGGCCACCAATCGCAGTATCTCTCAGTCGCGAAATTCACTAGCCGAATAATCATGCGGGCGGCTGGCTCAAAATCAGATGCGAGCAGGCTTAAGAATGGACCATGGGTATAAAAGGCAAAGAGATTATCCCAATTGCGATCTTGAAAGCCGTGACTTTCACGCCCCCCGAAGCTGCTTTCTTGGGGAGCGGGCTGCTTTGGCCAGTCGATCAAAAACCCGAGGAGGGATTCACATGTAGAGTCAGGTCTATGCCTATAAAGCGGCAAGCATCCATTCTGTTCCAAAAAGGCAGTTGCAAAGTCGTCGCTTATTTTACGCGTCGGCCCATCCGGCCAGCTCTCAACCTCTTCGTGTAGAGTATCCGATCTACCAAAGATAGGATCGCCTCGTTCTCGCCAAATTCCAATCCACTCTGAATCTGCATTCTCGTCAACTTCCCCATCCTCCCAGTCGAGCCGACCGGCAGCTTTGCCTACTAGCCGTGCCACGCGATCTGGGTCATGGGGCGAGGCGATGATCGAACTCCTATAAATTTTACGACGTTCGCTCTGACTGTGCATTCTTTTCCATGCAAGTGGCTCTTCTCGCCGATAATTCCATGCCACTTCGAGGCGTAATTCTCGCTCCGCACTTTCGATTGCGAGTTGACCTAATTCTCCCCAAAAATCGACACGCCCCCCAACGCATTCGCTCAGTTTGGAAGCAGAATCGGTCATTCGCGATACCTCAACAGCAAGATGTTCCAAGACTTCATCTTTGTGGTCACAAATGAACCTTATCAGGGGGCTCCAGAAGGTCCAATTCGGAAGCCGAAACTCTCGGTGGATCATCGCCATCAATTCCGGGTTGGAGTTCGGATCAATATGGGCAAATCTCGGATTGGGAACCGTGGCAAGGAACTGAAACCTGTCAATTAGTCGTCGGAGCAACTTACAATCGCTCCCTGTTAAGTCTGATTCGAGAGCTAAAAGCGCCCCTTCCATGTCGGAGCAAAAAACAATTCCATCAAGCCACGCATCGAGAACCGAAATCGGGTCTTCAGGACCTTCCGCTTCAGATTTATCCGCCTTTGTTTCGCACCACTCGACTACCTCTCGCCACTTCTCTATATCCCCCTCACGTTCAATAAGGTGCTGCGAAAGGAGCCGTATCGCCCTTAACCAAGGTGGGTTCTCCGAGTGTTTCAGCATGAATGCAGGCGCATCGGGACCAAGTGATCGAAGATGCATTGCCCTTGACCAATCAGCGAGCAGTTCGTGGTCAAACTGAAGCCTTCCGTCTCGGTTACTCCGCAACACTTGCCTCTTAATTAGCTCAAGGGCTGCCGCGTCGTTTTCAGCCGCGTCAGGTGACAACTCGGTGATCAATTCATCTCCCATTGTTGCTGCCAAATTCCGTGCAACACGCCCTTCAGCAGAAATGGGATTCCCGGCTTGAACTTTTTCACTCCACCACCAATCGACGAGGTCGGCCTCGCACGCGAATTCAATCCCTTCAGCGAGATGCCCCTTAGCAAGTATGTCGAGGATAATTGGAGAGAGGATGAAGTCACGGAGATGCTCCTTTTCTACCAGATTTGCGATGGCGGGAATATTCTCGCACACCAACTCTCTGTCGTTCTCTCTGATCGGTCCGCAGACGTAGGACTTCGCGAGGATTTCGTGATTTCCCAGAATTCCGATAAGATTTCTCGAAACTCGTGGCCATTCCTGCGTCTGACAAGTGATCACAAACTTCCATGGTGAATTCTCTGATGCTGAAAGGTCACGAATCGTTGTCGCTATTGATCGAAACTCCTCCTTGGATGTGCAAGCCTCTAACCCATCAAAAATCAGCAATGCACGCTCTCTGCGAACGCGAGCGGCAACAGCTTTGAATCTTGGGATCACGTTCTGCAACTCAGAAAACTTTCCGGCTTTCACCCAAACGATCTCAACTTCATTAGAAGGACTTGATTCGGCCAACGCCTTAATCAGAGCGCTTTTTCCTGAACCAGATTTCCCGAGCACATGGAAGCCGCCCGTTTCTTCCGCTAGCCTCATAATCTCCTCTGTCTCCACCGAGCGCGGGAGCAAAAGTCCACCTGCCAAAGTAGTGCTGATTTCTTCTTTCCATTCGCCTGAATAGCGTCGAATTTCCGCCCATTCGGAGATATCGGCAGAATCGTCGCGCAACCGGAATCGGTCACGCAACTTTCCTACCAGACCAGCTCTTGAGATGTCTCCCCCGGAGATACGGAGGTTCTTCGAGATTTTGAGCAAAGCGCTCCAAAGCAGGGAGGCGGATTCGTCATCGGCGCAATCTTCTTGCAGCGCATTTAGACAGAGGTTGAGAGTATCCGCGTTAGCCCGTGAGCTTCCTTCTTGAAAATCAAAATCGCGATGATGAAGAACTCTGAGGAGATCACCTACGCTTCCGCTTGGCTCTATAGCAGAGGGAGGCGCAAAGGAATCGTGGAAATCTTTCAGCTCCTGATGAGGAATTTTTTCCCGCAGCCTCTCCGAATCCGTCTCGCGTGCCTGCATCATAAGCTGGTTTAGGCGGTCCGAAGCTTGTAAGGCGAGCCGAGCGGTGAAAATTGCCAAGCCATCTGTTTGCTCACGGAAAGCAGGAAGGTTGAATCCGTTCCATGCGTCTTCAACAAATCCAGCAGTTCCGCCTTTTGCGAGAATAGGACGATTGCTCTTAACGGAGCAGCCCACTTTTCGATTGTCTTCAGGAAGCTCACCGAAGGTTAGAAGAATGTCCCCAAATGGCTCCCAGTCGGATGCCTGCCGCTCAAGCTTTTCTGGGAATCCCAACTCTGTCGAAAGAGGTGGCCGCCCCAAAAGCATTTCCAGCAGGAAATATGCAGCGACTTGATCCTCGAAATCATATCCACTGCCACTGCCTGACTTGAGGCTGGGTTTTGCTACCACCTTTTTGTTTGGCTTTCCTGAATTCATACCTCTCAAAAACGATAGAGGGTGCAGAGGAAAACTCAACTTCCACAAGTCTTATTCCCCTTCTCAACCCGAACCAGCAGCAGATGCGCGAGTGTTCCTCAGTATCTCTTAGCGGTATGACTCATTGCACTTCGTTCTGGAGGACTCTTATCTCACAAACTCCAGCGGCAATCGGAAGAGTCAGCATCACAAGCGTGCACTGCTTGATTTCGTATTTTTCGAGCAACTCAAAGCAACGCTCTTCAGCCCAACCAGTCCAGCCTTCAAGACTCGGTAAAATGGAGATCACGAGCGCAGGGACTCTATCGTCTCCCTTCAAACTGGCAAAGACTCCACGATATTCTTGGCGTAACTTTTTGATCTGCTTGTTCATGGAACCTAAAAGCTTGTTTCTCTCTGGTATGTCGAATTCGAGCAACCCAAGAGTCGCAGAAGAAAAATTGGGTGGTTGATGCTTTTCCATGATTTCCAAGAATCGCTTCACGCTACCAGAAAGCGGAACTTTAGGTTTTTTTCCGTAGCCTGCGCTCCCCTCGGCCCTTCGGTAATATTGCACCACATCTTGAGTGTGATCTAGAATACTAACATCATCATAATCTGCATATTTTGATTCATCCTCAAAGAAAAGACCTTTATGAATATAGTGAGCCAGATAATCCAACTCGTCCGAGGCATGCACTTTCGGGAATTCGTTCAGTCGTGATCTACGAAGTAAAAAGTGGAGAAACACAGAAGGCCGATCTAGGAGGTCTACTGCCACCCGCAAGTCGTCCAGAGAAACTGCCCACGGCCAGTCATTTCCAGAAATGAGCCCCATCTTGCGAAGCGTAGGAAGGCTAGCCCCGACGATTGGTAGCAGGTCGAATGAAACCGATACCATAAACCGCCTCACAAAGTCGCTTTTGACCAACTCATAAATTGCTTTCCCTGAATCATCGCGAAGCTCCAGCTTTCCTTGCGCGTCCAAAGCTTCGAGAAGCCGACTTGCCTGATAGTGACTTGCGTCGAGCGACTTTTTAAGATCGCTGACAAGACGATCAGGCCCACCCCTACGAGCAGAAGCAGACATGCCGTGCGCCTTTGCCTCAATGACTATCAAATTGTTGTCGTAAACGACAATTCCATCAACCTCACCTTCCCTCGACTCTCCACCTTCTGAGAACGAATATTCCAGACCTTTAAAAACCTTGCTTCCCGGAAGGGCCCGAGCAAACAATCCAACAGCCTCTGACTCCGTAAAGTCATCCCGACTTTTAAGTATTTTGTGGTTGCGATAGTCTAGATTCACAGAATCTGCTAGCGAATCGAAGAATTGGAATGCGCTCCTCCCAGCCTTCTGAAGATGAAACAAGTAATATTGACCGTCGTGCTCGACGAACGGCTTGCTGTCGATAATAGTCGGATTCAAGGGCCAGCCCTGCCATTTCGGAATTTTTGAAAGAAACCCGTCATTATCTCCGAACTGACATGAGAGTGCTCTCAAAATATTCTTCTCAATTTTATTCAATGGCTCTACGCGGAATACTTCAGGCGGAGCAACAGTATTGAAAAGCGCCATACCTTGAGCAATCTCCGCCGAATAACTGGTTCTGTGATATTCCTGTTCTTTAGGCTCCTCTATCGTGGCGATCTCAGCATCAATCTTTGAGAAAAGCTGTTGAAGAGGATAGATTTTTTCCTTTCTATCCTCCTCGATCTTTCGATTCATCTCCTTCTCGATTCGGTCAAGAAATTCGTGATAATCACGAAGGGCAAAACCAAAGTGTGACGTGAAGAAATCGTGATGAGGCTCGATTACTTTCTCGAACCGATTTTTCATGTGATGGTAGAATCCATCTCCTCGGACATTGAGGGTGTTTACCACGAGATCAGACAAAAGCTCGGATTCAGGATCATCTGGGGCACCTTGTATCACCTTATTACCTCCGTAGAAGACGGTGGCCTTAACGAAAAGCTCGTCAATTTGATCAAAGCACTCTTGAATTTGCTCAGGTGAAGGAACTACGGGGGTTTCGGGAAACTTTTGAGCAAGTGCTAGACTGAGAAAAAATTCAGGTTTTGCCTCGCTTCGATTACCTGCCCCGGTTTCAGTTTCACTCGCAACGAGATTATTAAAGCTGACGCGGGACAGTAGCTCCAAAGGGTTAGTTGCCCGAAGCACTCCCGTGATCGACGAGATAAGCTCGTTGATTTCTTCCTTCAAGACGGGAAGTCTCGCTCTAAATTCCTCGCGTGCGGCCTCGACAGACTCCATCAGACTAGCATACTCCAATCAGGCTTGTTAGCGCCGTCGATTCGTGTGGCGTCCGCAGCAGAATTTATATTTTTGGCGACTCATACAAGGGCAGGGATCACTCAATTTTGGAGCACAATTTTGCTGAGACATCAGAAAGAGCTTTTTTTGTTCCAAACTGATTATGAGGTCCCGCTCAGGTCCGACTGGGAGCGGAGCCGCTCCTCTAACGGCGTAGGAATCCTGTTTCAACTTTTCAATCTCAATCTGAATGTCACGAATCTCCTTTACCGGCGAACGGCTCGTCATCAAAAACCAACGCGTCGAAACTGGTGCTCCCGTGAATTCAAGCTCACTGGGAAGGAAAAGAACCACCTTCTCGTTATCTCTTCTCGGCGTAACATCGTGAAGATCGCCTTCATTGTCTCTCCAGATTGCATGAAACTGAAACTCATGCCAGACACGTGGCCACTCGTAAATTGCCCAACCGAAGACTGAATCGCCCCCCTCGCGCTCAACCATTTCGGCTACGTTAAAATAGCAATTATCAGGCGGAAACTCGGGTAGCGGTTCAATGCCCATGTAGATCGGATAATTCTCAGGAGAGACTTCTTCGCAAATGTCCCGTAATCGTTTTGAAATGTCGAGAGGGGCTTGGAGAAAGGTCATTTTCTAGTGTTCACTTCTGAGGCATTTCTATCAAACCGGGGAGCGTTGCCTCAATCGAAAAATAAGGATGTTAATTAGAGAGGTCAACCAACTCGCAACGAGATTAAAAAAATGTGGACGCAAAACTGGCAGGTCTAGAGCGCATCACTAAGTCATTTTTCGGCCTGATTCTTTTGATTGCGAACAGCTACTCGGTAATTGCGAAATAAGTGGCACCTTTTTTCATTGCCACTGATTACGCAAAGGAATCAGCTAAAACGGGCAAAAGTCTGGTGAAGTTTGTTCGCTCGTTTGGGATTTACCTCGGCGCAAATAGCCGTGTAACATTGAAGATAAATGAGAGACGAGATTTCTATCAATACTGACAGCTTTGAAAATCCTACTGAGCCTTCAATTCCTAGTTTAATCGGTCTACCAGTCTACTGGATTAAGAAAAATTCTGAAGCCGAGCTCAATCGTCACTTCGTTGGCAATACGATTCTGCCCCCCGTCTCTCCCTACGTGGAAATTATTGAAAGGGCGGCAGCGGAAACCAATATGTCAGGAGCACTCCCTCTCTGGAGGGGCTATACTGGCCACAACGCATCTGGGCTAACGCGTCAACCAAATGACGTGCGAATAGCTTCGGCAATGGGTAATCTATTCGCTCATTTAGTGAGTGAAATACAGCCCAATAGAATTGTCGAGTTTGGAACTGCCTTTGGGATTTCCGGGATGTATTTTCTTGCTGGACTTGAGGAAAACAACAAGGGGAAGCTGTTAACTTTTGAACCGAACGAAATTTGGGCAGCTATAGCAAAAGAGAACCTCTCCAGCATAAGCAGCCGCTTTGAGGCGATAGTTGGAACTTTCGAGGAAAAAATCGACAATGCGCTGGGAATTGATGAAAAGATCGATCTGGCGTTCATAGATGCAATTCACACAAAAGAATTCGTCCTCCCCCAATTGGACATGGTGACATCCCGGGCGAGAAGCGGATCAGTCATTATTCTCGATGATATTAACTTCAACAAAGACATGAGAGAGTGCTGGGAAGCCGTTTCAGCCGATGACCGTTTCTCTGCTAGCCTCAAGGTGGGATCTCGGGTAGGGATAGTCGAAGTGCGATAGAATGAAACTGCCAGTATGACTTAATCTTCGTGACGCCTGTTGCGAGACTTTGAAAGAGCAGATTGACTGATGAGAATTCAGCTTTTCAGATTAACTCAGTTGCTATCGAATTCCAGTATTGGCTAGACGTTGAGAGCGAAGTCTTATAAAAAAGGCAGGAAATGAAACGACCTATGTTAAGAGTGTTGCTCTCGTAGCGGACTGATTCAGAGATTCCTCTGGACCGCGCATCGTCCCGGCGGAGATACTGTTTACCACTGGCATGCCGGACGTGGGCATGAATGCCTCGAAACAATTATCCCACACGACTTTACCGGCACGATCCAATGCGATGCCTACGGTGCTTATCGGACCTTTGCGAGGAATCGAACTGGCAGGGTGTTGGGCACACGCGAGGCGGAAGTTCCACGAAGCGTTCCTGCAAGGCGAGGCCAAACAGCGGGCGGCGTGGCTGCTGCGTCAGATCGGCCACCTTTATACCATTGAACGGGAACTTCGCGAGAGTCGCGCCGGCCCCCGACTACGCGAAGCGATGCGGCAAAGCCGAAGCCGTCCTATCCTCGAAAGAATCCATCGAGCCCTTCATCTGTTCCAGCAAAGTCGAAAGCACCTGCCCAAAAGTCTCATGGGCAAAGCGCTACACTACGCCCTCGGACAATGGCCGATGCTGACAGCGTATCTCAGAAACGGACTTGTCGAGATCGACAACAATCTTTGCGAGAACGCGATTCGACCGACCGCAGTGGGCAAGAAGAACTGGCTGTTCATCGGGGCTGAGGAAGCTGGTTGGCGAAGCGCTGTGATCTACTCAATCATCGCCAGTTGTCGCAGTCGAGGGATCGATCCCTACGCATACATCAAGGATGTCCTGACACGGCTCCCGACAATGACGAATCACCAGATCGTCCAAATCACGCCGGAAGCTTGGGCGAAAGAGAATCAAACTTCAGAAATCGTCAAGAGCCGCTCGGCTTGACGCTTACATTCAAATTCTACGACGTATTCAATGCCTGGTTCAACGGGGGCTGGATTTGACGCTTACGAAAGAGAATCACGATGACGTCAAGAGGCGTTCGGCTTGACGCTTACGCGCCGGGAACTACGGGGCAAATTTAGAGACGCTTACGAAATATTAGCCCAGTAGAACTTCAGTTTTGAAGTGTCCTGCGTGAGGAATCAGGCCAGATTGGTGAAGAATAATTATCACTCCAAACCATACCAATCCTCGATCCATCTGGGTTCGATACAATCACTAACAGAGTCACTCACTAAAATCACATCCATATCCAACATCTCAAGACTGAAATGACTCTCAATCATACCTCGGAATTAGGAAGAATCACTTCCAACAGATAAATCTCAAACCGATTAGATCGAAATTCTTTCACTTTCCCATTATTGGTGATGAATTTCACGTCTCGAATTTTGGTCAACAAGGCATCGAATTTTTTGCTCTTTTCCCTCAGATCTTGCGCTTCTTGGAACACTTGCTCTTTGAACGAAGGGCTCATATACTTCATCACATATACAAAAGCGGCGAATTCATTGGGGTCCTCCGCAACAAAATATGAGAGAACTCCGTGTTTCGTTTCAAGATTTTGCTCATCAAAATTAAACGCTCCTCTCTCTTTAAAGATTACACGAATCGAATCATCAATATCTTTTTTTGGCAATTTAGATTCAATGCCAACGTGCTCCTCAATTGCTATTTGGACGGCAGCCACGGCTTCTGAGATACCTCTCAACAGCTCTCCAGTCGCAGGAGCAGGAGCAGGGTTCTCCAATGCGCACACAAAAATACAGCTCTTAAGCAAAATTGCTGCTATTACCTTATTCATCTCAAACTTATCATATCAGAATTTCAGTTAGCACAACACGTGGGATCTTCGCCATCGAGGTGCGGAAACTCGCAGCTATAATTTCCGGAAGAATCAGTCGCGCAAACCCCGATATTATGCTTTATCGCTTGGTCAAAATCAGGTTGGCTTAACTCGTTTGTTCCCTCATCCCAACTTTTTATCAATCCTTCTCTTCTATTACGGAAGTAAGTTTGAGTGTTATGCGAATGCATAACAGCAACTAGTGAGCATTCGGGATTGCTGGCTGTGTATTCATCAACAGCCCGAAAAACTGCACCCAATCCAACCGACGCCGCGATCCCAGCCATCAAGTCGGCTACTGTGGACATCTTACCTCTGTGTCTCCCAAGTGTTCTAAAGGTAGATTCCCCACAATTATCGCAACTACAGCATAAAATGGGAATTGCATATTCTGCCCCTGCGGTCATTACAACTGTTAATATTTCTTCCGCAGGATTATTTATACGATAGAATCTACTACTAAAATTCCCGTTCTCAGGCCCCCTATCAATAACATTTAGGTTACTATCCTGCGCCCAAGCCCAAACCTTTACCAATTCTTCTTTACCAGTCGTGACGGATATCTTTGTCGCGTTGGATGTTTCTTGGGCCGTAGCTTGCGCTACGTCTTGCCATTCTTTAAAATCGGCCAACCCTAGCCAATCGAGCGTATTGACGGGCTTGTTTCCAGTGTATGCGTAGAAGTTGATCCCTCCCTGTTCACCGATCGGATCGCGGCTGAACCATCTACCAAGTCCTGGGCTATAATATCTGAAGCCGTAATTGTAGTAGCCAGTTTCGATGTCAAGGAACTGCCCGTGGTAGGCAAAGTAGACATCAAAACTACTTGAGGCACGAGCTGTCCAAGTATCTGACATAACTGTGCGCAATCCAAAAGCGCTGAACCGGTAGCGTTCTTGAACTTCTCCTGAAGCATCTACCATTGAAGTCGGATCGAAATAATCCATCAAGCAATACAGCCTTTCGTTCAATACCCCGCCATTTGTGGTATCTCGATCTCGGAGAATCAATTCGTCGCGATGATTGGCGCGCGCGCCCCACACATACTGAAGTTTTGTTTCTCCTGCACTTGAACTGACTGTCTCTGCCATCAGTGGCCCATTTAGAGCGCTATACTCCTCCCAGGAAGGCTCTGATGATGACGAAGAGGAAGATGACGAATAGGATGACGACGATGACGAGAGGGATGAAGAGGAGGAAGAGGGTTGGGATGACGAAAATGAAGAGTATGACGATGACGATGACGATGACGATGACGAACTAATCGAACGCTCTTCGATGCACTTCCATTGATCGTTGTAGAAATAACTTCGCGTTTCAGATGGTGTCGTTTTAGTGGTTCTGCGATACATCCCGTCGTAGTCGTAGGTGGCAACCACATTGCTGTCGCCATCTTTAACCTCAACCAAGCGGTTCCACCCATCCCATTTGAGCTGATAATATTTCGACCAATCACCCTCCGCATTCGGCGGCAATTGCGTCGCGTTCCCAGCGTAATCGTAAGAGATTCCGTCATTGGAACCATCAATTTGAGTCAACTGGTTGTCCTGATTGCTCACCCTGCTTTGATCAAGCTCCGTGTTGCCATTTTCGCTACGCTTGTAGTGCGTCCAGTTACCCGTTGAATCGTAGTCAAATTGCTCTGCGTCAGCAGGGATCGCTCCCACAGCCGTCTGATTGAGATTGAGTGTTCCACGGGTCGCCTCCTTCACCTGATACAACCCGTCGTAGCCATAGGCGTTGTCCTGACCGCCGTCAGTTGCAGCAAGATTCTTGCGCCACGTGCGATGGCCTGAGCGATCATATCCGTACTGGATGCGATCTTTCATCTCCGTTTCGGCGGCATTCTGCCATTTCATGTCGACGGTGCGCCCAAATCGATCATAACCGGTGTAGGGATCACCACTGTCTCCCAGGGGCTGACTCGCCGATTTGATATAGGAGAGCTCCACGTCAGGCTGGTTGTAAGCCATCTTCACGTAACGCCCCGCTCCAACATAGGTGTAAGAACATAAATCAAACGCTTCGCCGCTAATTTGCAGGGATTCAACTCTGCTGAGACGATCGTTAGCTTCGCCGTCAATGCCGTATTTAAAATCAATGACACGACCATCTGGATAGGTCACTGACTTCCGACGAATCGTATTGGCACGGCTTCCGTTCTCATAACCGTATCCAACAGCAGGAGTGCTTCCGCCAGCGACTCCATCATGCGATTGCTTGTCTTCGATCAACTGTCCAAAATCATTGTAAGCAAAGGTCACTTGATTGACGATGTTGCCTCCAGAGATGGCGTCGTAACTGGTGACTGCGCTTTGGAGCATGCGCTTCGATTCATAGCTGGTTTCAATACGTTTGATTGAGTCATCAAGATTGGTGTTTCCAAAGGTTGTCACCTTGTCCTGAGTTAGCCGTCCCAGACCATCGAACTCATATTGATGAACCGTTGCGTTCGGGTCTTTCATTTCGACGACCTGCGATTGCCGATTGTAACTGTATTCGATGCGTTCGTAGATTTCGTCGTTGCCATCATTCAGTGGCTCGGCGCGATCATCACTTTGCGGGTAAATCTTCGCCCGAAGCAAATCACTGCGCGCAATATCTGAGTCGTCCTCAGTGGTTCCGAACACCCAACGCGTGACCTGATTTCCAGTAACATCGTTTACCAAGGTCAATCGCTCCATGCCCCCGTCAGGGGCATACGAATATTCAGTCGTTCGATTGGTATCCGGCTCGTTTCCGCACAGTTGATAATTTTCTATCAGTCGAATGCGGCGTCCTGCATCATCGTTATCCCAGCGGGTTTCGATACCACTCGGATCAATCGACGCATTGGCTTCACCGTCATCTTTAAAGCGTGTCGTCGCTACCAACACGGTATCGCTTGGGTCTGGCGACAGGTCCGGACGAGCAAACTCAGCCCCCCCATTAGTGCCATAATCTGCATTAGCAACACCACGGCCAACTCCGTCATACCAAATCGCCGCATATGCCCTGCGCGCTCGTGGTTGAGCCGCATTCGGCCCATGGAGCTCTCCCAGACCGGTTGCATCATGAAAACGCTGCCAACTGGTCGACGCAATCACCTGCGAAGCTTCGTTGTATTCCGGCTTTCCTTGTTCGACGACGGTCAGCATGCTGACATCCCCTGTATTATCAGGGTTCACCGCAATTGCACCAAAGAACCCCTTCGAGGTATCTTCCGTATCGAAGTAGCAATACTCCATGGTGGTGGTATCTCCTACTGAAGCGCCTTCGACGGGGTAACGAGTGCTGGACGCAATCGGATAAATTGTCACTCCACCAACGGTATGCGAATCATATGTGACTCTACTCGTGGTCACCACAGCCCCGTTGCTACCTTTTTTTCTGCCGACCGATTCAGGATAGGTCGCCACTTTCCCCTCTGCCAGATTGGTCGCAGAATAGTAGCTGCGAACGGCAATCAAACCGTCATTTGGCTTTAATGTCACCGTTAGCGTATTATCCCCGCCAGAGGGTTCAGTCACGCTCTGCACGGCCGAAGGCGATGCTTGCTGAGTGATCCGGCCATCGTTATTGTATTCGACATAATCGAACCACGTCTGCGCTCCTCCTTGTGCATTTGGATCCTCGAACTTATGCAGGATGGTCGTGCCCGCTTTGTTGCTGTATACGGTTCGAGTTGTTCCATCGGTGGCACGCGTTTCCACTGTTTTGGTTGACCAAGTGTTGTAGTCAACAAAGCCGGGGTTCGCAGGGTTAGGCGTGTAAGTGAACTCAAAGGTTTCTTCGCCACCTCTGATTTTCTCCTTGGTCACTCGCTTATCAAGATCGTATTCAAAATACTTATCGGCATAATTCCCAACCTGGTCAGAGGTGAATGGGTTCAGCCCTGCATCAATCATCTGCGCGTAGCTTTGAGCGCCTAATTCATATTTTAGACCATGCTTAAATCCGTTAACAGTGTCTTTGTAGTAATGGTAGGCCATTTGACGGAGCGTCTGCCAGCCTCCGATGGTTGAATTGAATTCACCAATACTGACTCGTTTCAGATCTCCGGCGCTTCCACCCGGTTCATCGGTCTCGTAGTAATCGTAAACCGCTTGGCGGACATCCGCACCGTTCACTTGCAATGTCACTCGCGAGATCAACCCCGTGTTCTCTCCTGCATCAACGTAGTCATATAAATAGGAGTTGGTCTCACTGTCATCACTCTGCTCCACTGCTACCAGTTGAAGCGAGGTATTGTAGGTGATTTGAACCGCTCGGCCGTAGCGATCAATCAAGCTCTTGAGCTTCCCGCGCAAGCCGATAGCAACCGAGCTGCTATCATCGTAGAAAACCATCTTCGCACCGCTTGGTTGAATCAGAACGTATTCAGAATCCGTCGCATTGTGAGTGAGTTCATCCCTGCTTGCAAATTTCGGCTGCAAACCTCCAGATCCATTTGGCTCAAACCAAATACTGTTGGATGATGCCAATACCACTACCGTATTGGTTCCGCTCTCCCCGGCGTTGAATCCAAGATAACCCAATTGTGGAACAAGCCATGAGTTTCCGTTCACTCCCCCATTATTTCTGCTGAGCTTGTTGGTGTATGAGCGAGTATGGCCCCAGCCGTTCCCGAAGGCTCGGGAGCCCAGATCGTTTGATGTAACGCTGATCTCGCCGTTAGCGTATTTCACAGGATTGTGACTGTAAGCTTTTACACACTCGGTGCCTTCCTCGTTCGTAAAGTCCTCCCAAGCGCTGTATGACGACGTAAAATTGGACTTTGTGTTTCCCCAGTCCATATCCGATTCACAACCACGGCAAGTCTGCGCTTCATCAGGCTCTGGCGTATATTCCATCTCAGAACTTGAAGTGCTTGAACTGCTTGAACTACCTGAGCCTGAGCCTGAGCCTGAGCCTGAGCCGCTTATACTCCAAGAACTTGATGATTCGGACGATGACGATGATTCGGATGATAACGATGATTCGGACGATGACGATGATTCGGACGATGATGAACTCGAAAAAACCGATGAAGATGAGCTTGATGAAGATGAATTCGACAATGAAGAACTCGACGAGGATGAACTTGATGACGACGTCGGCGGCTCGTATGCCAAATAATTCATGGCTTGCCGCCCCAAACTGTCATAAGTGATCACGCTTATCGCTTCACTGCCCCCCTGAGTGCTTTGAACGACATTTCCCGCCGCATCATACCAACTCTCCCCAATCAACGCATTTTCATCAGCGCCGGTGTCGGGATTGACCCCGAACGTTTCACTTTTGAACACTCTGCCTTGACTATCGTAATACGAGCGGGTCCGACCAGTCAAATTTCCTGAGCTGACAGAGGTGTGATAGGTATCGACTCCAACTACCCGCCCCAAATTATCATAAAGATTCCGAGTGATGTAGCGTGTGCTCGCGTCTGACTTAGTTTTGGTGTCAACCACGCGGTTCTCGTAGTCATACTCATATTCAATTTCACGCTGATCACCACTGTCATCAAGCAGTTGAATTGACTTGGTCAAGTTTCCATCGCCACCGTCTTGATTGTCATCATACTCGCTGGCCGAAACTTGCACCATGTTATTTCCCGTCGCATTGTCTCCACCGGGATCGTCATCCGTTGCCCCGTTGTCATTGGTGCCAACCCATTGCTCAACCGCTTTGCCACGACTATTAAATACTGTGCGAGTAATCGTCCCTCCTGGGCTCACTACTTTGTTTCGCCGTCCCAATTCATCGTAGCCGTAACGCGTCGAGTTATAGTTCTCCCCCTCAACTCCATTTCCATTGTCAGGAATCTTGTAATAGGTGCGGCTCTCAACCACCCGTCCCCACACATCATTTTCGTTGTGCGTCCAACGTTTCCAGTTCTTTTGAGGGAAAGTCTCTGAGTCCGAAAGTGGCCCGCAGGAACATTCGCGGATAGACTCAATTTGATCACTTGATCGCCCTGCCAAATCCCGCTTATTGATCCGCACACTCCCCACCGTTACATACGTGTAATTCGGACCTGATCCACGAGCGTAACCACTGGCACTCCACCTTTGCTGGATGTCATCTCGATAAGCCGTAAACTGCGCGGTTCGTATCCGGACACATTCATTGGTGCAATCATCCACTCGCAATTGCGCTTCGTGTGCTGGCCCCAACTCCACCAATGTTCGCCCCTGATCATCGTTTTGATAATCCGTAATCAAATTCAATCCACCATCCGAAGGGGTCTCCCAACCAGCTGGAACACCAGTCGCTTGATCGGTATCCACGTCATCAATCCGACGAACCTTCGATCCTGTAACTTGATCATACTCATAGCGGGTAATATACCCGCGTGGATCCATTACCCATTCCAATAGCCCGTCCTCATTGAATACCTCCCGTTGTCGATACGAGAACCCAGTGCCATTCTCATCCACTGCCACCACCGGAAGATTCGTGATTCGCTCGCGAACCTGAAACGTGTTCCCGTCGCAATTGTTCCCGCTTGAGCTGGACGACAAGCTACTGCTGGAACTTGAATTGGAATTCAACGAACTACTGCTGGAACTCGAACTTTGGACTGATGAGCTACTGCTCAAGCTCGAACTCTGAACTGATGAGCTACTGCTGGAGCTTGAGCTCATATCAGATGAACTGCTACTCGAACTTATAGTTGGATCGGACGAACTGCTGCTGGAACTTGATGACATAGTTTTATGTGCTAATCGAACGCTATACAGTTTGCTACGATTAGCCTAGAAATTTATTAGGAAATTGATTTTGAATTGGTCGAGTCTGCCTGCAGGTGCGAGCGTTTTCTTGAGCGTCCAAAATCTTAACTCGATTACTCGCCTTTTTTAAATGGCTTGCTCCCGCCATCAAAGAATCTCTGAATGCGGAAATTTGAGCAAAACGACAACGCCACTGCCATCAAATCGAACGAGGCACCTGCAGTGCAAAGATCTCACTCTTGTGCCCTGTCCTTACCTCGGGCCGCCTGAGATTACTCAGCTCCCAAAAGCTACTGCTGCAAAGGTCAGGAGCCCGAAATCTCAAATCAAACCACTCTGACCTTCATCTGTTGAGACGCAGGGAACACCCTGAAAGCAATTCGCCGACACCATCCCAAGACTGATCCTGCCAACCTTATCAGGCCTTTCGAGAATTCTGTATTCGCGTTCCTTTCAAGGCATCCAAGTGTGAATCAAGTCTTCAACATTAGGGTATCGGAGATTATACCTTATCGATTCATACCACTCTTTCGCTTCATCGTAGTTATAGCATAATTTTAATTTGAAATTAAGAGTCTCTGAAATATCAATCCATTTTGCAGGGTAGTTTAGTCGTTCTGATTTTCCGATTACAATTCCAAAGGGGACTCTATAGGCAATGCACGCAAGCGCGACATGTAGGGAGCTTGTCATTACGAATTTCGAACCTGTGATCTCATTCAAAAACGCTACGAAATCTTCCTCTTTGTAAGGGAGGATAATGTCAATATAGCGATCAAATTTGAAAACAGTTTTCTTTTTTTCAAGGTAATTGCGCCCTTCCCAGTGAGGAGCGTAAGTTACACGGCCGTGATACGCACCCTTTGGATAGATCAAAGGAAGGAATAAGCCTGGATCGCACCTTGGAACGTCAACGTTCAGTGCCTTTGCAGTTCTGTCTCCGCGCACCATCCTAAAGGTCACCTGGTCTTTAAAGTCATTCGAATCGAAAGGTGTTCCATGGGCATACCCGCCACCCCAAACCACCAAGTGCTTATCGATTGCGCCGATGAATTCCCGATTGAGGTCCGATCCTATGATGTAATGGCATCGATCAAAATGCTTCTTGCTTTCATTATTATACATCACCATTTCGTATCCCAAATGCTTAAGTATTTTCTGCGGGATATGCTCCCCAAAATTTAGATTGCCCCCGCCGATATCCCAAGCGTTCACAAGAATCTCTTTTGTGCGTCCTGTCATATTGATCTCTTTCCTGGTTGCTGCTTCATTAATTTTATTGACTTTGTGCTGGATGTGATAGCCTTGACTTTTCTTTAATACGGAAAGGTCTTTTTGTTCAAGATTGAGGAATCCGGCATCTTTAGCGTCTTGAATTAACTGGTTTGCTTTGTCATTGGAGACAATAACGAGCGTCTTTCCTTCGATTTCAGTTTCCTTGAGGTTCCAGGGGTCGTCTTCATTAAGGTTCCAGGGATCTGCGACGGCTATTGGGGTATGCAGAGGCTCAAAAGAACAATTTTGGCATTTCTTTCCCAAATGCCGATAAGCCCTATGCCAATTTTTTTGCATATGAAGGCACTTTTGTTGCCCACTTTCTGTAATTGCCCTGTTCTTTCCAGGATACGTTGAGCCATCTCTAAAATCTAATTGCTCTACTTTAGACTTATCGAGCCCCATCTCACTGATCAATTCCTCAGTATATCCTTCACCGGGGCAAGCCTTACAAAACAGAGTAATAGGCAGAACATTTGGATATTTTCGAAGAACAATATCCGTGTAGCAGGGGAGGGATGTATAGACGTATTTCTTTGCGCGATCGATCTCTTTGAGTTTTGTGACGGAATTGTGGAATTGATACACCGAATTGGTATTGGTAGCGAGAATATCCTCTCTGTTATTCGTGATAATTGTCTCAGCCTGAGTCCCTTTCATTCGTGTGATTACGGCATAATCACATTGGCCACTTTCGATCAGATGCCAGATAAAGTATTTCGTAAATCCTCCGGCGGAGGCAGACTGCCTAACAGAAGCATCTGTAGCGTAGGCGAGGTAAACAAACTTAACGTTTTTATAGAGGTCTGATGCGGTCTTAAGAGTGTCCATAATGAAAAACAGATGCCAAAATATTACGTAGCAGTGAGCGAAGGTCAACTTGCTCTTTTGACCGGCATTCAGGAGAAATTATAGTGGTCATCTCAACTAAGAACAAGATCGTAGTGAGCGGCCTTTAACAAAACCAGTTTCGAGATCGCAATTCTTTGGAGGGAATCCATTGCCAAGCCCGACTCCAAATATCCCTCAATCAGTAATCCGGGCGATTTTGGATTCAGTTATCGTTTTGATGATTTGAATCGCCCGCCCTCTTTTTTCGTTTTGCCGAGGCTTCCACATAATCTATAGCTTAGAGAGCAACTACGGACCTCGCAAATCACCATAGATTACCTTATCGTGCAACGATCAGGCCTTGCTCAATCCGAGCAAAAGTCACTCCAAATGGGCGAAAAAGTAGTTGCACATCCTGTCGGTGGGAGCTCTTACAGAAACAAAACTGCTCATTCAGCTCGATTGAAGTGGAGAGAGCCGCTCTCATGTGTATGCTTTGCAGCCGATAGGGACACATGCATCCGTGGCTCTTGAGATATCAATGTAAAACCGATGAATACGATCATTCCTAATCTCATTAGTTGTATCATGCCGACCTACGGTCGACCAGATTTTGTCAGCGAGTCCGTTACCATGTTTCTGAATCAGGATGATCCCGAGAAGGAACTGATTGTCTTCAATGATTGTGTAGAACAAACCTACTCATGTGAGCACCCTGAGGTTCGAGTGTTCAACTTTGACACCAGATTTGCAACTCTTGGTGAGAAACGCAATGCTGCCATTGAAGTATCCCGAGGTGGATTCTTAGCCGTCTGGGATGATGATGACGCCTACCTTCCTTGGCGTCTCTCATACTGCAGGGAGAAGATTCGTGAGTTTACCACTGAGTTTTATCGACCTGCTGATTTTCTAGCTTATTGGGGCGATGGTCCGCTTCACAATAATCACTCGATTCCCGGCTGGATAGGCCACCCTCTCACGATGTTCACACGAGACCTATGGGAAAGCGTTGGCGGATATCCGGCTAAAGACTTAGCCGAAGATGAGGTTTTTTTTCAAAAGGTTCATCAGAAATTATGTCACGAGTTCGTCAAATACCCGATTGCACCTCAAGATCGATTCATGATTATGCGCGGCAAGTCGCATTACAAGCATATGAGCATCAAAGGTGGGGAGAACCCCTTAGATACAAAACGCGGACATTACGAAATCAGGCGGCAGGAAATTGCTGATGAATCATTGTTGGAAAAATTCAGAGAGCGCATTGATCTCCACAACCAAGGAAAGGTGTAACAATTACAAGCCAGTGCAGTTGTTCATTGAATTCACATTGGGCCCTAAATTATTCAATAACGCTGTTATTCAATAACGCTGCGATTTTTTCTATCTAAAACAAATTATGAAAGTTTTCGTCTATGGGTTTCCCGGCCTTTACGGAGGAGCAGGAACCGAATTGCATCATCAGATTCTCGCTTGGAGTAAAATGAATCTTGAAGTTCATATTATTCCGACAAATCGAGGGTATCGAAATGAACCGCTATATCCTGAGATGCTTGAGCTTGGCGTCACTGTTCACGAAGCGGACGAATGGCAAGCAATCGAACGAGGTTCTCCGGTATTTGGTTTTTGCAATTCTGAGTTCCTCGACAAACTCGATCACATTCATGAAAGAACTAAGCGGACTGTTTTTGTCAACTGCATGACTTGGCTCTTCAACAGGGAGAAAGAGCGGATGACCGAAGGAAAGATTGGCATGTTTTTATACCAAAATGAGGAAGTTCGACTCAAAAATATGCCCGAGTTAAAAAAGCTGAATGACAATCCGGAAATCTGCTTTTCAACATTCAAGCCCTATTTTGAGTCCAGCCTCTTTCCATTTGTTGAGCAACGCAATGGTGATCATTTCGGCTGCGGAAGAATTTCAAGGCAAGACACCGATAAATTTTCAAAAAACACTCTGCACATCTATGAGTATTTCGTCTCGCCAAAGTGGAAAAAGGGTCTTTTCCTCGGATTCGATTCACGTGCCAAAGGTAAGATCGGGACTCCTTACGATTGGATCAAAACCGCCACGGACCAAAACGAAGTTTCCCAACAGGAGTTCTACCGGCATTGCGAGATCATACTACAACCAACTGACACTACGGAAAACTGGCCTCGCGTCGGCTTTGAGGCAATGTCTAGCGGTAGTGTTCTCATCGTAGACAATCGCGGTGGCTGGAGACAGATGGTTGAACACGGTGTTTCAGGCTGGTTGTGTGATCATGAACGCGATTTTATTTATTACGCCAGCAAGATGGCTTATGAACCCGACATCAGAGCTGAAATGGCACAGGCGGCCCGAGACAGGGCCCTCCGTTTGGGAGGCTTGGATGCCTCGATAGAAAGTTGGAAAGAGATATTCTCGCAGATTTCGAGTATGCCTGAATAAACTCCGATCACTCTGCGCAGTCTGACAATGAACAAAACGAAAGGAAATCAATTGAGTGATCGCTGGGTGATTACTGGATGCGCAGGTTTTATTGGATCACATCTCACCGAGTTTCTTTTGAAAGAGGGGGCTGAAGTGATTGGAATAGATGATTTATCAGGAGGATTGCGTTCAAATTTGAATCTGATTAAAAGCGCAACCAGTTCTTCACAATTTGCCCGCTTCAATTTCGTAGAAGGAGATGTTCGTTCGGCAGAATTGGCATCCAGCGTGCTTCGCCGAGGGGATATTGTTGTGCATCTCGCAGGATTGGTTTCGGTGCCCGGGTCTTTTGATGATCCGTTACGATTTCATGATGTGAATACGAACGGCACGCTCAATTTCATGAATGCCTCAATTCGGTCCGAGTGTAAGAGATTTGTTTTTGCGTCAACCAGTGCTGTTTACGGAGCTGGTCAGAATCGCCCCGTTCAGGAACTTGATAAAGTCGAGCCGCTCTCACCCTATGCCCTCACTAAATCCATAGGCGAGCAATACGCGTATTTGTTTTCAAAATCCACGTCCTTGGATTTTGTTTCGCTTCGATTTTTTAATGTTTACGGAAGCAGGCAGAGCCCTGAAGGGGCATATGCCTCTGTCATTCCTAAATGGATTTCAGCAATATTGAGCGGGCATGAGGTAGTTGTGAACGGCGATGGTGAGCAGTCTCGCGACTTTGTTCATGTATTCGATGTCGTTAATGCGATCTTTCAATCAGCGGTCAAAGACGGAGGAAGCGGCTTTGAAGTTTTTAATGTTGCATCGGGAGAATCGGTAACCCTCAGCCACATCCTCAAGCTCCTACAACGTTTACTTCCAGATCATGATGTTAAGACCAAAGCGGCAGCGGGAAGAATGGGAGAAATCAAGATGAGCTTAGCTGACATTTCAAAGATCGTTGAAGAAACTGGTTTTTCACCGGCAATGACGCTGGAACAGGGAATTCTCGAAACGGTTGAGGGATTCTCATCCCCTCGTTGAGGTCGGTTCTATCGCCCGCCAAAAGTTTCTCTCTGAAATCTCTACGCCCCGGGTGCTTTCGCACCGGAGACTCTACACTCAAATCTTGTCGCATTCGATGTCTACGCAAAAACGGGGGGGGCAATCCCTGTTTCTACCCGATTATGTCCGATCGTTCCGAGATTGCGTGCCATTGGTTAAACTACACATCCATTCTCGCAATTGAACGCCGTTTAGAAGTTCAATTCTCGTCGAGAGCAGCGGAGCAATCAGCGGGTCCTTTGATATCGTTGGCGCGAAGTCAGATGTTGTAGTGACAATCCCCTTCGAGGCACCTCTGTCTGAGCCAACGACTCCTGCAAGCGCCCTCACATCATCGTGTTTGACAAGGTGACCGGGTTTGTAAGCCTTGACTGACCCTAAGATGCGAAGCGAAATATACCCACGCTTCACCGCGATTATATCACGCCCGTGATCGCCGGATCGAGGGGTCAATGTTACCTCGTCGAAACCGTCACGATCAAACGCCGCAGCCACAATCTCTTCCCAACGCTCGGGAGATATCTGCATTGCTTTTGACCAGTCCCTGCCAAGTTCGTTCACAATTGCATCCCAAGGGATGCTCAATGCTCGCACAATTCGACCTTCCTCTGTTCTTTTAACGTCTTCGACAACAGCTTGGAGAACAATTGAAGGGTCTTTGGGATTCTCCGCCGCGACTCTAATGCGAGGTGGAGGGAATTCCAACTCATTCACTCGGGGCGCTTCAAGCGGATTTGCCGGGGGCGACTCTCGCTGCTTTCTAATGTTTTCAGTGCGGCCTTTAATCAACCTAGCAAATCGAGCACGATCCACGTTCTTGCGTTTTCCTGATCCTGAGTTCCTGTCGCGTCCCATTTTATTTCGACATAAATTGATCAGCGAATCGCGAAGCCAGTTCGCTGCATTGCTTCACTTGCGCCGAAATTCTACGGACTTGCTAGATAGACCGTCAAGCCAATACGACCGAGTCCTCCTTGCTATAGCGCTACCTACCTTCAGAATGTCTTGCCACTTTAACATGCCTTGATTGCCATGGTCGGCTCTGTCTCCGTCCACTAATAAGATTGCAATGCAAAAACGGTAAGTTTCGCACGCCTCATTAATCAGCCCTCAGACCTGATTCTTTCGATTGCGAAAGCCAGGTGCAAAATTGCAGAACATCTCAGGGGTTTCTGCACGGCGACAACTTCACTTGCTACGGTCGCGCAGCTCCACTTCCAGAGCCTTTGCTACAAGTCCCGACAATCCGCTTGGTTCGGACTCAGCACGACGCTTGGCCCGCTTCAGAAGTTCGGGTGATAGTGTGATAGTCACTCGAATTGATTTCTCAGCTTTTGGCTTTGGCGGTCGCCCCTTCTTATTCATGAAGGATACCTTACCCCTTTTCAGTATGAATCAAAACTAAGGTGGATTATTAGCTAGTTTTAGTTCATACTGAAATAGAACTGTCCCAAAATAATGGTTCCTCAAAAAGTGAGGATATTTGACCGGAGAACCAACCTCCAATAGGGACGCCGACTGTCCCCCTGAAAACATCTGATTCTTTTATGACAACCAACTCCAAGAAGCCTATCCCTGTCGCCATCCTCGTCCGAGTCTCCACACGGAAGCAGGAAACTGACAGGCAGGTTTCAGAATTGGAGGGACACGCAGCCACGGAGGGCTACGAGGTTGTCGAAGTCTGCCGAGAGCAGATCAGCGGTGCCGCTAGCCGTGAGGAGCGGGAGGGTATCAATCAAGTGCTGGAGTTGGCGCGTGCCAGAAAGATCAAGAAGGTGCTCGTTCACGAGGTCAGCCGCATTGCCCGAAAGAACAGCATCGCCCACCAGTTTCTCGAAGAGTTGGAGGACTTGGGAGTATCACTCTACTGGCACAGCCAAAGCATTGAAACTCTCCTTTCGTCAGGAAGGCGCAATCCAGCAGCTTCCATTATGTTTAGCCTCCTTGCAGAGATGGCACGAGCGGAACGGGAAGTCCTGCGAGAACGGATCAAATCGGGGCTGCGTGAAGCCGCAAAGAAGGGGCGCTACCCCGGACGGCCCAAAGGCTCCACAATGTCGGAAGCTGAGCTTCTGAAGAAATACCCAAAGGTTGTTCGCCAGCTTCACGCTGGCCAATCAGTGAGAAACACTGCTTCTATCTGCGCCGTCAGCAAAGGAACCGTCGAGCGAGTGCGTAAAGCGACAATATCTGCAAAATGACCGTCATTTTCTAAGACTTACCTACACGCTCTCAACTCAGTCCTCTTCATCCATCTGTTTCGCGTGGGGATCGGGCTTATACGGTTTCATAGAAACAGTCATGTGCTGGAATTCCCTTACGGCGGTGTAGAAACTTCCCTTCTTGTCATCACTTGGATGATCTCCCAGAATGGTCCCAGCCTTCTTCAACAATTCCAGAAGGTAAGTTTGAGAGAGGGCGATTACCGATGTGTCCTCGCGGAGGTGATCCGGTGCCGCTCTGTTGTTCTCAACCATCGTGCGAAGTTTCCCTGCCACGTAGTTTTTCTCGAAGACGTTCCGATCCCATCGGAGTGGCTTTGAGCGGGTGCCGTCGGCAAGCTCGAACTCTTCACCCTGTGCATCAAGCACCTCAGCATCGCAGGAGATCGTTTCAGAATGTTCCTCTGCCTCCACCGGCGTAGTCGGCGAAGTGGCCGAGTTAACCGCTGGCCGTTCCGAGGTCGGCATTCCTTTCTGCTTACTATTCGTCGAAATTAAACCAGCTTCTTTTTGAACCTTGCGCACCGACTTTTTCACATCCTTTGCTGTGATCATCTCATGATCGTCGTCGAGAACCGCTTGCCATGCTTTCCGGCGAAGCTCGTCGCTCGGCAGTCGAGCAAGCTCGCGAATCTGGGATTCGCGCTCCGGCTTTTTGGCTCCAATTGGAGCCAAATCCCTCAGAACTGCCGCTCCCTGAACAAGTCGATTTGCCTGCGCTTTGCTGTAACCAAGGACTGATTTACAGAATTCCTCCCACGTTTTGAAGTCCTCTCGATAAAGGCGAGTGTCCCGAATTTCTTGGAGCGCTGGTCCCACTTCGGTAAGCAGTTTGTCCAATCCTTGCTTAATGGTTTGATTCAGCTTCACCCAGCGGCAACGCTCGGTTTCTGAGAGGGTCTTGTCTGTTTGTATGGGGTGTTTTGTTTCCATACATTTCCTCGAACGCTGTTGGTCCCGAGATCGAAAAGAAAATCTGAAAAAAGTTCAGAGCATCGTGGAAATGCATTGTGCAGTGGTATCGACCTGTGTGCTCAAATTGAGCACACGCGTAAACGGTAGACTTTCCCGCCACCACAAGAAGTCTATTGGACCTTCTTCGCATGGTTGCCAAACTTGATGACCTCGGTGCAGGATTCAAATCGCTGAGGCAAAGCCGATGGCCCAGTCAGGCAAGGAGACCGAGGCCTAAGTTGTCCGTCGTTTCGGAGTTCACCTCTTGACCATTTCTCGACTGGTGCCCACCGACGGTGATGGCATGTGAAGGTCTATGAAGAAGCTTCGGGTAAGCCTCGAAAAAAAGCCTGCCTCCATGCGTGAGCACGAAGGCAGACATCCTGATGCCGCCTACACGCTAGACGGGATTCATAGGCAAAGATCAATCACTGGGGAGTTCGCCGAGCGCTTCAAGCAAAGCCTTTCCCTCGGTAGTAGCAGGAGAACTTTCCGTGAGAACCATGTCCTTGTTTGCCCCTACCGACATAGCAGTTTTCGCTTCAGTCAATCCCCCTGGGAGGTTGAGTTGAGTCAAATTCACCAACTGCCTCAAAGCCCAACTAAGGTCGCGCATTTCTTCACTAGAAGCCTGACGGCGCTCAAATTGGTAAAGCACCTTCTCATGGAGATCGAGAAGGGTCTTCGACCTCTTCTTTGCACGCACTCTGCTGACATCGTCGCTTGCCTCTTGCAGCAAGAATTCACAAAGGAACCTGACTGCGTTTTCCGGGAGGAAGCCACTACTCGGATTTCCCTCTCTGTGTCGGCTAAAGCGAATCATATCACCCTTTGTAACAGGAAACTCTTCCATAAGCTCATCGACGATACCTGTCGACTCAAGATGCTCCATCACATAGCCAGCATAATCGGACTCTGCCATGCGATCCGAGCCAAAGGCATCTTCAAACGCAATACGGAGTCCGCCTGCCATGCGGTCAACCATGAGATGAGGATCGACACCCTGTTGTTCTTCCGTTTCATCAAGTTGTGGACAAGGCTTGGCATCTTCTACTTTTTGCTCCTCAATCAATTCGCTGATGAAATCGGAAGACTCCATCATCTTAATCAAGAGGTTTGCCTTCCAGTCCGCACTTGACGCGTCGAGCTTGAAGTGTTCTGCGAAGCTTATCGTTAAGCTCTCTAAGAAACCTGCAACGGCGGTTTCTCTGTCGAATTCGTTTTTTGTTGGATTCTTTTCCATCCACTCTTTGAACGCCAAACCGTTTCAAAGTGGTGGGACTCTTTTCGCTTTTTCTGATCCTGAGGATATTAGGCAAGACTCGGCTTCGTGCTGGCTAGTCAGTGTGAAATGCGGGGCAATTTATTCCTCCAGAAAAGGAACTGTGGAGAGAGTTCGGAATGCAGTAAGACAGTCGTAAAAGTTACTTGTGACCTCTCCGTTCAGCGCAGAGAGGGAGACCGGCTCAAATTTGGAGCGAGCGCCCCCCCCCCCTAGTCCTCAAAGCCACATCTAAGAGCCTCAGCAATTTACCCATGGAAGAATATGACGTTCAAGTGTGTCTACCCGTCCGATAATTGACAAATGATAGGGCTTTGCTAGTGCCAAGACCAAGCAAAACATTTATCCAAGGGATTATTCTTTTGCCTCTCAAAGAATCGCCTCCCTAACTTCTGATGAATTTTCATCACCGCCAAACTTTGAACCTATGTTGAAGAACTCTTTTCGCTAAATCCAAGGTTCTTCGCTGGAGGGACATCCTCACTATATACGCTTGATTTCCGAGCCAAGCTTAGACCATAAGTAAAATAGCATTCGACCTCTCATCTGTCAGGGTGACTGACAGATTGGAGGGGGGAAATGAGGGTAAATCAGGACTACCTTTCGTCTGGAAGCGTCACCGAGAGTTCTTCTATATCGGAGATCGACTCTTGGAGCTTCTCATAGGTAACTCGTCCAATGGGACTAAGATGATTTCGCTTCGGATACACGTTTCTTGAAGCTGCATGTCCAGTGTGGAGTCAGATTTGTATGAGTGTCAAAAAATTGCCGCACTTTAGAAAAAAATGTGAAAAACTTTACTTAACAATCGACGCGTGTGCTGTCACACCCCGCACCTCCGCAGGATTTCCTGCGCGATGACAGAGCTGCTCTTCGATTGGCCCACGTGTCGCAACGATAGCCCTCAGACTCCAATCGAATTGGTCCTTTCATTAACTTTACAAGCGACACGTTGAACGCTATGAGCGAAATTTCTCTCCATCAGAAAAGTGAGTTCAAGCCGATTTGCCAACCCTATAATTTTGTGGCAGTTCATAAATCGAGCCGCACTCGAAAGTGCTAGACAGGTAGCAAAGAAATGAGCCGCCACCCTACCGAGATCCTATCCTTGGAAGAGCAGCGGCTCACAACAATCGACCTATGCAAACTACACTTAATCAAAAGTGTGCTCAACTGGAGAATCCAACAGGCACAGAATCAACGTCCGTCTCTAATAGTAACGACGAAGGCTTCCCACACTTTGGGAAAGAGCATCTTGAAACTTGGAAGTATGTTGACTGGTTTTTGAGAACAAAGGGCAAGTGCTTCGTTGGTGACGCCAAGATTTCGGAAAAGATTGAATCCGAGGGCGTTAAAATCAGTGAAGGACTTGTTGACCGAACCCTCAAAGACCTCGAATCCGCTCAGCTGCTTCAAATCAGTTTCGACGGCAATAAGCGTCATATTCTCCGTGGCCCTCGCATGGACTTCCCGTCTATTACTAGTAATACTACTACTAGTAAAGATAAGAGTAAGAAAGTAGAGAGAGACTCTCTCTCTGCTCTTACTGATTCTTCTGGAGGGGCGAAGAAGAGTGAACGCAGCGCCTCCGGCGAGGTTGAAGCTAGCAGTCACCAGCCAGATAAAAACGTCAAGGTCCCAGCCCCCGAAGACGAATCAGTCCTCGGGCAGTTCATCAAGCGGGTCTCTGAAGAACACCAGATCACTTTGAAGTTGTCGAATGACAATCACCTGAATGACGATGACTTGGTCCAGTTGGAAAAAGACCTCGTAGAAAAAATCGCTCCAAAGGAGATCCGGCCCTGCGCGGTGACACTGGACAAGTGGGCGTTCCCAACATCCATCGCTCCTATCAGCTCTTCTTCCCCTTCGTGTGAAACAGGGTTGGCTAAACTCTGGTGGGAGAAATTCAACGAGACAAATTTCTATCCCCTCGACCCCGCAAGGAGTGGGGAGTTTCAAGGATCGGTCCAGTTCTTTCAAAAGCTGCTTGAAGTGCATGAGCCTGACAGATTGGCTAACTTCATCAAATTCACCTTCGATGGATCGTGGATGACTAGGGGCATGAGCGACTTCAGCAGCTTTGAAGGCAAAGCAAAGTCAATTTGGGATGAGTTCCTCGTTGACGCTAAGAAGTCGGGAGTTGTGAAAGATACCCCGCTGAAGGTTGACTTTCCTTCTCACATTCGTCACGACGTGAATGTTGGATTCGATCAAGCAGAACAGGACTACGCGATACTTTCGTTTCGGATGGCTAAGGAGCGGGCTGTCGGATTGCAACAACGAGAAGTAACCTTGCCCAGCGAATTGGTTAATGATCTCGACAAGAGCGTTTTTGTCTTGAATGACCCTGCGGAGAATTTTGACATGCTCACTGCGAGCACTCCACGCTGGGTCGCCGCGTCAATTCTGACTGGACGCTTTGGGGGCATTGATGAAATTCCTGATGGCCTCAGCTACCACATGCACAACGGTTATCTCGGCAGGAGAGTCCCTTTTAAAGACGCGGTGCGCAGGGAATTGGAACTCCTCACAAGCAGCGACATCTCTGAGTTTCTTCGTATCGTGGAAGAGCAGTTTTCCAGTCAGCTTCAGGCGGTTAAACTGGTGCGCAGCCATGAAGGGAAAGTCATTGATTCTGATTCAGCAGTCTCCAGTCAGGAGCTTGCTCCTAAGAGCCCGTTGGCTAAATGGGAAGCTGAGACCTACGAAGCGCTGCGGCCTGCCATCGTTGCACAACGTGCCGTAGAGGAGATCAGGGAGACTCAACTGATGGCTGAATATTCTCAAAAGGAACAGGAAGACCTCATCAACAGTGACAACCAATCCGATCTACTTCGTGCTCTTGAGTGGACGACGAAAGAACTCAGCGACGCGTTTTCGGGCAAAAAAATCGAGCGACTTCGGAAACTGCCCCTTGTCGAGACAGCAATGGCGCGGTTGCCCAAGGTCTTGGAAATTTTTTTGGAAGTGCTCAACTTGCTGGAACACTCGAAGTCGGATGGCTACAAGCTGTTCTCTCCCAAGTGGTCTTTGGTCCACCTTTTCTTTTTCCTAGCACAGCAGGATGACATCCCGGCGAAGAAGATTGCCGCTGTCATCAGTGAAGTTGGCGTCGAGAAAGCTTGGCTTCACATCGGTAAACTGGCTCACTCTGCCTAACACTCCACACATCACTTGATAACCAAGCAAATCTAAATGGCCGCCCTCGGCTGGAAGAGTGGAGGCTGAACAGTAGAGGCAGAATGAGGGCGCTCAACTTACATTCAGCATCCCTTTTGTCATACCGACTAATCGCTGCCCCTATCGCTCCCATATAAGGCGGGGCTGTGCCATGCGGAACCCGTATTGCCCCCCCAAATATTCGCAGCACTAGCACTCGCCCGAGGTGCTTTGTGAAGCCAACGATTAGCCTCGATTGCCAAGGCTTCCTGACAAGCAACATGGTCTGTGTCATGGGGCCAATCTGAGAATCACAGAGCGATAGAAGCTTCACCTCTCAAACCTATCCCTAACCTTGTGAAGAACAGTCTCGAAGTTATTTAAGATGCTTCCCCCGTCTGCACAAAACTTTTCAGCACTCACTAGAACCTCTTTGAAGACTTGGCGTGAGCCTTCTACGCTTTCCCGAAGTTGTTGCTCTTCTTGCTTTGCGAGTCGCAGTGCTTCCTGAGCGATCCCAAGTGCATCTCCATCATTATTCTGGCGAACTGCTGCCTTAGCTTTCTCAAGTAGCTCAGCGACACGTTTCTCGGCGACGACTACTTTGTTCTCAGTAGCGAGGAACGTGTTCTCAGCACGAAACACAGCCAAGATGTGATTGCGTAGGGACGGGACGATAGTGACATCTGGAAAACTGGTCGCAGTCGCTTCCAGTCTGGAAACAATTACCTTGGCTTCGTCGAGCGTGCCCTCTTTGAATACGGAGAGAATCTCGCCGACTTCCTGCTCTGCTTCTGAAAGGTGATTCGGCAGCTCAGTCTCGGGAATAGTCGTCCTTCTCATAGTCACCATTTTGGGTTCCTGTCCCGGCGTGGTGACCATCGCGAAGACAATTTCATCCTCGCCAATGAACGCCACGTCCGACACTGGACTCAATCTGATGCTTGGATAGAAGTGTTCACTCCCTTCAAATTTCACCGTGGCAATATCCAATTCAACCTGTTCCCAGCGAGACCATTCGTCAGCCCCCTGAACCGTGTATTGCGTGCTGGCGGTTTTAGCAGGCTCCTCAGGAAGGGTCATGCGCCACATTAGTCCTGCTCGCTCCCTCTGCCCGAACTCTCCTCCAAAGCTGATCGGTTCAGTTGTCTCCCAAGTGCCCGAGAATGTCTCTAGCAAAGTCACCGTGCCTTTATCTGGCGAAACATTGATGAGGTGAGCGATTTCTCTGATAGTCGCCGTTGGAGGTGCAGGCGGCTCAGCCTCAGGCTTATTCAGCTCCACTTTCACATCCCTTTCTGGCGTAGAGGGACGGGTAGATTCTTCAATTTTTATTCTTGGAGCTGGTGCTCCTACGACTCTCTCCACTTTCGCCTTCTTGTCCTCTGGTTCCTTCAGCCCGACCCATTCCAAAAAGGAAGTGACCATGCTCCAAACTACAGTCACTACTAGTATGATTAGGCACCCGCACCCACCCACCAATGCTTTCTTATCTTCGATTGCGGCGATCTCACTTTCAGAACGCAACCAACCCTCGTGCCATCGCCAAGCCATATCTCTCTTTGATTCGATTTACCCTCAAAGCTTCTATTGAGGCCAGCCGCCCTGACTCGTCCATCCGTTGGTTTGCTTCAGCGTGATCATTTGCGGAATATTGGGCTTTGGTCCGCAGTGAGCCACAGCGTGTATGAGGTGGCCTTCCGAATTTTCCTCTGGGAAACTTCCATCGGGATTTTGCTCCACTACAACGAAGGCATAATTAAGCAGCGGTCGGCTGCCCCTCATCCCTGTCATGGCAATTCTGAAGAACGAATGTCGTGCCCCTTCATCAATCAGGACTATTTCAGCCAAGCGAGCGTGGTCCATGCTTCCATAGTCAGGCATAAAGCCGCTCTTAATTTGAGCATTAAGGCTGATGAGATAGAGTTCCGCCGCTCGCTCGACCGTCGGTTCATCGAATCGCAGCTCAGGCTTTTCGTCCTTTGTCCAGTCAAACACCGTCCCGGGAATCGGTTTCAGGGCGCTTGCTTGTCGCTCCACGATAGCATCATCAATACGCGGGTATTCCATCAGGTCGAGCCCCGTCATATTCCCCGAGACCGTAACAACTCCACCCGCTTCAAAGCTTGCTAGCGCCTGCTCATCCTTTGTTCTAACTGAGACTGCCTTTCGTGAATTCAGAGGAAGACCCTTGGCTGGTTGAATCGTGGCAAAGTATCCATCTCCAGCAGGTGTCTTTCTGACAGCCTTCACAATTCCGGTCACACGAATTCGCTCACCTTTGAACTGCTGGTCTCCGGCCAAAGGGTTCGATTCATAGGATTCGATGATGTCCAACAGACGAACGTCGGTAGCTGGCTTCCCAAAGAGCTTGGGTTTTGCTGCCTCTACTTTGGGGCGAGTTTGAACCGATTTTTTGGTATCGACTTGGGCAGCATCCGCTCCACTGCCGGTTCGGTCTTTGTATCTCTCGTGAGAAGGAGAATCGACATGTTCAGAACTTGAACGAGACGCAGACTCATCGTCGTCCATCATCACAGCAACCACACAGATGCCAGCAAAGAGGATCGCGAGTGCAATCGCCCCGCGATAGATGAATCTCCATAGCTGCTCTCCTATTGGTTTTTTCGATTTACTCCTCGTTGCCTTCTCCAATTTTGACGGGACTGATGCAGCCTCCGTGGCTGGCTTGCCCTCATCAAGAACCTCAATGTCGATCAGTTCACGGAGAGGTTTCCATTCAGCCTGATCGCCTCCGATCCATGCCAAATCATCGAGAGTGATTGAGCCTTCAGCGACGTGCTCTTCAAGTTGCGAAACAGAGTAAGGTCCAAACTGCTGGCCTTCACGGGAGATAAGGATTTCAGAGTCCATTTATCCAAGGTGTCCGCATGCGGACATACTGCAAGTCCCTTCATTGTCATAAATTAAACCTTGTCTGATAAACCGGATCGCACCCCAAAAGAAGTAAAAGACCCCTTCGTCCGCAGTCTTGTAGACCGATTTCGGGAGGAAAGGACCAAACGTGGACTCTCGCAGAAAAAGTTGGCGGAGGCTTCTGGAATTGGCAGGTCAGGACTCGTGATATTCGAGCAGTATAATCGGATGCCGACAATTTGGTTTTGCAAGAAGCTGGCGGATGGTCTGGGGACTCCGTTGGCTGAAATCATTGAAAGAGCTGAGAGGTTGAAGCTCGATTAGGCTGGCCTCTTCGCTTGAGGGTGACTCCTCGGAAGTATTGAGGCAGAAATGAAGGAGTCAGCGAATCCAATCGAGTGCTTCCGGTCTAGAATGACACTTCAATTATGCGATACGGAGACTTGGGGTCTTCTAGGACACAATTATAGAATGTTGTGGCCCCCGGCCATGGAGACTTCGAGAGAGCGCTTGGCGTGGGCCTGTCCTTTGACCTCATTGAAGTCGATCGGGTAGGTTTGTTTGGATCGGAAAAAAGCCTCCCTATCAAGCGTCTCGGGTGCGACGTTGCCCGTTCCGGCGAGAAGTTCGTAGGCGTCGCGGAGGGTCTCAATTCCGTAGACATAGATTCCCTCGACGATGCTTGCCTCCATTGCGTTCCCTTTCGGGACGAGAATGGCTTTCTTGCCCTGCTGTTTTGCTTCAAGGGTGAGCGGAAGGATTCCTTTGATAGGACGCACGCGGCCATCAAGGGCGAGCTCGCCGACAATCATGCATTTCCCGAGAGCGCCCTCTTTCAGCGGGCCGTTCTGTTCTTCTGATAATGAAACCATCCCCACTGCGATAGGGAGGTCAAAGCTGGGGCCTTCTTTTCTCAAGTCAGCCGGAGCGAGATTGATTGTGATGGGTTTGTTAGGCCAACGCAGTCCGCTGTTTTTCACGGCGGTGATGACCCGGTCGACGCTTTCACGAACTGCCGCATCGGGTAGACCCACCAGTTTGATATCAATGTTGCCACTGTCAGCAGCGTTCACTTCCACTTCAACGGCGACGGCATCCACTCCGTGGACCGCACCGGAATAAACACAGGACAACGACATGCGAACAGCATTTCAAGTGCGGAGCCGTTTGGCAATCTCTTTCAGTAGAAAAACTGTTCAAAAATGCAGTTTTCTATAAAGGTGGCAGTGCTAGGCCATTGAATAGGGATCGATATCCACGGTTACAATGACGTCATTGGGAAAGGTGAGCTGGCTGAGGACTCCGCGGATATGGCGGGCCAGCGATCTCGCTCCGTTTGATTTGAGTACCACCTGGAATCGCCACTGGTCGTGGGACTTCACGAGTGGTGAAGGAAGTGGATCCGTCACTGAAATACCTTCGGGAAGATTTTTTGTCAGTCTCGCGTGAAGTGTTTTCAGCGAGAACTCGGCTCGTTCCTGATGAACGGAGCGACAGGTGATCAGCGCCATGTGGATGTAGGGCGGGTGTTTGAACTGGCGACGCATCGCAAGTTCCTGTTCAGCGAAGCCCTCGAAATCGTGGTGCCGCGCAAACTGGATCGAAGGGTGGTGCGGTGTGTAGGTTTGCACGACAACCTCCCCTTCGAGCTCTCCCCTTCCCGCGCGGCCGGCGACCTGAGTGAGAAGTTGAAAGGTGCGCTCCCCTGCCCTGATATCGGGAATGTGCAGGCCCACGTCGGCGTTGAGAATTCCGACGAGGGTGACATTCGGAAAATGCAGGCCTTTCGCGATCATCTGTGTCCCGAGAAGGATGTCGATCTTCCTCGCGCGGAAGGCGTTAAGTGTGTCGCGGAGGGCATTCTTTTTCCGCATCGAGTCGGTATCGACACGCGTGATGCGGGCGTCGGTGAAGACCTGTCTCAGAATCTCCTCGACTCGTTCTGTTCCGTATCCTGCGTTGACGACTGACTTGCTGGAGCATTCGGGGCATTTTCTCGGGGGCAGCTGAGAGAACCCGCAGATATGGCAGATGAGGCGGTCTTCGCCGCGGTGAAGTGTCAGGGTTGTTGAGCAGTGGCGGCAATTGGAGACATAGCCACATTCGGTGCAGAGAATATTTCGTGCAAACCCCCGGCGGTTCAGGAAGAGGATGGTTTGCTCGCCGTCTGCGAGACGTTCCTCCATCGATTTGCGGAGCTTGGTGGAGAGGATTGTCGGGCCGGAGGCGGCCTTTCGTCCTTCCTGTCGCATGTCGATGATGCGGATCAGGGGCATTTTCTGGTCATCGACCCGCTGTCGCATGTAGGCGACATCATATTTGCCGGTTTCGGCGTTCTTCCAGGTTTCAAGGGAGGGGGTGGCACTTCCCAGAAGAACAGGACATTTTTCAATGTGCCCGCGAACGACGGCGATGTCGCGAGCCTGGTAGCGGGGGGCGGAATCCTGTTTGTAGGAGTTCTCATGCTCCTCATCAACGACGATGAGTCCGAGGTTTTTGATGGGGGAGAAGATCGCGCTTCTCGCTCCGATGACGATCCGGGCCTTCTGATCGAGGACTTTCCGCCACTCGTCATGGCGCTCTCCCTCGGAGAGGTTGCTGTGGAGGATCGCAACCTGATCTTTGATATGAGCGAAACGCTGTTTGAAGCGGTCCGCTGTTTGCGGGGTCAGTGCAATCTCGGGCACAAGAACAATGGCGCCTTTCCCTTCGTCAATGGCCCGCTGAATGGCCTGGAGATAAACTTCCGTCTTACCGCTTCCGGTAACACCGTAGAGCAAAATCGGTTTGACCGGTTCCCCTCGTTCAATGGCGTCCCACGAATCGAAAACCATTTTCAGGACGACTTCCTGCTCGGGATTCATGACCAGTGCTTTTGAGGGCACGTAGTCGACCTCCTTCATGGGATCCCGGGAAACAATCTTCTCGGTGACTTTAACGAGGTTTTTCGTTTCCAGCGCTTTGATCGAAGAGCGGGAGATTTCGTGCTTCCCTGTCAGTTCAGAAAGGAGGACTGATTTGAGTTCGCGGATCTTTTCGAGGGCCACTTTTTGTTTCTCCTGTCGGGCGGGCATGGCCTCGAGGTCGGCGTCGGTAAGATCGTCAACGAGTTCGACAAACTTGGCGAATTTGCGTTTCTCCTCTCCGCCGCGTGAAGGCTTCGGAAGCATTGTCCGGATCACGGATTCGACCGGGGTGAGGTAGAAGTCGGAAATCCAGTGTGCCAGCTTCATGAGTCCGGCGGTGAGGAAGGCGTCCTCAGAGACCACTGATTGGATCGGCTTGATCTGGTAGCCGACGGTAGCCGTGTCGATTTGTTCGAGAGCAGTGACGGTTCCGATTGCTGAGCGATTGCGAAGAGGAATGCGAACGCGTTGTCCTTCGAGAACAGTGAGTCCGGCGGGAACGAGATAGCTGAAGGAGAGATCGCTCGTCGCTCCATCAATCAACACCTTCGCCACCTGTTCTACAGCCATTCGTATAAAAAGAAAAAGCCCTCCCCAATTGAGGGAGGGCTTTTTACACCAAGGTTCTAAGTAAGACTAGAAACTTTAAAAGTGTTTTTGATCTGGAACTTTCAGATTAGAAAGAAACCGCGAGGCTTACGCCGGCGTGAAGAACGTCTGCACGAGTGTTCGCTCCGTCAACGAGATCCTGAGCAGCCCAACCTGTTGGGTCACCGTTGTATCCGATGTAAGGAGTAAGTGTAGCGCGGCAGTTCAACTCGATTGGAAGTGAAGCGGTGGCGTAGTAGTGGTTCCAGTTTGAGAGATTGTTTTGGCTATAACCATCACTCCAGCCGATTCCAACACCGAGAACAAGGCTCATCGAGTCTGTGATGCCGAAGGATTTCTCGATTCCAGCCTGATGATACCATGCATCGAGTGAGTAGTTGTAGTTTGTCTCCAAAGCGAGGTCAACGAATCCGAGGCTGCGAGTGAGGTCGAGTCCGATTTCCCCCTGGCTTCCTGCACCTGTTTCAGGGAAAAAATAGTGTGTGTATCCAAGAGCAACGTCGAAACCACCAAAGGTTCCGAGTGCAGCGCTTGCGTAGAGATCAAGCTCATCACCCGGATCGGGGAAAGTGTTGGTGGCATTGAGATACCAGGCTCCGATTGTGATCGGAACAATGCTGTCGAAGGTGTAGTTTACATCGGCCCAGACGCTGTCACGGGCGAGACGCGATCCGTTGAAAATGTAATCGCTCATGTAGCCAGCGGAGATCTCTCCACCGATGTCGTAACATTCTTCGATGGGTACCTTGTCTGGTACTATCGGAGCTTTGCCCCAATCTCCTGCGTGGACGCTGAGCGTCATCGCACCAATAATCGCAACTAGGATTGCTTTTTTCATAGTGGTCTAATTTACCTGATTTGAGTGGTGGTCTTGCTGACCGGGGTTGAGGAGAGTCCTCTGCACTTCTTAAGCGCTCCATAATTTAACATACCTTAAATTTATGTAAATTATAATTAGCGTTTATTTTCGCTGGAATCTCTTATTCTTCAAATGAGGCAGGAATTAGGGCAAAAGAAAAGGCCCTCCCCGTTAAGGGAGGGCCTTCTACACCAAGGTTCTAAGTAAGACTAGAAACTTTAAAAGTGTTTTTAATTCGGATCCTTCAGATTAGAAAGAAACGCTGAGGCTCACGCCGGCGTGGAGAACGTCAGATCCTGCAGTTCCATTTTCTGTAAGGTCGATTGCGTTGAAGCCTGAAGAAACAGGAACTCCATTCCATCCGACATAAGGAGTGAGTGTTGCGCGGCAGTTCAACTCGATTGGAAGAGATGCGTTTGCGTAGTAGTGGCTCCAGCTTGAACCAGTTCCTGTGTAACCGTCAGCATATCCAACTCCAGCACCGATAACGAGGCTCATTGAGTCGGTAAGACCGAAAGTCTTCTCGATACCTGCCTGATGATACCATGCGTCGATGGTGAGAGCATAATTGGTCTCGAGCGCAAGGTCTACAAATCCGAGGCTGCGAGTGAGGTCAAGCCCGATCTCACCATAACTTGCAACAGCAGGATTCTCTGGGTAGAAGTAGTGGGTGTAACCAAGAGAAACGTCGAAACCACCGTAGGTTCCAAGTGCTGCACTTGCGAAGAGGTCGAGCTCGTCGAAGTTAGCGCTACTAGGATCGATTCCGTTGAGATACCAAGCACCGATGGTGATAGGAACAACGCTGTCGATCGTGTAATCAACGCCAGTCCAAACTGCGTCTTTTGCCTGACGTGAACCATAAAAGATGTAGTCGGACATGTAGCCAGCACTGATTGTGCCACCGATGTCATAACACTCTTCGATTGGTGCCTTGGAAGGCGCTACTGGAGCTTTGCCCCAATCTCCTGCATTAACGCCGAGCGTCATTGCACCGATAATTGCAACTAGGATTGCTTTTTTCATAATAGTTTTTGTTCCCTTGGTTTGAGATGTGGTCGTAGTGACCTGTTTGAGAGTTTTCTCTCAGCAGTGACTTAAGCAGATTCGATGCCAATTGTGACTTTCTTTTCTGCTACCGCCATTGCGTGACGGACATTTATCTTCATTCGATAGTGATGCAACTGAAAAAAGTTAAAGAAATTTCTAATAGGATCACTTTTGGATCGTCGTAATTGCTGTTTTTTGCAGATGGGTGATGTGCAAATGGGTCATTATTAGGAGTTTGTGACTTTTGATGGGTTATCTGGTGCCTTTCAGTGCCGGGATCAGAGTGAGGAAAGTTTTTTGTCTTTTCAGTCGGGAGTGTTTTTCTTTTGTGTAACTTTTCCGTCAACTTTGCGTATGCGAGGCGGCGTGCGTGTAAAAAGAAAAGGCCCTCCCCGTTAAGGGAGGGCCTTTCACACCAAGGTTCTAAGTAAGATTAGAAGCTTTTAAAGTGTTTTAAGTTGATTGCTCTTTCAGATTAGAAAGAAACGCTGAGGCTTACGCCGGCGCTGAGAACATCACCGTGGTTACCCGCACCTGGAAGAAGGTCAGCAACCTGTCCACCACCAGCTTGTGTGATTGAACCGTTGTAACCGATGTATGGTGTGAGTGTTGCGCGGCAGTTGAGCTCGATAGGAAGAGCTGCTGTTACGTAGTAGTTTGACCAGCCTGAGCTGTTAACGATGTACTGGTCGTTGTATCCAACTCCAGCACCGATTACGAGGCTCATTGCGTCAGTGATGCCGAATGATTTTTCAACTCCGGCGTGGTGATACCAACCGTTGTTGAGAGCGGCGTTTCCACCTACTGCGTAGTTTGTTCCGATGAGAAGATCAGCAAATCCAAGGCTGCGACGAAGGTCGAGGTTGATGTTGCCGAAGCTACCTGTGGCAGTCTCAGGGAAGAAGTAGTGAGTGTATCCAAGAGATGTGTCAAAACCGGCGAAGGTTCCGAGTGCAGCGCTTGCATAGAGGTCGAGTTTGTCGTCAAGAACTCCGTTTGCGGGGGTGTTGATGAAGTTGAAGTAGCTCGCACCGATAGTGATTGGAACGATGCTGTCGATCGTGTAATTAACGTCTGTCCAAACGGTGTCACGTGCAATACGTGAGCCGTGGAAGATGTAGTCGGACATGTAGCCAGCGGAGATTTCGCCGCCGATGTCGTAGCACTCTTCGATTGGTGCTTTAGCTGGTGCTACTGGAGCTTTGCCCCAATCTCCTGCGTTAACGCCGAGCGTCATCGCACCGATAATTGCAACTAGGATTGCTTTTTTCATAATAGTTTTTTGTTCCCTTGGTTTGAGATGTGGTCGTGAGACCTGATTTTGCGGGTTTCCCCGGTTCCTCAGTCCACTTATGAAAGATACTTGAGTTGTAAGTAACAGACGTTAAGTGGGCTGTGGAACGGAACAATTGTTTAACTCGTGTCACTCTGCAACTGAAAAAGTTGTAGTGAGATCTAAGGAATTTAGGATTGATACGTCAGGAGCTGTCGGCTACCGCTCACGGATAATCCCTCAATGTAGGCGGTACAAGGGGTCTGGGGCTTTTGGTGACGATTTGCCCTGTCATATTTCTCAAGTCTGAGGATTGAGAAATAATTAAGGGTCAGCCGGTTGGCGCGATCACGGGAGTGATTTTCACCCTGTTTTTGGAGCGATTCAGCCCTCGTTTTGACGTCTGATGCAGATCGGTTCCTCAATCTTTGTTCCTTTTGAGGAGATCTTCGCGAGAACCAGGGTGAGGTGCTCCCCTTTCCCGGTGTGAATTGAGGCCCGGGTGGTGACTGCCGGCACTTCCATTTTTTCGATCTGGCTGATGACCTCATCATGTTGCTGCACCGGTTCGGTCGACGTGCCGAGAAGTAGGCTTCGTTTGGCCCTGCCGACGCTTTCGATGCGGGATATGACCTCCTGTCCGAGGTAGCATCCTTTGTGAAAGTCGACCGCCCAGCTATCGAGGCCTAATTCTGCGGGGAACTCGTTCGCGGTGATCTCAAGGCCTGCTTTGGGAATCTTTGCGAGAAGCTGGGATTGTTCAAAAGCTTCACTGGTGATGCGTTTGTCTTCGCTAAAGGGAGGTGCATCGTCTTTTTTGATCCAGAGATCTTTTCCTTTCGTCAATGAACGACGGGAGGTGATTCCGGGAGCGGTCGCGGAAAAATGGTGAATCAGTGAGATTTCACCGGTTAGATCGTGGAGTTCGCAATCGTCAGCGATGAGATAGCGATCGAGGCGGGTAAAGAGTTGCTCTCTTTGACTGAGTTCTCCGTCAATAATGAGGCTGTCTCCGTCGCTGGAGATCCAGACGAGAGCTTCGACTTTTCCTTTCAAGGTGCAGAGACATGCGGCGATTGCTTCTGTCTCGAGATCTTTTGAAACATTGTTGGAGACCTGACCATTGAGATAGCGCACGCGGTCGGGGCCGGTGAGCCGGAATACAGCTCTCTCTGTTAGCGGAGTCCAGGTGCCCTCTTTAGGTAGAGTGTCGGGTAATTTAGTCATGGGCAGGTTTTATTTCGAAGGGCGCGATGTCTGGAAGCGTTCCGCGAGGACGGAAAAGTCCAGGTCCCCTTTTCCATTTTTAATGGTTTTAAAGACGACGTTGGCGGTGGTGGTCAGTGCCGGTTGATCGACTTTGAGGCTTTTGCCCATTTTCAGTGCATACTGAATGTCTTTGAAGAGATTCTTCAGAGTGAAATGAGGTTCGTAGTCACTTTTGATCAAGGAGGCGAGTTTTGTTTCGATCAGGGGGGATCGACATCCATTGTGATTGATTGCTTCCTGAAGTCGGGCGGGATCAATTCCGGCTGCTTCGATCATCCCGTAGGCCTCTGCGACGATCTCCATGGTGGTGGCGGAGATCATGTTGGTTGCTATCTTAATTACCGACGCTTCGCCGACGCGACCGAGGTAGACGATTTCTTTTGCACTGATTTCGAGAATGGGGCGAACCCGGTCGAGGACCTTGGGGTCTCCTCCTGCGTAATAGACCAGCGCCCCTTTTTCCGCAGCGTCGCGGCTGCCGGTGAAGGGGCAATCGAGAAAGGCGGCCCCTGTTTCTCTGACTAACTGATAGGCTTCGACGACAGCCTCGGGATCGGAAGTGGAATGATTGATAATGGTATGGCGCTTTGTCAGGGCCGGGAGCATGTGCTGAATCACTTCGAGTAACGCTGTTTCGTCAGGTGTGAAAAGTTGGATAGTGTCGGCGAGTCCGGCGACTTCTTCCGGTGAGCTGAGAAAATTGGCAACCGGCTTGGGGGTGCGACTCCAGACGTAAACCTGCTTTCCGGCACCCTTGAGAGATTCGGCGACTCGCGAGCCGATGATGCCCAGCCCGATGAGGCCCACTTTTTCCAACCCTTCTGTCTGCATTGGTGAATTTCAACGCAGGACGCATTGCTTTGCAACGCCTATTCCCTTATTCGAAGGGAATCATTGCTTCTTCACCGGCCTGTTGATCGAGCCATTGTTGCAGGATTTCGACGGCCGCAGCCTGGTCGATGATGCCTTTGGCATTCCGGGCGGTTCTCCCCGCTGCGTGGAGTTTATCCATCGCCATGCTCGTGGAAAGGCGTTCGTCGATTTCGTGGTAGCGAATCGTTTCGGGAAGTTGCTTCTTGAGATGCTTCACAAATTTCCTGACACCTTCGACCGCGAGCCCTTCATCACCGTTCATGTGGAGGGGGAGTCCCACGACGACATCGAGAATGCCGCGCTTTTCCACAATTTCGGCGATACGGGCAATCGAGGCCTCGCGATCCGCAGCGGGAACTGTTTCGACGGGGTGAGCGAGCATGCCGAGGTCATCGCTTGCGGCGATTCCGATCCTGGCTTTGCCATAATCAATTCCCAATGCCTTCACCCAATCGCTCATTTTTCCGGTTTATAGAAATTGGTCAGGAAGCTCATCGACGAGCTTTTTGATCTGATCGGCGTCATTCCGATTTGCGACGAGAAGGGCGTCTTCAGTCTGGACAACAATCAGATCGTTAACTCCCAGGAGAGCCACATGCGGAGCGCCGGGAATCGAAAAGACAATATTGTTTGAGGCACCGACAGAAAGCAGTGGTCCGCGATGAGAGTTGCCGTTCGCGTCCTGGTCGAGATACTTTGCAACGGATGGCCAGCCGCCGACGTCGTCCCAGCCTACGTCGGCTTCAATATTCAGAATGCGGTCGGCATTTTCCATGAGGGCATAGTCGATCGAGATTTTCTCAAGGACCGGGAATTTTTCGGCAACGGTCGCATTGAAGTCGGCTGACCGGCTCAGTTCCTCGACGAAGGTCGCAAGTCCGGGGCAGTGACGGGAGAATTCTCCGACGAGTGTGGGAAGGCTCCAGATAAAGATACCGGCGTTCCATGAATAGTTGCCGTCAGCGAGGTATTGTTTGGCGACTTCCTCAGAGGGTTTCTCCCGAAAGCGAACCACTTCGTGAACGGGATGCTCTTCGGCGTTTGAATCGGGAAGGACCTCTCCCCTTTCAATATAGCCGTAGCTGGGGCAGGCCCAATCAGGGCGAATTCCGAGGGTGACGATTGCGTTGTGATCGTTCGCTGCGGTGGCGGCCGCTTTCAGAACTTCTCGGAAAACGTCAGCCCGAATCACAAGTTGGTCTGCGGGCAGAGCGATCATGGTTGCGTTCGGATCACGAGCGGCGATCCATCCGGCGGCGAGAGCGATCGCAGGGGCGGTGTCGCGACGGGCCGGTTCAGCGACGATATTTTCAGGGGGAAGATCGGGCAGTGTTTTCCGGGTCGCTTCGAGTTGCGCCTCATTGGTTAAGACCAGAATGCGCTCTTTAGGTACCAATCCATCGAGACGGTTTACTGCTTTTTCGATGAGAGTTTCTTCATCAAAGAGTGCGAGAAGTTGTTTCGGGCGCGTGTTGCGGCTCAGGGGCCAGAAGCGGGTTCCGCTTCCGCCGGCAAGGATGAGTGCGTAAAGTGATGAGGGTTCAGACATGAAAAACGGTAATGTTGAATTTGATAGAAATGCCGGTAGGAGCCAGGATGATATACATCTCGTTACGAGATGCACGAAAGATTCCTGTAACCTGCTTCCATCATTAAAAAGATTGTTCAAGAGGCGATTTCCCTGCCATCGAACCTTTGTCTCGATGCTCCGCTGGTGGCTGCGGGTTGGGCTCTCCTGATCAGTGCGGAAGTGAACGGAAGTTATCCCCCCCTATATAAGATAGGAGGTCTTTTCTTTGCGGTATGGGGAATTTACCTTTTTGATCGTATTTTTGACTCGTTCCGGTTCCCGCTCATAGAGTTGACTCCGCGACGTCATGTCTTTGCGAAGAAGCTCCGCTTTGTGCTTTTCGGTTTGAGCGCAGCAGCTCTCGTTGCAGCGGGCCTTTTTATTTTACCGCATGTCCGGTGGGACCTCGTTGAAGCGGCAATTTTTCCCGGGATTCTTTGTCTTCTTTACTTCGTTGTTTTCAGGTTCATTAAGCGAAGCTCTGCAATTGCGTTTCCGGCAAAGGAGCTGGTGATTGGATTCTGTTTTGCGAGTGGGGTGATGGTTGCGGCGGGGATTCGATTCTCCCCCCCTCCGAGTTTGTTGATCGAAGGGGCGCTCGCGGCTCTCTTTGCCGGAAATTGTCTCATCATTGGGTGGGCCGAGCGGGAGTATGATCGACAGCTGGATGCTGCTGCGTTTTACGGGAAAAATCGGGCCGGGTTCCGGATTCCAACGGGGTTCTTCCTCCTTGCGGTTGTTCTCGCTGTCTGGCTTTGTCTCAGCCACTTACTTCCATTTATCGGAGGCGCTTTGATAGTTTGTTCGCTGCTTCAGCTAGGCTGTCGGAAATGGGCGGGAATGAACTTGATGCAGCCTCTCGCCGACGGCTCGCTTCTTTTTCCATGGTTACTCCTTCTTTTCTTCGGGTAATTCGGCCCTATGAGGGTGCTTGCTCCGTTGACGGGTTTTAAGGCTGCGTTACACTCTGCCAGTTATGCTGGATATACGTTTACTTCGAGAGGATCCTGAGAGCATCAAAGCACGAGTGAAAACTCGCGGCGGGGATGCCTGGACGCTCATTGATGAAATTCTCGAATGCGATGAGAAACGTCGCGTCGGTGAAACCGAAAAGCAGTCCCTTCAAAGTGATCGAAATCGTATCTCCAAGGAGATCGGTGTGCTTAAGAAGGAAGGTAAAGACAGCTCTGAGATTGAGGCCCGGGTTCGCGGAATCGGTGAGAAGATTAAGGCAATCGGCGAAGAGGTTGAGGCGGTGGAAACCCGTCAACGTGAACTGCTTTTGCAGGTTCCCAATCTTCCGCATGAGGCCTGTCCGGTGGGAGAGGATGAAGCTTCCAATCCGGAGATTCGTGTCTGGGGTGAGCAGCCTAAGTTTGAGTTTGAGCCAAAAGATCATGTCGCTCTCAGTGAGTCTCTCGGCCTTTTTGATTTTGAACTCGGCACCCGTGTCAGTGGCGCAGGGTTTGTCGCCTTTACCGGTCCGGGAGCCAAATTGGAGCGTGCTCTCATTCAATTCCTCCTCGACATGCACACGGAGCAGCACGGTTACCGTGAGGTGTCTCCGCCGTTTATTATCAATCGCGACTCGATGTATGGGACCGGGCAGTTGCCCAAATTCGAGGATGATATGTATGGACTCGAGGACGGCGCCTTTTTCCTCGCTCCGACCGCTGAGGTTCCGGTGACGAATCTCTACCGTGAGCAACTCCTTCAGGAGAAAGAGTTGCCGATTAAAGTAACGGCCTACACGCCGTGTTTTCGTCGTGAGGCGGGATCAGCGGGTCGTGAAAGTCGCGGGCTGATTCGCATGCACCAGTTCGATAAAGTCGAGCTCGTGAATGTTTCTCATCCCGACGAGTCTGCTGCGATGCTTGAGGCATTGACGGTGGAGGCGGAGACGGTGCTTCAGAAACTGGGGCTCCACTACCGGACGATCGAGCTTTGCACGGGAGATATTGGATTCAGTTCTGCTAAAACCTATGACATCGAAGTGTGGGCGCCCGGTCATGGCGGTTACCTTGAAGTTTCGAGCTGCTCCAATTTCGGCGACTATCAGGCGCGTAGGATGCGTCTTCGTTTCAAGGACGAGGATGGCAATAACCGCTTTTGTCACACACTCAACGGTTCGGGAACTGCGCTTCCACGACTCTTTGTCGCTCTGGTCGAAACCTGTCAGCAGGCTGACGGAACGCTCAAGCTTCCTGAAGCGCTCGTGCCGTATTTCGGTGCTGAGACAATTGGGTGAATCGAACCCGTTTCCGGGTTAAGAAAAAACCCCCAACCCGGATGCTAAAACCGGATTGGGGGCGGGAATCAGGTGATCCGGCCTTCCGGACGGGATCACCATTATGAAACAAAGTGTCTTTAGAATTGATACTTCAGTCCAAGGCGGACTTCCCGTCCCGGACTCGCGAGTCCTGATCCGGTGTAGATCGTGTGATCCTGATAGAATTCGTCGAAAATATTGTCCACGTTGAGGGTGGCGGAAAGCCCTTCGCAGGTTGGTACATTCCAGGCCACGTAGAGGTGGTTAACAGTATAGGCATCTTTCGCGGCGATCGCGGGAAACGGTCCACCTCCGGGGAGTGGCACCTCATCGACAGACTCCCTGATTTCAGCAGTCCAACCGACGGTTACGCCAATGTTTTCAAAAGTGTAGCCGACATCCGCGACCCAGCGGCGACCTGCCACGACCATGCCGAGATCGTCGGGGTAGTCATATCCGAGCACTTCCGGTTCAGAGTGAAAAACTCCGACTGAGGCATGGAATCCCTCTTTTTGAAGGCCGACTTCAAATTCGTATCCTTCGTTTCGAATGTCACCGAGGCTGCCGGTTCCCCGGGCTCCGTTGGGATAGAGGAAATTGTCGATCGACTGTTTGAATACTGAACCGGAGCTATAGAACATCCCGGCGTCATAGCGGTAGCTCAGCTTCTGCGTTTCGGATTCTTCACCGTCGAGGTCAGGTGCGCGAACACCGGGGAAAAAGGCTTCGCGGATTCCAACACCGCGATAGGCTTCGGAGTGGCCTGCAGTGAGTGAGAAGTTTTCAAAAGGTGAGATCGTAAGGGCAACGTTGGGGCTCACGTCGGAGGATTGATACTCCTGACCTGAAATATCGGTGTAGTCGTAGTCATCGAAACGTGCCCCGAATCCCAGTGAGAGAATGTCGTTTAAAGGCAGCGTGTTTTGAATGTAGGCACCGAAGATGCTTTCCTGCTCGTTTCCACCCGGTGCACGGAACGCGTAGGTGGAGTTTGTGTCTTTATCCTGATAGTCGAATCCGTAGGTAGTTTCGAAATTACCGATTTTAGTGGTGTTGCGAATGTCGAGACCGAAAGTTGCGACCTCTGCCATTTCGCGGCTGGTTTGACGCTCGAAGCTCTGTTCAGTGTAGAAGAAGTTCGTTTCCACGTTTACGGCGTCATTCCATTCGGGATTGAAATCGTAATTCAGTGTAGTCGTGCGGCGCTGAGAATTGAGGCGCTGGAGCAAGCCGAGGGGTCGGCCTGTTGCGAGGAGGAAGGCCGGGTCGATGTTGACGCGATCGTAGGCGAGAGTGTCATCGGAAAAGTATTCGTAGCCAAAGTCGAGGGAGTGGCCCGTGTCACTTCTGCCTGACAATTTGAAAAGGAAATTTTCGCTCGTGAAGTCGGTGTTGGGAACAGTGTTTCCGTTTCCATCTTCGTAGGAATCCCGATCAGTGTATGAGCCTGAGAGGAGGTAACCCCAGTTGTCATTGATCAGTCCGTAGATGGCACCTGAACCTCGTGCCCCTTCGCCATTCGAGTATCCGGTTCCTTTGAGGTAGCCACCGAATTCTTTCGTATCATACTGGAGCGGCTGCTTCCCGATGAATGATTTTCCGACGGGTTGTTTGGCATCGGCAATGACGACCGGCTCGCCGCATTGAAGGAGATCGAACGCATTTTTGGTTTCAAACTTGATCGATCCGCCCAGGGCGCCGGGGCCATCGAGAGCTGTGCCACCGCCTGCGATAACGTCGACCCGCTTGAGGAGTTCGGGATCGATTAGGGTCGAACTCTGGTGATGGGAGAGGTTTGCCTGTGAAGCCCCGTCGACGGTGACGTTGAGCAATGTCGATTCGAGGTTGTTGACGAAAATTTGTTGTCCCTGGTTGCGCCCACCGTTGACGGTGACTGATGGATTTCTCCGGAAAGTGGTAGCGAGATCGGTTGCGTTGATCAGCTCCAGTTCGGTTGAATCAAGTTCGCTGAGCATTTCGCGGTTCCAGGAGTCATTAATGACGAGAGGCTCCTGTTCGACGACGGGAACCGGGGCGGGAGCTGGAGCGGGTGCCGGTCTTCGAACAGGCGCGGGTCGGGGAGCTGGCTTCACGGCTTCGACGACTGTCGAATCGAGAGAGGAGGTAGTTTCGCTCTCCTGCGCGTGGCCCTGGAAGATTGTGCCGGTAAAGAAAGTGGCAGCGATCACGAGGGGGAGCTTTCTGAAGCACAGATTGGTCCCTCCGTTGGTTTTTGTGTTATTGGGATTGAGTCTCATTAGTGGGTTATCTATTGGACTCGGACGGCAGGAGGGTCAAAGTGGAAAGTTAGCGACGTCTTGCTATTCAGATAGTGGCAATGACAATCGGGCGTTTCAGGCTGCTGCCGGGAGAGGGAATGGTAAATCGAGGGCGGCGACGCCGGGGAGGGATGCGCCCTCGATTTTGGCGGGAGAAGGAGTTCCCGCCGGTTGCGGATTACTCAGGGAGGACTTCCACGGTGAGGGTGTAACTGGCACCCTGTTTCATGGGAAGGCCTTTGAACTCCCCTGCTTCGAGATCAGCGGAGCCGTTGATCCAGTAGCGACCCGGTTCGGTCCAGGTGATTTCGATGATACCGTCATCATTACTTGTGAGGACCATCTCGTCGACGCTGTTGCGGAAACGATCATTTCCTTTCACGATCGTGATCTCCTGGCCGGCGGCCGGTTTGCCGTTGAGCATGACGCGGAAGGTTGCGGTTTCGCCTGAGAAAAGATCGTTGGGGTGAGTGATGAATTCGAACTCGAGCCCGTCGCCTTTGAGGGCAACTTCGGTGGTTTCGCCGCAGGTGATGATGCTTTCGACACGAGTGTTGGATTTGAAAAGTTTCAGTTCTTCCATTTTGGATAAGTCCATTTTCCCCAGTTCCTCTTCATTTGACCGGAGACGTTTAGGCTCTCCGTTTTCTTTCCAGGAGGCAAACATACCGTTCATTTGGCTGGTGATTCGATAGGTCCCCTGCTCCTCGAGAAGCAGTTCGAAGGAACTCCGGATCTCCCCTTCTGCGGCACTTTTCAGTTCCACGGTTTTTCCGGTGGGACTCAAGGCCGTGATTCTTTCGAGAGGCAGCGCATGGTGATTGGGAAAAAAGAGGTCATTGGAAATCGCCGCCTCGACGGAGACCCATTGGTTTTCACCCGAGAGAATCGTGGTTGAGGGAAGGATCCAAAGTCGGTGTGCCGAGCTTGTCCCTACTGCGAGGAGGGTCGTCGCGGCAATCGCGAGAGTGAGTGGGAATTGTTTCTTTGTCATATATTTTGTGGGTGTTAGGAATTGGATTTAAGTGTGATTTTGCCGAGTTCAGTTTCTCCCTGGACTTCTTCATCGATTTTCGGGGTGAGGCTCCATTCAAAAGGGACTCGCTGCATTTCCCGTCCGCCTACCTCACGGGAAGCTTCGACGACGAAAAAATAGGGCCCCGGTTTCAGCTTGCTGAGTAAGGGGGAATCGAGAGGAATTGAGATTTCATGTTCGCCTACCGGTTTGGTCGGACCGCTGACGGCCTCGACTGGCATTTGCAGTGAGCGACCTCCTTTTCTCCACCATTGACGGAGGTCTTTCAGCCAGGTCTCGCCTTCTTTGTTTTCCATTTCGGTGTCGTACCAAACGGCGATGTGTTGGATCAACTCACGTTCCGGGGTTTCGATCCAGACGGCTACATAGGGGCGGTGGTATTCAGCGACGTCGAGTTCCGGAATGACGATTTTGGCGGTGAGTTCACCGGCCGTCACCGGGAGACTCCCCGTTAGGAGTAAAGTGGGGATTGCGCAGAGGAGGAGTTTGAACAGGGTCGTTTTCATTGGTGGAATCAGTGTACAAAGAAAATAATGATAAGGATGGGGAGCAGGAAGCCGGCGGCAACGAGAGGCCAGGTTGAGGGTCTGCGCTTTGCGTGAACCCAGAGGAGAACGAGACCGGTGAGGCAGAAAATGATGCTGGCGACAGAGAACACGTCGAGAAACCACGACCATTCGCTTCCGGTGTTGCGACCTTTGTGCAGGTCGTTCGCATAGGAGATGATTCCCCTCGTGGTCTTTTCGTAGAGGACCTCACCGGTTTCGCGGTCCAGACTCATCCAGGCATCGCCGCCCGGAATCGGCAAATCGATGTAGATGTCGAATTCGGACCACTCGTAGGGGCGTGCCTTGAGCTGGACTGAGAATTCCTCTTTGATCCAATCCCGAACCGGACGCGGAAGAATTTTTTTAAACTCCGGTTCTTCGGAATCGGCAGGGGCGAGGAGAGGGAGCAAGTCGTCAGGAAGCGTTCCTGATCGTTCAATCTTTTTCGGGCTCGAAGAGATCTCCCCTGCATGATTGAGCGTGATTCCCGTGATCGCAAAAAGGAGCATTGAGGCCAGGCATATAGCGCTGCTCACCCAGTGCCAGAGATAGAATTGTTTCGTCCAAAAGGACTTCTTGCCGAGTTTTCCCTTCATAAAGGTGTTTCGACGGCGAAGTTACGCTAATGAGACGCAGTATCAATAAGAATTACTGAAGAAAGGAAAATTGACTGGGTGAAGGCGTCAAGATGACCCCTATCAGTTTGGTGGTTCTCCCGGAGGGAACGTCGCCGGAGGTGATGTGATTAAGGGCGCCCAGGCTCCAGGACAGGTCAGTCTTTGTTGTAAATAACCGGCATCCGGCCTTTCCACTCCTGCCAGAGATCATCTTCAGTGATCAGGTCTGCCATGAAATGAGCGACGTTGATCCGGCTGGTTGTTCCTGCATTGAAAATCGCGCTGCGGGTCGGCGACGGATGCAGTTCGTATTCAGTGACGGTATCGAGGTCGATCAGTCCGTCCGGGCGGACCGCGACCCATTCGACATGGTATTCGCCGGCCGCAGTTTCGGTGCGGAGAAAATTGGCGGCTTCCTCGTTGTCAAGATGCGGGGGAAGGAGAAGGCGTAGAAGAGAAATGACGCATTTTTGAGCGAACGAGATTGGCTCGTTGAGATCGCGATTTCGATTCCCGGTAGTGTTCATGAGCACGAACTTCGCGGGTTGGTCGGGGGATGTTTTTTTGAGTGCTTTGCAGAGTCGGCGCGTTGCATCGGTAACCAGTCTGCGTGGTTCACAGAACATTCCTTTGAAGGTCAGATTGTGTCCGAGGCAGGACGCCACGGCGTCACATCCGTCGAGATGGGCTTCGATTTCTGCATCGCTGAGATCGAGAATATTTGCCTGAATGACGGTTAGGTTCGGATTGCCGGTGAGGCTTGAAGGCAAACTGGCGGTGGAGCGCACCACTGCTTTGACCTTCTTTCCGCGGCCCAATAATTCACCAGCGAGTTTGTGGCCGGTCGCGCCGCTGGCTCCAACTATGAGTGTGGTCATTTTTCAGGTGTCAGTCTTCCAGTGAGGAATTTGCCATCAAAGAGTTTCGAGTCGAGAGCCGGTTGCGAATTTGAATGCCGGTCATTTTTCAGCGCGCTGGATGATGGTCCCGTTGATATCTTCAATGATAACCTGTTTGAGTTGATGTTCGGGATCTGCGGGTTTGAGGATTAAATCGAAGATCCGCTGATTGAGTTCGTTTCTGCGGGGGCGTCCGACGTTGATGTTGATTCCGGATTGATTCTGATTCTGTCGTGGCTTTCGACCCTGCTTTACGATCTCTTCGTAATCGATCGTTAATTCGGTGGAGTTGCTGCATTCCAAAGTAATCCGTCGAATTGTCATTAATCCGGGATGGAGGGTGATGCTGGTGGAATTGCCTTCGAATTTTACGACCGGTTTCGGTGGGGTTTTGTGTGGAAGGATCTCAAGTGGATTGCGGCTCTCGATTTCGTCGATGAATCTTTTCGGTCCTACGAGATAGGTTAAATGTAGGTGAACATCCTTCGCGTTGACGTCGCCGGCCGTTCCGATGATATCGCCTGCGTTAACGGAATCCCCTTTCGAGACCGTAACGCTGTCGAGGTGAAGGTAGGCCGTCTTCCGTTGCTCCGAGTGCTGAATGAGGACGGTCGACTTATTGGTATAGAGCACCCTGCCGGCGATGATTGAACCGACGGGAGTTCCCCGCTTTACATAGATGTCGATCCCTGCGTGAAAATCATATCTTCCTATATTACGGGGACCGTAGGGAAATACGAGGAGAGCGGTATCGGGCTCACTGCTCCTGCTGATGGGCCACACTACCGGTTCAGTTTTTGAATCCGGTGCGTTCGTTTGAGTGATTCCGGGCGTGACCCAGAACAGGACCAATGAAGTGAGGATCGGGAGGGTGGGTCTCATTTATCCGTTCCCGTCCGATTGTGCGACGGTGAGAATTTCAGGTTCTTTTATACTATACTGAATATTCCCCCGGCGGCTACCCGGTAGTCGTCACCGTTGCGGTGACGGGTCTACTTCCCGTAATAAGGGGGCGGGCCGGACGGCTGCGTTGCGTTGGCGTTGGCTGCCATTTGTGCGGCGATCTCACCGTTTTGTCCTTTGATCTTAACTTTCTCTTTGCCGTTTGGTTTTACTTTGATCTTCGCTTTGCCACCGACGACTTTCACTTTCACCTTGTGATCTTTGACCTTCATTTGTTTGACGGGTGGTGCGTCGTAGTAGCCTCCGCCGTCGCCAGCTTTTGCGGCGAGAGGGAGCTCGGTTGTGAGGGCGAGAACGGCACTCAATGAGAGGAGATTTTTCGATTGGTTGAGAAGGTTTTTTGTCATGAGTTTGTTGAGTTGGTTTTTCTGAAAGGGGTTTAATGCCTTCAGGTTTTCATGAATACGACGATTGGAAGTGGAATCTTTCTCAAAAAAGTTGGAATCTTTCTCCGTCACGGGGAACTGCTGAATCCTTTGTTCGTGTTCGAAGGGCGAATTTCAGTCCGGTCGGGAATCTTTCGTCGGGACAATAAAAAACCCGGTGCTGCGTAGGCAGCCCGGGTCTTTCGCTTAAAAGCGTGTCTCGTCTGAATTACTCAGCGGAAACAGCGATGGCGTCGTCTCCGCGTTCGCCGGTACGAATGCGGATTGCTTCTTCGATATTGGAGACAAATACTTTTCCGTCACCGATTTTGTTGGTGGAGGCCGCTTTGACGATCGTGTCGACAACGGATCCTGCATCACCGTCTTCGGTGACGATTTCGAGTTTCACTTTAGGAAGGAAGTCGACGGTGTATTCCGATCCACGATAAATTTCAGTGTGACCTTTCTGGCGTCCGAATCCTTTAACCTCGCTAACGGTCATTCCGTGAACGCCGGCTTCGGTAAGAGCTTCTTTCACTTCTTCTAATTTGAAGGGCTTGATAATGGCTTCGATTTTTTTCATTTTTCTTAGTTCCTGGAGTTTTCTTCCGGTGGAGTTTCCTAATAAGCACTTTGTGTGCCAAATGTGGTTTTTTCGTGAAATCCCCGTCGTAGCGGGCTTCGGGACGTTCAGGATTTTCCGGTGGAGGGAGAACTGGTAGATTTTTTACCAGCTACTGGTAAAATGGTTTCAAGAAAACAATATGGCAGCACTTTCCCAGGTATTGATATTTGATCGTGACCCCGATACCGCTGAAATTTTGCGCGAGGTTTTTTCCGAGTCGGAGACCCGATTTATTCCAGTTCGCGATCGGAGCGGTTTTTATGACAGCTTTGAGGGACATCGTTTTGATGCCGTGGTGCTCGGTGAGAACGAAGAGGAGTCAGGAGCGCTCGGTCTCCTGCGGGAGTTGAAAAAGAGTTATCCCCTTCTCCCCGTTCTCGTGACGCTCATTGACAGTTCAAGCGAGTCTGCGATCGAGATTGTAAAGTCAGGCGCTTTCGACTTTCTGGCGAAGCCGCTTCTCCGTGACGAGATTGAGAGGTCGCTTCGCGAAGCGATTGAATGTTCGCAAAAGGCGGGGTCTTCGGTTTCGATCGATCCCTACGACGAGCGGGATGATTTTTCCGATACGCTCGTGGGGACGAGTCGTGCCATGATGGATGTGTATAAGAATCTGGGACGGCTCTCGTCGACTCCGGTAACGGTCTTGATTCGCGGAGAAACGGGGACAGGAAAAGAGCTCGTCGCGAGGGCGCTATATCAACACGGGCACCGCGCCCACCGGCCATTCATCACGGTGAACTGTGCGGCGATTCCTGATAACCTCCTCGAGTCGGAGTTGTTCGGTCACGAAAAGGGGGCTTTTACCGGTGCGACTTCGAATCGGATCGGGAAGTTTGAGCAGGCCCATGAGGCGACTCTTTTCCTCGATGAAATCGGTGATCTCGATCACAGCCTCCAGGCGAAATTGCTTCGAGTCCTCCAGGAGAAACGCTTTCAGCGGGTTGGTGGCAACAGGGAGATTTTGACGGATGTTAGGATTATTGCGGCGACTCATCAGCCGATCGAACAGATGATCAACGAAGGAAAATTTCGTGAGGATCTGTTTTATCGTCTCAATGTCGCTTCGATCAAATTGCCCCCTCTTCGGGATCGTGCCGGAGATGTTCCCGTTCTCGCGGGTCACTTTCTAAAGCGTCTCGGGAGTGAACTCGGGTTGCCGCCGGTGGGTATTTCGAGGGCGGCGACGCAGCGGCTCGAATCGTCCCCTCTGCCCGGAAATGTTCGACAGTTTCAGAATATCATCCGGCGGGCCCTCCTGCGGTCGCGGGGTTATGAGATCGATCGCGCATTGATCGAATCTTTGCTCAGTGAAACGGATGCTTCCGGGTTTGAGCAGGAGGAAGGACTCTCGCTTCAGAAGTGGTCGCAGTCGCTCGTGGATTCTGCCGAGAATGATGGCGTTCGCGGGATCTACGGTGATGCCATGGAGGCTCTCGAGCGTATCCTCTTTGATGAAACTTTACGCCGCTGCGGGGGGAATATCAGTCACGCTTCGCAGTGGCTCGGAATCTCCCGAATTACCTTGAGGGAAAAGTCGAAGCGCTACGGAATTCTTAAGGCGTAGTTGAATCCGATAGCGCGGGGAGCTTTGCTATTCAGCTGCAGGAATTGAGAGCCAGGCCGTCATGGTGCCTTCAGACGATCGAAGGCCGAGTCGAATTCCAAGGTCGCCGCAGATCACTGCCGCAGTGGTGAGGCCGAGTCCGAAATGCTCGTTCCCTTTCGATGACTCGAAAGGAACGTAGGAATTTCTGAGCGCTGCCTCGTCGAGGTCCTTGCTGGTGTTGCGGATGAAGAGGTCGACGTTTGTTCCCGGGCTGGCTTTGCCGGGAGGGAAGAGATCGATTGCTACGGTTCCATTGGGAAACTGGCTAGCTGACTCAGCTGCATTGTTAACCAGGCAAACGAGAATTTCGCTCAGCTGACTGTTATCCCCCTTGATCTTGGGAAGTCCCTCCTCAGCATTAAATTGGAGGGTCACGTTTGCCGCGTTGCAAATGTCACTGCATTTCCCCTTCCAGAAAGAAAGGAGATTGGAAAGGTCGATCAATTCCGTCGATTTGCCCGAGCAACCACCAGCTTGAAGAACGACCTTATTCAAGTCGGAACCGGCTTTGGATGCCTCGTGCATTTGTTCGACGCTTTCGCGAATGTCAGCTCCGATTCCATCATCGTAGAGAACGAGGCTGGAGAATCCTTGAATGACTCCCAGTAGATTGTTGTTTTTATGTACAAGTGCCTTCAGAAACGTTTCATAGAACGCTCTGGTTTTACCTTCTTCGAGTCGGTAATCGTCAGCAAATACAAAATCAGCCATGGTGGGGAGTTGGTTGGATCAGTTGGAAAGTTGATAATACTACCCCATTTTATCTAAGACAACTTAAATAAAATGCAGAACCCGGGTTGAGCGAATCTTACACTAACAATAGCACAATTGCTCGGCGCTCATGACCGGGATGATGGTGTTACCTGACGTCTTGACGAGCAATTCACCGCTTGCTCCGAGTCCGGCACCGGTTCCTTTAACTTCACCGTTCGGGGTCTTGAGTTGAAGTTCTTTCCCGAGAAGAAAGTCTCTTTGTCCGGCCCAGTTCAGGATGGTATCGAAATCATTCAGGAGGTCGGGGTAGGCACGGATGAATCCGGAAATGATCTCACCGAGAATGAACCAGCGGCTCGATTCGCATTCCATTACCTCATAGAGTGAGGTGGCGGTGGTTTGTAATTCGGCAGGAAAGTCGGTCTGCCTCATGTTTAGATTCAAGCCGATTCCTGCGACTGCCCAGGGTGAAGGTTTGGGGGTTGTCTCGACGAGTATTCCGCAGATCTTCCGATTGTTAATTAGAATGTCATTCGGCCATTTCGACTGGACCTTAATATTACCCACGATGCTCTCGATCGCGTTGCCGACGAGATACCCTGCGAGGTGGGGAATCTTTGCCCACTGTGCGGGCGGTATCTCGAGAGGAAGGGCTATAGAAAAGAGCAGATTGCTGGCGGCAGCGGATTCCCATTTGTCTCCCCTTCTGCCTCGTCCGACTGATTGGTAGTCTGCGACGATGGTTTGAAAAGGTTCTGCTTTCTCATCTTTGATGAGTTGAAGAAGATCATCATTTGTCGATCCGGTTTCCGCGAGGTGTTGGAATCGCGATTCGGGAAACAGAGATGCCTCGTCGGCCGACAAGGAGGCAATAACCTCGCTGTAGGTCGAGCTGTTCATCAGGCGGAAATGAGATCGAGGCCGAGATCGATTGATCGAACGGAGTGTGTGAGGGCACCGACCGAGATGAAGTCCACGCCCGTTTCCGCGATGCCTTTGACCGTGCTGAGATTTACTCCGCCGCTGGCCTCCAGTTTGATGGTCGAGTTGGTGTCGGCTTTCATCGAGACGGCAATAGTGAGATCGTCGTTGCTCATGTTGTCGAGAAGGACAACGTCGATACCGGGGATCTTCAGGAAGGCTTCAAGTTGATCGAGGCGGTCCGCTTCCACTTCGATTTTCAGATCTGGAGTTTTTGCTTTAATCTCAGCGACCCGCTCTCCGAGATCGATCGGACTCGGATTGGCGACAAGGTGGTTGTCTTTCACCATGATGGCATCGTAGAGACCCATGCGATGGTTCGTCGCCCCGCCGTGAGCGACGGCCTGCTTTTCGAGATAACGCCATCCAGGTGTCGTCTTCCGGGTATCGAGAAGGATTGCCTCGGTGTGGGCAATGAGGTTGGCGTATTGATGCGCCACTGTCGCGACACCTGAGAGTCGCTGCATGAAATTGAGGACGGTTCGTTCGGCCGTAAGAACGGATCGGGTCAGGCCCCGGATTTCAGAAACGAGGTCCCCTTTCGCTGCTCTTCCCCCATCCGGGATTTTGATTTCGTATTCGAGCTCGGGATCGACAGCGGAGCATACATAGGCGGCGACGTCGTGGCCGGAGATGGTCGAATCCTCCCGGCTGACGATGCGTCCGATTGACCGGTGCGTGGCATCGACGAAATGGGTGCTGGTGAGGTCTCCGATCGAGGAGAGGTCCTCTTCGAGGGCGAGTTCAACGAGGATGCGTGAAAAGCGATTCATTCTGTCGAGTCGGGTGCAATGGGTTCGGGTTCGGGTCTCTTGTTGAGAGTTCGGAAATAGAGTCGGTCGAGGGTGGGATCGAGGCTGCGGTAAAAGTCGATGAGGACATCGAGTTTGTGATCGATTCTCGGGTAGGCTGCTGCGTAGGTCCAGAGGCTGGGATTGGTGAAAAGATGTGCGGCTGTCTCGTTGAGGTCCTGTTCGATGGAGACCTTGTTATAGAGTGTGAGAAAGCCGTGCTCCATCAAGTCGGTGTTGAGATCGAGGAGGCTGCTTCCGTTGCCGCCGGTTTTCTCCTGTTCCTCGGCGAGGACTCGTGTCGCTTCGGAGCGGTCGCCGGAATGCTCTTCTATGACGCCTTTGGCCCGGTATTCGAAACCGGGTGCATTTGCGGCTTCCCATCTGGCGGCTTCGAACTTGTCCTTATTCTTCTTCAGGAGAATAGAGGAGAACTCATGATGGAATCGTTGTTCGAATCCCGTTTTGTTGAAGTTCTCCCGGTAGACGAGGATGATTCGTTTGCCGTTCGCCATGTAGGTGCCTCCGTATCCAACGTCGTAGAATCGAAGTGCTCCGACAAGGCTGACTCCGGAGAGGAATTCCTTCCGGAGAGAGTCGGGGTATTTCTCGAGGGCCGCGAGGATGATGGTCTCCGCTTCTTTCCTGAGCGAGTCGTCGAGGGGTTCAATTTCTGCGGAGATTGGATCTTCGATCCAGCTCGTCGGCATGAAGTCTTTCGTCCGCGGAAAGTCGATAGAGAACGGGGTGAACTCTATGGTTGGAGGTGAGTCATTCCGGTTCGCCTCGACGATGTTTGTGACCGGGTCTTTGGAACAGGAGGTCTGAACGGCCAGTGTGGCGATCAGGAGGAGTGCGGCGTTGAATGAAGGTCGATTCATCTGAAAAACGATCCGGAGCGAAAGGGATTGGCTTTCGCTCCGGTTCTTCTTTGTTGAGGGAAAGTATCTCCTATCGGAAAAATTGCTCCGTGGTTTTTGGGAAAAGGAGGCGAAGCGTCCCCGCTCCCGTCAACGGGCTATTCCTCTTTCCGGTGGCTGCGTTCGATCCATACCGCGAGTAGGGAGATGTCGGCAGGAGTGATCCCGCTGATTCGTGCGGCCTGACCCAGGGTGATGGGTCGAACGGAATTAAACTTGGTTTGAGCCTCCCGCTTCAGTCCGGTGATGGCTGTATAATCCAGTTCGGTTGGAATGCGCTTGTCTTCGAGTCGTTTCGCTTTCGCGACCATCTCCCCCTGACGGGTGATGTAGCCTTCGTATTTTACGTCGATCTCGACCTGTTCCCAAATGGCGGGTGAATAGCGATCGCAGAGTTCTGAATCAAAGTGCGTCCAGGAGGACTCGGGTCGACGGAGCCACTTTGCGAGGGATCCCTTATCGGTATGCGTCGTCTCAAGAATCTTCCGGAGCTCGTCGATCGTTGCCTGCTTCTCGAGCGATTCATTTCTGAAGGTCTCATCAATCAGTCCGGCATTGTTGGCAGTTTCGGAGAGGCGGAGGTCGGCATTGTCGTGACGCAGGAGAAGTCGGTGTTCGGCCCGGCTCGTGAACATGCGATAGGGTTCGTCGACTCCTTTGGTCACGAGATCATCAATCATCACTCCAATATAGGATTCATCCCGACCGAGGATGAGGGGTTCCTTCCGGGCAACTTTGAGGGCGGCATTGGCGCCTGCAACGAGACCTTGTCCGGCAGCTTCCTCGTAACCGGAAGTGCCATTGATCTGTCCGGCGAAGTAAAGTCCTTCGACCTTCTTCGTTTCCAGTGTGGGGTAAAGTTGGGTCGGGAGGCAGTAGTCGTATTCGACGGCGTAGCCGGGTCTGATAATGTCGACTTCCTCAAGTCCGGGGATGGAGCGGATGAAGTCGTATTGAACTTCGAATGGCAGAGAGGTCGAGACGCCGTTCACGTAGTATTCGTGTGAGTGACGTCCTTCGGGTTCGAGGAAGACCTGGTGCCGGTCTTTCTCCGCAAAGCGGACGACCTTGTCTTCGATCGAGGGACAATAGCGCGGGCCGATTCCTTCGATCTTGCCCGAATACATCGGCGACTTGTCGAGGTTTCCGAGGATGAAGTCGTGGGTTGTCTGGTTGGTGTAACTCATCCAGCAGGGCAATTGTTCCACGTGGAACATTGGATCGCCCCACGCATTCAATGAGAAGAGGTCGTCCTTTCCGCGGGGTTCGCGGTGGGAGCGAAAGGAAAAGAGTGGAGCCGGATCATCACCGTCCTGTCGGTCGCATTTTGAAAAGTCGATGGTGCGACCGTTGAGGCGGCAGGGAGTTCCTGTTTTGAATCGTTCGACATCGAAGCCGAGGCGCTTCAAGTCGTCACTCAGTGTGGAGGGGGCATCCCCCATTCTTCCGCCCTGTTGATTCTTCATTCCGACATGCATGAGTCCGCGCATGAAGGTTCCGGTCGTGATGACAACGGAGGACGCCTGATACTCGACTCCGAGTCCGGTCGACGCCCCGACGATGTGGTCACCCTCGGTGAGAAGGTTGGCGATGTTTCCCTGGTGAAGATCGATTGATGGGCATTCTTCGAGAAGCCACTTCATTCGAAACTGATAGGCCTTCTTGTCGCACTGGGCGCGGGGTGCGCGAACGCTAGGTCCTTTCTTAGCATTGAGGATGCGAAACTGGATTCCTGTCGCGTCCGTGTTCAACGCCATCACTCCCCCAAGCGCATCGATCTCGCGAACCATGTGCCCCTTGCCTAATCCTCCGATGGCCGGGTTGCAGGACATCTGCCCGAGCGTGTCCAGGTTCTGACTGAGAAGTGCGACACTCGCACCGACGCGCGCGGCGGCAAAAGCTGCTTCGGCACCGGCGTGGCCGCCACCGATAATCAGTACATCGTATTTTTTTGGGTAAACAAACATCTGGGAAGTGTGAAATGTTCCACGTGGAACATGGTCGTAAAAAGGAACATGAATCGCCAAAATCAGCGACTTAGCGTTTTCATAATGGCATACTTTACGCTACGGTTCGCCGCCTTCCAATCATGGGAGAATCTTTTTATTTGTGATGGCATCCAAATCTTCAAACAAGAGCTCAACGAACTACGCTGACGACCCAATTAACAAGTCGCTCAGCAACGAGGAAAAAATCGAACTGCTTCGGACCATGGTTCGAATTCGCCGCTTTGAACAAACCTCGTTGAAGCATTATCAAGGCGACAAGATCGGCGGTTTCCTCCACCTCTACATCGGGCAGGAATCTGTAGCGGTTGGTTCGATCTCCCTACTCGGTGATAACGATCACGTCATCACTGCCTATCGTGATCATGGTCACGCCCTCACCGTCGGCATGGGAATGAACGAATGCATGGCTGAGGTCTTTGGAAAAGCGACTGGCTGTTCCAAGGGTAAAGGTGGATCGATGCACTACTTCGCTCCTGATAAAAACTACTGGGGTGGTCACGGGATCGTCGGTGGTCAGACCCCGCTTGGAGCCGGTCTCGCATTCGCTCTCAAATACAAAGGTCTCGAAGGTTGCTGTCTTTGTTACCTCGGTGACGGTGCGATCAACCAGGGGGCTTTTCATGAGTCGCTGAACCTCGCATCACTCTGGGATCTTCCAGTTGTCTATATCATCGAGAACAACGGCTACTCGATGGGAACATCGCAGGCCCGGTCATCAGCCCACCCTGAGGAAGGTCTCGCTGCACGTGCAGAAGGTTACAATATGGCGTGGGACAAAATCGAAGGTGTCAGCATCTACGAAGTTCGCGCCGGTGTTCAGAAAGCAGTCGAGCGTGCTCATAAAGAATCACGACCCTCTATTATTGAGATCCTCACTTATCGTCACCACGGCCACTCCGTTGCCGACGCGAATGCCGAAAAGTATCGCACCAAGGAGGAGATTCAGCGCTACAAAGAAGAGCACGATCCGATCGAATTCTGGAAGCAAACTCTGATCGCCGAGAAAGTGATCACGGAAGAGGATTATAAGAAGATCAATTCCGAAGCCGGAGCCGAAGCAAATGAGGCAGCCGACTTTGCACTCAAGAGTCCCTTCCCCGAGGAGTCCGAAATTTTCGATGACATCTATTGGGAGGTTGATAACAACACCGAAGCCGGAAGAACCGGACGCCACTTCTTCCACAAATAATATTTACCGATTCAACAGGGTTAAGTCAGACACCTAACCCTCTTCAATTTTTAAACTTTCTCAGTTAAAGAACATGCCAAGAGAAATCACTTACCGCGAAGCCCTCCGTGAAGGCCTTGATGAAGAACTCGCCTATGACGATAACGTCGTCATCATTGGTGAAGAAGTTGCCGAGTATAACGGTGCTTATAAAGTAACCGAAGGTCTTTGGAAAAAGTGGGGCGACAAGCGTCTCATTGATGCACCGATTTCCGAAGCCGGATTTATCGGGATGGGAATCGGAGCTTCCATGCTTGGAATTCGTCCTGTCATGGAGTTGATGTTTTACAGCTTCGCCTACGTCGCCTTTGACCAGATGATGAACAATGCCGCGACCTGTCGTTACATGTCCGGCGGTTTGACGAACTGCCCCATCGTGGTTCGCGGACCTGCCAATGGCGGAACGAATGTCGGTGCAACTCACTCACACACTCCCGAGAATATTTTCGCGAATATGCCCGGACTGAAAGTGGTCTCCCCTTCCGATCCATACGATGTGAAAGGACTTATCAAATCCGCGATCCGCGACAACGATCCAGTCTACTTCATGGAGAGCACTGTCCTCTACGGAATGACCGGGGAAGTGCCTTCAAATGACGAACTCGAAGATGGCGAACTCATCGTGCCGATCGGTAAAGCAAAAGTGAAACGCGAAGGAACGGACATCTCACTGATTGCTCATGGTCGTGCCGTTCTCACCTCTCTTGCCGCCGCTGAAATTCTCGCCGAGAAATACGACATCAATGCCGAGGTTCTCGACCTTCGTTCGATTCGTCCTATCGATGAGAATGCGATCATGGAAACGGTTCGGAAAACCCACCGCGCTATTTACATCGAAGAGAACAAACCATTCTGCGGAATCGGGGCTCAGGTTTCCTCGATGATAATGGAGCAGGCTTTCGATGATCTCGATGCACCTGTGCTTCGTATCACCAGTGCCGATGCTCCCGCCTTCTACAGTCCTCCGATTGAGAAGCTCCAACTTCCAACTCCCGAAGAAATCGTTGAGCGTGCTTTGACTATTTGTTAGGATCTTAAAACACTAACACAACACTATTTTAATTTTCAAAAACTGATTTATGGCTGCCTACGTAACAATGCCGAAACTGAGTGACACGATGACCGAGGGTACTCTCGTGAAGTGGCTCAAAAAAGAAGGTGACTCTGTCGGGATGGATGAAAAGATCGCTGAGATCGAAACCGACAAAGCGACCATGGAGATGCAGTCTTTTGACGAAGGCATCATTCATAAGATCTATGTGAAAGAGGGTGAGGTTGCTCCGCTCGGTGGAACCCTTGCTCTCATTCTTGAAGATGGCGAAGAACCACCTGAGGGTGCTGACTCACCTCCTCAATCGGAAGCCGCTCCGGCTGAAGAAAAAGCGGAGGAGAAAAAAGAGGCTCCTGCTCCTGAGGCGGCACCTGCTGCTTCGACACCAGCGGCCGCTCCTGCGAGTGCTTCAGGATCACTTGCCGCCGGAACGAATGCTTCGGGTGGTCGCATTAAGGCCTCCCCTCTCGCCCGCAAGCTCGCCGAAGAGCAGGGTATCGATCTCGCCCGTGTTCGTGGAACCGGTCCCGGTGGTCGCATCATCGCCGAGGATTTGAACTACGTTACCAGCGGTGGCGGATCCAGTCTCGGACTCCTCCCGACACCGAACAATGGTGGAGACACTGTCATCCCTCTCACCGGAATGCGCCGCGTCATTGCGCAGCGTCTCCTCGAAAGCAAAACGACGATCCCTCACTTCTACCTGAATATCGAAGTCGATACCGAGCCTCTCATGAAGTTCCGCACTCAGGTTAACGAGGCGAGTGTCGCTAATGACGGACCTAAGTATACCGTGAATGATTTCGTGATGCGCGCCACTGTTCTCGCAACGGGAGCGGTTCCGGCAGTGAATGCCTCCTTCCAGGGGGACTCGGTTATTCAATACGGCGACGTTCATCTTTCCATCGCCGTGGCGATCGACGACGGACTCGTCACGCCGGTGATTCGTTCTGCTCAGAACAAATCAATCAAAGAACTCGGTGCTGAGATCAAAGACCTCGCCGGTCGCGCCCGCGACAAGAAACTCGCTCCTGATGAAATGCAGGGTGGAACGATCACGATTTCCAACCTCGGTGCTTTCGGTGTCGGAAACTTCGATGCGATCATCAATCCACCTCAGGCCGCGATTCTTTCCGTGGGAACGATCACGAAGCAGCCGGTGGTGAATGAGCACAATCAAATTGTTCCCGGTCAGCGTATGTGGATCGGACTCAGCTGTGACCACCGCGTCATCGACGGGGCCGTTGGTGCAAGTTTCCTCTCCGAGCTGAAACGCTACCTCGAAAATCCATTCCTTCTCATCTCCTAGATATAACTTCTCGTCTCTTCGAAACAGAGACTCTGACTTTTAACTTTTTACCTTTAACTTTTTACGCCGCGAAGCGGCAATCACATCATGGCAACATATGACCTTATCGTAATTGGAGGTGGCCCTGCCGGCTACGTCGGAGCAATTCGGGCTGCTCAGCTCGGCAAGAAAGTAGCCTGCGTCGAGAAAGAGCGCGCTGGTGGAACCTGTCTCAACTGGGGCTGTATTCCGACGAAAGCGCTTCTTAAGAACGCAGAGCTTTATCATACCCTCAAACACGACGCCGATGCTTTCGGTCTTTCCTTTGACAATCTCTCCTACGACTGGAGCAAAGTGATCAAGCGTTCACGCAACGTCTCTGACAAGCTCGCCGGCGGGATTGAATTCCTCTTTAAAAAGAACAAAGTGGATTACATCCGCGGAGTCGGTGGTCTCGCTGCCAACGGAAAAGTTGAAGTGATCGACGCCGATGGAAAAAGCGAAATGCTGACAACGGAGAACGTGCTCGTCGCAACCGGTTGTGTTTCCCGCGAACTCCCCTTCCTCCCGTTCGACGGAAAGAAAATCATCGGATCACGCGACGCGATGAATCTCCCCGAGCAGCCGAAATCGATCACGATTATCGGAGCCGGTGCCATCGGAATCGAGTTTGCGTATTTCTTCAATGCCTATGGAACCGAAGTCACCGTCGTTGAGATGGTCGACACGATTCTTCCGATCGAGGATAACGAGGTCAGCAAGCTCCTCGAGAAAACCCTCACGAAGCAGGGCATCAAAGTCCTCACTTCCACCAAAACGGTTTCTGCTGACACCAGTGGTGATGGCGTTAAACTCACAGTTGAGCCAGCTGAAGGCGGCGATCAGTCCGTGATCGAATCAGATGTCTGCCTCGTTGCGATCGGGATCGCTCCGGTGCTTCCGAACAATTCCGAGCAGATCAAACTCGATCGCGGTTTTATCGACACTGACTCCCGTTATCAAACGACTGTTCCCAACGTCTACGCAGCTGGTGATATCACCGGTCCTCCATGGCTCGCCCACACCGGCAGCTACGAAGCGATCCAGGCGGTTGAAGGAATGTTCGTTGAAGGGCACGAGCCGAAGCAGGTCGGGATCTTCCCCGCATGCACTTACTGTCACCCTGAAGTTGCTTCGATCGGTCTCACCGAAGAAGCCTGTAAAGAGCAGGGACTCGACTACCGTGTTGGTAAGTTTCCTTTCGCTGCAAGCGGACGCGCTCTCGCAGTCGCCGACTCGGAAGGTTTCGTGAAAATCATCTTCGACAAGAAGCACGGGGAAATTCTCGGTGCCCACATGATCGGCGGAGGTTCCACAGAGCTGATTGCCGAGATTGCTCTCGCGATGAATCTCGAGGCGACCGCCGATGAGATCGAAGCGACGATCCACGCGCACCCGACCCTCGCTGAAGCCATTCACGAGGCGACCAGTGACGCCTACGGACACGCGATTCACATTTAGGGAACTGGCTGTTTAGGAATTTAGGTAATTAGGAGTTTAGGCTCGATGCTCCGACGAGGATCTCGAAAACCGATTTCCTAAATACCTAACCACCTAAACCCCTACCAACCTGAATGGATCGCCTTGTATTAAACGAAGAGATCCACGAAGCAGTCTTCAAGGATCTCATTCCCTCCGCGAAACGGTTTCTCTGGGTCGCGACGGCGGACATTAAGGATCTACACATCGCCCGGCCCGGGAGGAAAAGGTTCGATACCTTCCTCGGGCTTTTCGACGACCTCATTTCCGATGGCGTCGAAATTCGGCTCATTCACGCGAAGGAGCCGGGACCTCGATTTCGAAAGGATTTCGACCGGTTTCCCAACCTGATCAATTCCGATCGTTTCGAGCGAATCCTCTGTCCGAGGAATCACATGAAATGCGTCATCGTCGATGGGAAACGCGCTTTCCTCGGCTCCGCAAATCTCACCGGTGCCGGAATGGGAGCGAAATCCGCAAAGCGTAGAAACTTCGAATGCGGAACCCTAACAGATACACCAGAATCAGTTGAGGGGCTCATGCAACTCTTCGACGATCTCTTCATCGGCGAGCACTGCATCAAATGCGATCGCCGCGACGTCTGCCCAGATCCGATTGTGTAGAAAGTGGTGATCCTGCGCGGGGAGAGGCGGCCGGGACCGATTGCTGCCGCTTTCAGGCAACACGATTACGGCACCGGTTGAATTGACCCCTGCCCCCGATTTCGAGTTCGATGGTGGTGTCATGCGCCTACCATCCATCCGAAGTTCGCTTTTCCATCTCGCCACGTTGATTGCTCTTTCCGGAGTTCTCCCTCCTGCAATCGCCGACGAAAAAGGTACCTACATTTCCAACAGGCGGGAACTCTTCGTCGAAAGCGCTCTGATCGAATCTCTCGACGGCGACGCGGATCTTCGGCTTCATCATCCCGTGGCGCGCGAGATTGTTTTGGAACACGATGAGCCATGGGAAGGAACCGGCAGCGGCTACCACAGCGTCTTTCGGGATGGGGATCTCTACCGGATGTACTACAAGGCCTGGCATATCGAGGTGAAGGAAGGGAAGTTCATCACGAACCGCCATCCGCTCTTCTGCTGCTACGCGGAGAGCGATGACGGAATCAATTGGAGAAAACCCGACCTGGGCATCCACGAATTCGAGGGCTCCCGGGCAAACAATATCGCCATCGTCAGCGGGAAATATGGAGGCATCAAAGCCGATGCCGGGCATCCCGCCGTGTTCCTCGACGAAAACCCGAATGCGAAACCCGAGGGGAAATACAAAGCGATCCTGCGCTCTTCGGGCGTGGCGGGACTCCTTGTTTTTCAGTCTTCCGATGGCCTCAATTGGACGCCGCTGAGCAAGGAGCCGATCCTTCAGGGAGTGGGCGCTTTCGATTCGCAGAACCTGGCTTTCTGGGATCCGGTCATAGGGAGATACCGTGCATACTGGCGCGCTTTTAGCGGTGGTGTCACCAATGAAAAAGAATGGAAACCAACCGGGGTGCGTTTGATTCGGACCGCAACTTCTGAAGACCTCGTGAACTGGTCCGATCATCAGGATCTTGTTTATGAGAACTCCCCTCTGGAGCATCTTTATACAAACCAGGTGAAACCCTACGACCGGGCCCCGCACATACTCATTGGATTCCCGACAAGGTATGTCGAGCTGGGAGCTTCCGAGTCGATGTCCGCCTTACCGGATCCGGAAGACCGTGAGAATCGTGCCGCGGCAAGTGAGCGCTATGGATATGCGGTCACTGAGGGGCTCATGATGGCGAGTCGCGATGGGGTGAATTTCAAACGATGGAATGAGGCTTTTCTCCGACCGGGCGAAGAGCGAACCGGGACCTGGCATTATGGAGCTCAGTACCTCGCGTGGCATCTTGTGGAGACGAAATCTACCCTTCCCGGTGCAGCCAATGAACTATCTCTCTACGCGACTGAAAGCTACTGGCATGGAAAGGGCAGCGCCCTGCGACGCTATTCACTTCGCCTTGATGGTTTCGTCTCGGTCAATGCCGGTTGGGAGGGAGGCGAGCTGGTTACCAAACCCATCATTTTCGAAGGCGACCAACTCAGTCTGAATTTCGCAAGTTCCGCCGCGGGCGGTGTGCGGGTCGAAATTCAGGATCCCAGCGGAAAACCGATTTCCGGGTTCTCAGAAGCAGACTGCCCTCCCCACTTCGGTGACACCGTTGATCGAATCGTGCATTGGAAAAAGGGACCCGATCTGAGCGAACTCAGCGGGAAGCCGGTTCGGATCCGCTTCATACTGAAAGATGCGGACCTTTACTCCTACCAGTTTCAAAAAGCAGATTAGACGATTTACATCAGCCCAATTTCCTCCTTCTCGAGAACTAGACTCCGCCTCAGGGAATCCATCCCGTAACGATAGCGGGAGGCGGCGGTGTTTGGAGAAACCCCGAGTGTCTTTCCGATTTGCTCGAAGGTTTGCTCACCCCAGATTTTCAGGGTGATGACTTCGCGGAATTTTTCGGGGACTTTTGAAAGGGCAACCTGAAGGGCGCGTGAGGTATCGTCCTCCGGTAACTCAAACCAGGAAACGAGTTCCCCGGCTTGCCGTGCTGCGACGTCTTCACGGGCGCGACGCCGGTCGTTGCTCCGGCCGAGGTCGATCGCGCAGCGCCTCACGTTCGTGTAGGCGAGGCTGATAACCTTATCATCGGGCGGGCCCTGGTGGGTTTTCCAGGTTTTGATGAGTGCGTTCTGGAGGACGTCTTCGGCGTCCGCTTCGCTCCGGCTTTGCTGTCGCGCGAAGAGCATGAGACGACTTCCATTCTCTTTAATCCAGGCTTTCCAGTTTTCAGAAAATTCGTGCATCTCCATATACGACATAGAAAGACGTAATTTTGTTCACAAATATTCAAATTTCTTCTCTCTCCCTTAAATAGCGCCCTTTCGCATCAGCCTCTTTGCGGCGGCAAACTACTCCGCCGCGAGGCTTGCTTCGTAGGCTTCACGAATCTTTAAGAGAGCCTTCAGTTTCTCAGGTTCCTGATCTCTGAGGTTTTTTCGCTCGCCGATATCCTCCTTCAAATTCACGAGGAAGTATTCTCTCCCTTTTGCAGAGAGCTCGTGTGCTCCTTCCGGGCGAACGTTTTCGCCGGCATTACCGAGCAACTTCCAGTCACCCTCACGAACGACCCATTTCGCTTTCTCCGGATTCGCCCCGAGACGCCAATACATATCTTTGTGCGGGGACGCCATGCCGTCCTTGATCACCCCGGTAATGGATTTTCCATCGATGTGATGCTCTTCCGGAAGGGCGACACTTGCTAGCTCAGCGAGCGTTGGAAACCAATCCATCCCGGTGACCAGTTCATCCCGCACTTCCCCTTCCGGGAGATGCCCGGGCCAGCTTATGACGGATGGAACACGGAGTCCCCCTTCGAAGAGGTTGCCTTTGTGACCGCGATAGGGACCGGCGGATCCCCCGCCGAAAAAGGTCCGCTCCTCCACCGAATGACCGTGATCGGACTGGAAAAGGACGATCGTATTTTCCCTTAGGCCTTCAGCATCCAGTTTATCGAGGAGGCGCCCGACAATCTCATCCGTGGTCGAGACAAATGCGGCGTACTTGTTCCGCGGGTGCTCGAGGTCCTTGTAGTGCTCCCGCCACTTCGACGTGCCCTGAAGCGGGTAGTGCGGCCAGTTAATCGCCCAGTAGATAAAGAAAGGTTCCTCCTTCTTTTCCTCAATATAGCGGTGCAACTCGTCCTGCATCAGATCGCCGAAGTATTCACCGTCGGCATAAACATGCTCACCGTTCCGCCACAGATCATGACGGTTCGGGCCGTTCCAGTAAAAGAAGTGTGAGTAGTTGTCGATGCAGCCGCCCATGTGGCCGAATGAATACTGGAACCCCTGACCGTTCGGCATTGTTTCCGGCGTGTAACCGAGGTGCCATTTCCCGAAATGTCCGGTCTGATAACCTGCGTCACCGAACATTTCCGCCATCGTAACCTGATCCGCCGGCATTCCCACTTCTCCCTCTTTCGAGGAAACGTTGGAGGGAACCCCGGCCCGGGCGGGAATACGACCGGTCAGCAAACCGGCCCGTGACGCCGAACAGATCGCGGAAGGCGCCAGCATTTGTGTGAAACGAACGCCTGTCGCTGCAAGTCGATCAATATTCGGTGTTTCCAGATCTTTCGATCCGTAGCAGTTCGCATCCACCGACCCCTGATCGTCCGTGTAGATAATGATTACATTGGGTTTTGCAAAACCGGACAGGGGAACGAGAAGAGAAAACAGGGCAAAAAGACAAAGAATTCGCATCGCCGAATCTCTCTCCTCAGTTCCGGTGAAGCAAGAGCGCAAGCACGGAGTCGCCCTCTCGAATCCAACTGTCGGGGATTGGTTTTACAAAGTTTTTACCTCTTTTACACTGCCTTGACACATCGCCGGAATCTTTCTGTTAGGGTGGGACATATGAGTAAAACAACTGCATTACTAATTGTTGGTTCCATCTTCCTCTCGCTGTTCACCGCTCACGCCGATGACCTCGCGCTCCGTGAAAGAAGCTTCACCGGACTCGATGAAAACAGCGAGTATACCGGCGTCGCGAAAAGCACGAGCATATTGAGGCGACAATGGATTAATAAGCACGGCCCCAGCGAAGTACTCGCGCCCTACCCTGCGGAACTGGACGCACGACGTGAAGCGATTCTCGACGCGATCTGGAACGAGGATGAAGAGGCCTTCAATGAATTGGTGAAATCACCCACTACGGGCGAAGGAGAACTGCAGAATCAAAAGTTCTCGAAGATCGCCCGGGACCTGAGGAAAATGGATCGCTGGCCGCTCCGCAGCATGCGCTGTCATCCGGTCACGGCAAAGAATCCGGAAATCATGGCCAGCGTCTGGAGCTTTCACCAACTCATGACCCTTCCCGCTACCAACAAAACGCCCCGCCGGGGTAACATCAATCTGATCTTCCGGCCCGAAGACTGGTCACTCGCCTTCGTCCGCGTGAACTGGTTCGACAACGAGAACGTGAACCTGCTTCCGCGACCAGAGAGCTTGCTGGAGAACGATCCGGTCGTGGATCGCAAGGCACCGGCGGAAGAGAGCGACTGACCTGAATCTGCCCCTGTCTCTGCTGGACCAACTCGTGGAAACAGCGCTAAAGTTCCGGATATGCGGGCTCTCTTCATTCCATTAATTGTCACCGTCTTCGTCAGCGGAATTGGGAAAACTCTCGTGGCTCAGGAAATCGAGTTCGAGTTCAGCGTTTATCGCATGGAGGAAGTCATAGCCACGGCACTGGAGGAAAGACTCATCCAGGGTGGGCCCATCGCCATCGAAACCGTTGCGAAGCTTCCGGATTTTGAAAAACAGAAACGGATAGCGAAGGAGGATTCTTTTGTCATGAAAGTTCCCGCCGGTGAGCGCCTCCAGAAGTCTTCGAGCGAAGCAACGGTGATGATGCCCTGGGGCGAGAGTAAAGACGGACTCGAAGTCGAAGTGGATCCGGTCATCGTCGACGGGGTCGTTGATTGTAACATGCACGTTTCCTACAACCGGAAGGATCGCGATGACCCGATTGAGAAGACCTACACGGGGCAGTTCGCGGCGCGAAGCGGTGAGCCCATTTTTATCTGCCGCTGGCAGTGGGAGGACGACCTGCTCCTTTTGATTGCCGAGGTCCGTACCGGAGAGGCCAGTCCGGCGGCGACAAAAATCGAAACGCAGGCCTACCTTGAGACAGCATTTTATCCATCGAGTCCTGATGCGGTCGCGGGGCGTAACCGGCTTGTCTCGACGCGATTTGTGGTGCGCAGCGGGCAGCGAAGCAGGGTGGGAATGACCCAGTGGATCAGTGATGACGCGATCCTCGACAGCGAACAGCCCGGGATGCGAACGGCTGCCGATCCTGTCCTCCTTCCCGACGGAAGTATGAAGCTGACCGCAGAAAGCACCTACAGCGTGAAAGCCGGAGGCCGCGCTCGTGGCGACGATGGCGAGCGGGTGACCCGTCTCGAGATTCGTGACATCAGTGGCAATTTCGAACTTCAGCCCGACAAACCCGCTGCCGCAGAAGTCACCCTGACAAAGACCGGAGAGGATTCGATCAAAGATCGCAGCATGGGAGTGGTGAAGTTTTCACCGTTCGGGAAGTAGGTTTTGCTGGATCCGGCCCGGCTGGATGAAAAAGGAACCGCTGTTAAACGCTGATTTTCGCTGATCCGGGTTAGATAATTGGCACTTATCAGCGCTTACTGGCGTCCATCAGCGGTTAGCTCCTTCCTTCCGCCCGGTTTTTGATCACCTCAAGAATAGAGCCCTGGACCTGCCGCATGACCCATTCGCTCCACCATCCGGCGTAGCCATTGAACGGGGTGGAAAGGCGGTGTTGGCTTGTGAGGTGAAGCCTCGTCAAATCGGGCGACACTTCTTCAATTTCGTAGCGGCCGTTGAGGACATCGTAGAAGCGTCCGCCGACGATGATGTGGGAATCAAAAGCAGTGTGGGGAATGAATCGGGGATCGGCTTCGATTGTGAAGGCGAGAGACTTCTTCTCCTCCCATTCCGTGACGACTTCGAAAAAACTCACTTCGCGTTCAAAACGGGCGAGTCGTTTGCCTCCGACCGCCTTTTTGTCGATCTCAGCGGAGATGGGACGTGGAAAGTCCAGCCAATAGATCCATTGAAAGGGCAGCTCGTCCGGATTGATGGCCGGAACACTGGCGATCTCGTCCCAGACTTCTGAAGGTGGCGCGGCGATTTCGATGGTGTCGAGCACCTCGAAGGTCTCGTGTGGTTGTTCCCAAAGTGACTCCAGCGGACTGAAGGCCAGCGGGAGCAGCACGAGGAGCGGGAGGTTGAGCCGGCTGTTGCGCTTCTTGATGATCGCGGAGGTGGCCCATCCCGAGAGCAGTGCGACGGGGAGGTAGATCGGCGCGGCGACAACGACACAGAGAATCGCTTCCAGTTGTGTGATGATCGCAACGACGAAGGCTGTGACCACGGTGAGCATCGGGGCGATGAATACCCAGAAAGTGCTTGCTGAGAAAAACCGAATCCCGAGGAGCGTTGTCAGTCCCCCCAGGGTAATCGGGACGAGAGCGACAAAGGATAATGAGACAATCGCGAAGAACTCCTCGAATCGATCAAGGTTGAAGAGCAGTCGCAGGAGGAGTCCGTAGATAAGAGGAATCCCGAAAATGAGGGCGACCTTGGCCCAGTCTGGGAAACGGGAAGTGGGTTCAGCGTTGTCAGCGGGTTCGCTCATGTTTTGAATCTATCTCACAAATCAACAAACCGGGAAACAAACATTTTATACGCAGATGAAAATGTTAAGCATTGAGATTTCCATATCGACCTGATCTAATTTCAGGCACATGGAACGACGACCAATTGCTTCGCGGGAAACACGGTGGGCGGACGCTACTGCAGCGGCGATCGCAAAAACCGGAATCACCCCGAATGCGATCTCCGTTCTCGGAATGATCTTCGCGATTTTCGCCGGAGCCTGCTTCTACTTTACCCGGATGGAATGCTGCTCTCCCCTGCTTCTCTGGATCGTCGGGGCTGTCTTCGTTCAGTTGAGACTGCTCGCCAATCTCTTCGATGGCATGGTCGCCCTTCTCCAGAAAAAGAACCCTCTTATGGGGGAACTCTATAATGAGATCCCGGATCGAATTTCCGATGTGGTCATTCTTGTAGGGTTCGGCTACGCCACGGGCAGTTCAGTGACGCTTGGTTTCGTTGCTGCCTGCATTGCTCTCTTCGTAGCCTACCTCCGCGCGCAACTGGCTGTTTCGGTAGGGAAGCAATATTTTATCGGCCCGATGGCAAAGGCCCAACGAATGGCTGTGGTGATCGGGGCGGCGCTCGGGACGGCGATTCTTCCGGATCTCGGGCTGCCGGTATATGCCCTGTGGATTGTTATCGTCGGCGGTGGTGTCACCGCACTGCGACGCGTCCTCCGTGGCGGGAGCCGGCTTACGCAGGGCCCGAAAAAACCGCCCTTTGACTACTGATGGAACCGGCAACGACAACCCGCTGGTTTGATTATACTCAAGCCTTCGATAACCGGTTCTTTGTCACCGCCGGACTTGGAATTGGAGCGCTTTTACTCATTGCCCTGCTTCTCACAACGGTGCTTTCACGATTGGGGAGGATCGGAAAGGAACGCAGCAGTGAGCTCTTCTCCCGGACCTATACCTGGGTGGCTCTGGTCATCGCAATCGGTGCTCCCCTTTTCTTCGGTGCCTTCTGGACAATTCTCGGTCTCCTCTTCCTTTCGATTTTCTGCTATCGCGAGTTTGCGAGGATCACGGGATTGTTCCGTAATTACCTTGTGAGCATCGCGGTGGTCATTGGGATTGCGGTGGTGTTTTTTGCAGTGTTAGACCATTGGTATAATTTTTTTGCCGCGACCTCATCGCTGGGCGTGATCCTCATTGTGACGCTCGGGGTTCTCAGTGACAGGCCGCATGGCTATCTACAGCGGGTCGCACTGGCGGTGCTCGCGTTTCTCATGTTTGGTGTCTCGTTAGGGCATGTTGCCTACATTGCGAATGATCCGGACTTTCGCTCGCTGATTCTCCTGTTTCTCATCGCCGTGGAGTTGAACGACGTCTTTGCCTATCTCGCGGGGAACTTGTTTGGTAAGCGCAGGCTGGCTCCGCAAACGAGCCCTAACAAAACCATCGAAGGATCGCTTGGCGCGGTCGTGGGAACGACTTTGTTGATCTACTTTCTCGGAGGAATTGTATTTGAGGGAACGGCAATGGGCTCGGCCGGAAAGCTGATCGCACTCGGCATTATTGTCAGTGTGACGGGGCAGCTCGGAGATCTCGTGATTTCATCGGTGAAACGTGATCTCGGGATCAAGGACACGGGAAACATTCTCCCCGGGCACGGCGGGATCCTGGACCGCTTTGATTCATTGCTCCTCGCGGGGCCTGCCTATTTTCATTTCATCGGTTACTTCAACGGTTTCGGACTCAATGAGCCGACTCGCATTTTCCGGGGAATTTTCTGATGGCTGATGACGATGCCAGTTCCTGGGAGTATCAGAAGGCGAGGGATCTCGACCTGAAGGGCAGAGATCGTATGTGCAGTGAGTTGCGGGAGGTTGGGCTCATCGGTGCCTCTTTGCATGGGATCGCGCGGCTCCTGACCCGCTTTTTCCTTTTCTGCTTCATTCGTATCAAAACGGAAGGAATGGAGAATCTCCCCTGCGAAGCTCCGTTTGTTCTCGTGGCGAATCATTCAAGTCATCTCGACGCGCTCATTATCTCGTGGATCCTGCCGGCCCGGTTCACGGGTAAATTCTTCTCACTCGCTGCGGCTGACTACTTTTTTGATACGCCCTCGAAAACGGTCTTCGCGACCCGGTGGGTCAATGCGCTGCCCCTGAAGCGCGGGAGAGGCGGCGCCAAAGCTCTCGGCGGGCTGAAGGATCGACTCACCGGTGGTGATTGCATTTTTATTGTTTTTCCCGAGGGAACACGGAGTCGGGACGGAAAGATGAACCCGTTTAAACCCGGCCTTGGAATGCTCGTCGCGGGAACGGAGGTTCCGGTGGTTCCCTGTTATCTCAAAGGTGCATTTGAGATTTGGCCCGCAGACCGGAAGCTCCCCCGTCCCGGTGCGGTGACACTCTCGATAGGTGAGCCGATGGTGTTTGCATCGGTAGCGAACAACAAAGCCGGTTGGCTCGAAATTCGGGAGCAGCTTGAGGCTGGGGTGATTGATCTCGGGCAACGAATCCCGGATCAGGGGGAGGGAGATTAAACCATTTTCAAAATATCATCGGCGGTATATTCCTCGGCGGCCTTCACGACGATTTTCTCATCCATCTCTCCGATCATGTTGTGATCTTTGTCAGGGTAATCGAGGTTTTCGAGGAAGTGACGGATGCAGTTGACGCGTGCCCGCTTTTTGTCGTCAGACTTAATCACTGTCCAGGGGGCATCTGCGGTATCGGTGTGAAAGAACATTGCTTCCTTCGCGTGGGTGTAGTCGTCCCATTTGCCCAGTGACTTCAGATCGACCGGACTGAGTTTCCACTGTTTGAGCGGATCGGTCTTCCGTCCGTGGAAGCGGCGCAGCTGCTCGGTCCGACTCACAGAGAACCAGTATTTGAAAAGGATGATTCCACTGTTCACGAGCATTCGTTCCACCGATGGACATTGACGGAGAAACTCGAGATACTCACGCGATTCGCAAAATCCCATGACGCGCTCAACACCGGTGCGATTGTACCAGGAGCGGTCGAACAGGGCCATTTCTCCCGCCGTTGGGAGATGGCGAATGTAGCGTTGAAAATACCATTGTCCCTTTTCACGTTCGGATGGCTTCTCGAGTGCGACGACGTGGGCGGCCCGGGGATTGAGGTGCTCCATGAAACGCTTAATCGTTCCTCCTTTTCCGGCGGCGTCGCGACCCTCGAAGAGAATCACGATTTTCTTTCCCTCGGATTTGACCCACTTCTGCACTTTGAGCAATTCAGCCTGAAGGCGGAGTTTTTCCTGCTCATAGGTATTAGCAGGCATCTTCGTGCGGTAGGGATAGACACCCTTTTCGTAGGCGACTTCGAGTGAGACTTTGTGCGTCAGACCGGAGCGTCTTCCCTCCCGGGCCTCGAGCAATTCCTCGAGATCGGAGAACTCCGGTTCCAGTTTTACAGGTGGCGTTTTCGGTTTCGCGGGGCCTGGCTCCTTTGCCTTTGCTGGTTCGGACATAAACCGTCCATACGAACTGGAAGGGTTGAAGGAAACCCCTGATTTAAAAAACAACTACTTCGCCCACTCGGGAATCACACCCGGTTCGATTCCGAATACGCCCGGCCCGAGGAGGAGGAAGATCCCGGTGATCACTGCGATACTGATCAGATTGATGATGATTCCGGCTTTTACCATCTGGCCGATACGAATGCGGTCGCTGGCGAAGACGATCGCATTGGGAGGGGTTGCCACCGGCATCATGAAGGCGCAGCTTGCGGCCAGGGCCGCGGGAATCATGAGGGCAAGCGGATGAATTTCCGCTGCCTTGGCGATCGAGGCGAGAAGCGGCAGTATCATCTCGGTCGTGGCGGTATTCGAAGTCAGTTCGGTGAGAAAGGTAATTACCCCGGTGATGGCAGCGACAAGAACAGGGAGCGGTGCATCGCCGAGTCCGGAAAAATAGCCGCCAACCCAGGTCGAAAGGCCGGAGGTTTGAAATCCCTTTGCGAGAGCGAATCCTCCGCCGAAGAGGAGAATGATGTGCCACGGAATCTTTGCAAACACATCACCTTCGAGGATTGCCCGCGCCGCGGTGCCGTCGGCTGTTTTTCTGAAAGCGGGAATGAGGAAGAGAATCAGGGCCATTGAAACAGCGATGGTGCCGTCGTCGATCATTCCGCCGAAGGGGAGAAATTGCGACCAGCCCGGAATCGTGGTGGAACCGAGGGTGAGATCTGTCCGGAAGATCCAGAGCAGCGAAGTTGCGGAAAAGACGACCATCACCGCTCTTTCTTCGAACTTCATGCGTCCCAACTTTCGATGCTCTTCGCGAATGAGATCGGGAGGGAGTGTCATATCGGCCGGGCTGCGGAAAAGAACCCGCGTGAGGAGCACCCAGACGATCGCGAGCAGAACAATGGTTACGGGAACCCCCAGTAGCATCCACTGGCCGAATCCGATTTGAAATCCTGCCGCCTCCGCGCCGGGAAAGCTCAGCTCAAAGAGTCGGACGAGGGCGAGGTTGGGAGGAGTCCCCACCAGCGTTGCGAGCCCGCCGATACTGGCGGCGTAGGCGATTCCGAGGAGCAGTGCGACGGATAAATTGGCCGTTTTCTCCTCGCCAAAGCTCTCCTCGGTTTGTTTGATCACCGCGAGGGCGATCGCAAGCATCATAATCGCGGTAGCGGTATTGGAGATCCACATCGAGAGGAAGGCTGTTGCGAGCATGAATCCGAGAACGAGGCGGGAAGGTTTCGAGCCTACCGAAAGGATGATTCTCAGGGCAATCCGGCGGTGAAGGTTCCATCGCTCCATTGCGAGAGCGATGAGGAAACCTCCCAGAAAGAGAAAGATAACGTAATTCACATAAACGGGGGCGACTTCCTTCCCGTTCATGATCCCGAAAAGGGGAAACAACATGAGGGGCAGGAGAGACGTCGCTGCCAGAGGAATCGCCTGGCTGATCCACCACACCGCCATAAGCACTGCCACCGCTGCCATTCGAGTGACCACGGGGTTGCCGGGATCGAAATCAGCGAAAATGAGTATCGCAAAAAATGCGACAAGTCCGATCCAGAATCCCGGATTGATAAAACCGTGTTTCCCGTTATTTGCGCGAATATTCTCTCCCATAAGCTCGAATCATGTTGTTTCAGGATTCGGCAAAGAAGCCAATCTAAAAGTAACTGGATCGTGGCTACAAAGTTGTGAATTGACCTCGCCTTAATCCTGACTAAAATCCCATTCCCTGCGATTTGCCGAAAGATGGTCTGGGTTTAATAAATCCTTAAAGAAACCATAATAAATTCGGCCCATTTTTCGAGTCCTCTTGGCACGAAAACTGAGCGTATTCTCAGGGGAAAACGTGTCGGAAGTCGGAAGTGACTCCGCCACGTTTTTCCCGCAATTTGAAAGAAATATGAGTAAATATCTGAAGATTCCCGAAATCAACAACAGCCTGCATCGCCCTGAACTGGAGCGCGATTCGTGCGGTGTGGGAGTGGTTGCTCATATTAAGGGCGAACGGAGTTACCGTGTTCTGCGTCTCGGGTTGGATTCGGTTTGTAATGTGACTCACCGCGGAGCCGTCAATTCCGACGGGAAAACCGGCGACGGTGCGGGAGTGACCACGAATTTGCCCTACAAGATCCTTCTTCCCGTGGCGGAGGAGATGGGCACGAAACTGAAGGCGGACAAGGACCTCGCTGTCGGCGTCTTCTTTTTGCCTCTCAACCATTCTGAGAATCAGACGAAGCTGAAAACGATCGCCGAAGGCGTTATCCGCGGCCGGAAGATCGGTATCATCGGCTGGAGGGATGTTCCCACAGAGGTCGGTGCTCTCGGACAGCTGGGGATCGACACGCTGCCTGAAATCAAGCAGCTCCTCCTTCAGCGGCCTGAAGGAATGGACGACGATACCTTTGAGCGTCAGCTTTACCTTTGCCGTCGCGAGATCGAAGACAAAGCGGATGAGGAAAACATTGAAGAATTTTACATCCCGTCGCTGAGCCATCGCCTCATCAGTTACAAAGGCTTCATGGTCGCGACAGCGGTTGAGGAGTTTTACCCTGATCTGCTCAATGAGGACTTCGAGACAGCGGTTTGCCTTTATCACCAGCGTTTTTCGACGAACACCTTCCCGACCTGGGCTCTTTCCCAGCCGTTTCGTATGCTCTGCCACAATGGCGAGATCAACACGGTTCGCGGCAACCGGAACTGGCTCAATGCCCGTGTCGGCCAGTTTGAGAGCGATGTCTGGGGCGACGAACTTCATCATTTGAATCATGTCATCGATCCCGATGGCTCTGACTCGGCCAGTCTCGACTCCGCGCTCGAATTGCTCGTTCTTTCGGGGCGCTCAGTGCCGCACGCTATGGCAATGCTGGTTCCGCCGGCGTGGAAAATTGATCCATTTACAAGCAAAGAGGTCGAGGATTTCTACCGTTATCACAGCTGTTTCAGCGAGCCCTGGGATGGACCGGCTGCGCTGGCGTTCTCTGATGGTCAAACGGTAGCGGCCTCGCTCGACCGGAATGGTCTCCGCCCGGCTCGTTACAAAATCACAACCGATGGGATTTTCTCGCTCGGTTCCGAGGTTGGAACCTGCCATCTCGATGACGATAAAATCGAGAAGAAAGGCCGTCTTGCTCCCGGTGAGATGATTGTGGTCGACACCATCAAAGGCAAAGTCATTTTCAACAGCGAGATCAAGCAGACTCTCGCGGAACAGCAGCCATACGGAGATTGGCTTAAAGAGCATCAAACCTCTTTCAAAGACCTCGTCGATCCGACTCCTCCGGTCGGCGAGCCTGTGCGCGATCCTCTTTCCCGCTCTCAGTTGCAGATGGCGAATGGCTTCAATCGTGAGGAAGTCGACATGGTCCTTGCTCCTATGGCTCTTTCGGGGATGGAGGCGATCTACTCAATGGGAGACGACGCGGCGCTTTCGGCGCTCTCACGTCAGCCGAAAATGCTGTTTTCCTACTTCAAGCAGCTCTTTGCTCAGGTGACCAACCCCCCGATTGACCCCATCCGTGAGTTTCTCGTCATGTCACTGGAAGTGGATCTCGGACCCGAGCGCAACTTCCTTGCCGAAGATCCCGAGCACGCCGCAACGGTTCACCTTGAGTCTCCGTTCATTTTCACGCATCAACTCGAAGCGATGCGGAATATTGACGCGCTTCCCACGAAGACGCTCGACATCACCTGGCCGCAGCACAGCGGAGCTAATGCGATGCGCGACGCTCTTGCCGACCTCTGTCACAAGGCGGAAGTGGCGATTGATGAAGGCGCCCGGACCATCATCCTCTCAGACCGTTCGATCAATCACGATCGCGTCGGTATTCCCTCCCTCCTCGCTGTGGGTGCGGTCCACCAGTATCTCGGATCCGTTAAAAAGCGGATGCTCACGAGCCTCATCATCGATACCGCCGAGGCGCGCGACACCCACCAGATGGCCTGTTTGGTTGGATTCGGTGCCACCGCGATCTGTCCGTGGCTCGCTCACGAGACGATGCAGGAGCTCGTTGAGAAGAATACGAAGAACAAATTCGAAGGCGTTTCCGTTGAGAAAGCCCTCTTGAATTACCACAAGGCGCTCGAGAAAGGGGTCCTTAAGATCATGTCGAAAATGGGAATCTCGGTGCTGAACAGCTACCAGGGTGCTCAGATTTTCGAGGCCGTTGGCATTTCCGAGAAAGTCATCGCCCAGTGTTTCCCCGGCACGCCTTCCCAGATTGCCGGTGTTGGGTTCTATGAAATCGCTGCCGAGAGTATCGCGCGTCATTCCGCGGCCTTCAGTCAGGCGGTGCCGAATGATCAGGGCGAACTCGATCTCGGTGACCCCGGTCACTTCCGTTTCCGTCGCGATGGTGAGACCCACGCTGTGAGTGGGGGCGTTATCAAAAATTTCCACACTTTCGTCCGGAATAATGATCCCGATGACTACGAGCGCTATCTCGAAGAGCTGAAGCTGAATCAGCCGCACGCCCTTCATGATCTCTTTGAACTCGTGCCGAATGACGAAGGTCCCATCCCGATCTCGGAAGTCGAGCCGATCGAAGACGTTCGCCGTCGCTTCACCACTGCGGCGATGTCACTCGGAGCAATCAGCCCCGAGGCACATGAGATGCTCGCGATTGCGATGAACCGCATCGGAGGAAAATCCGATTCCGGGGAAGGTGGCGAAGATCCACGCCGTTTCACCCCTTATCCCAACGGGGATTGGGGCAACTCGAAGATCAAGCAGGTCGCGTCAGGTCGTTTCGGCGTCAGCGCTGCCTATCTCATGTCCGCAGAGGAAATTGAGATCAAAATGGCTCAGGGTGCCAAGCCCGGAGAGGGCGGCCAGCTTCCCGGCCACAAGGTTAACGGACTCATCGCGAGGCTTCGTAAAACACAGCCCGGAGTGACCCTTATCTCACCTCCGCCGCACCACGATATTTATTCGATCGAGGATTTGGCTCAGCTCATTCACGATCTGAAGGAGCTCAACCCCGCTGCAAAAGTCACCGTGAAGCTCGTCGCTGAAACCGGCGTGGGTACCGTTGCCGCCGGTGTTGCGAAAGCGAACGCCGACGTCATTCTCGTTTCCGGTCACGATGGCGGAACCGGGGCTTCACCGCTCAGTTCGATCAAACACGCCGGCCTCCCCTGGGAAATCGGGGTTGCCGAGACCCAGCAGGTCCTCATGATGAATGGTCTTCGTGACCGCGTCACCCTGAGAACGGATGGTGGTCTTCGCACCGGACTCGACATCATTCACGCCGCCGTTCTCGGTGCCGAGGAATACAACTTCGGAACGATCGCCCTCATTGCGATGGGTTGCGTTTACGTCCGCCGTTGCCACCTCAACACCTGTCCGGTGGGAATCGCGACGCAGGATCCGAAATTCCGCGCCAAATTCAAAGGCGAAGTTGATCACGTCGTGAACTTCTTCAACGCCGTTTCCGAAGAGACCCGTCAGCACATGGCCCGCCTCGGTGTCCGCAAGCTCGACGATCTCATCGGTCACACCAAATACCTCCGTCAACGCAAGCTGCCTGATCACCCCAAAGCGAACCTCATCGACCTCAGCCGCATCCTCACCGATGTCGCCGAAGAGTCAGGGAAGGACCTGCCGCGCATCTGCGCACAGGATCGCAACGATGGCAATCACGCCGCACCCCTCGATGACCAGATCATCGCCGACCTCGGAGACAAGATTGTCAACAAAGAGCCGGCTGAGCTCAGTTACAAGGTTAAGAACACTCACCGGAACATCGGAACGAAGCTCACAGGAGTGGTTGCAAAACACCACGGTGATCATGGCCTTCCCGAAGGAACCATTGATATCCAGCTTTCCGGAAGCGCCGGACAGTCTTTCGCGACCTTCCTCTGCGGAGGGATTCGCCTCACCCTCACCGGTGAAGCGAACGACTACGTCGGAAAAGGCATGGTCGGCGGAGAGATTCGCATCAAGCCGCCGCTCAATCGCAGCTTTGATCCCGCAGTGAACTCCATTCTCGGAAACACCGTCATGTATGGAGCCTCCGGGGGACACCTCTTCGCAAACGGTTGTGCCGGGGAGCGCTTCTGCGTTCGCAACTCCGGTGGAACCGCGGTTGTCGAAGGTATCGGTGACCACGGTTGTGAATACATGACCAATGGAACCGTTGTCGTTCTCGGGGAAACCGGGAAGAACTTCGGAGCCGGTATGAGTGGTGGCGCAGGCTACATTCTCGACGAGCGGGGAAGATTCGAGAGACTCTACAATCCTGAAATGGTGGAAGTGATTCGACTCGAAGAGGGTGACCTTTTCGCCGGAGAGCTCAAAGGGCTCATCGAAGCACACGTCGCCGCGACCGACAGCGCCAAAGGTGCCGAGCTTCTCAAGGACTGGTCCGCCTCGGTGACCAAGTTCTGGAGAGTGCAGCCCAAAAGCGACGTTGCCGACGGCCCTGCTGAAAAAGCAGCCAAAGACGTCGCTTCGAAAAAGAGTTAATTCATCCCATTCAACCCTGTCAGGTCCATGACCCAACAGGGTTGAGCCTGTGGCGGCATTCCTCCGCCCTGCCCGCAAGGCAGGGGCGAGTGGCCCATTCGATCCACACCCCCGCTGTCACAACCGGTGAGGCTGTGAGATCGCTCTTCATAATCCGCGCTGCCGCGAGCACAGTCACCGGGGTGTTAAAACTGAATACTCCCGGTACCGTGTAATCAGTCTGAGCAGGAAACTCAGCTTTGACAAAACTCCGGTAGGAATGTTGTTGTTTCTTCACGCTTTGACTCACTCATTCCACCGGTCTTTTCATGTCCAGATTCGTCGAAACGTTCCTTTGGAACCCTGCCATTCGGCTCAGTCCCGAGTGACGCGAACTTATGGGCACTCTTTGATGTTTTGGTGAAAGGAGAAGCGGCCTGAAAGGTCGTTAGTACAATGCCCGGGCGTTCAGGCACGGGTATATCGAATTCACATCGTCGCGGCCTGAAGGGTCGCAAGCGAACGTCCGCATTCCGTTCAATGTCGCTCAATAGTTGAAATTCGCTGGCAACCTTTCAGGCCGTGATCAATCTCTACGGTGCATCCGCATTTGCAGGCACATCGCTTAAGTCCGTGCCATTCGGGTCGGTCAAAAAACATTGATTCTTATGGGATTCCCAGGGTACGATTCCCGAGGGACGATTCCCAAGGGACAGGTTATCTATTGGGAGCAGGGTGCGTCGAAACCATCGTGGTCAATTAGATCAGTTGAATCCGTGACTCCCAGATCTACCAATTAACCTGTCCCTTACCGCTTATCCCAGAATGAACAGGCGGCCCGCTCCAGAATAGAACTGTTCGCCGAGGAAATAAATGATCACGCGCATGACAGTCGCCTTTCCGTTTGTAGTCCTTTCTCTTAACTTGGGCTCTGTAGCGACGTGCGCTAAGCCGACCGTCGGGATATCTCAGATGCTACCTCGGGCCACGCATATTGTAGTGGGTAAGGTTCTCAGTGATACGGTTGTTTTCCCAGTGAAGAGAGCGCCAGGTGGAGACTGGCTACAGGAGCGACGTCGTGTCACTGTTCAGCTCGATCAGGTTTTGAAGACTGACGATGAGCACGAAGTTCAAAAGGAATTTGCCTTTGAGGTTGAGAGCCTCGTCTTTGAGAAAGGCGCGACCTACGTTTTCTTTTTGAAGGTGGCAGCGGCTGCATCCACGGACGGAGAAGGGAAGGAGCTAACGGTGCGGTTCGAGCATATTGGAAATCCAGTATCCAGAGTCGACGCAACAAAAGCCGTAATCAAGCAGGTGAAGGGGGAGTTAGAGAAGAGTAATACAGCGAATAAGGCGAGGTAGGTATCTTGCGTAGTTGCCTTGCGTTTTGCGTTCGATTTCGCACTCATCTGACTACGGCTTTAGGCTTCCGTTCCCGGGCCGCATACTCTCGGACGGCGCAGGAAAATGAGTATACTCCTGACACGTTGTCAGGAAATTATCAGGGGCAGCCGTGGGGGGTGCCGCAGCTGGATAGGTAGGGGAAACTCTAAAATCTGAATCACGCGGGATAGACCGCTGACAGGTAGTTCTCGAGTTGATCGATGAGAGCGCCCTGAGAAAAGATCATTCGACGCACGAGGTCACCGATTGAAATGACTCCGATCAGTTTTCCGTTTTCCGTGACGGGGAGGTGCCGGATATCTTTTTCGCTCATTAACTGAAGTGCTGCCGTTACCTTCGTCGTGGGTGGCATGCAATAGACCGGTGTTGTCATGATTTCGCGGACGGCTGTTTCTTTGGACGATTTCCCGCAGAGGACGACTTTTTTCATGTAGTCCCGTTCCGAAACAATCCCTGCGAGGATTTCGCCATCCATTACCGGAAGTGCTCCGATGTTCTTTTCCGACATCAACTGGATCGCATCGAACACCATATCGTCGGGTGAAGTGGTGAAGATTTCCGGGCTCTTTTTCTGGCCGAGAATAGTTGAGATAGTGTCTTGAATTTCCATATGACACCGATGCTAGCAAATTCGGGAGAATTGATCACTCGCGAAATGCGGCACCAGCAGGGATTAAAGGATTTAATAGTAGGTTCGAGCGACTCGCTCGATTCGTGCGCCATCAGTCACGATTTATGAAGAAAGGGGGCCGAACTGATTTCGTCGTATCCCGTTGCGGTTTTGCGTTGATGGACGCGACAGCTCCCGGGTTTCGGAATGGTGCGGAATAGACCGTGAGTCTCATCCGATCACCTTCTCACCCCGTCTTCCGGTTTCAGTGCAGCAGTGGCACAATTCGTGCGGTTTGTTTTGGTTCGTAAGTGGAAGACAGGGTGCCTCCATGGAATGGGCGGTGAATGAAGTGAGCAGGAGATACTGATTCGGCTGCGGCTGATGAGGTCCCTCCTCCAGGGGATTCACAGGCCGGACCACGACGGAAAACTCGATCTCCGCCGCTGAGTGATGACTTTTCGACTAAAGAGACAAGAAATAAATTTGAGTTTCATAATTATCAGCATATTCTAATATTTATGAATCTAGATCAAAAATCCGTTCGATATGGCTGGATGGATTATCTTTATTTGGTCAAATCCCGGTGGCCGCTTGTTTTTCTAGTCGCGGCGGCGATTTTTGTGATCGCAGCAGGTGTTTGGTCACAGAAGCCGAGGGTTTACGAGGTGACTGCGCGGATTGCCGCGAGTGAGGTGAATGCGACAACCTATCTTGATACGGGTCTGTCGACGTCCTTTTACCATTCGGGGCGTCCTTCGATGGACCGAAGCGTTCATCAGTTAATGAGCGCGGGACTCCTCGCCCGCGTTGTCAGTGCCTGCGGTTTGACGGAGGAATGGGGGCTATCCTCTGATGCTCATGCGATTTTGAATTTGAAAAAACGACTCAAGACCCGTCCGAGTTTGGACGACGATTCGCAGCTTGAGCTACTGGTCCGCGATCTATCGCCGGAGATGGCGATGAAGATTGCGAATGCCTGGGGAGAGAAATTTGTCGAGCTGAAGCGTTCGCAGGCGGTGATGAACCTCGAGGACAAAAGACTTCGGCTCGAAACGGAAATCAAGACTCGTAACGCGCAGATCGCTGATTTGGAGACGCGGTTGAAAGTGCTCGCGACGGGGGAGGAGTCACGATCGGATGAAGTGGTCCGGCTGCGTAAGGAAATGGTCCGCGAGATCAACTTAACCCAGTCTCTCGAAGCCAAACGCCAGCAGGTCATTGCTCACAAAGCGGTCGTCGCACCCGGAGTGAGCCTGGTCGGAAAGGCGACTCTGGATGGTGTCAGTCCGGTTGGGGTGAGCACATCGTCGATTGTTCTCACTGTGCTAGCCGGGGTTTTGTTCGGAGCTGCTTTTGCGTTGGCGACGTCGCGGGGCAGACCGGGATTCGTGGTTGCCGCGAAAATGGCGAAGGAAATGGAATTGGATCTCGTCGGGTTTGCTCCCGTTCCCGACAGAAAATCACCTCCGGGAACGCCGCTTCCGTTCCTGGCGATGGAGCCTTATCGTCATCTCAGGACGGAGATCGGGCGTCTCCCGGGTAAAGAGTGCATCGTGATTTCCTTCCTTCCTGTGGGCAACGAAAGTGATCTCGACAGTGCGTTGAGTAATCTCGCGAAGGTGATGGCCGACGGAGGTCAGACCGTTCTTCTCGTCGATGCCAATCTTCATGATTCACAGCTGCACACCCATTTTGATGCTGCGAATCATCCCGGCCTTTCGGACTATCTGAGCGGCGAGATGAGGCTCGAGGAGACGGTGATCAAGTCACGCCATTCAAACGTCTGGCTGATGCCGAGCGGGCCGATGCATCAGGATCCATGCGGTCTGATCACGAACCGTCGCATGGACGATCTTCTCTGGGAAATGCGGAGCCGTTTTGATTTTATTCTCATGGCGACACCTTCGATCGAAGGCTATTCCGAGGTTGGCGTGCTCGCCGAAAAATCCGACTACGTCGTAGGTGTGTCCTCCTATTGGGATTTCTCACGACGGAAGTTGAAACGCACCAAGCTGGCGGTCGAGTTGGCGAAAAAGAAACTTTCCGGGGTCATTTTCTCCCGTCCTTTCAATCTGCGGAAGCAGGATGGGATGCGTGCAGCGGTCGAGCCGATCAATGTGCCACGTCCCGGAACACCTGCTATTGGGCAGCGGTTGCGTCGTTTTCGGAAGGCTTAATTTCCATTGCCTCGAAGAGGTGCCGCATCGCGTGCGGTATGATCGCGGTAAGGAGGACGTCGTTGCCTTTGTATTCCTCGCTGACGATTTTCCCTTCGCGGTGCAGAAGCGCGACGAGGTCATGCCTCGCCTGGGGAATCCTCAGCTTGAGCCTCGAAACGCGGTCCACCATCATGTCGGTGAGTTTCGACATGAGACGATCCATTCCTTCGCCGGTGTGAACGGAGACGAAGACGGAGTTTTCATCGAAATGGCTTTTCAGCTCGTGGAGACGATCGGGATCGTCTTTGATCAAATCGATTTTGTTGAGAACGATGATGGTCGGTTTTCCGGAGGCCTTGAGCTCTTCGAGGACATTCAGGGTCGTTTCGTAAAGCGTGTAGATTTCGGGTGAGCTCGCATCGAGCACGTGGATCAAAAAGTCGGAAATGATCGCTTCCTCCAGCGTCGCCTTGAATGCTTCGACGAGACGGTGGGGGAGGTTTCTTACGAATCCAACCGTGTCGGTGAGAAGCAGTGACTGACCGTCGGGGAGTTCGATGCGCCGGGTTGTCGGGTCGAGCGTGGCGAAGAGTTTGTCTTCCGCGAGAATGTCCGAATCGGCGAGATAATTGAGGAGCGAGCTTTTGCCCGCGTTGGTGTATCCCACGATCGACGACTGGCAGATGCCTTCGTCGGCGCGTTGCTTGCGCTGCGTTTCGCGGTTGCGGCGCACGCTTTCCAGCTCTGCTTTGATGCGGTCAATCCGCTTACGGGCAAGGCGGCGATCGACCTCGATTTGTTGCTCACCTTCACCACGGGCAGCGCCGCCACCGCCGCTTCCACCGCCACCGGCTCCGCGTTGACGGTCAAGGTGGGACCACATCCGGGCGAGTCGCGGAAGTGAGTATTGCATCCGTGCGAGTTCGACCTGAAGAGTCGCCTCTTTGGTCCGGGCCCGCATTTTGAAAATATCGAGAATGACTTCCTCCCTGTCGATCACGGTGATGTCACCGCCCTCTTCCCAGTTCCGCTGCTGCATCGGTGCGAGCTCGTTGTCGAAAACGATGCAATCGGCTTCGAGGTCCATTGCCTCATCGATCAGCTCCTGTGCCTTGCCCGTCCCGGTGAGGTAACCGCGGTGGCGTGAGCGGACAAAGACACAGGCGCGTCCTACCACTTCGATTTCCAATGTCCCAACGAGTTCTACGAGCTCGTCGAGGAGGCTGTTTGCGTTGTCTTCGTCAGCGCGGTCAAAATAGGCTCCAATAAGGAAGGCCCGCTCGACCATGCGGGGTTTTTCACGGGTATCAAACATAGGTTAAGAAAGGAGTTCCTTGAGCGTGGCAAAGTTTTCACGCGTAGCCTTGAGAACGGCCGGGATAATTTTCGGGTCATCGTGACCGAGGTATTCAATGTGCAAGCTAATCGGGCCGTTGAAATCACTTTCTTTGAGCATTTTGAAGAACTTTTGATCGACAGCGCCCTCACCGAGGGGACCCCAGCTCAGTTCATTGTCTTTCCAGGCCGGCTCCTTGACGTAGATGGTGTCAATGTAGGGGCGAATACGCGCAAAATTCAGGGGCCAGGCTTTGGCGCCTTCGACGGTGGCGTGTCCGATGTCGAAGGCGACCCCGATCTGATCGGGAGTGTAGCTGGAAAACAAGCCTGCCATGTCCCAAATCGGAGCACCAAAATACCTGTCACCGGAATGGTTTTGATAGACCGGCTTGATTCCGAGCTCATCGGTGAGCGCGATGAGATCTTTCAGCTTCGCATCGAACTCCTTGAGCTGCGGGTCGAGCGGCTTTGTGAGATCGTAGCGATAGTAGTTCATCCGGAAGCGCTTTACTCCCAGTTCAGCGGCGGTGCGGAGAACCTTTTCGGTGTGTTGTTCTTCACTCACTTCGTTGATTCCGGAGGTGAGAATTGTAAGGTTCAGATTCTGCTTTTTGAGGGCCTCGACCATTTTTGGCAGATCCTCTTCGACGCGCTCGGGGAGGACGTGACCTTTGGGCCTCACGGGGCCTTCAATCCCGTTAAACCCAAGCTCCGCAATCGCCTCGGCGGTGTCGTCGTAACTCAGTGATTGCAGGGGTTTCGTGAAGGTGCAGAACTCAAAACGGGACTCCTCTTCAGCCAAAGCGGGAACGGCCGCGGCGAAGGGGGAAACGGCGAGGCCGGCGGCGGCGCTCTTCAAAAAATGACGACGATTTGGCGAAGCATAGTGACTCATACAGGTAGGGTATCGGCGCTTGCTCAAATCGGCAAGAGTTGAGATAGTCCTCATCCAGTAAACCAATTTATCTGACATGAGATTTCTTTTACCCATTTCTGCCTTTTTGTTCACCTGTCTCCTCTCCGTTGAGGCACAGACCGTTGGTAATGACGGCAGCGGCTGGTCGATTCGCGGAACCAATCCCATCGGGATCTATTTCGACGGTAAGCATGTCTCTGATTACAACGCGGGCGATGAAGAGGGAAAGCCGTTCTTCTACCCCGTGATCGGACCAACCGGCGAAAATATGACCCGTCACTGGCCGATGAAGGAGGGTTTTGACGACGAGGAGCAGGATCACATTCACCAGCGCGGTTTGTGGTTCGGTCTCGGCAAGGTGAACGGGCTCGATTACTGGCATTTCCACGGCGATGAAAAGAAGCAGGACAAGACCTTCGGCAAAATCATTCACAAGGGAATGAACGGAGTCAAAATGGGTGGTGATTCCCTGACATTTAACGTGAAGTCCCAGTGGGTAGCTCAAGCCGATCAGGAAAAGCGGATCTGCTCAGACAACCGGGAGTTCACTTTCTATTATCGTAAGGATGGTGCCCTCGTTGTGGAGACGAAGCTTACCCTGAATGCCGATGCCGGTGATGTTGAAATCAAAGACGACAAGGAAGGCGCGTGGTCGATTCGGACGATTCCGACGCTGCGCCTCGAAGGTGATCACGCCAAAGGACATATTCTCAACAGCGAGGGTGACGAAGGTAAGGATGCCTGGGGCAAGCGGGCCTCCTGGGTGAATTATTACGGAGAGGATCGTGCCGGGAATGCGATCGGAATCGCGATGTTTGATCATCCCACGAGCTTCCGTCACCCCACCTGGTGGCACGCACGTCATTATGGGCTCTTCACCGCGAATCCATTCGGTCAGGGGAATTTTGAGAAAGAGACTGAGATCGGAGCAGGGGACTACACCATCAAAGCGGGAGAAAGCATTGAATTCCGCTACCTCACGATTTTCTACAAAGGCAGCCCGGAAGAGGCGGATATCCCCGCGGCGTATAAGAAATTTTCGGAGCGATAGGCCGCACGGAGCGGGCACCGGTGGTCAGGGCGGTTGTTCATGAGCGTCGTCGCCGGGCCTGATCGCGGATGGTCAGAGAGGAGAAATGCTCACGCAGTTTCTCTACGTGTTTCAGAGAAGTAGAGGAATCTGTGAGGATTTCTCTGTCGCCTGGTGGCCTAACCCCCGTTCAGGGTATCGAGAAAGCGATAGAGCTCGCCGGTGGCGGCGTCGCCGGGCTTCCCGAGTTCATCATTCAAACGCTCGTGATTGCTGTCGGCCTCGCCGTAAACCGTCACGGAAATGCCTGCGCCCTCGAGGACCTGCTCAAGCCGATGGGCCTGAGCGGTTGTGTCCGGATTGCCGGAAAAGTAGAGAATCAGAAAAGGCGGGATGTCCTTTCCTCTTGCAACATGAGTCACAGCCGAAAATGCCGTGTGTCTGTCGGGAAAATTCTCAAATTTCTGTCGATGTCCGAAGGTGAAAAGTTTGCCTTCGTAGAGTTCCTGCCTCATCTCGGCAGTTAGAATGATCTTCGGGATATCGTAGGTATCGCCATCGACGGGAATGCATCCTTTGATGATCTCTGAGGAGACCCCCGCTTCGCGCAGATAGGAATGATCGGTGCAGATCAGCGCTGCGAGCTGGGCGCCTGAGGAATGCCCGCCGACGATGATCCGCTGCGGGTCGCCTCCGTAGCTTGCGATCTCTTCGTGAACCCGGGCGAGTGCAACTGCGACGTCGCGAACGAGTTCGCTCATCGTCACTTCGGGAAGGAAGCGATGGTTCATCGAAACGAACACGTAGCCCCGCTCCGTGAAGACTTTCGGCTTCAGGGCAATCATCGATTTGTCTCCGCTGACCCAGCCGCCTCCGTGGATCCAGAACATCACGGGGAGGGCGCCCGTGCGCGCCTCATCGGGAGTGTAGATATCCAGAACCTGTCGCTCGTGTCCTGACTCTACATATGGCAGGTCAGATATTTTCTTCATCGATCCGATGATACCACTTCGACTCTCTTTTCACGAAACATCAGTGTAAAAAGAATCAGGATAACGACGAGGTAGGCGACCGGGAGCATCCAGAACTGCTTCCATTCGGCGAACGACGCTTCATCGCCCATGATCTTTGTCGCATAGTAGCCGCAGAGAACCTGAGAACTGATGAGGAATGCGATCCCCTGTGTGAAAACGGTGAGCAGTCCCTGTGCCTGAGCGCGGACTTTTTCATCTACGTGGCGATCCACGTAAAGATACCCTGACACAAAAACAAAATCGTAGGAGAACCCGTGAAGGAGAACTCCAAAAAGAGCGAGCCAGGTAATGCTTCCCTGAAGGACGGCGCCGTCGGCGAGGCTTCCAGCAGCAGCGGCGAAGACAAAGTAACGGAGGATCCAGCAGGCAATTCCGACGATCATGGTCCACTTGATTCCGAATTTCTTCAGAAAAACCGGAAGGATAAAGAAAAGAACGGGAAGTTCCGCTACTTGTCCCCAGGTGAGAAAGGCGGTTGTCTTTTCCATTCCGCCCTGACCGAGAAAAGCGCCAAGATTTACCCAGTAGGGCATGAAGGCACAACAGACGAGAAGTGAGGCGAACATGAAGACCGCGAAGGAGAACTTCTTGAAGTAGGGCAGGGTTCCGAGGCCGAGAAGATCACCGAAGGAAACCTTTTCGCCCCGTGCCGGCGGCGGGGTCGCGGGAAGAAAGAACGAGTAAACACCGACGACGAGCGAGGCGACCGCTGCGACGTAGCATTGGTTGACCGAAGTATCGAAGTGGAAGACGAAACTGATGACGAGTCCCGCCGCGATCCAACCGAGCGTTGCGAAGATTCGCACCCGGGGATAATCCCGTTCCGCATCAGCGAGGTGCTTCAGGCAGATTGTGTTGGAGAGCCCGAGTGTCGGCATGAAACAAAGAGAGTGAGCGAGGAGGAGACCGATGAATATTGTCGGATTGTCAGGATTGGCGAAACTGGGGGCTGCGGCGATGAAGCCCGCCGCGAGAAGCATGAGAATTCCCTGAACCTTTTCGGCGTTCATGAAGCGGTCTGCAAAGACGCCGATGAAGAACGGCGTTACGATCGCAGCAACCGGTGTGCACGAGTAGGCATTGCCAATCGCCTTGGCGCTGAATCCGGCGTCGAACATAAATCGACCCAGCCCCGCGAACCATGACCCCCAGGTGTAGAAGAGGACGAACATCATGACACTGAGTGTCGCGAAGAGGGGAACGGGGGAGCGCGCGGTGGAAGTAAGTGCCATGGGGGTAAGGGTGTTAGAGCGCTGTTTATCGCAACAATGGCCTTGCCTTGGCAAGGCCGGAGCGAATCGGATGTGCGGTAGAGGGGCTAATGGCCATTTGCGGCTATTGAGTAGCCGGGGTCTCGCCGGACCGAAGAGTATGCGGATCGCTCACGGTCTTCGGCTGCGGATGTGCCGCGACAGAAGGACGTCGTGAATGCCTTTTGGCAAAAGGAATCTACCTGATGAACTCTTTTCCGGTCGCGCTATTGCGGGAGGGTTGAGACTTTTCTCCCGCCCGACACCTGCGAGAATTCCTCAGTTCATATGAAAGCCCTACTTTGCACAACCACGCTGCTCCTGCTCGCCTTTGTCAATCCGCTCCACGCGCAGGACGTCGCGCCACCGGAGGGCTTTCGCGCTCTCTTTAACGGGAAAGACCTCACTGGCTGGTATGGTTTGAATCCTCATTCGGTGGCGAAGCTCGAAGGGGAGAAGAAGGAGGCGGCGCTGGAAAAAATGCGGGCTGAGTTTGCCGATCACTGGCGGGTCGAGAATGGTGAGCTGGTCAATGACGGCCACGGTCCCTACGCCACCACCGACGAGGATCTCGGTGATATGGAGTTTACCCTCGAATACAAGACCGTCGCAAAAGCCGACAGCGGAATCTATTTGCGCGGCACCCCTCAAGTTCAGATTTGGGATAAGAACCAGGTCTTCGATCCGGCGAAGCCTACCCGCCGACCTCACATGGGATCAGGCGGCCTTTTCAACAACACTCCCGATACTCTCGGTCGCGATCCGATCCGTGTCATGGACAAGCCGTTCGGCCAGTGGAATAAAGTTCAGATCCGCCAGATTGGTGATCGCACCTGGGTGACCTTGAATGGTCGTGCTGTCGTCGAAGGCGCGGTGATGGAAAACTACTGGAATCGGGAGCTGCTGCTTCCAGCGACCGGTCCGGTCATGCTGCAAACGCATGGGGGTGAAATTCGCTGGAGAAATATCTTCGTCAGGGAGATTGGAAAAGAAGAGGCGGCCAGGATGCTCGCTGGTAATCCGCTGATTCCGAATCCGACCGAATTCGATGTGGCCTACGGTCCGCACCTCAAACAGAAACTCCATTTCTGGAAAGCGGAATCCGACAAGCCGACACCGCTTCTCTTTTTTATTCACGGTGGTGGATGGATGGGCGGAGGCAGAATGAGCGGGCTCAGCGGGATGCTCTCTCAGTTTCTCAAAGCGGGAATCTCGGTTGCATCAGTTGAGTATCGCTTCATCCCCGAGGCGACGGCTGACGGCGAAGAACCTCCCGTAAAAGGGCCTCTCAGCGATGCGGCGCGGGCACTTCAATTTGTCCGCAGCAAAGCAGACGAATGGAATATCGATAAAGAGCGCATCGGTGCCTCGGGCGGTTCAGCGGGAGCCTGCTCTTCGCTCTGGATAGCCTTTCACCCCGATATGGCTGACCCGAAAAGCGATGACCCTGTCGCCCGCGAGTCGACCCGCCTTTTCTGCGCGGCAGTCTCCGGAGCGCAGACGACGCTCGATCCGAAGCAGATGCGCGACTGGACTCCAAACAGCCGCTATGGCGGCCACGCCTTCGGGTTCGGCAGCTTCGACGATTTCCACGCGAAGCGTGAAACGATCCTTCCCTGGATTGAGAGCTATTCCCCCTACGCGCTCGTGAGCAAAGATGATCCTCCCATTTATATGTCATACTCCACGCCACCGGCACTGGGCGAAGATCAGAAGGATCCCACTCATACATCGAACTTCGGAGTGAAGCTTCAAGAGCATTGCGAGGCGAACGGGGTTCCCTGTGAATTGTATTATCCCGGAGCAGAGGATGCGAAGCACACCACGGTTCAGTCGTATCTGATTGAGACTTTGAAAGGGGATTGATAGTCGCCGCGGTAATTGACAGGGCCGCCGTTGTTCGATAGAAACTCGAAATGCCAGACACTCCTGAGGACCTTCTCAAAGAATACGAGCAGCGGCTCTCCGCGCAGAAGTTCGAGGACGTGAAGCCATTGATCCACGAGGACGCTGTCTTCTGGTTCAATGACGGTTCCTACCTTGGACTGGATGCGATCGAGGGAGCGTTCACGGCGACCTTTGAGTTGATCAAAGAGGAGAAATACTGGCTCACCAATATCGATTGGATTTCGAAGTCAGACGATGCGGCCTGCTGTCACTACCAGTTCAACTGGGAGGGCATCATTGACGGGCGAGCCAGCGCCGGAGGGGGACGGGGCACTTCGGTTTTACTCAGGACGAGCGGTTCCTGGCAAATCGTGCATGAACACTTGAGCCGGAATCCCTGAATCACTCTCTTGTTCCCGCTTCTTTCGCTGCTTTGACTTCCTCAATCGATTCGAGGATATTCTTTTGCCAGGCGCCGGATAGTTTTCCGACCTTTGCGCGGTCGAGTGTTTTAAGTGCCTCGTCAAATTGCCCCCGCTTTGTCAGGATCCGGGCAATTCCCTGAAGGGCGTAATATTCGTCCGATCCTCCAAGGCGGTCGCGACCCGAGACGACGGCCTCGTAAGCCTCGATAGAGCCTTCTTCGTTTCCGAGATTGAATTCGCGGTTTTGCGCAAGCATCACCCTGATGGAATCGCGGGCGCGGGGGTCGCTGGTCCAGACCAGTGCTGAACTGAGATCCTCTTCCGCTCCTTTTCCGTCCTGAGTGATTTGAGAGGCTCTCCCCCGGAGGTGAAATCCCTCGCCGCGCTTCCAGAACGGCCATTCTGAAATGGCTTCGCCGGAAAAGATTCTAATCAATTCAGGCGCGTCTCTCCGGTTGAGAAGCTGCCGCATCTGAGCTGCCTTTTTTACTGCCTCGATCGGGATTTGTTCAATGATAGGGTCCTCTTCTCCGCGGCTGTAACCGGCCGCCATTTCAAGCGCCGCAGATTTCTGAAAATCGGTAATCTCTTTGCCTCCGGCAAGAGCGAGAAAGTCGGCCGCTTTGCGGGACCTGGTGGCATTTTGAAACTCAATCGCAAAGTCGGTGCCCTCCGGATCAGATTCGAATTGGTGGGACTGCCCTGCGTAGAGGCGGGCGAACTTCAACGGCAGGTGAAAGGAGTTCGTTCCCGTCGGCGAAAGAGCGCTGAATTCCTCTCCGTTCCCGCGGATTCGTTGGCGGCAAATGTTGATATGCCAGGGCAGACTTTGCGTTGGCTTGCGCCCGATGACCTGATGATGCGGGTCGTTCTCGTCGTCTGTCACGGGGATGCGAATTTCCACGGTCCAGTGATCGTCTGAAATGCGGGTCGCCACTTCCGCCTTCGATGACCACTTCAGCCCGTCACCCTTGGCCAGTTCCCGGTCCAGGTCGACGATGACGCCGCCGGGGCTGATCGCAATCTGGTAGTAGGAGTGTGTCTCGGTGCCTATTTCGATCTCGATCGCGTCTCCTTTCCAAATTGCCGGGTCATCGTGTTTTGATGCCGCATCGAGAGGCTTTTCTCCGGGGAGTTCATCGCAGCGGATCGCAAAGTAGAGGCTGTTCCCGGACCATCCGGATTTGAAGGAGGTCCCGAAAGTTGGAGTGCGACCGGTTTGCAATTCGCGTAATTTTCCTGTTGCGGCGGTGGGGCATTTCTCCCAATAGGCATCGTCGAGCTTGCCGTCGATCACGATGCCTTGAGCGTCCCCGACGAGACGCACTGAGGGCACAGGCCCGCGCTTCTGCCCGAGCTGTCCTGACTTCAGCCGGAGTCCTTTCAGATAGTCGTCAATCAGGGCGAGGCGTTGACCATAGTCCCCGGAGGCGTCCACTTTGGATTGCGCCTTCGCGAAAAGAGCGAGTGCTTTATCCGCCCGTTCTTTTTCGTTTTCCATTTCTTTCCAGTTCTCTTCGCAGTATATGAAGAAGGCGTGCATTTCCTCCTCAGCGGGGCCGTAAAAGAGGCGGCAGTATTCGCGGAACAGGGCATCACCGTTTGCGTCTTTTCCACCCCAGTAGAGTCGGGCGGTGAAGTAAACGAGGAAGTGATTGAACCCGATCCCGGAGGTAGCGAAATCCCTGCCTGCAGACAACCAGATGTCTTCTCCCATTGAGATTCCTTTGGTCGCGTTGACGCTTTCGGTAAGGGATTTGACGGAAAAGCAGGGCAGGTACCAACCCCGGTCCGTGAACGGGTAGTTCTCGAAAAAGATGATCGGATTGTCTGACTTGGCGGCCCACTCTGCGCGAAGTCGCTCCGGGGCTGATTCGCCTTCCCCTTTGTAGCCGGCCTTGTTGATCGGTCTTCTTCCTCCTACCAGGCAGACGAGGACGTTCGGCTCTACCTTGTCGATGTTGTCCGGCGGGAGTGTGTAAACGCCGTAGCCGCCATTCACGATCTTTGCATCGGGATGGGTCTTCGCGATTTCCCGGGCGACGCGATTGGTGAACTCCCAAATATGGTTGCTGAGCCGGCCCCGCTCGTGTCGCTCCGGCGAGTCTTTACCGTCACATTTCTCGCACTGACAAATTGCAGTGTAGCCGTCAGGAGGCATAATAGAAATGCCTTCAAACCGGTAAGTGTCGAGCAGGGCTCTTGCGTAGCGAACGGTTTCGAGAAAGAGGCCTTCGTCGGAATAGCAGAGTTGGCATTTTGAACTGCCCGGGTCGAAATCGCGTTTCCCGCCATAGAGAGCGAACCATTCCGGATGCTCCGCAAAGACCCTTTCGTTGTTTGTCATTCTCGCCATTCCGTGGGCGATCTGAATGTTCTCCTCATTCCGGATTCCAAGGCGCATTGCCCACATCGAGGTGTCGTATCCTGCGGTGCCGAATCGAAAGTTAAACTGACGCATCGGAAAATCGGGGATCACTGTCTCGTTTATCTCCGGCAGAGAGATTGTTTTCATCGCAGGCAGAATTTCGCCGATATCGCCGGGGAGATACCAGCGTGCCCCCAGGGTTCGAAGATAGCCGCACACGGCATTGAAGCTTCCCCGTTCGTCGAGTCCCCATATTTCGAGACTCTCCCTTTCCGCAGTTGTGGCTCCGTCAGGTTTGCCCGTGTTACCGGGAAGCCTGAGCCGGTTTTTGTAAAGCCCTGTTGATGGCATGCCGTAGGGGGCGCCGACGATTCCCTCCCATTCGGCCTGGGCGCGGGGAATGTCGCTGTTGCTTGCGGCATACGGATGCTTTGGCTCGAAGTCGGTATCATCGCCGATCAGTGCGATCCAGTCCGGGCCGGTCGCAATTCGGTAGGCACCTTTCTCCAGTCCGTCCGCTTTTGCCGGGTTTGTGGCGCTCGCTCCGATGTAGACCTTCACACCGTCGTCCGGCGCAGAGTTGACGATAGGTAATCGTGCCCCGCTGATTTTCTCGACCTGCATTCGAAATTCCTCCGCCGCGACTCGTTGCATTCGGGTCGGTGTTTCAGAAATGACAATGGACGCTTTTGGAACTCCGTTTTCGACAATGAAACGATCGGCTGCAAAGCAGGTCAGGTTTAACAGCACAACTAAAGAAACAATCACGAAGCGGGCACTCATAGTTCTGATTTGGTTAGTCGCTTTTGAGGACGGTGTCCGGCGGCATTCGCTATTTTTAAGTCTCTCCTATGAACGACGGCGAGACAATTTTTCAGATGAATCGTGTCCCTGCCACTGCCTGCTTTTCGATCCCTCTCATTTCTCAAAGGGGAACAACGGTTGCCGCCGATTCCGGAAGTTGAGTTGGCGCATATCGGCGCAGGTCACGCCGGGGGTGTTGACGTGGATAAAGCGGTCTGCGATTTCCGCGTAGGCGGCGATAGGAGCGATGACGCCCTTGGCGACGATGGCCCGATAATCCGTTGGAGCAATGCCGAAGTTCGTTAGTTGAGCGAGACTGAAGGGCGGGGTGCGTCGCGAAGTAAGCATGATCGTAACGCCCCTGTCTGTTTCGATGATGGCGGTTCGGCCCTGGTCGAAATTTGTGATCCCCCCGTGGCGGGCTTTGCTTTCGCTGAAGCGGCCGTCGTGGAGGCTTTTTACCGTCGCGACGACATTCAGGGGCGTTCCATGAAGGGTGTCGTTTTTTCCCCCAATGGAAAATTCAGCCCGCTCACCAATGCCGGTGTCTTCGGCGAATCTCACTGACCCGGAATCGTCGATGATGACCAGTGAGCGGATTCCGTTCGCCTCCAACTCGTGAAGGATGAAAGTGCTGTCGCCGGGGGATCCGCCGCCGATGTTGTCTCCCATGTCGAGGAGCACGCTGGTTCCCTCGCTGGAGCCGGCATGTTCAACGGCAGCGGTGACATCAATAAACTCGGGATCGAACTGCTCGCGACGTTCCCACATCCTATCGGCGATCTTGTCCGCGAGTCTGCCTGCCAGGGCCGAATCATCGTTCGTCACGACAATGACCGATGACCCCATTTCGCATACATCTGCATAAGGGAACCCTAACATGATGCTATGAGAAATGGTCTCAGCCTTCGAGGCGATCTCATCTGCCTCACCGTAGAACTCGTTCATGGGAGCTTCCCCGGTGTTCTGCGTTTGGATATTAATTTGGAGAGGTGGAAAGGCCGCCGCCTGGGTGGGGCGAATCTCACCGCGGAGAGTTCGCTTCATGAGATCGGCGGCGCGGAGGCCGGTCTCGCGCTGGTCGAGATGAGGATTCGTGCTGTATGCGATGAGTGCGTCGGTAGCCGCGACCATTGCCGGTGAGAGGTTGCCGTGTGGATCGAGGGTCGCGATGATGGGAAGATCCGGGCCGACTTGTTCCCGCAGCTTTGTGAGCCACGATCCGTCGGCGTCGGGGTGGTTCTCTGCGGCGGTGGCTCCGTGGGGGGCGGCGAGGATTCCGTCGAGAGGACCCGCCTTGCGCACACCATCGAGGAGACGTTCCACGAGCTCATCGAAAGTCGACGCTTCGATTGTGCCATAGGGAAGGGCACGGGCCGCGAAAATCGGAACCGCTTCGAAATCCCTTTCGCCCTCGAGACCGGCAAAGAAGCCTCCGACCTCGTGTTCGGCATTGAGGAAGGTGTCGCGGATCGCTTCACCGGTGATGAGCAGTTCCCGTTCGAAATGTTCGAGACGGGTTTTGCCGGAAACGAAAGTATTGGATTCCTGAAGAAGGGCGACGATTCCGATGCGCATGAAAGGTGTCTGTTTGGAGGTGGCGTGTCCGTTCAAGAGGATCGGACAAGTGATTCAAAATCGGCGAAGTCATCCACCAGCGGGCAGTCCTTGTCTGAAGTCATGCGGGCGACCGAGGTGGCGTCTTTGAATCCGCTCCCGGTGATGAGGCAGACAACGGTTTCGCCCTTGTGTATATTTCCTTCGGCTAAAGCCTGTGAAAGCGCGGCGACGGAGACGGCTCCGGCCGGTTCGCTGAAAACTCCTTCGTTACGCGCGAGCCGGGTTTGCATTTGGAATACCTCATCGTCGCTGACGAGAAAACCTGTGCCTCCCGAGGCGCGGCACGCGGCGACGGCTTTGTTTCCATCGATTACGCTCGCGACCTGCAGTCCGCTCACCGTAGTGGTGCATTCGCAGGTGCGCGCCCGTTCGAGTCCCTCACGCAGAGGGCCGGCGATGGTATCGTTGCCTTCGGGTTGCACGCAGTGAACCGCGGTTTGTTTTCCGGAAAATCCCCGGGCAGTGGCGAGAACGAGACCGCCTCCGCCCGCGGGAGCGAACACGTGATCGATTCCTGCGGGGAGTTGTTCGACGAGCTCCCAGGCGATGCTCTGAACGCCGGCCATTCCGTTGGGCGAAAAGGCAAAGGCACTGATTTGCAATTCCGTGTTGAGGCTTCCCGCGAGCCGGCGAAGTTGGTTCGCAACTTCCCGGGTCACTTCAGGATCGGCGCCAAATCCCCGGATTCGAATCAGTTCGGCTCCGTAGGCCTGCATTTGCCGGAGTTTCGCCTCAGGTGCTCCCTCGACGATAGCGAGGACGCAACGCATCCCGGCAGCGGCGGCGTATCCGGCAAGAGCGGCCCCGGTATTTCCGCTCGAGGTCCCAAGGCAGAGGGTGCGGTTCTTTGCCAGTAAGTGCGATACGGCACCGGCTGCGAATCTGTCTTTGTAAGATCCGGTGGGGTTCACCGATTCGAGTTTGAAATAGAGATGCTCCAGGCCCAGTTCCGGCCCGATCACCCGGGAGCGAACCAGGGGCGTGTTGCCTTCGCCGAGAGTGAGTTGATGCTCCTCCGCCAGGTTGGCCAGTCGATTTGCGAAACGCCAGATACTCATGAAGAAAGAGGGTAGTCGTGGAACGCTGCCGCAGGAGCGTTTTCGAGAATCACCGCGAGGGGATCATCGGGTTGAACGGAACAACAGCTCCGCAGAACGATGATCCGGCCGCTTTCATTCGCAACGATGTCATGAGTTCTGCCGCGATCCGTTGGTATTACCCGGCCGAGTAAGGATCCTGCTGTGATCGCCTCGCCGAGCGTGACCGTTGATTCAAAGAAACCGGCAATCGGGCAGGGATGGCAGATTTGCATGTGGCCCGATTGATCCCGGGGATCTTCGAGGCAATGCTCATCGCTTAGTAGTGCCGGCTTTTCGTGGCCTGTTAGGATTCCGAATTCTGTCATCACTCTGAGACAACCTTCGACGTAACTTTTCACCCCTTTGCCCGAACACATTCCACCTCCGAGGTATTCCGCGTAAATCGCAGGAACTCCGGCCTCCCAGGCTACCGAGAGGGTCCGGCCTTTCAGGGAAGCGTTGGTTCCCCATATGAGGGGAAGCCCGAAGGCTTTCGCCATGCGTCGCTGAGTTTCGAGAACCGGCTCGTCGGCAACGAGGCCGTATCCGATCAGTGGCCAGACCTGCATCGTCATTCCCCCGGTGTGGAGATCGATGAAAAAATCAGCCGACCGGATCCGTTTGGAGATGGCGTGGGCGATTCGCACGGTGGGGCTGCCCTCGGCGCTTCCCGGGCAGGTTCGGGCGAGATCCTTGCCGTCATCACCGCAGCGGGCGGGAATCGCAAAGGCCGGTTCGTTGACGATGGGGATCAGGGTAACCGATCCGTGAAGGTGTTCACGATGCGAGACGAGCTGACCCGCCAGCTCGCGAATCGCGGCGATGCCCTCGTATTCGTCACCGTGAACGCCTGCAATGATGAGCAGGTTGGGACCATCGAAGGAACCGTTGAACTCGATGACTTGAAATGGTTCGTCAGTGATCACAGGACACCGTATTTTTGATAAACTTCGGTCGCGGTCATGCCGTTTCGAATCGCGTCACGTGTGACACTTTCTGCGTGGACTTTTTCCCAGGCCCTGCCGATGACCTCCCGCTCGACCTCGCCCGGGACGACGACGAGACCGTCTTCATCAGCGACGACGAGATCGCCCGGATTGAAGGTGAGCCCGGCAATTGTGACCGGCACGTCAACCGCGGTGACGCGTTGCCGGTTCAGGCTGTCATAGGGGCAGGAACTGCTCGCGAAAACGGGAAACTTCATCTCCCGCATTTGTTCAATGTCCCGCACAGCGCCATGAACAATCGCTCCAACGCAGCCACGGTTGCGGGCCGCGGTGGAGAGCAGTTCGCCCCAGATTCCGGAGCGGGTTGATCCTTCCGCCGCAGCGATGATGACATCTTCGGGTTGGCATCCGTCGACGGCTTTGAGCTCGAGTTCATAGGGGTTCGGGTCTTCGAAATCGATGTCCTCCCATAAAGTGGTGCGGCATCGCCCGACCAGTCGAGTCGTCCCTGTCATGGGCAGTAGCAGATTGGGCAGGCTCTGTTCAGGGTAACCCGAAGAGTCGAGTGCATCCGAAATCACGGCGGTGAACAAATGCTCACGGACCATGTCGAGAGTGATTGTTTCAGGGGCGGTGGGAGAATTGGGATCGGTGTTCACGGTGACTGGAAATAAATGATGGTTAGAGTAGGAAAGAAAAACAGCCGTGAGCAAGACGGAATCCTCCGTGTAGAAGTATGGCGTGATATACGGGATGCTCTCTCTGTTTGATTCGCTTCCGTCTCTCCGGTTTCTGAACTATCTTCCACCGGTATGGACATGAGTAATACTCGCAAGGAACGGGATAGCATGGGTGAGATTGAAATTCCCGTCTCAGCTCTCTGGGGCGCGAGCACCCAGCGGGCCGTTGAGAATTTTCAGGTTTCAGGTCGTCCCGTTGACCTCAGTATCTGCCGTCACCTCGCTTTGATTAAGGGCTGTGCCGCGCAGGTAAATGCGGAAGTCGGCGATCTCACTGACGAACGGCGCGATCTCATTGTTCGCGCCGCGGAGGAGGCTTTTCTGGGAGATCTTGATGAACACTTTGTGGTCGATGTCTTTCAGACGGGCTCGGGAACGAGCACTAACATGAACGTAAATGAGGTCGTCGCGAATCGTTGCTCCCAGCTCGCGGGGGAGCTACTGGGTTCGAAGCGGCCTGTTCATCCTAACGATCACGTCAATCAGTCCCAGTCCTCGAACGATACGTTCCCGAGTGCGGTTCATCTCGCGGTTGCGGTGGCGTTGTCTCACGAATTGATTCCTGCTCTGGAGGGTTTGGGCAAAGCGTTCAGAGACAAGGCACAGGCATTTGAATCTGTATTTAAAATCGGGAGAACTCATCTCATGGATGCGACACCGGTCCGGCTCGGGCAGGAGTTCGCAGGCTACGCACGCCAGATAGAGCTGGGAGTGGAGAGAGCCCTTTCGGCGCGGAAAGCGATTGAAGAGCTCCCCCTTGGAGGAACCGCCGTCGGAACCGGCTTGAACTGTCCGCCGGCGTTTGCGGGGAAAGTGATTGCTCTTCTCAGTGAGAAAACCGGGATTCCCTTTCGAGAGGCTTCAAATCATTTTGAAGCGCAATCGGCCCGTGATGGGTTGGTGGAAGTGAGTGGGCACCTCAAAACGATTGCGGCAAGTCTCTTTAAAATTTCGAACGATCTGAGATGGCTCTCATCAGGTCCGAGATGCGGTTTTTCTGAAATCCGGCTCCCCGCGACGCAGCCGGGATCGTCGATCATGCCCGGAAAGGTGAACCCGGTGATGGCCGAGTCGATGATGCAGGTTTGTGCTCAGGTCGTGGGAAATGACTCGGCGGTGACGTGGGGCGGGGCGAATGGGAATTTTGAACTCAACACGATGATGCCTCTAATCGGGCGCAATGTGATGGAGTCCGTTCAGCTTCTTGCAAGAGCGTCGGATGGACTTCGAACCAAATGCGTGGAGGGGATTCAGGCCGATGAAGAGCAGTGCGAGGCGACTCTTTCGAAGTCGCTCAGCCTCGTGACCGCGCTCGCACCGATCGTGGGATACGACACGGCTTCTGCACTCGCGAAACAGGCATACGCGGAAGGCAGAACGATCCGTGAGGTGTGCTCTGAGAAAGGGGTGCTTTCAGAAGAGGAGCTTGATCGCGTCCTGAATCCGGAATCGATGACTTGACCCCGCAGAGTCACCACTTCGGTTTATTTGCCCGGGGAGAGGGAGGCGCTATCAGTATCGCAGTTCTGCGCAAATCTCATTGCCTCCGGGCATCTTCGTGGCTTCGAGATAAAAGAGGCGACCGCCGCGACTGAGAGTCAGCTCGGCGGCTGTTTGGTAGAGGTCGAATCCCTTCGGGTCGCCGGGTGAAAGTTTCTCGAAGCTTCCCGTCGCAGGGTCCGTGATTTTCCCGCGGCATCGCAGGTCTGATGGGGCCACGAGTGAATCGACCCGACCCATCGAAGCGGCAGCGAGAATTTCCTGAAGATTCGTGACAAAGGCGCCACTCGCAGCGAGCTCTTTCAGTCGCAGGAGCTCCCGTTTCCGGCTCTCGGCAAAATCCCGATAGAGCAGGTCTGTTGCGCTCTCATGAAGATCGTCGAGTGATTCATGCTCGGCGTTCCCGCTTACGATCTTTTCAACGAGGTTGGGGTAGGTATTGGCCTCTGCGTAGAGCGGGAGGTAGAAATCTACTCCGGCAATGAGAAGCGGGTCATTGCTGTCGCCGAGGATCTTCCGCACAGGCTCGTTCACTTCTTCGAAAAACCGCTGGAGGTTTTCCTTGTTCGCTTCTGCATCGATAATGTCCGGATCGTCGCCGCTCGAACGGGCCGCGGCAGTTTCACTCTCTTTGAATGAAGGATTGCCGCCCGGAATGACGACCTCGCGAATGCCCAGCCTCGAACCTCTATAGAGAGCCACTTCGTTTTGACTGAGCGAAAGCAGCCAGTAGGAGTCAATATTTGCCGCCAGTTCAAGTAGTGGAGTGAGGAACCATTTCGTGGAATAGGAGCATTGCGGCGAAAAACTCTCAGGCACCTGGATGACTCGAACGGTTTCGGCGTCTGCGAAAATCGCGAGTCCTCCCGCCTGGTGCTGCCAGAATTCGCTCTCTTCGCTTTCCTTGTCGAGGTAGGGGCCAATTTCGTCTTCGAGAATGTCGAGGATCTCCTCTCCTCCGTTTCCATCGAGAAGTTTTCCGACTTCCTTAAAGGCTCCTTTCAACTGGAGACGCGATTCCGGCACGTCGTCGTGAGTGCGGCCTGCGGGAACATAGATCGAGACACGTTGCGCTTCCTCTGCGTTTTCGGAAAGTAAATCATCGAGGGTGTCGAGAAGTCTCTCTACGCGTCTAATACGGTGGGTTTCTGGTGGTGGGGCAGTCATTTGCATGATGCCCCTATACCGACGCTACATGCGGGCCAAGGTGGCATTTTATGTTGTAACTTTCTTATTGTAAGTGTTTTGCACCATATTTAATCGGTCTCAGGAAGGCGAAGACTTTGAATTATGCACTGCGATACACTCTCAGGGTATTGCAGAGGGCAATGACGCCCGTCATCCCGCCCATTTATTGCCAAGCGCCACACCGTCCGATTCCCCCGGGTTGCAGAATGCATCAATACACAATCCGATTTGCTTTCGGAAACACCCGTTCAAAATACCTAATTTGTTTATTTTTAGATAGTTGTATAATTTTTATGCGGCGGTGGCACTGAGATTGCGCTTTTAAATGCATTATGAAAACGAACCAAATCATAGATGAGAAGTCGCAGTTTAGAGCCGTGGGTCCTTTGAAGGGGGCCACCATCGAAACGAAAGACGGGAAAACGGTCGGAAAATGCGGAGATTTCCTTTTCGACGACGAGAACTGGACGATTCGCTACATCGTGGCGGACACGGGCGGTTTTTTCTCAAGAAACGAGGTCCTGATGAGTCCCTTCGTTTTCAAGAATCCCGAGTTCGGCAATTACCATCAAAGCATGCAGACGGTACTTTCGGAGGAGTGGATTGAATCGAGCCCTCCCCTCGACGCCCATTCGCCGGTCTCGCGGAAATACGAGCTCGAGCTGGCCCGCCACTTCGGATACCCGCTCTACTGGACAGGGACCTATCTCTGGGGAGGTAACCCTCATCCGCTGCCGGGGCTGCTCGACCCCAACGAACCCGCCCGCCATGAAGAGAAGATGGCTGAGATCGGAGAATCCCGATTGCGCTCTTGCGACGAAGTCGTCGGATATGAGGTGGTCTCCAACGGCGAGAGCATCGGAAAGGTGGATGACTTTATCGTTGAGACTCATCCCTGGCGGATTCGTTACTTCGTTATCAGAACAGGAAACTGGATGTTCGGTAAACGAGTCATTCTTTCTCCGGAATGGGTCGCCGATATTTCCTGGGAGGCGAATGAGATAAGGATTAACGATCTTGCCCGGGGACAGATCGAAAACGCTCCCGCCTTTGATCCAAGTGACGGTGTGAACCGTGACTACGAAGGCAGGCTCTACGACTATTACGGGCGTCGTTACTACTGGTGAGAGATGGGGCGGCAGGCCGATAAACCGGTTTGCCTCTTCCTTCCTTCATTTCGTACGTGATACAGAAGGGAGTGCCTCCTGAGTTGGCATGATACCGGAGGTGATCATCCCGGCGCGGCAGGCTATTCTTGCGGAACCATGAAACTGTTCCGCTCCCTTATTTGGTCGACTCTCCTTTGTATCTTTGCTGGCCTCATTGCTGCGAACGCCGGGGAGGCGAAACGACCGAACATTGTCTTCATGCTCGCCGATGATCTCGGCTACGGCGAACTGGGCTGCTACGGACAGGAAAAAATCCGGACGCCCAATGTTGACCGGCTCGCTGCGGAGGGGATGAAATTTCTTCAGCACTACACCGGTGCTCCGGTCTGCGCCCCCGCCCGCTGTGTTCTGATGACGGGAAAGAATCTCTCTCATGCGGAGATTCGGGGGAACAAGGATGCCGGGAACGGGCGCATGTTTCCGGGGCAGTGGCCCATCAGTGAGGGGGCGCTCACGATCGCTGAAGTTCTCAAGAAGGCGGGGTACTCCACCGGCGCTTTCGGAAAGTGGGGACTCGGACCATCGAACAGCAGCGGGTCTCCAATCAAGCAGGGATTTGATCGTTTCTATGGTTACAACTGCCAGCGAAACGCGCACAGTTACTACCCGTTTTTTCTGGATTCGAATGAGGAGGAAGTGCGAATCAACCCGGGCCTGGTCTACGGTCACCAACGCAAACCGGAAGGCGAAGTCAGCGCCGATGACTATCGTCTGGAGAACTACGCGCCTGATATGATTCTCGATGAGGCGCTTAAGTTCATCGACGAAGCGGCGGCAAAAGAAGCGCCGTTTTTTGCCTACCTTCCTTTCGTCGAGCCGCATGTCGCAATGCAATCCCCTCAGGAGTGGATTGATCAGTATCCTGAGGAATGGGATCAGGAAAAAGGTGTCTATCGCGGGCAGAACAATTACCTCCCGCATCCTCGTCCCCGCGCCGCCTACGCCGCGATGATCTCCGATCTCGATGAGCATGTCGGCACCGTTGTGGAACGACTCGAGAAACTCGGTGTGCTCGACAACACGCTCATTGTGTTTACCTCTGACAATGGAACGACACACACTTCGGGAGATCCTGCTTTCCACGTCGGAGGTGTTGATGCCGTCTTTTTCAATTCGGTTGCCGGCCTTCGTGGCTGGAAGGGCAGTGTTTACGAAGGCGGAATTCGCGTGCCGTGTCTGGTCCGTTGGCCCGGGAAAGTTGAGGCGGGAAGCGAGAACAATGAGCCAACCTACTTCCCGGATTGGTTTCCAACTTTGGCGGGAATTGCCGGTGCCGACGCGGCCGGCAGTGAAGAGCTCGACGGGATTGATCTTCGTCCGCTTCTGGAAGGGGGCAAAGCCGACGATCGCGATGAATTGATGATTTGGGATTTTGCCAACTACGGCGGGCTCATCGCAATTCGTGAAGGAAACTGGAAAGCGGTTCGCCGCGATGTGATGAAGAAAAAGCCATTCGACTGGGAACTCTACGACCTCGAAAACGACATCGCCGAAGAGGTCGAGCTCGCCGCAAAGCATCCCGAAATCGTGAAGCGACTCGAGAAGGCGTTCATCGAAACCCGCATCGCAGAGCCCGACTTTCCATCGCCGCTCTACGATTGAAAGGTCCCGGGAGAAATTCAACAGGGTCAGGTCACTGACTTAACCCTGTTAGGTGGCTCTGTCAGGGTTCTGCGAGGTCGATTAGAACGGGTCCCCGCTTGAGGATGTCTTCGGCGCCTGCGCTTGCTCCGGGAAAATCACCGCGTTTCTCAGGCCTGATGTTTCCGATCACTGAGGTTGGGTTCACCGGGGTGGTGTCACCTGTTTCGCTCCGCCACTGATCCATCGTCTCACGGAGCAGTTTCGAGATGGTGGTGTGCCCGGGGTGTTCGATCAGGTTGGTGAACTGATGGGGATCGTCGTCGAGGTTGTAGAGTTCTTCGAAGGGTCTCGGCTGCAGGAAAACATCGCGTTGCTCTGGAAGCAGCTTTCTCTCCGCCTCTGCCACCCACAGTTCTTTTCCGGCTGGAAATTTCTCATCCGATTCCGCGCACAGGTTCTGATCTTCGTAATTGTAATTGCGGATGTAGACCCAGTTTTGAAACCGGACCATTCGCTCGTTTGCCGGATAGGTATGCCAGTTGTGTTCGGCGAAAATGAAGTCACGAACTTTGCTGTCGGGAGATTGAAAAAGAGGCACAAGACTCACCCCCTGAAACCGGGCCGGAATCTCGACTCCGGCCAGCTCCAGAACAGTGGGCCCGATGTCGATCAGGCTGACGAGCGAATCCACCTGAGTGCCGGGTTTTACGCCGGGGCCGGAAATTAGAAGCGGGACTTTTGCTCCGGAATCGTAGAGTCGCGTTTTGCTCCGTGGAAAAGGTCTCCCGTTGTCGCTCGTGAAAATCAAATAGGTTGAATCCGCGATTCCCCGGTTTTCCAATTCATCGAGGAGCAGACCGAGGTAGTAGTCGGTTCGGGCCACTTCGTGATAGTAGCCGGTGAGGTCGCGGCGTGTTTTCGGTCCATCGAAAAGGTAGGGTGGGACGAGAACATCTTCGGAATTAAATCGCGGGGCATCTTCGGTGAACTGCCAGTCGCGATGGGCATCGTGAGATCCGAACCAGAAAAAACAGGGCGTGTTGTCCGGTCGGTCGCGGAGAAGGTTGAGCCAGTTTTCGGACCCGCCTGGACGACCTCCTGAATCGATGAGATCGAAGGCATCGGCGAGGCGGCGCGGGTCATCTTTCTCACCGTCGTAGGACATGTGATTTTTTCCGCTGAGGACCGAGTGGTATCCGGCCCGGCGGAGTCGTCCGGGGAATTTCCACTGATTGCGGGGGAGCGGCGCATGGAGTTCGGGTGCTCCCGTGTTGTGAGGGTAGCGGCTCGTGATAATGCTGTTCCGGCTCGGGCTGCAGCTGCTTGCGGTGACATAGGCGTTGTTGAATCGCATACCGATTTCTGCGAGTCGATCCATGTTAGGGGTTGGGATTGGCCCCCCGTAGGTTCCTGTATCTTCGAGAGAAATATCATCGGTGATGAAGAAAACAAAATGGGGCTTTGCGGCCTGCGTCGCAGCGGGAAGCAATAAGTATACAAGGGCGAGAAGCGAAAGGCGTTTCATATAATAAACTTCGTTCGATATTGCCTCCGGGGGAGCCGGAGGAAAAGTACCGATTCGAACGGGGGCGGTTTCGCTCCGGCGTCGAAGTCGAACCCGGCTATTTCGAAGTAGATTGTACAAAGGCAGTTCTCGCCTCCGTTGAGACGGGCAGTCTCAGGGTCTCGCTGAGGTAAGTGTGGAGATCCCTTTCGGCTGCGCGGCTCGTGGAGAGATAGAAATTGTCGACCACATCCTGAACCGACATACCCGGGGTCAGCTTTGGAATCTCCATCTGATACCATCTTTGGAGAAACTCCTCTCCTCCAAATTGATCTCTGATTTCAATGATAGCGCCTCCCGTCAGTTGCTTCTGGTTGATATCGCGATGTCCTTTTCCAAACCACTCCGCGGGAGAATCTTTGAGTTCTTCTTTGTAGCGCAGGAGCTCCCTCTCGTAGAGATGTTTACGCGCTTCGATATCCGGATGAACGGGGAAGACATCTTCCTCGGCGAGCTCGATGAGACCCGCAAGGACCATGCCTGAAAATACGTTTCGGGACAATTCACTTCTAGCCGGCCCGGCTACGAAAGCGTCCATGAGGCTGTCGGCGAGACTGAAGCAGGCGAATTCGGGAAGCTTCAGGTCGGGGAATGCGTTGTGCTGTTCGAAAGCAGTGATCAGTTCATGGAGCTTTGCCGGTCCCAGGTTGGCTCCGGCACGGTTCCAGACAATGGCGTTGCGCTCAATGTTCGGATGACCGCGAAGAGGATAGACGGGGCTTTGAGTCTGTCCTGACAAGGCCTCAAACCGGTCGATTGTATGGTCAAGGTGGTGCAGCAAATTTCCTGCTGTCCCGGGTGACAGGTCATTATGTGTCTTGAGGATGCTTGAACGCCGCCCTTCCCAGGCGTGAAAGCTGACATTCTCAAAACTTCGTGCAACAGAATGTATTGGCTTGCGCTCAGTTCCGTCACTGGGAGGATCCGATGGCATGAGATAACGGATCCCTGCGGCGGCAAAAATTGAAACGAGGAATATCGCTGTGACGATAGGCACCGGTCCCTTTTTCCATGAGTGTCTCCTTTTCGGATCTGTCGAAGCATTTGCCTCATGCTTTGCTTCTTCGGACCGGTGAGGCGAAGTGGCCGTGGATTCCGATTTTTCCGGGCCGGGGCCTTTTTGGAGGAGTCCTTCGATAATGATTTCCAACTGCGCCCTGAACTCGGATGCGGTTTGAAATCTCAGGTCGGGATTGCTCTCCAGCGCCTTCTCAACGAGACGGTCGAAGCGCTTGTCCAGCTCAGGACGGAGGGCGGAGGGATGGCCGAACTTTCCTTTCGGAAGTTTTCCCGTGAGCATTTGATAGAGGACAACACCGCAGGCGTAGATGTCGGCCCGATGATCACAAGGTGAGGTGAGATCCTGAGCCTCGGGGGCTATGTAATCAGGTGTTCCGAGGGCGATCCCGGACTGGGTGAGATCTGTAGTGGCGGTATCACCCTGATATTGTTTCGCAATCCCGAAATCGGCTATCTTTAAGCGCCCTTCACGGTCGATGAGAATGTTCCGCGGTTTCAGGTCTCGATGAACAATTCCGTTCTCGTGCGCGTAGCTCAGGGCTTCGAGGATTTGTGCGAGGATCGAAATGATTTGTTCCACAGGAGCGTTTCCGGGATGCAGATTGAGATAGTCTCCGAGATCCATCCCTTCCACCAGTTCCATCACGAAGTAGCGGTGGCCCTGTTCGGTTTCGCCGAACTCGTGCACTGTGACAATGCCGGAATGATTCAGCGATGCGAGGGCACGAGCTTCCTGTTCGAAACGTTCGACGAAACGCAGGTCACTTTCCGGCTTAGCGAGGACCTCGGGAAGGAGCTTGATCGCAACAGCCCGGTTGAGAGCGGGCTGCCGGGCGCGATAGACAACGCCCATTCCTCCCCGGCCGATGAGTTCTTTAATTTCGAATTGTGGAAGAAGGTCCTGCAACTGCCTGACCGATGGCGGCTCCCAATTCTCCAATCCAGACGGTGTCGCAAACTTTTCCTCTTTTGATTGGTCGTTCGCGAGGTCCTCGAGGACAAATCGAAAAAGGCTCCGGTATCGATCGCTGGCGCACCGCGAACATTGTTCGGCTCCCCCGGGCTTCCTGTCCCCGCACCGGGGACATTTGTCCGTCTCTCCTGGTAAGTTTTCGTTCATGCCTTCTCAAGGCGGTGCAAATCAAACTCTCCCCCGGTTGGTTTGAAGAGGCGTTGAGTGCTTCCTGTGCATCTTCTGAAAGGTTTAGTGATTGCCTACTGGAATTCAATTAATTAGATAGATTGTGACAAATGAATATGAAAGCAATCTTCTTCGTTCTTCTCGCTGGTCTTTTCATGAACGGTTCGCGGGTTCAGGCCCGGGAGGCGAAAGATCCCGTTCTCATTCATGCCGCTGATTTTCCTTACATTCAGGCAGCGCTTGACGCATTGCCACCTTCCGGAGGGATGGTGGTGCTGCCGCCCGGCACGATTGAAATATCAAAGCCGCTCGTCATCTCGACTCCGGAAACGCGAATCGAGGGCAGTGGAGCGTCGACTCATATTAAAAACATGAACACCTCGGGTGAGCCGGCGATCCGCATTCAGCCGCCCAACTTGTCGAAGGATCCCAAGGCGAAGCTATGGCGGATTCAGCTGGGAAATTTCCGTATCAGCGGGAATGAGGAAAGTGGCGATGGCATCTACGCCGAGTCAATTCAGGAGATTTTTCTTCAGGGACTGTCAATTGATCACAACGCCGGTCACGGGATTGCTCTGATCAACTGCTACGAGGACCCGCGTGTTTCGGATTCGATCATGACCTACAATTCCAAAGCGGGACTCTTCATCGATGGTTGTCATGATATTGTGGTGAATGCGAACCACTTTGAAGAGAATCAGGATGCGGTTGTTTGTGTTGATGCCTTCAATCTCTGCATGAACGGAAACAATATTGACGATCATCTCGGCGACGGGGTCGTCATCGAAAATACCTATGGTTCCGTCGTCTCAGGGAACATGATCGAAGAATGCAACGGCACCGCAATCGTTCTTGACCGTGACTGCTACGGGATCACCCTTTCGGCCAATGTCATCGCGCATCATCTCGAAGGCGGTATTGATCTGAAGGATGCCAATGGTTGCACCGTCTCCGCGAACACCTTTGTCCTTACGCATCAGTTCGGCGTGAAGTTGAGCGGGGAAAGCGGGCGTATCACGATCACGGGAAATAATTTTTCCAATACCTACATTGGTGGCGGCGAAGATAAGCGACCTTCTGAAGGGAAAACACCGATGCACATCGACATCGGCACCGGAGTGGTTCTGGAGGGGAGCAAGCATGTCATCATCTCGGGAAACAGTTTCTCCGGGCTTGATGCAGGTGCTGTCAAAGGCAGCGGAAAATGTCGTGCTGTTATGGTCACAGGAAATACGGTGACCGATATCAACCGGCGTTCCGATCCTTCAGTTGAGGCGATTGATCTCGGCGATGCAGAGAAGAGTCTCGTTGAAAGCAATTTGATCGATTAGCGGCCGTTGGGAGCGGTCGGATGGGATCTCACTTTGCCTTCTTCGCTTCCTCTTTTTTGGGATCCGCTTTCTTTGGCTCATCTTTCTTCGGTTCCTCCTTCTTCGGGGGAATTGTCAGCCAGACGGCGGGCAAATCGATGAGGGCATAGGGACCGCGGTAGTTTGGATCCGTTTTGAATGAGTGGTAGGCCGCGATTGGCTTGCCGGTTTTCCTGCCGTCCTTGTCGGTCACGAAAGCATGGATCGTGAGCGGCTTCTGAAAGGCGGGGGCGTCTCCTTTTGCTTCGAGTTTGAGCGTCACATCGCCGCCTTTTTCAGGAACTTTGTCAGGACCGGTAAAGGTGAGTTTGTCAGGCAGGTCCGGAATTTCAAAAACAAGATTTTCTTTGTCTTCGTGGAGTCGTGTCACCTTCACTTTGATATCGACGGATTTCCCCCGTTCGAGAAGGTATTCCGATTTCTCGATTGTCGCGGTGAAACCCGGAACCGGCTTCGACGCACCGACCCGGTAGCGAAGTTGAGGGCCGCCACGTAGGAATCGATCGGAAACGGCGATCGCGTATTCCCCGTCAGCGGCGACTTTCCAGAGATACTCGGGGTCGCTTTCCTTGTTGGCGTCGTCGACGAGTTTCAAGAGTGCTCCGTCCGGTTTGAATATTTGCAGAACCGGATCGGTCGCAAACCCGAGACCGGCTGCTTCCACAGTGATGAGGTGTTGTTCGTCCTTCTTTCCGGTAAAAGTGTAGCGGTCCACTTCACCGGGTTTTGAAAGAGTTCCTGCCGCGGTTTTCCCGGCGGAGAGTTTGTTCTCTTTGGTATCCGGTCCCGGATCTGTCGTGAGGAGATGCTTCGGAAATGCTTCCGGATTGCGGGCGAGGTAGAGTCGATACTGAGCATTCTTTCCACCGCGAAAGGAGATACTCGCGGCCGGGGGGTGCGCGAAGGCGGTGACGGCAAAGGTGTAGTCGCCCGCCTCCGGTGCGGTGAATTCCATGCGGGGATCGAGGTGGACGGCACCGTCGTGTTCCATCGCGAGACGGTTCCCGTCGGGGCCGTAGAGGTGGAGAACCGGATCGATGAGCGATCGAATCGTGTAACCCTCGACTGCCGCGTGAATCGTTTCGCCCTTTTTTAAAGTGAGTTTGAAGGCATCCAGTTCATTGTTCCCCGGGAGCCTCCCGTTCACGACGAAAGGGAGTTTTGCAGCGTCGATCACTTGAGCCCCCGCAATGGTGTTATCGTCTTTGTCCTCCTCGAGGATCTCGGGCAGGTCGCCGACGATAAACAGTTGAGGGGCACTGACGCCTTCGGGATTCGTTGCGCGAACTACGAGCGGTCCCGTCGGAGCGTCGGCGGCGATTTCTAATTTTCCGGTTCCTTTTTTGTCTTTGTTAGGAGTGAAAGTGAAACCTTTTCCGGAAAAGTTCAGCTGGCAGGGCCAGGGATCGAGTTTTCCCGTGAGAGTGACATCGATTCCGGTTCCGCGTTTCGCTCCCGGAGGCCAGATCGCATCGAGGGTTGCGGGCGCGGCAATGCCGGTGAGCGGCAGGGCGAGCAGGGAGAAGAGGAAGACCCGTTTCACGCGAACAGTTCTTTGATGAGCTTGCCGTTGTTTACTAACTGAATGGGACGGCCCGACGCATCGTGGAGGGTTTGCTCATGATCGATCCCCATTTTAGTGTAGATGCTCGCTGCGAAGTCTTCCGGCGCGTAGATGTTCTCGTTCGCGTAGTAACCTTTCACATCGGTGGCGCCGACAATCTGTCCGCCGGGGATTCCCGCCCCTGCCATGAGCACACTCATTGCGAAAGACCAGTGGTCGCGACCGGCGTCTTTGTTGATCTTGGGTGTGCGCCCGAACTCGCCTAACAGAATCACCATGGTATTGTCGAGTGAGCCGCGTTCGGCGAGATCGCTGATGAGAGCGCTCACCCCGGTGTCGACGCGTTCAGCCTTGGTCTTTTTGTAATTGTCGAAGAGCCCGCGGTGATCGTCCCAGCCGCCGTTGTAAACCGTCACAAAGGGAACGCCCACTTCGGTGAGACGTCTTGCCATAAGAAGGCGTTGTCCAAAATCGTTGCGACCATAGGTCTCACGAACTTTTTCAGGTTCCTTTGAAATGTCGAAGGCCTCCTGAGCTTCGGTCGAAGTGATGAGATCGAAAGCGGATGCGTAGTAGTCGTCAAAGTCGACCGCCGGATCTTCGGCAGCTGTGTCCGTGATACGACGAAGGTGATCGAGTGACTGACGAAGTTCAACGCGCGATTTGGCTCGTCCGTCTTCGATCTCGGTCGGGATCGACACGTCCCTGACGCGGAAACTTTTGCTGTTCGGGTCGTCTCCGATGACAAAGGGAGCGTGTTGAGCGCCGAGGAAATTGGGGCCTCCCGAACGCGACATTCTAGGCGCGGAAACATAGGCGGGAAGCCCGTGCTTCACTTCGCGGTTCTTGCTCACAACCGATCCGATACTGGGATGGAAAGTGACGTAGGCGCCGCAGCCGACCGGGACGGGGGTGGGCCGACCGGTCATGAGATAGTGATTTCCCGCGCCGTGGTTGTTCTGGTTGTGTGCGATCGAGCGGATCACGGTGAACTTGTCGAAGGTCTTTGCAAGTTTTGGAAACTTGTCGCAAAAGTGAACTCCCGGAACCGTCGTCGGAATCGTTCCGAACTCGCCCCGGATTTCGGAAGGGGCATCGGGTTTGGGATCGAAGGTTTCGTAGTGAGAAGGCCCTCCATCGAGCCAGACAAAAATACAGCGGGTGTCACTGCCTTTCGCGCCCGCCTGCGCTTTCAGCTTCAGCATCTCGGAGAGTCCGAGTCCACCGAGCGCGCCGAGTCCGGTTTGAATGAAATCCCGGCGACCAAGTCCTTCGCAGTTTAGTAGTGAACGCAGCTTGCTCATTTTTGTGGTAACCAGTTTCGCTTCAACTGCCTACGAATCCAAGGGCGTGTTTGCGGGGGATTGGCTGGCTCATTCGGTCAGTGGTTTAGAACGAATTCAGCGGAATTCACGAGCGACCAGATTAAATCTTCAATCTTCTCTCTCGGCGCGGTTGCTTCTTTGCCCAGATGATTCAAGGCGATCCGTTTTTCATCATCTGCGGGGGAGCGGGAAAAGAGGCGAAGGTATATCTGTCCGACTGAATCTTCGGGGGACATTTTTTCCAGTTCGCTCACCCAGGGATTTTCCCCCGCGAACTTTTTCTGAAGGACCTTTGAGTTCATGAGGTGCAGCGCCTGAACGACGCTGCCGCCGGGATCGCGTTCGAGGGGAGGTGCTGCGCTTGAGTTTGGGCGGCCGAAAGCGTCGAGGAAGTCGTTCGGGAGAAGGTGATTCCATTGCTGCATCGCGGGGCTGTCATTGGGGAGGCCCTGGAGTTTTTCCGGATCCCCGGTGATGGTCGAAAGGGTATCGAGAAGGACTTCTGCCGGCAATCGGCGCCGGTAGCTGCGGGAGAAATTCCGGATGTCAGCCGCGTTGTGTTCATTCGGCGTCGAACTCTGCTGATAGAGCCGACTGTTCAGGATCGTCGCGATTGTGTGCTTCTGGTCGTATCCGTGCTCGATGAAATCCCTCGCGAGCCAGTCGAGGAGCGGCTCGTTCACAGCGGGGTTCGATTCCCGGAAGTCATCGACGGGATCGACGAGCCCTTTTCCAAGCAGCTCGGCCCAGATTCGGTTGACCATAGCGCGGGCGAAATAGGGATTTTCGGGTTTCGTGATCCAGTCCGCGAGGATGGAGCGGGGATCTTTATCGCCGGTGTCTCCATACTCGGTTCCGTCGGGAGCACGGGGTTTCATGACCGCTTCGGAGACGGGGTGTTTCACGGTGCCGCCGGGTTCAAACCACCAGAACTCAGGCTCTCCTGAAATCGGAGCGGAGATACCCTGGCCTTTCCGTTTCATCGATCCGAAAAAGGCGGCCATCGAGTAGTAATCATCCTGACTCCATTTTTCCGAGGGGTGGTGATGACATTTTGCGCAATTGAGCCGGACCCCGAGGAAAACCTGACTGATAAATTCAGCCATGTCGGCGGGTTCGCGTTTGTCCCGAATCACGGCGACGGGTCCATACTGGTGGGTGCTGCCGGAAGCGCTGAGCAACTCGGTGACGAACTCATCCCAGGGTGTGTTGACCTGAAACTTCCGCCGGATCCAGTCGTCGAGGAGGTAGACGGGCTTCACTCCGACGCGCTGTGTGTTGGGTCGGAGGAGGTCTCCCCACTTCGTTGCCCAGTAGTTGGCGTAGTCGAATCTGTTTTCCTCACTGAGCAGAGCGGTGACGAGTTTTGAGCGTTTGTCAGGGTCTTTGCTCTCGAGGAAGTTTTTCGTTTCTTCAACGGTGGGGATGCGGCCGATCGCATCGAGTGTCGCGCGGCGGATAAACTCGGAGTCGGTGCAGGGAGCGGAGGGGAAAAGTCCGAGCTCGCGGAATCGCGCGTAGGCAAATTCGTCGATTTTGTTGTTCGCTTTCAGTGCCGTGTATTCGCTTTCCGGGAGGAGCTGGTCAGGTGGGATGACGACGCGAACGGCCGCGACCTGATCGACGTAGCGGACGATGACACTGTTCTCGCCGGGGACTTCGCCGGCGGTGATCTTCCCATGGTGGTCGACGGTTGCGAAAGCCGCGTCATTGGAGGTGAACTCGCAGAGATCAGTCACGTCACGTTTCGTTCCGTCGGTGTAGGCGACGGTCACTTTGATGGGGCGGGTTTCGCCCTTTTTGAAACTCAGGGCCGGAGGATCAATCGTGATCCCGGTTGGTTCTGTTTCGTTCGGAATCGTGCGGAGAGCTCCTTCTGCAATCCACTGACGAATGACCCGGTAGGATTCTGAATCGACCTCGAATCGCTTTTCACCTTCGTGGGGAATCTGGTTCGTGGCCTTGAGTAAAATCAGGGAATGATCGGGGGAGGCGGGGAAGATGCGCCGTCCTTTCGCATCGAAAACAATTTCGCGATAATCGGAATCGGGATCGAAAGAGAAGATGGAAAGCTGGAACCCGTTTTGCCCGTCCGATTTTGCATGACAGGCACCGGCAACGCATCCCGCTTTTGTGATCACGGGAAGGACATCATTGGTGAACGAAACCGTGGGATCTCCCTCAGCGGATACGGTCGCGGCGGCGAGAGCCATTGCGGTGATTGTTAGAAATCTATTCACCGGTATTAGCGAGTTCGGGGTTACGGTTCGGGACTTCGACGGTCTGCTTCAACTTGCCGTTTTCATCCCAGAGGAAGATCTTGCCGTTTTCTCCGCCGGCGACGAGCCACTGCTTCGCGGGGTGGACAGCCATTGCGAAAAGATTGGTTGAAACGGTGTCAAAACTCCGCTCCTTCGCACCGGTCGATCGCTGTTCCCCCTCGTGTTCTTTCAGCTCGGTAAAAGCGGCCGGTTTTCCGGATTCAAAAACAGAGAAGATACGATCGGTGTTCACCGCCTTGGCTTTTTCGGGGTCTTTCTCTTCAGTCTTCTTTTTCAAATTCGCGGGATCGCTTTTCCAGGAAAGGCCATAGACAGGGCCGGAACGGGAACTGGAAAAGGAGCCTGTCTTTTTGCCGGATTCCAAATCCCAGACCTTGATTTCCTCGTCGTCGCCGCCGGTCGCGATCCGGTCATCCTCCGGAGAAAAGGAGGCGGCCAGAACGTATCCGGTATGACCTTCGAGTCGCGTCGTGATCTTGTGGGTCTGGCTGTCGCGTATCGTGACGAGTTTGTCCGACGAAGCGGTCGCGTAGAATTTTCCTGAGTGACTCCGCGAAAGAGCGTAGATGGAATCGAGGTGAGCGGTGTCGAAGGTCTTCACCTTTTTGGACTTCAGGTCGATTTCGTGAAGGCGACCGAGCTGGGAGGGAAGTGAGTCTGCAGCGAGAATGCGCGGCGGGGAATCGAGAAAGACGAGCGCGGTCTGGCGGCCGAGAAAGGGGGCTTCCAGTTTTTCGGGCGCTTTGGCCGGCTCTGCGACCTTCCACAGGAGAAGCGAGCGAAAGCCGCCTGAAGCGAGTGTCTTGCCATCGTCGGAAAAGGTCAGTGACTGAACTGCGTCCGAATGTGCGGTGGAGCTGATCCTGAATTTCAATTCCCACGCTTCTTTTTTCTCATCCGGCTTTGTGATCGCATACCAGTCGATGCGGCTGCCCTGTCCGACCGCGAGAGTTTTGCCATCAGGTGATATCGCCATGGCGAGAACCGGTGTGTAAGTGTCAGGCAATGCCGCCAACTTCACTTCACGTTTTTCGGGGAGCTGAAGCGACGCCCATTTCGCGGAATCCCATTTCGCGCCGTCATTGATCCATTTTTCGATCGCAAGAATTTCGCGGGGATCGAGTTGGGATTTTGGCGGCATGTGAGAATCGGCATCGGGGTAGAGCAGCTCGACGAGATAACTTTCAGCCGCTTTCCCCGGGACGATCGCCGCATCGGTGTCTCCGCCTTTGATGAGAGATTCCTGCGATTCAATGAGAAGGCCGCCCTTCTGCTTTGACTCGGAATGACAGCTCACGCATTCGCGGTTCAAAATCGCTAGGGGATCAGGGTCAACAGCGCTGCCCGATTGCACGAAGGCGGCAAACAAGAGCAGTGTGGTTCCTAATCCTTTCATCAAGAGCCAGTTTTGTATTTTTCAGCCCTTTGGTCAACTGGCGTAAGCATGATGGCTCATGGCGGAGATGCGCCTCTCTTGAAGACCGCGCCTTGACCGGAGGGACTTGTGGTGAATGATTTAGGAGTGTTATGAATCGTTCGGAATTTCAACGGCTTTTGAATCAGGAGACAGCTGCACCGGCAGATTGTCTTCCTGAGAATTTTGCCGGGGAAATTCTCGCGAAGGGGAGGCGCCTGCGCCGGCTTCTGCGCCAGCATTGGAAATCGCTTGCTGTGGCCAGTTTCATTTCACTGTTGATCGCGATTGCTTTCGGACTGAGTGCTGCCCCTGCGGCTTCTCATGACTCGGTGCCTCCGCTGCTTCTTTTTCAAGGCAACCCTGACGGTTCTCCCTTTTCTTCACAATGACGCGGCTCCGATCCATTCTCTGGTCTCTCGGAACGGTCTGTCTCGCGGCAGTGGTTTCCTACTGGGTAGCTCGCGGGACTTTGAAGCGTTCCGAGGCACCCCCGGCGCACGAACATTCAGAGCAGGGGTTTCACGCCTGGTTGCATGAGAACCTGGCGATCACTCCGGAGCAGGAGGCTGTTCTGCATCCCCATGAAGTCGCTTTTGAGAAGGACCGCAATCAAATCCGTGCGGAGATTGAATCGTCGGGCCGCAAGCTGGCTGCCGCGATCCGTGCCTTTGATGCCGATTCAGCCGAAGTAACCGCAGCCCGCGAAGAACTTACGAAATGGCAGGGGGAATTGCAGGAGGCGACCTTGAACCATTTTTTTGCAATGAAGGAGCATCTCACTGAGGAGCAGGGCGCGAAGCTCCTCGGGTGGACACACGACAGTATTGTGCATGGACATCACGATTGAAGATTTTGAGTTCGGGAAGACCGGGCGCAGTGACCTGCTCTCGCGATCATTTTCGGAAGCTCATGACGACCGGCTCGTCAGCGCTGCTGCGGCCGGTGATGACGAGGCTTTTTGTCAGCTGGTGGAATTACACCAGGAACGCGTTTTCCATTTTTGCTTTCGCTGGCTCCAGAACAGCGAAGACGCACGGGAGGCTGCTCAGGACACCTTCATCCGCGTCTACGAGGCGATTCCGCGCTATGAGAAGCGCGGTAAATTCACGACCTGGCTCTACCGCATCGCCTTGAATCTCTGCCGCGATCATTTCAAATCAAAGGCGGCGCGCCAGCGAAGGGCTACTCAGTCCATCGGTGATGCCGAGGTCCCTTCGATCTGTCCGCTTGCCCGTCCCGACGAAACGGCGGCAAAGACAGATGAACATGCTCGCATGCAAAAGGAGATCATGGCGCTGCCGGACAAACTTCGTGCGGCAGTGGTGCTTTTTGCTCTTGAGGGCCTCAGCCAGAGCGATTGCGCCGCGGTTCTGAAGTGTTCGGTCCGTGCTGTTGAAGGCCGTCTCTATCGGGCTCGTGAGATTCTGAGAGTGGCGGGCGAGAACGAATCCTGATTTTTTCTCTTTTTTTGTGGGGTGGCGAGTGGATTTGTCGTTCCAACCTGATGTGGGAGCCGTTTTGTCTCTCATATCAGTCCCATGAGAATCCCGCTTTTGACTCCTTTCATCCTTTTGATTTGTTCCGCGTTCCTCGCTGGATGCGGTGATGTCCCGCAGGCGAATGCGGAGGAAAAGTCTCCGGAGCGGATTCTCCGGGTTTTCTGCTCGAACTACCCTCTCTTCTATTTTACGGAGCGAATCGGCGGGGACTTTGTGGTTGCGGAGTTTCCTGTTCCACCGGATACAGACCCGGCCTTCTGGAAGCCTTCGGAAAAAGATCTCATCGCGATGCAATCGGCGGGTCTACTCGTCACGAACGGAGCGACTTATGAAAAATGGATTGCGACAGTGAGCATGCCGCAAAGCCGAATTGTCGACACCTCGAAGTCTTTTAAAGGGGAGTATATCGCGAGCAAATACACGCTCGTTCATACCCACGGTGGCGGTGAGGCACACTCTCATGCGGGGACCGAGTTTTCCACATGGCTGGATTTTCAGCAGGCGATCTGGCAGGCTGAGGAAGTTCGCGATGCCCTGACTCGTTTCATTCCGGAAAAGGCTGCTGCATTCGAGGAGAGCTTTCACCAGCTCGCGATCGATCTTGAGAAGCTTCATCTCGACTTCGCCTTTGTCGGTTCGGCGATTGATTTGCACCCGCTTGTCGCGTCGCATCCCGTCTATTCCTATTTCTCGAGACGTTACAAATTGAACATCGAATCGGTCCATTGGGAGCCCGAAACCGTTCCTGATGAGGCGGCACTGGGTGAACTGAAAGCGTTACTTAAAAACCACCCCGCAAAATGGATGATATGGGAAGGGGAGCCGGTTCCTGAGTCGGTAGCTCTCCTCAAGGAATTGGGTTTGGAAAGTGTCGTTATTAACCCCTGCGGTAACCGTCCCGAATCAGGGGACTTTCTTTCTGCCATGAAGCAGAACCTTGCGAACCTGAGGAAAATCAGCCTCTGAGTGAGTCCGGATCCAGTCTTTCCATCCTATTTTCTATTTTATGAATCGTTTCTTTTACACGTCCTCGTGCGCCCTTTTGTTAAGTGGTCTCCTTCAGGCTCAAGAGCTCGAAACGGCGGAAACTTCTCCCGCCATTCTTGATGATGCGGTGCCTCAGGCTCAGGTTTCAACAGCCGACGTGAGCACTCTCGAAGCCACCGTGGTTTCCTCGACACCAACACCCCCGCGATCTGCTCCGACCCGTTCGGTTACCGGTGTTTCCGCTCCGACGGTGACGAATTTTGAAGCGGTGGTGTCTCCGGGAAAAGCGGAGGATCTCATCGCGATCGCTCCCAGTGCTTCGAGTGGCCGGGCCAGCAGCGCGGAGCTGATGGATCGTCCTTTTTTGCGGCGCGGCGAGCTGCTGGAGGTGGTGCCCGGTATGATCGTGACGCAGCATAGCGGAGGCGGTAAGGCGAATCAGTACTTCCTGCGGGGATTCAACCTCGATCACGGGACGGATTTTGCCATTTTCGTCGACAACATGCCGGTGAACAATCGCAGCCACGGTCACGGTCAGGGGTATGCAGACATCAACTTCCTGATTCCCGAACTGGTAGAGGAGCTCGAGTATGTCAAAGGGCCCTACTTTTCGAGATTCGGAGATTTCAGCACTGCCGGCGCGGCGCGGTTTCGTCTTTACCGTGAGCTTCCACAGGGGGTTGCTTCGTTCACGATTGGAACCGATAATTTCTATCGCGGGTTGCTCGCCGATTCGGTTGAGGCCGGTGATGGCATCGCAACCTTCGCCCTCGAATACAACTACTACGACGGCCCCTGGGCGATGCCGGATGAGCTCAATCGCTGGAATGGTTTCTTCCGCTATGTGATCGGTGATGAGGATGATTTTGCGTCGATCACTTTGATGGGATTTGACTCGACCTGGAATGCAACCGATCAGGTTCCCGAGCGGCTTATCAACAACGGGTCGATTGATCGTCTCGGGTTCGTTGATCCCAGCGTCGGAGGCGATTCTTATCGATTCAGCCTTTCTGCCGATTTCAGAAAAACCGGAGATTCCGGTATCACCGTCGGTTCTGTTTATGCGGGGAAATATCAGCTCGATCTCTTTTCAAACTTCACCCTTTTCCTCGATGATCCTGTCAACGGGGATCAGTTCAATCAATACGATGACCGCTGGTTTGCCGGCGCGGCGATTGACCACACCTTTGACGAATTCACGTTTCTGGATCGCGAATCAACCCTTTCGGTCGGCCTGCAGACCCATCACGATTTTATCAATGATATAGGTCTCTACAAAACAAGTCAGCGGCAGCGTCTTTCCACAGTGAGAGAAGATGAAATTTACGAAGCGAGCTTTTCCGCCTATTCCAATCTCGAGGTGCCGTGGACTGATTGGCTGCGCACCCAGGCGGGAATCAGGGGGGATCTCTACCACTTCGATGTCGATGCAAAATCCCTCGCCGCGAACTCCGGGTCAGAATGGGACGGGATTGTCAGTCCGAAGGCCGGCATCGTTCTCGGTCCATGGAATGAAACGGAATTCTATTTGAACGGTGGATTTGGATTCCACAGCAACGACGCCCGTGGTGTCACAATTACGCAGGATCCGCTCACTGGCGATCCGCTTTCTGAAATCCCCGCGTTGGTCAGAACCAAAGGCGCTGAGGTCGGCGTTCGCACTCAAATCATCCCGAACCTGACCTCCAGTTTGGCGCTCTGGTATCTGGAGAGCGAATCCGAGCTGGTCTACGTTGGTGACGCCGGAAATATCGAGGCCGGTGGCGCCAGCGAGCGCTACGGAATCGAGTGGTCGAACTACTGGAAGCCGGAGGATTGGCTCACGATCGACACCGAGTTTACAGTGACGGAAGGGCAGTTTGTTGAAACAGGCGAAGAGATTGAAAATTCCGTTCCGATGTCCTTTTCCGGGGGGATTACCTATGGGAACGCTTCGGGACCGTTCGCTTCGATCCGGGCCCGCTACTTTTCCCCGAGACCTCTCAACGGCGATGGAAGTGTTGAATCGAAGGATGCTCTCCAGATCAATTCACGCCTCGGGTATCGTGTCGAAGGCGACTGGGAAATCGCACTCGAGTTTATCAATCTGCTCGATTCGAACGACAACGACGTCGAGTATTTCTACACCTCCCGTCTTCCGGGCGAAGCGGCTGTGGGAATCGACGATACGCACTTGCACCCCTACGAGCCACGCCAGGTTCGCGTCAGTGTGACAAAGCACTGGTAGGTCGCGGGGGCCGTTTGCTCAAACAGGCGCCTTGCGAGGAAGGTGCCTGCAACGATAGTCGGGAGGAAGACTCATGAAGATCCCCTGGCAGAAAATTTTACCCAACGGAGGCCGGCTATTTCTTGGTGGAGGTGCGAGCGTTCCCTATCTCCTTGTGGACCAACTGCTCGCAGAGGCGAATTCGTTCAAGGATGTCGAGTGGATGCATATTCACACCCTGGGGGCGCTGCCATGGCTGGATCCGCGCTATCGGGGACATTTCCGGACGAATACCTTTTTCCTCACCCGGAGCATGTGGGATGCGGTGAATGAAGGCTATGCCGATTACACGCCCAGCCCGATGTCGGATATTCCGCGGCTTTTTGATAAGGGGGTGATCAAGCTGGATGTCGCTCTCATTCAGGTGAGTCCTCCCAACGAAGACGGGATGGTATCACTCGGAGTGAGCACCGATGTCCTCGTTGCGGCGATTCGGAATGCTCGGACAATCGTGGCGCAGATAAACCGCAACGTTCCGCGAACTCATGGCGATTCCCTGATTCCTCTCAGCGCGATCCATTATCAGGTCGAGCATGACACGCCGCTGATGACGATGTTGCCGAAACAGCACAGTGAGCGTCATCGAAAAATAGCCGGATACGCTGCGCAGCTCATCGACGATGGATCGACGATTCAGGCGAGCCTCGGCGACTGTCCGCAGACGGTTCTCGAAGCGTTGAATCACAATCACAGGGAGCTGGGGATTCATACCGGGTGTTTTACCGATGCGATGATGGCACTGGTGAAGTCCGGGGTGGTTACGAATCGTAAGAAGAAATTTCAGCAGGGCGTCACCGTGGCAACTCACTGCCTCGGCACTCAAAGTCTCTACGATTTCCTCGACAACAATCCCGACATCGAGATGCACAGCTCGGAGTGGACCAATGCCCCGCACCGGATCAGTAAGCACCCTAACATGGTCGCCATCAACGGTGCGCGGGAAGTCGATCTCACCGGGCAGGTTGTGCGGGATTCACGAGGGCATCGCTTCTACGGGGGGATCGGAGCGACTCAGGATTTCATTCGTGGTGCCGTCGGAAGTGAAGGCGGTCGCCCTATCATTGTGCTCACTTCGACACGAAACGGCGGCAGTGCATCGCGGATTGTAACGGGTCTCTCTTCGGGTAGCGGTGTCTGCACTTCGAGGGGGGATGTTCACTACGTCGTTACTGAATTCGGAGTCGCAAACCTTGTCGGTCAGAGCATTCGTCAGCGGGTTCTGCGTCTCACCGAGATCGCCCATCCCCGTTTTCAGGAGTCGCTATTGGAAGGCGCCCGGGATCAGGGTTGGATTCCGAAAATCTTCGGTGCGACTTCAGGGCATATCCGCGACAACGACGACGAGATCGAAATCAAAAAAGTCGATTTTTCCGGGATTAAATACGTGGTCCGCCCTCTTCACCCCAGCGACATGCGGTCGGTGCAGGAATTCTTCTATGCGCAGGATGAGGAGACGATTCGCCTTCGTTACGGATACGCGATGCCCTCTCTCGACGAGACAACGGCCTACCGGATGTCCTCGGTCGATCAGACCCGCGACCTCGCCCTCGGTGTTTTCTATCGCAACCACTTGAGAGAAGACCTCCGCGCGGTGGGTCGATTCTATGTCGATCCCCGTGGAGACACCGCTGAGATCTCCTTTCTCGTTCACGAGAACGCTCGACGCAAAGGGATCGCCCAGTATCTGCTCAATGAGATGGCGGTAATTGCCAATGAGCGGGGTATCGTCAAATTCTGGGCCAGCGTTCTGAAACGAAACGTGGCCATGGCGCGTCTTTTTGTGAATTTTGGAGCAGAACGGAAAAGCATTCCGGGAGAGGACAGTGACGAGTTCTGGCTGGATATTGCGGCCTTGTTAGAGAATAAATCAAAACTCGCCGGAGCCGGTATGGGAATTTACGCTTCGCCGGAGCTTCTAAAACACGATACCGGGCCCGGTCATCCTGAGTCAGCAAAACGCTATGAGGCGGTCCTTGAGGCTCTCGCCACTGTTCCCAGAGCAAAGTCACGCTGTGATCGTGTCGCAACAGAGGAGGAGGTCTTACTTGTTCACTCGGCGAGTTATCACGATCTCGTTCAAATCGACATTCATGAATTCCGTGAAACCCTGAGAACAGGGGACACTGCGATTTGTGAAGATTCCTACGAGGTGACAATGAAAGCCCTCGGATGCGTGCTACAGGCGGGAGACGACGTCATGTCCGGAGCGATTACCCGTGCCTTCTGCGCGGTGCGACCTCCGGGGCACCATGCCACTGTCGACAGAGGGATGGGGTTTTGTATTTTTAATCACGTTGCCATTCTCGCACGCTACCTGCAGAAAAATCATGGGATTGGAAGAGTCGCAATTCTTGACTGGGATGTTCATCATGGAAACGGCACCCAGGATATCTTCTACGAGTCTGCGGACGTTTTCTATGTTTCGACTCATCAGGAAGGCGTTTATCCCAACACCGGTTTGAAGGAGGAAACCGGGGCTGGAGAGGGCATCGGAACGACCTTGAATTTTCCTCTTCCTCTCGGAACCCAGGATACGGCATTGATCGACGCGTGGGCGACAGCACTCGAAAGTGTCGAAGCATTCGCTCCCGATGTGATTCTTGTCTCCGCCGGCTTCGACGCCGCGACCGAAGACCCGATGGCTGACTTTCTAATCTCGATCGACGGATTCGGCACTCTAACCCGGATGGTGAGAGAAACGGCTGACCGTGTCTGTGGTGGTAAATTGATTTCAGTGATGGAAGGTGGCTACCATCCTCCGACGCTCGCTGCCTGTGTCCTGCGTCATATCGAAATCCTCGGAGGAGACGCGAGGTAATGTCGTATTGATAGCGCGTTCGGGGCGGGAACGGTATTTGTTCATGGTCAGAATCTCCACGAAGTTCAGCTTTGATCGTCGACTCCAATGAAACTGATTTATTGTCTCACCACGCTGTTGCTAACCTCCGCCCTCTTCGGGCAGGAAGGTGTCGCAATCATTTCTGAAAATGACTCCAACACCGAAAAGTTTCGCGTCGTCTGGTCGGATGACCCCACCACTAAAGCGACGATCAGCTGGAATCAGAAAGCGGGAGAGCCGGGTGTCGTTCATTTCGGGTCGGAGGATTTCGGTCGGAAGCATCACCTCTATCCTGAAACGGAGGAAGTCGATCGGACCTTTCGTTACACCGAGACGATCAACAACTGCTTTGTTCATCTGGAAGACCTCAAGCCGGATACCCGCTACTTTTTCTGCATCAAGGATGACGCCGGGGTGAGTCGGCGACTCAGCTTCAAGACCGCATCGGATCAGCCGGATTCGTTCACCTTCATCGCCGGTGGTGATTCCCGTAATTTTCGGGATGTGAGAATTTACGCCAATCAGATCAGCGCCAAACTCCAGCCGCTCTTCATCGCTTTCACCGGCGATATGATTAACAAGGATACCGAAGTCGAGTGGGCGGAATGGTTCGATGACTGGCAGGAAACGATTGATGCCGCTGGAAACATTATCCCCATCGTTCCTCATCGCGGAAACCATGAAGGTCGCGTCGATTCCATATATAACTATTTCGATACTCCCGAGGATGCCTACTTTGATCTGAGGATAGGAGGAGACCTCTTTCACTACTTTGCTCTGAATTCAGAAATTCCCGCCAACGGGGAGCAGGGGGAATGGCTCGAGAAGAGGCTGAAAAAGTATCGGGACGAGGTGATCCATCTCGTCGCCGGTTATCACAAGCCGATGAAACCGCATGTCTCGACAAAATCCGAAGGGGATAATCCTCTTCTCTGGGCGGACATCTTCTACGAGTGCGGGCTCGACCTCGCGATTGAGTCGGATTCCCATGTTATGAAACGCACCCTGCCATTGAAACCTGAGGTAGGTGGTGTCGAAGGGTTTTCCCACTCTGACAAAGATAAAAACGCCACCGTTTATATCGGCGAAGGCTGTTGGGGAGCGCCCCTTCGTGCTGCTGATGATGGCAAGCCCTGGACGATCGCGACGGATTCCTTCAACGGCTTTGACTGGATTCAGGTGAACCGGAAAGAGATGCAGGTGAAGACCGTCAAAGTGGAGAATCCCTCGAAGATGGAGCCTCTCGATCCGGCACATCCTTTCACCGCTCCCGCCGGACTGGAGATTTGGAATCCCGAGGGCGGAAAGGTCCTTGTCATTCCCGGCGACCGATAGGGTGTTTCCGCTTCTCGCGATGCGATCAAAACGCTGGCTCACGATTCTGAAGGTTTGCGTCTCGCTGACGGTGTTCGCCCGCGGGTGGTTGACGTGGAAATGGGACAGCCCGATTCGGGGGCTGATTTGGAACGAGGGTTGGTGGGGTGAGATGGTCGACTGGGAGCAGTTTGCACTCGGCTCGGACCCCGCGATAACAAAGGGGCTGGAGATTCTCGGCATTTGTTTGATGCTCAGTGCAGCTGTGCCGTGGATCGCCTCCGTTGACCGCTTCAAGTGGACCGCCTCGCTTCTTGTTCCCATGTCCGGTGTTCTCCTGCTCGACGCCTTCGGTGGGTATATCAACAGCGGCAATCAACTCGGAATGGCGATTGAGCACACCCTTCAATGGGGATGTCCGCTGCTGCTTTTGATGGCGCTGAGAGAGGAATCCAGCTCCCGTTCCTGGATCGTTGCTGCGGCCGGAGCGACGATCCTTACCTTTGTCGGACATGGATTGTACGCGGTTGGATTTCACGCTGTTCCGTTGAAATATCAAACCATGACAACTTCTCTAACCGGTCTGAGCGGATCGGGAGTCTTCGCTTTTCTGACAACCTTCGGAGTTCTCGATTTTGTTGCCGCGGCAGCACTTCTTTTTGCGCCACTTCGGAGATACTCGCTCTACTACCTGATCGGCTGGGGCGCCTTGACCGCTCTCGCCCGAATTGCGAGTGCATCGACTATTGATCCGTGGGCCATGGAGACGGTGGTGCGAAGCTCCCACTGGATCGTGCCACTTCTGATGTTTCTCTATTGGAGAAATACCCTTTGGTCGGCCTTGAATCAGCCTGGCGGGGAAACTAAAGAGGGTTAGATCATGGACTCAACCCTGTTGGGTCATTGCTCTTTCGATAAGAGAGTCGCCTTCTTCTGCGCCCAGTCTTTCTTCGCGGTGCCGGCTTCGTGGATCGTCATATTGTCTATATAGATGGTTCCCAGGTTGGTCGCAGTGATGCCTATATTGTAATTGGCAAACCCGGCACCAACTCCTTCGTCTTCACCATAGATAGTCGGTCCGTCCTGGAATCGCACAAGGAACTCGTTGCCCTTGATCTCAACCATGATGTGATACCATTTGTCGAGCTCGAGAACGAAGTCACTTTCCGCGATGGTCGTCGTCTCGTGGTCAACGAGAATCCGGCTGCCTTCCGGGCCGAAATAGATCCTCCGCAAGTGGTGCCCTGCTTCAATGATAGGAAGCAGATTGGTGAATTTGCCTCCCGAGATTTTGAATGAGTATTTGATAATGACGTCCTTCGGTGAGCCGGAAAATTGAAGTCTTGGCGCGGTCCCGAGGTGACCGTTTTCCTGCGCTTTTTTCTTTGCCTGATACTCCGGGGGCGATTGCGTTCCGATGAGTAAACCGCCTTTGCTTTCCCATCTTGTTTCCTGTCCCGGTTTGAAAACGGGATGACCCTTTTTGACGACGTAATCTTCTTCGAAATCGTCGGCGAGAAAGACTTCGCCGGGTTCAGCGAGAATAGGAGTGAGTTGATTGGCTTCCCCGCTCATCCCTGTTTGGTATAGAAGAAGTGCCCCTGTGATGAGGAAGAGCGCACTGAGAGATTGTCGAAACTTTTCCATGCGTTTTTTTGGGGGGAAGGGGATCCGAGAGGGAGTCAGCCGGGGGTCGCGCTATTCGAAGCCGAGAGGGTTGGATGGATCGAGCGGTGGGGGCGTGTTATCTGACGGGATCTTCGCCGGAATGTTACTCTTCAGTAAAGCCCTGAATTCTTCGAGCCACTTTTTGAGACTGGTGTGCCCCGGGTTTCCTTTCAGGAGCGCGAGCATGGACTGGGCACCTTGTTTCGCTGAATAGCTGGAATAGATGTCCGTGGCTTTCTGCCAGCGGAGTTCAGGGAGCCGCTCGGTTTGAAACTTATCGAGTTCAAACTGGTTCTCCTCCCCGGTGATGAGGACGTATCGCTTCTCGAGTTCGATTCGTCGATCCCATGCTGCTTCGAGGCTGCCGGGTTGCTCCGCCCGCAGGTAGGCGAAAATCGTTTTCTCGTAGACGTCTCCAAATTTTCCGGGTTCGAAAGACCAATCCGGAACCTCAAGCGACTTGTCGAGTTTGTAGGCCTCCGCGAAAATGCTCGTTTTCACCGACTCCCTCAAAGTCTTCATCCCCGAATCCTCCAGTTCTTCGGAATGAGCAACGATGTTGGCGACGAAGCTTTCCAGCTCGGGGATAAGGGCTTCCCGCTTCACTCCCTCGGCTGCCTTCAGGGTCAGGACGAGATACTGCAACTGCAGGCGCAGCGCAGCGAGATTGGATTTCGATTTGATCCGCCCTTCGTTCTTCTCGCGCCAGGCACGGAAATCGGTGAAAGAAGCGTCTTTTGCGTCAAATTTGAGCGTTTTGTGGCACTGCAGGTAGAATTCGTAGACGGCCTTGTCGCTCGCCGCAGCGGCCTCGAAGGCGCGGACCGCGTTCGTCCGGATGGAAACCCGGTCTCCTTTGAGATCTTCTTCAATGGTCGCTAATTCATTGAGCATGCTTTCGACCTCGTCGCCTGTGAGGGGTTCGGAATGGAGGGGAGGCGTTATGGCCCCTCCGGTGAAAGCAAAGAGGCAGGTAAGTGAGAAAAGCGGACGAATCATGGGAGGGCAGGATCTAAGAAGTATATCAGCTGGGGCTTTGTTAGTTACGGGAATTGCAGGTATTGCATCGGGGCGATGACTGGGTGTCAATGAAACCACGGGCCGTCTGTAAAGTTCTTACTCAATCCTGCAAAAGAGGATTGAATCGGGATCTTCAGTATGGCCTCCTTATCAACTCAAATCGTTGAGAGCCCGCTGCAACCCGGGTTTGAGCTTTGCCGGTGAGACCTTGTTCAGCCGAATGCCGGAGCATTGGTTGAACTGCAGAAACGCTTTCAGCTCCAGATGCAGAGCGTGGAAAAATGCATCGTGGTTTGATAGATGGGGCTCCAGTGCAAGGTGATGAATGTGCAGCAGCGATTGCTTGCGTTCGTGTTTGCAGTCCATTCGCGCGACGAGCTTTCCATCCCAGAGGATGGGTAGAGAGAAGTAGCCATACCGGCGTTTCGCGGCGGGGACGTAGCATTCGATCAGATAGTCGAATCCGAAAAGGTCTGTGATCCGTTTGCGCTGAATGAGCAAATTGTCGAACGGCGAGAGGATTTTCAATTTTCCGCGCCTCAGCGGTTGGCTGAGCGCTTCGAGGGAATCGGGCAAGCTATAGAACGTTTGTCCATCTATGCGGATTGGCAGCAATTCCCCGTTGGAAATCATTTCATCCATCGTCGCGGAAACGAGCCGCTTCGTGTTCTTCCGCAAATAGGCAAACTCCGCCGCTCGTCCCACGCCGTTCGCCTCGAGAAAGCGGGTGATGAGAAAGCGGGCATACTCGCCGGGTTCGGGTTCGCTGGTGTTGATCCCTTCCGGGAGAACCCGCTCGGTAAGGTCGTAGACTTTGTGGAAATTCACACGACGCGGCACCATGAGCTCTCCCTGCATGAAGAGATACTCGAGGGCCTGCTTTGCGGGTTTCGCTTTCCAATCGCCGGGCTGTTTGCCGGCGCTGTCGAAGTCTTTCGCCATGAGAGGGCCTTCTTCGCGGATGCGCTCAAGGACCATCTTCATGACCCGATCGTCGCGGTCATACCAGTGCTCCAGATCGCCTCTCGCGAGCGCCATCTTGCGTGGCAGGCTGAATCGATAGTCCCGCATCGGAAGGTAGGCAGCGGCGTGGGACCAGTATTCAAAGACCTCTTTGCTTTCGAGAAGTTGAGCGAGCTGCGAGGCATCGTAGCGCGGGTTCCGATTCCAAAGGGTGTGATCATGAGCACGCTCCACGACCGAGATTGTATCAATCTGAATGTAACCAAGATGTTCAATCGCAGAGAGGGTCGCAGCCGTTGCGGAGCCGACCGGCTTTGTCGGCGGAAGTCTCTGCGAGAGCAGGACCAGTTTCCGGGCTTGTTGTAGTGATAGGGTTTCCTCCATGGTTCAGTTTTCCGGAGCAACTTTCTACATGATGTGGTTTAGGCAAGCCCGGTAATTCATTCGATTGAGGGAGAGGGGCATAACTCCTTCCTTCTGCTCGTCTATGATGATAACCAAAAACAAAAAACATTCATGAAATCACTAATAGCAGCAACTGTCGCCCTTATAGGTATCTTTGTCTCGCCGGAGGTGCATGCACAGTATTCGATTGATGATCTCACCAAAGCCTGCGGGGAAGGAAACATGAACCGTGTCATTTCTATTCTCGATTCCGGAGTGAACATTAATGCGAAAGACAGCAAAGGCTGGTTTCCCATTTCGAAAGCTGCAGTCAATGGTCAGGATGACGTTCTTTATATTCTCATTTCGCGGAGAGCTGATGTCGACATCACGACGAGACGGCAAAATACACCGATGCTGTTTGCCGCTTCCCGCGGGCACGAAGAAGCGGTTCGTCTCCTTTTGAATGCCGGTGCGAACTCTTTCATCGCCAACGTCGATCGCGAGGTTCCCGAAAGTATAGCGAGAGCAAAGGGTTACCCGCGCATCGCTGAAATGATCTACGACTTTCAAAGACGATAGTTCATTCTGCCTTCAAAGCATGGAGTTGCCGGATCGCCGATTTGACTAGCATCTCGCCACCACCGGGGGCAAGGCGGGAGTTGAGTGTTTCGTATCCGCCTTCGGCAAAAGCTTTCCGTGTCGGCACGTAGGCGATGTGCACTTGAGTCAGCTCAACGATCATAGTGACGGAAAAGGGCGAAGCTTCTTTGATTGCGAGTCCGAGTTCCACGAAGACCTCGCCGGGCAGTCCAACGACCGCGACTTCATTGCTCAGCGCAAAAGCCTGCACCTCCACCGGCAGAGTCCAGGGTTCTGATTCAATTGTAGGAGGCACCGCTTCGGTCGCCCGAATCCGTGCCAGTGAACGAATTTTCATGGGGCGTCGGCGCTGAAACAGTCCGGTTTCTCCATATTTCGAGGCCGCGTTGAGATTATTGGCCCACTCCAATTCCTCGTTGGAAAATGATTGCAGCGGGGGATAGATCCATTCCGAACTCGCTGCCAGCTCCGGCGTTTTCAAGGGGTTCCTTTCTTCTTCAAGCGACAGAATCTCTTTTGCCAATCGTTCCCCCATCGGCGTCGTCTTGAGCCGCTCGGCCTCTTTCTTCACGTTCACGTGATTCAAATCCCCGCTGGTTCCCTGGAGAAACAGGGACACGACGTCCTCGCCGAGGGACTCTTCCAACTTCCGGGCAAGGACTCCCGGGTAGTCGCCGGAGAATGCGCTGCTTCCATAGGTATCGGGATGGACCGCAAAATTGCTTACCACGCCGAGGAGTTCACTGTCCTTCGCGCGTTCGATCCAAAGTACGTCCAATGCGGGATCGATGGGTCCCGCGGGCTTTATGAGGCTTCTGTTTCCAACGCCGGGATTGGTTTTGACCTTTCCGTCGCTCATGTAAAATCTCCGATTGAAGGAGAGATCTACGATTTTCCCCGTTGCCTGCTGAAGTTTCACTGGCTCCGCTTTTGCATGCGCCTCTACCAGAGACTCAACGATTCGGTCACGAAGCGCTTCGGGGTATCCGTCCTGCGAAATTGCTTCCTTTTCCGACAGCGAAGTTTTCCTAACATGATTGTTCAGCTCGTAAATATTGGAATGGTAGGCCGGACCGGTGTGGGTGTGAGTCGCGGCGACGATGAGGTTTTCAAAGGGAATTCCCGTTTCCTCAGACACGAGCGTTCTAACCTCGGCAGACAATTCCCGCTCGATCCACAAGAGATCGCACACCGCGATTCCCCAGCTCACCTCACCTTGCTTCATTACGAGAGCCTTCACGTATAGCGGATCATCAACCGCCGTTGATATGCCCCGGTAGTGCGGGTAGCCAACTGGAGGCGTAATATCGATCTCGGAAAGACCTCCGCTCAGTGGTTTCTCTCCGGCCCGAAGGAGTAGTGACATCGACACGGTGATTACGAGAATACAGGGCAGTAGCTTCATAGAATTTCGGGCGATTGGATGAGTCCTTCTGAGTCGTTTGCGCTTGAGCAAACTCACTCCGGGTATGCAGCTGAAACAGTAGAATGGTAACCCGAAGATGACTACGACCCGAAACGCGTAGCCTCAGCAACTCGAAACCGGAAATACAGAGAGATCAATCGACAATACCAATGGAGGAGGGACAGGCTAGTAGTTGAGGAAGCAGGGGGGGGATGAGTGATCAACGTTATCTAATTGCGTAAAGTGACGCGGAACTGCGGAAATCGAACTATTGCCTTGCGCAGTTCATTGCTGAAATAGGGAGCGAAGCAGGTAGGAATGCGGTAAGGCCTGTCACACCGCTGCGAACAGATCACACCTCTCCTTGCGGCAGTTGATTTAGGTACACTTTTTTCAGTTAAGCGAAGGTATCCCGTCCCTCGTCCATCCATTGCTTTGGACTTCCTACCCTCCCCGTGGCGCCCGCGCCGGTCCTATCACTTCACTCCGCAAATCCCGTATCACGCAAAGCCCTTCCCAATTGGCTTCCCGCATCTCCCTCGCACCACTTTCGCGAGTCTTTCCAAACTTGCCTCGATTTCGCTCAAAGACCTC
>JAYWLB010000016.1:0-102114 GCA_035967665.1 Verrucomicrobiales bacterium BCK34
TCCACGACGCGGGAGAGGCAGTGGTAGTAACTTTTCCCCTCTCCCCGGATGCGTGATTGCCTCATGTGGACATCATGCATGCACAAACAACTGTTCACAAGAACAATTTCCAATAATTAACCTGTCCCTGATCATTTTTGATCATTTTGATCATTTGTCCCTGATCATTCCTTATCATTCGGCGCGGTCAGGGCTTGAGTGCCTCGGCTTGATGTGCCCGGATTTTCGTGGCGTGTTGAGGTCGTTCCAAGTAATCGCCCAGCACGACAAAGCAGCGCCAATGCTGATCGGCCAAATCAACAGGGAAAAGGCCAAGATGCAAAATATCGCGAGGCCCACGAACCAAAGTTCCATCGGAGGAAAACCGTTGAATGCCCATAGGATCAGCCCGACGAACCCTGCTCCAATGAGCGGAGAAATAAGTGCTGCCGCGAGGTAATTGCCTCGATGCTGCCGGTACTCTCTGATGGTGAATCCGATCCAGATTAGATTACTTGCCGCAATGACTGGGAGAATAATTCCAGGTGAGAGAAGCCAACCCCACCGACTCTCGCCTCCCCAATAGGTTTCGATTCCCATTGCATCGAAGATCGCAACACCAATGATGGCCCAAACAGTTGCGGCTAAAGCGACTTTTAAGATTGTAGCCTTGGTCGGCATTTTCTTGGCACAACATTTGAGGAATCTCAGCCCGATCAGTGGGCGCGATTCCGAAAGAAGGTTAAGGATTCATATCAGGGAAGTCAAACAACTCGCGACGTGATCGGGCTTGAGATCTCCGGCTTGTTCGCCGCGTTTGTTGTACGACGACCCATGCGGTACCGACTGTCACCAGAAGAAGCGAAATAATCAGCAGGATCCATACAAGAATGTTCGGCTGCGTAGGAAACATTTTGTGTGCCGGAAGAATGAGGTTGGATAGGAGGAAATCGTTGCCATTTCGAATCTCGGAACCGGCCATGACGTCATGAATGCAAACGAGAGTTCCGAAGAAGATTCCGACAAGGGCAGTCGACCGATGAATTGGCGAGATGGAACGGGCGAGTACTCGCGGGACACAGACCAGCAGTGCGAGAACTAAAAATGCGACTCCATTAAAGATCAGAAAATCGCCGATCTCTCTTCCCTCTGCTGTGAGATCCAATGGGTGGTAGTTGGTCACGAATACGAACAGAATCAATATTCGGGCGGTGACGTGCCATACGAAGAGATTTACGTATAGCAAGGGCATATCTTTTAGACAAACGTTCAAGCGGACTCGCCTCCTGACGGGAGCCGCCCGTTGAATGGTATGAAAAGTTGCGAAACTAGAAAAGGAATTTCGACTCGCAGCGTGTCAGGAGCTTGAGTCCCGCACCTTGTTCGGCGCGGTCGGGTCGGGGTTCCAGTGAACGAATGAGTCTTCAGGGTGGCTCGGAATGTCTCCTTGTAGGACTGCGTCGATCAGGAAATTGCAACAGTCGGATCCCTTGTAGTAATCCTTTCGAACTTCGGCAATCGGAAAGATGATAACTGAATTGTCAGGGCTAACCAATGTATTGATTCCGTCCTCGGGATCGAAATTATCCTGCTCGAATCCCAGAAAATCGAAGGTCCAGTCGGTGATCGAAGCAAACGCGGTCGCATAGGCGTGGCCAAGCGCAGTCTGGAACTGCCCTAATCGCAACTCGTGCTTCGGATCGAATCCATCCTGCGTAGGCGCAAGATCGAAGTAAGAAGGAATCGACGTAGCAATCTTCCGCGCATTCCCTTGAGTGATCTCTCCACACAGTTCGAAAATTCGAGCTTCTGTTTGCTCGCGAACGCTCAAATACCACAATGGTGGTTCTAGAACCTTAGCTCTCATCGCCTAACGTCAAGAGATGCCAGCCTGATCAGGGAGCGTAATCTCGATAGCAGAGTAAAAATTCTAATCACAAAAGTCAATCAACTCGAAACGTGATCAGGCTTGGAATCCTCGCCTTGTTCGGCTTGCGGTGTTCTAGCGCTGGGCTGGAACGAGAGCGTGAGAACTTCCTGCGATTTGCCGCTAACGTGCTTCGTAGTGCGGATAAATGGAATATCGGGGAAGCTAGATCCGATAAGCTCCAAATCGTTTTCGAGCTCGTCCGAAGTAGGATGTGGATTCTGAGGAATCTCGATCGATGAGATATCATTAAAATGCGTTTCGAGTTCGGTGCCTGTTCCGAGAAAAACTCCGCGTTCTGTTACACGACAGTTAGAACCGAAGATTATGTAGCCTCCACCAGTCTGCGTAAAAACTCCAATACATGGAGACAGCTCACTTGCATGCAACTGGGTGAGGAAGCTCTTGCAAGTGCAGTTCATTTCTTGGCCGAACGTCCAAGGTCTGGCACCGCCTACCGGCGGCGCACCTTCGACTGCTGGTTAAGGGTTATAGTTGGAAAAATCATTTCGACTCGGGGCGAGTAGGCGGTTGTCCAGCACCGTCTTGTTCTGCCTTGTTTGGTTTCAGGCGCTCGATGACTAGCATGACCGCAAGAAGAACGAGCGGCAAGAACATGATCGCTGCTGCAATCACTAAAGAGATCGCACTCCATCGACGAAACCCGGTCACCCCCAAACCTAGATCTGCAACCAAGAATGCGATTGCTGCCAGCATGAAGCAACCTGCGAGTCCTAGGACAAGCTTCTCTGGGGAAGGAATCTTCATTCACGGTGAGTTATTGGGCTGTCATCCACCACTTGATGCCGAACCCGATCGCAGCAAAGAAACAGCTCCACCCAACGATCATTCCGATCAGTAGTATATCCTGCGTTCCGCCCATACCCTGAGTTCGTGTGCGATGCTTGTCGACTGCTGCACGGAGAAATTCAGTGCCGATGATCGCGACAACCACACCGGCGGCGGACATCAGTGTAGCGGTCTTCCACATGGATTTCTTGGCAGAACAGTAGTATTAGTCCATTTCCATTCCGATATCACATCTCGAAATCGGGACCATTTTCAGGTTCATAAGAACTGACGAGGCTAAATATGTCAAGGCTTTCAGCTGAATCGATACCAGCGTTCGATGTCATGAGCGCACCTTGATAGTTAAGACAGATTAATTAGCTGATATTCACGATGTATCGACCATGGCATATCACTTTTCTGTTTGGTATTTATGGTAGATAGATCGGTATCTTTGATCACGACGTCCCCGGTGTGGGTGATTTGGTTCGTGAAAGCAGATCGTAAAGACGACCGCCATTGCCCCTGTCCGGGAACCAGCAACAGGTCGTAATTCGAGAGAATCGGGCTTCGGAATTCCGGATGTCCTCCTTAACGTCAGAAGCACCTCCGCGCAGTCTTCAATTCGTCAGCCGGACGATGACTCGATTGTCTTCACGCAGGTACTTCGCAGCGACATCGCGAACGTGCTCGCGGGTGAGGGCCTTCACGGTCGCGGGAGTTTTGCGGTAGTGATCCCAACCAAGTCCGACAAGTTCGTCAATCGTTGCGGTGGCCGCGAGTTCTTTGGCTCCCTGGAGTTGAATTTGCTCCCTGCCAAGCCATGAGGCTTTAGCGCGGTTGAACTCGGCTTCTTCGAGCCCCTGATTGACCATGAGATCGATTTCAGCAAGCATCTCCGCCTGCACGAGATCGAGTTTCTCAGGTGCGGTTGATGCATAGAAAACAATGAACCCGGGCTCGAGTCCGGAGAGCCGTGTCGCACCTACCGAATAGGCGAGCCCCAGTTCCTCGCGGATGCGAATGAAGAGTCGTGAAGCCATGTCGCTGCAAGCCTCATCGATCATTTCGAGGGCCGGATTGTCCGGATGAGCGAGATCCACGGTGCGGTATCCTACGAGAAAAATCGCCTGCTCCTTCTCGTGTTTCAGCTCGCTGAAGGTGCCCAGTTTTTCCGGCATGCGGGAAAGAAATGACTCTGTGAGGGCCCGATCACCGGAGGCCAGCGAAGAATCGAACTGGCTGCGGATCAGATCCTCGGCCCGGTCGAGCTCCAAGTCCCCGAAGATACCAACGACTCCGTTGCCACCTCGCACGAGCTTTGAATGCATCGCCTGAACATCTCCCCGCAAGAGCGATTCGACCGTTTCCGGGGTGCCGCTGGATTGCAAGCCATAGGGATGCTCTCCGTAAAGGTTTCGCTTCAGCTCCTTCATCGCGACGCTGAAAGGACGGTCCGCTTCGGCTTTGATTGCCGCGAGCTGGAATTGCTTTTCTTTCTCCACAACCTCTTCGAGAAAAGCGGGACGCTGAATCGTTTCTCCGAGGAGTTTTACAACGAGGTCGAGATCAGGCGTCATTGCCCCGACCGAAACACCGAAGGTGTTGTTGCCGAAAGAGCCGCCAATGCCGCCGCCGACCGACTCAATCAATGAGGCAATCGATTCTCCGGAATAGTTGGCGGTGTCCTTGGTGAGGAGGCGGGCCATCAACCGGGTAACGCCGTTTTTCTCCGGCGTTTCGGCTAAAAGTCCGCCGCGAAAAACGGCATTTGACTGTACGAAAGGAACCCGCTTATCGGCGAGCAGCAAAACGGTAAGACCGTTCTCCAATGTCACTTTGCGAATATCCTCGGAACGCTTTGGACGCGGTTTGGCCTCAGTGCGCTCCTTCGCCTCTTCGGGAACGAGAGCGACCCGTGTGTATCTGTCAGGAGTGAGATAGCCTGCGACGCGTTTCACATCATCGACCGTGACTGCCTGGACATCTTTCACGTAGTCACGCGTGTAATCAAGATTGCGAGTCAGCAACCAGTTTGACCCGAGATCGGATGCCTGTCCCCTCATGTCTGTGAGAATGGAAAGCTGGGAACTGAGGGCCTGATTCTTCACTTTGGCTAGCTCCTCCCCGGTGCACCCCTCCTCCTGGAAGCGGGCGATCTCGGCGAAAATGGCGGCTTCGGTGGCTTCCTGTTTTCCGGGCTCGGTGTCGTAGCTGACAATGATCTGACCGGAAAAAGCAGGCGTGTAGGCATAGGCCCCCACCGAATGGGCGAGCTGTTGCTCCTCGCGGATCGATCGGAAAAGGCGTGAACTCCTGCCATCGCCCAGCATCGAAGTCATGAGATCGAGCGAGGGAACATCGGGATGTCTCGCATCGGAAACCGGCCAGGCGAGTCGCCCGCGATACAGATCGGTTGGAAAATAAATTGTCTCGGATCGCTTCCCTAACTGACGGGGTTCATCCGGCAAAACCACCGGCGAGCGCCGTCGACGCTCCAGTGAACCCAGCTGATCCTCGATTTGCCCGAGGATTTCACTTTCGTTGATATCCCCGACGATAACGATGAAGAGGTTGTCGGGCGAATACTTTTCACGGTAGTAGCCGTAGAGGTCGTCGCGGCTCAGTTGATTGAACAAATCGAGGTGGCCGATTACGGGGTAACGACAGGGATGCTCCGCGTAGGCGGTGCGGAAAAGAGCTTTGCTGAGGACTTGTTCGGGGTTGTCCTCCCCCATCGCGATCTCGCGGCGTATCACGTCACTTTCGCTATCGAATTCATCTTTGGGCAGTTCCGCGAAACCGACGACATCACAGAGGACATCGAGGCAGGTCTTTGCCCCGTCGGCGGGTGCATCGATCCAGTAAACGGTGCGATCAAAAGAGGTGTAGGCATTGATGTAGCCACCCTGCGACTGGACAGTCTGTGCGATCTCGTTCGCATTCCGCTTCGCGGTCCCTTTGAACAACATGTGCTCGAGGAAATGCGACATCCCGGCACCGAGCCATTCGCCTTCATGAATGCTACCGGCACGACACCACGCCTGCAGACTGACGACTGGAGCCGAGTGATCCTCTTTGACAATGACCTCCAACCCGTTCGAGAGGGTCGTCAGGTTCGCTGTGGTCGGAGGGAATTCGAGTCTGGTGATAGAATCACTCAAATCTCGCTGGACTTCGCCGGTTGATTGCCGCGCGCCGGAGGCTCCGGATCAGGGCGGGACTCCAGCACTTTGCGTGAAGGGCGATAGGGTTCGAGGAGTTCCTCGCGCAGATCGAGCACGCCCATGAAATCGGTTGGAGAGTCTTCCTCAGACCGGCCGAAAGCGCCTGTATCGATGAGATTAAAAACCATGGAACCAATATCGTGATCCGCACGAATCCCCCAGGAATCGAGCACGGCAGCCGACATTGAGCCATACTCTTTGAGCGCAAATTCAACGACTCCGCCAAGCAGCTCAGGTCCGCTAACGTGCCTATGCTCAATGAGTTCGTCTTTGCGTAACTCTGTGATGGTAAAGTCGAGCGCGTCACGTAAAAACGCGTAACCATCGGGCTTAAACCGCGCGTCCTTACGGGTGATTTCTTTGACTGCTTCGTCGAAATGAACTTTTTCCATATGTGCGGTGGAACTTCTATTCAATCGTCAAAAATGTCATCGGAGTCAAGGCGAAAGCCCCCTCAGATCCGATTTGTTTGCCCTCGTCTCCCACAACTTTTTATGAGATGTATGGTTCAATCCCGATATGAAGCCCGGTCTGCGATTTCAAACCAAACTAATCCTCTCCATGATCTTCATGATTGTGATCGTCACCGTGGCGCTTCTCACGGCAACGTCGACTAAAGTCAAGAACGCCTACACAAGGGAGTTCTCGGAGGAATTCGATAACCTTGTCGATACCCTCAATCACTCAAGAATGGAGGGAGCTGAAGAGTTTACGGCGCTCTCAAGTGAACTTGCGAAAATGCCCGCAGTGATCAAATCCATTACCGGCAAACCTTCCAAAAGCGAAACAGCGGCTTTCTGGGAATTCTATCGGGAAAGCATGATCATGCGTGACCGGGGCGGGCCGGGTCCGATTCCGCCGAAGCCTTCGTCAGGAGGAAAAGGTACCGCGCCGCGTCCCTTTCCCGGCGCCGGTGAAATGGAGTCCCGGGTTGGCTTCGTCGCCGTAATCGGAAAGGACGGGCACATCACTCAGTTGGCCAGAGATGACGAGGCTTCGAGACGTCGCAAGCTCTCGCAGCGAATCGAACGCATTGCCGAGGGAAACAAAGAACGCTTTAATGCGATCCTCAAAAGCAGCAGCCATCACTCACTTTACATCCCCGTGGAAACTCCTGACGGGAGGGAGCAGGTCATCGAGATGGTCAGCACTCCGGTGATCTCGCCGGAAACGGGAGAGCAAATAGGTCGCTTCCTGCGCTCAACTTCGGTGGAATCGGAAGCGGAACGGTCACTCGAGCGCTACCAGTCGGAATTTGAGAGCGAAGAGCGGCTCAAAAGCGGCATTTATCTCGATGGACAGGTCTTTGGCCGAGGCCTTCAGATCAAGCAGTCCAAAGCCATCGCAAGAGTGGTTGAAGCAATCCTGAGCGATACGGGGGAGAAGCCGGCCTCCATGAAGATTGAGCACGAGATGTTCAGTAAGCCTTATCTCTTTTACCTCGAAAAGCTGAACGAAGACTCGAGTCCTCAGACGGTCTATCAGGTTGCTGCTTTTCCAATGTCGAACCTCATTGCCGATCTCAACGACCTGCGATTGAGAGGAAGCGGTATCGGAGCCCTCGCCCTTCTCCTCGGCGGCACGCTCGCCTTTTTTCTTTCCCGCAACCTCGCCGGTCCGATCAATGAGCTGTCGAAAGGAACCAAAGCGATCCGCGAGGGAAATCTCGACTGCCACCTTGAAATCAAGTCAAAGGACGAGCTCGGAGAGCTGACAGAATCATTCAATCAGATGGTCGACCAACTCAAACAAAAGGCCGTCTTCCGCGAGCTGCTGGGAAAGGTCAGCGATGAAAGCGTCGCTCAGGCGATGATCAGCGGCACCCTCGACCTCGAACTCGGCGGCGAGATCAAAGAGGTATCGATTCTGTTCTGCGACATTCGGGGATTCACCGAGCTGACCGAGAACATGCATCCCGGCGCGGTGATCGAAATGTTAAACGATCACATGACGGCGATGACGAAAGTGGTTCGAAGCTACTACGGTGTCGTCGATAAATTCGTCGGTGACGAAATCATGGCTGTGTTCGGAGCCTTGAAATCGCACGGCAACGACGCTCACTACGCAGCAGCCTGCGCCCGCGCAATGATCGCCGAACGCGAGCGCCTCAACCGCGACCTGAAGGTCCCCATCGAAGTCGGCGTGGGGATTGCCTCAGGCGAAGTCGTCGCCGGGTGTATGGGTTCGACAGACCGCCTCAACTACACTGTCCTCGGGGCGAAGGTGAACCTCGCGGCGCGGCTCTGCAACGTAGCGGAGAGCGGTGAGGTCGTTACCGACGGTGCCACGATCGATCAAATCTCCCCCGCCCCGACGGCGGAAACGATCTCAGATTTAAATCTGAAAGGCTTCTCCAATCAGATCGAAGCCTTCCGACTGATCGATCTCACCGAACCGGATCCGAAAAACGAACCGGTCGTCAAAAAGGGGAAAGCGGCGAAAGCCTCGTGATCCCCCACGGATTTTGCTACTGCGCTTTATACTGAATTGAGATCTCCCGCCCCCCTCTTTTCAGTGTCAACGGTATCGAATCGCCCTTTTCGGTTTCCTCTAACAAATAAGCAATAATCTCCGCCTCGGTGGCACGGGTGTCCCTTCCTCCGATTGAAACAATCAGATCGCCCTCGCGCACCCCGGCCTTTCGGGCCACGGCATGATCGCCGTGCCTGCCGGCCCCCTTCACGGTCAGACCGACACCCGCCTTCCCCGACTCAACCGGAATCAGCACCATTCCCCCCAGCACCATTCGCCTCAAGTCCCAGGTTGAGACGCGCCAGCCGAAATCGCTTTTCCGCCTCCAGCCATCTTCAAGTGCGACCTCCACGAAAATCGTTTCATCATCCCTGCGGACCTTCATTGGAAGCGTGGTTTTGCCGGAGTCCTCATTTTGCAGGATCCACTGCAAATCAGCCTGAGAGATCAAAGGCTGCCCTTTGACATTGAGCAATTCGTCGCCCGCCTGAAGTCCCGCCTTCGCAGCCGCAGATCCGGGTATCACCCCGGAAACAGTCGCCCGGGTGTCAGAGGCGATGCTGAGACCGAACACCCCGGGCATCGGATACAGATAGAGGACATCATCCGGAATCGGGCTTTTCGAGTCGCGAAGCCCCTGCCTCTCCGCATTGTGAATTTGATGACAGTGAATACAACTTTTCGCCGTCTCGTTTTGATAGTTGATCATCGGCGTGTAGTTTTGAAGTTCCGGATACAGTTCCGCGCGTTCGTAGCGAGGCCTTGGTCCCCGCTTCTCCTCAAGTCCCGATGCCACGTCAGGGTAGCGCCGATGCAAATCCAGGGCGCCCTCCATCGAGGCCTTCAGCCCCTCCATCGAAATATGACGATCCGCGTGATCAGGTCGGTCCGAGCGTGTTCCGTAGCGCCCGTATATCGTCTCATCGGCATTCATGAAAAATACCGCGAACGACATGTCATAGTCGAACTGAAAGAGTGAGAGGTCCACTCCGTTCATTTGAATGATCCGCAGACAGACGAACTCGTCCATCAGATCATCAATCGTATCATCGCGACGAACAACCTGCTCGTCGAACTCGCTACACGCGCTTCACGGGATACATCGGAAGACAATCATGAGTGGCTTGTTCGCCGCCTTCGCCACCGCTTTGGCTTTCTCGATATCGTTGTATATCCAGGTATCGTTCTCGAGAAGCTCAGCGCGATCCTCCAGCACCATCTCATCGCGGGACTGCTTCGAGTCCGCAGCGAGCAGCGACGGTGTTGTGACAAAAAACAGCGCGACGGTAACAGCCACAAAAAAGGGTATCTTCATCCCGCGGATGATAGATACCCCTTTCAATTATGTGAAGCCTATTTTCTCAGCACATCACTCGGCATGAGGATGCTCCTTCAGCAGGTCTGCAGGGTTGTACATCGTCTTCTGATCTTTCGTTGCCGCTCTCACTTTCGCGACTTCCTCAGCCGAAATTGGCCCTGCCTTGTTTGACCAGGAATTCCTGACATAAGTCAAAACTGCAGCAAGCTCATCATCCTTGAGAATATACTCAAACGGAGTCATCGGGACCACGCCGGGATATGATTTACCGTTCACCTCGATCGGTCCCATCACTCCTTTGAGAGCAACTTTAATGAGACGCTCAGAATCGCCATTGACCCACTTCGTTCCATCGAGCGGAGGAAATCCAGCGGCGTCGAGACCTTTACCATTCGCCTGGTGACAGGTTCCGCAGTGCGCCTCACGGGCATAGATTTCAGCTCCCGTGATGTAGAGCTTTTTGTCTTTTCCTTTGAGATGTTTCGGAGCCTGAATGCGAAGATTCTTATCAGAGTCCTCCAGAATCTCGTGAGAAAGGGCGGCCTTTGCCGTCTTGAAGGAGTCTTCTGAATACTTATCGAGCCCTTTCGCTTCAGCTGCCGCAAGGATAGCGAGTCCATCCTCCGAATCCAGCCACGAAGCAGCCGTGATCGCTTCGAGGCGAACCCGACCATGCTCATCTCCCGCTGCAGCGAGCATGAGCTCCTGGAAATCAGCCACTTTGCCCTCATTGAATCGAAGAACGCGGGCGGCACCGGCACGGACCTTGTGATCCTCAGATTTCAACAAAGTCTTCAGGAGATCAACATCGACGCGATTGCTGCCCCAGGTCACCCAGAGAGCCTCGAGCTTGTGCCTGTCATCTTTCAAAGTCGGCACCCATTTTTGGACTGCGGCTACGACAGCGTTCGCGTCACGACCACGGAGCTCTCTGCGAGTGCGGTAACGTGAGCGATACTCGTGCAGTTTCAGATTTTCGAGAAGATGCTCAATGCTCTCCCCGTCGATTTTAGCCGGCTCAACAAGCGGACGCGACGGGTAGGTGACGCGGTAGATACGACCGTGAACGTGGTCGCGAAGCGGGTCACGTGCGCTGTGCTGCATGTGACCGATGAGAGCATTGTGCCAGTCGACCACGTAGAGCGAGCCGTCAGGGGCAAACTCGATGTCAACGGGACGGAAGTTAAGGTCTTTTGATACGAAAAGATCCTGGCGGAACTTAGTCGTGAAACCCGTACCATCTTCGATGACCTGATGCTGCTTCGCGCCCAGATAACCGATCGCATTGGTCAGGAGGATATCGCCCTGAACCTCATCGGGAAAGTGACTGCTCGAAACAAACTCAAGCCCGGAAGTCGGACGAACCGACTGGTCAGTGATAATGTCAGGAGCCTTCATGTTCACGCCATAAACAGGCTTCACCGAACCCGGCATCATCCAGGAAAGGCTCGTGCCGGAGGTGTGAAGGAAAAAGTCCTGTCCATAGTCATCGAAAGCGATTCCCCATGGATTCGGAATACTAAACTGCGCGTAGCGGATCAGCTTTTTGTTCTGAGGTGAGTAACGATCAAAGCCGCCATTGGTTCCGCGAACCGGACCGTAGGCAGTCTCGACATTGGTGTGGAGGAAAACCCCCTCGCCCATCAGGATCGCCCCACTTGGATCAGCGCAGAATGCGGAGATGGCGTGGTGCGTGTCATGATCGTCAAATCCACTCATGAGCACCTCGCGAGTGTCATATTTGTCATCACCGTTGGTGTCCTGCAGGAAAACAAGGCTGCCACTTTGAGAAACGTAAACGCCATCATGGGCAATCTCGAAACCGATCGGAATGTGAAGGTCATCAGCAAACGCCGTTTCCTTGTCGGCTTTGCCGTCGCCATCGGTATCTTCGAGGATAAGGAGCTTATCCTGAGGGAGTGGATCGCCGATCCGGTAGTGAGGGTAGCTCTCCATCGTCGCGACCCAGAGTCGACCTTTGTTATCAAACGAAAGCTGAACAGGATTCGCGAGTGATGGAAACTGCTCTTCGGAAGCGAAAAGCTCAATCTTATACCCCTCAGCGGTGGTTAACTGGGACTCGACCTCTTTTCCGGGGCGATAGTCCACGGTTCCGTTTTTCACACTCGGGACGTAGTTCGTTTCCACCGGGGGAAGCACGTAAGTCTGCGCATCCTTCGCAACGATATCGAACGGCTCATCTTTCAAACGCGCCCAGATTGCCTGATCACGAATCACGGTGTACTCACGGGTCTTTTTCAGCTCATGCGGGTAGTTGTCGGGACCGAACGGGTTGTAACGACGTCCGTAAACGTGAACTCCGTTGGGAACTTTGAAATCATTCAGCCACGACCAGTTTTTCTCCTCAACGGCAGAATGAACGACAGAACGTTTATCCTCGTCGACTTTTCCCTTTCCAAAAGCGGCGTCAGCGATCACCGGCGCGAGCTTCTGATATCCGGCGTCATTAAAAAGTGCGCCGTCGATGGTGTATTCGTTAGCACCTGAATACCAGGCCAGAGTTGGCGTGAAAGCATCTACAAAGAGCACACCGTTCGCCGCGGCCACTTCACTGGAAGCATCCGTGTAGAGCTTGAGATTTTTGTTTTCTTCGACACCGTCCGGCGTGTCATACTGAGCAGAAAGATTCTGAAAAGCAGTCGGCGAGATGAGCGCGATTTGCGGTGCGCTCTTGCCATTGTATTTCTGAGCGGCGGTGTGCTTCAAAAAGGCATCGAGTTCCTTCTTGTAGCGCTCAACACCCTCAGGGCCTTCAAACGAGGAGTTGAATCCGAAGAAGGCCAGAATCGTATCCGCTTTGAGACGGGTCAGCCACTGGTCGGGAGTTTCAAAATGCCCCTGTGGCTTTGTATTGGTCTGAAGTTCTTTGCGAAGAAGCTCCTTCGCACCGGGAAACGCGTACTGTTCAGCGTAGTTACGACCGGGATGCGGACGGAAGCCGGGAGTATTCCCCTCGTCGGCCATGTTGCGAATCGTGATGTCCTTGTCAGGAAAACGGAGGAACAGTTCAGTCTCAAAGTGATTGAAATGATTCATCCTCGAAGCCATTCCGGATCCGATGATAACGATGCGATCACCGTCGTTCACTTTCAGTGGAGCTGCTTTCTTAACATTGGCAGCGCCCTTGCCTTTCTCCGCCTGCGGAGTTGTGGCATTCTTGAACTTCTCTGAGCCGGGAATGAAATCGAACGGCTTCAGACCCACTTTGTATGCTTTAAAGCTGAAGTTGGAAGGCTCATAGCCGGCGGGAAGAGCAACCTCCACTTTCTCGGGAATCTCCATTCCCAGTCCCCAGAAAACGCCATTCACAACGAGACGGCGAAGGCTCTCGTCGAGAAGATCGATCGCGGCACCCATCGTCGTTGTGAAAATCTTATTCGTCGTTCCGTCCTCGTGCTTGTATTCGCGAGTCCAGGCGATCGGCTGCATCGGATCGTTCTTCGCAGCAACGCCAGCGGAATCAGATTCGAGCGTCTCTGTCACTTCACCGCGAAGGAGAATCGTCGACGGCTGAAGCGGATCGGCGCCGTAGACATCCGACGTTGCAAAAATCGTTCCCACTCCGTTCAGGATCGGGTTGTCCTTATTCGCCTCCTCAACCACCGAGCGGGCGCCTTCCACTTTGTGCTTCCCGTGGTGACTCACCCACGTCTCACCGAGAACCTGACGTCCAAATCCCTTTTCCCAGCCGGAATCAGCGGGCGCCTGCCAACCATATTTGGCCCACTTTCCCTTTTTATCCGTATTAAAAGCATGGGTGGAAGTTCTCAGTGCGATCATGGGAACGCCCCGGTTCAACGCCGCGTCGAACTTCTCCATCGCCTCGTCCTGCCAGTGACGGAAGCGCAGGCCGAGAATGATGAGATCAGCCGAATCGAGCGCCTCAGGATGGCTCAGATTGTCACCCTTGTCAGGGTTAACCGTCCCGTCGTCATTCAGGGAAAAGAGCACCGTGCATTTGAATCCCTGCTCCGCGAGAACCATTGCCATCATCGGCATGGACTCTTCCGAGCGATACTCTTCATCGCCGGAGAGGAGAACGACGTGCTTCCCTTTACCGGGACCGCTATCACCTTCGAAAACGAGAAATTTCGAATCCGGAGAATTCGCGTGGGCAAAGCTGAACATCCCTGTGAGCAGGATTCCGAAGAAAAACGCTGCGCAGGCAAGCCATCGTGTGGAGCTGTATTTACTTAACATGGTTGATTCAAAATTGGGATTTTGGAGAGCGAAGAATGCCCGATCACCAATTAATGTCCAGCCTTAAGAAAATCTCTCAAAAAAATTGAAACTTTATCACGTCCCTGTCCGCAGCGCCCTCTTCCGCTCTCTGAGACACCCGTTGAATGCCACGGTTTCGGTTTGCGGAACGATGAAGCTCAGCTATGTAATGGTCTTTCCACAAGGAATTGCCCAAGCAGACACCCGCTAATCCCATGTTAACGATTCGAAAACTCAAAAAGTCCTACGGAGGGGAAACACTCTTCGAAGATGCCGATCTGCAAATCAACTACGGTGAGCGCGTCGCTCTCGTGGGACCCAACGGAGCCGGAAAATCGACGATTTTTCGTATCATTCTTAAAGAGGAAGAGGCAGACAGAGGAACCGTGGAGCGTGACGAGTGGACCCTCGTGGGATTCCTTCCCCAGGAAAGTGAAGACGTCGGTGACTACACCGTGATTCAGATTGCAACGGGACGGGCCGGCGAAATTGAGAAACTCGAGGCAACCCTGAAGAAGTATGAGGACGCGGGAACCGTTGATGTTCCGGAGTATTCCGAGGCGCAGGGCATGTTTGACGCCCTCAACGACCCCAAAGTGGAGGCGAAAGCCAAGAAAATGCTCCGTGGCCTCGGCTACGCAGAGACGGACTTTGAGCGTCCTGCCAAGGAGATGTCCGGTGGCTGGATTATGCGGGCTCACCTTGCCCGCCTCCTCGTGATCGAGCCGGATCTGCTCATGCTCGATGAGCCTACCAACCACCTTGACCTCATGTCCTTGCTCTGGTTCCAGGACTATCTCAAGAATTACTCAGGTGCCATCCTCATGATTTCGCACGACCGCGAATTCATGGACGAGCTCGTCGAGTCGGTTTACGACATCAACGAGAAAAAGCTGAATGCCTACACCGGCAACTATTCCGCCTTCGTCGAACAGCGTCACGCGCAATACGAGCAGCAGAACAACGCCTATAAGAATCAGCAAAAGCAGATCAAAGAGCTCCAGGCATTCGCCAACAAATTCCGTTCTGTTTCATCGAAAGCATCTCAGGCCCAATCCAAGCTCAAGGAGATTGAGCGGATGGAGAAAATCGAGAAACCGATGTCGCCGAAGAAGCCGTTCCGCTTTCAAATCCCCGAACCTCCCCGGGGCGGGCAGAAAGCGATGACTCTGGAAAACATCGACTTTGCCTACGGAAAACATAAAGTCTACGAAGGCCTCGACCTCACAATCGAACGCGGCGAGCGGACCGTGCTGGTAGGACCGAACGGCTCGGGTAAGTCGACACTTCTCAAACTGCTCGCCGGAGAGCTCACTGCCCAATCCGGAAACTACACCCCGGGGCACAATGCGAAAATCGGTTACTTTTCCCAGCACCGCGCTGCGACCCTCGATCCAAATGCGAGCGTTCTTTCCGAAGTGCTGAATGCTGCTCCGACGCTCCGTGAAGACGAAGCCCGCGGCATTCTCGGTTCTTTCATGTTCCGCAAGGAAGAGGTCTACAAAATGACGAAGGTCCTCAGTGGTGGAGAGAAGAGCCGACTCAACCTCGTCAAGTTCCTCGTCGACCCGCCGAACATCCTTCTCATGGATGAGCCCACGACCCACCTCGACATCCTTACGGTTGAATCACTTATCCTCGCGCTGGAAAGCTATGCCGGAACACTCGTATTCATCTCCCACGATGTTCACTTTATTAAAACGCTGGCTACAGACGTGATCCACGTTGCAAACGGCGTTGCGAAGCGTTTCCACGGAGACTGGGATTACTTCATCGAGAAGTCCGGAGCCGGAGACGAGCGGGCCGCTCTCACCGCAGATTAAGGCCCCTGCGCCGGGAAAATTCGATTCCGCCGGGGCGTTCACTACGCCCCGCTAGCCGGCTTCCGCTTTGTCGACCTCCTCACGGATCCAGCTCACCGCTGTTTCCAGGTCTGAAAAACACTGAAACTTGTAGGAATCCCCTACAATACGTTTCTCAAGAAGCGCACTGTTTAAGTGTGAACTTTTTTCAGTGACCATCGCAAAGGCGACCATGTTTTCCTCAAACTTCGGGGCCTCATGATGAATCGTAGGCTGCAACGAGTATTCGTTCAGCCGCTTTGAGATATAGCCCCATTTAGCCCCTTTAAAATTGGCCTTTGCGATCTCAATCAGCTGGATGAATTCGGCGAGACGAATATCAGCCCCCTCCTTGACTTCACCGATAATAAAACGGTCACCGATCGTCAAAGTGCCGAAATTCAATTCTTCTGTTCTTAGACCCTCCTCGTCCATCGCGTATCTTGCTATGTCTTTTACGGACTATCAAAGCCAAAAACCGCTCAATTTCCGAATCGCAATTGATCGTCAATTTTTTCGGTAGGGATGAGAAAAAAGACAGGGAATCAAGCTGCACATTCACGAAGCCTGCAACTCTACCTTTCTCAGTAATCACGTAATAGCTCGCCACTGAAAAGTCTGCCATGGTGAAGAATGCGCTCTATCTATCTGGCTCTGAACTTTCTGGTATTCCCCTTCGCCCAGACAATCACGGCGGCCCCGCTGGCCTCGACCTCTCAATTTGAAGACCTTCAATCACTTCCGGACCGCACACTGGAGCTGGAGCAACTTCGCGATACCCAAAAAGGAAACCTTATCATTCCAACCGGAATCTACCGAATCACCTCCACGATCGAACTCAACCTGAAGCAGGAGCACAGCGCGATCGTCCAGCCTGAAAACGGTCCTGTAACCCTGATCATGGATGGCCCCGGCCCTGCGATTCATATCAAAGGCAGCCACGAAGGCTCGGCGAGCCCGAAGTCATTTAAACCCGCGACCTGGCATGAGCGCACCCCGCTCGTTGACGGGATCGAAATCGTCGGCAATCACCCCGAAGCGGTCGGCATTGCTCTCGAACAATGCATGCAACCCACCGTTTCACGGGTTTCGGTTCGCTGGTGCAAACACGGGATCCATCTCGTGAACCGGAACCGCAACGTCGCCATTTCCGACGTTCACCTATACGAAAACTCAGGTATCGGCCTCTTTCTCGATGATATCAATCTCCACCAAATCAACGTCAGCAATTCACACATCAGCTACAATCGGGGTGGCGGCATCGTCGTCCGTGATGGCAACGTCAGGAATCTCCAAATCACCGGCTGCGACATCGAAGGAAATATGCCCGGAGACGACAGCCCTACCGAAACTGCAAATGTTCTCCTCGATGTCTCCGGTTCAGACGGTGACAAAAGCCGATCCATTGCCGAGGTTGCCATTACAGGCTGCACGATCCAGCACAGCTCAAACTACGGCGGAGCGGAATTTGATCAGCTCGCACCCGGCGGGGCCAATATCCGCATCCTCGGAAAAGAGATCTGGCCGATCGATTCGGTGACAATCACCGGCAATGTCATGAGCGATACTTCTCTGGGCGTCGATATACAGAAAGCGACCGACATCACCCTGACAGGGAATAATTTCTTCGCTCCCAACCCTGACTTTCTCCACATCACCGACAGCAAGCGGGTCATCGTGAACGGCAACACCTTCAATCCCCGCCAATTCGAAAGACCGGGGGTCATCCGGCTGAGCAACTGCGACGACTGCATCCTTTCCAACAATGCCTTCCGCGCGCTGCAGGCCGACGACGGAGCGATCCTGATTAAAGATTCCCGTGGAATCAGCCTGAATGACAACATCCTCAGCGAATCAAAGAGCGGCGTGAGAGTGCAAAACTCTCACCGGGTCATGATCAAAGACTGGATCGTCTCCGGCCTTCCCGACGGGGTCAGCCATATTTTTCAGGACGATGTTTCCACGGTCGAGACCGGAAACTGAATCAGCTGGCGTGACTCAGTTCAATCCCGAGGAAGTATCGTCTGAATCTTTCGGGTCAACAAAAGTGAGATTTAGATTCCAGCCCGCTTTCGTGGTGGTGTCGGCGATCAGCTTGCAGAGTGAATGCAAAATCTGATCATTCATCACCATCTCGATCCCCTGCCCCTTTTCAGGATGCATGCAGATCATCGCCTGCCCTTCAGGATTCTGCTTCACGCCCACTGAAAAGAGAACCGCAGGATCCTCTCCCAGCGGGAGATAGGTGCTTTCCTGATAGGCAGTGGCAAAATCCGCTTTCGCCACTTTTTCTTTGTGATCGATCTCCGCCTTGGCGGACTCGACGAGCGCGTCATGAAACTTCTCCTTGGCCTGTTCGAGTCTCTCAGGTTTTACCTCCCTGTTCTCATTCACCATCTTGGAAAGTGTATTCCAGAGAATCGATACGTAGCGGCGTGTCATCCAAAAACGGAACTCCTGACGGGCTTTCGTATTCATACGGAAAAGCAACCGGTCCTCCGTAGAGACGTAGGATAGCTGCATTTGATGCATCTGGCTCATAGGGAAACTCTTCGCTGAAGCAATCCATCCGTCAAGATGGTTCATCACTGTAAATACACATCCATATTCATCGCCCCGCTCCCACGCACTTCGATAAACTCGAACCTGTTAATGCGATGAGACACGTTTACACTTAGCTTTACGAGAGAGTTCACGACCGCCGACTGAACAGGGTTCACTCAACCATCTAACCCTGTTGCATGGCGGTATCACTGCAAGTCGTGCCGCAATTTACCGAACAAAATGGCTTCCCCTTATAAACATATCATCTGGGACTGGAACGGCACCCTGCTGAACGACACCTGGCTGTGCGTCGATGTCTTGAACGGACTTCTCGCGAAGCGGAACCGGGAACCAATCACTGAAGAAACCTACCGTGAGAATTTCGGCTTCCCCGTAGTTCACTTCTACGACTACCTAGGCTTCGATACCGGGGTCGACAGTTTTGAAAAAATCAGCCATGAGTTCATTGGCAACTATGAAGAGCGCTGGCTTGAACAATGCGAGCTGCATTTCGAAACAGTGGAAATGTTGAGCAAACTTTCCGAACTCGGCCATACCCACTCCGTGTTGTCCGCTGCGAAACAGGAAGCCCTTGAGACCGGAATCGAGCATTTTAAAATTCGCCCCTTCTTCACTGGCTTAATGGGCACAGACAATATCTATGCAACAGGCAAAATCGATCAGGGGCGACGCTGGATTGAGCAACTTCACTGGGATCCGGCGGAAGTGGTGCTGGTCGGTGACACGCTTCACGATCTGGAGGTGGCAGAGGCGATCGGCACTCATTGTATTCTCCTCACACACGGCCACCACACTCCCGGGCGTCTTGCCGCAAGCGGCGCACCCGTCGTCCATTCGAACCGGGAGCTGATTCAAAAACTCGGAACGGCTTAACAAGCCCGAAGAAAGCACGCCTCAGAGTCGTTAAAACCATCGTTGACACCGCAGCTGCAGGGCTCGATGGCTCTCCTGCGATCAAGCCGAAAGCCTGCCAACAGCGCATCTTCCGGAAATCGTACGTGACTACCCTCAGGGGTTCGTGCTACCCAAGTGACTACTCTTATGAAACTCGCTCTTCAATTTCCTCTCCTCGGAATCATCCTTGTGATCTTCAATGCGATCATTTTAAACGACCCGATGGCTCTGAGAGCTGATGCGTCACCGCTCTTTTCTCTGGCGCTTCCTTCCGGAGCCGAGTGGCTTCCCGGAGCCAGCGATCTACTCATCATCGGAGGTGTCGTTCTGCTTTACCTCGAACTGTTCAAAGCGACCCGGACCAGTGTCGGGGCGATCGTGGAACACATCCTTTCTTTAGTGGTCTTCCTCATTTTTCTGATCGAGTTCATTGTCTTCGCTCCAGCGGCAAACTCGACTTGCGTCATCCTCATGTTGCTCGCTCTCCTCGACGTCATCGGCGGGTTTACGATCTCCATCTCAACCGCGAGACGGGACATGAGCTTCGGCTAACCGCCCTGCTCTCCGCATTTCGTAAAGTATATATATCCGCCCTAAGACACAGGGTCGGAATCGTTAAACATATAGACACAAAAAAACCACCGACGCCGAAATCCCAGGAGGGGAATTGTGGATCAGGAGGAGGCCTGACCCACAACGGGAAACGACGCCGATGGCAACCCTTGCGGGTTATTTGAGGGGCTCGCGGGACGATGTCCCGCTCACATCGATGTAGACATCGACTACTATTGCAAAGTCACAAAGTAGTTAAACTTTTTCAGAAAAATTCGTGACCCCGTGTTTCCCTCTCGTGACCTGACTGACGAGTTGACTGTTAGGGACGACGAAGAATCGATTCTCACCGCGTTCGAGCCGCGTCGCGACCGCTCCGATCTCAACAATTGTGGCTTCAATCTCATCGATTTCGACAACGGAACCGGGAGGAAAAAGATCCCGGGCATACACCCCGGATACGATATTTTTCGCGACGGGGCGGAGCCCGAAGCCAAGCGCGATCGCAACCGCAAGCGCGAGAGCTCCGAGGAATATCTTCACTGATGAATTTACCAACTCAGTATCAATCCCCAACTGACTCAGAACCATGGTGAAAATCATGACCGAAAGGAGTCCGTAAAGAAATCCCGAGACAAGCCCGGCATACTCGAAGTCAATGTCTTCGAGCTTCGTCTGAACCATCCCCTTCAGGAACGATGCGATAAGAAGCCCGCCAAGGAGGATGAGGAGTGAGACAAAAAGACGTGGGAAAAAGAGAATTAAATCGCGAATAAACGCTGAAACATCCTTCACCCCGACAACGTCGGCGGCGACTTTCAGAAAGCAGAACAACACCACCCAGTAGATAGCAGTGGCGATGACTTCATCAAGCGGGGCTCGAACTCCCAGTTTTCCAATGAGATCTTTGATCCCCAGCTTTTCCGCCGCGGCACCAATCTGCAACTTCCTACCCACCTTGCGCAATATCGAGCGGAGTATCTTTGCGATGACTACACCCGCACCGAGAATGAGCAATCCCAGCACCAAAGAAGGCAGGAAAGCCATGAAGGAAGTCCCCATGGCGGAAAACTGATCGATGAGCGGTTGAATCCAAACGCCCACTGCCTCTGCTGAGCTCGAAGCCTTCTCTTGAGCAAGAAATGTTGTCATAGTGATGTAAAGAGTCATTACAACCTTTGACACAATTTGCCAAGGACCAAGAAAGAGACAGTCCGGTACAAATTTTCCGAAGCACTACTGCAAATACCCGAAACTAGTAGGAACGCTTGGGCGGTTCAGGATCTTTCTTTACCAGCTTGGTCAAGGTATCGGTAAGTCCCTTGAGGCCCTTACCCATTCCCTCGGTGACAAAGTCAGTCGATTCTTTGAGGAGAGCTTCCACTTTTACGCGTTTCATAATGCTTTCAATGCGTTGAGGTGAGGATTCCATTTCAAAATCGAGGGAGGCGAGAAGCGCTTCGATCTCGCGTTCCGCTTCGTCAAATTCTTCATCTGAGACAATCATGCTTTCGTTTTTCATTAATGACCTCCTGGTTGTAATTTTGCGATGTCCCCTTCCGCATAGATTGATTTAAAACGCTCCATCGCACGATAGAGCCGCATTTTCGTAGCACTCAATTTGATGCCAAGTACATCTGACATCTCAGCAAGGCTAAGATCCGAAACAAATCGCAGTGAAATGATTTCACGCTCCTCTTCCGAAAGTTTTTGTAATGTGTCATGCACGGTCTCGGCTTGTGCCTCCTCACCACTTTTAGCTGCCGGTGGTTGAGGTTCCGAGCTCTGGACAATGTCCGCTCCAACGAGTTGATCCCGCTCCCGCTTCATCGCGAGTTTCTTCCGGCGGGTCATGCAAATATTGCAGGCGATACGAAACAGCCAGGTTTTAAAAGTCGAACGCCCTTCAAACTGATGCACTTTATGAAAGACCCGCAGGAACGCATCCTGGCAGGCTTCTTCAGCTTCCTGAGAATCTCCTAACATGCGTAAACAAGTGCTATAGATCATGCCTTCGTATTTGCTCAACAACTCGTAATAAGATGATGTTTCTGCAGGCAGCTCAGCTTTGCAGCCCGCCACCAGATCAGCATCCTCATCCGGAATTTCGTTGTTGGATTCTTCGTTCAACTTCTTCGATTTCAGTTGCTCACTACTATAAAGACCACAAAGGCGGGTGCAAAGTCACAGTTCACCATGATTTTTCAATGAAGAGGGGTCCCCTTGCCCGCCTGAGACCGGCTTTATCAGCAAAATCCATACCCGAAGTCATTGAAGATATTCTGAAAGCGTGACCGTTTCGCGGCGACGAATCGACTCCTGAGCAGCCAAACATACCGCAACAGCGAGCTTTGCAGACTGCCCGTCGTTGATCGGCTCACGATTCTCTCTGATGCAATCAACAAAGTGAACCAGTTCAGGCTTGATCCCCCGATCAACCCGGCCGGAGCTGTCGACGAAATTGGCCGCATCCCCCTCGTCTGCGATTTGCATGATCTGCCGGTCGGGAATATCAAAGCGATGGTGAATCAGCTCCAATGCCTGGTTTCTTGTATCAATTCGCCCACCATCCCCGCAGGCACCGATCTCACATTCGCCGCCAAACGGGGCAAAAAGGCAGAGTTCAAGCGTTGCCCGGAGCCCGCCTTCATATTCGATAATGACCTGCGCATTGTCGAGGATCTCACGATCCTTGAGTACGTTCGTCCCCCCGTGGGCAGTGACGGCAACCGGCGGCACCTTCATCATCCAGTTGAAAAGATCGATATGATGAACATTTTTCTCAAGAATCGTCCCGCCCGTGAGTGCTTCACTGGAACGCCACCCCGGACGCATCGGGCCGCGAAATTCACGACACCACATGAGCTGCAGGGCCCCGATATCTCCGCGATCGATCATCTCCTTCATGCGGCTGTAAAGCCGCTGAAAACGCATCTCGTGCCCGATTTGCAAAACGGTTCCAGCCTCTCCGGCCGCTTCGATAATTTCATCACATTGCGGAACGGTCAGTCCGAGCGGCTTCTCGCAGAGGACATGTTTCCCGGCTTTCAAAGCAGCCATCGCCGCCGCGTGATGCTGATCATTTGTCAAAGCAACGATGACAGCATCGACACCGTCATGCGTCGCAACGTCCTCCCAGTTTTTAAAAGTGAGCAGCTGCTCCCCCGCGAGCGATTTTGCCGCTTCGAGACTGGCATCACTCCGACTGCTTACCGCTGCCACTTCGACTCCCTCTATCGTCAGCAAATTTCGCAAGTGCGCTTCTCTCCCAAACCAGCCAGCTCCTAATAGTCCAAATCTCATTGTGGCTCCTACTCTATGAGTTCGGAAGTCGCTCCGCAAAGCCTTAAAGCAGCGCAATTCTCATCACCTTGCGAGATACAAAAGAATGACTCCGCCAACCGCAACAACCGCCCCCAGTATCGCAAGTTTACTGGGATGATCCCCTTCGGTAATCCTCGCCAGGGGCATCATCACGATAGGAGTGAGCGCGACGACGCTGAGAACGATTCCACTTTCGAGCGACTGCAGGGCCCACTGAAAACAGCTCACGCCGATCACCGGCCCGAAGAGCGCGGCGCCCAGCAACCAGGGCAATAGATCCCTTTGAAACGGGTTCTGCCATGGGGCCCGTTCTTTTTTGTAACCGAGATAGTGTAGCAAAATGACAACGATTGCGGCAAATGCGAGACCGGCTGAAACCCGCTGAAAAGCAGCACTGATTCCCGAACTCGCGACACCGAATTCGGCGGCAACCGCTTCCGCTTTCCGGCTTACGACAGCTCCGGTCCCCTGCCCGCATCCCGCTGTTATCGCAGCGAGGATTCCCACGCCAAAACTTCCACGACGCTCCCGAACCTGACGCGATTTAGCCCCCGGCCGAATTGCCATGACAACACCGGTGACGATGAGAAAAGCCCCTGCAATAACCGAAGGAGGCAGCCCATTGCCCAACCAGAGCCACTCAAGCCCCATCGCAAAGAGCGGCGCCAGACACAGATTCAACAAAATAGTCAGTCGCGAGCCGATCCTTTCATACGCGAGGAAGAGGGCAACGTCCCCGACTCCGAACCCAATGAGGCCACTGAGAAAAAACCAACCGAAAGTCTCCGCTCGAATCGCGTCCCGGTAGAACAAAAGCACCAGCAGGCCTAGAACGGCGCAGGCGATGAAGAGACGAACTAAGTTCCCCCGGATGCCGCCGAGTCGCATCGCAACCCGCTGCCCAGTGACGGCAGAACAGGCGAACAGAAAAGTGGTAATTACGGCAGCGATCATCGGCGGTTGCAAGGCAACGTCATACCGGCGTATTTGTAAAGGACATGCCCAAGGCCGAAGAAAAAAGAAACGGAATCTTTTCCCTCAATGGAAAACTGATTAACAGTGGCGAAGGCGTCGTCTCCGCGCAGGACCTCGCGCTCGTTCAGGGCCAGGCCGTATTTGAAACCCTTGCGATTTACGAAGGACGGATTTTTGCCGCCGGGAGGCACTGGAAGCGGCTCTCGCGTGGCGCCGAACTGTTTGGTCTGAGGAATCCCGCTGCCTCTGAATTGGAATCAGGTATCAATGCCGTTCTCGAGGCGAATCAACTTTCATCGTTCAAAAAAGCGAGAGCCCGCGTCACCCTGACCGCGGGGGAACCGGAAGGACGGTTCGAGAACCTGCCCGATCGCACCAACGTGATCATCGAGGTTTCACCCGCGCCATCCTATACGGAAACAGCATCCATTATCACGGTCCCCTTTGCCAGAAACGAACAGGGAGCGCTCTGCGGCGTCAAAACAATCAACTACGGGGAGAACGTGATCGCCCTGCGTCTCGCACGTGATGCCGGTGCGGATGAAGCGGTTTTCCCCAACACCGCCGGCGACGTATGCGAAGGTTCATGGTCGAATTTCTTCTGCAGCCTCGACGGCGAGATGATTACTCCGCCGCTGGAATCCGGCTGCCTTCCCGGCGTGACCAGGGAGATCATTCTCGAGCTCGCGAGAGACAGGGGAATCGAGATTCAGGAACGTCCTCTTGCGATCAAAGACCTGAACCGGGTTGAAGCCGCCGCCCTCACCTCAACACTCAGAGAGATCCAACCCGTCCGGCAAATAGACGGACGTCCCCTTTCTGATCAATCATTGATTCTCTGGGCACAATTGACTGAGGCCTATCAAGATCTCGTCAGAAAATCCTGAGGGCTACCGCGCTCCTACGTGATTTCGTCATCTCCCGCCTGCGAAATTAACATTGCCTCAAACGAAGAATCTCGCGATGCTGCGGGATGCGTTTTACACTCCTCTTTCTCCTGCCGCTTCTGGGATCCTCCCTCTCTCAAGGGGTTGAATTTGAAAAAGAGATCCTTCCCTTTCTCAACGCTTCCTGTGTTGACTGCCACAAGGCTCCCTACGAGGAGAATGGCAGAACAAAAAAACCAAAGGCAGGCCTGCGAATGGATGCCGCCTGGGCAATCCTTGCAGGAAGTGAAGACGGCGCAGTATTGGTCCCCGGAGAGGCTTCGAAAAGTGAGCTCTACACCAGAGTGACACTTCCCCACGACGATGATGATTTCATGCCACCAGTCGACAAGGCCGACCCACTGACTCCCGAGCAGGTCGAGCTTCTCAAAAAGTGGATCAACGACGGAGCCGATTTCGGTGACTGGCAGGGCAACCTCGAAGGGAAACCCACCGAGGTTACGAATGAGGGAAACAAAATTCCCGTTTCTGAAATTCAGGAAGTCTACACGCGCCTCTCAGAGGGACTCACGAAACCTGAAGAGAGCGTCTGGAAACCCGTCACCGAAGCCGGTGGCCGGGTTCAGAGACTGGCACGGGAGAGCCCGCTTCTCGAGGTGGACTTCCGACTCACTGCCGACGAAGCCGATGACGAAGCAATCGGTTCCGCCTCTGTGGTCGCCTCTAACATTGCCATCCTGAACTTGTCGAAAACCCAAATCACCGACGACGGGCTTTCCCTCGTCTCTGAAATGCCCCGGCTCGTTCATCTCAATCTGAGTCAGACAGGATTAGGTGACAGCGCTTTGAAGAACATCAGCGGATTGAATGAACTGCGAACCCTCAACCTGTGGGGAACTAAGGTAACTGATGCCGGACTCAAGCAACTGAAAGGACTCAAGAATCTAGAAGCCATCTACCTTTGGCAATCCAAGGCTACCAACGCCGGAGTCAAAGAGCTTACGAAGGCATTGCCGAATGCTAAAATCAGCCTCAAATAGCAGATCAGGCAGCGCTTGGCTTTGCCGCGTATTGCTTTCGCTTGCGCTGACCTCCGCCGGTCGGACCGAAGAAGCCTACATCAGCGATGAGGCTCTCAGCGCTGCATTTACACGGGAATGCTCAACGCTCATCACTGCCGGAAAGCACGTCGAAGGCGATGTGATCCGGGCTGAACTGAAGCGTGAACAGCGGCTTCCGAAATCACTTTTTCCCTCCCTGCTCCTCGCGCCCGCCGACGATCACGCCGGGAGCGCCGTGCAATCCGCATCCGCCGCAACGCTCATTGTCGGACATCTTTACCTTTGCGGAAAATGCGACAAGTGGCACAACAATCTCGCCGGAGGTGTTCTCATTTCCAGCGACGGTCTTCTCGTCACGAACTACCATGTCCTCAAATTCGCTCAGGCAAAAACCTTTGCCGCGATGACCGGAGACGGTCGTATTTTTCCGGTCGGGAGAGTGCTCGCGAGCTCAGAAAGAGACGACCTCGCCGTCGTTCAACTCAGAGGAGCAAAAGATCTCCCCTTTGTTCCGATTGCCCCCTCGGCTGCCACAGGTGACGCCCTCTTTGTCATCTCTCACCCGGATGCCCACTTCTACACCTTCACCGAAGGGCATGTCTCACGTTACTTTCTGGAACCCAAAGGGAAGGCCAAGCGAATCCAAATCACAGCCCCTTTTGCAAGGGGCTCAAGCGGCTCGGGTATTTTCAACGAAAGCGGCGAGTTGATTGGAATCGCCACGTTTACCAACACCATTTTCTACGAGCCGAAGACTTCGGGCAATCCTCAAGCAGTGCTTTACACCGGAGTGCCCTCCGCCTCGATTCTAAATCTCGGGACGGAGTAAACACACCCTCAGCGTTCACTACTTGATAACCCGCTTCACCCAGGCAATCGCGGGAGCTGGGTCGTGGAGCGAATGCGGGTGATGGCCGCACCCGGCCTTTACCGTAAGGGTAAGATCTCCGCCCAGAGCGCGAAAACGCTCCACGAGGACACCACCATTTTCAGAGAACGGGACAACATCGTCTCCTCCTCCGGCTATCAGTAAAATGGGCACATTTGCCTTCGCGAGTTTCTCCAACTGAGTAAGCGGTCCAACCCATGAATCAGCCGTCTCTTCGGTAAGTCCCCACGCTTTCATACACACAGGCCACGTCCCCGGTGAAGTTCTTCGGGGCCAGGTATGGATATTCAAAACGGGAGCATCAAGGTAGATCCCTGAAACTTTGTCAGGATTTTGCATCGGCCACAGCGTCGCCGGAAGCCCTCCCCGGCTGAACCCTTCGATGACCGGCTTTGCGTGCAATCCCTTTTCTCCTGTCATGTGCTTGTAGAAAATGTCGAAAGCCTCCATTGCCTCCGGCGCTCCGAACAGGTTCGAGACATCAATCGTCGCGACATGCCAGCCGTCAGCGAGCAATCCTTCGTCTACGGCAGGAAAGGCGCCGAAAAAGCGGCAGCGCCAAATCCAGGGATTACCCGGTGCTGCCTTTTTCGGCTTCGCCAGTTTGCACGCTCTACCGTCCACTTTAAAATCAACCGTCTCGTAGGCGGAAAGCGGCGCACGCGGGGCACCGGGAAGACCGGTCACCTTGCGCACCTTGTGGGTTTGTGAGTCCCCGATATAGATATCACCGCTAATTGAATCAACGCCGACTCCATGAAGTCGATCCATGCGGCACTTCAAAGGATCGGGCGAGTCAGGCCCGTCTCCCTTTCTCCCGTCTCCCGCAATCAACTTGAGAACCGGCGGAGTGACGCTGAGATCGATCGCCCTAACCGTATGCGATTCCGTGTCCGCGAGATAGACCAGTTTTCCATCCGGCGAAATCGCGACTCCTTTTGGACCGGAAAGCTGTGAATCCAGCGCATTGCGGGTCTCTGCGTGAAAGCCGCCCTTTCCGGTTCCCGCGACGTGATGAAGCGTTTCACTCTTCATATCAATGCGAAACACCTGATTTCCTTCGCGCAGAGCGAGCCAGAGATCACCGTCAGGAGCCCGATCGAGGGCGCGCGGCCCTTTTAAGGGAGTTTCTGTACTTACCTTCGATCCGTCAGGAGTGGCTTTTGCTTCGCCCGTTCCGCACCAGGTTTCGATCGTCCCGGTTTTAATATCAAGACGACGAATACGATGATTTCCAATATCGCAAATGAAGAGAGCATCGCCCGAAGCGTCGAACTGAATCGAATGCGGCTGCTTCATTTGCGCCTTATTGCCAGCCCCACCGTCTCCGGAGAATCCGGCTTCACCGGTTCCCGCGACCGTGGAAACGGTATTGGTAATGGCATCCCATCGACGCACCGTATGGCTTAAGCGCTCAACCCAGTACAGATCCCCCGAGGGATGAAAACGAACTTCATAGGGCTCATTCAGCTTTGCTTCCAATGGGGCACCGCCGTCACCGGAGTATCCCTCTTCCCCGGTTCCAACGACCGTTTCGATGACTCCATTCTTACGAAGAATCCGTCGAATGACATGATTTTCGGTATCGCAGTAATAGATATCACCGTCGAGCCCGACAATGACGCCGAAAGGTTGATTGAGCTTTGCCTCTAGAGCTGCCTTCCCGTCTCCCGTGTAGCCACTTTCGCCAGTCCCGGCAATTGTGGAAATTTGCGGTTCAGCGGTAACGTCAGTGAGGAGCAGCCCAACTGCCAGAGCCACAATAAAAGTGATCGAAAAACGGTGATTCATGAACCGTGATGTTTATTCAAAACCCACCCAAAACAAAGCCAAACTTATGGCGTGCTTCGGGTAGGAGCACCGGCACCCGCTTGCGATGGCACAGCTGGAGACAGAAAAGTTATCGGTGGTCCGATTCAGTTCCGGAACTGATCATACTCAGGATTCACTTTCGCCTCACTGAAAATTGGCTTCTCGATCCAGAGGTCATAGGTGGCTTTCAACTGAACCGGCGATTCAGGATACTGCCCTTTGTCATCGGTTTCTTCAATCCATGCATCAAGCACTGCGCGATGCTCCTTGAGAGCATCCGCATAGTCCGGACTGTCCGCCAGATTATTGATCTGATAGGGATCCGCGGCGATGTCGTAGAGTTCCTCCTTCGGACGAATCCCGAACCAATGCTCATCCTGATATTCGGTAAGTTCACCCGCTTCATGAAGCCGGTGCAGATCTACAACGGTGGCTGCCTTATCCCTGTACTGCGCCTGCAACATCGGGCGGTCAGGAAAGAAATTTCGGATATACCGAAGCTTGTCACTTCGAACCGTACGAATGCGGTCGATCGTGTAATCACAGCGATCCCGGGCGGAAATGACGTAGCTCAGCGGCTCAAAGTCATCTCCGAAAAGGTTCTGACCATCAAGATAATCGGGACGCTCAGCACCGCCAAAGGCGAGCGTCGTCGCTGAAATATCGAGGCCCGAGATAATCTCTTTGCGAACCGTTCCCGCTTTCAGGGCCGGGTGATCGCCTTTAATCATCAAGGGAACATGGACTCCGCCCTCGTAACAAAACTGCTTGTGACGAAGCGACTGGTTGTTCCCGTGATCGGAGAAGAAGAAGACGATCGTGTTTTCCAACTCCCCATCCTTTTCCAGCTGAGCAAGAATCTCGCCGACCTGTGCATCGGCACCGCGCGCCGCGTTGTAGTGCTGCGTCCATGACTTCCGATGCGCTGGAGTGTCAGGGAAATACGGGGGCAACGGAACTTCATCATCTTTGAGCAATTCGCCTTTTCTGACGTGCTTCTCTTTCGCCTTGCCGCCCCAAATCATAATCTGACCGAACCAGGGTTGGCTCTTGTCTTCACGGGAATTCCAGGTGTCCTCTGTGAACGAGCCCGAATGACGGGCAAAATTCCCCTGCCAGCCGTTCATTCCGGGTTCGTAGTCCTCTTTGGTCCCGACCGAATAGAGTTTACGACGATCGTAGTGAAAATTGTAATCGTCCTTGCCGCTGTTGAAGGTGAAATAGCCCGCCTCCCGCATCAGTTCGGGAATCGTCTTCATGCCTTCAGGCAAGCGAATCTGAGTATCCTCCGGCACCACGCCCGCCGGTGCACGACCTGAACGATGTTGATGTGTGCCAGTGGTCGTTTGCATCACTCCCGTGATAATGGCTGAGCGACAGGCTGAGCAGACCGGAGCCGGCATGTAGGCGCGTTTAAAGAGCACACCTTCAGCAGCGAGTTGATCGATTGACGGTGTGTGACCTGCATTGACCGGGTCGTCATAGCATCCCATGTAGGGGGAAAGGTCCTCCGAAAAAATCCAGAGAATGTTCGGCTTTTCTGCTGAAACCGAGAGCTGACAAAATGCGAGTATGCCCAGAGCGAGCAGATAAACAATTCGGGGGAATTTCATAAGGTTCATTTATTACACCTTACCGCGGTCGCGATCAATCATGCATCACGGACCGGTATCGAAGGTAGGTGGCTTTCGCCAAAAGGCACTGCCCACGGTTTCCGAATTCGAAGATCGAACAACGGGGAAATGCCGACGAGACTGGCGAGTCCAAATGTCGTGGGACATACGGATGGTCTGCTCCTCGGCGAGGCGCATCGACCTGCCCCTCCCACCTGATGATCCGCATAGCAGATTACCAGCGCCGTGTTGCGCCTCTGACGAGACCGACCATGACTCCCTGAACCCGCAGCTCCTCTACGGGGTGCAATTCAGGGTAATTGACGTTCTCCGCCTTGAGATAAGGTCGCTTAGGATCATTCACAAAACGCTTCAGTGTCGTCTCGCCATCGATCAAGGCAGCGACGATATCCTGATCACGTGGCTCGCGGTATTCGAGGACGACGTGATCCCCGTCCATGATGTGAGCATCGATCATCGACTCTCCACGCACCTTCAGCGCGTATGCCTTGGAGCGTTCCGTCAATCCCATCGAGCGAATATCAACGGAAAGGGTTCCGTCCGATTCCGGCACCGTATCATCCGCATAACCGGCTGGGATCGCTCCATAAATAGGCACATCCACGATCGGCTCGCGATCGGCCTGATCGGCAAAAACGATGCATCTCGCGAGGCGTCGATCATCCTCCCCTTCTCTTCGCTTGATGACGCCTTTTTTCTCAAGCGCTCTCAAATGACTGACAGCAGCGGTCTGACTCGCGAAACCAAAATGAGTTTGAATCTCCCTCGTTGATGGCATGATACCCGTCTGACGGTGCTCCGATTGAAGATAATCTAAGACTTCCTGTTGGCGTGCGGTTAATTTCATTTTGAACAGTGTTCCCTAGAACATGAACAGAAATCATTCGCGCGCAAGAAGAATTCCCTTTTTATTTCGTTTTAGTTTTTCACCTCCCGCCATGTTTATCCTCCGTTTTCTGCTCATCGTCACCCTCATTCCAGCGGTCTCGACGCAAGGACCGCTGATGGCTCAGGAGGATGCGGGAACAGCGGAGACTCCGGCTGCGAAACGGGGATTTCGACTCAATACCTCCTCTTCAAAATCAGATCCAAAGCCGCCGCTGGTGCCTGTCCCCACCCTGCCTCCGGGCGAGAGCGGCGCAGAGAAAACCCTTCCGGAGGGAGCCATGACGATTGGACTCGTGACCGGCCCCACGAAGCTTCCTCCCGAGCTCGCGGAGCTGGCGCAAAAAGGTGCCGAAGCGGTGGCAGCACTCAGGTGGGAGGATGCCCGCGAGGCCTACCTCAAGATGGTCGACGAAGCGCCCGATAACGCTCTCGCCTATGCCAATCTCGGGGTCGCCGAATATCAGCTCGGGAATCTTCTCGCCGCGGCGGGAAATGTCAGAAAGTCACTCGACATCAACCCAACCATCGCGGTGAACTGGCAAACCCTGGGACTCATTCAATACGACAGGGGCGACCTCAACCTTGCGATCTCCAGCCTCACGAGAGCGATTCACGAATCCCCTCAAAATGCACTTTCCCGTCTTTATCTGGCGGCGGTAGTTCGTGACTACGGATGGAAAGAAGCGGCGATCACGGAGCTGCAACGGGCCGTGGAACTGGATCCCGAATTGGCCGACGCGCATTACAATCTGGCGCTCACCTATCTGGAACTGAGACCTCCCCGGCTCGAGCTGGCAAAACGGCACTATTATGCGGCAAAAGACCTCGGCGCGGAACCCTCCTCTGAGATCGAAACAATCCTCAAATCAGCCAAATAAACTCCGTGTGATTTTTCAGAAAACTCGATTAGATTTCCGCTCTTATGAACCGCCGTCTACGCGTTGCCCGTTTCTTTCGAAACGTCCGGAACACCAGTCACACGCTTCTGCTGATCTTCAGCATGGCAGTGCTGGGATGTCAGTCCCATGAAACGCCGGCTGTGGCAACGCCTCAGGCTCCGGTGGGAGCGAGCCAGTATCCGGAAAGCGGCAATCAGGGCTCTCTACTCCCCTTCAGCCCCGTTCCCGCCAACCCTGATCAGGTCGCACAGACAGCACCTCCTCCCTCTTCGCAGCCCGAGCCCAACATCACCGCGAAGGCCGCGATTCTCGTCGACGGCTGGGGGCGCGTTATTTACGAAAAGAATGCTGATCAACGCCTTCCTTCAGCGAGCACACAGAAACTGCTTCTCGGCATCCTCATCGCCGAAAGAGGTAATTTGAATGGCACCGTGACAATTGAGGAACCCGATACCTGGGCCGAGCCGACCATCATGGGAATCAAACCCGGACAGGTCTACACGAGGGGCGAACTGCTCACCGCTGTCCTCGTTCGAAGCAGTAACGACATCGCCCGGGCTCTCGCCCGCGACCATTCCGGCAGTGTCTCGAACTTTGCAGGAGCAATGAATCAAAGGGCCCGTTCACTCGGGATGAACAACTCCTACTTCACCAACGCGAGCGGCCTCCCAACGCCTCCGGGGCAGTATTCGACGGCGAGAGACCTTTCAAAACTGGGTCTCGCCGCGCTCCGCAAACCGGTGATCCGTGAGGCCGTTCAGACAAAAACACACACCTTCCGCTTTTCCAACGGCACCACCAAATCGCTCAGCAACACGAACCAGGTTCTCAAGCATTTCCCCTACTGCACCGGCTTGAAAACGGGTTACACGAATGCAGCTGGACGATGCCTCATTTCATCCGCATCCGGCAATGGCAGAAGCGTCGTCGCCGTCATTCTCGGCAGCACCTCACCGGCGGTCTGGAGTGAGTCGGAGGCTCTCCTCCGCTACGGCCTGGGCATTTAAAAATCAGCGTGGAGATGCAGGCCGAAAATCCCCTGCAGGATCACCCGCTCGTCGCGAGTCTCCGGGATCTCTTTGACCATCTCCCCGACGTCTTCTTCTTCATTAAGGATTCGCAAAGCCGTTTCCTTCATGCAAACGAACCGCTCCTCGAGAGGCTGGGGCTGGCTTCTTTGACAGCGATTGTCGGCACCTCTGATCACGATCGCTACCCTCCGGAAATTGCCGACCGCCTTGTCGAAGGCGATCGGGAAATGATGCGTTCCGGAGTTCCGGCGATTAACAAACTCGAGGTCCTCTACAACGACATCGGAACTCTGGAGTGGTTCTCGACCACAAAATACCCCGTAATTGGAGAGAACGGAATCCCTCTCGGCGTAGTCGGTTTCGCGCGGAGCTTCTCCTCCCCTGCCCATGGAAAGCTCTATTTCAACGCAGCGGCACGGGTCATCGACTATCTGAGCCAGAATCCCGATTCACTGCTCAGTATTGAAGAACTCGCGGAACGATTCGGCATTTCGGGGCGACAGCTCCACCGGCAGTTTCGAGAGATCCTCCAGATCAGCCCGCAGGAGTTTCTGCTCCGCAATCGGATTCATGCCGCTGCGATTGAATTGAGAAAAGGCGACCTTCCTCTCATCGAGCTCGCATCGAAGTATGGATTCTGTGACCAGAGTGCTTTCACGAAACGCTTTCGAAAAACACTGGGATCGACTCCCGCTCAATATCGACGGCGTTTCCGCTGAACCGGCCACGATGGAGCCATTGCCACAGGGAACGATTCGTGTTCGACTTTGGCCATGATAAAATCCGCTGCGACCGTCCTTTTCCTGATCCTGCTTGCCGGCGCAGTACAGTGCGGAGAACCGCTCCCTGCAACACCCCCTGCCCTCGTTCCGGCCGAAACGACCGAGCCCCTTCCCGGAACCGAGCTGCTCATGCAGAAGGGTGATCTCAGCCGGGACCTGGTAGAAGGAAACGACCGCTTTCTTGATCGCCAACTCGCCCAAATGGTGAAGGCCCGCGAGAGCCATTGGCCCGATCAGTTCAAAAGCCACCAGACCTTTGAAGGGCAGCGACTGAAACTGCGAGAGCGCCTCGGGATTGGCGATGACTCACGGATCGATTCCAGTCGAATTACTTTTCCTGACAGTGAGTCATCCGCCCTCACCTTTCATTCGGTCAACGGCTTGCCTGTCGCCACCTTCGATCTCAAAGGCGATTTCGGAAAAATCACGGTTCGTGAAATCTCGTGGCCCGTTCTTGATGGCGTTCGCGGGCGCGGCTTTCTCATCGAACCGGAGACGTTCTGGACTCAGGTCATCGCAATTCCTGACACCTCACAGAACCCGATCGAACTGATCTGGCCGGGATCAAAGGATGGAGAAGAATCGCCGACCACCCCCTACGCCCTCCAGCTCGCGATGGCAGGAGCGAGAGTCGTCGTCCCCACACGCATCCGCCGGTTCGAATCGAATTACACCCTGACAGACCGCGAATGGCTCGCACGACCTGCCTTTGAGTTAGGCCGGACCCTGATCAGCTACGAGGTCGAAAAGCTCTTCGGCCTCGTCGAAGCAGGCACGGTTCAACGCTCCGAACTTCGCTACGATCCTGAGAAGAAAAAGCCAGGCAATTGGAATATCATCGGCTGGGGAGACGGCGGGATGCTCGCCCTTTACGCGGCGGCACTCGCGCAGTGGTCGCAGTTCGATACCGTTTGTATCAGCGGCTACTTCGGCAATCGCGAAGAGCTGTGGAAAGAGCCGTTTGATCATCACGTATTCGGGCTTCTCGAGGAGTTTGGCGATGCCGAAATAGCGGCCCTCACCGCACCGCGAAAACTCATCATCGAAAGCGCAACCCAGCCCAACTTCCGCTATCGAACCCTCGATAATTCCCGCGAGCTCGATTTTCAAACCTCCTATACCGCGTCCAAAGGAAAACCCGGGCGTTCCTCGACGAGCACTGAGGAGGAAATCACGACAGAGCTGAAACGGCTCAGGAAACAGTTGGGAGACGGGGCCTTCAAAAACGTCGAATGGTCCCACCACGACGGCAGGGACATCGCCCCCGAAACTCTGGCGCAATTCGTCATGAGAATGGGACGGGACGACATCGAGTTGCCTGACCTCGACTTCATGGCAAGACTCGGGGAGACGCTTTCGGGATCCCCGAATGCAATCTCAGATATGGCGAAGGCTTTCCTGAAATTTCCGCCGGAGTGGGGAGGCGGAAGTGGAGAACAGGACCTTCCCTACTTTGCAGGCCAAACGTGGATTGATTCCGAGTGGAAACGCGAAGAGGAAAGAGAAGAACTTGAGCGACACATTCAGCGTGAGCTTGTCGAGTCGGACGCAAAGCGACGCTCCTACTTCAAAGACCTCAACACCAAGTCGCTCGAAAACTTCGAGGAAACGATTGAGCCCTACCGTGAAAAATTCAGAACTGAAGTGATCGGCGATTTCGAAATTCCACTTGAAGCCCCCAATCCCCGAACCCGCCCGTATCAGGAAACCGAACTGACCATCAGCTACGAAGTCGTCCTCGATGTCTTCGACGAAGTATTCGCCTACGGTATCCTGACACTCCCCAAATCTCTGCCCCTCGACGGCTCTGAAAAACGTCCTGTTGTCGTTTGCCAACACGGACTCGAAGGCTCTCCACAGGATCTTGTCGGTGAGCAGAAGTTCAAAGCCTACAAGGCCTTCGCAACGAGACTGGCGGAGCGCGGATTCATCACCTTCGCCCCGCAGAACGGTTACAAGTATTTCGATCACTTTCGGATGCAGCAATTCAAGGCACAGACGATGGGAAAAACCCTTTTCTCAATCATCGTTCCACAGCACCGGCAAATCACGGAATGGCTCGCCGCCCGGCCCTTTGTCGATGGTGACAAGATCGGTTTCTACGGCTTGAGCTACGGAGGCAAAGCCGCGATGCGAATCCCCCCGCTCGTGGATCGCTACTGCCTCTCGATCTGCTCAGGAGACTTCAACGAGTGGGTCTGGAAAAACGCGGCAACCGACGAGGCATCGCTGCGCTACAGCTACGCGAACAAAGGTGAGTATGAGATGTTCGAATGGAACCTCGGAGGAACCTTCAACTACGCCGAAATGGCCGCGCTGATCTGCCCGAGACCTTTTATGGTCGAGCGGGGACATTTCGATGGGGTCGCTCCCGATGAGAAAGTCGGCTATGAATTCGCGAAGGTCCGACGCCTCTACTCTGCTCAACTCGGAATCGGTGACCGTTGCGAAATCGAGTGGTTTCCCGGGCCACACACGATCAACGGCGTGGGAACTTTTGATTTTCTACACCGTCATCTCGATTGGCCGAAGCAGTGAAACAACCGGATCTCAGGAGCCCGCCTGGACGAGTGGATTTCTTGTTTTAAGCATCGGGAATCGACTGTAGGCGCGATCAGCGATCCGCAATTCAGCCACTCCCCCGGCCGAAGCATCCTGCAGGACAAAAGGAGCTGTTTCCTCCGCGAGGGCCTTCTCCAGCGCAGATATCACGAGCGGGCGAAAAGTCATGCTGCCTTTGTGCTTCTTAGCACGCTCCATCAGAGAATCGGGAATATCAACAGTCGTCCTCATGCATAAGGCCATATCACACCTCGCCTATTTATGCGACATCGCGAGTTTGGTGCAGCGTTGACGTCTCTGAAGGCGGCTCAGATTCCTGCCCCTCCACCATCACGTTAAATTTTCTGAAACATCCTCCCGAATGTATTGCATATTGGGGCGATGATGATCCGCTCTTCGATACGAATACTTGTCATTCTTTTTGCCGTCATTGGAATCATCGCTTTCCCCGCATCATCTGCACTCGCGGCCTGGAAAACGACAAAGATCAACGAGATCACCTACGTGCCACTCTCCGACTGCGCAGCTGCCTTTTCGATGGCCGCAGCCAAGCCGCGCAAAGACAAACGTGAACTCGCATTCGCGGGTGAGTTTCACCAACTCGTCGTCAAAACAGGGACCCGGGAAGCGATCATCGACGGGGTTCGACATTGGTTTTCATTTCCCGTTGTGACCGCGTCAGGCAAAGCTTTCATCTCCCTTGCAGACATCAATGCCACCCTCGGTCCGGCAATGCGCCCCGGTTCGATTCGACAAATCAGCAAGGTCAAAACGATCGTTCTCGATCCGGGCCATGGAGGTCACGACAAAGGTGGGCGGAGCGCCTACGGCTACGAGAAAGACTACACTCTCGATGTCGTCAACCGGGTCCGGAAAATACTCGAAAAGAAAAAGGTGAAGGTCGTTCAAAGCCGGCTCTCCGATTTCTTTGTCGATCTGTCGGAGCGACCCGCAATGACTTCCAATTACAAAGATCCCATCTTTGTCAGCATCCATTTCAACTCGGCGGGATGGAAGCCCTCCGCCAACGGAATCGAAGTTTACGCGCTGCCACCACTCGGACTCCCCACCACTGGAAAAGCTCCCGACCCCATTCTCGACCGCCGCAAATGCGACGGCAATGCCATGGAGCCGGCCAGCTTCGTTTTAGCGAACACGATGCACCATACCCTTCTCGGTAAAACGGGCGGCTTTGATCGCGGGGTGAAGCGGGCCCGTTACGCGGTGCTTCGCCATTGCGATGTTCCGTCAATCCTGATCGAGTGTGCATTTCTCACCAATCCTCAGGAGGGAAAAAATATTCACTCCACCGCGTGGCGTGAGAATTTTTCGCAATCCGTCGCTGACGGCATCCTCGCCTATATGGCCCTCGCGAACGAGAAAACACTTCCCCCCAGAGCCTGGAATTATAAGCGCAATTCGACAGACGAATTTGTCTGGGAGGAGTAGCGATCATTCTTCACTGCTGAAGACGGGGAGGAAGACAAGACCGCTCCGAAGCGGCGTTTTCAAGCGTCCCCCCGGTGACACCCAACCCTGTCAGGTCAGGGACCCAACCCTGTTGACTCCTCAGCGGCGAGCGGAGTTCATTGCATAAAGGTCCGTGGCGATACGTCTTACTGAGTGCGGAGAAAGCATCCATAGCAAAATTGCACCTTCTCCTTCCTTAAAAAACTCCAGTCACATGAAAAACACACTGAAACTATTTTTGATCACTGCAGGCACCGCCTTGGCGCTTGCCTTTAACACTTCCTGTACCCCCACGGAAGCAGCCATCGTCGGCGGCATCGCCGGCGCCGCGATAGGAGCGGCCGCAGCAGACGGAGGTCATCGCGGACACGGCCATCGAGGGCACGGAGGCCACCGTGGCCATGGAGGTCACGGTGGACACGGTGGACACGGCGGTCACGGCGGTCACGGTTGGCATGACGGACACAGAGGCCACGGCGGGTGGTAACTCCGAACCGGGCCAATCCCTTACAACAATCGAAACTGACGAGTTTCGATCCCCATTCGATGCGGGGTGCTGAAGCCATTCAGCGCCCCGTTTTCGCAGCATGAGAGAACTCAGCTTTTGATGTCAGGTAAAATTCCGATTAGATTCTGACCGAAATTCGATCTACCCGCTCGACTTGAGACGCTTTATAAGGAAATATTTAAAACCTTCCCCAATTGGCGCGCAGTGTGCACTCAATCGAAATGAGCTGGAAACAGCAATCAATCCATCCAGAACCTTTCGAGAAAAGTGAACATCAATCTCAAGCGCAAAAAATTCTACCCGGTCAGCGAAGGCTTCAATTCCTACCTCGGCACCTACGGCCGGACCATGGATTTCCCCGAGCTCTACGAAGACCTTCACCGGTTTTCACAGCTTTACCCCCTCTTTGACAGGGACGGAAACGACACCCTTTGGAAAACGGTATACTACGAACCCGCAATCCGGGCGGAGCTCAATACGAAACTGACAAAGATCTATTCAGCGCTCCGGACCAACGCCCCCAAAACGCAGGATCACCTCGTCATGGAACGTGTCGACTTCTGTGATTTCGGAAATTCCCGCCCCTTCCGGATTCGGATCGTTAACCAGTATAACGACAACTACGACCACTTTTACGTCAAAATTGCCGACGCCTCCCGCCTCTACGGGCTCGAGCTGGAGCACGTCCTCTCGCCGAACCGGATCAACTACCTCGTCAACGGGAACACCCTCATTGAAGAACACATCGCCGGCGTTCCCGGGGACACTTTCATCTCTGAATATTTTGAGCGCCCCGAAACCAACCAGGTAAGGATTGCGAAGGAGTTCGTGAAATTTAACGAACGCAGCTTTGTTCGCCTTCTGGGTGATATGCGGAGCTACAATTACGTCGTCGATATCACGCCCGATTTCGAAGATGCGCAGTACCGGGTCCGGGCAATCGATTTTGATCAGCAGAGCTACGAGGGCAACAAAGAGATGTATCTCCCCCAGACCTTTCTCGAAAACGAAGCTGTGGTGCACCTCTGCACAACCAAGCTCAACTACGAGACGATGCGTCAGTATCAGGACGAAGAACGCACCCTGATCGAGCGTCGCTGCACTCTCGCGAGAACGAGACTGGCAGCGCTCTGGGACGCCATGCTGCCGGAGGACCTGGCTCCATTTGAGCACGTTGAGATCCTCCGCGACGGTCTCAATCAATATCACCAGACCGAGGTTTTCAGCCCGTGCGAGACGATGGGACAGCTCGTGAAGCTGAATCTGGAAACTTCGCTCGCTAAACAGTCAGGATAAGATTCTGATTCACCTTCCCTTTATGTCCCACCACGCCAGTTTTCTCAAAGCGTTTGCCCGCAATTCCTCACAAGTCGGCGCGATTGCCCCCAGCTCGGATCAGCTCGCCGGTCTCATGATCGATTGGCTCGACTGGGACGCTATCGACTGCATCGTCGAATACGGTCCCGGCACCGGCGTTTTCACCGAGGCGATATCAAAATGCATTTCCCCCGGCACGACTTTTTTTGCGATTGAACGCGATCCCGAGCTGGCCGGGATCACTCGGCAACGCTGCCCCGGAGTGAAGGTGATTGAAGCGTGCGTCTCGGAAGTTGCCGCTCTCTGTGAGGCGGAAGGACGTGACAAAGTGGACGCGGTGATTTGCGGACTTCCCTGGGCGGCGTTCTCACCGGAACTGCAGGACAAGTGCCTCGAAGCAATGTTCGAAGTCCTCCCTCCCGGCGGAAAATTCGCCACTTTTGCCTATTGGCAGGGCCTTCTTCTGCCCGCCGGGCAGCGCTTCCGGAAATTTCTGAAGACGAATTTTTCCTCTGTCGAACAGAGCCCCACAGCGTGGAAAAATTTACCTCCGGCCTTTGTCTATCGTTGCGAGCGCTGACGTCGTTTACTCCGCAGCGGCGACGACGGCCTGCATTTTCCCGAGTCCGACTTTGGCACATTCGAGAGCCGGCATCTCCCAGTAGCTTTTGTTGAAGAGCTCCAGTGAGAGCGCCGGATACGCCCCGATTGCTTTGAATTTTTTCAAAATCTCAACCACAGGGGCAACGCCGTCTCCGGGAAAAACACGGTGGGAATCGTTAATCGTCTCACGCGGTGGATCCGCGGGATAATCGTTCATGTGATAGTTCTTCAGCGCATGAGGTCCCATCAGAAGAATCGACTCGAAGGAGGATCCGCCTTTGTAGGTATGATAAACATCACCGAGAAAGCAGGCGTCAGGATGGCCGGCTCGAATCGCCACGTAGAGGGCTTTTTCAACGGTCCCGATAGTGGGATGCCCGCCCCACATTTCGATCTGAGGAACCACTCCCATCTCGCTTCCCAGTTCGAGGAGAGCACGGTAGCGATCAGCGGCGTCATCGAGCGACACGACCTCCCCTTTCCCCACTCCCGCAGGAGGTGCCGCAATTCGCATACCTCCGAGCTGAGCAATCGTATCCATGTCCCGTTTCGCCTCCTCGAGTCCCGCGGCGCGTTTCTCTGGATCGTTCACCGCCCAGGCGGCAAATCCAATCGCGCTCTCCACGGTTAAGCCATGATCATCAATCCGCTTCTTCAAATCCTTCAGCGTTCCGCCATTTTCGGTATATTCATTGATGCGGCGAAACCACGGTTCAATCGCATCGTAACCAGCTTTGCCTGCGACTTCGATTTCTTCGGCAGCGTCCAGTTCCTGCCCCCTGATCGTAGACATATTGAGGCAGAGTTTAAACGATTGCGGTTTCTCAGCCGCAGTTGAAGTCGACGCACCTGCCGCAACAAGACCTCCCAGCGCAAGTCCGGAGCCGGTAAGAAAATTGCGCCTATCAGTGTCAGGAAATGAATGAAGATCAGCCATGCCCGATTCTTGCCATTTTCGATGAACAGAATCAACCTCCTTTCGAGCCATGATTCAGGTCGCCGAAAATTGCCTTCAACTGCGCGGGCGCGTTGTTCATCACTACGCTCTCCTGGAAAATAACGGAATTACCCTGATCGACGGTGGCTTTCTTTCCAACACACCCGCGAAAACTGCCGGTCTGTTAAAAGAAGCAGGAAGAGGCCTTTCCGAGATCAATCAGATTATCCTCACCCACGGCCACATCGACCACACCCTCCATATTGCTGAATTGCAGCAGCTTACCGGAGCGAAAGTTTTCGCGCCGCTCCTCGACCGCGATCACATCGAAGGCCGCTATGCCTATAAAGGACTCAGCCGTGTATGCGGGCTGCTTGAAAGGACTGCACGGGTCGCATTTAGATACGAGCGCCCCGTGATCGATCAATGGTTTGCGCCGGGCGACATCCTCCCCTTCTGGAACGGGCTCGAAGTGATTCCCCTGCCCGGCCACACCTACGGCCATGCCGGTCTTTACTCGGCATCACAAGAGCTTCTTTTCGCCGGCGACCTCTTTTCCAATTTTCACTACCGCCCCAAGCCACCGCCCCGCATTTTCAATGTGGAAACCCGGAGCATCGACAAATCCATTTTGCGGGCAGATTCGCTGCCCCTGTCCGGCGGGGTCCTTTTAAGTCACTGCCACCGAGGCACCCCGCAGGATCACAGGAACGATTTAAAGCGAATCGCACTAAGAATCCGATCCGCTGCGACGTATCCAATTAAATGAAAGGTCGCGTGGGTTCATTCGTCTAACCCCGCAAAGCCATCAATATGACAATCAGATTTTCCAATTATCTTAGCCGCAGTTTACTCGCGGTATGTGGCGCATTGGGCCTCGCACTCGTTTCAGCGGAAGCAAAGGACGAAGAGCCGCTTCGCATTGAGTTCCTTGATACCAAAGGCGGGGAAGTGAGTTTTGAAACTCTGAAGGGAAAGACACTCGGGTTCTACTTTTCGGCGCATTGGTGCCCGCCCTGCCGTCAATTCACCCCGACTCTGGTCAACTTCAGAAACGAGAATAAGGAAAACTTCGAAGTCATCTTCGTCTCCTTCGACAATTCCAACACGGAGAAAGAGAACTACATGCGCGAGGCTGAAATGCCCTGGCTCACTCTCCCCGGGTTCAAAAATCGCGAAGCAAACGCTCTCGCGCAAATGTTTGGCGTAAAAGGTTACCCCACTCTCGTCATCATAGATGCTGACGGAAAATTGATCACACCGAACGGTCGTGCTGATGTCATGCTTTCGCCGGATACGGCAATAGAGAAGTGGCAGGCTGCCGCAGCTGGAACTTCAGCGGAGAATCCTGACCAGGAATCGTAAAATACATTTCACTTTTATATTAAAATGAATCCCACCCCCGCCATCCCTGTCACATCGGTTCTTGCTTCGGCATCGACTGCTCTGACGGCGAGCGATGAGGATGCAGCGAAAAGCGTTCGAAAAATGCGCAAGCCTGACCCTGATCTGGATTTGGTTCAGCGAGCCCGCGGAGGAGATACGAAGGCTTTCGACGACCTCGTCGAAAAATACACCCCGAAACTCTACGGTCTCGTCTACCACATGACCTCGAATCACGAGGACACCAACGACATTCTGCAGGATGTCTTTGCGAAAGCCTATCGCGCCCTCAAGCGCTTCAAGGGCAAATCGGCGTTCTACACGTGGATCTATTCGATCGCGACGAACATGACCCTGAACTTTCTCAAAAAGCGGAATCGCAGACGCGGGATGAGCCTCGATGATGTCGATCTCGCAATTCAAAATGACAAAGATTTCATCGAAGCCACCTCGAAGAGTGATCCGGTGAGAGAGGCCAATATTTCCGAATTGCAGGAAAGATTGAACATGGCTATGCAGGAGCTGTCGAATGACCATAGAGCAGTGGTCACAATGTTCGACATCCAGGGGATGCCCCATGCGGAAATTTCCAAGATACTGGGAGTTTCCGAGGGAACGGTGAGATCACGGCTCTTCTACGCCCACAGGCAGCTTCAGACGTATCTGGAAGAATTTCGCAAGTAGTTCTCCCCGTCGGAAGAAGCTTAATCTGTGATTGAAATTATCCACCGATATAACTAAATTACCGTCCTGTTGCCTCCCTCCGATGAAAGATCACGAAGACGTTCAACGACTCATTCGCCTGAAAAAGTATGAAACTCCGGGCGAGGAGTATTTCCAAAATTTCTCTGAATCATTCAAAGAGCGACAACGCTCCGAAATGTTGAGACGCTCCTCTACCGAGATTTTTGTCGAGAGGGTACAGGTCTGGTTTGAGGAAACGCACAGCGCCAAGTGGCTTGTGCCGGCAGGTGCGGCCGCTGCCATTGCTGCCGGAATGCTGGTTAACCTCCCGGTCGAGGAGAATGCAAGCGCCCCAATCGCGGGGAACGATCCAACGCCTTTCGAGCTGAACCTGATGATGCAGGATCCCTCCAATACCGAGGTAATTCAACTCCAGCTCCCGAGGTCACAGGCAATCCCCGGCTTAAGCACAAATTCCCGTTCCGAGGCAGACGGACTTGTTCCCACCGGAGCCAAATTGCGTGAACTTTAATCTACGCTCAGGGATGTCTCTGCCTCATTCCATCTTTCGAGCGCTTGGTCTGGTTTCGATCTCATTTTCGATCCACTCTTTAGCCCTCGGCAACACGCCGATGGCTGCGATCCAGCTGGTCTGGCCGGACAACGGGAAGAGCCCCGCAATCTGCGTCGGCAAACCCGATTGGTTTGTCGGTGTGGTTCCGGAATCAGTCGATTTGGTTGATTTGGAAGTCAGTGGCACTGCCTCAATCGAATTCGCCGGTGAAACAGCTGCCGCCACCCTGCTTCATCTCGACACGAAAAGCAGGCTCTGCCTTTTCGAATCGAACGGTATTTCCGGCTCACTCTCACCTGTCCCGCTGGCGGGGAAAGAGAAAGTGATCCTCGGAGCAAAGCTGCACTGCCCCACAGGAGGGGGAAACTGCGCCAGCACCATCACAGGAAAAGAGTGGAGCTACCGCGGAGTCAATTTTCACAGCCCGCTCCTGCATCTGCGCCTCGCCGATGCCAATAAACATTGTGAGGCCGGAACCCCTTTAATCAATTCGAACGGTGAACTCGAAGGAATCGTGACGACCTACAAAACCACTTCGAAGAACGAAGTATTCGCCATTCCCGCCTCGCACATCTGCAAGATGATCAAGGAGTTCAAACAGCATCGGAAGTCCGGCCCGGTGTGGATAGGACTCCTTTTCCATGCCGAATCTTCCTCACCGGAAGTGATGAAAGTAAAGGCGGATTCACCTTCCAGCGCAGCAGGAATCGAACCCGGAGATGTTGTTCTGGGGGTGAATAATCAGGAGGTCGACAATCTCAATGACCTCGTGGAGATCATTCAGAGCCTTCCCGCTGAAGAGGAGGCAACGTTTCGGCTCCTTCGCGATGTCACTGAAAAAAGTGTCTCCCTGACCCCTCAGTTTGCGACTGCGAGCCCTCCTGAAAACGAATAGCAGCGTGCTAGTAGTAGCGACGTGCTGGAAAAGCGGTTTAAGGAAAAACGCTGCGCCCGCTCTAGACGCCCACTCTGCCCTGAAGCGCACGCATCAAGGTGAGTTCATCGGCGGAATCGAGTCCCCCGCCTGCCGGAAGTCCCTGTGCCAGCCTCGACACCTTGAGACTTGAAAACTCGGAAAGTATCTCGGCAAGGTAGTTTGAAGTCGCTTCGCCTTCGACATCTGAACTAAGCGCGAGAATCACCTCGGAAAAGTCCCCCTCGCGCAAGCGGGCCACTAAAGCGCCAATCCTTAAGTCTTCCGGTCCCACATTATCCAAAGGCGAGATACGCCCCCGCAAAGAGTGGTAGTGCCCGCGATATGCGCCCGACCTCTCCAGCGGCAGAATGTCCGTGGGTTGTTCGACGATACAGATGGAGGCGAGATCGCGTTGCTGCCCGTCGCAAATTCCACAGCCCACTTCCTCGGTCGAGAAAAATCCGCAGGTGCGACATTCAACGACGAGCTTCCCGGCACGTTCGACAACCTCCGCGAAAAGACCGGAGGACTCACTCCCCTGCTGCATCATCCAGACAGCAATCCGCTCAGCACTCTTCGGCCCGATCCCCGGCAACTGCTTGAGCTGCGAGATGAGCGCTTTTACGGGTTCGGGATAATCCACCTGTGCCATTTTTCAGAAAAGGAAAAAGACTACATCAAATTGCTGAGACGCGCGTGCCCTTTTTCAGTCAACTGCCGGAGGTTACGTGCCGCCTTTGAATCCGGAGCCGAAATTCCATCCTGAGCCACGCCCAGAAAGAAAGAAAGAGGCCCATCGTCAGCGCCCGGGTTCTTTGCCTTACTCAGGTTCTTGAGGGCTTCCTCGTATTTTTTCTCACGCAGATAAATAACGCCCTTCCAGAACAGCTCGCGTCGTGCCTCATCCTCCGGACTCGCACTGCCCCGCTCTCCCATGAGTTGATAAATCTCGGTGAGAACGTCACTCTCAGGATCGTAAAACATTTCCATGGGCCGGAAGTCGAACTGCTTCTCGACCCGGCGAAATGCATCCGGCCCAATCAGCAAATCTGAACCGTAGCGATGATTCGCGTGAGCGAGGCGTCTCGAATAGTCCGTGTCGGCACCGATAGCACTGAACGATCTTCCGCGATTCGAACCGTAGACCCCAACGGTCATCTCCCCGGTTTCGATTCCCACCCCGTAATGCAGCTTCTGAAACCAGCGCGTCTCACACTCCTGGCTCAGGTTCTTAAGACGGCTCCGAAGCTCGAGAGCGGCTCTGCAAGCCTCCGCAGAATGATCTTCACCACCGCCGTGAAGGCCGAAAAAAGCACGCACCAGTTCCGGGCCCGACTCATCGAGATAACCACCCCGCGACTTCAGGAAATTGGAGACACTGCGAATGAACAGATTGTTCATTCCCATCAGATCGGTCGGCTCCAACTTTCCGCGAAGCTCGGCGTGATTAAAAAGCCGACAGGTAAGAACGGTCACCTCGCGAATCGATCCTGCAAAATCCGGAGGCTCCGGCGCAGCGAGCAATCTGTCAAAGACAAGACGCGAGACACGGTCTCCCAGAGTTTCCTCGAGAACCCGCTTCCTCATCCCTTTCTCAGTTCCAGCAAAAACGAGGCCCGCTCCCGCCGCAAGAACGACCGCCGCCATCGTCGAGAAAGGTTCAAAAAGAACGTTATAGAGCGCCATCGTCGGCGAAATACAGAAGCTGACAAAAAGAATGCTGAGTGCCGCGAGGATCTTTTGAGCCGGCTGCGACACATCGACGACACACCAGGCAACCGCCAATGCCCCCAGTGCAATCACGAGAATCTCAAGCCAGCGAACCCTGGAGTATTCGTCTCCATCGAAAAATCCGCGCGAGACGTAAAACTCCTCGAGCCAGGCGGCACCCGACTCGAAAACACCCATGAGCAAAAGAGTGAGCACGAGCACACTGACTGCGGCCCCTATCGCCAGAGATGTAAGAACGTATCGTCGCATGATGGGGGATTTCCTGCGGTCGCCACCGATTGCCGCCTGTTTGTGTTATCCCGTATCGCGCCGATACGAATCAACAGGGAACCCACCCAGCATATAGGCTGAGAGGGATTGAGCAAGAATTAGAATCCCAAATCGATAGCCTCGAATTCAAGAGCCCTGCCGAATGGAACCGTCTAGCACGCATGTTTGTCGGTGGACTCGGGAATCAAAGCACCGCCGGCTCCTGATCGGACGCCCTTCCTGCGCCGGTTCAGTTTTCTGAACAGTTTGAGACTCTTCTCGTCGCTCAACCATTCGTCATGAAGATGATGGGTCGCTGCAGCCGCTCTGGTATGAGCCGTTTCCGGCTGCCCCGGAATAAGACGGGCGCTCATTCCCGTCTCCGCACAAAATTTAGCAAATGACTCGAAGTAAAGGCGATGGAGCGTCGTGGTATGTTCCTGCAACATCGAGAGGTCCGCCTCCAATGCTTCGTTCAAGCCAATTTCCCAATCCTCATCCATCGAGAATTCGATGGGGACAGAATCGTGCTCCCAAAGCTCGCAATAGCTCATCACCTCAGGGGATCCGGTCGGCACGTTGATGCGCCCGACGCCGCCCGACATACAAATGATCCGCGAACTGAGAGAACTGCCACAGTATAAGCGCGAATGGAGCAGCATTGAGGCCACCTCCCAGATGTTCTCCGAGTTAAAACCCGCCGCGAGAGAATCTGGAAAAGCATCAACCCATCGACGCAGTTGCTTTGATTGCTCTCCGGTCTCCCGCTTCTTCTCATCGAAAAAGACAAGCCCGAGCCCTTCCCTCTCGCCAACCGACTTGAGCGCGGTGGTGAGACGGTCAAAATGTTGATCCTGAATCTCTGAGATCCCCACTGCGATCCAACCATTCGGAAAACGGCTCCGAATCGCAGTCATCGCATCGGAATCTCTCTGCTCCCGGAGCTGACGGGAACACACTTGAGGCAGAACAGTCAGTCCGCACGGCATCCGCTCGACTTTGATTCCCCTCGACTCGAGGAACTCAGCACCACGTTCATCCCTGATTCCCACAAATCGCGCGGAACGCAAAACTTCGAGTAACCGGGCTGAAACTGCTGCATCGAGCTTCCCCGGCTCGGACATCCCGACCGCATGAAAACTCAAGCCGGCCCCGTAGAAGGCCCCTTCGGCAGCGAGGACATGCGATAGATCATCGATCTGGCCCGAGCGCCGACGAACGTAATTCTTGAGTTCGGCCTCACCACTGATTGCAGCAATGCTCTGAAAACGCTCCGCCTCCTCAGACCCGATAGCCTCCTCATATCCTTCGACAATCCCTTTGCAAAGAGTATCGCCGCCGAAATGAACGAGCTGCAAATTGCGACCGGTCATTTCGAGAACGCTTTCACCGTAATTGCGAACCGAATGCCCGCCGACACTTGTCAGGTCGGAGGAAACGACACCGGCACAGCGCAATTTGGAGAAATTAAGAAGCCGCGTCAGAATGTGAGGTCGCAGCAAATCACCGAGGTGATAACTTTCAGAGGGCCCGACCAGAAGGGCTTCATGAGCCTTCGAAGTCATCTGGTTCACTTCGTCTACCGGTAGAACCCAACTGAGCCCGGGGTGATGATGAGAACGCCGCCGCGGAGAGCGACCACCCTGATTATTTTGATAAATCGAGGAATTATGACCAGTAGACATGCGTAAATATTACGCAAATCCTAAATATTTACAATAATTAATAATATTTTCACCAATTATCCGTCACCCCTTAATCAAGCGCCCCTGTGACCGCCTTCATTTCCTCCCCTGTTGAACCCGTTTCACGGATTCGAATCAGGTATTCGCTCTTCTTCTCCGTCGCTTTGAGGGTGATCCAGTTCATCAGATTGACGGGCTCTTCGAATCTTGAGAAAAGCGCGCGCTTGATCCGGCTCTTCTCCACCCACATCGTTCCATACCCGCTGGTTCCATCGTCATTGGAAAGGTTGCTCGACCAGACTTGAATGGCATTACCTGCCTTATTCTCCCCGAGATAGACAACGAGATGCCCGCGCTCCCCTTTTCCAATAGAGTCATTCCAGAAGATTTTGAGAAAGTCCCCCGGCCGGGCGCGCTCGTAGCTGCTGAAATTGGGCCCCAGATTTAAAAGACGGAAGAGCATCGCCGTTCCGGGACCGTCGGCGTTCCAATGTCCGAACATCCCGATGCCGTCCAGCTCCCCCTGGATGACCCGTTCCGGAGCACCCAAATCCGTCATCTCAGTCGAGAAAGGAACATTAGCCGGGACAAAACCTTTCTGCTGCAAAGTGGAAACGACATCACAAAAGAGCAGATAAGTCGCGCTGGAGCAGAAACTGTAATTCGCAGCCTTCTTTTGATCGACACGCACCCTCCCCTTGCGATCCACCTGCATCGCCGTTTGCATATCGATCACGGTCTGATTCAAATCCCGAAACTCCTGTCCTTTGGGAAGATCTTTCCGATAGCTGGCATACTGCCCTCCTTTCGGCATCTTCGCGATATGATCAAGAATCACCTGATTAAAATCAGCACCCGAAAGGACTGTTCCGGTGGAGAGGAAACAAAGAAGGACAAAAAGAGGTTTTAACATCAGTTTCGAGGGGATTAAAAGACCTCGCCAACATACCCGAATTCGAATCACCCCGCAAAGCAGATAAGTCGTCATGCGCTCCAGTGAAACAGCGGAACTCACTACACATTTCCTAACTTCTTAGAAAAACTAGGAAACATCGGGCTAAATTGCTTGATTTTTCCGCCCCTCCAGCCCTTGACAATGTATTTAAACCACCTAGATTCCCGCTCTCCCGCCTGATAGCATCAGGGCAAAACGCTCTTGTTTACGCTGAACCCGAAGGCACTGGGAGACGAATTTGGAAATGAAAACTTTCTCTGCAAAAGCCGAAGAAATTGAACGCCAGTGGTTTGTCATCGACGCCGAAGGTAAAGTGCTTGGTGACGTTGCCGTCGCTGCAGCTAAACTCCTGCGTGGCAAAGACAAGCCGCTCTTCACTTCTCATGTCGATTGCGGCGACTTCGTCGTTGTCATCAATGCTGATAAAGTGAAACTGACTGGTAATAAAGAGCAGCAGAAAATTTACACAAGCTACTCCGGTTACGTTGGTGGTCAGAAGCGCGAGACAGTCGAGAAACTTCGTGAGCGTCGTCCTGAACTCATCGTAGAGCGCGCTGTGCACGGAATGATTCCACACAACCGTCTCGGTCGTCAGATTTTCAAGAAGCTCAAAGTTTACGCAGGTAACGAGCATCCGCACGAGGCCCAGAAGGTCAAAGCATTCGACCTCTAATCCATATTTTTTTTAGATACCATTCGACACCATGAGCGAATCATTCTCCGCAACCGGACGCCGCAAAACCTCAACTGCCCGTGTGACGATCACGAACGGCACAGGTAAAATCACTATCAACAAGCGTCCGTTCGACGAATATTTCGGCACGCTTTCTCTGCAGAACATGGTTCTCCAGCCATTTCAGGTAGCGAATTCAGTGAACCAGTATGACACACACATTTCTGCTAAAGGCGGCGGTGTCAGCGGTCAGATCGGTGCAATCCAGCTCGGAATCTCCCGTGCCCTTTTGAAGACAAACGAAGAGCTCCGTGAGCCGCTTCGTGAGGACGACCTCCTTACCCGTGACTCCCGCAAGAAGGAGCGCAAGAAGGCCGGTCAGCCAAAAGCACGTAAGCGCTTCCAGTTCTCGAAGCGTTAATCCGCTTCCGAATCCAGTCGAATTCGATTGGGTTCATTCAGATTTTCGATCCAACAGGGTTAGGTCTTCGGCCTAACCCTGTTTTCGTAGGCACCCGACGCCTCCCCTGCTGAGGCATTACCTTCCGGTTTATGCCCGGTTAGAGAGAAGATCTTCAGAAACCTCCTCCAGCTTGGCGAGTTGCGCCAAAGGGATCAGGTTCACGCTGGCTGTATTGCCATTCCGCAAATGAATCTCAAAGATCCCGGTGCTTTTTCCGGGATCGACCGTAATACCGGTGCTTCTGATTTGTTCAACCGGGTAGTCTTCAAAGGTGGTCTCGGCCATGAGCTTGTTAAAAACCACACAAAAGCGGGTGTTGGTAAGAACAACAGCTTTGGGCAGTCGCAACCTGACCGTGGCCGTTAAATCGGTAGCGGCAAATCTCTGAATCGCTATGTAGTAGATCGATTCATCGGGTTCAGAGCGATGCTCAATGAAATTGTATGCCGCTGAAACCATTTCATGATCCTGCCCCTCATTGCCAAAATTCGTTAAACTCTGATGAAACTCAAAGACATCCGAGAGTGGCGTCCAGTCTTTGAGCGCTGAATAGTAAACCCAATCGTGAGAACAGATTGTATTCTCGTTGATCAATTTAAGGAGTTCCTTTTGACTGTATGGCCCGATCGACTCCGACTCGCCCTTTCTGAGAATGTGAAAAACCCTATGTTCCGGCAGTTCATGGCTTTCAGTCGATATCGTCATGGCGAGTCTATGTTTGTAGCTAAAATTACATAAGAGGCAGCTGTCAGGATGCTAAATCCCGGAATGCCCGTCAAGCTTTCTGATTTAACCCCGCTTATCCGGCAGTGTCGCAAAACTCAATCGGACGACTGGCTACTACGTCTCAGGAAATGAACTGCACACCGACTGCGAGTCGATGAACCGCACAAAACGCGCCGATCCACTCCGGTTTTGATCCGGAAACGCCACTCACCTTGGCGGAGCACACGGTGGATCTCACGCCGTTAACAGAAAAAATCCCGGACCCGCGACGAGCAGGTTCCGGGATCAATCGTCATCTGCGTTTCCGCAGGCAGATCTTTAAGCCTCTTCAATTTCCCGGGCAGCCATTTCAGGCCCGAGGTGGCGAACGTCTGCGGCACTCTCCAAAAAGATCGCATCTTCACCGATGTTAACGGCATGGTCTCCGACCCGCTCAAGACTCCTCACGATGAAAATGAGATGCAGGACTGTCTTAGCGGAACTGTTGTCGCTATCGAGCATCTTGGTAAGTCGACGAATGAGCTGCTTCTGGTCTGAATCCAACTGGCGGTCCCTGTCGTAAAGCCCAAGCGCCATTTCATTATTCCCTTCGGTGTAGGCCCGCATCCCGTCCCGCAGAAGTCCCTGGGCCTGGTGAAAGATAGGCTCAATCAAGGCCACTTCCGCCAACTCTGGCTGCTTCAGCACTTTCCGGGCACGACGGGCAATACTCTGAGCTTCATCGGAAATTCTCTCGAGGTTGTTAGCCACTTTCATCCCCGCAATGACCTCACGCAGATCGCCGGCGACGGGATTAAACCGCATCAGGATTTCAAACGAATCAGCATCGATCCGTCGCTCGAGCAGATTGACTTCATCGTCCTCCGCGATGGCATCGTTGCACAGTTCGGTGTTTCTGGAGAGAAGCCCGCGGACCGCATTCTCCAAATTCTGGGCGGAAATACTCGCCATTCTCAAGACGCCATTCCTGGCATCACGAAGTGCGGTTTCGAAGCTACCTAAGATATGTGGGGCATCACTCATAAAATTTTTCAGATTATCGGGTTCAATTACTAGCATGGCTGTGAGATTTATGCGAGAGCGGGCTCAAGGATATTTGATTCATCAAGATCAGAGGACTGTTCAACGAGGTCCTCCTCCCCGGGCAATTCCGGGGCACTCTGGTAGTAGAAAAGTTCGAATTTTCCGGGCTCAGGCTCGATAATAGCAGTAAGCGATTCAACCCAATCCCCCGAATTGAGGTAGTGGACACCACCCTCGATCTCCTTGTTGGCAGGGGTATGGATGTGTCCGCAGATGATGCCGACGCATTGACGAACCGTAGCGAGCTCCCTCAACTGATCTTCGTACCGATCAACGAATGAAACGGCCGACTTCACTCGCTCTTTAATGTGTTTACTCAGGGAAAAATACTCTTTCCCACAGAGCGCACGCCAACGATTGTAAAGTCGGTTTACACCGAGGAGCAGCTCATAAGCCTTTGCCCCCATCACCGCGACCCACTTGTGATCGGTCGTTACCGTATCAAACCCGTCACCGTGAATGACGAGGTAATCCCCCTGCGGCGTGGAATGAACATACTCATCGACCATCTTCAATCCGCCGACCTCAAGAGGGAGAAACCGCTCAATAATATCATCGTGATTTCCACGCAGGTATATCACCTCCGTCCCCTGCTTCTCCATTTTTTTCAAAACGGTTCTCACAAACTTGGTATGAGATGGCAGCCACTTTCCACGGCTGCGCAGCGCCCAGCCATCGACAATGTCGCCATTCAGAATCAGCTTCTTACACCGAAACGATTTCAGGAAACGTATCAATTCCTCAGCTTTGCTGTCCTGTGTTCCGAGGTGAACATCAGAGATAAAAACGGTTTCATACTCAGCGGTAGTCATGGCGGGATCAGTTGTGGATTTCTGAGTTTTCTATCTATACGGCGAGTTCTTTCGACGAAGTTGCCTCAGCCCCTTCAATCAGTTTTCGGAGCTGTTTCTCAAAGCGGCGGATCACCTTTTTCCATCTGGTCTTCCTCGCCGAGTTCCGCGCAGCCTCCCTCACCGCCGCAGAATCACTGGCCGCGGCTGCTTCGAGAACCTTTTCGATAAAGTGATTCGAATCATCAAACCGGGCACTGTACCCATTCACCCCGTCAACGATGTGCTGATTGGCGGCCGCGTAGTCGTATGCCACGACAGCCAGCCCGCTCGCCATTGCTTCCAGAGTTACATTTCCAAACGTTTCGGTAATGCTGGGGAAAACAAAGAGATCTGCCGAGGCGTAATATTCTGCAAGATCCTCTCCTCTCAAAACACCGGCATAAACGAACTCCGGATGTTCCTTTCTCAGTTCATTCAGTTTCGGACCGTCCCCTACAAAGACGCCGACGAAATCCGGAACCCGCTTCTGAATTTCAGTAAATGACTTTACCACCAGCGGTAGATTCTTTTCCGCGGCGATCCGTCCGACATAAAGTCCGACGCGACTACCGGGGCGGGCACCCCAGGACTGACGTAACAGATTTGACCGCTTCGACGGACTGAACTGCTTGGTATCGACGCCCTTGGGAAGAAGCTCCAGATTTCGGAATCCCCGCTGGTCGAGCTGGGCAATCACATCCGGTGAAGGAACAAAGGTGCAGGTCGAACGGTTATGAAGATGACGGAGATATTTCAGCGTAGCCTTTTCCAGAAGCGGCATCTGGTAGTGCGCCATGTACTGCTGAAAGTTGGTATGAAAACCGGAAGCAGCCGGAATACCGAGGGCACGTGCAGCTGATATCGCGGACGCTCCGAGAGGAGTCTCCGTCGCCACATAAATTACGTCAGGGCGATTTCTATGCCAGCGGGATTGAAGAACGATTCGCATCGGGAATCCGAATCTCACTTCAGGGTATCCCGGAAATCCAACCGAAGGTACTTCGAGCCCCTCCTCGTCGGATGCGAGAATGGATGGTCTCACTACATCCACTTCATGACCGTTCTCACGCAACCCTTTTACTAGCCGGGAGAGTGTGGTCGCAACGCCATTCGGCTGGGGTGTGTAGGTGTCAGTGACAAAGGTGACTTTCATGATGTGTTGGGTAAGGTGATGTGAAGGATCGGGAATCTTCCCAATCCGATGAAGAAACCTTCACGGCTTAAACGCCTGACTCTTCATTGATAATCACGTCATGATTATCGACCTAACCAATGATCCGAAAAGTAACACTCTCGTCACCTGAACGATTCGTTGCCTCCCCATCAAATTCCACCCGGGGGAGCTTCTACAACAGACGTCACGCCCGTACACAAACGAGCCGCAGCCCGGACACCTGCCAATAATCCGGACTGCGACTACCCTCAACTCGGGAAAAGAATCGTATTTACTTACTGAACAAAGGTTTGTAAATGCGACTCAGTTCCCAAAGACTCTCAATCGAAATACGGGAAGCGCCTCTGCAATTGCTTCCTTCCCGGTAACCCTGAGGGTGTGTCTGTTTGTGTGTAAAATTGGAAGGAATTCACAATCACTGCCCGTAATCCCCTTCTCGAAGTTCCGGCAAAATGAGGTGAAATGTTATTCATGAATTCCTTACAGCTCTTATTTGCTGATGGTTCAGCTTACCAAACTATTTAGAATAATCAACTCACTTTTTAAAATTATCTCACATTTGTGAATCAAATTCGCATAACTTTTAAAAAGTTATCGACCATTCCGGAAATCTGATCAAGAATAGGCACCGGGCCAAGATAATTTCGGATCGAAAACAGAGAAATTCTGTTCTCAATCCTCCCCCACACCGGGGAAGGCTAGACCAGGGGAATCAGCCAGGCGCCAAGCATCGTGACACCCAACCCTACGAGGGACATAACGATCATCATGACACTGACGGTCCGGAAGGTTTCAAGCGGGCTCATTCCTGACATTCGACCAATCACCCAGAAGCCACTGTCATTGGCCCAGGAAACCGGCTTCGATCCGCAGCCGATTGCGAGCGCCAGATACAACGCCGAAAAAGACAGCTCACTTTGCAGGGCTATCGGGGCAATCATTCCGCCTGCAGTGATCATCGCGACAGTAGCTGACCCTTGAGCGGTCCGAATCAGAGCCGTTGTCAGGTAGGCAACAGGAATCAGCCAGAAACTCGCCTTACCCGCCATCGCCTCACTAATGTGCTGCGCGATTCCCGTATCCTTCAGTGTCGCACCAAAGGCGCTTCCGGCAGCGGTAATCAGAATAATGACTCCCCCACTCGCCAGCGCGTCCTGGATTGAACTGCGCACATCATTGCGGGAATCACCACGCCTCCATCGCGAACGGATCAAGAGGAACACAGCAGCAGCAGCAGAAATCAAGAGAGCGATATTTTTGTCACCCAGAAATCGCATCACTGCAATCTCATACTCCATCGACTTGAGAATCGTTTGGCTGCCGATGAGAACAACCGGCAGAAGAATGGGAAGTATCGAAAGCCCCATACCCGGCAACTCACTGCTGGATCCCTCTTTCTCAAGAGAATCACCCGCTTCAACGGGAAGAGCTACCGTCCACTTACGGTTCGCGATATAAGCATACAAGATCCCCGAGGAAACCGTGAACAGTCCCAGGACGAGTCCGCCGAGCATCATACTCCCGATCGATACCTGCTCTCCGAAAAAACTCGCGACCGTAAGCGGCCCCGGGGTCGGAGGAACCAGAGAATGCGCCATCGTCGCCCCCGCTACAATCGCAAGAATATAGAGAAGATAATCCTTCCCTGTTTTCTTAGCGAGAGCCTTCGCCAGTGGAATCAGCAGATAGAAAACGGTATCAAAAAAGACGGGGATACCCAGAGTAAACGCACTCGCGGCAAAGGCGATCGGGGTTCGTTTGAGCCCCAGCCTCCCCATGAGACTTTCGACAATCCGTCTGGCACCTCCCGAATCGAGAAGGCACTTCCCGATGATCGCCGCCATGGCAATTACTAGAGCGATGCCTCCACAGCCCTGACCGAAGGCATCCATGACCCGGGATACAAACCAGGTCCTTGATTTTGATTCTGCCGCGGTGTGAGCCGGGAGCAGCTCAACCGGCACTGAACCACCTTCAACTGATTGTATTTCAACCAGTTGATCACTACTTAACTGGGCCTCGTAGATTAACTGAACCGGAGTCAGGGCCGCAACCGCGAGCGCGGCCACGATCAGTGAAATAAAAGGATGCCAACGCAACCAGATGATGCTGATCACGACGATCAGCATACCCAAAAGTAATAGCGAAACGGAGCTCATACACGCTTCGATTTATAGAATAAGCCGAAACGTGACAACCATGAAGCCACCGCCATCGCGGTGCTACTTCATGCTGGAAAAACGGGAACTGAGAAGATCCTTCGCAGTCGCGTCTCCAACCTTCTCTTTCGAGGAATCAATCCACTTTTGCTCGAGCTGGTTTTTGGTCGGACGGTCCGTTTCGTAGAAAACGCCGAACTTTCCGGGATACTGAAGCGAAGCCAGCTGATAGGCGGCATTTTCATCCGAGACATCATGCCGGGCTTCATCCTCTTCGGAATCATCCCACTTCTTCTCGTCGATCAAATCGAACTCACCACCCTTACGTGGATTACCATCATCAAAGACGCCGGGATAGAAGACAACACACTCTGACAAAACCTCGACGACGCTGAAGCCGGGATGAAGAATGGCACGTTCAAACACTTCCATCATGTGCTTCACCTGAGCAGCGTGAGTTCGCGCTACAAACGAGGCACCGCCATAAACCAACTTTTTCATGGGATTGATCGGTTGGTCAATAGCACCGGTCGGGTCGGTCTTCGATTTGAACCCCTTAGGGCTCGTGGGTGAAGTCTGCTTCTTGGTCAATCCGTAGACAAAGTTGTCCATCACCACATAGGTGAGATTCACATTCTTCCGCGCCGCGTGATCGAGGTGATTCCCCCCAATGGAGTAACCGTCGCCGTCACCGCCGAAAGCAAAGACGTGAAGATCCGGACGTGAAAGGCTAACCCCTGAAGCAAGAGGAAGAGCCCGACCATGGATAAAGTGAACTCCATGCCCATTCACGAAATAGGGAAAACGAGATGAACAACCGATACCGGCGATCGTGCAGATCTTTTCGTGAGGGATTTGAAGTTTTTCCAGCACCTTAAAGAAGGCGGCTAGAACGGCGAAATCGCCACAGCCGGGACACCAGGTAGGGTGATCAGCCGAGAGATCCTTTTTAGTGAGTTTTTTGGGTTCCGCAGGAGCAGACATAACAGTAAATGGTAAAAGGTTTCAGGAAGGATCGGTGAGTTCAGCAACACGCTCGATAATCTCGCGAATCTTGTAGTTGAGACCATCGGTCTTGCAAATAGACTGGATCTTCGGATCGCAATAACGGGCTCGAAGCAAAGTGGCAAGCTGACCATACCCGTAGAGGCCCTCGTCATTCATCTCGACGACAGCAACATGTTTGTAATGAGCGAAAACGGTGTCGAGATTGTTCGGCATCGGGTTCATATGACGGATGTGCATCGCGGCAACTTTCTGCCCCTTCTCACGCATCCGGTTGACGGCCTCGCGAATCGGTCCCCAGGTGGAGCCCCATCCAACAATGAGAACTTCGCCCGATTCATCACCATGAATATCGGGAATCGGCAGACGATCCCCGAGCACTTTAAGCTTCTCACGTCTCCGCGCATTCATTCGCGCATGCATTTCGGGGTTCCCGCTCGGGTGCCCCCATTCATCGTGCTCAAGACCGGTTACGACAGGATATTTTCCGGCCGACATCGGAGTTCCGGGAGGCGCATGCTTCGTCAGACCATCGAGAGGATAAGGTTTGAATTCCTCTCCGCGGATTTCCTGATCGAGAACCGGTTCGATGACAACTTCATCCAAATCCGGTTCCGTGAACGCTTCGATACGGGTAGCGAGCGCCTGGTCCGTCAACACGATGACCGGACAGCTGAATTCACGCGCAAGAAGGCAGGCCTCACGCCCAATGTAAAAACAGTCCTCGACATTCTTCGGTGCGAGAACAATCCGCGGGCTGTCACCATGGCTCCCATAGATCCCCTGCATCAAATCACTCTGCTCGACACTGGTGGGAAGGCCTGTACTGGGTCCACCACGCTGCACGTTGATAACGACAAGCGGAAGTTCCGCCATCGTTGCGTAGCTCAAAGCCTCCATCTTAAGAGACAAACCGGGGCCGGAACTTCCGGTGATCGCAGTGTGCCCTGAGTAGGCAAAACCGATCGCCATGGAAACGGCTGCGAGTTCATCTTCGCACTGAACAAACAGGCCACCATACTTCGGCAATTCGCTCCGAAGCTGCTCCATGATCGTTGACCAGGGAGTGATCGGATACCCGGCGCCGTAGCGAACCCCGCCAGCGAGCAAACCGAGCGTCAACGCGGTATTACCATCCGTGGTTACCTTATCGATACCTTCATTCTTACCCTCTTTGAGGTCATACTGAGCCCCGATGAGATCACCGATCGGGTAGGCATATCCGGCATCAAATGCCAGCATCGCATTCCGCGCAACGTCTTCTCCTTTGCGGCCAAACTGCTTTTCGATCAGGGAAACCAGCTTGTCTTTCTGCAACTTAAACAGCTGTGTCACCAGCCCGAGAACAAAGATGTTTTTCCCCCTGTCGCGCGCGCTGCCCCCAATGGCTTCAACGGTTGTACTCGTGATTGGAACCGGCACGTGAATGACGCCTTCGATTTCCCTGATCTCTTCAACGTGATCCGAATCGTAAAGGCAAATGCCGCCTGCCTTCAGAGAATCAATATGGTTGTCGTAGCTATGCTGGTAGAACGCGAAAAGGAAATCCGATTCGTCCCCCGCTGAGAGAACCTCACCCGAACCCAGATGCACCTGGAAGATGGATGGGCCGCCCGAAATCGTGGACGGAATCGTCATATAGGTCATCACTTCCCTGGCACTTCGGCCGGCGAGTCTAGCCAGAAATCCGCCAATGGTCTGAATACCATCTTGAGAGTTACCGGCAAAGCGGATGACCGCATTTTGCAATTCAGTGATCCCTTCGCTGTTGGAGGAAGGGCTTGCGCTTTTTTCGGGAGAATCCGAAGTCGCGGAGACAGTCATTTAATCGAGTAAACTGAGGGGGCTAATTGTTCCGGAAGTAAATCAGCCAGACAATGAGAATGCAAAGAAAATGTCACCCTATTCATGCCCAACTCACCTGACCCTGCCACAAACAGACCGGTAGAGACTATTTCTCAGGGTAAACGTAATTCCCGGGAGCGTTGACTACCGGAGCAACGGAGCGTGGCGGAGGAACATCCCGCGCACTGTACAGTTCATCCTCAGTCCCGTAATCGTTAATCGGGTTCCCTCCGGGATCTACCAATCGAACCGTAACAAAAATAAGCATGGCACGCTTCTTCGACTCATGCGTTGAGGAGCGGAAAGCCCGACCGAGAACAGGCAGATCGCCAATGAAAGGTACCTTGTCATTCGTCGTCGTGATCCCCTCGCCGTGAAGACCTCCGATCGCAATGGTCTGACCATCCCAAACATCCACATTCGTAGTCTCCTTAACCGCATCAAAGACGGGCATAAGAATTTCATTCGGGGTCAGGACGAGGGCACTCCCGAACAAATCGGTACGATTCCCGTTCAAAATGGGCGTCCCGTAATTGATAAACCCGGCAAACTCACTGAAATCGAGAGTGATATTGACATTCACACTGTGATTGTCCTGCGAAACGGTCGGCTCAACTTCAATCACTTTACCCAGGCGCCTCGTTTCAAAGGCAGTCGGAGTCGCCGGGGTCACCGGGATTTCATCCGGATTCACATCATAGCTAGTGCCATTGATGACCCCGCCAATCTGATTCGGAAGCTCCGGCGGATCATATTCCGTGGGATAAATAAATTCACGAGCCTGCTCAATTTTGGCAATCTGCCCCGGCTTAGCAGGAACACTGACATCGCAAAGTGTATCACTCGCCTTCAATTGGCTGAGCCCGCGGAGAACCATTTGAAACTGCGGGTCAGTAAAAACCCCCGCAATACCGAAAATCCCGGGAGCCTTCATCGAGGACGGATTACCCGAACCGCTCTGAATGATATCATCAATTGTCCTTGCTGTGCTGACATCTCCGGTTCTGAGGCCACTGGTAACGGGAAACATCCCAACCGGACTGCCGCCAGGTCCGACAATTGGATAATCAATCGAACTCGTCGCAGCAGTTGCATTTCCATCCGTCCCCCCTCCGAAAAAGGCGCGGGGGGTGGAACCGAAGTTAGACTGCCCCAGGAGAAAATCCATTCCGAGCTGGTTCAGTGCCGTTGATTCAATGGAGATCATTTTGACACTCACCATCACCATTTTGTCTCCTCCGGCTTTGACCGCGGCAATCAGCCCCTCAATGGAGCGCTGCTGATCCACCGTATTCCGAACCACTAACTTACTGGTGGCGGGGATGTATCGCGCATTGGCTCCATCACCGAATTCAATTCCATTCTTAATAAGATAGTCTTTTGCCGTAATCCGCTTAACGAGAGCCCCTCCCCCTCCTTCATCCGGCGTGGCGAACGGATCGACAGGACCGGCCGGCCCAGCCCCCTGCCCCTCACCCGAGATAAAGCCGGGCGGAACCACGTAAGTCCTCGTAACAAGAGCGCCCTCAATGTCTGAAGACATCGGCACGACGGTCACCGCAAAAGCATCGACTCTGTATTTCATGTCGACCTGACCGGTCACATACTGCAATGCGACGCCGAGAGGGACATTCGAAATTCTTACGGAAAGGCTTCGTTGCGAAGGATCAATCCCACTCGCATCAGGAGCACTGTCGACGACGATGTTTACACCACGCTTAAGCGGATCCGTTTCAAAAGTATCCAGTTCCTGAGACTTCTGGGTGAGGAACTGCAAGACATCGACGAGTCGGGCATTGTTGAATTCAAGCTTCGGGATAACGATATTCTTAAGCTTCTGCTCGATCTGGACGCTTCCGCTAACCGCCACGTCTCCCACATTCAAATCTTCACCGCCGCCCGTATCCATCAGCGGGACCGGAGACTCCCACCCTGCGGCAACCTGCCTTAGCATCTTGGCCCGGGTGTGATCATAGGCCGCATCAGCATAATTCATCTTATGCCGCTCCACATTTTCCAGTCCCCGTCGTGCCGCGGTGTTGTATGGATCAACCGCCAACGCCTCGTTGTAGGCTCTTTCGGCGCGGTCATAATCACCCAGCTCGAGAAAGCCTTTTCCAAGGATGATCTTACTGTTCACGAGCTCAGCCTCGCGAAGATGCTGCGGAGACATCGCCTGATTATATCGATCATCGTGCGAACGAATATCCGCCAGAATCTTCTTCACCTCAGGGTCAATGATCGCCTCAGGCACATCCGAGTTCTCAGCGAGTAAGGTAACGGCGGCAAGAGTCGCCTCCGCTTCAGCCCATTTTGCTTCAGAAATAAGAACTCTCGTAAACTCAAGGGACGCGGCCTGGTAGCGTTTAAAGAAAATACGTCGCTGATCTGCTACTGCAGGCACAGAGGGAATCGTGTCGAAGGCTGCTTTGAAATAATCCATCGCCTCCCCGTAGGATTGATCGGAAAAGGCGTTTGAACCCGCAGTAAAGAGCGTTTGAGCGGATTTGACCCTCGCCTGCCTTCTCTGTGCCTCCTGCGCCGCAATGCCCGCGACGCCGCCGGGAAATTCATTGCCATCCCCGAAGCTCAGAGAGGTGGCGGTCAGCAAACCACAGCAGATCAACCAACCCGCACTGCGGAAAGGAAATTTCGATAATATGTAAGGCGAATGAGCCAAGTCACAAAATGGGTTAGTGCCTGCTAAAGCGTTAGAAGGCAGATCTTAGCAGCACCCACGCGGATTCCGCAAGAAGAGTTTTCCTTCGATATCTGTCCCTCAACGCCCGGGTCTTATTCAGCGCCTCCTTCATCTCCGCTGGAATCGGCCTCTTCTTCAAGGATTCGTTCCTGGGTGCTGAGGACATCTTCAAACTCAGCTCCAGCCCCGGATTTCGAATCCAAACGGTTGGTAAAAACGAAGTGATAGACAGGATTTCCGTTCACGTCGTAATGATCATATCCTTCGAAAAACATCCTGAATGGATTGAATCCTGTATAAAGCCCCTCGTTCTCGCGAATCCAGTCATCCTGCGTTTCATCGTCCGGAAGGAATCCGAGCAATTGCAGGAAAGAGAATCCGGGAAAGCCACCACTCCGGCCGAATACTCCACTTGAGCCACCGGAACCACCCGGACCCGAATCGTCACCGTCAAGAGGATCGGTTCCCGGGTCAACGATAACCGGACCACCGACCAGCTCTATCGAGTTGTAATAGAATGCAAAATTACCTGCATTCGTTGGCGCAGGCCCCGTATCAAAGACATTCGAATGCTGGGCAGGCATCAGGATCTGATCACCGGTGATATTCACGGTGAACTCATCGTCACGCTGAAGTTCAGTTGGATCGACCGCGGCCCCTTCGAAGGCAACTCCGTTGAGCAATGCTCCAACCGCGACGTCATTGCTCGAACGCTCTGGAAGATAGAATCGCAGCTCGTCGGTGCCGGCAAACTCACTGTCGCTGTCCGCGATAAGACTTCCGCCGCCGGCATCAGTTGGATCATCGGAGCTAACCGCAATCTGAGTCGATCCCGTTCCCGTCGCGCTTGCCGCGGCGTCATTAACGTGACCGATCATGCCATCCGTCATCAAAATATCCGAAGCGGCTGCCACTTTAATATCGCCGGCCCGGGTCCCCGACCCGGCAAGCGCATCAATCGTTGATGAAGGGGAAAAGAGGTCATCACCGTGCCCGATTTGAGCATAGGCGCCCTTGTCTCCATTTGCAGCTGTCAGAACGATGTCATTGCCGGAGGTCACATCAATCATTCCACTGAAAGCACCGCTCGCAGTTGCCCCGCCATTTCCAATCTGACTGAAGCCTCGAATGTCGGTCCCGCCCGTCAGCCTGATATCATTGCCGGCGGTCACAGCAACATCACCAACGAGGGTGTCTACTGTTGACTCAATTCCGCCCGCTCCGATTTGAGCACTTGCCTGAACTCCGTCACCTCCGCTCACGATCACATCAAGAGGTGAAGTAACCGTTGTTGCTGAAGTTATCGAGTCGGCATCGGTTTGAATCCCGCCTGCGCCGATTGCAGCTTCCGCGAAGGTGCCGTCACCACCGGCGACTTCCACGTTTCCTACCGTAGCAACAACATCGACATCACCGGTGATATTGCCAATGCTGCGACTGCCACCGCTTCCGATGCGGGCAGAAGCGCTTGATCCGCCGCCACCTTTGACGAGAACAGAAGCGGCATCAATATCGATCATTCCACTCTTCACCCCGGACGAGGAATTTCCTCCGTTGCCCAACTGGGCGAAAGAGTCATCCCCTCCTCCAGCGATTGAAAGAATGCCATCAACATCCCCCCTCGTGAGATCAACCGTAATATTACCTCCTGCAGCAGCAGCCGTATTGCCACCGCCGTGACCAACCTGAGCGGCAGCGCCCGTTGCACCGCCGCCAGTAAGAGCAAGTCCGCCCTCTTTTGCAATCACCGTGATCGCTCCAGTCGCAGCGACACCATCAACTCCCGTAGCGGCGTTGAAGATCTCCTCGTTGAATCCTATTTGCGCGGAAGCTCCCGCCTGAGTATCCGAACCGGAAACGGAAACACCGGCACCGAGAACGGTTGTTTCCCCATTCGCGCTTCCTATCGCAACAGCGCTCGCCTGATTGATTCCGCCGACATTCACCGCAGCACCATTCATCCCGTATGATGGAAGACTTGCGGGAATCTGAGCGAAATCGATCTCGAGCTGAGAAACCGGAGGAACGTTAGCGTGATTGATAGAGCGAATAAGCCCCGTTGCCCCATCCCATCCTGCAGCAACGTTAACGGCACCACCACCTGCATTCAGGACACTGGCACTGACATTCACATCTCCGGTAGCGACCAGATCGATATGATTGGTCGAATTACCCGATGCACCGACTCCGTCAACGTTGAGATCGCCGCCAGTAACGCCAATCTCGACGTTGCCGCCAGTAAGCATATTCTGAATCATAGCAGTGATACCCCCGGCAGTTGCCGATGTATCAAGGGTCCCGGTTACAAAGCCCAGGTTCGAGGTCGCAGAAACTCCGGTCGCACCGAGGTGCCCCATAAACGCGACCCCGGAGTTATCCGTGAAAGTCGAGCCCCCGGCCACGTTCACTCTAACATTACCCTGACGGGTTCCCGTTGAGAGTGCCGTTATGTTGCCGAGGTTAAACCCTGCGTTGGTTCCGCCATGCCCGATCAATGAATAGGCCTCGGTTGCAGTTCCACCACCACTGAGGCTGAGGCTTCCGCCCGAATCGACATTAACTTCAGCACTTACATTACCGTCATTCTGAAATCCTCCATGACCAATCTGGCTGTAGGAAGCATCATCGGCCCCTGAACTGAGGGCGATGTTTCCGGAAACGGTAGACACGGCGACCGTGCCACTCTTTGTCCCATCGGCATCACCTGCAGTGGCATCAGCGCCACCGTGTCCGATTTGCGCGTAGGCGTTATTCCCGTCACCCGCGGCGATTGTCACATCAGTGGTCGCCCGTGCGACGACATCGGCAGCGAAAGTGCCGGTTGCGTCCGTGCCGCCGTGACCAATCTGCGCGTAGGAATCAAGTCTCCCTGCGATACCACCGGTCAGTGAAATCGCCCCGGCCGCTCCAAGCGCAGTTGCCTTGATGGTTCCAGTGTAATCCCCGTCGGACTGATATCCACCGTGCCCGAGTTGCACGTAGTTTTGGCTGCCCGCGGCACCTGCTGCAGTGAAATCGATCACTCCGCCGGCATCGACCGAGATCGCTCCCGACTTGTTGCCATCAACTCGAAGCCCACCATGGCCAAGCTGAGAAAACTTCCAGTTCCCTCCTCCACCACCTGAAGCAAAGCGGACGTCTCCCGTCGCATCGACATCGATGACACCGCTTTGAGTCATGCTGTCATTGCTGAAGATACCGCCGTGTCCCAACATCGAGTATGACCGGTCGCCGGCCCCTGACATAAAGCTGACATCTCCAGCCTTCGCGTCTACCGTGATAGTATCGGAAGCAGTTCCAACAGCGCGGTCCCCACCGTGACCGATTTGAGCATAAGCCTGGGCAGCCCCGCTACCGGAGAAGGATATTCCGCCATTATTCGCAGTCACTGAGATTGCCCCGGTTCGATTGCTCGTAGAAAGAAGTCCGCCATGACCTATCTGAGTATATGAACCAGTCCCGGCACCTGTCTTGAAATCGATTCCCGTTCCGGCCGCGACCGTGATCGCCCCACCGAAGGTTCCCTGAGAGCGGGTTCCCCCGTGACCAATCTGAGTGTAGGTTCCAATCTGGTTCAGCCCGGCAAGTGTCGCGATCTGTCCCGCACTGGATGTGACCTGAATTGCCCCGTCGATCGCGGCGTTGGTATCGGTGCCACCGTGACCGATTTGCGTTGCCGCATCGACATTTCCGCCACCCGTGAGGGTGATTGCATTCACCGCATCCACATCAATAAGGCCGGAGAAAACCGTTCCGGAAGCGCGCTCGCCACCGTGTCCTATCATAACACTGTTCTGAGCGTCTGAACCTGCTAGAGCAATCGCATTTCCGGCATCGACATCAATCATTTGATTCACCACGTTGTAATCGGAAAGCTGACCGCCATGACCAATTTGCACGTAAGACTCTCCCGCGCCCCCATTGGCACCGGTTAAGAGAACGCTGCCCCCGATCGCGTTAACGGTGATTAACCCGGCAACCGTTTCACCCGCAAGGCCGGAATTAAATCCTCCGTGGCCGATCTGGGAAGGAGCATTTCCCGCTCCCTGCTGATTACCGGCGAGGTCAATATTCCCAGTGGTGCTGGTAACGCTGATATTGGCTCCGGCCGCTCCAATGATCCCGGAACTGCCTTCGCCACCGTGTCCGATTTGACCGTAAGCACCATTCGCAGACTGCCCCGCTACAGTAACACCCGTGGCCGCATTGACCGTGATATTACCGTCCTTGGTTCCGGCAGCAATTCCACCACCGTGACCAATTTGTGCGTAGGAATTGAGAACACTTCCTCCGAGAACACTGACACTTCCGCCCGATGAATCGACCGTAACAACTCCGGAATGATTCCCGTCATGATCGTAACCACCGTGACCGATTTGCGCATAAGCTCTTTCCCGGTCACCACCGAGGACAGAGATACCGGTTCCGGCGTCCACATCAATATCACCCGACTGGTTACCCTTACCCGCAGCTCCGTTGTAGAGACCTCCGTGACCAATCTGAGCATAGGCCTGATTGCTTTGACCGGCCTTGACCTCAAGGGAAGTGCCGGCATTCACCGTAATCTTCGCGAGATGATTTCCATCTGCATATTCTCCGCCATGCCCGATCTGCGCGTAGGACTGGGCTGCATCATTGTTATTGTCAATCAGAGCACCGGTTACGTTGATTTGCGTCCCTGCGGTAACGGAGATCGTTTCAGCAGCGGTAGTTCCTCCGGTAGCACCGGTGAAATCCGCTTCGTGCCCACCGTGTCCGATTTGCGCATAGTTATTGTTGTTAAGCCCTGCGATGATATCGACAAAACCCTTCGTCGCGGTCGCAGTGATGGATCCGGTTCGGTCCCCTTTTGAGTTCCGTCCCCCGTGTCCAATCTGAGCATAAGCGCCGTCATCGGCCTCACTGCCTTTCAAAGTGATGTTATCTGCTGCCGTGGCAATGATAACACCGCCCATGTCACCATCGGAATTTTGTCCCCCGTGCCCGATCTGGGCAAAAGGACCTTCAGTGGTTCCTCTGATATTTCCGGCAGTGAAGGAAAGTGAGCCGCTTCCGTCGGTTCCCGCATTCACCGTGATCGCACCTGAATGATTCCCATCGGTATCCGTTCCGCCGTGACCGATCATCGCAAAATGCCGATCATCTCCGGCGGGTCCGCCATTATCAACACCACCGGCGAAGGTAATATCATTGGCGGCAAACACATCGATTTGACCGGTGTGTGCGATCGCCGCGCTGCTGGCCACGCCACCGTGTCCGATTTGCACGAAGTTGTTATTCCCATCAGCTCCGGCTGTGGCAAGGATGCTTCCGGCTTTGGCCTCCGCTTTAATCGCTCCCGAGAAATCAGCCGGATTAGCGGAGACGTAGCCACCGTGACCGATCTTCGCAAAGGTCCGGTTTCCAGAAGCTTCGCTCCCGGGCAAATTGGCGGTAATAACGATGTCACCGGTATTTGCCGTAACCGAAACAGCTCCGTCGAAACCCGTTCCCTGCGCGTCGGAGGAATCTCCACCGTGACCGATCATCGCATATCCTTCCTGATAACCACCACCGAGGATGTCGACTCCACCATCCGCCGTGACCGTGATAGCGGAATCAGCCTGCACATCCGCATTGTGTCCGCCATGACCTATCTGTGCATAAGTGCGACTCGCGGTACCAGAGGTCGCCGGAATGCCTGTCCCCTGCAATGCCACCTTGCCTCCATTGGCACTCGTAACCGAAATGGCCGCATTTGAAATTTCACCATGGGCGCTTCTGCCTCCATGACCGATTTGAACATAGGCATCATCAGTTGTACCGCGGTTAAGGAGAACCGCTCCACCGCTTGATACAGTGATCGCTCCTTCACGATTACCCTCCGTTGAGACACCGCCGTGTCCGAACTGAGCATAACCACCACGTCCGTTGTTAGCGTCACCAGACGATCCTGAAAGAACGATGTCCGCTCCTGCATTTGTTGTCACGATTCTGATCGATCCGGAATTTGTTCCCGGTGCCCCTTGCGGAATAGCGGGGTTAAAGCCACCGGCACCATTGACAACACCGATATCAGCCACTCCACGGGCGACTTCGAAATCAGAGTTGTAGCCGCCGTGACCGATCTGAGCAAAACTGCGAATGTCACCGCCAATGGTGGAGCCATCAGCCTTGAAATCGATCCCGGTAGCTGCCTGCACATTGATCGCACCGAAGTGATTTCCGAATGACTCGTTTCCACCGTGACCAATCATCGCATACTGAATGTTTCTGGTCCCTGCCGTAAAGTTGATGGCCCCTGCTGATGAAATGACATCGATGGTTCCGTTATGCCCCTCTCCCGCAGCGGCGGACTGCTGGTAACCACCATGGCCGATCTGAGCGAACCCGGTTCCCCCGGCTTCGAATCCGCCGGTGAAACTGATATTTCCTGTGGCGCCCACTTTGATATCGCCCGTTATCGTTCCGGGAGCATACGTAGTATTGTTGTTTACGCGTGTGTCATCTGCAGAGCCGGAGATACCATCAGCACCGCTGTTATCCAATCTCGTGCCGGCATCATTGCGACCACCGTGACCGAGCATGGCATAAGAGGCGCTGCGTCCTGCCTGGAACGTGATCGCTCCCCCGGCAACATTCTGATTCACATTGATATTACCGGTGAAAGTGCCGCTGCTGTTCTGCCCCCCGTGACCGATCTGCACATAACTGCGATCACCGGAAGCGCCTCGAGTATCGAAAGTGATATCGCCGGCAGCATCGAGGTCGATATTCCCCGCGTGATTTCCATCGGAATAGTATCCGCCGTTTCCAATCTGAGCATACGCTTCGCGCCCCTGGTTTCCGGAACCGGCAAGATTCGAGCCACCGGCAAGGAATTCAACCACGCCACCGGAATCGACATCGATCAGATTCCCGGCTGCACCGTGATTCCCCGTCGAATCCCGGCCACCATGTCCGATCTGAGCAAACCCTTCGCGGTGATTGTCATCCCCATCGGCAAATGTGCCATGGAACTTGATATCCCCGTTGAGAGCCTGAACCAGAATATTGCCACTGGTGTCACCATTGGAGGCTCTACCGCCGTGACCGATTTGAACCGCTGAACGACCTGTCTGAGTGGTATCAGTCCCGAAAAGAATCGAACCGTTATTGCTCGTAACACTGATGACTCCCGCCTTCTCACCGTTCGCCCCGTTTCCGCCGTGACCAATCATGGCATAAGCATCCCCCGCATTGCCGGCATTCCGGTCAAACTGAATCGTATTGGCAGCCTCAACCGTTATCGAAGAAGTGGAAACAACAGCCGTTCCGGATCCACTATCAAATCCCACAGCTCCAACGCCGCCGTGTCCGATTTGAACATAAGCTGTTCCGGCTGATCCTGACATGGCATTAATACCACCGCCGGAAGTCACCGATAGAACTCCGGTATGGGTTCCGTCAGCCCCCTGTCCACCGTGACCGATCTGAACATAAGAACGCCCATGAGCACCTCCGGCGAGACTGACATCACCGGCTATATCAAGATCAATGAGGCCGCTGTGGTTGCCAAAAGTCAGATGCCCGCCGTGACCAATCTGGACATTCGCATCGACTTCACCACTGGAAGCCGTTGTGCCGGCCATTGTCAGCCCGCCGCCATCAGTCGTCGTGATCTCGATCCTGCCTTCGTTACCATCAAGGTCGCCCACGCCATTGGCGCCGATGACACCATTGGTCTTTTCAGCATCATCACCACCGTGCCCTATCATCGCGTAGGAGCGACTCCGATCACCACCCTGCATTGAAATACTGCCGGCAGCATCGATATCAATGTCCCCTTTGTAATAGGAGCGGGCTTCCCGACCGCCGTGTCCGACCTGAGCATAAGCTTCGTTGCTGCTTCCACCTTTCAGGACAAGCGCATTGCCGGTTATTGAATCCTTCCCGTTGATGGTCAGCTTGATATCACCGAATCGCTCAAGGGAGTCAGCGTTAGCGGAACTGGCGAGCCCTGCAGAACCACGCCCGCCGTGTCCAATCTGAGCGTATGCCTGAGGAGCTACGTTTCCAGCGCCCGTGGTGTCGCCGGCGGCTGTTCCTTCAATGCTGATATACCCGCCGGTCGTGATCGTAATGTCATTGTCCTCGTTCTCCCGCATCAGACCGTTTGACTGAGAATGACCGCCATGCCCGACCTGAGCGTATGCCTGATCGTCGTTGCCCGCCGTAATCGTCAGGTCGCCATCAAGCGTAAGATTGATGTGGCCTCGAACAGATCCATTGGAGTTATCGTTTCCTCCGTTTCCGATTTGCACGTGAGAGTCAATGCCGTCTCCACCGTTCATATCGAGGTCGATAACATTGAGAATGTCGATCTGCCCATACTTCTCGTTGTTCACATCACGACCACCTATGCCGATTTGCGCGAAGGCATCAGCGCCACCACCATTCATGGTAATGCTTCCACGTTTCGCAACGTCAGTCGCACCCGTCAGGAGAATGTCAGCCTCTTTGTTTCCGTCCACATTGTCACCGCCGTGACCGATCATCGAAAAGGCAGTGTCCCCGCTGCCGGCGTTCATCGTGATATTCCTGAAATTGGAAATCGTCACTGCCCCCGCCGTTGTGACAGCGGCATTCCGAATCCCGTGACCAATCTGAGTGTAGGCGCGCGCGCCTGTTCCGGCAGTCGCTACCGCAGCATCATTGAAAATAATATCACCCGGCTCACAGAAGCTTATGTTAATCGCCGCAGTGACATTCCCCGCCGTCGCTCCCGCTCCACCGTGTCCAACTTGAACGTAGGTATCATCGGCAGATCCCGCATTCATCGTGAGACCACCTTCCTTCAGATAAAGATCAATTCGACCGGTCATGTTGCCCGCACCGATACTGCCATTGTGATAACCGAACTGAGTGAAGGCACCGGCAGTGTCGCCCCCATTCATAGTCATTCCGTAAGCAGCCGCCACGTTCCGGCCCAACCGGGTTCCAACCATCACCGCATTGTCCTGATCAGCGCTTCCAAGCGTGATCCTGCCCGGGCCGTCCATGGCTGCATCAGCTCCAAATGTCGCACAGTCATTGAAGTCGATTGAAACACCTCCCTCACGAATCAGAGGCGCACAGTAGTTGAAAACGCCCGGAGACACTTCTGAATATTCGACGAAGGCAGGAGGTCGCGTTCCATCGCCATTCCATCCCGCGACGATGGTCACGTTGCCCGTTCCGAAATTCTGGTAGGAACGCTCAAAGGTGACATTACCTCCAGTGACAAAGAAGAAGTCATCAGAGGAATTCACGAGCAGGTCCGCGCCCATGTTGCCCGTGAAGACGATGTCCGCGTCCGAAGAATCGATATAGTTCACACTGCCGGCGCCAAAGTTTTTCGTAGCGAGCACAGCGGCCTCTCCCGGATCCTTGGCACCGTCCGCGACATTCACGAGATCGGGAATGATCTGAAATCCGTCACCACCGAGATAGTCGGCATCCGCAAGCCCACCGTTGGTCTGGTGCCAAATGTTGGTTGTTTCCCCTGCACTTCCGTCTGTCGCCGTGAGAGTGCCTCCGGCAAAAAGGTGAATACCACCTTCACGGGTTCCAGTGGAAGTCGTTCCCTGTCCATCACCATGCCCGAACATCGCGTAGTTGGTTGTTGAGTTGGAACCTCCGGTCAGCAACAAGTCACCACCGTTGTCAGCGATCACATACAGGTTCCCTGACATCGCTCCTCCGGAGCTGATTCCGCCGTGCCCGATCTGAGCGTATTCATTCACATTGTCGCCGCCCGTGAGAGTGACGCCGCCCGTTCCTGTCGTTCCGGTTGTTAAAACAATGTTTCCTGTTTTATCTCCACTGGCAGCGCCCGATCCACCGTGGCCGATTTGAACATAGGAATTATCCCCTCCACCCGAGTTTCCATTCAGAACAGCGGTCGTTTCAAGATGCACACAAATGTCACCGGTGAGAGTGCCTGTTGCATTCAATCCTCCGAATCCGATTTGAGCGAAAGAACTTCCCCCGCCGCCGGAGGTCATCACCAGCGAATTGCCGCTCACTTCAATTCCATCGCCCGCAATCCCCTGGCTATCGGTGGCACTTGATGCGCCGTGCCCAATTTTCGCGTGAGCATTGCCACCATTTCCTCCGGTAATAATAATGTCATGACCACTCACAGAGATCGACCCGCTATTGGTTCCGGCAAGTCCGCCCTCACTCGTACCTCCGTGGCCGATCTGAGTAAATCGCCCGTTTCTGGAACCTCCAATAAGACTGACATTGCCGATACTATCATTGTCAGAATCAGCGATCACAGTGATTGCACCTGACTTGTTGGCGGCATTGTTTGCTCCGCCATGCCCGATGAGAACACCACCATTCGTTCGAGTGTTACCAGTGATGGAACCGGCATTATTCTGACTGCCGGCCAAACTAATGCTACCGGAAGCTGTTACATTGATCGCTCCGGTAATCGTGTCTCCGGCAAAGCCACCACGCCAGGTGCCGCCATGGCCGATCGAACCGACCGCGGTCTGAGCGCTTCCACCATTCACCTCTATCGAACCGGCACTGGCGACGACATCAATTTGACCGGAGAGATCTCCCGATGCCGATTGCCCGTTGTGCCCAATTCCTGCAGCAGAGTCTTTTCCAACACCATTTCCGGCACTAACCGTAATGTCGCCCGCGGAGGAATCTACGATGATAGCTCCCGAACGAGCCCCGTTGGATCGATTTCCACCATGGCCAATTACCGCATCAGACTGTCCGCCATCACCCGTTTGCAGAGCGACTCCGTTAGAGGCATATACCGAGATTGCCCCTGCTTTCGTTCCCGTTAAATTCCGACCGCCATTTCCGATTTGAGCCCTTGCGAAAGTACCTGACCCACCATTCAAAGTGACAGCGCCTGCGCGCTTCGTGGCTGTTCCGATGTTAATGGCCCCATCGTGATCAGAGGTCTGCCCGCTCTGACCATGGCCGATTCGTGCGTAGGCATCTGCGCCACCACCCGTGAGAGTGAGCCCCCCCGGCTCGCAGAATGACACCGTTACGGTCGAGGCAGCAGTCGTGTTCCCTGCGGCCCCATTGAAACCTCCGTGACCGATCTGAGTGTATGCTCCGGTCTGAGAGCCTGAAACGAGTTCAAGACCACCCATCTTAACGCCGACATTAATCGCCCCCGTCATGTCCCCGGAACCGTCGCTGTAAAATCCCAACTGCGTTGCGGCATTCGCCGTTCCATTCGATCCGGTCAGGGTTAGCCCATAGCCGAACGCATTCGTCGAACCCAAACGTGACCCTATCAAAACTGAACTGCCCTGTCCTCCGCTGCCAATCGTAATCGCCCCGTTATTCTGCCCGTATACCTCGCAATTCGCCGGAAGCGGAATCGGAAGCGGAGTAAAATCTGGAAGGCACGGAGCCCCCAGAATCAAAGTCGATGACCCGATCGCAGGCGGAGCAAACGGAGTGTTGGTGAGATCATACCCGGCAAAAAGATTGATATCACCCGCCCCCTGGTTTTGAAGACCAAATCCCATCGTCAGGTCTCCTCCGGCGGCAAAGGTGAAATCGTTCACGCTGTTATAGGTGGTCGTGGATGCGGCGACACCCGCTGTGGAAAGATCAAGATCACCCGCAGTCGCAATCGAAACATCTCCCTGATTAATTGCAGATGACAGCGTCTCCGCAAATGAGATAGCGTTCCCCGTTCCGGCAATTTGATCTGAACCAATCGTCAAAGTTCCATTCGCAACCAGGGAGTAGCCGCTATCGCCCGGAGCTTGAACGCCGGATCCGGTATAAAAGACATTACTAATTCCGGAAGAGGTTTGATGCGAAATGTAAGCTCCGGAATTTCCACCGCCACCGGTCATGGAAATATCTCCGGAAGCATAAACGTTGAGCCCTCCCGTTCTGCTCCCTCCAGTATTGGACTGCTGGGCATCACCGTGACCAATGATGGCTCCGCGCCAGTCCGATGTTCCACTCTGAACCAAAACGTCTCCCCCCAGATTAACCACCGAGATACTTCCTGAGAGATCACCGTTGCCATTAGTAATGCCCCCATGACCAATCTGTGAGGTCCTGTCATTCGCCCCGCTTCCAGCAGAAAGGGAAATATCCCCGGAAGTCGAATTCGTAACCGTGACAAAACCTTCGTGAGTGCCGTCATTGTCGTAGCCGCCATTTCCTATCTGAGTAAAGCCGCGGGAACTGGTCCCCGCACCGGAATTCAAAATGACACCCGTTTCGGCATGAACATAGATATCGCCGCTGAGATCCCCTCTCGACTGATAGCCGCCGTTTCCAATTTTTGCGAAGGCGGATAAGCCGGGGCCGGCAAGCAACTGAACATCTGCATCTGTCCCTACATCGACGTTGCCATAAGAGTTACCATTTGAACCAACGCCTCCGTGTCCGATCAAGGCAAATGATCGATCACTTGATCCCCCCTGGAGAAGAACCGAACCGCCGGCATCGACTGTAATATCAGCGTAGGTCCCGGCGAGACCATTTTCACCGTCGGACTGGTAACCTCCATGGCCAATCATGACGTGTCCCTCGAGTCCTGCAGCACCACTTGCATCCAGCGTAAGTGAACCTCCAGCAGTGACATCGATCGTTCCCTGTTTCGTTCCATCGACGCGGTGACCGCCATGACCGAGCTGTGCGAACTTCCAGTTCTGAGTTCCCCCACCTGAAGCGAAGTTGATATTACCTCCCGCGTTCACATCGATGTCACCCAGCATATTGCCGGTGTTGTTTTGAAAGGTTCCACCATGACCGAGAAGAACGAAGGCCCGGTCACGGGTTCCTGCGGTGAAGGAAAGATCTCCGCCGCGAGCATTCGCTGTAATATTTCCCTTGTGGCTGCCGATCGCCTCATCACCGCCGTTTCCGAGTTGTGCGTATGCCTGATTGCTCGAACCGCCGGAGAACTGAATGGAACGACCTGCCTGAACATTGATTGCCGTCCCCGCTGCGGTTCCATCATCACCATGATTCCCTCTGTTAGCACGACCGCCGTGACCTACCTGAGCGTAACCATCACTGTCCAGTCCGGCGTTCACAATCAAATCAGCCGACGCATTCGTCGTAATACCTCCTGAGTCGACACCGGCGCGGACATCGATCTTCCCATAAGTTCCGGTAGGGTCGACCACGGAAATATTAGTGTTATACCAGGTGCCAGTTCCGGTTGCTGCGATTCCGGATCCAACCTGACCTTCATCACTCAGCATTCTCGCAGAATTAAAATCAGCATCGTGTCCGCCGTGACCGATTTGCGCATAGGACTGATCACCACGCGATGCATTGGGTGCCGCAGTCACCATCACTCCGTTTCTACCTTCCACCGCGATGTCACCGAAGTGATCACCGAAGGCTTCATAGCCGCCGTGACCGATCTGACTTGCCGCCTGGTTTCCACTGCCTGCAGTCAGATCAACGGCACCACTGCTCAAGACAGTGATGCTGCCGTTGTGACCATTTCCGTTTGCACTGCCAAATTCAGCCGCATTCCTAAAGCCACCGTGGCCGATTTGAATTCCGCTGCGATCCGCACTCCCAACAGAGCCACCAAGCAAAGAGACATTCGCACCGGCATTCACAAGAGTTCCAGTCTCAGTGACTCCTGCGAAGACCTTGATATCCCCCTTATGAGAGCCTGAGAAATACTGGTCATTTCCATTGTTGTAAGTGTTGTCATCCGCATTGCCCGCGATGTTGTCAGCGCCATCGGCATCAAAGTTCACACGGTGATCGTTTCGACCGCCGTGACCGATTTGACCGAAAGCATCACTGTTTCCCCCGGTAAAACTGATCGTGTCGCCTGTATGAACTGTCACTGAACCAGTGTGCCCTCCCGATGAATTCAATCCACCGTGACCGATCATCATGAACTGAGAGCCCTCTCCCCGTGACCCGGTCGCATCAAAAGTAATCTTTCCGCCGGTTCCAAAATTTGAGCCATCTTTATCCGCTTCCACCAGAATGGTGCCGCTCTGGTCGCCACTGGTGACATAACCACCGTGGCCGATCTGCCCGTAGCCTTCACGGAAGCCATGAGTGGAAAACGAGATGTTTCCGTCGGCAGTGGAAACCTCAATATTACCGACGTTCCCCTGACGATCAGCCTTCGCCGCCGTCGGGTCTGCGCTTCCCTGATCGGCATCCCAGCCACCGTTTCCGATCTGGACATAATCGCGATAGCTGTCGCCCGACCGGAAAATAATATCACCAACCGCATCGACATCAATATCGCCGACATGATCACCACGCGCCTGGAATCCACCATGTCCGATCTGCGCGTAATTGTGAGAACCACCCCAGCCTCCGCCGTTTCCACCACCAAAAGAAATCCCTGCAGCGGAACTAACTGTGATAGCACTAATCGCACCGTCCCGGTTCCCGTCATCACCCTGATTCCCGGATGCACTCCTGCCGCCGTGACCGATCTGGGTGTAGTTGTCATCGTTGAATCCGGCCGTGAACGAAATCTCCCCGCCTGCTCCATTCGTGATCACATCAATCATTCCGTAGGAGCTACCTGTCGCAGCGTTTCCGCCATGGCCAATTTGAGAATAATTGCGAACCCCGGCAGTTCCTGACGTAAACACAATTGAACCTCCACCGTTGGTGGTTACATCGATATCGCCATTGTGATTCCCCGAAACAGCACGCCCTCCATGCCCGATCTGAGCATAGTTGTCATTCGCGGATCCGGCGGTAAAAATGATGTCTCCGCCCCCGGTGGTTACTACCGTAATTTGCCCGGAATTCCCGTCTCCAACCACGCCGTTCACAGCATCGGCATCAAAGCCTCCGTTCCCGATCTGAGCATACGACTCGATTCCATCACTCCCCGTTGAGTCACCTTTTCCACCCGTGAAGGTAATTCCACCGGCACCGGCCGAGACCCGAATGTCTCCGGTGTGATCCCCGCGGGCGGCAAAACCACCCAGTCCGAGCTGGGCCTGGCTGCGGCGCTGAGTCGACGCCGTGAAATTGATCGCATTACCCGCATTCACCTCAATACCTGATGTCAGCCCAAGGCCGAGTCCGTTGGTTCCAGTGAGATTGGCATTGAAAGAGGAGAGATCGTAATCATCGCCATTGTTTACTTTGGTGTGGCCAAGCTGAGCGAAATGATAGACGTCACTCGAATTATCATTGGCATTGCCGGCACGGAAATTAATTGATCCGACAGTGGCATTCACCTCGATGGCACCCTGATGAGCCCCTCTAGCACCATAGCCACCGTGCCCGAGTTGCGAGAATAGGAAGCGGCCTGTTCCCGCACCGGCACTGGCGAGAGTTCCCAGAGCCGCATCATTGTCACCACCGTGGAAATTAATATCCCCGGTTGTCGTAAGAACTGAAATGTCTCCCATGTGCCCGAGTGTGGGATTGCTCCCCCCGGCATTGGCATTGACACCGGAATCCCGCCCGCCATGGCCGAGCATTGCGTAGGTACCAACATCGACGTCGGCAGGCTCGCCCGCCCCTGCGGTTCCGGCAATGAAATTAATCCCCGTGCCCGCCTGCACCTGAATATCTCCGATGTGGCCGGTTCCATTGGCCCCGGCTCCGCCACCGAGTGTGGCACCGGAAGACGAGCTCCAGCCACCATGACCGAGCTGCGCAAAGTTGGTTTCCCCGGTTCCGCCACGGAAATCGATCAATCCTCCCGCCGTAACCTTGATGTCACCATGCCAGCCCTGACCGGCTGTAAGCATGTCACTATCATAACCACCATTTCCTATCATGGCATGGGACTGGTTACCACCATCCTGAGTCGCAAGACCGCCCTGAAACTTGATATCGCCGAGATCGGCTACAACGGTGACGTCCGTGTTGATGGTCGCATCCTGATTCTCAGGCCGAACCGCGTAGCCGCCGTTTCCAATTTGAGCGAATGCCTTTTGACCGACACCGGCCGTGAAGGTGATATCTCCGGTCCGCGCCCGAACCGCTACCTCTCCCCCGACATGTCCGGCGGGGCGGTAGTCAGGATCTCCCGCCGCTAAATTAGTATTTCCATTGCTTCGACCACCATGGCCAATCAAGACGAAGGTATCTTCCGTGTTGCCGCCGTTTGCGGTAATACCTCCACCAGCGTCGACTGCAATCATTCCCGTAATCACCGCGTGATCACTGATATCAGTATCAAATCCACCGTGTCCAATCTGAGCAACCGAAGCGGCAAAAGCGCCCCCCCTCGAAGGATCGGGATCATCGGTTGGAAGCGCACCCGGAGTAATCGCCCCATCCATGAGGATGTTCCGGGTCGTACTCACCATGATATCTCCCGTGATATCGTTATACTCGCCCTTGCCGGGTTGTGTCGCATTGGCGATATCGTAATTAGGGTTCGCAGTTCGGTCCTGAACCCCGATCTGCGCGCGGGCCCCCCAGGTTGCCGAAGGGGTGTCGGCTCCCGCCGCTAAAATAACATCGCGTCCGAAGACATTGGTTCCGCCACTGACTGAACCAATGTAAACATTGCGGTTCAGGTTTACGCCATTCTCATCCTTTCCGATAACAACGTCTCCGCCGCTGCCACCATCGACCCCGAACTGAGTCGAATTCTGTCCGTTCGCAGCGGCATGCGCTTTTACACTTGCCACATCAAAACCTGACTGGTCAGTTCCACCATTTCGAATCACCGCTTCGCACTGATTGAAATCAAGAGTGTAACCGCTTCCAAGGGCACCACCGGCACCGTTCCATCCTGCAATGACATTCAAACTGCCGCCATCGATATTCTCACGGTTCCGAATACGACGAGTGAAGAAAATATCACCCCTGGACAAAAGCGTAAGATCGTTGGTCGAAGCGTAGTCAAAATCGGAATCCCAGCGGATGTCTGCGGTTCCCGCAGAAAAAGTAACATGCCCGAGGTCCGTGTCATTGAGTTCGGTATTCAGGTAAGGTCTGAAAAACGCATTGATGACCGTTCCATCAACCGTAAATACCGAATCGGTCCCCGCAATATTTTGATCGAGGTGCCCCACATCGAGAAGGAGACTTCGTGGCCCTACACGCGTCGCAGTTCCCCCGCGATGACCGATAACCGGGTCTCCGGCATTGTCATAATCGATGCTCAACTCACCTCCGACGATGAGCGCGATATTGCCCTCATTGGTGCCTCCCTGATCGACTGTGTTTCCGGGAGGATCACTGACATCGCCGTGGCCGATCGTGATGTGAGCATTGCTGAAGTCGCCTCCGACAAGATCAAGATCCCCGTTCACTACCACCAATTCAATATTCCCGCTCTGGGAACCACCACCGATTGGACCACTGTCACCGCCGACGCCGCCGTGCCCGATCTGGGTATAAGCTTCATTAAACAAACCTCCCCCGATAAGTTGTGATTTCGGAGTCGCGGCATCGCCGCGGATATTCGCGACGACGGAAACCGCTCCGCTCTTGCTTCCCGAAGCAAGACGCCCGCCGTGCCCGATCTGAGAATAATTCCGGTAGCTTCCGCCACCGCTCATGATGAGTTCATCCTGAACTCTAACTTTCACACATCCATCAAGGATGCCGTCCACTTCATGACCGCCGTGTCCGATTTGCGCATAAGACTCATGAGTCCCCCAACCGCTGGTGCCACCACCAGCTGCCAATTTCAAATGACCACCGGAATTCACTTCAATTTCGCCGGTGTGATTTCCCTTCGACCCGTAACCACCGTTACCGATCTGGGCAAAATCAGCGGCGGCGTTACCGGCCGTAATCGTAATATCACCGCCGGTAGTCACTTTGATGTCCCCGAAATGATCCGACTGATCGGAACGCCCGCCATTACCAATGAATGCAAAATTGTTGTTCGCCGTTCCTGCGAGCAAATCCAGCTTGCCAGCTGTTGAAATTGTAATATTCCCGCCGTCACCAGGATTACCCGCGCCAATGTCATTGGTGAAATCTGAATCCCATCCGCCGTTACCCAGCATCGCGTAGGACTCGACACCGTCATCACTCAAAGTCACTCCCTGACCACCCGTAAAACTGATACCACCTGCTCCAGAGGTAACGCTGATGTCACTGGTCTGCCGTCCACGGAACGAATAACCGCCCATTCCCAGTTGAGCGAAAGCCCTGCGCTCTGTGCCGGCTGCAAAATTGATGGCATTACCGGCATTCACCCTGATCCCGCTGGTCAGGCCCAGGCCAAGTCCAACCGTCCCCGTAAGTCCCGCATTTACACCGCTGAGATTGCCTCCCTGATCATCGGCGGTTCCCCATCCGGCGACCGCTCCACCATGCCCCAATTGGGCAAAGTGATAGGTGTCTGTCGAGTTGTCATTTGAAGCACCGCCACGAAAATCAATCGACCCTGTAGTCGCATCAACCTCGATTGCCCCGCCGTGATCCCCACCGGCTGCAATGCCGCCGTGTCCCAACTGGGCAAAAGCATTTCGACCGGTTCCCGCACCAACACCGCCGTTCAACGCCGTGTCGCTACCGTAAAAGAGAATATCGCCCGTAGCTGTCGTCACTTTGATATCACCCGTGTGGCCGTTGCCTGCAACGTAATCATTACCCCCGTTGATATTGTAATTAATGGCATCCGAGTCGTATCCACCGTGCCCAAGCTGCACAGAAAGACGCCCGTCTTCATCGGCTGCTTCGTTCGAACTGATCGATCCGGCAATGAACTCGATACCCGTATTCGCCGATACCTGAATATCACCTGAGTGAACGCCCTTAGTACTGCGACCTCCGTTGCCGAGCTGAGCATTACCATCCGCAATGTCCCCTGCCCTGAAGGAAATCCTGCCGTCATTCTGAGTATACCCGGCAGCACTCCGTCCCGCTTCCACCGTGATATCACCGAACCATCCTCCGCTTTGCCGGACGCTCGAATCATAACCACCGTTTCCAATCATCGCAAATGCACGATCCGCTCCGTCGGTGCCTCCGGTTCCACCCGAGAACGAAATATTACCTCCCGCAAGAATTCTGATATCCGAGCTGATAACGCCGGAATCCATCGTCTCAACGTTTACTCCATGACCACCGTGCCCGAGATGGACGAATGATTCCAAACCGGTACCACCGGTGAAGGTGATATTTCCGGTGCGGGCAAGGACGTCGATCTCTCCCCCTATCGTCCCGAGAAGATTCGCAGAATCGTATCCGGTCAAACCGCCATGACCAATCTGGGCAAAGCTCCTGCGGTTAGTACCGCCAGTCGCAATGACATTCCGCCCCGCGTCTACATAAATATTGCCGCTGATCTCATCGCGGGCCCGCGCCTCGTTGTTCACCCCGCCATGACCGATCATTGCGTATGCTTCACGAACCCCTGCAGTATCAGGCCCCGCTACCTGAGTCGATGTTATAAGGCTGACATCCTGCGTCGCCTGAACGAAAATATCACCGGTAAAATCATATCCGGTCGTTCCGTCATTGCTACCGATCTGAACGCTCGAGCTCCAATCGGCGAATGAGTCATCCCTGCCGGAAGCAAGAAGGACATCCTCGCCCAGAACCGTAGTTGTCCCCTGAGCGGAACCCACCGAAATCCTGTCCCCCTGACGCACCCCGGCCAGATCCATGCCGAGGACGACATCCCCTCCGTTCTGACCAAATGCGGTCGCTGCAGCGCCATTGTCGATTCCATCCTGCCGGATCGCGGCAAGATCAAATCCGCTCGTTACGATCTGATCGGCGTTGAAATCAAGAGTGTTTAATCCGGTCGAACCATTCCACCCTGCCACGGCACCCAAAGCGCCAGTGCTTCCGTCCGCGCGGTTCCGAATTCGCTGCGTAAAGTTAATGTTTCCACCCGAAAGAATCGTAAAGTCCTTCGTGCTCGTATAATCATAATCAATATCGCTCCACTCTACATTGGCACCGGCCGCTCCGGTTCCAATCACAACATCTCCAATATTCCCGGAGAGATAAGGACTGATCCACAGATTCTGAACCTGGCTTTCATTCGCATCATTGGTGATATCAAAGAAATTATTGGTCGCAGTGACATCGTGATCAATCGAACCGGCAATGACAGTCAAATCGCTGTCGATGTCGCCGGCCTGACGGGAGAGCAATCCTCCCCGGTTACCAATACTCAACTGCTGGGCATTGCGATCGAGACTCAGCTCGCCATTGATCAATACGGTCACATCTCCGGAAACTTCATCTGTTGAAGTCAAACTGCCACCGCCGTTACCAATCAAGGCATAGGCGTTGTCAGCATTGTTCTGATCACCGGAAATCATGTCGAGGTCCCCGCCGAGAATCACCTCGACATTGCCGCTTTTGTTTCCATCCGCATCGTGTCCCCCGTTACCTATCTGAACATAGGACTGAGCGGTATCCCCTGCTCCGGCCCCGGCCATCATGATCGATTTCCCCGCAGCTGAGTAAACAGAAACCAAACCAGAATGCTCCCCTTGAGCCTGCCAGCCACCGTTTCCGATCTGAGCGTAACTGCGGTTGTTTCGCTGTCCTGCGATCAGTTCAATCTGTTGCGCTGCCCGCACAACGATGTTGCCGCTTGAATTTCCAAACGCCTGGAAACCTCCATGGCCGATTTGAGCATAGGCATTATCCGTTCCCCATCCGATCCCGTCGCCCCCGTGAGCCTTGATCGCCCCGTCTGAAATCACCTTGATTGCTCCTGAGTGATCAGCCCTGACATCACGACCACCATTTCCCAGTTGCGCGTAGTTATTGCTCGCCGTTCCCCCTTTAAAATAGACATCACCACCGTTCGTCGTCGTCACCGTAATAGCTCCCGAATGCCCCGCATTGCCTGCGCCGGCATTATTCGTAAACTCGGTTTCGAGACCGCCATTTCCCAACTGAGCATACGAATCAGAGGCAACGGAATCTCCGGTTCCGGCAAGGAAATTGACACCCCCGCCACCAGCTGCCACTTCAATTGCAGCGGTATGACTTCCGCGAAAATCATATCCGCCCAATCCCAGAAGTGCGTGGGAACGCTTCCCCGTTCCTGCTGTAAAATTGACGCCATCCCCGGCTGTCACGCTGATTTTCGCAGCCGAAAGATCACCTGACTTACCCGCTGAATCCCCCCAGCCGCCGCTCGTTCCTCCATGGCCAAGCTGTGCGTAGTTATACACATCGTTGCTGGGATTCACATCCCCGGTGGTGTTGCTCACACTGAAATCAACCGTCTGAACACCTCCGTTGAAATTCACATTTCCCGCGGTTGCCTCAACCGTAATTGCTCCGGAATGATCGCCTCCGGCAGCCGTTCCGCCGTGCCCAAGCAAAGCGTAATGATAGGTTCCCTGATCAGCTCCGGCACTGCCATTTGCGACACTACCGGCATTAAAAGTGATATCACCGGTCGCTGTTGTCACGGTGATACTTCCACTGTGCCCGACACCATCGTAGCGCTCATTGCCGTCCGAAGCGTCCGCATCCCATCCTCCATGACCCAGTTGCGTATAGAGACGACCGTCGGCATAAATACCCTCGTCACCGTTTGTCGTGTTTGCGTCGCCGGGCAGGTTTGAGTAGGGAGCCAGATCCTGGAACCCATTCGCAGTGGTTCGGTCACTCATCGTGCCTGCGGTAAATGTGATTCCCGTGTGAGCACTGACTAAAATGTTCCCCGAATGCCCCTCGGTGGTACTGCCGCTCCTCGCGCTCCGTCCACCATTCCCGAGACTCGCTATATTATCAGCCTTGTCTCCGGACTTAAAATTGATCGCCCCTGCGCTGCTCGTCACCGTGATATTCCCCGTTTGAACCCCACTCGCACTGTAACCTCCATTTCCTAACTGAGCACTACTGAGGCGGTCCCGCGCCGCAAATCCAAGACCGGCGGAAAAGGTGATATCATTCACTGCCGTTACCGTGATATCGGAATCATGAGATCCATCGTTTTCGTATCCCCCGTGACCGAGCTGGACGTAATTGATCCGTCCATTGCCAGCCTGAAACGTAATGGCTCCGCCGGAATTGACATCAATTTGCCCCGTGTTCCCAAGTGCTGTTCCGGTACTCTTTGCATCAAGTCCACCGTGACCAAGCATCGCCTGCGACCCTTCAGAAGTGATATTATTAAGAGGTGAATTGTTTCCGCTGTAAAACGCAATATCCCCGTTTTGAGCATCGACCATAATCGCCCCTGAATGATCCCCGCGGGCATAGTTTCCACCGTGACCGAGCATCGTGTATGCGTGGCTGCGGTTGTTCGTGTCCGGTTCGGCTCCCAGTCCTCTCGCATCAAAGGTGATTGAACCTGTCGCATCAACATCGATGACTCCGGAATGATTCCCGTCGTTGCCGTAACCGCCATGACCGAGCTGGGCAAAATTAGCCCGCTGATCGCCTGATTTGAATGAAATATTTCCACCCGAGCTCACCGTCAAACTTCCGGAGTGACTGCCATCGGAATTGTATCCACCATGACCAATCTTCGTGAACGCTCCATCGGTTTCCCTCCAGCTTGAGGTCGGTGCCGCTCCACGGGCACTTCCCCCTTCGAAAGAAATGTCCCCACCTGCGTGAACCTGAATCTCACCGGTCATGGAAAGCGGCGCAGTACTCACACCATTGGCATTGACACCGATATCGTATCCTCCGTGCCCGATCATCGAGTAGTTACGTTTTCCGTCACCGCTCTTGAAATCAATATTACCCACCGTGCCCTCACGTGTGTCCACCATAATAGTTCCGCTGTGGTTGCCGTGAATACGATAGCCGCCGTGTCCAATCTGGAGGGCGAGCCGCTCACGCTCCCCGCTCCCCACTCCGGTAACCCCTTCGTTGCGGAAGGTGATGTTCCCCTGCCCCTTTCCATCGACACCCGCCACAACCGTGATATTACCGGAAAGATCCCCCGGCCCGGGACCGGTATCATCACCGCGACCTCCGTGACCAATCTGGATCATCTCGTACTCAGCCCGACCCACGTCTGTATTTTTCACGGTGATATTATTCAGCACCTCAGCACGAATCGCCCCCGTTGCAGCAGCCGCTCCCGTGTTGCTGTTGATGTCCCTGATACCAAGGCTCATACCGCTTCCACCGAGAACGAAATCAAGATCATATCCCACAACATTGGTTTCACCATGGCGGCTGCCCACATTCACCCGGCGGGAGGCGCTGCTTAAAATCACGGACCCGTTTCCGCCCCCTGTTTTGGCATTTCCGTAGCTGGTTGAATCATTAAAGAAATCAATCATCGAAACGGTGCCTGATTCAGATCCTCCCGGCGAGGCTGCAGTAAATCCAGTCGTGCCGTCCCAACCGGCCACGACATTTACAGCACCCGAACTCTGGTTCTGAACCCCACCTGTAAATTCCACATCGCCATGCCCGAGAAGGGTCAGCGCATTAACGCTCGTGTATGCGATATCGGAAGTAATACGAAGATCACCATCCTGAGTCGTGCCCGCTCCATTCGTTGATACAACCACATTTCCCGCTCCGAGAGCCGCAATCAAATTGGCAATGTTGACGTTATTAGCACTCGCACCACTGGTGCTGATGGTGAGATCGGTGGGATCCAGGAAAAGCGTTCCATTACGTCCTCCCGCAGACAGCGTCGAAACGACACCATCAAAAATCATTGTGTCCTTACCTGACACCTCAACAAAACCACCGTTGCCAATCGCCCCTTTTGCCTGAGCACTTACCGAACCCTCAAACCGGGTCGAATAATCCGCCCAGACGATAACAGTCCCGCCATCTCCGCTCCGCAGAGCATCGCTCACCAGGGATGCCCCGCGATCCACGACGACCGCACTCGCATTCCGGATAGAACTCTCTCTGCCTTGAAATCCACCACCGATATTCACAGTTCCCCCTCCTGTAATACCACTGACATCGATATCGGAACTCGCCCCCACCGTGACGACATCGCCCTCGACAATAACACTGCCGCCCTCCGCCGAAGATCCCACCGCACTGAGAGAGGCATCGACCTCGGTAACGTTCGTGCTCGAAATCCTGATATTCCCGCCACTGCCATCACCATTTGACGCCGAGAGCGATCCGTCGATTTTCGCGTAGGCGGCCTTGATTAGAATACTCGCCGAATTCCCCGCGCTTGGCGCTGATGCCTGAATCGACCCACTGTTCCCAACCGAGCCCCCGGCCCCGCTCAAAAAGACACGCCCGCCGCTGCTGGACGTACCCGTTGCACGAATCGATCCTTTGTTATTGATGGCGAGAGCATACATGTTGCCATGCGCCTTCAGTTCGATCGCAGCTCCTTCGATGGTTCCGTCATTTAAGATACCGGTTCCACTCACACCGGATCCTGCGGCGCGCACGAAGATTCTTTCATTGTTTGAATCAGGGTTCGCTTTAAGAAGAATCTCCTCTCCCGCGCCGATTCCGACGAGACCGTCCCGCGCCGATATCGTTCCCGTATTGGTAACCGTTTTGCCAAACAGGAAAACGTCTCCGCCAATCGCGTTGATTTTACCCATGTTCGTGATGTCGCCACCGTCGCCCTTGAATACCATGTCACCACCTGCGAGAAACTCCCCGTTGCTCACATCAAGGGTGGAAAGAGCGAGACCATGCACATCGATGACTCCATTCGATCCGATCAAAATCCCGTTTGGATTGATTACAAAAACATTTCCGTTCGCCCGCAGAGCCCCATGAATCTCCGAAGGATTCCCTCCAGTGACACGGTTCAGCACCGCTGCAGAAACTCCCGGTTGGTTAAATTGAGTCAGTTCACCCGCATCGATCGAAAAATCAGCCCAGTTGATAATCGCCTGTTGCGATCCCTGGTTAATCTGAAGATTACCGGCGCCACCACTGAAGCTGACATCACCGTGGACAACGACTCCCCCGGAGGGATTAGCCTGCAAGGGCATTGTCCAGAGGCCAAGGCCCGGCATGAGTAAAATAGCAATCAATGACTGAAAGAAAACGTTCTTTCGAATACGCGACTGCACAGAATCGGGGGAAATTCCTGGCTGCATGGGGGTATAATGATGGAGGGGGGAAGTTTTAGGGGGAAAACAAAAGCCAATTGTGAGGAAAGCGTCACAATTGTCCAGAGCTAAAATCTCACATTTGAAACGGATATCCGCACCATCTCTTATTGTTGCTATAGAACGAGTCGTGACATTTCGCCCTCATCAACCCCGTCAACGAACCTCGCTTTGATCTCTGCGAAGCAACGGATTTTCACCTGCAAAGACGACACGAAAAGCGGCGAATCCGCAGCTTCGTATCAGCAAACTGCTGAAAAGAACTCACTAAAAGCTGCTTACAGATCGTAAAAAAATTCCACCCCGTTGCTTTCACAACGAGGTGGAAACCTCGAGTACCCCCTACCCTCAGCAGACAACCGGATCCCCACCCCCGTGAGGAATCAAGCCATCCTGATTGCTGAGAGTATTATTACTCTGAGACCTGAAAATTAGTGAAGACGAAGTGAAAAACAGGCTCTCCGTTCAGATCGTAGTGATCGTATCCCTCAAAATACATTCCGTAGGGATTGAATCCGGTGAAGCGCGCCTCATTTTCGCGCAGCCAATCACTCTTCGATTTGTCATCCGGTGCCATCCTGAGAAACTGCGCGAAAGTAAAGAGTGGCCCGCCTCCGCCACCAGCGCCGTTGTTCCCGCCTCCGGAATTTCCGTCATTAGCACTTCCGCCGCCGGTGTCCCCGCTGTCGACCGGTGGAACAACCGCAGGATCCGTCAGTTCAATTGAATTGTAATAGAAAGCGAAGCTGCCCGCATTCACCGGGGCCGGCCCCGTTCCAAAGACATTGCTGTGTTCTCCTGGCGTTGACTCTTCAACACCGGTGATCTCGATCGTAAACTCATCGTCGCGTTGTGCGGCGGATGGATCGACTTCAGCACCGGCAAAGGCTTCGCCGTTAATGAGCGCACCTGCCTGCACGTCGTTGCTTGAACGTTCAGGAACATAGAACCTCACTTCGTCTTCTCCGCTGAATTCGCTGTCACTATCCGCGATGAGACTTCCCACGGAAGGGTCCGCCGGATCATTCGTGCTCACTGCCACCTGCGTGGAACCACCCGTTGCGATGGCGGTAGAGGCGTCATTGACGTGCCCGATCATGCCATCGGTTAGAACCATATCAGTTCCCGCGGAAACCCGGATATCGCCGCCGCGACTACCGCTTCCAGCGAGCGCACTGATCGACGTCGCAGAAGAAAAGAGATCATCTCCGTGACCAATCTGGGAGTAGGCCCCGAAACCACCGTTCGCAGCGGTAAGGAAAAGTTCACCGCCGGCCGCAACCGTGATCGAACCGCTGAAGTCGCCCGCGGCCGTCGCGCCCCCGTTTCCGATTTGACTGAACGCACGCAGCTGATTGCCCCCGGACAATTGAATGCTCCCGGGCGCTGACACATCGACGTCGCCAACGATAAGATCAGCAGTCGACTCGATTCCACCCGCACCCACCTGGGCGCCGGCCTGAATACCGGTTCCACCTTCTACCAGCACATCGAGAAATGAGTTCACCGAAGTGGCTGAAAGGATCGAGTCCGCATCGTATTGAGTTCCTCCTGCGCCAATCGCCGCGTCGGTGAAATTACCGGAGCCACCTTTTACTTCGACGTTTCCAACCGTCGTGCTCACAGAAACACTTCCGCTGATATCACCTGATCCCCGGCTTCCGCCGTGACCAATCCGGGCTGTAGATTCAATACCACTCCCTGCTTCAACGAGGACGGAGCCGGCATCCACTTTGATCGCACCACCCTTCGTTCCGACAACTCCGTAGCCGCCGTGGCCCAATTGAGCGTATGCTTGATCGCTTGATCCCCCCGTGAAGGAAATCTCTCCGACCAATGCTTCCACAGTGATAGCGTCTGACGAATTCCCTTCAGCAAGGTAGCCGCCATGCCCTAACTGGGCATATCCCTGAATGGCACCACTGCCGGCAAAACTGATGCCTCCGGTATCTGCAGTAACGAGAATTTCACCGCTCCGCTCACTATTGGAAAGCAAACCGCCATGACCGATCTGAGTGTAGGAACCACTTCCGACACCGGCCACGAAGCTGATCTCCGTGCCGGCCTCTACCGTAATCGCCCCACTGGCAATCCCCTGCGAACGGGTTCCTCCGTGACCGATCTGAGTGGAAGTCCCCGGCCGGTTCGTTCCTGCGGTCGTGGCAATTCCGCCACCCGTGGAAGTAACCTGAATTGCCCCGCCCAACACCGCATTGGTATCCGAACCACCGTGACCAATCTGAGCAGAGGCATCGGCATTGGACCCGCCGTTAAGGACGATATCGCCCCCGGCATCGATATCAATAAGACCTGAGTATACAGCGCCGGTGGCACGTTCCCCACCATGACCGATCATAGTGTGGTTCTCTGATCCCCCGCCGGAAAGCGTGATCGCCCCCGTTGCGTCAAGATCGATCATCTGATCGGCTACCCCGTATGCGGAACCAAGTCCTCCATGACCCAATTGCACAAACGAGCTGCTCGTTCCAAAACCTGAACCTGTCACCAGAATATCGCCATTCGTGGCACTCACCGTGATACTGCCACTCGCGGTTTCCCCGGACTCACCTGTCACGAGGCCACCGTGACCGATTTGAGTATAAGACGGCCCTGAACTTCCCTGATTTCCGGCGAGGTCGATATTGCCACCGCTACTGGTCACCGTAATATTTCCCGCCGTGACACCAATGTTGCCATCGCTACCGGTTCCCCCGTGACCAATCTGGCCGTAGGCACCGTCTTCACCGTCGGCCGCCACTTTGACGCCGGAGGCTGCGTTGACGACAATATGACCATCTTTCGTCCCGTTGGTGGCGTTGCCGCCGTGGCCGATCTGGGCGTAGCCATCGAGGGAGCCGTTACCGAGCACATTCACCGCACCGGCAGCTGAATCCACGTTGATGTTCCCCGAAAGATTGCCGTCGTGATCATTTCCACCGTGTCCGATTTGTGCGTAAGAGCGATCGCGTCCGCCGCCATTCAGGTTGATCGTCCCGACGGCATCCACGTCGATATTCCCCGACTGGTTCCCTTTCAATACCGGAGGTGAGCCGTTGAAAAGCCCTCCGTGACCGATTTGCGCGTAGGACTGATTACTGTTGCCCGCTTGAAGATCCAGCGTTCCGCCTGAATTAACGATCACATTGGCAAGATGATTGCCTTCGGTGTATTGACCGCCGTGACCAATCTGAGCATAGGCTTGAGCAGCCGCATTGTTGTCATCAATGAGGGTGCCTCGAAGAAGCATGTTACTGCCCGAAGTCACTCTGATCGTGTCAGCCGCAGTCGTGCCGCCTACCGCTCCGGTGAAATCAGCATCGTGCCCGCCGTGACCGATCTGAGCATAAGCACTGCCCTTGTCGCCCCCGAGAAGCTCCACCGTCCCGCTGGTTGCCGTCACAGTGATGGTTCCTGACTTATCACCTTTCGAGCTACGCCCGCCGTGACCGATCTGCGAATATGATTCCGCAGCTTCACCCGCATGGAGATCTATGTCATTGGCGGCCGTGACCAGAATATTGCCACCGAAGTCACCGCTGGAATCCTCACCGCCGTGTCCGATTTGTGCAAATGCCGCCGTGTTCGTGGCTGTGATATCACCACCGTTGATGGCAACATTTCCCGTGCCATCCGTTCCCGCCGACACGGTAATCGCGCCGCCGTGATCACCGTCAACATCGTGCCCGCCGTGACCAATCATCGCAAAACGGCGCAAATTGTCGCTGCGACTTCCACTGGTTCCCGCCTGGAAGGTGATATCATCGGCGGCGATAACGTTAATGATACCGCTGTGACCGTCGCCGCTTCGAATACCACCGTGACCGATCTGAACAAAATTATTGTTCCCGTCGCTCGCCGCGGTCCCGAGGACAGATCCCGCGTTAGCGGTCACGCTGATGTCGCCGACAAATGCCCCCACCGTGGCGGCGGTGTTGTAAGCGCCGTGACCAATCTTGGCGTAGGTCCGGTTGTTCACCGAGTTCGCGGCAATATCGATATCGCCGGCAGTGGCAGTCACCTGAATTTTTCCTGCGTAACCAACGCCCCCGGACTCCGCCTCGTCGCCGCCGTGACCAATCATCGTGTATGCCTCCAATCCTTCACCGGCAGTCACACTGACCGCCTTGAGTCCCGCGCCACCGGTCGCATTCACCGTAATGTCGGAATCGGTAAGCACGTCTCCGGTGCGATTCGTTCCTCCGTGCCCCACTTGAGCATATGCCTGTGTCCCGGTGCCACCGCTAAGAGTCACGAGGCTGCCGGCACCCAGAGCACTGACGTTGATGGCGCCCTTCATGGATCCACTTCCCCCGGAGCCACCGTGACCAATTTGCCCGTAAGTGCCGATCGTCGCACTGTCTCCGACACCGCCGGAAATGACAACGCTGCCGGCAGTTCCGGTAACCGAGATATCAGAATTCAAATTCAAACCGATATCGCCGATATAATCCGCCCCTCCATGCCCGATTTGACCATAAGCACTGGATGAGGCACCACTTTGCGGACCGCTGACAGACACGCTTCCGGCATTGATCGTAATCGCCCCATCAACGCTTCCGACTCCGGTTTCTCCGCCGTGGCCGACCTGAGCGTAATTGCCCTTAACACCGGTGGCTGCATTGCCTCCGACAATATCGACGAGGCCGCTGGTCGCGGTCAGTGTGATGGTTCCCTCCTTGTCACCACCGGCATTGGATCCGCCGTGACCGATCTGGGAGAATGCGCCGGTGCGATCCCCGCCTCCAACCGTGATATTGCCCCCGCTTGAGGTCACCGCAATATTTCCGGTTTTATCCCCGTCCCCGGTGTTGCCCCCACCGGCAGTATGAGAACCGCCGTGACCGATCTGGGTAAAAACATCGCTAATTGTTCCGTTCACCCCGTCTCCCGGAAGCAGCGCGATCGTCCCTCCAGCATCGACGTTGATATTTCCGCCGAAGCTGCCGTTGGCATTGGAACCTCCGTGACCGATCTGGACACTGGAATCAATATTACCGGCTCCGATCGAGTTAACACCTGTGGCGCGGCCACCCAGAGTAATCGCTCCTGCCGCATCGATATCAATATTACCTGAGTAATCGCCCTTGGCGTCTTCACCGCCGTGACCGATCTGGGTATTCGCCTGCGTGTCGGAACGCACGATGAGAAGATCTCCGCCGAGATCAACTTTGATGGCAGCTCCCGTCGTCGAATAGTTGGAACCGTAGCCACCGTGTCCAACCTGAGTGTGGGTGTTGCCCGCGCCTCCTTCAGCTCCGATCAAAGTGAATCCGGCCGAAACTGTATTTCCACTGGTATTGTTATTCAAGGTGATCGCTCCGCTGACGGTCTCGCCGGCGGCTCCGGCGCTCTGACCGCCATGACCAACCTGAGTGTGGTTGCCACCGCGTCCGGAAATGTTGCCCCTGATGAGAATCTCTCCGTCAGTGGTCAACTCGATATCGCTCGCCGCAACAATGCCGCCAATCACCCCGGAACTGTTCTGACCGCCATGACCGACCTGCGTGAAAGCTCCGTTGCCGTTGGTACCCGCCGCTCCGCCGGGATTGATAATCGAAATTGAATCATTGGAGCGCAGCGTGATGCTGCCGTCTTTCGTGCCGACGGAGTCGAGACCACCATGACCAAGCATCGCAAAGGCTTGCGGAGCTGTACCCGAAGTGAGAGTGAAAGCCCCGTTACCGGCTCCGCCATCCTCGTTCACTGCAATGTTGCCCTGCAGGGAACCGGCGTAGGCATCACCGCCGTGGCCGATCTGTGTCGAAGCCGCGTCACCGGTGCCTCCATTCATTATCAGAGCACCGTCGGTATCAAGGTTGATATCCCCGAGAACACTGCCGCTCGCGTCGGTCCCGCCGTGACCAATCTGAGTGTAGGCACCGTCGCTTCCGGATGTCAGGGTGATGCCCTCAGCAGCGCTGTATCCAGTCGGCAATTCGGCACCGCCAATCGAAATCGCACCGGTAATATCAAAAGCCGTTCCCGCTCCGCCATGTCCGATCTGAGCGTAGCTGTTATTGCCGCCACCGATCAATGAAACCGCACCCGGCTCGCAGAATGAAATCGTGATATCCCCACCGAGAACACCACTGCCCCCATTGTTTGAATCGTCTGAACCGACACCTCCGTGGCCGATCTGGGTGTATGATCCTGTCGCTGATCCCGAAGTCAGACTGAGCCCGCCCGCTTTAAGCCTGATATCGATATCGCCGCTGGTGGCGAGAACACCATCAGCGCCAAATCCAGCTTGAGCGGCATCGGGACGAAAACCAATCTGAGCCCCGTAGCCACCGTTCGCGACAAGCGAAAGCCCGTAACCGCGCACGCGGGTGACGCCGGCGCGGCTCCCTACGATGACGTCACCGGTCTGAGTTCCATCACCGATTGTGACAGTGTTCATGCCGTTACCGAAAGCATCGCAATTGTTGAAGTCGACATCCTTACGTCCTTCGAGAATTGCCGGCTCGCAGAAATTGAGCTCTCCACCACCCAGGTCAGGGAAGGAAACGGTGCCATCAACTTGCGCGCCTGAGCCATCCCATCCGGCAAGAAGACTGATATTTCCAGCGCCTGCGTTTTGATAGGACTTCAGGAAAGTGATGCTGCCTCCGGTGACGATGTATAGCTCGCCCGGCGTATCCACAAAACGATCCTGATCATCAATCACAACATCAAAGGCATCCGCCCGTTGAATGAAAATCGGCCCCGCCCCGAGGTTCCCCTCGATGATATCGCTCACGTCATCCTCCGCACTGGCTGCAATCGTCTGCGTGCCATTGACGACGACCTGGAATCCATCGCCGCCCAGATAATTTGTATCGAGCCCGCCGGCACTGGCGGTTTGGTGATAATAGTTAGCGTTTCCAACAACATTAAAGTCTCCCTGGGCAAAGATATGGATACCACCTTCGCGGGTGCCTGATCCATTCTCCCCTTCACCGTTACCATGCCCGAGCATCGCATAGGCACCCGTTCCGGTTCCTCCGAGGATATCGATATCGCCGGTGCGTGAAATCACATTTAAGTCACCGCTCATGTCGGCATTGACACTGCGACCACCATGGCCAATCTGCGCATACTCCTCAGTGTTGTCACCTCCCTGCAAAAGAAGATTCCCGTTGCTCACCACCGTGATATCGCCATCAATGGAAACCACCCGGGAGAATCGTCCTCCGTGTCCGATCTGTGCAAACGTATAATCACCGCCCCCGGGAAGTGCATTCAATGTCACCAGTCCTGCGCCGGCGTGAACACAAATATTTCCTGTGATCGAATCAACAGTGGCAACGGTGTTTCCGACACCGCCATGACCAATGAGGCTGTATGCCCCGTTGGAACCGCCGCTGAGAAGGTCAATGTTTCCAGCGGTGGCAGCGACCTCAATATCTCCTGCGACGGACCCTTCCGCCTGATAGCCGCCATGGCCGATCTGGGCGGCGACCCGAACATTCGAACCGCCCTGAACCGTAACACCAGTGGCCGCCTCCACCGAAATCCGGTCCGACTTGGCACCGGCGTGAAAATCACCGCCATGTCCGATTTGCGCCGAGGTGCGGTTTGCACTCCCTCCTTTAACACTAACATACCCACTATCAGAAGTCACATCGATGATCCCGCTCAGGGTTCCAGTGGACATAGCGGTTTCCTGATTCCCTCCGTGGCCGATCTGTGCTCTCGCACTGTCTCCGCTTCCGCCTGCAACGATGACATTGTCCGCCGCATCGATATCGATCATTCCGGAGTGATTCCCGAGAGCATCCTCGCCCCCGTGACCGACCATAGCGTAGGCAGTACTGGCTCCACCGAGAAGATCGAGATCTCCATCAACATCGATGACGATCGCTCCGGACTTGTCGCCTTCAGAATTGGTTCCCCCATGACCGACCTGTGCGTAGGTCGCAGTGCCGGTGCCGCCCCGGAGTTTAACATCCCCGCCACCGGTAACGGTCAAATGTATATCTGAAACAACGGCCGGATCGCTCCCTGCCGGTGTCTCAGCACCTCCATGACCGATCTGACTGTATGCCTTCTCGCCACCATTGCCTGCCGTCAAAAACACGGAACCTCCAGCAACATCGACCTCGATTTTCCCACTCAGGTTACCGTTGTTGTAACCGACACCACCATGGCCGATCTGAGTGTAGCCATTCTTTCCAGCACTGGAAAGGAGTGAGACATTTCCAGACGCATCCACATCGATGAGTCCACTGGCGGAGAAATTGCTACCACGTCCGCCGTGACCAATCTGAGCGTAGGAACTGTCATTACTTGTTACAGCCTGAAGAGTAATGGAGTTGCCTGCGACATCACTCCCATCAGCCTTAACGGTGATCGTTCCGGTTCGCACATCAACGGGATTTCCCGAACTGACCCCACCGTGTCCAATCTGAGCATAGGCGTTGAGTCCACTTCCGCCGGTTAGACTCACCGTTTTCCCGAATTCGACATCGACATTACTATTGAGATAGCTCCCGCGCGCCGTCGTGCCGCCATGCCCGATCTGAGCGAAAGACTGAGATCCGGTAAATCCTGAAACCGCCAGACTCCCGCTTCCCTTAACCGTTACACTGTCACCATCCGTCGTTCCGGTGTAAGAGCGACCGCCGTGGCCGATCATCGCAAAGGTATTATTTGCGGTCCCGGCTTCGAGTTGTACATCGTGAAGATCAGTAATTGAAATCGACCCATCGAGATCGCCGCTTCCGTTGATACTGCCGTGACCAATCTGTGCCGAAGCGTCCGAGAGGGTTCCCGCTTTCAGCTTAAGCAGTCCGTCCGAAGCACCAACTGCACCGCTCAAGGTAATCGCACCGGATTTGGAAGTGGTATCACTGTCAAATCCGCCATGACCAATTTGCGCCATGGCCCGATCCGCTCCCGCAGTTCCTGTCAGGTTCGTAAATCCGCTGATATCAATGGAACCTCCCAGAACAACCCCGGTCCCGCTTCCACGATGACCGATTTGTGAATAAGCGTCCACACCTCCAGCTGTAAAGGTAAGATCCCCCGCTTCCGCGAAGTTGATCCCTACAGCGCCGGAAATGACCGTATTAGCAGCTGTAGCGCTGTGTCCAATTTGTGTGTAGGAATTGACACCGCCGGACTGAAGAAAAACACCGTTTTCAGGGCCTGCCGTACCCACAATTTCACTGTCCTTTGCTCTCACTTCAATCGCGCCGGAAATTTCGTCACCACTACCGGTAAAACCGATCTGTGTTCCCGCATCTGCAGCGGTCCCCGCAAACAAGGCAACCGACCCACCGGAAACGGTCGTTTCCCCTTCCCGCGATCCAACCGCCACCGCACTGGACTGTGTTTCAGCACCGATCACGACACCGTTACCGTTGTTTCCAAAAGTTCCCGCTGCGCTGGCAGTGAGAGTTCCTTCCATCGTGAGCGCGGCGGGAGTATCCACGTTAAAGCCCGTTCCATCGAAAACGGCCGGAGTGAAAGTCGAGTTCCCCCCAACGGTGGCACCGGTCTGATCAAATCCGGCAACCAACTGGATGTCGCCATCACCACTGTTCTGGATAGAACGGTTCACATTGATCGTTCCACCCACCGCAATTGTGCGGTTAAATGAATCGTCGACGAGAACATCCACCCCTTCGAGGACAACATCAAAATCGTTATCGATCGCAAGGAAGACAGGACCGTTTGCAAGGTTGCCATTGATCATCGCGTTGAGATCAGCGGCATTCCCGAAGGCGGCATCGTTAAAAGAAGTGCCCCCTTTGCCAATGATTTGAAACCCATTGCCGCCGAGATAAACGCCGGCACCGGCGAGACCGCCATCATTCAATGAACGGTGCTGAATAAATGCAAAATCCGATCCGTTCGTAGTCGAGATAGTGCCTTCAGCAATCACCTGAATACCGCCCTCCCGTGTGCCGCCTGCATTGGTGCGACCACCGTGACCAATCAGGGCGAAACCGCCGCCACCCGTGCCACCTATCAAATCAATATTTCCGCCGGACTCAACCGCGACCTCACCACTCATGTCACCACCATTGTTTCGTCCGCCATGTCCGATCTGAGTGTAATTGAAATTCCCGCCGGCAGCTTCGGATGAGTCCAGGGTAATATCACCCGCTGCGGAGACAGTGACATTGCCGCTCCGCTCAATCAGTCGAATTCCCCCGGCCGCACCACCGTGTCCAATCTGGGCAAAAGTGGTATTGGGCGACTGTGACTGAAGCAAAATGGCACCGGTGCTGGCGGCATACGTGCCCAAAGCCCGCACCGTAACAGATCCTGACTCGGCATCAGTGCTTGCTGTTCCCGAATTGATTCCGCCATGCCCGATCTGAACCGAAGCGTTTCCTGCAGTTCCTCCCACGAGGCTGATGTCCCCTGCTGCCTCGACATCAATAAGGCCATCCTTGGTTCCCTTGGAACCGGACCCTCCGTGGCCGATTTGTGCACCGGTGCCACCTGACTGACCGCCGGTAAGATTTAGATCGCCACCGGATCTCACAACAATCGCTCCGGCCTTGTTTGAATCCGAAATTTGACCGCCATTACCGATCTGGACATAAGCGCTGCCCCCGGCGATTCCCGCAGCCAGATCTATCCCGCCGTTCTCTGCGATGACGCGGATATTCCCGGTGTAAACGGCGTCAGCATTGTAACCACCAAGACCTATCTGAGCATACGCGTTTGATCCGCTTCCTCCCTGCAAAACAACCGCTTTCCCGAGGTGATCAGGATTCCCCGCGGTTATCGTACCGAGCGCTTCGATTTGAATATTCCCGGTGCGGGCGGGATCTCCTCCCAGCGCATTTGACTGCGCGCCACCGTGACCTATTTGAGTGTAGGCGTGCTGTGCCGATCCGCCCTCCAAAACGACTCCCCCCAATGAACGAATCTGAATATCGCCAGTTGTCGCGCCGTCGGCATCGTAGCCCCCATGACCAATCTGAGAATAGGCTTTGATCTCGCTACCACCGGACAGTGTAATTGACCCGGCACCGCCGGATGCGACATCACCGAGCAACGAAATAGCGCCGCCACGAGTCCCTCTGTGCTCAAGACCGCCGTGACCGATTTGGGAATAAGCCTCTTCGCCCCCCGCATTCAACGTCACATCGCCCGCTTCGCTGAAGCGGATTGAGATATCGGCATTGATAAGATCGACATCGGAACCGAGACCACCATGCCCTATCTGAGTATACGCGCCCTCATCAGAACCGGAATTAAGGGCGAGTCCGCCGTCCTTTACACCCACACTAATAGCGCCGGTAGCATCACCGCTGCCATCCGTGTAAAAGCCAAGTTGAGTTGCCGCCGCTACACCGCTTCCGGCGTTTAAAGTAATCGAATCACCGAGGACTGTCGTCGTGCCTGCGCGCGAGCCAATCCGGATCGCTCCGGTCTGCGCACCGCCGCCGAGAACAAGCGCACCGTTGTTATTTCCATAGCTGGAGGAATTCACAGGAATCGTTACGCCTCCGAATTCCGGTAGAGCAATTTTCCCGAGAGCCACCCCGCTACCGGCAGCGTAGAAAGGGGAAGTCGTCAGGGCATCCATCTGTGGCAGATCGCCTGCGCCTGCACTATTCCAACCGGCAATCAGGCTCACATTGCCCGCACCCTGGTTCTGGATACCGAAACCAAGACTGAGATCACCACCTGCAGCAAAAGTGATACTGTTAGGACTATCAAAAGAAGAAAGAGCCGTTGCGATAGAACCCGAAGTATCGATCGCACTCAGATCAAGATCGTTGTTACCGCCCGAAGCGATCGTGACATCGCCATCCGCGATCGCTGCCGCAATCGTTTCGCTCAGTGACACGGACGCATTACCACCGGACACCATATCATCACCGAAGGTAATCCCCTCAGTCGCGACGATCGAAAAGCCACTGTCACCCACGGCGGTGATCCCCGAGCCCGCGTAGGAGACAACTCCAACGACGCCCCCGTCGGTGCCGACTGTTCCCGTCTGGTGCCCGACAACAGCCATGCTGTTGCCCGTTCCATCTGTCATCGTAATGGCTCCGTTCGCGTAAAGATTGAGTCCCCCCACCCGATCGCCATCGGCATGCCCCGACTGGGAACCATGACCGATCACCGCAGCTCTCCACGCGCCATCTCCGCCCTGAAGCTTGATATCGCCATCCAGGTTCACCACTGAGATGGAACCCGAAAGAGTGTGAGCCAAATTATAAACGCCTCCGTGTCCGATCTGGGAATACCTGTCATTGGTACCCCCGTCAGCGCCCTTCAATGAAATATCGCCGGTATCATTGATCACCGTGATGAATCCGCTGTGCGCGCCCGCAGCACGATAACCACCGTGCCCGATTTGAGTGAGACCATACTGGCCTCCTGTTACTGACTCCAGCGAGATTCCGGTTCCGGTATGCACAAAAATGTCTCCTGCATGATCCCCGTTAACGTTGTATCCACCGTGACCAACTCTGGAGTAGCCCCACTTCCCGGTTCCCGATGTGATTGAGAGGGACCCTGCCGCATCGAGAGAGATATGCCCCGTATTCGCTCCGTCAGTTTCTCCACCGCCGTGACCGATCATCGAGAAGGCATATTCCGCGGTAGTATCAGAACCTTTCAATTCGATATTCCCCCCCGTGCTGACGACGGAAATGTCGCCGGAATTCCCCTGCGCGGTGTCACCATTGGGCCCGTCGGCATCATACCCTCCGTGACCGATCATTGCGTGAGCGTGAGTGCCGGTACCAGCTGTGAACGAAATATTGCCGCCTGCAGAAACATCAATATCACCGGCGTGATCCCCCCTCGCCTCATTCCCGCCGTTACCAATCATGGCGTAGGAATCCTCCTGCGAGCCGGCCGTAAAAGTGATCGCGTCAACCGCGCTCACCTTGATATCCCCAATATGATCTCCTGCTGCCTGCCAGCCACCGTGACCGATTTGGGCAAACTGACTGACACCGGACACAGAAGTGGTGGCATCAAAAGTAATCGCCCCGGCAGACTGAACTGTGATTTTACTGTTTAGGGCATCGTCAGTCCCTGCATCAACATCATAGCCGTGGTTACCGGTATTTGAACCGCCGCCATGCCCGATTTGAGCACCGGAACGCTCCGCTCCGGTTTTGAAAGTAATATCTCCTGAGGTTGTCGTCACATCAATCGATCCGTACCAGCCGCCGAACGTATAGTTCGCCGTGGTCGTCCCCGTAGTCACATACTCAGCATTGAAACCACCGTGACCAATTTGAACCTCGGAAAGACGTCCCCCGAGACCGGCATTGGCAACGATACTTCCAGCATCGACATCAATGTCACCACCACTGGAAGCGTTGACCCGCATGTCAAGACCGCCCAGACCAATCCGGGCGAAGGAAAAGTTCCCCGTGCCCGCATCGAGTGAGAGCAGATTGCCCGCGTCTACCGTAATCTTGCCGTTGAGAGAAACCTCGGTAGCAGACGCATTCGAAGCCCGTCCCCCGTGACCGATCTGGGCAAAATTCCACTGATCGACACCGCCATTGAGATCGATATTATTCCCCGCTTCCACTTTGATATCTCCGGACATCGCCTGCCGGGCAAGCTGTCCGTCTCCGCCGTGTCCAATCATGACGTAGCTGTCATCCTCATTCCAGGCCGTTGCCTGATTCGCTGTCAGGACAACGTCATTCAAAGCCTGAACTCGAATATCTCCGCTTGGATCGATTCCTGAGGTCCAGGCGCGGTAGCCAAATTGCGTGTAGTTATCTGAACCGCCTGAGCTGTCAAGCGTTCCGCCAAACAGGGAAAAATCATACCCTACAGCATTCGTGCTTCCGGCTCGACTCCCGACGCTGATGCCATCGGGTGCGGTTCCCCCTGCGATGTCGCGACCGATAATAATTGACCCCTGTCGATTCCCGTAAGTTCCAGCCTGGTCAAAAAACATGGTATCCATGTCCACCGCGACGTGGTCTTCCTTGTGCGGGGTATTCACCGTCTCAGTATCCGTTGCCGGATCGAAGCCGGTCGTGCCATCCCACCCGGCAACGAGGTTGATGTCACCACCACCAGCGCTTCCGCTTAGAATGTCCCGCGCGATGTAAATATCCTGAGCCGCCAACAAAGTCAGAGAACCATTGGCCCCATCTGTGTCAGTCACAATATCGTAGAGAATCCGAATATGCCCCTGACCGGTTCCTCCGACACCGGTATCAGCAGGATTGGTGTAGATGACCACATTGGTTCCCACGTTGAGCGCGTTGGTAATCGAATCCGCCGCCCAGGCAGCCGAGACCTCGTAATCATCAGGATCGAGCAGCAAAGTCCCGTCACCGAGATTAACGAGGCCGCCAAAAGCCAATTGCTCCTTTCCGGAGACCTCTGCGAAACCGCCGTTACCGACTGCCCCCATCGCCTGCCCACTGATCTCACCTTTGAATAAAGTATTTCTGTCAGCCCAGAAAATCGCTGATCCGGCATCACCATCACCGGTCGCATCGACACGAGTGACGGAACCCTCAGCAACCGTCAGATACTCAGCATTCCGGATCTCGGCGTCTTTCCCTTGAAAACCACCTCCGACACGCACGTTACCACCTCCTGTAAAGCCACTTGCATCGATTTCACTGGTATTTGCGAAATCGATTGCGCTACCCTCCACAACAACGTCGCCCCCGAGGCCTGTAGCACTGGAAACATCGACCGAACCACCGAGTTCGAGATCTTCCGTTGCCGAAATACGGACATCTCCGCCGGACGCCTCGATGCGCCCATCCACCTTCGCGTAGGCAGCCTCAATCAAAACACTCGCCGAACTTCCCGCACTGGGAGCCGTCGCGGTGATTGACCCGCTGCTTTCAACGCTGCCACCAACGCCATTCAAAAAGACACGGCCTCCGCTATTGGAAGCACCCGTTGCCCGGATCGACCCCTTATTGTTGATCGCAAGGGCATACATGTTCCCATGCGCCTTCAGCTCGACCGCGGCCCCTTCTATCGAGCCGTCATTCAAGATTCCCGTGCCACTCACACCCG
>JAYWLB010000017.1:0-387 GCA_035967665.1 Verrucomicrobiales bacterium BCK34
CCAGTCCTCGGCCCGCATCTCCAGGGAGTAGACCAGGGTCTTCCAGCCCCCGGAGGCGGCCGCCCGGGCCAGCTGCAGGGCAATGGCGCTCTTCACCGCCCCCGTGGAGGCGGCGATGAGGTGGAGCTCCCCCGGGGCCACGCTGAGGAGTTCCTGGCCGTGTGCGCTCACCGCCAGGCCAATGGCCCGGGGGCGGTCCTGCCCGGGGGCAAGGGCTTCCACCAGGCGCTCGGCGGCCTGCAAGAGGCGCACCGGCTCCGCTCCGCCCTCCACCGCCAGGGTCTCTCCCAGGCGGGCCATGTCCAAAAGGGCCGCCACCGGGTCCTCCTGCCCGCCCACCAGGCGCTGGTAGGCCAGGGCAAGGGCCTGCGCCGCCCGGCGCCGCTG
>JAYWLB010000018.1:0-21227 GCA_035967665.1 Verrucomicrobiales bacterium BCK34
TTCCCCCTTTCCCACTTTCCCACTTTCCCACTTTCCCACTTTCCCACTTTCCCACTTTCCTACCTTCCTACCTTCCTACCTTCCTACCTTCCTACCTTCCTACCTTCCTCCGCCACTCCCAGAACGAATCTTCCCTCGGAGCCATGTATTTTTCCAAATCGGCAAAGCTTAGCGGCACGTAGTCGCAGGCATCGACGCCGACATCGCGAACGAGATGACGCTGGTTTTTCGCATCCTCCTCCTGCAAGCGGCCGTGAACGTGACCGTAGAGGTGCCACGCCCCGTGAAAGGACTTGTCCCAGCTACGCATCGGGTAGTGATTCAGCCATATCTTCTTCCCCTGTACTTTGATCATCCCCTGGTCGATGACACGGGAAAAGAGTGCGTCATAGCCCGGGGCATCGTGATTTCCCCGCACGAAGTTCACTGTCCGGCAGAAAATACGTTCCCGATAAGCGGCTGCCTCCTCCACCGTTCCGAGGCAGAAATCCCCGAGAATCCAGAGAACATCACCGGGAGCGACCCGCTCGTTGATGGCACCGATCAACGCCGCATCATGACGCTCAATCGTCTCCCGGGACACCTTCCACCCCGCTATCTCTCCCTCCGAACATCTATACCTTTCATCATCAGAGAGGTAGGGACGCTGACAATACTTAATGATATTTCCATGTCCGAGGTGGAGATCAGCAGTAAACCAGGTTTCAGACATAGGAGAACGTGTTAGGGCAAACGAAAAACGAATCAGAAAAATCGATGTAACGCAATCCGGCAATCGAAAAAGCGGGGGTGATGAAGCATAGCATTGCAATCCGCTCCGGCTTGTCGTTTCATGGGCGTCCCGATGCCCTCTTCCGCACAAAGTAGAGCAACGGGGTACTCCTTCACAAACGGTTCTCTCTGTATTGTAAGGGATTCCCTTGAGGTGCGCATCACCGGTTGGCCCGTTCCGCAATCGGTGATGCGCCGTGGGACCCCTTTCAGCAGACCTCAAGCGAAGTGGGACCCCTTTGTTCCCGAATTTCGCCTCGTCCATCCCTATCGACCGGCAAAGAAACAAATCTCGCGGAAGCGGGCTGAAAAGGATCAACTCAGCTTTGATTTTTTTGACGAAACCTATGCCCCGGGCAAAGTCGAACCCGCCACTCCGGCCCAGCGGAAAAAGCGGGCCCTCGATCAGTTCCGGTTTTCACTGCCGAAACCCGTGGCCCATGTCATTGAGCCGTTCCGGACCCACCAGTGGCCGCTTTTAAGCTTCCTCGCCCATGATGAAGGGGCTCTCGATCTCGCCTCGAATAATCCCGCGCTTGCCTTTTTCCTCGCACAACGCCTCCGGTGCAATCGCGACCTGATAGAGTCACTTGGCTGCAGCGGGATGCGCCAGCGGGAGCTTCTCGACGTGCTCGGGCTCCCCTCTTCACCCAACGCGGTGAAGCTCTTCCGTAAAATTGCACCCTCCTCTCTCAACGGGGACAACTGGCAATCCATCATCGATTTGCTGAAAAACGAACTGGGCTCCCGAAAGCCGCGCCTCAATCACCTCCCGTCGATCAATTCCGGAGTCGTTGAAATCCTGCTCGATCAAGGTGCCGCCGATGCCGCCCTCCCCTCGCTCCTCATGGAAGTAGCGAAGGACCGGTCCGAAAATTACCGCGGCCGCATCGTTCACCTCATCACGAGCACCCTCCGGATGCAGGACGAAATGCGGGTCAGCAAAAAATGCGACCGCTTTTCCTCGGTGGATCGTCTTCGAAGCGTTCACGACGAAGTTTCAGAAAACTACCGCCGCCGCGCCCACAAACTGACGGAAGCCTCACAGCACGAGAGCGATCACTTCCGGAACCCTCCCATTCCCGGGATCGCCGGAAAGATCGAACCGGTCACGAGCGCAGCACAACTCGTCGACGAAGGCGAAGCCCAGGGAAACTGCGTCGCGAGCTACGCGTCGAAAGTGCGCGAAGGAAATATCTTCATTTACCGAATACTTTTTCCGGAACGCTCCACACTTTCCATCGTTCGCAATTCACCCTTTTCCAGCTGGAGAATCGGCGAACTCGAAGGGCGCTACAATACCGACGCCAGCCCCGAAACCGAAGATTTCGTGCAAGCCTGGCTCGATCGTCACGGCCAGATCGTGTGATCTTCCACCTCACTGAACTACCGCAAACGCGGGGTAAAATGTAAGATTTTTGAACCAAAACCGGTCAAAGATCGTCTAACAGGTAACTCAAAAGACATCACTATGAAGAAACGAACCTTTTTCAAAACTTCCCTCCTCTCCCTTTCGGCGCTGGCACTTGCCGCTGTCGCCACCGTTTCCGTCCAGGAAAGCCGCGCAGACTCGGGAGCTCTCAAGATCTACAAATTTGAAGCCGACTGGTGCGGTCCCTGCCAGCAAATGAAACCGATCTTCAAAAAAGTATCGGGTGATTTCAAGGACGTGACCTTTCAGACCGTCGACGTCGACAAAGATCCGAAAACGACAGAGCGCTTCAACGTCTCAATCCTTCCCACCGTGATCGCCGTGAAAGACGGTGAAGTGGTCGGCACAACGACCGGTTTCAAAAATGCGAACCAGCTGAAGTCCTTCATCAAGAAGCACAACCGCTAAACCGTATCTTCGGAAGGAATACCCCATCGGTATTCTTTCCCCCCACGGGGTGGCACTCCTCCAGCCGGCCATTCACCGGCCCCTCGTTAACCATCCCGCTCCGGAATAAGTTTCGGGCTCCGCCGCCCTTCCGGTTACCCCAGCATCAATCGGTGGATCATCGCATTGACTTTGTTCTCGGTCAGTCCGGGAACGATTTCCAAATCGGTAAAAGTTTCAAAGGGACGATGATCGATGATGGACTCAGCAAGCTTTTCCCCGATTCCGGGAAGTGACATAAGCTCCTCCTTCGACGCGTGGTTCATATCCACGACAGGTCCTTCCGGCTCGCAGCCTTCGGAATCATGAAGATCGTCATCGAAAGTTGATTCTTCGACAGCGCCATCGGCTTTCGCGTCTTCTTCGCTGTCCTCACCCGGCTCCAAATCCTCCGGTTCAGCGTGATCGCTCTCCATTCCCGCCGAAGTCTCTTTATCTTCGTTCTTATCTTCCGCTTCGTCCTTGTCAGGCCAATCCTGAACCGGCTCATGCGACTCCTCACCGTGATGAGGGTCGTCCTCATGCCCGTCATGCCAGTAGTGGTCGTCATCATGCCAGCTCTCATCGTGCTGGGTATGATGATCATCGTCTGAGTGATATGGATCCCCATGGAAGCTGTCACGTGCCACCGTTTCAGAACTCCCCGAAACGCCCGAATCAGAATGGTCACTCTCGTGATCGTAGAGATGCGCGTGCTCCTTCTCATACTGAGCAATCTCAGCCTTGTGAATCTCCGCCTTTTCCTCTTCGGAAAGGTCATCAGCAGGCTTTTCGTAAAGTCGCTGCAAACGCGTCTTGCGGGCCTCTTCCTCGGCACGCGCCTTCTTGTCTTTTCCACGCTCAATGATGGAGGCGATGATAATACAAACCTCGTAGAGGAAAATCATCGGCCCACCCAGCAGTCCCAGCGTCATCACATCCGGAGGCGTCAGAATCGCCGCGGCAACGAGAATGATAATCCAGGCATAAGTCCGCGTCGCCCGCATCACCCGCGCCGTGAGGAGATCCAGTTTTACCAGAATCGTGACCACAACCGGCAGCTGGAAACTGATACCGAAAACGAGCACCAGCCTCGCGATGAAATTTATGTACTGCCCGATTTGATAGACACTTTTGCCACCCTTCACCGGCACAATCACCAGCTTGTCGCGCGTCTCATCGTAGCGCAGTGCGAAGTTCGAACCCTCCATCGTCGCAAAACTCCCCTGAATATAGGTTCGAATCTCCTCCTTCATCTCCGGACTCAAGGCGGATTTCGGAGCTTCGGCCTCAGGCGTTCCCGCTTCAGGCTCAGCCCCTTCTTTCACGGGCGCAATCAACTGACCGTCAGGTCCAAGCAGAGAGACCTCCCCGATAGGCAACGCCATTGCCTGAGCCGCCGGATCGGTGCTTCCTATTCGTTCGTTCTCGAACACATAGAAAAATTTGAGCGCTACCGGTGCCGCGAGATAGAAAGCAAACGCCACCCCCGCAAGGAACAGCACAAATCCAACGAGCGAACCGGGAATGATGGTTCGCTTTTCCACCTGACGAAGCCCCGGAATGATGAACTGAAAAATAAAGTAAACCGTGAAGGGAAATGAAATGATGATCCCGCAGAAGAAGGACAACTTCAGCATCAGAACAATGAACTCAGGCGGGCTCAGAGTGATCAGATCAAACTTTGTCGAAAGCGGCACGCCCTCAGCGATTTCCGCCATTGGAAGCGTCGCCGGAATTTGAATCAACTCGAAAATTTTCTCGTTGAAGGTGAAGCAGATAACCGTCGAAACCGCCAGCACTGCACCGACCTTCATCAGCATCGTTCGCAGATCTTCAAGGTGATCCAGAAACGGCTTTTCATGAGCGTCAAATCCCTCGTCAGCTCCGGGCCGGGCACGGGAAGCTGATTCTCTTATTTGAAACAATTTATCGAAAGCGGTCTTAAGCATGATGATCGATTTGGACTGTAGCGGAGGGGACTCTAGCCGCAATTTAAGAAACGGCAAAGAGGCGCAAGCAACGGACTGCAATTACGTATCGCAGAATACTTGCTTATTTTTTCATAAAGACGCTACGCTTGCGGCTTGCATTGAAAAACGGGGGTGATATGTCTTTTGTGTTGGATACTCTCCAAACACAATAAATACAGTAGATTAAAGACCATGTTCGGTTACGACGAGGACAAGCGGGGCCCCCAGGACGGGCCGATTCACACAGAGAAAATTCTCGCAGATCGCAAGATTTTCTTTTTGGACCTGAAAGAGAACGACCGCGGCCAGTTCGTGAAAATCACCGAAGATGTTCGCGGACGTCGCGATACGATCATGGTTCCAGCTGAATTTCTCGACGACTTCATCACCGCTCTTCAGGATATCCGCGATGCCTCGGACCTGGAGGATTAGTCTTTCTTTTTTCCCGAAACCGACGACTGCTGCGACCGGGCATTCCCCCGGCCCTTGAGGAATACCCGTATACCTATGAAAAGCATGACCGGATTCGGTCGCGGCGAAGCTGCGGCAAATGGATGGAAAATCGAGATCGAACTCTCGGCGGTGAACCGCAAACAATCTGACATCAACGTCAACCTTCCCGGTTCACTCATCGAACTCGAAGCGGAAGTGCGACGTCTTATCGGCGAAGCCATTTCACGGGGACGCGTCAACGCGCGGATCAATCTCAACCGCGAGGGCGGAAGCGTCAGCCAGCTCAGCTTCGACGAAGGCCTCGCGGGTCAATATGTTGAGTCCGTGAAGGCATTTGCAGAAAAAGCGGGGATCGACACTCAGATCGGTGCCGCCGACCTCTTTCGCGCTCCCGGGGTATTCAAACTCGACGACGCCCGCGTCTCAGCCGATCAGGTGAAAGACGGCATTTTTTCCGCCCTCGCCGAATCCATCGTCCAGCTCATCAAAATGCAGGAGGAGGAAGGCGCCCATCTCCACGACGATCTTTGCAGCCGCATCAACCAGATTGAAAGCTGTGTCGCGATCGTGAAAGAGTTCGCCCCCAACGTGCCCGCCTCCTACCGCGAGAACCTTCTCAAACGCCTCAACGAATCCGGAATCGACTGCGACTTCAGCGACGACCGCATTCTACGCGAAATCGCTCTCTTCGCCGAACGCTGCGACATCACCGAAGAACTCACCCGGATCGACCATCACATCGCCCAGTTCCGGAAATACTTCGAAAGTGAGGAACCCACAGGCCGCCCCCTCGATTTTCTCTGTCAGGAACTCAACCGCGAGCTCAATACGATCGGCAGCAAAGCGAACCACCCCCGCATCGCTCAGGAAATCGTAAACGCCAAAACCGAGCTCGAAAAATTCCGCGAGCAGGTCCAAAACGTGCAGTAAAAGCACGAATTTGAGAATGCTCAAAAAAGGAAAAACCGACGTTCAAATCCGTTCCAAACCCGTCAGAATTCCACGCAAAGCGTTTGATCACCGCGACCTAACAGGGTTAGGTCATGGACACAACCCTGTTGAATGAACATTCTTGATCTCCAGCGCCGCGGCTTGCTCTGTGTGGTATCCGGACCTTCGGGTTCGGGGAAAACGACGCTTTGCCGGCGCTTCTCAGACGAGGACAAAGGCGCGACCTACGCGATTTCAGCGACGACGCGCGATCCCCGTGCCGGCGAAGAAAACGGCATCGACTACTATTTCATGACCCGTGAAGAGTTCGAAACAAAAGCGAGCCAGGGCGAATTTCTCGAATACGCCGAGGTTCACGGCAATCTCTACGGCACCCTCAAGAGCGAAGTGATCCGCCACATCAGCGAGGGACGGGACGTCCTCATGGATCTCGACGTTCAGGGCGCGGCCCTGATTCGCAAACAGGCCGACACCCGGATTCAGGAAGCCTTCGTCGACGTTTTCATCCTCCTTCCCGGCGATGAAGAATTGCTGAAACGTCTCGGCGTTCGCGGAACCGAATCCGAGGAACAGGTCAAGCTGCGCCTCCAGAACGCCCACGAAGAGATCCGACACTGGCGCGACTATCGCTACACCATCATCAGCGAGGACAAAGAAACCGACTTCGCCACCTTCGGCGCTATCATCAACGGCGAACGCCGCCGCTCGACCCGCCTCAAGAAGGGCACGGGCAACGATCAAGCCGGTGAATAGTGGCAGGAATCCACGCTCTTCACTCTTTCAACGGGTGGGGCGAAGCGTCCCGCTGAGCCGCGTGGTCCGGAAAAATGCCCCCTCCGCCCCAACGCTCCGCTGCTGAGCTACAACGCATTTCGATCCTGTCATCGGACAACGCGGCTCGACGGGGACGTCTCGCCCCACCTCCGAGTAGGCCCGGCCCCTCCAAAAAGTCCCCACTTGCGCAAAGCACCGCTGGAAACGACCTTTCCCCGTGAGCAATTCGTCTTCAGGAAAAAACATCGTTCTTGGCGTCACGGGATCCATCGCCGCCTACAAGGCCGCTGATCTCGTCAGCCGCCTCACCAAAAGCGGGCACGAAGTCCACGTCGTAATGACCAATGACGCCCAGGAATTCATCACTCCGCTGACGCTCCAGGTCCTCTCCCGCCAACCGGTGACAACGAATCTTTACGACGAAAAGCAAAACTGGCACCCCGGCCACATCGAGCTCGCCGACAATGCCGACCTGCTCGTCGTCGCCCCCGCCACCGCCAACGTCGTCGCCCAGTTCGCGAACGGCCTCGCCGGTGACACCCTCGGCGCGATCCACCTCGCGACCCTTGCCCCCGTCCTCATCGCCCCCGCGATGAACGGCAAAATGTGGCAACACCCTGCAACTCAGGCCAACGTCGAAACGCTCAAGTCACGTGGCGTCTCCTTTATCGGCCCCGAAGAAGGGCTCCTCGCCTGCGGCTACGAAGGGATCGGCCGTCTCTGGCCCGTCGAAGGGATCGAAGCCGAAATCGAACGCCTCCTCGCGGAGAATAGCTAAGCACCGATGCACTTTCTCATCACCGCCGGGCCGACCCGCGAACCGATTGATCCGGTTCGCTATATCTCCAATCGCTCGTCGGGAAAAATGGGCTACGCCCTCGCCGAAGCCGCTCTCGCCGCCGGACACGAGGTCACTCTCATCTCTGGCCCCGTTTCCCTGTCACCGCCGGAAAAAGCCACCTTCCTCGGAGTTGAAACGGCGCAGGAGATGTTCGATGCCGTTGCCTCACAGATCGCAAAAGCAGAAGTCGCGATCTTTTGTGCCGCAGTCGCTGACTACCGCGTCGCGGAACAGGCCGGGGAGAAGATCAAAAAATCCTCCGACACCCTCACACTCGAACTTGTGAAAAATCCCGATATTCTCGGAAGTGCTCGCGGCATCTTCGGATTTAAAGGCTTTCTCGTCGGGTTCGCCGCCGAAACCACGGATGTGGAGAAGCACGCCATCGGCAAGCTTGAACGAAAAGGCTGCGATCTCCTCGTCGCCAATGACGTGAGCCGCAGCGACATCGGGTTCGATCATCAGGAAAACGAAGTCATCGCCTTCCATCGCGACGGACGGAAAACACCCCTCCCCCGCGCCCTCAAAAGCGAAATTGCCCGCGAGCTGATACAATTGATCGAGGCGTCAGCATGATGCTCCGTATCCAGGCGCTCGCCGCGAGCGGAAAGTAGGAATCAGGAAACTATCCCGGTGGGGCGAGACGTCCCCGTCGAGCCGCGTGGTCCTATGAGACGACCAAAGCCACCACACAGCTTCGCAGCGAAACGACCGGGTTGGATTTTCATCTAAACGGACCACGCGGCTCATCGGGACGATTCGCCCCTCCTTAAATCCCTTTTTGCACAGACACCCGCGTCAGAGATTGACCCGCAAGATCCGAAGCAATACCTTCCGGCGATGCTGAATCACTGGATCACTATTCTCATTCGGGGACGCTGGATTTTTGCGACAATTCTGATCGCGGCGATGGCTGCGTCCTTGTGGATCATGCCGGAGTTGAATTTCAGTTTCAACCTCGGCCGAATGCTCCGTGGCGACGAGGCCCGCGTTGACGATGTGAAGGAGTTTTACTCCACGTTCCCTCCCTCCGACGGCCACGTCATGCTCAGCGCCTCGGCGGATCGCACCCTGACAGTAAACGATTTGCGCGCCACCGAAGCGTGGGCGGATCAGCTCCGCGCCCTTCCGGAAGTAAAAACCGTCATTTCCCCCAATCTCCTCCTCAATCTTAAGCTCGACGGGTTCACCCTCGATGAATGGGCCCGTCTCGGCGGAACCGGCAGCGAACCGCTCGTGCTCGGTGATGGACCGGGGATGGAAACCTTCAAGGGCAATCTCATCTCACGGGACCTGAAATCCGTGGCCCTCTATCTGGTAAAAGAAAAAGGAGTCAGTCGACGTGCCCTTCACGATGCCGTGGAGAGAACCATGAATCCCCCGTGGCCGGACGCAAAGCTCCGCATCGTCGGAACCGACTACCTCCTCCAGCAGATGGGCGGATTGCTCCGTTCCAATTTCCGCGCGGTGCTTCTTCTGGAGGTCATCGCGCTGCTCCTCATTATCCCGTTTTTCATGCGATCGCTGCGCCGCGCCTACCTCCCTGTCCTGATTTCCTGGGCGGCGCTGTCATTTTACCTGTCGATCTTCATTCTCGCAGGGCAGAAATTCGGTCCCATGCACCTCGCGGGTCCGGGGTTGATTCTCATCATCGGCCTCGCCGACGCGATTCATCTCCAGCAGAAATTTGATGACGCCCGCGCCGAAGGCCTCGGGATCGCCGAATCGCTCCGCGCCATGTTCCGCAGCGTCGGGAAAGCCTGTGCCCTCACCTCGCTGACGACGGTCTGCGGCTTTCTGAGCCTGTTAGTTGCGCAGCACGAAGAGATTTACGATTTCGGGATCTGGTGCGCCATCGGTGTCGCGACCGCCTACGTGACCGTGATCGTTTTCCTCCCTGTGGCCCTGATTTTCTTTCCCGGAAAAGGAGCTCCCGCGCCAATGCGATCGTTCATCAACACGCGAGTCCTCCGCCGCTTTGCCGCGCCCGTAACGGTGCTGCTCGTCATTCTCGCTGCCGGCGTCTTCCGGACAAAGATGGATTCCTCACTCGATCGCGAACTGCCGGAATCACTCGAAGTCGTTCAGAACGGAAACTGGTTCGCCGAAAACTTCCGGGGACTGGACCGCATCGAAGTCGACCTTCACGCCGATCTTCGCGATCCGAAAGTATTCACTCTCGTCGAACGGATGCAGAATGATTTGCGGACCTTTCCGGGTATTTCGGGATCCCGGTCCTACGTCGACGCGATTCAAATGACCCTTGCTCCCGACGTCGTCGAAACCGAAGACGGCCCCATGCTCGGGGTTCAGGCTCTGGGTTCGGGCGGGGCCTTTCCGGAAACCCTCCTCAACCGCGACCTCGATCGTGCCTGCATCGTCTTTTACCGAACCCGGGGCTTCGGCACCGACGGCTACGAAGCCTTTCGCGATCGAGTCGCCAACTACGCAGACGAGCTCCCCGGAGACGGAACAATGAAACTCAACGGCTCCCTCCCGATGTTTTATGACAGCACCACCCTGATGTCGAAGACGATGGTGATGAGCCTCGCCTGCTCTCTCGCAATGATCACGATCATTCTCATCGTTGTCCTCCGCTCCGCTAAACTGGCTCTTCTCTGCCTTGTCCCCAATGCAATTCCGCTCCTCGTCGTCGCAGGTATCAGCGGCTGGATGGGAGCGTCACTTCACCTCGGCATCCTCATCGTTTTTTCAATTGGTCTCGGATTGGCAGTTGATGATACCATCCACCTCATGGTTCGCTTCAAGCAGCTTCAAAAAGAGAAACCGAATGACAGCCACCGCACCCTCATGGATGAGGCGATTGTCTCAACCGGCTTCGCAATCGTTCTCACTTCGGTCGTCCTTCTCATCTCCGCAGCCTGCTTTCTCAGCTCGAGCTTCACGACTCTCCGCTGGACCGGAGTCACTCTCGGTATCGTCGCGATCACCGCGCTCCTTGCCGACCTCATCGTTCTTCCCTGGCTCATCGAAAAATTCAATCGCACCGATCCGACGAAACCCCGCCCTGCCTCGACATGAAAAGAGCTCTTATTTTCACCCTGACCGCAGCACTTTCCCCGGTACTCGCGGAGGAAGTCAATTACTCGCGCGACATCGCGCCTGTCGTTCAGGCAAACTGTGCCGGATGTCATCGTGAAGGCGGAGGCGCGCCTTTCAACCTGACCGATTACGAATCCACAAAACGAAAAGCGAGAACGATACAGCGCGTTGTTGAAAAGCGCTACATGCCGCCCTGGCACGCCACCAACGGCGACATCCCGCTGGTGGATGACCGGCGCCTCACCGACGCACAAATCGAACTTTTCAAAAAATGGGTCGAAGCGGGTCGTCCTGAGGGAGATCCCGCCGATCTTCCCGCCCCGCGCGAGTATCCTGACGGATGGAAACTCGGCGAGCCTGACCTTGTTCTGAAAATGGCCGACGTCTACGAGCTTCCCGCCGATGGCCCTGACATTTACCGAAGCTTTGTGATCCCCACCGGTTTGAAGAAGGACAAATACCTCAAGGCAATCGAGTTCCGCCCCTCCACTCCCTCCGTCGTTCACCACTCTCTCTTTTCTGTCGACACCAAAGGTCGTGCCCGGAAAGCCGATCTGGAGGACCCCGAACCCGGCTTTGCCGAAATGCCGATCGGTGAAGGATCCGGTCGCAGCATCGGAGGCTGGGTTCCCGGTGCCAGCCCGCGCCCCCTGCCCGACGGTCTCGCTCATCACATTCCGGCCGGAAGCGACATCGTCCTTCAGTCCCATTTTCACCTCACTGGAAAGCCCGAGAAGGAACAGTCCGAAATCGCTCTCTACTTCGACAGCAAACCACCGGAAAGGCATTTCACCACGATCCAGCTGCCACCCGCATTCGGTGCCTTCTCCGGCATCGACCTCGCTCCCGGCGAGAGCGAGACAGTCGTGACCGATTCATTCGAACTCCCCGTCGCAGTGCGTGCCTTCGGCGCTCATCCGCATTCACACTACCGGGGAAAGTCCCTCTCCATGACCGCTCACCTCCCCGACGGCAGTTCGATTGCCCTCCTCGACATTCCCGATTGGGACATGAACTGGCAGGAAGAATATCGTTTTACCGAAGAAGTTGCTCTTCCCGCAGGCACCCGCCTCGAAGCGAAGATTGTCTGGGATAACTCCGCCGGGTCGAGCGACAACCCTGTCGTCCCTCCCGTCCGGGTGCGCTGGGGGCTCGAATCCTACGATGAAATGGGCAGCATTGATCTTTTCGTCATCCCCGAGGGGAACCGGAATCAATCAACGATCGCCCTGAAGCAGCTCAACAATGCGAAACGCGATCACCTCGTCTGGAAGGCGGGGAGCCACGTCGTCGGACCGGACAAACTCACTGTTTTCGGAAAACTCCGCAACGACGCAATCGCCCGCTTCGACGCGAACAACGATGGCATCCTCGGACAGGACGAGCGCGCCCGCGCAAAGCAAAGCCTCGAGGCGGTCCTGCCGTAATTAGAACGTCTCCATGACCTCGACCCGGCAGGGAGCAACGCCATTCTTTACAAAGTCGAGCTTACCGGCAACGCCTATGGAAACGTCGACAATACGACCGTGACTGTAGGGCCCGCGGTCATTGATCCTCACAATCGCAGAGCGGTCGTTGTTGAGGTTAGTCACTTTCACAAGTGTTCCCATCGGCAGGGTTCGATGGGCGGCAGTGTTTCCCGAGTCCCTTAGCCGCTCTCCACTTGCCGTTTTCGTTCCCCCGTTCGTGCGGACACTGTACCATGACATTTTCCCCTCATGGACCTGACCGGTTTTGCGCAGTCCGGGAAAGATATGAGGAACCACCTCTTCGACCTGCCCGGGCACACTCACCTCCTCACCCGGAATCCCTATAGATTCACAGGACGGGAGCAAAAGTAACAGGGAGGCAGCAAGACCAAAAAGGAGAAGTCGAGTCATGACGAAACTTCCGGTAAATGCTGTTATTGAAAAGCATTTTTACGGCCCTCCGGAACTCCCCGCAGATGGAAGGATCCCGCTGAGATGCAGCTCATTCGAGCCGTCCCCGACCTTCCGCACCGCTACTGCCCGCTTTCATTCGAACCCTTTTTACTTCGATATTGATCCATTCCATGCCAAAAAAGAGCATGCTGAAAAACGGGCTCCTTCTTCTCTTTTTACTGACCGCTGCTCCCTGCCTCTCCTTTGCCGAAGAGTCTGTCAAAATTGCAGTGCTCGATATGCAAAAAGTGTTCGCGAATCATCCCTCGACAGAGAAGGCCACGAAAGAACTTTCCGCTGCAAGGGAAAGCTCCCGCGCCGATTTCAAAGAGAAATCGAATTCCCTCAAGCAAATCCTCCAAAAGCATCAGGAACTGATCCGTGCCGGAAAAAAGAAGGAAGCGGAACAAGAGCTGATTAAAGCAAACGAAGCCGAAAAAGCGATCGCAACGTTGCGATCGACCGGACTGCGTGATCTTGAGGAATCATTTCGCAAAGCCAAGCTGGAGATCATGAAAGACATTCAGAAATCAGTCGCTGAATTCAACAAAGACGCGCGCTTCGCAGTCGTTCTCGATCAATCCTCGACCTCGTCGAACGGACTCCCGCAGGTGGTCCACGCACCCGGAGCGACCGAGATCACTAACGAGGTGATTTCATTCATCAAAAAGAACGCTGAAGCAAAACCGGAGTGAGCGCACAATCCGTCATTCTCCCGGTCGACCGGCTCGACCGGGTCTGGCCTGACCGACTCCGAAACCGGCGCGTCGGGGCAGTGCTGCACGCCGCCTCAATGACGAGTCGCCTCGACCCGACTCTCGCGGTGCTCGAATCTCTTTCCTCCTCCGGAAAGATCAAACTGACTGCTCTTTTCGGACCTCAACATGGATTCGAAACGACGACACAGGACAACATGATCGAGTGGACCGGCTACCGGCATCCGCGACTCGATATTCCGATTCACAGCCTCTACGGCGAACACCGCGAACCGACCGGCGAAATGCTCGAGGGCATTGACGTTCTCTTCATCGATCTCATGGATATCGGGGCGCGCTACTACACCTTTATCTGGACGATGTTTCTCTGCATGAAAGCGGCGGAGGAAAGCGGTATCACCATCGTCGTTGCCGACCGTCCCAACCCGGTCAACGGCGTCGATATTGAAGGGCGACCTCAGGAACCCGATCACCTCTCCTTCGTTGGGCTTTACCCGCTGCCGATCCGCCACGGTAAGACCATTGGCGAACTGGCGGTGCAATTCCAAACGGAGTGCTTTCCCGGCGTCGATCTCGAAGTACTCCCCATGGAGAACTGGAGTCGTGAACAGTTCTACGACGAGACCGGCCTCCCCTGGGTAATGCCGTCTCCAAACATGCCCACGATCGACACCGCAATCGTCTACCCGGGGATGTGCTTGTTCGAAGGAACCAATGTTTCGGAAGGACGTGGAACGACGCAGCCGTTTGAGCTCTTTGGTGCCCCGTGGATCGACGGCGAAAGTTTAGCTGGCGAACTGAATTCCCTCTCACTCCCCGGGGTTAAATTTCGGGCCGCCTCCTTCGAACCCGGTTTTCAAAAATACGCCGGTAAAATCTGCCGAGGGGCCCAGCTTCACATCATCGACCGACGCGCTTTCCGCCCCGTTGAAACGTCACTAACAATACTCAAATTTCTCAAAGAGGAATACCAATCCGACTTTGCCTGGAAAGAGCCGCCCTACGAATATGAATTCAAAAAGCTCCCCATCGAGATTCTCTGTGGTCGACCTCAAGCCGCTATTTTCGATGAAACGATTTAACTTTATCGCCATCATCATTTGTCTCGCCGGCCTCACTCCGGCGCTCAAGGCCGCTGGCCCGGAAGTGACATGGCGGGAGATTCTCGCGACGTCGATTCCGCGCGATGGCTTCATGGAAACGCCGGAGGAATTTGCCGCCGTAATCCCTCCGCGCTCCGTCGCCGCGGAAGGGATTAGACCCTTCACCGAAGTGCTCAAGGCGATCTACGAAACCTTCGAAAATCCACCGACGACCCACTATTTTTTCTGCACCGTCTACTACACGCCGCGTGAAGCAGGTTTCACCGAAGAGCGGGGATTCAACACCACACCCGACTCACTGAGAGCACTCCGCTCGAAGAAATTCCCCCATGACTTTGTGAAGGCAACCTACGTCGAAGGCTTCGGACGTCTCGCCGAGCCTGTGAACGGACGGCCTTATTTGTCCTATGACGGGAAGTTTCACACCCGGATTCTCGGGAACCGAAACAACACCCTCCTCGACCGTGAATCCATTGCAGTGCACCGAGGGAATCCGCTTTTCGGAAAAACAACACGAGCCTGGATTCTCGATCCCGGGCTCTACAACCAGTTCGGGGCGGTGCGCTTTCAAGTCGGCGACACCGGCGGCGGACTCTACAAAAGCCAAATCGACCTCTACTGGGGCGAAGACGATCCTCTCGGACCGGGACCGGATGTGTGGCGACCGGCGTCGTGCGATGTTGCGGTGAGCTGGATGGTTCCGGTGCTGGTTTGGTGAGGGGGAGGCGCTGCGCGCCGTAAAAGGTGAAATGTAAAAGGTAAAAAGTCAGATGGGCAAATAGCCACGAGCGGGCTTCGGGGGAATTTTCGAGTGGGTTACATTTTTCCCGATTCGGTAATCGTAGAGCGTGGAGCGAGTGGGCCACTCGCTCCTACCCGTGGTGATCGACGGGTTAAGGAGCACCACGCCCCAATCCCAAATCCTACTTCTGAATCCACCCGCGATACGGTCCGGGCTCGGAATCTTCGATGGGAATTGCCCCGACGGTTTTCTGATAATATTCGTTCGCACCGGAGTAACCGATGATGGCGTAGGCGTATCCGGCGTCCTCCATCGCGGTTAACGCTCTCCGCAAAAGCGCGGTTCCGACGCCCTGCCCGCGACTCGATTCGATGACTCCTGTCGGACCGAAAAACCCGCGGAAGCTCGTGTCGTAACAGGCGAACCCCGCGAGACGGGCTTCAGCGTCGAGGGCAACAAAGCAGGTGATGGGATGGCCGGAAAATGCCATCTCAACCTCCGAGGCCCAGCGCTCACTGAAATGTTTTCCAACCCAATCGACGACAAGACGGCGTTCCGGCGACATAGGACGCTTGATCACAAATCCCGCCGCAGCGACCGAAGCCAACCTCGGCTGCGAGTCAGGTAAGTCGTAAAGTTTAACGAGGAGATCTCCCATTTCAGAATGACCCAAGCATGCACGGAAACAGAGAGCGGTTCAAGTATCCTAACCTGTGAATGGAAGAGCCAGCATTCCAGCAATGATTTCATCCGTGCGCGGATTGCCTCGAGCTGGGGTCCGCGATCACTCACGCGTTCAGAATTCGACGGCATTCAAAATCGCAATACCACATCCAAACAAAATCCACTGCCATCAGGATTCCTGAGAGTCATTCTCTCTCGCCAACAGCTCCTCATATTCTTTCCGCTTATCACTCGAAGGAATGGGACAACGCGCATCAACCTCGATTCGAACCGGGGAATCAGAAATTCGAGTCCTGATTCGCTCGATATCTGAAGCCGGTAGCCGCAAATAGTAATAATCAAGCTCAAGGCCGGATTCTACTTCACTTGTTTCGACAAACTGAAACCCAAGATTCTTGAAGAACTCCTCAGTTCCGTTTCCTGCACTGGTCATTGAGACAATCCACATCCCTCTTTCAACTGATAAAAGAGAAAGCCGATAAGCCAACATCAGCATTCCATATCCTTGCTCATGATACCTTGGATGGAGAAATCCAAATGAAATCACTGCCACTTCAATCTCGTCTGAATACTCATGCAGGGAAATCCCCCCGCTTCCAATAACCCTTCCCTCCAACTCAAGAACTAGAGTCAGGGTCTCGTCGTTTTGAAGATTGTCCTCAAACCTTTGAACACAATTTTCCGGGAATTGACCATTATCATTCAGTAAATAAATTTGGCGACACACCTCCAGATCCGTCTCGCGATACCGCCGAATGATAGCAGCTGGAAAGTTCCGACTGATTCGACTGAGATCAAGAAGCCCACGCCCCCACACACATCGGCGAATCGCTTTTTGAACTATCTGTTTAAAGGGCATCACGTGTGCAGCGGAACCGGGCTAATAGAAAGACCGGAGAGCCGTTCTCAGAACCACCATATCTCATCGGAAAATTGAAAATGACCATCAAGGGCAACAGCATGATACCAATTTCCAAATCGAACGAGACAAACAGTGATCGCAATCACAACGATACCACCCCCTATCGCCGAGCTCATTCCTCTGCTGGTTGCCCACGGTAGAAAAACCAGCGCCAAGGAGGAAGCCAATGCAACCGGAGCCCCCCAATTTAGGATTGGACTCAACGGATCGATCACTGAATTGCCACAGTGATCTTCGTTCAACAGGCTGAATGTAGCTATGGCAAAGGTTCCGGACCAAATAACAAACACTCCGATCGCCCCCCAAAGGAATCGTTTCACCCAACCTGATAAACCGTTCCTTTTCCATTCCATAAAACAATTCGCCGTCAGGTTCGAGCTACCTATAGATTTTTATCTGCAGGATTCCAACCTTGTTAGCGATCAAATAAAGATGACTCAGTGACCTGAAATCGAACAGCAGAAAATGCGTAGTTCACTGCGCCGCCCCCCGCGAGTATTGCACGGTCAAATCGGACAAATACACCTAGCCGGGACCTAGTTCCCCGCACCTGCCGGTCTTCTCTCAGCGACGGCCTCGGGCTTGGGAATTGCGACAGGATCGGTCCCTTCCGGTCGCAGCTCCGGCTTCGGCTCGACCTCCGGTCGCTTCATTGCAGGGAGATCAACTTTCTCCTGAGCCTTTTGATCGGCTTCGCCGAAGGTCACCGGCGCGCTTCCTTCTTCGGGAATCTGTGGAGGCGGGATCGCCCCCTTTTTAGAACCTTTGCCTTTTGCAAGAGAAGGCAGTTCATCTTCAAAACTTAATTTCCCACTCGCCATTTCCTCGGCAGTGAGCCCTTCTCCCGCAGCAGCACCTTCAGCATCCCCGTCTTCGTGTCCAAAGGGATTCGCCTTTTTCAATCCATTGGTGATCTCAGATTTGGCCTCGTCGATGGACGATGCGTTGTATCCGAGAAAGTAAAAGATCACGAAAGCGGCAATGAGCACTGCGAGAATAAAATTCAGGAAAACGGGGGCGCCTCCGGGTTTCCCGGGACGGCGACGGGGAAAGAGCGATTTGCTCCCCCCGCGAAACAGGCTGTCCTTCTTGATCGTGTCCTTCATCTCCCCCATGAGCTCATTGTCGGAGAAACGGTTCGTTTCCGAAGTGCTCAGGTCCTCAAGAAAATCAGCGACGTCCACATCGAGGTATTCGCTGTAATTGCGAATAAAGCTCTTGGCATAGGCCACACTCGGGAACATCGAAAAATCATCCGCTTCGATGCTGCGAATCGTACTGGTATGTATATGCGTTTCGTGAGCTACATCTTCAATCGATAAGCCTTTTTCACGACGCGTATTGCCAAGTTCCTGTCCGATAGTTGCCATAAGTGGCAGGGAATTATCCCGCGATTCACTGGTAGAATCATTTAGCTGAGATTTCGCATATAGTTCACGAAATCGATACTTCCACAACCTTCAGCTGAAGATTAGTCAAAGTCATCTGAAAGGTCGACGAGAATTTCACGCGGTTTGGCGCCATCTCCAGGGCCGATAATACCCCGGCTTTCGAGGATATCGATCATTCTCGCAGCGCGGGTGTATCCGAGACGGAGACGTCGCTGGAGAAGCGATGTGGAGGCTTTTTTCTCCGAATAGATCACCTCAAGACACTTTTCGAGGACCTCTTCATCGGCGTCGGAAATTTCCTCGTCCCCTTCGTCCATGCTGCCGGATTCGATCGCGGCATGTGCTTCGCTTTCAAAATTCGGGGTTCCCTGTGAGGCGCAGGCGTCGACAAGATCCTGAGCTTCTTCGTCGGTAATGAGCGCTCCCTGAGCGCGAATGAGCTGAGCACTTCCCGGCGGCAGGTAGAGCATATCCCCTTTTCCGCAGAGGTTCTCCGCTCCGTTCGAATCGAGAATAATCCGGCTGTCCGTCTTCGACGAAACCTGGAAAGCGACCCGCGAGGGAATGTTCGCTTTAATGACCCCTGTAACGACCTCAGCACGCGGGGTCTGTGTCGCAACAATAAGGTGAATGCCCGCAGCACGGGCTTTCTGGGCAATTCGTGCGATCCCGCTCTCCACGTCTGCCGGCGCGGTCTGCATGAGGTCGGCAAGCTCATCAATAATCACAACGATGTAGGGAAGACTGTCCGGCAAATCGTCATCACTGGAAGGCGGCGGCGCGGTCTCACGCGCGGCGGGCATCTCGACAGAGAGAACTTCCTTCGCAAAACCACCTTCGCTTTCGAGTTCGTCGCTGATTCTGACATGGTGAGCCATTTCCAGCTCGGGCTCCATCGCAAAGGGTGCGCCCGAATCGATCTCCCGCAAATCAATATCAGCATCCGCAGCGGCGGCGGCAGCGGCTGCCGCGTCGGCGGCATCCGAATCGGCGGCGAGATCTCTCGCCCGCATGGCATTAAAGCCCTCGAAATTCCGGGTCCCCACCTTAGCGAAAAGCGCGTAGCGACGCTCCATTTCATTAATCACCCAGCGCAGTGCGAGAAGCACTTTCTTGGGATCGGTGACCACGGGAACGACCATGTGAGGAAGGTCATTGTAGAGCTGCATCTCGACGACCTTGGGGTCAATCATGATGAATCGCAGCTCATCCGGAGTGAAGCGATAGAGAAGGCTCGCAATGATGCTGTTGATGCAAACACTCTTACCACTACCGGTCGCACCGGCGACGAGAAGGTGAGGCATTCCGGCAAGATCACCGACGATGGTATTACCATAGACGTCCTTACCAAGGGCGAGCGGCAACTTTGCCTTACTGTTGCGGAAAGCGTCGTCCTCGAAAAGTTCACGCAGCGCCACAGGGATTCGATCCGAATTCGCAATCTCGATTCCCACGGTGTTTTTTCCGGGAACCGGAGCAAGAATGTTGATGCGCTCGGCCCGGGTCGCCCGCGCGATGTCCGCTTCCAGAGAGGTGATACGATTCACGCGAAGTCCGGGAGCGGGAACGAGTTCGAAGCGGGTAATGGTCGGTCCACGGGTAATGTCTCCGGGCTCAACTTCGACGCCGAAAGTGCTGAGGGTGTCGACGATCGTGTTCTGCTGATCAAAGAGCTGATTCTCATCGGTTGGCTCGGTTTCGTCCTCACAATAATTGAGAATCGAAAGAGGAGGCAACTCGTAGTCCTCGAATTCAAGTCCGCCGCCAAGCACGGTGCTTTCGTCTTTCTTCTTATCAAAGAGCGAACCGGCGGCTTCCTCCGGAGAGAGCTTACGATTCGAGCGCTGTGCGGAATCGATGATCTTGGGCTCGGGTGCCTTCGCCTTCGGCTCGGAAAACAAGTCGGGCTGATCCGGTTCATCGTCGACAGACTCTTTAGCGGCAATACGCTCCGTTTTAGCCGGCTTCTCCGGTTTCTCCGCCCTCGCGCGCTCTGAAACGCGATGCCTCGATCTCGCCGAAGCAGGAGGTCTGAGCTTATCGATGAACTCAGAGATAGGAATTCCATTCTCACGAAGGTCACTGATGAGCTCGCCGCAGCGCTCCCGCACCATCGCGGCAAAATGGAACGGATGAATTCCCGTGATGACAATCAGGGAAATCGCGTAGGCAATCGACATGACGATGACCGATCCAACCGAACCGAGGAATTGCTCCAACACCTTATGCCCGAGCACAAAGCCAAAAAAGCCACCGACACTGCGGGGGAGATTGAGACGGGAGGACCAATCCTGAAAAAACCAGGGCTGGAACTCAGCAAGGCAGGCCGCTGAAAAAATCAGAAGAACAAAGGAGATCACGTTCCGCGGATGGAACGGACGAGTCCCCGTCAAAATCTGAAACGCCCACCAGCCCAGCACGGCCGGAATGAGATAACTCGCCGCACCGAAGAAGAAATATGCGTAGCCCGCCGTGACCGCCCCGACCGGCCCGATGAAATTATTCACCATTCCATTCTGCGCCGCCTGACTGCTGAAAGGCACCCACGACGGGAGATCCGCCGGTGAATACGAAATCAAAGCAAGGAGAAACATGAGACACAGGCCTCCCAGGACAATGGCCACAACCTCGTGAAACGCATACGGCCCGTCCGCAGGAACCCGCTTCGCCCTCGGAGCCGCCTTGGGCCTCGAACTCGCTTTCTTACGACTGGCAGTCTTTCGTTTTGCGGGGCTGGAGGTCTTGGCTGCCATGTAGCGGTTCGTGGTCGTGAAAAAAGAACCGCAATTCCAGTAATTATAGAAAAGCGGCAATAAATGAGAAAATTACGCCTAAATATGAACTCATTAGCAATTTAGATCAACGAATATCTCGGATATCTTAATGTTTTAGGCTGCCTTCGCTGCACGCTGAATGGGGATAAAACGCATTCCAATCGCTCACGATTCCCACCCGTAGCGGAATAAAACTCATTCCGACAGCGTGGCCCCAACGCCCGGTTGCATCGCAGGGGAAGGAATCCTCCTTCCTCTACCACCTGCCCAATCGCTCACGATTCCCGCC
>JAYWLB010000027.1:0-208593 GCA_035967665.1 Verrucomicrobiales bacterium BCK34
TCAGCGGGACGGATTTTGAGGAAAAGTGGCCGGAAACCGCTGCGACGTATCGTCTCTGGCTTTATCACGAAGGGGAGGCGCGTGAGATTCCCGAAGAGGGGAAAGTTAATCGTAAGAAGGGCTTTTCCCAGGCGGAAGTGGAGGCGGAAGAAGCTCGCGAGGGAAAGATGCCAGTGGTTGAGGCGATTCGTCATCGCGTAAGGTATTTGACCGATGGAGCGGTCCTCGGGAGTGCGCGTTTTGTGAATGAGGTCTTCGAGCGAAATCGAGGCAAGTTTGGAAAGACTCGCGAAACCGGTGCGAGGGAGATGCGGGAAGCCAATTGGGAAGGGCTGTGCGTGATACGGGATTTGCGGAATGAAGTGATAGGGGCGGCGCAGGTGCCACGGGGAGGGTAGGAAGTCCAAAGCAATGGATGGACGAGGGGCGGAATACCCTCGCTTGACTGAAAAAAAGTGTACCTAAATTACCTGCCGCAAGGAGAGGTGGGATCTGTTCTTGGGCACAATATTGGCCAATCGCTCTGCGGACTGTCGTTAAAGTCGAATTTCGGCAACTGACAGCGCAGCAAAAGCGCCGAATCATCTCCGTTGCCTGGCGCAATTTCTAAACGGTCAGTCGATCTTTCGATTGATTAATAATTAACCTGTCCCTTTTCAATATGTCCCTCTTCGCGGTCCCTTCTCAATATTGTCGTGGTCCCTCTAATAATTAACCTGTCCCTACTTAATATTGTCCCTCTTCGCGCGGCTTGTCTGATCTTGCTTCGCGACTCAGGATTCAGAAACGATTTTAGGACAGTATGTTGAAGCCACTTATTTATTTTTCCTGCCTGGTTCAGGTTGTTCTTTTTGCTGTGCCGCAGACATCGGGGGCTCAGGATTCGGCGGAGCCGAAGTTCATTTTCGATACCGGCAATCCACCGTGGAAAGGCGAGAGGCTGGTGCTGCCTCCGGGATTTGCTCCTGACCTCGGTTGGAATGGTGTTGAGCATATCCGCTTTGCCCCGGGAATGTTCGATTTCAACGAGCCTGATTTTTTCTCCTATGTGATTGCTTTTCTGCTCTCAGCGGAAGCCGATACCGGTGAGGAAATTTTGGAGAAAGAACTGCTCACTTACTATCGCGGATTGTCCAACGCGGTCATGGGAGGTAAGGGCCAAACAGTAGATACGGGGACGTTTTCGATCCGTCTGGAAAAGGATGAAACCCTCAAAAGTTTTCCTCCTGAAATCGAGGGAGGGAGCGCTTATTCGGGAATCCTGAAATGGACGGAGCCTTTCGCGACTCAGAAAGCCCAGACTCTGAATCTTGAAATTTTCGTGTGGAAATACGGCGATCAACCGGTGGTTCTGTCCTGCGTTTCCCCGGTGGCGCGGGATGAGGAGGTTCCATGGGAAAAACTGCGTGCTATCGCGACAAAATTTCGCCTCGAACCCTGAGCCGTCAGGCGAGAGTTAAACCTTATTCGCTGATGGTTCGGTCGAATGAGATTTTCAGCTCGTGATAGTTTTGCCTTGCCACGAGCAGTGCCTTTGACAGCTGGGCAACGAGTGGCTCGAGGGCTTCGATTTGGGCCTTCAGTTCTCTTGCCTCTTTGGCGCGATCAACTAGGGTCGATTCCCCGTCGATGCGCTCGATACGAATGCCTTTTTTCCCCTGTGACCGGTGACGGGCGAGGCTGAGCTGATACCGGCGGCGCAGATCGTCGAGCCGTTGCGATTCACGGGAAAAATCGGATTCGAGACCGCGAATCCCAAGTAACTGTGCCTCGAGCATTTTTTGCTGGCGGGCGACCTCCTGCGCTTTTTCCTGCGGAGACCTTTGTGGCGTTTTTGGTTCGGGGGCGGAAACAGGCGGAGGCATATCATTCGTTATCTCCTCGCGTTTGGGGAGAACGTTGCTGAGTTTTTCCACGAGAGTCCCGGTGCCGGGGCGGTAGCCCCAGCGGTCCCGCACTTCCCCGGGCATTTCGCTCCAGGGAATTTCGTCGGTTCCTCCCGAGTGTTTGATCCGGATGATTTCATCGGTGATATCGAGCACCTCCGCGTCAGTGAACTGTCTGGTTCCGAGAGTCAATGTGGCAAACTTTCGACCGATCGTTTCTTTTCGTATCTCACGGTAATCTTTCAATGACTTCGGGCTTTGAGGCGCTTCTTCGAGCGGCGATTTTGCCTCCTCCGAGTTGTCGCGAAGCTCCGGTTTTTTGCAGCCGACCAGTCCTATCGCAATCAGGCCAATCGCGAGGCCATAAGTTGTTTGGAAAATCGTTCTCTGGAATTCACTGCCCATCATTTCTGCACAGCAGGGTAACAGAAGCAATCCGCTGGAAGCAAGCAAAGCCGGAGGGATCAGCACGCTCCCGGTTAATGCGAGCTTCGCGGCTATTCCGTTCGTTCCGCCCGTATTTCATTGGTTGGACGGGCAAGTATTTCCCGATGATTCAATCGGGCGCGTATTCTTAACTGGTCGAGGAAAATGTTCAGGGTTGGCGGCTGTAGGGCTACCGTGAATTGTCGGAGCAATAGGCAGCACCCGGAGAGTGATTTGCAGGCCGTCGTCTATCTCCGGGGGATGCTTCGGAGACTCCTGCATGATCCTGTCCGCGGAGAGGCCACGAAAAAAGCCGCCTCCTTCCGGACGCGGCTTTTTCGAAATGTTAGGAGTGTGATTCCAGATCTTACTTCTCTGCGAAGATCGTATCCTGTGTCTCAGGGACACCTGGAATCCGCATGGGGCGGATCGGAAGCTCGCCATTCATGTCGATGACATCAGGAACGAGTTTTTGCTCGGCGTTCCACATTTCGTCCCAGGTGATTTCTTTACCTGAGTAACATGCGGTGCGGCCGAGGATCGCCATGGTTGTGGAGTGCCCGATCCACTCGGCATCGTCTTTGCGCTCGCCGGAGCGAATCGCTGCGTAGAACTCTTCGTGCTCGAGGTCATACATGCTCTTAGGAGTGCGTGGCTTGCGCCAGTTCCATGGGTTTTCGCCGGTGATGGACGCGGAGCTCGTTCCGAATTTCGCGATGCCTTTTGTTCCGACGATGGTGTCACCGGTGTAGTTGTAGGAATCGAGATACTGTCTCCACTGGACGTGAGCGGTGACATCGTTCGGGTAGTTGTAAGTGATGTTGAAGTGGTCGTAGATGTTCCCTTCTTCATTCGGGCGGATACGACCACCTGAACCGGAAGCGGAAATTGGATCGGCGTCTTCAAATGCCCACGCGACACGGTCGACGTTGTGGCAACCCTGCTCAACGATGCCATCTCCGGCGAGCCAGGTGAAGTTATACCAGTTCTTAATCTGCCACTCGGTATCGCTCATTCCATCGGGACGGGTTGAGGCTGCCGGCATCGCTTTCACGGGGCCTGCAAAGTAGGTGGAGTGGATGCTCTGAATATCACCGATTGCTCCGTCGTGGATGCGTTCGAAGAGCGGGCGTCCGTGTTCGCTGTAGCGGTAGCAGTATCCACAAAGCACCGAGAGATCTTTTTCAGCGGCGATTTTAGCAGTGGCGAGGAAGTCTTTCACACCGGCGATGTCGGTCGCGCAGGGCTTTTCGACGAAGGCGTGAACGCCTGCGTCAACTGCTGCCTGGAAGTGAATGGGACGAAACGCGGGTGGTGTCGTCAGCATGATGATATCGACGCCTGAATCGAGAACCTGCTTGTAGCCGTCGATACCGCTGAAAACACGGCTGTTGATCGTTGGTGAAACTTTGTCACGAACCGACCCCATTTTCTGGACCATAGCGAGTTTCTTGTCCGCTTCTTCCTTATAAAGGTCGGCCACGGCCCAGAGCTCCATGTTGTCGTCCGCGTTCATCGAGTTGATCATCGCGCCGCCTCCACGGCCGCCCGTTCCAACGACGCCGACTTTCAGCTTTTTATCGTTTTTCGCGCCGAAAGTGACGGATGGAAATCCAATAGCGCTACCGGCTGCAACAGCGGCGCCGGTGGTCTTCACGAAGCTGCGTCGTGACTTATCAAGAGGAGAGGAGGTGTCTTTTTCGCTCATAAAGTAGAATTGTTGGCCAAATCTCAGCCACAAGCGGGGCGCTGTCAAAAATCCTTCTCTACGTGATCAATACCGTGTCATAGTTGCTCATCGCGCCCGGGGTCTCCTTTTTCCGGGGCTTGCTGTTTTTCCGGTATGGACTTTGCCTTTCTTCTCAAAAAGACGCTTTCTGTCTACGTGAATCCCGTCACCATCACTCTGGAACTGTTGTGCCTCGGTTTTGTGCTGATCGCTTTTTCGCGAAAGCGCCCCAAAAAGCAGCGGGGAGAGCGTTGGATGCGTTTCGTCCATTTTTCGGGAGGATTTGGACTTTTTCTGATCGCGACAGGGATGTTGTTCCTCTTTCTCATCAGTATCGACCCCGTGACGGGAGGGCTGATGCGTTATCTTGAAAAACAGTATCCGCCTCTGGAAGAGAAAAATGGAGCGTTGGTGGTCGATTTTGAGCCGGAGTTCATCGTCGTGCTCGCGAGCGGCGATCGCGTTGCCGATGGACGACCGGAATTGTCTCTTCTGACTCACGCCAGCTATCTCCGCACCACCAGCGCGACCCGAATCTGGAAGCAGTTCCCGGAGTCCACGATTGTCGTGACGGGGAATGCAGCGGAGACGGCGGCGATGAAGCTGATCGCCACCCGGTTTGAGGTGCCGGCGGCCCGAATTATTGAGGAAAATGAATCCCGTGATACGAAGGATCACCCCGTTTTTGTGAAAAAGATCATCGGTGACGCTCCCTTTTTGCTCGTCACTTCCGGTGCTCAGATGCCGCGTGCCTATCGACTTTTTGTTGCGCAGGGGCTGAAGCCGACTCCGGCGGCGGTGGATATCTGGGCTTATCCTGAGTGGGGGAATCCCAATCCCTATCAGTCATCACTGCTCATTCCCCGGGCGTCGAATCTGTACGCTTCATCGGTCGCGATGCACGAACTTATGGGCATGGCATGGGCAAAGCTGCGGGGGCAGGCCGGTGAGAAACAGCCCGCGGGGGAGGATGCCACGGTCGAATTATCGTTTTGAGTCGCTTTCTTTTGCCGCCCTGCCGGCACGTCCGAAACATGGCAGGTTCCGGTCGCCATGAGAATAACCGTAGCGATTGACCCTGATACCGTGGCGCTGATACGGTAAGAGCGCTGAAATGTGCTAAACCGCGAAGGCGGGAATCTCAGGATAGGTCGTGAGGCCTCTCGACCTACAATGCCATATATCTTTTGATGAAACCAATCCTCGTCAGTCTCTTCGCCGTCATTCTGAGCATACTGAACGCAGCCTCTGCAGAGAGACCACCTAATTTTGTGGTCATCTTTGTCGATGATCTGGGCTATGCCGATTTAGGGTGCTTTGGTTCGTCTGCGATTCGCACTCCGAGGCTCGATGCTCTCGCAAAGGGGGGAATGCGTTTCACCCATTTTTATGCGCAGCACATTTGCGGCCCCTCGAGGACTGCGTTGATGACGGGGTGTCATCCCCTGCGCGTTGCTGAGAAAGGGAACACAAAGTCGGTTCATCCAGTGGTTCACACCGATGAAATCACTCTGGCGGAAGTCCTCAAAACGAAAGGCTATGCCACGGGGTGTTTCGGAAAATGGGATCTCGCGGGACATTCCCAGAAGAATTTTGAACCTTCACTGATGCCTAATCATCAGGGCTTCGACTATTTTTTCGGAACACCGTCGAGTAATGACCAGTATGTGGATCTCTATCGGAACCGTAAGCTGGTCGAGGAAAACGCCGATATGGGGCTTCTGACAAAACAATACACTGACGAGGCGATCAACTTTATCGAAAGGAATCAGAACAAGCCGTTTTTTGCCTACGTGCCCTACAGCATGGTTCATACCCGGCTGGATGCTTCGCCGGACTTTAAAGACAGGTCGCCGCGAGGTCTCTATGGTGATGCCGTCGAGGAGATCGATTTCAGCTGTGGGCGGATCGTAGACACACTGAAAGCGCTGGGGCTTGTCGAGAACACCTACTTCCTCTTCACGAGTGACAATGGTCCGTGGCTCAATAAAAACCGGAATCACGCCGACGGGCACCTCCCGACAGATCATGGCGGGTCGGCCGGGGCGCTTCGCAGCGGGAAAGTCTCAACCTGGGAGGGAGGCGTTCGGGTGCCGACGATTTTGTGGGCACCGGATCGTGTTCCCGCAGGAGGAGAATGCGACAAAGTTGCAGCGACGATTGATCTGCTGCCCACATTCGCCAATCTGGCAGGGACCGAAGCGCCGAAGGATCGCGTCATTGATGGCATTGATATCAGACATCTTTTTACGGGGGATTTTAGAGAGACCGATGAGAATCGTGTTTTCCGATATTACTTTATCAACACGCTTCAGGCAGTCCGGCAGGGAAAGTGGAAGCTGCACCTGCCTCGCCCCGAGAATCCGCAGTGGCTCGGGATTTTTTCTAAAAACAGGCACATCGCTGCTTCTGATTGGATTGCTATCGATGAACCCTTTCTTGTCGATCTGGAGCTTGATCCCGGTGAAACCTATTCGGTCGCAGAGGCGAATCCGGCGGTCGTCGCGCAACTGTTGAAACTCGCGGAGGAAGCCCGAGAAGACATCGGGGACTATGACAGGGTGGGGAGGAACATGCGATTTTTTGATCCGCTGGAAACCCGCCCTGACAAACCGCCATTTAAGGATCTTGTGAGGAAGGGCAAAAAGAGAAAGTAACCCGGGAACTTACTTCACCGGGAAATCGAAGGCCTCGCTGAACGGTTCACCGCGCAGGGTGTAGTGCCACCATTCTTTGTGATAGGAGTAAAATCCGCCGCGGCTCATGGCGGATCGAAGCCGCTGCCGGTTCCGTCGCTGTTCTGCGGTAACCTGAGATGAGTTGTGAGAGGATTCCGGTCCGAAGTAGTCAAAATTCGTTCCCATGTCGACTTCCCCTTTGCCGGATTTTACGAGTGTCAGGTCAATGGTGCTGCCGCGAGAATGGCCGGACCGGCCGGAGATGTAGCCGCCACCGGCGAGAGTGGATTTTTCGATGTCGGGATAGTATTTGGATTTTGTCTTTTGATCTCCCCGGTCGCGCACCCAGCGCATGAAGTGGTTCACGGCGCGTTGCGGGCGATAGGCATCAAAGACCTTGAGCTCGTAACCGTCTCCTTTCAGGTCTGCCTGAACTTTCTTCAGAGCTTCGGCAGCCTCACGGGTCATGATAATTTTCCTCGCCTGATAGCCATCGACCCGCTTGCCGACAAAATTGTTTGAGGTCGCGTAGCGGACGTCGGTTGCGATTGTCGAATCAACGTCTTTCAAATAGACGAAACCCCGGGGCAGATCGGCGAAGGCTGCAAGGGGGCTTGAAAGAAGGAGGGCGGCGCAGAGGAAGGATTGAAAGCTCAGCTTTGAGGTCATGATAGATGAGATATCAGCTTAGGAATCGGGATGCAACAGGGTTGAGTCGTTCATTCAACCCTGTTGAATCGGTTGGGAATGCCCCTGAAACCCGGCCCGGGCTCGTTGAGGGATTCCCGAACTGCGGCAAAATTGTTCTTTTACACGAAAGCTGAACCGCTCACGTTCAGGGCAGCATGGATTCTTTTGTGTATCAATATAGCGTCGGCGGATTGGTTTTTGTGGTGGGGCTGTACTTTGCGGGGCGTCAGGGATACATCGGGCTTTCGGGAAGAGGGTTTCGGAATCTTCTCCTGATGCTGGGAGGGATGATGTTTTTCATGGTTCTTCAGGGATACCTGCAATATGCGCCCATGAGCGAACTGGAGGCGGTTCCCTACACTGGAGGGGAACGGGCGGAGAAGTCGATCGGAAAGCCCATCGATTTCGGGATCATGGGGATCTACATCGTCATGATTCTCCTGATCGGAACCTGGTTCGGGCGCAGGCAGCAGGGGACCAAAGATTACTTTTTCGGAGGTCAGCGTTTTTCCTGGTGGATGATTGCTTTCAGTCTTGTTGCGACTCTGGTTGGGTCCTACAGCTTCGTGAAATACTCTCAGGCGGCCTACAATTACGGTTTCGCCTCGAGTCAGAGTTATCTCAATGACTGGGCGCTGATGCCGTTGCTTCTTTTCGGTTGGCTCCCGATTCTTTATTTTTCGAGGATCACAACGGTGCCGGAGTATTTTGAAAGGCGCTTTAATCGCAAGGTCCGGCTCGCTGCGACGGTGGGAGTGCTCGTCTATCTGGTCAGCTATGTCGGGGTTAATCTCTACACGATGGGAACCGTGTTTCATCATCTCCTCGGGTGGAATGTGATGGGATCGGCGATACTGATTGCGGGAATCTCGGCCATTTACGTCACCTTCGGCGGGCAGACCTCCGTGATCATGACCGATCTGTTTCAGGGCGTCATGCTGCTTTTGACGGGGATCGTTCTCCTCGTTTTGGGAATTCATTACCTCGGTGGAGTCGAGGAGTTCCTCGGTCATTTACCCCGGGGGCATCGTCTCGCTTTCAACAACTTCAACGAAAACCCCACCTTTCCCTCTGTGGGAATATTCTGGCAGGATGCGATGGCCAATTCGGCCTTTTTCTACTTTCTTAATCAGGGCATTCTGATGCGTTACATGGCGACCAAGTCGACCCGCGAAGCGCGGAAGGCGGCGATTGCGATGCCCTTGATCCTCATGCCGATTGCAGCCATTGTCGTCGCGTCAGGCGGCTGGATTGGTCAGTCATTTGTTCATGCGGGAATTCTTCCGGAGATGGATCCGAAAAAGGCGTTTTACATCACTGCCGAATTTCTCTCACATCCCGGTGTTTTCGGACTCATCCTTGCCGCTTTGACAGCTGCTCTCATGTCCACGGTTGATACGCTCATTACTGCGGTCTCCGCCGTTGTCGTGAACGATATCTACAAACCGCTCGTGAAGCCGGAGGCGACTGAAAAGCAGCTTCTCCGGACCGCGCGGATCAGCTCGATTGGAGTGACCTTGTTAGGCATCGCGCTCGTGCCGGTTTTCATGCAGTTTGCGACGATCTACGCTGCGCATGGAGCGATGACGGCAGCGGTGACGCCTCCGCTCGTGGTGGCTTTGATTCTCTCAGTCTTTTGGCGGCGCTTCACTGCCAAGGCGGCTCTCGCGACCATCGTCGGGGGACTCCTCGCGATCGGGATTTCCATTTTCGTTCCCGAGATTATTCGCCCGATTGCTCACGGGGTGCCCATGGACGAGAATTTCAGAGAGAACGGTGATGGGCTTTTTGCAGGAGCCAAAGAATACAAATTCATGCGGGCCTTGTTTGGTCTTATTGTTAGCGGGGCGATCGGAGTGGTGGTGACGCTTTTTACCAAACCCGAATCGAAAGAGAAGCAGGCCGGGTTGGTCTGGGGAACGGTCAAAGATGCGATCCGCCACTACAAGGGGTCAGAGGGAAGTGAGGATGATTCCGCTGAGACTTTGGCAATGCCGGTGAAGTCAGAAGTGGAGGCACCGTTCGAAGGGGAGGGGCGTCTGCCTGTCGTCAGATTATCGGCTGCGGTGATGGAGCAACTTCGCGCGAAAGTGGGCGATCCTGTCTACATCACCGATACCCGCTGGTGGCTTGGTGGTTTGCAGTCCATGCATGTCGTCGTAGGTGGGCTGTGCGAGAGCGGCGCGGATGTGATCGAGTTGGGGCCGGAGACATTTGATATTGTCGTGACGGCCCGGAGACACGACCGGCCGCTCAAGGTCGAGCGACTTTATTGACTCGATGCTTGTATCAGCCTCCGAACCTCACCGGTATTGATCGGATCGAGGGATCGATGATGACGCGGGTCCATATTTTGAAAAGCGCAGGAAAGAATCATTGCAACATCGCAGTGGGTAACGAGCAGGCAGGTTTCAATGTCAGGGTTTTTCGCCACTTCAAGAATGAGGTCACAGACTCTTCCAGTGACCTGGTAAACGGATTCAGCGTGACCGGGCACGTTGTCGGGATCTGTCGGGTCCACCTCCCACACGTCCTTGTAGTGAGCGTCTGAAAGCAATTCGTAGTCACCAAAATCGCGTTCGATGAGACGGTGGTCCACTTCAGGCTGAACTCCGAGAATGTCTCCGGCGATGGCTGCGGTTTCACGGGTGCGGAGGAATGGTGACGTGACAATGTGCAGCGGCGCACATTGCAGCAGTTTCTCCCGGGCGGGGTGGACGGAGTTCGCCGCTTCCTTCCGGCCATGAGGAGTGAGTCCGTATGCTGTTTCAGCGTTGGCGAGTTGGCTTGCGACGATACCGGCGACGTTGGCTTCACTTTGGCCGTGCCTGAGGATATACCACCGTTTCGTGAGGGGGACGGATATCGGTGATTGGTATTCACGGTTAGTCATTTCGGGAGGTCGGGATACAGATAGCTTTCTTCACGAAGGATTCATTTGAAAGTAAATACCCATCGGATTCGTCGAAGCTATCTGTGGCGACCGTGAGTGGAACCGGTTGAATTCCGCGTCGCCGAAAAATGAATATTTATCATGAAACAATTTACACGCGCCTCCATCGTCGCCGATGCTCTCTGTCTGGGAGCTCATTGGATATACGATCAATCTCAAATTGCCTCCCGATTTCCGAGTGGCATCACCACTTTTTCAGATCCGGCGAGTCCCTACCACCCGAACCGTAAGGCGGGGGAGTTGACGCACTATGGTGATCAGTGCCTGGCTTTGCACGATTCGATTGAAAAGCGGAAGGGGTTCGATCCCGATGGCTGGCGCGAGGACTGGCTTGCCGCGATGAAAGGTTATAATGGTTACGTCGATGGCGCGACGAAGGACACTCTCGCATCGGGCGGGCTCAAGCCGTCCGGTTCGCACGATCTCGCAGGTGCTTCGCGCATTGCTCCGGTTCTCGATCTGGGGCTGCCTGTGGAGGACGCTGTGAAAGCGGCACGTGCTCAAACCACCTTGACCCATGGCGATCCCGCGGTGGCTGATGCGGCGGAGTTCTTTGTTCGTGCGGCGGATGCGGTGCTGAATGGGGCGACGTTTGATGACGCTTTTTTCAATGCGGTTGAGAGCGGTCGCTATGACAGCCTCAACGTTAAGCAGAGTGTTGAGCTCGCCTGCGGGGCGGCGAAAAGTGGTGGCGACTCCCTGACGATCGCGTCAGATTTCGGCCTCGCCTGCGACGTTTCGAATGCCTTCCCACTGGCTCTTTATATGGCGCTTCTGCCGGGCTCAAGTTTCGCCTCAACGATGAGCACAAACGCGCTTGCGGGTGGTGACAGCTCGGCCCGGGCAATGCTGCTGGCTTTGCTTTTTGCGGCGAGGGAACCGGAAGCCGGCGCTGACCTCGTTGATCAATTGCAACTGGTCAATGATTAGACGCAGGCAGCGCCGAATCTCTATTTCGTCGGCCGGTGCTTTTTAGTGAGCTTTTGGGCGCAGTTGATTTGTGCTCCGGTTTCGAGGCAGCATTTCCGGCGGGCACGGATCCAGTCGACGGGGTCGGTGCCGGCGGGGATGAACCCTGCTTTGGCGCACCAGGCGATAATGAACTGTCCGGTTCGCCCGCAACCGGCGACACAATGCACCACGACGGCTTCGTTTGCGGCGTGATGCCTGTCCATGAGTTCGAGGAATCTATCGATTTGAGCGTCGGTGGGAACGCCGTAGTCGGGCACATTAATGTGATGATAGGTAAACTGCTTCGGGACATCCTGTCGGTTGTCGAACTCGCAGCAATTGACGACACCACGGATGTTTTCTTCGTCGTAGATTTTAAAGACGTAGGGATCCGGCCACCACGAAGCGGCGATAACGCCCTCCACTATCCAGGTGAATGGCTCGGTTCTTTCAGGCTGGCCTTTTGCCGGCCAGTACCAGGGGCGAATCGGTGTCGACATAACGGTGAGAGTTTAGGCACGGCGTTTTGTCCGCGTCATCGCTAATCGTTACATCAGGAAATCGCTCCGGCCATGGGAAAATGGGTAAGGCGTCTGCGAAGTGGTTGATCCAACTCAGTTCAGTCTCTCAATAGTCCAAAGAAGGGCCGTTAAGATGATGGCCAGCAGGGGGACGAGGTATCGAGCGGGGAGATGCATTACTTCAGGGAGCGTTAATTTTCCGTAGTCGCCCCAGTTGTCGATCGTGCGGCTGATCACCGAAGACGCTTCGGCAAAAAGATAGGAACCGGCGATCAATCCCATCGCGACGATGACAGCATCCCAGTTTCCCTGCCCGAGAGCTGCGATGTTGGTTCCGGGACAGTAAGCCGCGAGTGCAAATCCCGATCCGAAGAGGAGCCCGCCGATGATGTTAGGTCCCAATTTGGTCGCTTTGATGTGCAGTTCGACGCGTCCGGCGGAATGCAGTGAGTAGATTCCTATCATTCCGACAATCACGGCGGAAGCCATGATTTTAACGACGGTCCAATCATCGAGCAGAAGTTGTCCGATGAGGACGTGGAATTTTCCAACGCCGCCCTTCTGAAGGAGGAAGCCGAAGACGATTCCGAAGAGAAGTCCGAACTGGAGATGGTAGGACTTACGACTTTGTGGTTTTGTTAAGTCGGTCATGTGTTTAGAGTCGATAGAGAAGAAACGCGGTCGCGATGCCTCCGATAAAGAAACAGGTTGCTGCAATCCACGAGCCGACTGACAGCTGCATCGTTCCGGAAATCCCGTGGCCGCTGGTGCATCCGCCGGCGAGCCGTGCGCCGAAGGCCATGAAGAGGCCTCCTGCGAATGCAGTTAGGCCCCGTAGCAGGTAGGTTTCTTCGCCAAAGCGGTCGACCCACATTTCCGGGAGGAACTGCGGGGTGAATTCATCGCCGGTGATGGCTGCGGCGGTTGCTCCCAAAAGCATTCCGATAATGAGCATCATCCCCCAGCCGAACTTCGGTGGATTGTCGCGAAAGTATTTCAACGAGGAGGTATGCCGTGGGGCGATCGCTTTTCCCAACCCTCCCGCAGCGGTTGCATATTGGCTCGAGGCTCCGAGGGCTTTATTTGAGAAGAGAAACGTCAGCCACGAGAGCACTCCGATCAATCCGCCGACAAGGTAGGGGGACCACGCACCACCCCTGTAATCAAGTGGATCGACCGGTTCCAATGGCGCCGCGATGGTCACTGCCGGCAGCAAGAGGATGGTTAGGTAAAAAAAGGTAAGTCTCATGAGTCGCTGCTTTCCTCAGTTTCAACAGGAAACCCCTGAGCTTTCCACGCCTTCCAACTTCCCGGGAGAGTCCGGACGTCTTCGAATCCCTTCTGCTTCAGCAGGCTGGCGGCGATGCTGGCGCGGTAGCCGCTCGCGCAGTAAGTCACGACCGGAGCTGATTTTTTGAGGTCGCCGGTTCCGTCGGGGATTTCAGGAAGGAAGATGTGGCTCGCTCCCGGTATCCTGCCATTCTTCCATTCCGAGGGGCTCCGCACGTCGAGGATTTGCAGGTCGGGGGTGGACTCTTTGACTTCGTGAACGGTCATCTGAGGGACCTCGGAGAGATGGTTCCCTGCCTGATCCCATGCTGCCATTCCCCCGGCAAGGTAGCCTGTAAATTTGGTGTAGCCCGAACGGATAAAGAACGAGGCTATCTTCCCTACATCGCTGTCGGACTCAAGCACGAGGAGAATGGGTTTGTCAGGATCTAGAAGCCATCCAGCCCAAACTGTAAGCATCGGGGAGGTCTGGATGTTCAACGCTCCTGCGATATGGCCGCCTCCGAAGGCGAGCGTGTTTCGCGTGTCGATCAGCACCGACTTTCCCTCCTCTATTTGTTTGGTAAAAGCGTCGGGAGTCAGAGCGGGAATGAGAGGCAACCCGTTGAGGACCTCAGGCCCTTCCGCATTTACTTTTTTCATGCGCTGGTAATAGGTAGGTTCGGGCGGGGCTGTAGATAGGGCGTGTTCGATGAACTCCGCCCTGTCCTTTTTCCTGTAGTAAGCATTGTGTTCGAGCTCGTATCCGATAGTGCTCTCGAGGCGGTCTCCGATGTCCGCACCGCAGGGCGAGCCCGCACCGTGGGAAGGGTAAATAATGACGCCCGGTTCCAGATTCGCGAAGTAGTTGAAAAGGGTGTCGTAGAGATCCGACGCGAGTTCTTCAGCGTTGTCGCCGAGCAAGTCAGGGCGCCCTGCTGAATTTACAAAGAGCGAATCGCCGGTGAAAACGCCGTAAGGTTTGTCCTTTTCCGCTTCTGCGATTTCATAGGAAATGTGCTCCGGAGTGTGGCCCGGGGTGTGGCGTGCTGTGATCGAGAGACTTCCAATTTCGTAGCGGTCCCCATCTGTGACGCCGACGACGTCAAAGCCGTATTCGGCACCTTCTTCGATACTGGCATAGATTTTCGCGGTCCCTGTCTGAGCCGCCAGTTCCCTGGCACCGCTTACGAGATCTGCGTGGATGTGGGTTTCGAAAATATGAGTAATCGATACTCCGTGCTCCCGGGCCAGTTTGAGATAGACCTCGACGTCGCGGCGCGGATCGATGATCGCGACACTGCCCGCTGCGTCGTCTCCGATCAGGTAGGAGAGTTCTGCGATTCCTTCGGTTTGAATGCGTTCGAAAATAATAGCCATAGCCCCTCTTTAACGCAGCAAATGAAGCGCCAATAACCGGGGATGAATGTATTGCGCTTACGCACAGCGGGTTATGGCGATTTTATCGAATCGGGGCGGTGTGGGATACTTGCGGAATGCAGTATGCAGGTTGCATGATGCATTTTATAGGCCGTTGATGAAGAGGGAGTCATTCATCCAGTTGGAGCGCAGGATGGTTGGTGTTTCATAACGAGTGAAAAGCAGCGGGGCTAGGTGGATATCACGCGGATCAGTGTATTGTTAGAAGGGTTTGACGGGATATGACTAGGCAGGTTTCATGAATCAATTTCGGTTACATTTTCAAAAGGCTTCGATTCGATCGTTTTTCGGTTGTTTGCGGGAAGGTCTGACTTCAGGGGACAGCCTGTGGTTACTGGCTTTCGTGGCCTTTTACGGCGTGAATTCCGCAGGGGCTGAAGAGGCTAAATCCCCGGCTTGGAATGAGGTGCGTCCGGTCCTCGATAAATACTGTTTTCAGTGCCACGGCGGGGAGAAAACCAAGGGAGCGGTTGATTTGAAGGCGCTTGCGGAAGATCCGAAGGTGGCGGACCATTTTGCTTTCTGGGAAGACGTGTCGTTCGTGATCGAAGATGAGGAAATGCCTCCGGTGGACGATCCTCAACCAAGCGAAGCGGAGAAGCAGCTGCTCACCCGATGGCTTGATGCCTCCCTCGATGCGGTCGCGCAGGCCAATGCGGGCGATCCCGGTGAAGTGACGGTTCGCCGGCTCACCAATGTCGAATACGATAATACGATCCGTGATATCACGGGAATTGATTTCGGTTTGTCGGATAAATTTCAGCCCGACGGCGGGGGCGGGGAAGGTTTTTCCAACGTCGGCGATGTTCTTTTCGTTAATCCTCAGCAGCTCGACAGTTATCTTTCGGCGGCGCGTTATCTTACCGACCGTGCTTCGATTTTGCCGGGGCGGGGGGTGAATTTCCGCAAAGAAAGGGTCGGTTTACGCAGTCCGATGCAGTTTAAGGCGGAGGCTGAGCAGAGCCTTTACATTTGGTATCAGAAAATGGCTGCACCCCATTTGCCGAAGGATGACGAGGATCGACGCGGCGATGAATACATGCTCGCTGCCTGGAAATACAAGCATCGGGAGAAGACCGGTGCGGGGTCTCTGGACCAGCTTGCGAAAGAGGCGGGGCTTTCGGCTGCGTTTCTCAACAACTGGTGGGAGTTGCTAAACATCAAAACGACGAAATCGAGATTTCTGGACATGATTGTCGGTCCGTGGAATCAGCTTCCCGGACCCGCTGCGGACAAGCCCAAAGAAGTGCCTGAGGCAGTTAAAAAGGCGATCGCGGGGATTGAGGCCCGTCATCTTTCCTGGAACAAGCGCGAGGGAGAAGGCTGGGTGCGGACCCAGCGTCGCCAGCAGGATTCTGACGGACTCCGCAGTCGTGCGATCAAAGTGACGATACAGGAGGGGCAGCCCATTCACGTGGTGGCGGGAGATTTCGGCGATGGCGGAAAAGGGGATTTGATCGTTTTTGATTCGTTCACGATTGAAGAGCCGAAACAGAAGTCCATCCAATACCTGGACTGGCTCAAGAAGCGGCTCGGAGCGAGCCGGGAGCAGCTTAAGAAGCTGAAAGCTGACCCGAAAGCAGATCCGAAAGTGAAGGCAACGCAGATCGCGGGGCTGGAAAAATTCATCCGCGAGGGGGAAAAGGTCATGGGGCACTTTGGTAAACACCCTCTGGGAAGAGAGGTCAAACCTCATATGCTCGTGGTTCAGGCACCGGCGACAATCACGCTTCCTGCGGGCATGAAATGCGTTGTCAGGGCGAGTGCCAAAATGGAAATGAATCAGCCTGACGGCGGGGCTGATCTGGCCTCCCATCAGTGGACCGTTACCGGCAGTTCGCCACCGAATCCGAAAGCAATCATCCCCGGTGCCCTCGTTATTTACAAAAGGAGCACACCGATCGCGCGGACGATTATGGGAGAGTTTTCGCGGATGAAAGCGGCTTTCCCGGATGAGTACAATCGTCTTCTTGAGGAGGTTTCCCGGAACTACCAGAGGGGCGGAAAAGGGATGGGCGTTTATTATTTAAACGACGAGCAACTTCGCGCCACGCTGACGGACTGGGGGCGCACCGAACACGAGCGCATGCTGCGTGACTGGGCGCTCCTGAAAAATCCAAAGCCGGACGAAAAGACGAGCAGGGAGATAGACCAGGGAATCATGGCGCACGTGCACTGGTGGGCGCACCGTGCCTGGCGCCGGGACCTCACGAGTGATGATCGAAAAGCGCTCTCGGCGATTTACGATGCGGCGAGGGCGCGTGGTATGGATTCGGAAACGGCAGCGCGTGAAGTGCTCACCCAGGTTTTTGTTTCGCCGGAATTTCTCTTCAAGCTGGAAGGTGGGCAGGAGCCCGGCATTCATCCGGTCTCTCCCTGGGAGCTGGCTTCGCGTCTCAGTTATCTGCTCTGGGCGTCAACGCCTGACACTGCCCTGCTTGATGCAGCGAGAGACGGAAGTCTCATGACGCCTGAAGGTCGTGCCGCCCAGGTGAAGCGGATGTTGAAGAGCCATAAGGCTGAGGCACTTGCCGCGGAGTTCGCGGGGCAGTGGCTGGAATTTCACGGTTTCACAGAGCACAATTCGGTCGATGAGAAAACATTTCCCGAGTTCACTCCGGAGCTGAGGGCCGACATGCTCAAGGAGTCGGAGGCTTTCTTCGCTCATCTCATTCGCGAAGACCTTCCGGTCAGGGAAGTGCTCATGGCTGACTACACCTTCCTCAATGAACGGCTCGCGAAACACTATGGCGTCCCCGGCGTTTCCGGTGGCGAGTTTCGTAAAGTGTCCGTCGCCAAGTATCAACGTGGCGGACTCCTCGGGATGGGAAGTATTCTCACAAAGACCTCTTTTCCGCAGCGGACCAGTCCCGTCCTGCGGGGGAACTGGCTTCTCAACGCGGTTCTCGGCCAACCGACGCCACCGCCACCGCCTGACGTCCCGGAGCTCGAAGCCATTGTCGGAGCAAAGACACTGCGCGAAAAACTCGAGTTGCACCGTGAGGACAAAGCCTGCGCCTCCTGTCACGAAAAACTCGACCCGCTCGGTTTCGCACTTGAAAGCTTTGATGCGATCGGTCGATTTCGGAGCAAAGATGAATCCGGTCTCTCCATTGACGATCTCGGAACCTTGAAAGACGGGACGGAGCTGAAAGGAATCGCCGGTCTCCGCGACTACCTCGCTGAAAACGATGCCGATTTCTATGAGCTTTTTGCGAAGAAACTCATCGGATACTCCACGGGGCGCAGCCTCATTGCGACCGACCGTGAGCTCGTTGAAAACATTCGCAAACGCCTTCAGGCGGGAGAAGGTCGTTTTTCCGACGGCATCCTCACGATGGTGGAAAGCCGCCAGTTTCTTTCCCGCCGAAACGAACTTACCCTTTCTGACTAGATACCTCACCGACACCGATGACTTCTATCAATCGCTCTCGAAATTCCCGCCGACTCTTCCTGCGTAACGCCGGTATTGCTTTCGGGCTCCCCTGGCTGGAATCCATGAACGCCTGGGGCAGCACCGTCGGAAAATCCGCGGCTGCCAACGAGGCACCCCGCCGTTTTGCGACGCTCTTCATGGGCAACGGCGTGAACCCTCATCACTGGGGGGCGACTAACACCGATCACGGCATGGAGCTGATGAAAACGCTCTCGCCGCTCGAGCCGGTCAAGGATCGTCTTCTCGTCATGAAAGGGCTCTGGAATCCCACGACGATCGAAGGGCCCGGAGGTCACTACCCGAAGATGAATGTTCTCTCGGGCCTGACCGTGAAACAAACCACGACCGACGTCCAGGTCGGGACGACGATGGACCAGGTCATGGCGCAGGAGATCGGTCACAAGACCCCGATGCCGAGTATCGTTCTCGGAACAGAGCCTCCCCGCTACAGCACTGACAGCGGATTCACTTCCCTTTATTCCGCCTACATTTCCTGGAGCAGTCCGACGACTCCGGCACCGAAGGAGATTTATCCGCAGCAGGCATTCGATCAGCTTTTTGATGACGGCAGTAAGCGTCGCCGCGATAAAAGTGTTCTCGATCTGGTGCTCTCCGATGCAAAGAGTCTGCGCGGTAAAGTGAGCAGTCGCGACGCTCAGAAGCTCGACGAGTATTTTACTTCGGTTCGTGAGCTTGAGCAGCGCATCGAACGTGCTGAGAAAGCTTCTCACAGCGAAACAGCCGGACAAGGCTGGCAGCCCAGCGTGAAAAAGCCGACTTTCGCGCGTCCTGAAGCGGGGATCCCCAACGATGTGCGGGATCATCTCAAGCTCCAGCTCGACATCATGGTGCTCGCTTTCCAAATGGATCGCACTCGCATTGCCACAATGATGCTGAACAACGACCTTTCGCAGATGAATTTCGGAGGCTTTTTAGACAACGTCAAAGGCGGCATTCACGAGCTTTCCCACCATGCGGGAAATGAGGAACGCCTTGGAATGTATCAGCGGGTCAATCAGTATCACATGCAGTTGCTCAGTGAGACGCTTCAGAAAATGGATCAAACCGACGAAGGGGAACGTTCCCTGCTCGACAACAGCATGATTCTTTTCTGCTCCAGTCTCTGGGACGGCAACGCCCACGACTCACGTCAGCTACCCGTTCTCCTCGCCGGTGGTGGAGGCGGCACCATCAAAGGCGGTCGCATGCTCGACTACAGCAAGCAGGAAAACCGTAAGCTCTGCCGTCTTCACCTCGCGGTGATGGAGCGCATGGGCGTGAAGACCGGTCACTTCGGGGATGCGGACAGCGCCCTGCCCGAGCTCGGGTAAAACTCAACAGGGTCAGGTCATCGACTTAACCCTGTTAGGTCGGGCCGGTTGACCAATTGCGGATGCTCGGTCCGTCGACCCATTGTGGTGGTGTCATGATTTGACGGGGGACTTCAGGGACGCCGTGTTCGTGTTGGGAAAGCTGGGAGACGAGGATGTCCACCGCTGCGGCGGCAAGGTGGTCGCGGCGCTGGTAGATTCCCGCGAGATGCTTCATCTTCGGAGTCCAGTCGTGAGCGACGAAGCCGATGTCCTGAGGAATGCTCAGCCCGAGTTGTTTCAGCCAGTCGGGCACGTGGGTGTCAAAAGTGATGAGCGCGTCGGGTTGATGCTCGTCATACCATTGTCTGAAAGTGTCAAAGCCGAGGCTGATGTCATTGTCAGGAAAAAGAAGCAGGGGAACGCGGCTTTTTTCCGGCAGGCTCAACTGCCAGTGAAAGAGACCGCCGGTGTAGCCGAACTGCGAGCGGTTCACGATCCACTGGGTTACGGCGACGCCGATGCGCCGGTAGCCGCGGGCGCTGAGTTGTTCGGCTGCCATTTGGATGCCGAGCGTCATGTTTCCGGCGCACATGTGAAGAGCCGGCTCCTCCATCGCATTGCCGAATTTTACGGCGGCGAAAGGAGTGTAATCAATCTCGGCGCAGGGAAGTTGAACGCTCTGGGGTGAGACGATCACCGCTTCGATTCCACGGGCATGGAGCACATCCTGAAGCCGCTTCGGGGTGAGTCCGTCTCTTCCGAGAAAGAACTCCTCGACCGCGTAGCCATGGCCGTGTGCCCGGCTGCGAATATCCTCGATCGGGACATACTGATAGGAGGGACCGAGAAGCCCGTCTTCGGGTAGATCCTCGCGTATTACCGCGATGACGGCGCGAAGGCCGATTTTCTTCCGGCTGCGCACATTTTGCATGAGCCGTGCGAGGTGCGGATCGGGTTCGTAGCCGAGGCTCTCGGCGGCTTCGAGGACCCGCTGCCGCGTCGTTTCAGCGACTTTTGGGGCTCCCCGGAGGACTCGCGAAACCGTCATCGTGGAGACTCCGGTGGAGCGGGCGATGGTTTGAAGTGATACAGATTTGGATGGCACGATGTTATCATAACACCTGTTGAGCAGTTGTCATCGTCCTTGAAATCCGGTCCAGTCACGATTGTATGAAAAAGAACCTTTTAACGGGCCTTCTCAGCCTCATGGTCTGCCTCTCTTTTGCTCCGCATTCCCCGGCGCAATCAGAGGCGAAAGAATCACTCATTCCGGAGGGGTGGGATCCGGCGCTGGCCGCCGATGTCGTCATGTCAGGTCTCGTCAACACCTCGGCCTCCCGCGTCAAAGGGGCACACGACGCGGAGTTCGTTTGCGTTGGTGATCGCGCCTATGTCGTCGCGGAGGCGAACGATGAAAAGTCGGGTGAGAGTGCAGGGTGGCCCTTCATCTACGCGACGATGTCGATTGTGAATCTGAAGACGTTGGAAGTCGAAGAGATCATTGATTTCGCAAAAGGGGAGCAGGTTTTTGAAAATGACACGTTGCCGGTCGGTGCCTGTTTTGTGCCTCGCATTATTCAAAAGGATGATCAGTCTCTGCGTTGTTATTTCACGAGCGAGGATCCGGGGAAAAGACAGTCGCAAATGTGGTATCGGGATTTTGATCTCAAGTCGGGTGAGTTCTTTCCGACGATTCACAAAGCAAAGCTGAAGACCGCTGCGGGGATTGTGCCTTTTCAACCAAAGCATTTTCATGCCGATGCAGTGGTGCAGGGGTTTACGAAAAAGGCAGTCGATGCGTCATTCTTCATCTTCGACTCCTTTAAGCAGTTCGATGGAAAGACATACGTGGCACTGAACAATTTTGCGGGAAAGCAGAATGCTCTCGCTCTGGTGCATGATGATTTGGAAACGTTTGAAGTTCTGGGGCATTTCAATGAACCGCAATCCGAGAAGCTGAGCGAGTCGGCCGTGAACCGTCTTCCCGACGGCACCTGGATGGCGATTTGTCGCAATGACGGAGGCAACTACCATTTCACGACGAGTCAGGATGGGAGAACCTGGACCGAAGGAAAGGAGCTGCCGTTTGTTCCGAACGGGGCCAACTCAAAGCCGACTTTCGATAAGTTCGGGGGCGTCTACTATCTCGGCTGGCAGGAGGCGACGAAGTTGCAGGGCGTCCACCGCAGCGTTTTCAACATCGACATTTCAAAGGATGGAAAAAACTGGGAACGGAAGTATCGCTTCGAAACGCCGAAGTCCTTTCAGTATCCGACGTTTCATGAGCATGAGGGCACGATTTGGCTGAACGCGACGCAGGGTGATACCTCGTCGAGTCGTAAGGAGCGGATCATGTTCGGGAAGTTGGAGAAGCTCGGTGAGTTTGCTTCGCAGGAGGGGAAAACACGCATCGCCTGGCCGAAACCGAAACTCGAGCCCGCGTTGATGAAACAGGGCGTGAAGCTTTTTACGGATCGCCCCTACGTCCTCGATGAGATGCCGGAGGCAGTGAGCGGACTTACATTTTATCGAACCAGTATTGAGAGAAACAATGTCATCGTGACGAAGCCGGGAACGCTCTACGCGCTCACTCCGACGATCCGCCCGAAGGCGGCGAGCCAGGAGAAGGCTCTGAGTGATGCCGGATTTTCCAAAGTCGATGTGCCCGAGGTGCAGCTTTTCCCCGGTGAGATCAATCGTGTGAGCCTGTATCAAAAAGAGGTCGAAGAGGGGGAGCGTTTCCAGTTCCGGAAATTGGTCCTTTTGATTCAAGGAAGGGGCGTGGAAGTGCAAAACTATGATCCCGATGCGGTGGTTGATGCTCGCACCGAACCCCCTGTCATTATCACCAATCCGGGGGCGGAGTTTCAGGACGATGCCCGGCCCGGTGCGATGATCATCGGGATGGACCGGACACCGGGCGGTCGCATCTGGGGCTGCTGGACAGGGACCGGTGATAAAACTGACGGTTATTTCCTCCTCGCAACGAGCGACGACGACGGAGAGTCCTGGTCGAAACCGCGTCTCGCTGTCGGCGCCGCTGATCCTTCGGGGAAGCGCACCCGTGCGGCACTCGTGGGGAACTTGTGGACCGATCCTTTGGGACGGCTCTGGCACTTTTTTGACCAGACCGTCGTCGGTGTGCCGGGCCCGACGGGGAACTGGTATATTCGTTGCGACGATCCTGATGCCGACGAGCCGGTGTGGTCCGAGCCGGTCTATATTGCTCCCGGTCGAACCCTGAACAAGCCGACCGTTCTCAGCAACGGTGACTGGTTGCTCCCGGTCTCACATTGGGCGGAGAAGACGGCCCGGTGGTATGAATCAAAGGATCAGGGCAAGAGCTGGAAGCAACGTGGCAGTGTCAAGTTTCCCGGCTGGCAGTACGACGAACACATGGCGATTGAGCTGCGTGACGGGCGACTCTGGATGCTTGCCCGCACCTCCAACGGCCCGCACGAGTCATTCTCGGGCGATCAGGGCGCCACTTGGAGCGAGCCGAAAAAGGCGGCGACGCTTAAGAATGTTAATTCACGGTTCTTCCTCCGGCGTCTTGCCTCGGGGAATATCCTCCTCGTGAAAAACGGTCCGATTATGGAGCGCTTGAAACAGCGGTCACACATGTCCGCTTTTCTTTCCGATGACGACGGCAAAACGTGGAAGGGCGGGTTGCTCCTCGATGAGCGGGCTGCGGTTTCCTATCCCGATGGATTCGAAGATCCTGATGGTCTCATTCACATTCTCTATGACTGGAATCGTCACACCGATGCGGAGATTCTCATGGCCAGGTTTCGCGAGGAGGACATTCTCGCGGGCAAGCTCGTTTCCGATGACGGCAAACTCCGGATGCTCGCTAACAAAGCCACAGGACCGAAGCCGATTCTATACAACGGGATTGAGTTGCCTTTGGAGTGGCCCCCGCGTCGAATGAATCCGAATTCACGCGAGCCCATGCCGGTACCGTATTTGAGGAAAATACCGGGCACGCTTCCGATTGATGTGGGGCGGCAGTTGTTTGTCGATGATTTCCTGATTGAGAAAACCACCTTGAAACGCACCTTTCATCAGGCGGAAAAATACGAAGGCAACCCTGTTTTTAGAGCGGAGACAGAACGTGAGCTCAGCGGCGCGACCGAAGGCGAGCTGGGCGAGGAGGCGACGGTTTTCACCGGTCAGGGCGGTGTTTTCTGGGACCCCGCGGAGAAGCTCTTCAAAATGTTCTACGTGGCCGGCTGGCGCGGACCGTTGTCGATGGCGACGAGCACGGACATGGTCAACTGGAAGCGTCCCGAACTGGGGCTCGCGGGCGGGAATGCTCTCTTGCCGCAGGGATTAAAATGGACCGGCACCGACGTGAAGACCGGTGGATCCGATAACTGTGTCTGGCTCGATCTCAACGCGACGGATCCGGCGGAGCGCATCAAGTATCTCTCCTGCTGGTTGCATGTTCCGAAGGAGGATCGGCCTAAAGGCTTTGTTCATTCGCTCCAGACTTCCGATGGTAAAACCTGGTCGGAAGCTCTGCCAACGAGTGCCGCTTTCGGGGATTACTCCTCGTTTTTCTACAACCCTTTCCGTGAAAAGTGGTGCTTCAGCATCAAGGAACACACTTCCAGAGGGCGCAGCCGCAACTATTTGGAAACCGACCGGTTCCTTGATGGGTATGATTGGAAGAAATCGGTTTTCTGGACCGGTGCCGACAAACTCGATTTGCCGGAACCCGAAGACCAATACCCGGGGAAGAGCCAACCCGCGCAGCTATACAGTCTCAACGCAGTGGCCTACGAGAGTCTAATGATCGGGATGCATTACATTCATCGCGGTCCGACCAACCGCGTATGCAACGAAGGAAAGTTCCCGAAACTCCTCGACCTCGAGCTCGGATTCAGTCGTGACGGTTTTCATTGGGATCGTCCTGACCGCGGCGGGTTCATCAAAGGATCACGCACTGAAGGTTCATGGGACCGGGCCTACCTCCACAGCACGGCAGGAGTCTTTGTGGTGCTCGATGATGAACTGGTTTTCCCCTACATGGGAACTTCAGGTATCGCACCGGGTGGGCATCGCGGCATGTATACAGGAGGCAGCATTGGACTGGCAACGCTGCGACGGGACGGGTTTGCCTCGATGGACGGGACCGGGGAACTGACGACGCGTGCGGTGCAATTCTCCGGGAAACACCTTTTCGTCAACGCCGTTGGCGACCTTCGGGTTGAGGTTCTCGACATTGGAAATGGAGAAGTGTTAGCCTCGTCGAAAGCGATTTCCGGTGACAGCACGAAACAACGGATTGAGTGGGAGGGGCTCGCTGACCTGAGTCAGTTTTCCGGAAAACGGGTTCGTTTACGCTTTCATCTCGAGGATGGGGAGCTCTATTCTTTCTGGATCACTCCGGATGAGAATGGTGCCAGTAACGGCTATGTCGGTGCGGGCGGTCCTGACTTCAACGGTGTTCGGGATTCGATTCCAAATCCCTGATCGCCTGCCGGATTGTCGTCGCTGATATGACTGCTGCAAACCTAAAGAGAAGACACTTTCTTCGTGGAAGCGGGGCGTGCCTTGCTTTGCCCTTTTTTGAGACCTTCGCCCGTGCGGACGAACCTCCAACCACTCAGCGTTTCGTCGCGGTTGCGAATCCGTTCGGAATGATTGCAGATGCGTTTTTTCCTGCCCGTGCAGGATTTGATGCAGAGTTGCCGGAGAACCTGACAGCCTTCGAATCCCTCCGCGGTAAGTTCACTGTGTTTTCAAATATTGATCACGGAATCTCCGGAGGACATGCAGGAACGCACGCCTTTCTCTCCGGTGTGCGAACACAGGAGGCGGCAACGATGCCCAATGGTAATATCACTCTTGACCAGTTCCTCGGGGAAGCCAATCCCGGCGAAACGCGATTCCCCGTTTTAAACACTTCTGCGGGAAGTAACAACGGCGGGGCCTGTGAATTGTCATGGACCCGGTCCGGTGTCCTTGTGCCGGCGATTCAGAGGGTCAGCGAGGTCTTCAAGCTCCTTTTTGTCGATGATTCGGCTGACCGGAGCCGTTCACGAAGCCGGAAATACGACCGGCAGGGTTCCATTCTCGATGCGGTCACGGCGCAGGCCCGGTCGATGAATCAGCGTTTGAGCAAGCGTGATCAGGCAAAACTGGAGCAGTATCTGACTTCGGTCAGGGAGGTTGAAAGCGCGATCCAACAGGAGAAAAGCTGGGTTCACCGCCCGCGTCCGGAGGTTGATTTCAGCGAGCCGAAAGATGGAACAATCACCGAGCAGTTGCCGATTCTTTTCGATCTTATCGCTCTCGCTCTGGAAACAAATTCCACCCATGTGGCGACCGTGGAGATTCCGGGGGCCTTCGACACTGCGGGAGTCGGTTTGGAACCGAAAGGCTATCATGCCTATTCCCATCATGGCAAAGACCCAACCCTGATGGCGGGGCAGCGAACGATCGAGAAGTATCAGCTGGAGAAGTTGGCAGGATTCATTTCCAGACTCGACGACCTCGGCCTCCTGTCTTCAACTCAGGTCCTTTTCGGAAGCGGTATGGGTGACGGCAGTGCTCACAACAATTCCAATTTGCCTGTCCTTCTGGCCGGTGGCGGGCATTCTCACACGACTCACGCGGTGATGCCGGAAGAGAAAGGGAAGCGGGTTCCTCTGAGCAACCTCTATCTGACGATGGCGCAGCAGTTCGATCCACGAACGGAGCGTTTCGGTCACAGCACCGGAGCTCTGGAGAGCTTCGGGGTATGAAATTTTCAGTCATGTTGAGTCGGTTTACAGTCCCTGCGCTCGTTGCATTTTGTTTTGCTGTTCCCGCGTTTGCAGGCGTGGAAAGTCTGCTGTCCCAAAGCTGCCTCGATTGTCACGATGATGCATTGGCAAAAGGGGACCTTTCACTGGAGACCGTGGATTTTGCCATCTCCGACTCGAACGCTGCGATCTGGGAGAAGGCACTTGAGCAGGTCGAGCGCGGCTTTATGCCGCCGGCAGGGGAGGCGCAACCCACCGATGAGGAACGGGAGACTGCGATTCTGGATCTCGAAGCCCGGCTCGTGGCTTATCACGAGCAGCAGTCCCGCGAGAAAACTCAATCCGTTTTACGACGATTGAACCGGACCGAGTATCGAAATACGATCCGTGATTTGTTTAAGCTGGAACTGGGGAGTGATCCTACCAGTGCGTTTCCCGGCGACGAGCGATCTCACGGGTTCGCCACCAATGGGGAAACGCTCGTGACCTCCAATTTTTTACTCCGCCAGTATCTCGAAGCTGCTGAGGAAATTGTGAGGCGGGCAATCCATTTTGAGCCCGAACCCGAAGTGGTCCGCTGGGAATTGCGACCGCCGTTTGACAGGACGACGAGCGAACAGGCCTCGATAGTTCGCTATCACGATAAGACCGGGGAGACTCAATCGTATCAGGATTTTTACCAGCGAATTGGGGCGGGAGGTGCTCCCTACCGCTTCTACCACCCGCTCGACGAGATGAGCGAGGGTGTTCCTGTAAGTGGTTGGTATGATGTCAGGATAGATGCTGAAGGCAAATTTCGAAATGCCCTCGACGAGGAGCGGTTCAAGCGCTGGCCTTCATTGTGGGATCCCTCCGAGCCGATTCGCCTCGCTCTCTTTACCGCTTCGCTCGGGGGAATCGATCCTCAGAACAAAGAGGGGATCAAGTTTGCCAAAATCACTGAGCAGGCGGGGCAGAAGCATCTCGCCACCTGGGATTTACCGGATGATGAGGTCACCTCGCTCAAGTGCCGCGTCTGGCTCGAAGCGGGGCAGTTCCTCAGGATTGGCTTTCCCAATGGACCGACGAACTCGAACAACCGGATCCTGAAATACTTTGACGAGGTGGCAGCGGACAGTGGAGGGGAAGCAGAGCACGAGGCGCGGAAGAAGCTCTATGGAGGGCTGGTTCCGTTTCACTTCGGCGAGACTCCGCGAATTCGGGTTCATGCGATTGAGGTCGAGGGGCCCGTCAACGAAACGTGGCCGCCTCCTGGCCATCGCGTCGTGTTTGGGGATACTGAGTATCAAAGCTTCGATGCCGGTGAGGTTCTGCAGAAGTTTGCGACACGTGCGTGGCGCAGGCTGGTCGACGCAGCGGAGCTGAAGTCAACTCTGGAGCTGGTTCGTGCTGCTGAGAAAGCGGGGGAATCTCCTGAGGCGGCTATTCAGGAGGGGATCAAAGCGATTCTCTGCGCCCCCGGTTTTATCTATCGTGAGGAAAGGGGAGATAGACTGAGCAACGAAGAGATCGCGTCCCGGCTCTCTTATTTTCTCTGGGCATCGATGCCTGACGAAGCGCTAATGAAGCGGGCCGCCGCGGGTGAATTCATCGCCGGAAGTCTCCGGGCCGAAGCCGAGCGTATCCTTTCAGATCCGCGATCGGATTCCTTCGTTAACGAGTTCCTCGATGGCTGGCTTCAGCTCAACAAGCTGGGTTCGATGGCTCCTGATCCCTTTCGCTATCGGATCTACTATGACGACCGGCTTGAGCCTGCGATGCGGACAGAGACCCGTCTCTTTTTCCGGCATCTCCTCGATTCCAACGGCCCCATCTCAGATTTTCTTAATTCCGATTACACCTTCGTAAACCGGGAGCTGGCAGGCTTTTATCAAGTCGAAGACGACTCTTCGCAGCCGACTGATTTGGATCCCCGTCACCTCAGGCAGGACGGAGTGGGTTCATCCCCGACAACACGGTTCAGGCGGGTCGCTCTCACCGATCCCCGTCGGGGTGGACTGCTGGGGCAGGCGAGTGTTCTCACTTTGACCGCTAACGGAGTCGACACATCCCCGGTGATTCGCGGAATCTGGCTTCTGGAGAACATCCTCGGAACGCCGCCATCCCCGCCACCGCCCGGTATCCCCGCAATCGAGCCTGATATCCGTGGTGCCAAGACGATTCGCGATCAGTTGGAGAAACATCGGGAAAGCGCAAGCTGTCGATCCTGCCATGCTCACATCGATCCGCCGGGGTTCGCACTCGAATCATTTGATCCCATCGGCAAGTGGCGCGGGCATTACCGGGTTGGAGAAGGTCATTTGCCTGTCGATTCCAGTGGCACTTTCGGCGATGTCGCCTTCACGGATGTCGTTGCATTCAAAGCCGGTCTCATGAAGCGCGAAAAGGCATTCGCCCGGTGCCTTGTCGAGAAGCTCTTTATTCACGCTCTCGGTCGCGACCTCGTGATCACAGATCGTCCTCACATTCGGAAAATTCTCGATGCCACGGAAGCCGATCACTACCCTCTGCGTGATCTCGTGCTCGCTGTTGTCGAGAGCGAAATCTTTTCCCTCAAGTAGGAGAGCCCTTATTCACTGATTTTTATGCAACGATACTTAAACTGGTTCACGACACTTTATCCCGTCTGGCTTGTCGGCCTTTCGATCATCGCTTTTTTTAAACCGGAATCGATGTTGTGGTTCGACAAGAACTGGATCTTCTGGTCACTCGCTGCCTCGATGCTCGCGATGGGCTTGACGATTGATCTGGCAGATTTCAAAAGAATAGGAAAAATGCCCGGGAGCGTGGCGCTTGGATTTATCTGCCAGTATACGGTCATGCCTCTCGTGGGCTGGCTGATTTCCATCGTGCTGCGGCTCGATACGGGGATGACGGTGGGAATCATTCTGGTCGCCAGTTGTCCCGGGGGGATGGCCTCAAATGTGATTGCCTATCTGGCGAAAGCGAATGTGGCTTTGTCAGTAGCTCTCACTCTCGTATCGACGATGGTGGCGTTCTTCTTCACCCCGATGTGGACGAGTGCATTGGCGGGACAGAAGGTGCCGGTGGATGCTATCGGGATGTGTATTTCAGCGTTGAAGCTCACGGTTGCCCCGGTCCTCCTCGGTGTCTTGATTCGGTGGAAATTACCAAGGGCGGCTGACCGAGCCAGTGTCTTCGGTCCTTCCGTGGCTGTGTTGGCGTTTGTCCTCGTCACCGGCGGAATTGTCGCGGCAAGTGCCGACAAGATTGCTGATAATTTCGGTACCCTCGCTCTCGCTGCCTTTCTTTTGCATGTCGCCGGCTTTGTCTTCGGCTATGCCCTGACAAAGCTTCTCAAATATCCCGACTCGATTGCCCGCACTGTGAGCATCGAGGTGGGAATGCAAAACGGAGGATTGGCTGCGGCATTGGCCCGTCAGCATTTCGCGACAATACCGCTTGCTGCGGCAGCCGCTGTTTTCAGCGGTGTGACCCAGAATATCCTCGGTGCCATCATCGCCGCGTATTGGAAAAAGAGGCCGCCTGCTGAATGAATCGACGCGACATCTACTACTGGAAGTGCGATCGGCCTGCTGCTTTTCACGGGACTGAGACCGGTCGCGATAGTGCCGCGGCGATAGAGGAACCGCTTTCGAAAGCGCTTCAGCATCATTTCGATACCCCTGCCGTTTCCCTGACTCCGGGTGCCGGGCAGGGAAATCATCTCACCTGGCAGGCCCGTATTGACGGTGTTTCCATGTTTCTGCGTGTCGAGAATGGACCGGAGGAGGATCACCATCTTGCGGTCGAGTCAGAGATTCTTGACCGCATTCGCAAGAGCGGTGTCCGCACTCCGATTGTGCATGGTTGTGACGCCTCGCGAGAGCGGGTTCCATTTGCCTGGCAGGCTCTGGAGATGATCAATGAGCCTGACTTGAATCACTGGCAGAAACAGAATTGTCTCAAGAGAGATGCCATTGCTTTTCAAATCGGAGCAGCCGTGGCGACCTGGCAGAGTGTCGAGTTCCCGGGCTTTGGTGTGCCGGATGAGAGTTTGTGCGGTTATCATTCCAGTTACACGGGCTATTTCCATCTCAACCTCGAAAGGCATCTCGATTTTCTCGTGGAAAGACAGTTTCTCGACGCGGAGGAAAAGGAGGAGATCGTCGATCTAATCAATGATCATGCCGCACTCCTGAATTTGAAAGGTGGTTGTCTCGTTCATAAAGATCTCGCATTGTGGAATGTCATGGGAACGCCGGATAAGGTCACCGCGTTCATTGATTTGGATGATGCGGTCAGCGGTGATCCCATGGATGATCTTTCGCTGCTCGCCTGCTTTCACGATGCTGCGTTTCTCACTCGTGTCTTTGCCGGCTACGAAACGGTGCGCCCCCTTCCGGATGAGTATCGTCGCCGATTCTGGTTGCACCTTCTGCGCAATATGATTGTTAAATCCGTGATACGTGTCGGTGCCGGTTACTTCGATCGGGATGATCAATTCTTTTTGATCGGCAGTGGTGGCACCGGAGGCGATTTGAAAGCTGTGACGCGTCAAAAAATGGCTGTCGCTCTCAGAGGATTACGCGAAGATCTGGAACTCTCACACTTATAAAATAATGAAATTCGGCACCTGGCTTTCGATCGGTTCACCTGTCATTGCGGAACTCGCAGCACAGTCCGGCTTTGACTGGCTCCTGATCGATCTCGAACATGGTTGTGGGAATGAGTCTGCCATTTTGCCTCAGCTACAGGCGATTCGCGGTTCAGAAGTAAAGGGCGTTGTTCGTGTCGGTGCGCCGTATCCCGATCTGATTGCCCGCACCCTCGATTGGGGCGCTCACGGTATCATGGTGCCCCACGTAAATTCAGCGGATGAGGCGGAAGGTATCGTCAAGGCGACGCGCTATTCGCCACGCGGGAGTCGAGGCTATTCACGGACCGTTCGCGCGAACGATTACGGGATGCGTCCGATTGAGGAAGTCCCGCCTCCCATTGTGATGGCCCAGATTGAGACGATCGAAGGCGTCAATCACGCTTCAGAAATCGCCGCTGTGGACGGCATTGATGTGCTGTTCATCGGGCCGTCCGATATGAGGTATGATCTGCAGCAACGCGCAGAGATTGCACCGGGGGACTTCGACTTTTGCGTAGCGCAGGTCGTCGAGGCCGCGAGGGACGCGGGAAAGGACACGGGAATTCTCGCACGGGACCCGGGCGATGTGAAAAAGTTTCAGGACCTGGGATTCAAATACATTGCAGTCGATTCCGATCTCGCGATCCTCCGTAAAAGCTACCTCGCAACGACGGGAAAGTGATGCTGTGATGGTGTGTCGATAAAACTCTTGCAGGGACAAATACGCCCGCCAAGGTAACGACATGATGACAGAATCCGACCTTCCCTACACTGAACTTCCAAGTGGCCTCAAATACCGCGAGCTCGAAGCGGGTGACGGTTCCGCCAACCCCACTGCGAAGGATGTCGTCACGGTTCACTACACCGGTGTGCTCGAGGATGGAGAGGTTTTCGACAGCTCGGTTGAGCGTGGTGCCCCCGCGACCTTTCCCCTGAGCAATGTCATCAAGGGCTGGACCGAGGGTGTTCAGCTCATGAGCCCCGGAGCGCGATTTCAGTTTGTCATTCCTCACGACCTCGCCTACGGCGAAGACGGTTTCGGTGATGTGATCCCGCCGCTCGAAACGCTCACCTTTGAGATCGAACTGCTGGAGATTCAGTAGTTCCCGAAAATCGATGACGGGGTTTCACTGCTTACTGATCACATCGCGCTCAAACTGAACTTCCCCGGAAACGGTGCCGGTGATGACGCAGGATTGGTCGAATGCCATCGCTGTGCTGAGGGGAAGGCCGCCTTCGACAGGGATTTTCTTTTCGAGTTTTCCGTCGGGGTTCCAGATCTGAACGGTCATGTCCCGCCCTGTCGTGGCAAGATAGCCTTCGGGTGAAAAGCGGGCCGCGAGAACTCCGTTGGGGATCAGTCCGTAGGTTCCTTTGGGGCGTTTCGGAGTGTGAATGTCCGATTTGTTGTAGGCGGGAAAACCGTCCGAAACATCCCACCAGATCGCTTTGCCGTCTTCGGCGACGGAGGCGAGGATCTTGCTGTCAGGACGCCAGTCGATGGCGCGGATCGATTGTTTGTGCTCAAGGAGGCTCAGAGTGATGCCGCCGCTTTCTGCATTCCAGAGATGGAGTCCACCGGCGCGGTCCGCGCTCGCGAGGGTTTTACCGTCCGGGCTGAAAGCAAGTGAGGTGATCCAGTCGGTGTGCTTCTCCAGTTTGTATTGAAGGGTTCCATCCACGGTTGAATAGACTTTTACAACTTTGCCGCTGCCGCCGAGGGCAATGAGTTTCTGGTTCGGGCTGAGGTCGGCGGCGAGAACGGCGTCGACTTCATCACCCACGGCGGTGAGTCTTTCCCCGCTCGTCACATCGTAAAGGACCACTTTGCCCGACTCGACGGGACGGCCTCCCGCAACCATGAGGACAGAGCCGTCACGACTGAAGCGAATCACGTTGGGAACTCCCTCCGGAAAGGGAAGTCGCCCGAGGAGTTCTCCGCTCTCTGTGTTGATCAGCTTGACCTGTTCCTGATCGGCCACGGCAACGAGCGGGGCCCAGGCACTGGTATCCATTGCCAGAACCGGAAGGGGATTCTCGGTCTCGGGCTGCTTTAATTCGGGCCAGTTCTCCGGCATAGCAGGTGTTTCGGGGCGGTTGTTGCCGGACGTGGCGGTGGGCTTGAATGAGGTATCCCGTTCTTTGAGCATGGAGAGACTTTCGCTCGACTCGCGGAGGCCGCTGTCGATCCACTTCTGAATCATTTCGATTTGATCCTCCGGGATAGGCGGTTTGTTAGGCGGCATGCGCAAGTCTTCGTCGGGATCAGTGATCGACTGAAAGAGGATGCTCCGGCTCGACCGGCCCGCGACGAGGGTTTCTCCTCCGCTGCCGCCTTTGAGTGCGGCACCGTAGTTCTGAAGGTTGAGGTCGGCCTTCTGTTTGTCGTCGCCGTGGCACTTCAGGCAATGCTGCCGGAAGATCGGTTTGATGTGCTCGTCGTAGTTGATCGTTTCGGCACGCGTTGAGCTGCTTGTCAGGGCGAGAAAGATTGCACTGTAAAGAAAAGGGCGAAGAGGCATGACGGGGCGGGTTGAGAAAAATCGGATCATGACGCTACTGGTTGAAGGAAAATTCGGTTGAGTTCAGCAGGCTCCAGAAGATGTCTTCATAAACATCGACGTTTTTGACTTCCTCCCCGATCAGCTCAACGAGCCCTTCGATTTCGTAGGGCGTTGGTTTCCGGCTCAGAGTGAGAATGAAAAGTTCTTCAAGTGATTCAATCGGTGTTTCACTTTTCTCGACGATCTTCTTTAGTCGTCCGTTGGCACTGAGTCGTGGCTGCACTGTATTGCCGACGCTCATGTGAAGCGCCTGCGAGAGGGTTGGCTCCAGCTTCAGTTCGGTCGAACTGACGGTGGCGCGGCTGGAGCGGCCGAAGGTCTCGAAGAAGGTGTCGCCAAAGTGCGGGCCGCTCGTGGCTCCGCCGGTGCGGGGGTAGTGCTCGATCGCCTTGATCCCTGAGGGGAAGCCACTGAAGTTTCGCTGCTGCCCTGTGATCGCGACGACGGAATCCATAATGATTTCGGGGCGGAGACGTCTCATGTAGGCACGGGAGAACTGGCGGGTATCCTGCTTGTTGGTAGCGTTAGGCTGACTGCTAAGCTGATAGACCCGGGAATTGCAGATATCCCGGACGAGACTGCGGAGGTCGAAGCCGGAAGCGACAAGGTGTTCCGAGAGTGCATCGAGAAGCGGCCCGTTGACTGGGGGATTGCTGACCCGCATGTCATCGACCGGTGCGACGATGCCCTTGCCGAGGAGTTGAGCCCAAATCCGGTTCGCGAGGTTCCGGCTGAAATGTTCATTCTCTCCGGAGGTGAGCCATTTAGCCAGTTCGCGGCGGGGATCTCCTTTTGTCGACACCGGCTCTACCGCTCCGAGTGTTTTCGCGGGAACGGGGCGCATGTCGAGGAGGTGTTTGGCAGGGGCTGCTTTTGTATCGTAGTAGATTCTCTGCTCGCGTGACTCGACGCCGGGCTTGCGGGTGACCCCGGTGAAGAAGCTGACAAATCCATAATAGTCATCCATCGTCCAGCGGTCGAAGGGGTGGTTGTGACATTCGGCGCATTGAATCTGGATGCCGAGAAAGACCTGCGAAAAATCGGCGGCGAAACCTTTCGGGTCCAGTTTCGGCTCATGGCTCAGCATCGTGTAGAGATTGACGGGGCCGTTCTGGATGTTGCTTCCTGATGCCACGACCATGTCGGCGACGAACTCGTTGAGGGGGCGGCCTTTGCGGAACTGTTCCCGAATCCATTCCTGATAGGTGTCAGCGGCTTTGATGTAAGTTCCCACGGGAGCATAATTTCCGCCGACGATACGCAGTTGTTCACTCCAGATTGCGGTCCAGAGGTCGGCGAATGAATCGTTGCCTAACAGTTCTTCAATCTTAGCCTTCCGCTTTTCCGGAGACGGGTCTGCGATGAATGCGTGATATTCATCGGGCGAGGGGGTACGCGCCGCAAGGTCGAGAGTGATACGGCGAAGAAACGTTTCGTCGTCGCATAATTCGGACGGGTTGATTCTGAGTTTCTCGAGTCGGTCAAAGACGATCTCGTCGATGTAGTTGTCAGCGGCAGGGTTGGACCAGGTAAAGTTTTCAGCCGGTGGCAAAACGATCACTTCCGCGCCGATCGTGAAGCGGTTGAATCGCGCAAAGACATGACTGTCTCCGGTACCCGAAGGGGAGATTCTGCCGTCCTCATCGATTTCGATGACGCTGGTATTGTTGCTGTGAAAGCGGGCGATGGAAGTGACATCCCGCTTCGAGCCGTCGTCGTAGAGCGCGGTGACTTTCAGTTGGCCTTCTGTTGTTTTGTCTTCAAAGACAAAGCGGTCGGGGGAAAGTTCGAGTCCCACCGGTTCGGGAATGTCGGATTCATCATCGGGCGCTCCGGCTGCAATCCAATCACGGATTTCGCTATAGAATTCACTGTCACGGGTGAAAAGTTCCCCTCCAGTGTGAGGCACTTCCCCGGTGGCCTTTTTGAGAAGGAGGCTTTGTTCGGGCACGGCGGGGTTGAGGCGTCGCCCCGGCATCTCATTGACGATGCGGTAGTAATCGCCCCCGGGATCGTAGCCGAAGAGTGAAAGCATGAAGCCGTCTTTTCCTTTGGCTGCGCCGTGACAAGTTCCGGTGTTGCAGCCTGCCCGAAACAGAATCGGCATGATGTCCCTGCGAAAGCCCGGCGTTTCCTCTGCCCGCGCGGAGTGGCTCGAGACCAGAATCGCGACGGCGGCGAGGGCTTTGATAAGCTGCCCGGATTTCAGGGAAAGGCGTTTCATGAAAAAGGACGGTGTAGAGTGGCAAGTTGTGAACGGTTCCATTTTGCTATAGGGCGGGGTCGATGCGGAGGATTCCTTTTCCGGCTCGTTGCGTGACTTCCTGTCCTGCCACTTTGAGTTTAATCTGGCAACTCAGGTCGGTCGCCTGCCCGAGGAGTGCTTCTCCGGTCGCGATGAGCGGAAAGGAAACCTCCGTTGCGCTTGCGTCGATTTCGGGAAATCCCCCTTTGACTTCAATTCCTTTTGGCAAGCCCAACAATTCGATGCTCGCCTTGCCTTCGAAGGGGGTCAATTGTTCCACTTTCCAGTGATACGATTTCGTCTCCCCCCGTCGAATGCTCGAGGGGCTTGTTGAAAGTTTCATGTAGGGTTCAGCGATAGTGAGATCAATGATTTCCGTTGAGGCAAGCCGGTCACCGGCACCCATCGTTCTGGGAATTTCACCCACGAGAGAGCGACCCATCACCGCGAGTTGCAGTTTTCCCAGCGGCGCACCTGAAGCGCAGGAAAGACGGAGCATGCTCGATGTTTCCCCTTCGGGAATCGTCGTTGGAGGCTGCGGGCTGATCCAGCCGTCGGCATATCGGACCCAGTACTCGACCGGACCGGTAAAGCCTTCGCGCCTTGAAATCGTGACAGGGATCGCGAGTTCTCCTCCCCGCACGAGGGCTGCCGAGGGGGCTTCTATTTCGATGGAGAAGGGCGAAGGCTCAGTGACACCGAGAGCGAAGTGATCGACCTGCACAAAATGAAGCGCGTCACCCCCTGACCGGTTGATAAAGGGAATGTTCACCTGCGACCGGTTCTCGACCGTGATTGCCGGATCCAGTGGTTCCGCGGCAAGTGAGATCAAGGCACCTCCGGGTTTCGCGTTGGAATCAGCAAGAAACTGAACCGGCCAGATGGTGCGGCCGGGGCGTTCCGTGCTGGAACCAAGCGTCTGAGGAACCAGTGTGACACCGTCGGGAAGTCCGTGCGCGACCAGTTTGTATTCTGATTCGAGTGATTTCCACTGCCCCTTGGGAAAGGTGACATTGATAGTGTGGCGGCCTCCCTGAGGGATGATGATCGCGGTGTCTCTCGTGTTCTCGGCCCAGTCGAAACTTTTGCTCGCAAGGACCGATTGAAAAACGGTGCGGGGTGGCTCGATCTCAATGCGGTAGATTCCGGTGGGGCCTCCCGCTCCGCTGCTATCAGAGATTTCGAAGCGGTATTCGCCGTCCTTTTGCGGTGTCCAGATCACAGAGGGATCGAGGATGCAGCGGCGACCGCCTTTGGCGCGATAAGAGGTGCCGAAGATATCGCGATCGGGGAGGGTTGCATCGTCGGCCTCAAGTTCCACTGAGTCATCCGGTGCAATGATCTTCAGGACCGGATCAATCGGCGATCCCAGGTCGGAGGCAAAAACCCGAACGTGGAGCGGCTCGTCTGCTTTGACGGTGAGGCGGTAAGTGTCGGTGTCATCATGACTTGCAATGATGCCGTTGAGTGCGACCGGAAGTTGTGCGACGGGAGTTTCGGGGGCGCTCTCGTTTTCTTCGAGATTCGGGTAGCGACTGGAACGGATTCGCACCGGTGAAGCCGCGCCTCCGAAGTATTCCAGTTCCTCTTGGGTGTCGGGTAGGGTCAGGGTTTCCTCATAGTCACCTGAGGCGGAGCCGATCAGGCGGAAACGCTGCTCTTTCCCCGCTTCGCCTCCCGGTGGGAAAGCGACGAGGGGGCGCCGGTTTTTGGCAATGTGGATTGCATAGGTCGTTTTGGTGATCTGGGCGACGGAGCGTTCCGCGACTACTAAAATGTCTCCGTCTTTCTCAATCACCGTTGAGAGAACCGGATCCTGGGTGTGAAACGAATTGTCGTCATTGGAGGCGAGTTCTTTTCCAGCGCTGTCGAGGATCCGCGCGGCGAGATCGTAAGTGGAATCCCCGTAGCTGGCATCGCTGATTCTGACCGAATCGAGTTCGACGGAAATCTCGTCACCCGCTTTTACAGGGACGCGGTAAAAATCCGCCATGTCGTGCCCTAACGCTGCGTTAATTGTCACATTGGCAGTCACCGGCATCGCCTTTTCCGCGGTGTCTTTTCGTTCGGGTGTTTCCTCGATTGTTTTAAAGGGAGACACATGGAAGGTGGCGATGTGCGTCATCTGCGTCGCAGTGAGGAGGCGGAACGGATACTGTCCGGGAGTGCAGTCGGGGGCGATTTCGAATTTGCAGACAATCGCGGAATCGTAGTAGGCGCCATGAGCGAAGGTGCGTCGTTTCGGTTGTTCCGGAGCGATCTTGAAATCAAAGGCTCTAATTCCGGGTTTAAAGAAAATAATCTCGCGCGGATCCTCGAGGGCGACGCCGCGGATTTCGACTTCGACAGTGGTGCCCTGTTGGCCGAAGCGCGGCATGACCCGCTCGATGTTTTTGACTCCGGCCACTCCGATGGAAGTGGTTAAAAGCAAGAGGGCTGCTGCGGCTGAAATATTCAGTCGACGTTGAAAGGTCTTCATGAGACAAAAAGGTTTTTGAAAGGGATCGCCGGATAAGCGGGGTTATCCAATGAGGCCGTCGACCAGTTTTCCCCCTTGAATGATCTCAATGGGCCGGGTCCCGAAGGCGAGAAGCTCTTTGTTCGCGTCGATTCCGAGCTGGTGATAGATCGTGAAAAGAAGATCCTCCAGCGGCACGGCATCTCTGGCAGGTTCACCTCCGGTCGCATCACTTTTTCCGTAGAACTGCCCGCGTGTGAAACCGCCGCCGGCAATGAGATTGGAGTAACATCTCGCATGGTGATCACGGCCGCCATCACGATTGATCTTCGGAGTGCGCCCGAACTCGCTCGTGACCCAGAAGATGGTCGAATCGAGCAAGCCGCGTTGATCGAGATCCGTCACCATCCCGGCAATGGCGGCGTCGAGAGCAGGCATCTGATCGAGAGAGTTTTCTTTAACGTCGATATGGCAGTCCCAGTTGCCGTAGTTGACGGTGACGAAGCGAACCCCTGACTCGACGAGTTGTCTCGCGACAATGAGTCGTTCGGCAAGGCCTTTGGGATGAAACTTCCGGTCCGGCCCTTTCAGTCCGACGACATCACTGCCGTAGAGTTGTTTCGTTTCGTCGGAGACACCTTCCAATGAAAAGGCGGCCTGTGCCGAGGACGATGTCAGCAGCGAATAGGCCTGCTTGTAAAGATCGTCCATCGTTTCGAGCATGTCGGGATTGGTTTCCAGTCGGCGGACACGTTCCTCGATGATCTGACGCGCGGTTTGACGGCGGTCAAAATGGTCCATCGAAACGTGCTCGGGAATCGAGAAGTCGCGTACCTGATAGTCCCTGCCGCCGGGGTCTGATCCAATCTCGAAGGGGCCGTGGGTGCTGCTGAGAAAGCCGGTGCTGCCGGAGAATCCGTTCTTTTTCGGGATCGCGACGTAGGGCGGCATTTCGGTGCGCTGCCCGAGCTCGTGGGAAACGATGGAGCCCATCTGCGGGTAGTCGATCACCGCAGTGGGAGTGTATCCCGTGAAAAGATGGTAGGTCGCCTGGCCATGGTCGGGGATCTTTCCCACCATGCTTTGTATGACGGTTAGTTTGTCTGCCACTTTAGCGGTTCGAGGAAAATTATCGCTCAGGTATTCACCCGTCGAGGTTTTCGTGACTCCGAACTGTCCGCGAATTTCGACGGGAGCTTCCGGCTTGGGATCAAAGGATTCCTGCTGTTGAAAGCCGCCTCCGAGATGGAGTTGAATGACGCTGAGAGCTTTCGCTTCCTTTTTGACGCCGGTCTCCTGTGAGAAGGCTTTTGTGTCCGCAGCCTGGAGCTTGAAAAAATCGCCCATGGACAGGCCGAGTGCGCTGAGCGATCCCGCCTTGATGATTCCTCTTCGCGACAGTTCTCTGTATCCACTGCAGCCGGATTGACTGGTCGGGCGATTGGTTGATTTTCTTTTCATCGGTAAATGTTTGAACGGGGGGCTTACTCCAGGACTCCGTGTCAGAAATAATACTGACGTAAAAAGGATGGCGCGATTCCGGTTCTAAGGTTTTGGCAGGGGCTCTACCATTGCCGGGTTTTCGCGATCCCATAAAAGGCTCGGTCGGCCTCTTTCGATGAGATCGTTGATTTCAGGTTCGCTCAAGACCCGGTTCCAGACCGTAAGCTCGTCGATTCTTCCTCGAAACTCCCGGGGTTCCTGATGCCGGTAACTCGCTGCAGTGAGCCAGTTTCCGAGACGGCAGTACCCGGGACGTATTGCAATGGTATCCTGTTGTTCCAGTTCCGTTTTAGTAACCAGTTCGCCGTTTACAAAAATGGAGTGCTTTCTCTCGGGGAGGGAGAGGACCTGGACGACGTGGACCCATTTCGCGAGAGGGACCGGATTTCCGACCCACTCATAAACCGGGCGTTCGACGCCAATGAGCCCGCCTCGCGGGAGTCCGTGCCGGGTCAGTTGCAAATGCATATCGCCGGGCTCTGCACCGTTGGAATTCAGGATCGCGTTCATTTCCTGATCATAGCGATCTACCTTCAACCAAACTGCGACGGAGAGCTCCTCATATTCGCCCGGAATTTCGAGTTGGACGAAATCGGATTCCCGATCAAAGAGGAGGGCCTCTTTTCCCGGCCACCGGCCTGAGACCCATCTCGCTCCGGCGATCCGCCCGTCGGGAACGCCGCCGTTGCGTTGTGCATTAGTGAGGACGGATTCGTTCTTCTCTTTAATAAAGGGAAACCAGGCAATCACGCCGGGATCTGAGAGAATCGTATCCCGCTCGTTGCCCCATCGCAGGTAGCCGATATTCCCGGGAGAGGGGAAGCCGGAGAGGTCGAGGGCATTGGCATTTTCGATCAAACCGTCACGGTAGTGGATCCATTCGCCGCCGAAGACGCTTTGCAAAAGACTGGAGTCACCCTTGCTGCGCAAATTGACCTGGCCGTCGAGGACCTGCATCCCGCTCTCGCCGGTTCCCGCGTTTACATTGAGCGCGAACTCCGTTCCGACATCTTCAAAGTTCACCTGTGGTGTTTCGATAGTGAATCCCCGCGCGGGCGGCGGAACGATCGCACGGACTTTCCCCGACCGGAGGACGGTTCGCATCTCGTCTTTGATTTGAAATCTCGCGGGAGCCTGGATGACTAGATCCGCGCCGTTGGCGTAGCGAAGATGGGCGGTTCCCTTTTTCAGTTCATAGTTGCCGGCGCGGAACCCGACTTCGCCTTTCCCGCGCTGGTTGGCGAACTCGGCTCCTGCTTCGTCAACGAGAAGCGCGGTGTAGCCCGCTGATGCTGTGGGCGGGATGGTTTCGCGATTCACGGGGTTGAGGCTGAGCCAAACAACGAGAGATGCGGCCAGTCCGGCGATGGACCAGGGAATCCAAACCTGTTCCCGCAGCGGCTTCGGGGCGGCGATTTCGACCGGGGGAATCTCCTCTTCCACGATTGACAATCCCGGTTCTGCGAGGGCCTGAAGACGTGTTTCCACGGCGGCGAAGGCTCTCAGTTCCGCTCTGAGATCAGGGGACTCTTCAAGGCGTTGATGAAGCTGATCGAAGTCCGTTTCTGAAATTTGACCGTGTCGCCACTCGTCGAGCATGCGCAGATCCGCTGGAGTGATTGAGTCTTTCATAGGGCGCTGCCCTCCCGTGTTTCCTGTGCCAGTTCGCGATCGACGCATTCTTTCAGCTCGAGGCGAATGCGTCGTAAAAGTTGATAGAGCCCGTCGACTGACTTGCCGAGTTTCTCAGCGAGATCCATGGTTTTAAGCCCGGGTTCGTAGGCGGTCATTACGAGCGAGCGACGTTCCCGGGGCAGCTTCTGAAGGCAGCTGTCGAGCAGCTGAAGCCTTCGATTCGTGACCGGTATTTCAGTGGCGGCTTCGGCGGTGATCTTTTCGATCAGTGCTTCGTTGAGTTCAAAGCGGTCACGGGCTTTGTTTCGTTGAAAAGCCATGATCTCATAGCGGGCAATGACGCAGGCCCACTTCGCAAAGCCATCCAAATCGGTCAGGGTTTCGAATTTTCTCCAGGCGACGAGAGATACATTCTGCATGATCTCGTCAACATCTTCGGGCCGTCTGATCACGGCACCAATCGACGCACGAATAACCCGCTCATGTTTGGTGAGCAGGCTGATGAAACGTTCGTGGTTGTCGGGTTGATCGGACATATCCACTTAAGGACTACCACTCGATTGGAGATCTGACGGAAAAAAATGTCAATGTTAATGCCAAAGCGACTTCACGGCCAGGGAGAGCGTTTGCTGAGGTCTTCAGGTGTGGTATTCTCCGGCAGATGCACACTTTCTTAAGAATTTCTATCCTCCTCGTCTTCCTTTGTTCACAGGGGATGGGAGCCGATATCCATGTCGCACCCGATGGTAAAATAGCGACCCCGCAAGCGGCGCTGGAAGCGGCCCGGGCGACAAAAGAGCGACCGGTCCGGATTGTCGTAGCGGCAGGTAACTATCAGCTGGACAAGACCTTGCAGCTTGAGGTTGCGGATTCTGATGTCACCTGGGAGGCTGAGAAGGGGGCTGATGTGGTTTTCTCAGCAGGGCGGAAGATTACAGGGTGGAAGAAAAATGCCGACGGTATCTGGGAGGTGACCTTGCCTGAGGTGAAAGAGGGAAAGTGGGACTTTGATCAACTCTGGGTAGGAGGACGCCGTGCGACACGGGCACGAACCCCGAATCGGGGATTTCTCCACCTCGACGGGAATATGGCTGCGACGACATTTGAAGGCGTCAAGAATGCGGAATACGAAGGATTCACCCTCGATGAGAAGACTTTCGCGATCATTGAGGGAATCCCGAAGGCGGAGCGGGAGGAGGTCCTGCTCACGATTCCTCATGCCTGGTCGGTCGGGCAGTGTCGCATCGCGGATTTGGATTCGAAAACCCGCTCGGTTCGCATTAAAGGCAGCTCGCGATATGCGTTTCTGGCGAGGGGGCCGAACCAGCGACTTTTTATCGAAGGCTTCAAGTCAGCAATGGATGAGGCCGGGGAGTGGCATCTCGATCACGAAAGCGGTACTCTTTTTTATATGGGAAGAGAAGGTGAGGACCTCGCGAAGCTCGAAGTGGTCGCGCCGGTGGTGGAGCGTTTTGTGGATATTAAAGGGGCTCACGATGTCACCTTTCGCGGGATCCGCTTTCTCCACTCTCAGTATCTCTATCCTGACACAGGCATACATGACGGTCAGGCCGCTGTCATAATCGGCGGAAGCGTCGAGGTTTCCGACAGCCGCGAAATCCATTTCGATCAATGTGAGTTTGGGCACATCGGCTCCTACGCCGTCTATTTTGAGAGCAATGTGAGTCACAGCTCGGTGACGAACAGTCATCTTCACGATCTTGGCGGCGGTGGTGTTCGCATCGGAAACACGAATCGTCCCGCAGAGGAAAAGCTATGTCATCACATCACGGTCGATAACTGCATCATGCAGCACGGCGGGCGTTTGCACCCCAGTGCCTGCGGAGTGGTTCTGACACATGCCACGGATTGCGCGGTGACGCATTGTGATATCGGGGATTTCTATTATTCGGGGGTGAGCTTCGGCTGGAACTGGGGATACGGGGAAAGTCTCTGTCGCAGAAACCGACTCGAAAACTGCCGTATCCATCATCTCGGGTGGGCCTATCTCAGTGATATGGGCGCTTTCTACAATCTCGGAAATGCCCCGGAGACGGTCGTTAGCGGGAATCATGTGCATCACGTCGCTTCCTACCATTACGGAGGCTGGGGACTCTACAACGATGAAGGGAGTGGTGATGTTCTCATGGAGAATAATCTCGTCCACGACACTTCCGGTGCCGGGTTTCACCAGCATTACGGATATGCCAATCGGATTCGAAACAACATTTTCGCATTCGGGCAGGATGCTCAGGTGCGTAGAAGTCGTGTTGAGGAGCATCTTACGATCACTTTCGAAAACAATATTGCTCTCTGGGATCCCTCCTCAAATCTTCTCAAAGGACCGGTGTCCCGTTGGAATGATAACAGGGAGCGCGGCAAAGGTTTCCCCGCGGATAATGTAATTTTCCGGCGCAATCTCTACTGGCAGACCGATGGCAAAACGCCCGAATGTCTCACCGAAGATACTGACCCGGAAGACTGTCTCACCTGGAAAGAGTGGCAGGATAAGAAGCGTGATCGCGAGAGCCGGTTTGAGGATCCGCTCTTTGAGAATATTGAGGCACGGAATTTTAAGCTCAAAGCTGAGAGCCCCGCTTTGAAAATGGGTTTCAAACCGTGGGATTATTCCCTCTCAGGAGTGCGATCCGACGGTGAGGGGGGAGCCGAATGGCGGGAGTTGGCGGCAAAGATTCACGATATGCCGAGTTGGGAAACTGAGGCTGTTCCGTGGCCTGAGCCCCGGTTCCGGGTTGAGAATCTCACCTTTGAAAACGTCGGTGTCGGCAGTCTCGGGATCAAAGGGGCGAGCGGGGACATCAAAGAAAGTGAGGCCTTTATCGGTGTCGTTGAAGGAAAGAATTCGCCGATTCCTCTTTCCGGGAAAAGCGGGGGAACGCGGGCTCTTCAGGTGCTCGATGCTCCTGAGATTGACCCCGCATATTACCCTCTCCTCAATGTTCGTCCCGATTGGGAAAAGGGAGATTTTCTCGTTTCCTTTGATGTCATGTCAGAGCCGGAATCGAAGTGGTTCTTCGAAATCAGAGGCAGCGCCGCCTTCGGAGACGGGCCTTATGTTCGCTGGCAGGATGGCAAGCTCGCGGCACAGGTTTCGGGGGGGATGGCTCTCGCCGATATTCCCGCGGGCGAGTGGGTGCGCATTGAAATCAGGGCAACGACGGGGAGCGGAAAGTGGTCGCTCAGCCTCGTTCGTGAAGACGGAACGAAGTCGCAATTTGCTGATATTCCCTGCAAGCCCGAATGGGATGATGCCGGCTATCTTTTCTGGAGTGCCACCGGTGACAAAAAGGCCGCCTTTTATATCGATAACTTGAATTTGATAGAAGAGAAACAGGGCGAGTGACGAAATGAGAGCGCTTATTCTGACGGTCGGGACACTGCTTCTTCTGTCCTCTGCGAGTGGAGATGATTCAGGCCGTGGTGGTCGTTACGTGAGCATCGCTGCTCATCGCGGTGGATACGGGAATGACCTTGAGGATCGAGCTCCCGAGAACACTCTCGCGAATCTTGAAGTTGCGATTCGAAAGGGATTTGATCTCTACGAAACGGATATTCGACGAACTCGTGACGGTGTCTTTGTGATCGTTCACGATGATGTGTTGGATCGGGAGACAACGGGGCTTGGTCCTGTCGAAGAACTCTCTATCGACGAAGTTAAGAAACTGAGAAAACGCTATCGCGATGGGAGCGTATCAGAGTCTCCAGTAGCGACGTTGGAGGAACTGCTTCGGGCGGGGCGCGGGCGTATTCGATTCAAGCCGGACTTGAAGCCGGGGGTAATCGATTACTTCAGCGAGTTGGCTGAATTGATTCACCGGTTGGAGATGCAGGAGGACGTTTTGATACGGACGGGGATGAAGGATTTTGCGAAGATCAAGGAAGCCCGCGATGCCGGCGCGCCACGGCTCGAGATCATGTTCAAGGTGGACCGGATTGATCAGGTTCAAAGGGTGGTGCGTGAGTTTTCCCCGACGACGATTCAGGTGAATGTGGAAAAAGGGGAGGCGGTATCAGCGGCGAAGCAGGAGGCGATTCAAGAGGCCGTGAGGCTCGGGCTTGTCGTTGAAACGCACAGCTATTCCGATTTTTCGCAACTCGCCGACCTCATCGAAGCCGGTGTTCGAATGGTTCATGCAGCGAATCCGGATGCTACCCTCGCGTGGTTGCAAAGGGAGGGACACCGTTAGGTTCCGGTCCGGATTTTTGTTCAAAGCCAGGCTCCCGGAGGCGGCAGATTGTCATTGTTTACGTATCGGTTTGTGAGTGACTTTCGGAGGGGGAATCGCGATGATCCGGTATGCGATTTTGCTTTCCTTTTCGATCCGCTATTTTGTGGTTTCTCAGCTTTGTTCTCTTCACGTCCGTTTGCTTCGGGGGCGAGCGGCCAAACGTCATCCTCATGATGGCGGATGACGTCAGTTGGGAATGTTTCGGATGCTATGGCGGGGAAGACTACAAGACCCCTAACATTGATCGACTCGCGTCGGAGGGAATCCGGTTCGAGCATTGCTACTCGACTCCGATTTGCACGCCTTCACGCGTGAAAATCATGACGGGCAAATACGGGTTTCGAAACTACACTCACTTCGGCTATCTCAATCCGGCCGAACGCACCTTCGGTCACATGATGCAAGACGCCGGCTACAAGACGGCGATCGCAGGGAAGTGGCAGTTAAACGGTCTCTACAGTCAAAATGAAGGCCATGAAAACCCGCTGCGACCGCTCGAAGCCGGTTTTGATGAATCGCTGCTCTGGCAGGTCACGAAGGAGAAAAAAGACGGAGGGGAACGGTTCTGGAGCCCTTTGCTCGAGCACAATGGAAAGACGATCACCGCCGAAGAGAACGCGGGAAAGTACGGCCCGGATCTCTTCACGGACTTTGTCTGCGATTTTATTGAGCGGAAAAAGGATGAGTCGTTTTTCGTCTATTACCCCATGGTCCTCGTTCATGATCCTTTTGTCCCGACGCCGGATTCGATTGGGGATCGCGTTTTCAAGGATCCCAACAAGGAACCGAAAAATCCGAAAGAGAAGAAGGAGAACTTCGTCGCGATGGTTGAGTATATGGACAAGTTAGTCGGTAGGATCACCGATAAGGTCGACGAGCTGGGGCTCGGGGAGGATACCATCATCATGTTCACAGGAGACAATGGCACGCATCCGAAAATTCGTTCGAACTGGAATGGTCAGGTCATTCGTGGCGGCAAGGCGGGAATGAAAGACAACGGGACGCACGTTCCCTTTCTCGCCCGCTGGAAAGGGCAGACGCCTCCCGGAACCGTCTTGCCGGACCTCATCGATTTTACTGATTTTTACACCACCCTGAGCGAAGCTGCCGGCGTTTCCCCTGATGAAAAAGACCCGATCGACGGACGCAGTTTTTTCCCCCAATTGCGTGGGGAGAAAGGGAATTTGCGGGAATGGGTTTTGTGTAATTATCAGCCATACTGGAAGCAGGAACCCGGTCAGTTCGCGAGGACGGCGAATTACAAACTCTATCGGGACGGGCGATACTACAAGGTGCCGGGAGATCTGGACGAGGCAAACAATCTTGCCGATTCGGTCGAAGGGGATGCCGCGAAAGTCCGCGCCGAGTTGCATGCTCTTCTCGAAAAATGTCCTGAAGTTCAGCCGGGGAAGCTGGGGCGGGAGACGCCTGAGCGGCCACTTCATCCCGATGTGCCGAACCTCCTCGATTGATAGTATTTCGCGCGGATTGAACAGGGTTAGGTCATGCACCCTACCCTGTTGGATCAGTGCGGTTACCCTGAATGTTAAAAAAAACAATGAAGAAACTGATTCCATTTCTCGCGCTCTCGGCGGCGCTTTTGTCACCATGTTATGCGGATGATAGCGCTCTCCTCGAGAAGTCCGGCACTCTCTTGTTTGCGGATGATTTTGAACGCGAGGACGGCTCCACCGGGAAAGATGCTCTCGGCAAAGGGTGGACTTCAAACAGCCCGTGGCGCGCCAACGATCAAAAGCAGGCTTTTATCAACGACGGTGTGCTTCATGTTGTCACTGTGAAAGATGCGGGGCACGCGGCGGTGTTGTTTCAGGAACTCAGTCCGGCGTTTCGGGACGGGGCGATCAGGCTGAAATTTCGTGCCGAAGCAGGGGAGTCTTTCGCGATCGAGTTCAATGACCCCCAATGCAAGACGGTGCATTCGGGCCACATCGCGGGGATCAAATTTGATGAGAAAAGTATCACGCTCTTCGATTCAAAAACGGGAGGAATGGATCTCGAACTCAGGGAGAGACGGAAAGCCAATCCAAAGGATCAGGTACTCGCTAAACTGCTCGCATCGAAATCGAAACGGGTCCCGTTTTCCATCAGCCCCGGACAGTGGCACGATCTCATCCTACTGACCACAGGTGACACGATGCGGGTGAGCGTCGATGGAAAAGTGATCGGTGAGTTTCAGTCGGAAGGCTTCTCGCATGCCACGAAGCGGAAAATCAACTGGACCTCCTTGCACTCGCCTGATTTTGACGAGATCGAAGTGTGGTCCCTGGATGCTAAATAGCGCCGGCGAGGCCCGGGTGTTCCGGGCTTGAGCACTGAGCCCTTCCGCTTAAACGATATAGCTCAGTGCAACGGTGAAGAGAAAACCGATCAATGAGATGGCGACCGAGAGCACCGTCCAGGTTTTCAGAGTCTGTGCTTCGTTCATTCCGAGGTAGCGGGAAATGATCCAGAATCCGGAATCGTTCACGTGTGAAAGCATCGTCGAACCCGCGGCGATAGCGATGACAATGAGAGCGAGGTCGGATGGGCTGAAGTCGCCTGCTTGAACGATTCCGGCCATGAGCCCCGCCGCAGTGATCATGGCGACGGTCGCGGATCCCTGGGCGACACGTACGATCATAGAGAAGAGATAAGCGAGGACCACGGCGGAGATGCCGTAGCTGCCGAGCCAGTCTGCGAGAGCATCGCCGACTCCGCTGGCACCGAGGATTTGTTTGAAGACGCCTCCGGCACCGGTGATGAGAATGATAATCCCCGCAGGACCGAGGGCTTTCGTGCTGAGATCGAGAAGTTTGTCTTTACTGACCCCTCGCATGACCCCGAGAAAGAGAAGCGCGAGGAGAGTGGCGAGAAGGAGCGCGACGACAGGGTGTCCGAGAAAGCCGACTAGTGTCTGAACCGAACCCGGATCGTCAGCTTTTGCCCAGGTGCTACCGAGAACGATCAGGACGATGGGGAGTCCCATGATAAAAGCAACGAGGCCAAAATTCGGGAGCGGGCCTGACTCTTTTGCCTCTTCGAAGAACGCCGGAATCTCCACATTGATATTTTTGCAGATTTTCGGGACCATAAAAATGCCCACAATGATCGCCGTGGGAAGTCCGATCCCGATCCCGTAAAGGATAACACGTCCGAGGTCGGCGCCGAGGATCTCTGCGACAGCGACAGGTCCCGGAGTCGGGGGAACAAAGGCGTGAGTCACCGCCATACCGCAGACGAGGGGGAGGCCGAAGAGAAGGAGTGATTTCTTCGTGTCACGGGCGAGGGCGTAGATGATAGGGGCGACAATAACGAGGCCGACGTCGAGGAAGACGGGAATGGAGATGAGAAATCCTGTCAGGAGCATCGCCCAGGATGCCCGCTTTTGACCGAAAAGGTTGACGAGCGAATTGGCGAGGGTTTTGGCTCCGCCTGAGTTTTCGAGAATTTGTCCGAAAATCGCCCCAAGTCCGATGATTGTGGCAATAAAGCCGAGGGCGCCGCCCATTCCCTTAACGATTGTGTCAGGAATATCACCCAGAGGCATTCCTGCAGCGATGGCAACGAAGAGACTCGCGATAATGAGGGCGATAAAGGCCTGCAGGCGCAGCCCCAGAATCATGACGAGAAGCAGCACTATCGCAGCTCCCAGCACGCCGAGAAGGTAGCCGAGACCGTGGGCCGGAGCTTCGGCAGCGGCGAGAAAGGTGGGAAGTAAAGTCATACGCTGAAAGTGGAAAGTAAATGGAAGCAACTGAGTTAACGGGAAGCGGGTATGCCGTCAAGAAGATTGGATAACGCAGGTCGGGAGATGAGGCGTGTCAGGGCGGATTTCTATTTTTCTACCGAAATTGAATCGAGTAGAGATCGCCGTCCTTCAGTTCAAATTTGATTCGGATCGCTTTGCCTGACAATGCGCTCAGGTCGCTCTTTCCGTTCCAGCTCAGAGTGGCCGCGGTGTTGTCTCCGGTGAAGGCATCTGAGTCGGCCAGTCCGAAGCCGGGCAGGGGAGTGCCGTCAGCATCCTGCAGCTCCGCTTTGAGTCCTCCGCCTTTGTTGATCGCGCAGTTCACGATGAGGGTTTGGCCTTTTCCCTTTAATTGCTTTGTGAGGACTGTGCCACCGCTTGCGGGGGCCGAGAGCGAAACAAATCCGTCGAGCCGATAGCTGAAACGTCTCACCCGCCCGGGGACATCACCATAGTAGGCTTCGGTGGCGTAGACCGAGATCTCGTCAGGGTGGCCGGGTCTGGAGAAAAGGCCCCAGGTCATGTAGTTACTGCGATTCCCCGCGCGATCAGCCGGAGCGCTCTCCGGAACGACCGGCTCGTTGTAGCGATGGAATTTGATACCGTCCCGGCTCATCATGAAGACAGGCTCGACCCGCTCGCCTTCATCGGGGAGGTAGCGGGTGGGGAACCCGATCAGTAAATGCGGGGCGCGGAAATAGGGCTGGACGGCATTGGTGTAGAGATGCTGCTCGGGAGTGCCTTCGGTGTAAGTGAGATCAGTTCCCGGTTCCCAGTTCACGTAATCCTTCGAGGTGGAGGTGCGGATCGCGCGAACTCCTTTGGGTTTCCATTCGCCGTCGTCGGTTCCACCTTCGGAAAAAATCCGATAGTAGGCCCGGTAGAGCTTTGCGTGTGAATCCCAGAAGGCAAGATTTTGAGAATCGAATGCGCCATCGCTGATTACCGGTTCGTCTTTAATTTTCTTCCAGTGAATTGCGTCCGCTGACTGGTAAACGCAAAGGCCGCCGTCTTTATTCTCTCCGCCAATTCCTTTGTAAAGGGCTTCAGGAGGACAATCGGGATTGAGATCTTTGAAAGCGAAGAAATTGTGGGTCGAGTCGTCGTCGAGAATGATGTTGTTCTCTTTTGAACCTTCCCACTCAACGAGTCCGAGCTTCGGCTTCGTGAAATTGAGGCCGTTTTTGCTCTCCGCGTAGCAGGTGAATTCGCGGTGGAGTGCTTTCACGGGTTTCGTGGGTCGATGCGCCCAGCCTCGATAGATCATGCGAACGAGATCCCCGTCGCGGAAAAGTGAATAGTATCCTGAAGTGTTTCCCTCCCAGGTCGCGTCAGCGCTGAAGACCACATCGTGAGCCTCCGGTTGATGAATTTTTTGCTCAATGTCACCGTCAAGTTCCCCGATCAGAAAGTCGTCGGCGAAGAGTTCTACCCGGGATCCGATCTCAGTCGGTTCGGCCGATGCAAGGGCGGCAGTGAGGATGATGAAGAGGCCTGACACGTATTTCATAGGCGACAGAGTAGGGAACTGCAATGGACTGGGGAATTGCGTGATCGAGGGGCCACACCGGAGTCCTCAATGCTGACAGGTCTCGCGATTTGTGCTTTACTGCTGATATGAACAGCGCGCCGGGATACTCATCTGTTTTCGGATTGTTGCTCTCAGCGCTTGTGCTCGTAACGAGTTTTCCGCTGGAGGCTCAGAACCGCGATGAATTCGAGCAGGCTCAGGCGATCGCGAAACGAAAGAGAGCGGGAGAGAATTTATCGAGGGCCGAGCTCAAGTTGATGGGCAAATTCGTGGAACGGGGATGGATCTCTGATATGGATCCGGAGCGTACCTCCACGGGGCTTGTTCCCCTGTGCGATATGAGAGCCTCCGATGATTACAAAGGAGAAGATGGCGGACTTTATGGACAAGGGAGGAATGAACCCGACCGGAGCCATCAAAGCATCATCGACCATGTTTTGTCCGGGGTGAGGCCGCGAGACTCCGCCGGGGAGCCTTCTCAATCTGGAAAAGTGGTGATGATCTCTGTCGGGATGTCGAACACGAGTCGGGAGTTCGGCCCGTTCATACAGGCTGCGAACGCTGATCGGCGTAAGTCTCCCGATGTCGTGCTTGTGAATTGTGCTCAGGGCTCAAGAGCGGCGCTGCAATGGGTCGAAATGGAAGATGTCTGGCAGGGGATTCACAAGAAGCTGGAGCAGAATAAAGTGACGGTGAATCAGGTTCAGGTCGCCTGGGTAAAACTAACCGAGATGGCTCCTTCGAAATACGGGGCATTTCCCAAACACGCCGAGTTTTTCAAAGGGAATCTGATCAAGATTATTCAACGTCTGAAGACGACCTGCCCGAATCTACAGGTGATTTATTTTTCCAGTCGGGTCTATGCCGGTTATGCCGTCGGCGATCGATCACTGAATCCGGAGCCATACGCATACGAAGGGGCTTTCGCAATGCGTTGGCTGATTCAGGGTCAGGTAAAAGGGGATCGGGAACTGAACTACGATCCCGCTAAGGGGGCTGTGAAGGCACCGCTTCTTCTGTGGGGTCCATATCTCTGGTGCGATGGTATGAAACCGCGTGGAGACGGATTGATTTGGCCACCTGAGTTTCTCGATTTTGACGGCGTTCACCCAAGTGATGAAGGCAAAGCTAAAATCACCTCATTGCTCCTCGATTTTTTCGCCACGAACTCGAATGCGAAATCCTGGTATACAGGAAGTGCGCGTTGAGTGTGCTTTATCGGGCTTTCCTTCTCGCGAAGAACTTTCGGATCTCCTCAGCCCAGAGAACGAGACTCGCGACCGCTCCGATCAGGAAGAACTCTTTCAACTCGATTGGCGTGGTGTGGAATATGCGGTTCATTGGCTCTGCATAGATCACGAGGAAATGAAGAACATTTCCGAGAACCAAGCCCCCGATGAGCCAGTAATTTTTAAGGATATCGAGATTCAGTGCGGATTTCAGTTCGCTGCGGCAGTTGAGGACGTTGAACCATTGGCAGACAGCAAGAACCGTAAAGGTCTCGCAGCGGGCGACTTCGTAGGGGACGTTGGTCGACAGTCGCCACACGTAGTAGCCGAAGGCGGAAAGCACCATCACCGGAGTCATGACAGCTACCCGACTGAGCATAATGCGGTCGATGAGAGGCGTTCCCTGGCGGATTGGGGGACGTTTCATCTCGTTCCCTTCACGGGGTTCCATGATGAGGTTCACCGTTACGGTTCCTTCCGTGACGATGTTAATCCACAGAATTTGAACGGCCGCAAGGGGGAGGGGGTAGTCAAACAAAAGAGCGGCGAGAAGAACGATGACCTCTGCCATGGAGGTCGCGAATAGATAGAGAATGACTTTTTTCAGATTGCCGTAGGCGAGGCGACCTTCTTCAACGGCGTGAACAATCGTAGAAAAGTTGTCATCCGTGATCACTATTTTGGCGGCGCTTTTTGCGACCTCGGTTCCGGTGATTCCCATGGCCACTCCGACATCTGCTGTGGCGAGGGCGGGGGCATCGTTAACACCGTCACCGGTCATCGCGACGACGTTATTTTGTGATTGGAGCGCGTTTACGATTCGCAGTTTCTGAGCGGGGTGAACTCTCGCAAAAACTGATATCCTGTCGAGTTTCCCGAGCAACTCTTCCTCGGACATTTCCTCCAGTTCACGCCCGTCCACCGCGAGGTCACCATCGAGGGCGATTCCGAGGGCGCGTGCGATCGCGAGACCGGTGATCTTGTGATCCCCCGTAACCATGATCGGTCGAATTCCCGCGCTTCGGCATTCTGCCACTGCTGTTTTCACCTCCTCCCGGGGCGGATCCATTTGTCCTGCCATTCCCAGAAAAGTGGCCCTGTTCTCAAATTGAGAAAAGCCTGCCGAACTTTCAATTCTACCGCTGTCGATTTCCGCCACAGCGATGAGGCGCAGGGCACTTTCTCCGAGTGCGGCGGCGGCGGTTTCCATTTCGTTTAGAAATGAGTCGTCGATGGGTTTGCGCCCGCCTTTTCGTAAGACCGTCGAACAGAGGGCAAGCACTTCTTCGGGGGCTCCTTTGATCGCGATTCGGCCACCGGAGCAGTGCCCGTGTTGCGTCGCCATTAGTTTCGTGGAGGAATCAAAGGGGATTTCTTCGTGGCGGGGCATATCCCCTCGAAGCGCGGCGATGTCGATTCCGCCCTTCATAGCGAGGGTAAGCAGTGCCGCCTCGGTGGGATCGCCGATGGTGCGCCAGCGCGGGTCTGCAGTGTCTGGCGGGATCAGTTGGGAATCGTTGCAAAGGGTGACGGCCTCCAGCAATCGGCGGAGGTCAGGGTCGTCTTCCCCTGAGACTTCGACGCCGTTTTCCTCGAACGTTCCTTCCGGTGAATAACCTGTCCCTGTGATCTCAAGACGACGTTCTCCCGGCAGGCAGAGTGTGGTGACGGTCATTTCATTTTTCGTCAGCGTCCCTGTCTTGTCGCTACAGATAATGCTGGTTGAACCCAGCGTCTCGACCGCTGAAAGCCGCCTCACGATTGCGCCGCGTTTTGCCATTCTGCGCATTCCCACTGCGAGCATAATTGTCATCGCGACCGGCAATCCTTCGGGAACCATTGAGACGAGCTGGCTAATAGCGACCATTAGAATCTCCAGCGGTGGCAGCCCCCGCGCGAAACCCAATCCCATAACAATGACAAACAATATTCCGGCAGCAGCGAGGACATAGCGGCCGAACTCTTCGATGCGCAGCTCAAGCGGTGTCTTCGGCTCTTTCGCTCCGGAGGTGAGGTTCGAAATTTTCCCCACCTCGGTGTCCAGTCCTGTCGCCACCACGACGGCACGGCCCCGGCCCGCCGCTACGTGGGTTCCCGAGTAGAGCATGTTGTCGCGATCTGCGAGAAGAGTGTCTTCGGGAAGTTCGCCTGCACCTTTTGCAACCGGTAGCGATTCGCCTGTTAGTGCTGCTTCGGCGACTTCCAGTGCTGCCTCCTCAATGAGTCGGGCGTCGGCACCGATGGCATCTCCTGCCGTTAGCACTATGACATCGCCGGGAACGAGATTTCCTGCTTCGATGAGCTCTTCGCAGCCGTCGCGGATGACTCGAACCTGCAAACTCGAGAGGCGTCGCAGCGCTTCCATAGACCGTTCGGCTCGGCCTTCCTGAATGGTTCCGATGATTGCGTTTAAAATCACTACAACCAGAATCACAATGGAGTCGTTGCTGTGGCCCGAGAGAAAAGCAATGATTGCCGCGACAAAAAGGATGTAGATGAGCGGGCTTGAGAACTGCCCGAGCACGACCCGCCAGAGAGACCTTCGCCCCGGCTGCGGCAGAGTGTTAGGGCCATAAGTTTCCAGACGCTCGGTGATTTTCTCGCGATCAAGGCCGGACTCGATATTTACGTCGAGGCGTGAGCAAATATCCGCTATGGAGATATGGTGCCAATTGGCAAAGCTCATAAAGTCGTTCCTTCAATATAAGGGGACCCCGCGTCGAGGTTCAAAACGTTTTCGATGGTGACTCTCGCAATTTCGGTGAGGGCTTCGTCAGTTAAAAAAGCCTGATGAGCGGTAATGAGGACATTGGGAAAGGTCAGGAGCCGGGCCAGTTCGTCATCGGCGAGAACGAGGCCGGAGAGATCTTCGAAAAAGATTCCCTCCTCCTCTTCGTAGACGTCGAGGGCAACCCCGCCGACATGGCCGGATTTGAGCGCTGCGATGAGGGCACTGGTATCAATGAGTTTGCCCCGGCTCGTGTTGATGATAAAAACGCCAGGTCTCATCGTCGCGATGGTTTCCCCGTTCAGCATGTGGAGGGTTTCCGGCATCAGGGGGGCGTGCAGTGAGACGATCTCGCTCGATTTCAAGAGAGTCTCAAAATCGACATAGCTAATGCCATGTTCATCGGCCCAATCATTGTCGGGGTAGGGATCCTGGACCAGCACTTTCGCTCCGAATCCTTGAAAGATCTGAGCGGTGATCTGTCCAATCTTGCCGGTGCCGACGATACCGATTGTTTTGCCATGGATATTGAACCCGACGAGGCCGCCGAGTGAAAAATTCTGCTCCCGAACGCGGTTGTAGGATCGGTGGATTTTGCGATTGAGGGTTAAGAACAGGCCAACGGCGTGTTCAGCCACTGAATGCGGTGAGTACGATGGCACGCGGACGACGTCGATTCCCAGTTCGCCGGCGGCTTTAACATCGAGGTTGTTGAAGCCGGCGCAGCGCAGTGCCACAAGCTTGACACCCAGTTCGGCGAGGACTTCGAGACAGGCCCGGTCGAGCTGATCGTTGACAAAAGCACAGACCGCCTTTGCTCCTTTGGCCAGCCTGGCGGTATCGGGATTCAATCGGAAGTCGTGGAACTGCAAGTCGATCCGGTCCGGGTCCAACGCTTCGGTCAAGTATTGGCGGTCGTATGGCTTCGTGTCGTAAACGGCTAGCTTGATCATTTTGTTGGAAATGGTGTGGCTTCAGAATCGCCGGTAAGTGAGTAGCATTTTCCTGTCCAGTATCCAGTAGACAGCTTGAATTGTGGCACTTTTTCCTTATGGCGTGATCGCAATTTTGAGTACCCCGTCGCTCTGGTTTGCGAAGAGTTCGTAGGCCTCTTCAATCTGGTCGAGGCTGTATCGGTGGGTGATAAGCGGACCAAAATCGATGCGCTCCGAGGCGATCACATCCATGAGGCGCCGCATTCTCTCTTTGCCGCCCGGGCAAAGCGAGGTCACAATTTTCTGATCGCCCAGTCCGGCGTGAAATGAGGAAAGCGGAATCGTGAGATCTTCCGAGTAAACGCCGAGGCTCGACAAGGTTCCGCCCGGTTTCAGCACTTTGAGACAGCTCTGGAAGGTGGCCCGGGTTCCCAGTGCCTCAATTGCGACGTCGACACCGCGGCCGTTGGTAACCTTCATGATTTCATCGACGGGGTCGCATTCTCGAAAATCGATCACGATATCGGCGCCGAAACGTTTTGCCATTTCAATACGTGCAGGGACGGTTTCGACGGCAATGATCGTTGTCGCGCCGCGAAGCCTCGCGCCGGCAGTGGCGCAAAGCCCAATGGGGCCCTGGGCGAAAACAACGACGACGTCACCGATCTTGATATTTCCCGATTCCGCTCCCGCAAAGCCAGTCGACATGATGTCGGGGCACATCAGGACCTGCTCGTCCGTGAGAGCATCGGGCACCGGCGCGAGGTTGGCCATCGCGTCGGGGACGAGAAGGAACTCTGCCTGCGAGCCGTCGATGGTATTGCCGAAACGCCAGCCTCCCAGCGGCTTGAGACCATGGGCTGCACTCTGGCCGTCCTGAGAGTGCAAGCCTTCGAGACAGGCGTTGGAGTAGCCGCTCGGGCAGATCGCACCGGCAATGACGCGTTGTCCTTCGCTGTATCCCTGCACATTTCGCCCCAGCTTCTCGATGATGCCTACCGGTTCGTGTCCTATCGTTAGTCTCTTTTCTACAGGGTATTCACCTTTAAGAATGTGGACATCGGTTCCGCAGATCGTTGTTGTCGTAATCCTGATTAAGGCATCGTTAGGTCCCACCTCAGGGGGGGGCTTTTCATCGAGGACGATCCGTCCGGGTTCAATGTAGAGAGCTGCTTTCATAGGTTTCGCTGCAATGGTTTGTAGAGCAATTCGAGTAATGAGGTAACGGTATCTCGAAGTCTTTCAGTGTGACTACGCATATCCTGTCGGTTCGTCAGCAGGTGTTGAGGTTAGACTTCGGGTTTTCACTTTTGTTCAGCATCTTTGGAGGAAATGGCCACGGAATCGCGTCGGTTCAAATATTTCCCTGTTCTGATAATCTCCGGAGATGTCTCACAGAGCTCTGTTGTTTTTCGCCGCTACCACACTGTTCGCATCGGACGTTTTTGCCGGGGCGATCGAGCGCATCTGGTTGACTCATGCGAGTAACGATCCGTCGAAAATTGTCGTAAACTGGGAAACGGTAGAGGCCGGTGATTCCGTGGTTGAGTTCGGAACTACGAAAGAGCTGGGGCAGAGCGTTTCATCCGACGAAAAAGTGAACTTGCATCATCTCGAGATTCCGCTGGAGAGGCGGGATACGCTTTACTACTACCGGGTTAGCAGTGGAGATGATGTTTCTGAAGTGGCCTCATTCAAGGGCTATCCGACCGAAGAACTGCGCGTCGCCATCGTTGGAGACTGGGGTGGGTCTTTCAAGGCTGAGGATGTGGCAGCAATCGTGAGAGACGACGTTCATTTGATCGTTACGGCCGGGGACAATGTTAGTAATTTGTATGAGACCGGCAGGGAGGGGACGAAGGCATACGGCGCCTTGATTGATTCAAGTCGGGATTTGTTTCGCAGCACGCCTCTCATGCCTGTTTTGGGGAATCATGACAGACAGATCACGCCGCGGGGGACGAAGCCACCATCCCACTCTGTTTACGACGTGGAGGCGACGGCCTATCGGGAGTTCTTCGCGCTGCCGGGTGACGAGTGGAAATGGTATTTTGATCTGCCCGGTTTTGACCTGCGTTTTATTGCGCTGGATCTGAATCATATCAGCGACTTTGGATCGACGTGGCAAACTTGTCATGCCTGGCAGCCTGAATCGGAGCAGTTCAAGTGGTATGCCGAAATGATGTCTCAATCTACCAGTGGATTCGTGGTCACCTTGATGAATGAAAAGCAGACCCAGGTGAACGGGCTTACCAAAGGGGCCTGGCACGAGCACTTCAGTAAATCCAGCGCGCTGATCACAGGATTTGGCTACTTCGCGGACCGTGCCGAACTGGCCGGAGGTCTTCCCTATTTCAATACTTGTTTCAAAGGTAAGGGAGTTCCTTACATTGACCCTGAATCAGAGTTTCACTCGATGGAGAGCAATTACCTTCTACTTAGCCTGACTGCGGGGAAACCGACGATGAAAGCCGAGTTCAAAAATCTTCAGGGAGAGGTTCTCGACACGACCTTGATCTCGAGACGAAACTGAGTGGCTGTTGGAGTGATACCACTTTATTTCGCATCGGGAAAGTGGGTCGCGATGATGTCATCCAGCGCTGCGAGACCTGCCTCCCCGTGGGAGTCGTCGTAGATATCGAGCCATTCGTGGAACCACCCGTGGCCGAACATTTTGTTTCTTTCCATGAGGCTCCGCCCCGGTGACTCGCAGCGGGGATACATGAGGAGGGCGTGTTTTTTGAACTCACTCCGATTTTTCGGAAGAAGGGTCCGGTAGTGCTTCAGTCTTTCGTAAACCTCAGGCGAAGGTTTCAAGTTGTTCTTCTCTATCGCTCTCGCGAGGGCGGATTCATCATCCGGGTAGATGCCCCAGAATTGAAAAAGCGGTCTCAGATCAGCTCCTGCGGCAATGGAAAAGCGGAGCATCCGGTTGTCTGCTGGATCATTGTTAGGATCAGAGGGGTAGCCCTCTCCGTTGCGGAAATTCTCATGATCTTCGGCAGCGAATTTGAGGAGGGGCTCCCAGCCGAACAGCTTGGCGATGTCGGCGTAGTGGCCGTAGCCGCGGTGCTGGTATTTGACTTCATCGCCCGGTTTGTTTGTGGTGTTGCGCGGTTCCCCCTTGCGAAATGATTCAGTGATCATCCGATCGATCGCGGCCTCCTCGATCGTAATTCTGTCGCCACCGTCACGTGAGCGACTGAATGCGGTATCGAGATCGACGTCGAAGCCCCGGTTGTGAACATAGACGTAGAGAAAATTCACCAGTGCCTCTGTTTCGCCTTTGAATTTGGTGATTCGCTCCATGTGCCCCATCTCGTGGAATAACTCGTAACGCGCGAACTGGGGGCCTTTGAGAAACCAGTGATCCTTGTTCCCGTTTTCCTCTTTGAGAGGGTCCCAGTTGTAGTTCGATTGCGGGTAGCCCGGAAAGAAGGCGCCGCCGCGCATGATGACGTCGATTTGCTGATACAGCACCACCTTGGATCGTACCTTCGGGCGGCCGGTTATTTCCGAAACCAGGTCCATACACTTGTCGTAGTCAGCGGTGAGCGTGTCAGGAGTTTTGTACTGTGAGATCCAGGAGGTTGGCACCTGCATCATGAATTTATCAGATTCGAAGTCCGCCCAGGGAGCCCTTTTCTTCCGTTCCGTTTGGAGCCAGTCATCGAGTGTCGTCTGATGAAATGAAGTAGCCGAGTAGAATGGCGCTTCGACAATATTTCTCGCGTAGATATCGCAGATCCCGGCGTCGGCCTTTGCCGGGACTTCGAGGTAGACGCCGCCTCCGAGAGGATTGGCGATGAGAATTCGCTCTCCCTCGATTGGGTAGGTTAGCGAAATTCGGTCGAGACGTTTGATGACCGGCTTTTTGCTCAGGTCCCAGGTGTGAGCGCCTACCCGAATTAAATACCCTTTGCCGACTAGTTCTGCCGGCACCTTCAGTTCGGCGATCGTTCCGGGGGCGACATACCAACCGGTGCAACGCCGTGCCGTGCCCTCATCGGTTGTGAGTGGTGCACCATCCGGAGGAAGTTGGGATGCGTTGACTTTGACTTGGTAGACCTTTTTAGGGGCTCCGGGAGGATCAACTTTGCCCGGAAAGAAATCGGAGCAGAGAAATGATTTGGAATCGAGATCCTTGAGATGTCCCGGATCATAACCGTGATCCAGAATCGCCTGCTGCAATTGGAGAATGACATGTTCCAGCTCGAGGCCGTATTTCTCTGTTCTCGAGAATCCGCCTTTGGTCTTTTCATTCAAAAAGAGCGGATCATTGCTCGCATCGTATTTTGAAACGATATCGAATGCCCGCGTCACCAGCTCGCGATCTTTTGAAAGAGCGGCAGCCCCGTCGATGATTCCGGATTCTAAACGGGTAAGCTCATCGGGAGTGAGCTCGCTTTTCTTATCGAGATGGTCCGATAATTGTCCGAGAATATCCTCAAAGGTAGCAGCTTGGAGTGTGCTGAGCGAAAGCAGAAGCAGGAAAAGGAGAGTTTTCATGGGGGAGTCCTGGAGAGGAGGGGAGCCCCAAGAGTGAAGTGACGCTCATCATCTTTCCAGCAAAATCGGGTGTTTGTTAATCACTCCAAAGGCTTTGTTTTTCTCACGTGGCTGGTTTTATGACACCGTAAAGAGTTCGATCATTGCTGAGCTTCGGGATTTGCCATTGCTGTGACATTTGAGCTGCTCACTTTAGGGTGCGTGTTCAAAGTTTTGACGCGATCAAAGGGAGCTGTTGGAAACGGTATTTTCTGGCTCCGCTCAGATTCTGTTAAGGTGGCAGTGGTCTGCGACAAGCTTTTCATATCTCCGGGAAAAAATACTCCGGGAGGAGATCAATAGGGGCTCGCTTCCCGCGGATGTCAGCTCCGGGCATTTCGTTCCGGCGCGTAGGAAGTGAAGTCTTTACTGCTTGTCTGATTGTCTTCACATTCTCTGAATGCAGGTTCGTAGAATGCTTTATTTCGTCCTCCTTCTGGGAGGTTTGTTTGCGAATCCTTTTTTAAAGGCCGATCCGGTTACCGACGCGCTTTTTGTGAAGCTGCAGGATGAGAGTATGGATGTTCGGATCGAAGCGCTTCGAGAGCTGCAGTTAACTCTCGATCCGCGGTTGCCGGAGGCACTTCTCCTCTTGCTGGCTGACGAGGGAAATTCCATCAGGCGTCTCGCTGCGCGGGGAATTGGCAGTCGGTATTGGCAGGTCCCGGAAGAGCGGGTTCCTGCTTTTGTGGAGGCTCTTAAAGTGAACTCAAAATCAGAATTTCATGGTGAGGGGGAAATGGCGTATCGAGCGCTCGCCCTCCTGACAAAGACTTACGACGGACCCGAAATGAGCCGCAGCGCCAACGGGCGATGGGTTCTCTATGAGAGATACAGCCTCCCCTGTCTCATCGATACGCAAAGCGGCACGGAGGAGCTTCTCGGATGGGGGACCGAAGAGCACGCCCGTTTTTACTATCACGGGCGGGAGAACAAGAATGCAGAATTTACCTGCTGGCATCCGGAAAAAGAGATCGCAGTGCTTGAGGTATCGCTCAGTCGGCGTGTCTCGAGTATGTGGGCCTGGATCCACTACGGGGGAGTGAAAAAACTCGATCATGAGAGAGTTTTGACTGCTCTTGGATTCAAGCCGGAGCAGCTATTCGGTTCAGGAGGCTTCAGCTGCGATCATGCTGGTTGGAGCGGGAATGCCGCTGTGGTTAACTGTTCGTTCATGGTGAGTTCCTATCCGAAGGGGAGCGGGCGAATAGAGGATATTCAGATAGGCGATGTGGAAGGCACTCTTTTGTGGGATATCACGGCTGACAAACTGGTGAAAGCGCCGTGAAACCGGGGCAGGCGGATGAATTGAGCCGCGAAATACTTTTCGCACTGCCGGTGGCCGTCGCCCCGTTTTGGAGGCGCATTCTCAAGCTCAGGATAAGGAGCTGAATGCTCGTGGAGAAGCAGGCCTGTTTCAAAACCGTGAGGGAGACCGGGGGCACCTGAATTAGGGGCTCTTTCGATCAGGGCACAAAAAAACCGCCTCGAAGAGGCGGTTAAATTGGCGACCCGTACGGGACTCGAACCCGTGTTACCGCCGTGAAAGGGCGGTGTCCTAACCACTAGACGAACGGGTCACGTTCATCACTTACCGGAGGTTTAGTCCGTGCAGCGGAGCGGGAATATGGAGAGGAATTCGAAGGGCGCAAGAGGAAAATGTGAAAGATTTTTCAGTGGCAGGTTCGTCGCTCCCTGCGAAGGTGCAGCCATGCCCATTCTGACTGATGTTTTCTTCCTTCTTATCGGCCTCACCGCGCTCTATTTTGGCGCGGAGTGGCTTGTTAACGGTGCCGCGAAGCTCGCGGTGAAATACGGCATTTCGTCGCTGGTGGTGGGGCTCACCGTCGTGGCATTCGGAACGAGTGCTCCGGAGCTGTTCGTCAGTATCGGCTTTAACCAGAATGGATTTCCCGATATGGCGATTGGAAATGTGATTGGGTCAAACATTTGCAATATTGCCCTCGTTCTGGGAATGAGCGCCTTTATCTGCGTCCTTCACATCAAGTCTGACCTCTTGATCAGGGATCTTCCCATTCTCCTTCTCGCGACGCTGGTGTTTTGCGGGATGCTTTGGGACGGGGAAATCGGCCGGATCGAGGGGGCGATTCTTTTCGCTTCGGTGATTGCCTACACCTTTTATCAGCTGATTCTCGCGAGAAAGGTGAAGAATCCGGAGGTGCTTGCGGAGTTTGAAAACGAGTTTGACCCGGAGGAAGCGGCCCATGAGCCGATCTGGAAGTTGGTTGTCTTCATTCTCGTCGGTCTCGTAGGGCTGTATTTCGGCGCTCAGTGGCTGGAAAGGGGAGGGGTGAGTCTTGCGAAGCGGTTTGGCGTTCCGGAGGCAGTGATTTCGCTGACTTTGATTGCCTTCAGCACTTCGGTTCCCGAGCTGGCAACTTCGATTGTCGCCTCGCTGAAGAAAGAGGGCGACATCATTACAGGAAACGTGATCGGCTCCTGCATTTTCAACCTGCTCTGTGTGATCGGGGTAACCTCTCTGGTAAAGCCGATTGCCACGACTCAGATCGAGATGGTCGATCTCTGGATGATGATCGGGCTCACCGCGATATTGATCCCCATCATGGCAACGCGGCGTCGCATCAGTCGCCTTGAAGGCGGTGTTCTCCTTGTGGTTTATATCGGATACACCGCGTTCCTCTTTGTCACGCGAGTGGCACCGGAAGCGACTGCAGCGCTGTAGGCACCGGTGGTGCCGCAAAAGGTGGACGGATAGGCGCTCTTCAGCTCCCGGATCGAGATAGAATCCGGGTGGCGCAAACAGAGCCCGCTAGCAAGGTGAGGTGAGGTTGCAGGCAGAGGCTTCAAAAGCGAAGCCTTCTCACCTACTTTACTTCTTTACTCCTCAATTTCTTCCTAGATCATCCCGAGCTTCATTTTCCCTTCTTCGGAAATCATGTCCTGATTCCAGACGGGATCCCAGACGATGTCGACCTGGGCGTTGCTGATACCCTCAAGCATGAGGATTTTTGATTGAGCGTCGGCTGCGATGGTGGGTCCCATGCCGCAGCCCGGCGCAGTGAGGGTCATCTTCATCTCGACGTTGGTTTCGCCTTCCTCTTCTTTGATCGTGCAATCGTAAACGAGGCCGAGGTCAACGATGTTGACGGGAATCTCGGGGTCGAAAACGAGTTTGAGCTGCTCCCAGATGGCTCCCTGAAGGTCTCCTGCGGCGAGGGCTTCGTTGGCGGCGGAAAGCTTGGCCTTTTCCGCTTCGAGATCGATTCCGAGGGCGTCGGCGTTGTCCTGCTTGATGCGGGCCAGTCCGGATTGGGTCGCCACGGTGTAAGTGCCTCCCAGTGCCTGGGTGATCATAACTTTCGTTCCGACAGGGAGTTTGATAAGATCTCCACTGGGGATCTGAATGGCTTCAACGTCGCGGGTGAGTTCGATTTCTTCGTGCATTTTCTTAAGAGGTATAAGGGTCGAGTCGTAAAGTGGGAGAGAATGAGGGTTCGCAGCGCGAATCTTTTTGGAGGGGCTGTCAGTTCGAAAGGTTTGAAGGTATACGTGGGCGGGAAAGGGTGTTGAGCAATGAGATTCTTGATTTCTCTACCCCTTCACTACTTTCATTCTTCTAATTTGATAACTTTGAGTTTTCCGGACTTCTTCCCGGTCGAATTCATATCACCTAAGAGGGTATTGCCGGGGACTGAAGAGGGTTGGGTCGTTGGTTCTTTACCGGAATCGTCTCTCAGTGCGTCACGGAGGGCGCCCTCGACCATCTCGCCACAGTGAATTTTCATGGGCGGAAGCGGACCGAGTTCTTCGGAAAGGTCGGTTGATTTCAATTCCCGGGCCTCCTCCACGGTTTTTCCCTTGAGCATTTCCGTTGCCATCGAGGCGACGGCGATCGCGGTTTGACAGCCGAAACTCTGGAAAGAGGCCTTGTTGATCACTTTTTTGCCGTCCTGCTCATCGAACTTCAGCCATAAACGGACCATGTCACCGCATTCCGGGTTGCCTACGGTGCCTACGGAATCGGCGTCGGCCATTTCCCCCATGTTCTGAGGATTGGCGATCGCGTTCTGGAGTTTGTCTTCGAAGCTCATGGTTTTAGCGCCTTTGGCGCTGTAAAAAAGTAAAAGGTGAAAAGTCGGGTGGGCTTTGCGGCGTGGGAAAGCAGGAAAGCTTTTCCCTCTTCCGCTATTCAAATTCGAGTTTGTATCTGGCGATTGAGGTGTCGGCTTCGAGGGCGTAGGCGTCGATACCGCCGCGAAGGGCCCGGGCATTTTTGAATTCGTGACCGATCAGGTAGGCGGCTGAATCGAGTGAGCGATCGCCGGTGTGGTCGTAAACGACGATGACACGGTCCTTTTTCTCGGTGCCGAAAATCTGCTGTAAAAGGTCATTGCTGAACATTTCGGAGCCGGGAAGGGCGATGGCGTCGTGCTCTTCTCTTGTTCTCAGGTCGATGAGGCGTGGTGGCGTGTCGCTCTTGAGCATTTCCGCCAATTCGAGTGGTTCGATGAGAATCTTCCGATCATTCTCGTGGGCGGTGAGAATGTGGGAAATGACTTCGTCGACGGGAAGACCCTCGTTTCTCTCGCACACTTCGGCGAGTGTCTCGGTGTCATCGTAGCTGCAACTTTGGCATCCGCCGATGTGGTAGCGGGCAAAAAGCGCTCGTTTCGCGCCGGGGAATTGGGCGAGAACGTCTCCCATCTCGATGCTGCCGTCTATTTCTGCAATTTCTGCCATGTTTTGAATATGAACCTTTCCTGCCGCTTTTACATATGAAAATTTGAACTTTGGCAATGAAGCGGGATCATTACGCTATATGAAGCGTCATGTTCCAGGACCGTGGAGTGATCCACAGGTCTATCTTCTTCCCAATCTGATGACTGCCGGCAACCTTGCCTGCGGATTCAGTGCTGTTCTTACGATCTTTGAAGGTATGCGGGACGTCGGGGGTGGTGCAAAGGATTTTCATCTCGCTATATTTCTGATTCTCGGAGCCTGTTTCTTCGATGCTCTGGATGGTCGTGTTGCGAGGATTAAAGGTCAGGAGTCTATGTTTGGACGCGAGTTTGACTCCATAGCTGACATTGTTTCTTTCGGAATGGCGCCGGCTTTGCTGGTGATGGACATCGTTTTGAGCTCGTTTGACAACCGTCTCGGTTGGACTATCGCCTTCATTTATCTTCTCTGCGGGGCGATGAGACTGGCCCGGTTTAACTGCCTTTCTCAAATGGCGGAAGAGAATCCGGATAGTGCCAAGAGCCGTGATTTTGTGGGCTTTCCGATCCCCGCTGCGGCCGGGTTGATTGCCTCACTGACGATCTTCATTCTGTGGCTGAACGAGGGGCAAAAGGACATCGGCGCCTGGCGGTATGTTCTTCCGGCCCTGATGCTGCTGTTGTCGTTCATGATGTTGAGCGAGTTCCGCTATCCGAGTTTCAAGGCGATTGACTGGAGGGCCAAAAAGTCGCTTGTCTGGTTTTTCCTTGCCGTTCTAACCCTGGTTTGCGCCGTAAATTTCGTCGAGTTTGTTCCTCTCGGGATATTTTTGTCCTATCTGATATACGGCTTGGTCCGTCCCTGGATTTCACGTGAATGGCAGCGTGAGATTGAGGAGGGCGGTGATCTTCCCGCAGCAGTCGAAGAGGCCGTTCCCGAGGAACCGGGGAATTGATTTGAATTTCTGTATGCGGTGATTGACCTGCGTCCTGAATGACTTATCAATGGGCATGAGTTTTGTTGAAGATCTTTTTTCTCTGAAAGGGCAAACCGCTGTCGTCATTGGCGGAACCGGCGTTTTGTGTGGTGAGATGGCAACCGGTCTCGCGAAAGCGGGGGCGAAGGTGGTCATCGTCGGACGGAGCGGGGAAAAAGGGGCTGAGCGGGTCGCGGCGATCGAGGCCCTTGGAGGTGAGGCGTATTTTGTGGCCGCTGACGTTGCTTCGCGGGAGTCGTTGAGTGAACTTCTTAATACCGTGTTGGAGCGCGAAGGAAAGGTGGATATCCTCGTCAACGGTGCGGGCGTGAATTCCCCGACACCGGTGCTCGATATTACCGATGAGGAGTTTTCGAGAATTCTCGATATCAACCTTTCTGCGGTATTGCGCAGCTGCCAGATTTTCGGCGCTCAGATGTTGAAACAGGGGCGGGGATCGATCATCAACGTGGGATCAATTTCAGGTCTCGGTCCTTTGAGCCGTGTTTTCACCTATTCGGCGAGCAAGGCTGCGGTGCATAATCTTTCTAAAAACCTCGCTCGTGAATGGGCGGAACAGGGAGTGCGGGTTAATACGCTCGTCCCCGGCTTCTTTCCGGCCGAGCAAAATCGTAAGGTGCTCACCGAAGATCGCGTTGCCGCGATTATGGGGCACACCCCGGCGAATCGTTTTGGCGACGCTGATGAGTTGATTGGCTCGACGCTTCTGCTCGCTTCTCATGCAGCGGGATCGTTTGTCACCGGCGTGGAAATGATCGTCGACGGAGGTTTCTCGGCGATGTCGATTTAGAAGGCTCCGCTCCCGCAGTGTCGTAACGTGGTTGGTGTCGTAACGTGGTTGAAATCTGCTTGATTTCAGGTTCTGCTTTTATTGAGAGGATAGAATGAAGTATTCCAGTATTTTAATTATCGGGACGGTTGCGATGCTTTGCAGTTGTCAGAGCACGGATGAGGAGCAGGCGTCTGAGGTGGCTCAGATTGAGTCCGCTCATTTAGGTCAGGAACCTGCCTTTGCCCAGGCTGATTACGATGCCAACGGGCAACTGTCTGCGACCGAAGTGGCGACCTATTATCATAGAGAGGCCCTCGCAGATTACGATCTCGATGGCGATTCTCATATCTCCAGAAGCGAATGGGCTTCGGCGCATCCTTCAGCCGCTGAAACGGATGAGCACTTTAACAAATTCGACAAAGACGGAAATGGAGAAGTAACGGAAGGGGAAGCTGTGGCGTTTGTCACTGAGCATGTGTCCTTCGGAGATTCCTTTTCAAAATACGACGCGAACGGTGACTTCAGCCTTCACTGGCAGGAAGTGGATGCCGCTGCGCCGACCGAGCTGAGTGTTACGATGTTTTCGTTCCATCCCCGGAATTCATAATTTTCCGGTGATGCAGTCGATATTTCCGGCTGAATAAAGATTCTGCAGGAGCGCCGCTGAATGCTCCGGATAGTGAAACCAGCCATAGGTAAATCCGGTCTGGATTTTTCAGGGTTCAGATCATTTCGCTATTGAGACGCCGGTTTCCGGTGGGATTTCCGTGTTGGTGGCGGAGAAGCTTTATTGCTACTCCCGGTGAAAATCGAGATATACCCGTAGATTCTACGGTTCCTGCCACGCTATCGGGTAGGGGGATGGGGTTTGTTTCAGGGAGCTGCTTTTGAGAAAGTTCGGATATTCTGCCAGCATCACAAACCGGCTCCGGAAGCGCCTTCAACTCTTCTCGGTTGAGGTTTTTCAATAGGTTGTGAAGTAAAAACTGTTACGCATATGAGTTATAAATTACTATAAAAACCATAAACTTTGTAGTTGAGGATTTTTCTAGTGGAAATAGAATAAAGTCAGGATTCTTGAGACGCTTGTGAGGGGCATAGTCAAGTTGATAGGATATGAAATTGCTTTCAGGCCGTGGGCACATACTAACCAGTTACCGGAGTGCCTTGGGGGGAGGGACTCGTTGTTCGGGAACTACTATGATGGACATGCTGATCACCGTCGGGTTGCTTTCGATTGGAGTGACTATCGGGGTGACGGCCTACGGGGCGGTCTCTGAAAATTCTCGACGAGTCAAATTGATCAGTGATGTGAGGAATCTCAATTCGGCAGTATGTGTCTATATTGCCAATGGTGGGGATAAGTCTGAGCTAAGGGATGAGGCGTCTGTTCTTCGAAAACTGAAGCAGACGAGAATACATGAGGCCCGACAGTTGAGTACTTTCGCGGGATCAGGGCAATTGATTGACTCCCGGATAAACTGCGTGCCTCAGTCGAGTGAGTTAGTTCGTGAAAACCGTGTGAAGGCCTACTGGTGTCCAAAGGCACTTGCTTTCAAAATTACTTCTGACAGTCGTCCGGGTATACATAAGTTCTTTATGTGTGATAAGGCGGGGGAAAAGGACTATGGAGTTGACGAATCACGGAGGGATACGGCGTTTACCTACGCGGAGCGTTCGAAGTGGATCTGGGACTACGATGAGCGGCCTGCTGAAAAGAGAAAAGGGGTTTCAGCGGTTCCGGTTTCGAATCTTGCCGATACGTCTATTCCTCTCCCTGAAACGATTGCGTCCACTGTTGGCACGGCGGCTTCAGTTTCGGGCTTTGATTCGGGTACCGCTACTTATTCGAGGAGCGGGGGAGGAACCAGTGGGGGCTTTGCTTTGAACGCGGGGTCCGGAAACGCTACTGCGTCAGGAGGCGTGGCGATCAATGTTTTGTCAGACAACGTCAGTTCCGAAGAGGGGGAGCTGGCCCTTGGTGTTGCCAATCTGGAGATACGCCTTGCCAACGTTCCCGGGGTGGATGTGCTGGGTAATGTGGCGAGTAAAGTGTCGACTGTGGGGGCGGAGACATTAAATACCGTTTCGAGCGAGGTGGTGCCGGTAGTTAAACGGTTGGAATCGTCAAATATACTTACGGAAAGGCTCGCGATCTCTGAAAGGGGAACCCGGGCAAGTCTTGGCAGGGGCGAATCGTCTGTTTCTGAAGGAATCGCGCTGAATGGAGGTTCCGGTGATTCGAGAGCGACGAATGCTCTCACTGGAAATATAGGGGGCGGTGAGGCCTCGTCCAATGGAGGTGGTGCGATCAATCTCGGTTCCGGGGCTGCCCGAAGCGGGGGGGATTGACCAGTGTAAGTTCGAACTGGTTGGTCAACCGGTTTACGAGCCAGTCAGGCAGGCTGCCTGGATCATAAACTGGCAGGTATAGGTAGTGCCTACTCAACAACCATCTCGCCTTTCATCACGATCCAGTGACCGGGGAAGGTGCAGAGGTAGGGATAGACGCCCGGCTTCTCAGGTGCCTTGAAACGAAGTATCTCTCCGGTATCGGGCCCGAGCAGTTTGCTGTGGTGAAGGATCTTATCTGATTCAGGGATAAAGCCTTTGGTCAGTCCTGAGGGATCTTTCGCCATTTCGTTTCCTGCCATTCCCACTTCTTCAAGAGCACCGGGTTTGACGATGACAAGATTGTGCTGTGTTGCATCCGGGTTCGTGAAGGTCAGTTTGACGGGCTGGCCCGCTTTCACGGTGAACTTCGTATTCGTGAAAAGAAGTCTTTCAGGGACGCAGGAGATTTCAACCGTGGCGAGATTCTTCTGTTTGTCGAAACGGGCTTGTTTGGGGCTGCGCTTCGTAAGGCCGTCTTCAATTTTGGCTTCCCCGGTCCAGCTTCCGGAGAATTCCGCCAGCTTCGGGTGCGCCGCGAGAAACGCTTCGTTGCCTTTCCAGTGCTGAGAGAGAGCTGCCGAACCGAGGCTGCATTGCATCGCATACTTAAGATGGGTTTCCATGGGGTGATCAAGCACCGCCAGGATGGCTTCGAGGGATTCTTTGGTTCCTATATAGGAGGCGGCGTTGGCTGCCTCCATTCTCACAATGCCGCTTTCGTCATTGGCGGCAGCGGCGAGAAGCGGCATAGCATCGGCATCAAATCCACTGTGCCAGTAGCGGAGTTGACGGGTCGCGGCAGCGCGGGCGAGGTGGTTATCGCACTTGAGCAGAGAATCGAGAAGTGCGGGGCGGGTTGCTCCAATCCCCCGGTAGACCCAGATCGCCTCGAGTTGACGGTGACGGAAATCTTCGTCGTTTTCATCGAGGTTCGCGACCCAGTGGTCGAGCGCTTTTTCAACGGCGGCGGCGTCATGGTTGTCGCGCAGTTCGCGCTTCGTCCAGTAGCGATAGCGGTACTCGGGGCGTTTCAGGTTTTCGAGGAGCGCCTCAATCGATGCTCCCGCAAATTGAGGTGGCTCCTGAAGTTCCGCGCCTTTCGGAATGACTCTCCAGATGCGTCCGCTTTTCCGGTCGCGTCGGGGATCACGCAGAGAGTACTGAGCGTGTCCTTTCACGGGATTGTACCAGTCGCAGATATACATGGCACCTCGGGGGCCGTAGCGAATGTCGACGGGAATGAAGCTCAGGTTCTCCGAGAAAATGAGATCGCTGACATACTCTTCGGCGAAGTGATCGTCCTTTTCGACCCATTTGTGAATCTCAATGCGGTTGGTGGGTTTGTAGCGGGCTTTGATAAAGCCGCCCTGCATTTCATCGGGCCATGAGGCGAAGTCGACAAACTCGTGGCCGCAGGTTCCTGAATACGCGGGGATGCCTACGGCTTTGGGGTGCTGCTCCGGATAGGGAGGGTTTGTGGCGTGAAAGGCGGACGCGAATATCGGATGACTCGCGACGTGATGCCCCCATTTGTCAAAGGTGACTCCCCAGGGATTCGTGTTCGGATAGGCTCCGAAACTGGTCAGCTTCTGGTTGTCGGGGCGGAACTGAAACCAAGCTGAGTTTTTTGCTCTGATAGGGCCGTAGGGCGTCTCGACCTGTGAATTGTGAAAGATTGATTCGCGGAAAAGGAGGTCGCCATCAGGAGTGAAGGTGAAGTCGTGGAGGGCGTGGTGGGAGTCTTCACATCCAAAGCCGGTGAGCGGGTGGCGTCTCCAGTCGGCCTTGTCGTCTCCGTCGGTATCGCGCAGATGAGCAAAGTGAGGCTCCTCGGATACAAAGATACCGTCTTTGTAGAGTTCAAAGGATAGCGGGATGTGAACGTCGTCTGCCCAGACGGTTGACTTGTCTGCTTTGCCATCGTTGTCGGTGTCTTCGAGGATCACAATTTTATCGTTCGGCTCCTGACCGGGGTAAATGTGAGGGTAGGTCGTCGAGCAACTCACCCAGAGTCGCCCCTTCGAGTCCCAGCGCATTTGAATGGGGCAGGCGATCTCCGGGAACTCTTCTTCGCTGGCAAACAGGTTCACTTCAAAGCGGGGATCGACGCGAAAGGCGGCCTGCTCGTCGGCGGGGGAGAGCCACTCGTTGGCACCCCGGGCTTCGATGACATCGCCGAGCGGGGGCACATTGGAATCATCGACTGGTGTTTCTCTGAATGACTTTCCCCGTGCGATTTCCCAGGCGCGGGATTCGCGGTTCGCGGTCATGATCTCAAAGTTCCGCATTGCCGGCAGGAAGTCGAGATAGCCATAGGCTTTGCTCCGGCCTCCAACATAGTAGAAGGTGTTCAGGGGGCGGTAGCGGCGGAAATACTGGCGGTTTTTGTCGATGATGACCTCGCGCAGTTCGTCATTTGGATCCGGTGCTGACTCACCGAAGGTCTCGCTGAAGAGTTGGTCGGCGAAAACCTTGTAGCCTTCTTCGAGGAGGTGCGCGCCGTTGATCGTGAGGTCGGTAGCACCGTCCCGCATCGCTGTTTTTGTGGCATCATAGACATTGGCAAAGCCGACGTTTTCCTTCTTTGCCACTTCCGCGATCGCATCGGAGTAGGCTTTGAGATTCGCGTTGTTCAGGTCCGCAGCGGGAATGTTTTCGATGTTTTCATTCGCGACAGGGGAAATGAGGACGATGCGGGGAGCGCTCTCGCCGTTGAAGGCACTCGTCTTCAGATCGATGAGCCAGGTCGTCATCCTCGCCTTGAAGCTCCCGATCGCATCAGGGCCGGCAAAGGATTCGTTGTAGCCGAAGGCGGCGAAAATAACGTCGATCTTCTCGCGGGTGAGATGTTGCTTTACCGTCGCGAAATTGTCGGGACGCGGCTGCAGGTCGACTTCGTCAGCCGACCAGGAAAAGTTACGGATTACCAGCTCATGATCGGGATGTGCGAGGTGCAGGTAGGACTCGAAATGTCCGAAATTCTGCGCGCGGTCGAGAAGGGTGTTTCCGATGAAGGCGATGCGATCACCTTTTTTCAGTTCGAGCGGTAATGTCGTTTTAACAGGCTCCGCTTTGTCGGGAGTCGGTGCATCGGTTGCATAGATGCCGAACTCTGCGAGAGCAGGATCTTCAGGCGGGGCCGGCTTCTCTGTCTCAGTGTTCTTGGCGTCCTGAAGATTCTTTTTCCGGGGATCTCTTCCCTTGTCTTCGGGGATCATTCCCGCATCGGACTTGTTCCCTGTCTGCGCGTTTGATGCGCTTTTCTTAACCGGTTTGTCTGCACCTGATGCCGTAATCGCGAAGCAGAGGGAGAAGAGAATTAAGAGGCGTGGAAATGGATAATTCATAGTGAAGCAGCATATTTATAGCGGAGAGGGAGTAATCGACCAGTCCGTGAAAGGGGAGTAAAAAGTTGGTGAGATAAATGTCTGAACTGCAATAAGCCCGGTTATTCGTGCCTCAGCGCTTCGACGGGACTCAGGCGCGACGCCCTCAGAGCCGGGTAAAGTCCAAAGACGATACCCGTGAGCACAGAGATGGTAAAGGCGAGCCCCGGTGCCCACGATTTGACGACCGTCACCATTCCGCTGAAATGAGTGACGAGGGCGGGAACGGTGAGGCCGAGGGCCACCCCGATGAGGCCTCCGACGCCGGAGAGTAAAACGGCTTCGATTAAAAACTGAAGGGTGATGTCCTGCCTGCGACCGCCGAGGGCGCGGCGGATTCCGATTTCGCGGGTTCGTTCCGTCACGCTGGCGAGCATGATGTTCATGATTCCAATTCCGCCGACAATGAGGCTGATCGTTGCGATAGACCCGAGCACGATCGTGAAAATCTGTTTGGTGCGCTCGGCCTGCTGCAGCAGCTCGACGGGGACGATGACCTGAAAGTCCGGTTTGTCGTGGTTGGCTTCGAGAAGGTGTCTGATCGCTTCGGCTTTTGATTCCACCTCGACCGGATCGTCGACGACCACGGTGACTTCATGAAACTCGACTTTCTCCGCTTCGAAGCTGCCTGTCCTCGATTTATAGATCACTTCACCGAAACGTTCTAACATGGTTTCAAGCGGGATGTACATTTCGTATTCCCGGGTTCCGGTTTCCTCCTCTCCGGGCAGGCCTTCGGTGCTGTCGAGAACTCCGATGACTTTGTAGTAGGTATCTCCAAGTTTAACGTCGCTTCCGAGGGTGGGGCTGAGCGGGAAGAGCTTTTTCGAAACCGATTCACTGATGACGCAGACGTTCTGTTTCGCCTCCATTTCGATCATGTTGAAAAATCGACCTTTCAGCAGCTTGCGATTTCGCATCTCGGGGAAAAGCGGAATGACTCCTGAAACGACCGTGTCGACCCGTCTCGTTTTATGGCTGACATAGTCTCCGATCTCCCGGTTCGGAACCGCCATCCTGATTCCGGGAATTGTGGAAATGATTTGGCGGACGTCGCGTGCCGAGATTCCGTAGTCGAGGACAAAGGAGCGTTTCTCTCCGCTGTCGCTGCCTCCGGGTGGTTTTACGCTGCGGAGAATCACGTTCTGACTTCCCAGTTTTCGGATTTGTTCCTGCGCTTCGAAGCTGGCACCTTCACCAATCGCGAGCATCGCGATGACCGAGGAGACGCCGAATACGATTCCGAGGGCGGTGAGCAGTGAGCGCAGCCGGTGGAGCCAGAGGCTTTTTAATCCGAGGAGAATCGTGCGCTTGAAGTTCAGAGAAGGGAAGAGTGCTTCGGGTTCACCGGCAGTCGCGGGCGAAGACGTCTGCGTTTTCCCGGCTTCCAATCCTGCCGGCTGGTCTCGACTCGCAAGATCACTTTCGACTTTGCCGTCACGGAGTCGAAGGATGCGGTTGCCCCGCTTTGCCATTTCTTCATCGTGGGTCACAAAAATGAGCGTTTTGCCTTCGCGGTTGAGCTGCGCAAAAATCGCGAGAATCTCCTCTCCGGATTTGCTGTCGAGATTCCCTGTCGCTTCGTCGGCGAGGATCACGGGCGGGTCGTTGGCGAGGGCCCGGGCGATCGCGACGCGCTGTTGCTGGCCGCCTGAGAGTTCGTTTGGCCGGTGGTGGATCCGATCAGCGAGCCCCACCTTCGCGGCCAGTTCGAGGGCGCGCTTTCGGCTCTGCTGCTCGGAGATCCCGCGGTAGTAGAGTGGAACTTCAATGTTTTCGAGAACGGTGAGCTGAGGAATCAGGTTGTAGGATTGGAAGATAAAACCAAGGCGTCTTCCGCGGACTCCGGAGAGCGTGTCATCGTCGAGATGGGAGACGTTTTCGGTATCGAGGATATAATCGCCCTCGCTCGGTTGGTCGAGGCAGCCGAGAAGATTCAGCATCGTCGATTTTCCGCATCCGGACGGTCCCATGATGCAGAGATAGTCCCCGCGATTCACTGTGATTGAAACGCCGTCGAGCGCTTTGACGACGGAGTCACCCATGCGGTAGGCACGCTTCACTCCGTCCAGTTGAATGATGGGATCAGGCGAACTCATTTCGCATCCGTCGATTCCGCTGCATCGGATTTCTCTGCGGGGGAGGCGCTCTTTTTCGTTTCGCCTTCGACAAATGGTTTGCTCAGGAAAACGACTTCTCCTTCCTCTACCCCGGAGGTGATCTCGATGAACTCATCATTGAATCCCCCGGTCTCGACGACCTGTCGGACCGGCTTTCCATCGCGCTTTGCGTAGACGACTGTCTCGCCTGAATCAACCATGACACATTGAAGGGGGATCTTGATCACGTCCTTCAGTTCGTCGGTAATGATCTCGAGTTTTACGCTCATTCCCGGCTTGAGCCAGTCATGAGTGCCGTCGACATCAACTTCGGTGGGGTAGACTTTTTGATTCGGATTTTCATACCAACGGTTGGAATCCGGGAGCAGAGCCACCTTTTTGACGACTCCGGTTAATGTTTTGTCAGGTTCTGCATCGGCAACGATTCTCGCCTTCTGTCCCACCTTGACCTTTTTGATCTGTGATTCCTGAATGGAAACTTTGATGCCCATTCGTCGCATGTCGGGAATCGTGATCATGGTTTGTTTGAAACGAACCGAGGCACCTTCTTCGATTTTCGCTTCGTTGCCTCCGAAGTAGGGATTCCGTTCGGATGAGCCATAGACTACCAGTCCCGGTTCTGTGGCGATGATGTTGCAGCTTTCGAGTTGGGTCGCGAGATCGGTGCGGCGCTTCTGCGCAAGTTTGAAAAGTTGCTCCATGTTGCGGAATTTTGCCTCCGCCTGAGAGAGTTTCGCGAGCGCCTCTGTTTTCTCGCGGTCGAGTGCGTGAAGGGCGTCTTCGTACTTGGTGAGGAATTCCTCCGCATTTTTTGGGAATTCGTAACGACGGAAAAGGGAGAGGGAGGTTTGCGCACTCAGTTCGGCGAGCTGGGCTTTTTTCAGCGCGACCCGCTGCTTGTCCAGAGTTGCCTTGGCGATGAATTCGCGTTGCGCGAGCCGCTCCGATCCGAGAACATTTTCAAGTTCGACGGCAGATTCGCTCGTCGCGACGAGGAGGGCGTCCTGACGCTTGCGCCATTCCTGCTGGGCTTCGCCGTCACCGAGATTGTCTTCCTGTAGATATTTTGCAAAGTCGACACGCTCCCAGTTTCCGCGTTCGATGATGTCATCGCGGTTCGCCGTCTGAATCTCCTCCTCCGACGTCTCCTCCTCTTTCTTCAATCCGGCAGTGAGTCGCTCCCGGTACTTGGCTTCGTAGGCGGCGAGTGAGTCTTCGTCATCGGGCAGGTTTCGCTGGCTCAGCACTTTGATGGAGATCCCTTCGCCGAGATATTTTTCGAAATCCAGAAGGGCAAAGCGAACTGCCTGTCGAGCCACCTTGATTTCCTTTTCGCTTTCGGTCGACTGGATTGCGCGCGCCTCGTCGGCCTCGGTCATGGCACCCTGTGCGTTTTCGTATTCGATGTCGTGAGCTTCTATGCGCTCTTTAATCTCGGTCGGGTCGAGTTTGATGAGGACCTTCTTCTCTTCGACATCCTTTGCCGTTACCTCATAGCCTTCGTCGACGATGGAAAGAATCTTGGCTCCATCACGCGTTTCGACCTGAGACTTCAGTTCGAGTGATTCGAGAGCCCGCAGATTTCCCCCTTCGAGAACGAGAATGGTGAGATCGCCGCGCGTTACTTTTGCCGTGGTTCGCTCGACCGCTACGGAGCCGGATTTGGAGAGCCACTGCCAGGTGAGAAGAGCGACAGCGATGAGAGCGACGAGGGCGATGATTTTAGCAAAGCCGGTATTCGTTGTCTTTCCGTTACTTATCGGATCAGCGGCGTGCGCTTCTTTTTCCATTGTGCCCTTCCCTTGGTGACTCTAATCAGAAAGGAGTATTCCGATTTGGCTCAGGAAACGAAGAAAAAAAACCGAACTTTCGAGGATCCGGGTGGTGTCAGATTGCAGGTGGATTCCCATTCAATTTGGCTTTTTTGCGAGTTCCGGTGATGGGGCGTTCGCGCAGGATGCACGATAAAATAGGGCAGAGTGCACGATTCGACGGGGTAGGGTTTCAGGTTTTCTGTCTAAAAATTCGCCCGTTTGAAAAGAAGCTGACTTTTACCCGTCGGGGAAAGACTTGCCCGGTTGTCGGATTTATTGTTCCTTCAGTCGAGTATGCAGGAGCAGTCAATTTACCTTGATCGATATCAGCTGCTTCGACTTCTGGGCCGGGGTGGAATGGGAGAGGTGTGGCTGGCCCGGGATTTGGAACTTGAGGCGGAGGTTGCCTTGAAGTTTCTCGTCTCGTCATTTGATGAGAAAGAGACTGAGATTCTGCGACGGGAGACAAAACAGGCTCGTAAATTGAGTCATCCCCATATTCTCTCCGTTTACGATTTTCATACTCAGGTTGATGGCGTCGCGGCGATCAGTATGGAGTATGCTCCCGGAGGATCGCTGGGGAGTTTGGTTAGCCGGGGTGTTCCCGTGCTCGAGGTGAGCGAGCTCTCGAACTGGATTCTACAGGTCTGCGATGCGCTCAGTTATGCGCACGAGGAGTGCGGTTTGGTTCATCGCGATATCAAGCCTCACAATATTATGCTCAGCGGATTCGAGTCGGTTAAGTTGGCCGATTTTGGACTCTCTGCCCAGCTTGCGATGTCGCTGGATTCCGAATCGGAAAGGGTGATAGGAAACCGCCTCACCCTCCACTACGCCTCGCCCCAGGTGATTTGGAACCCCTACGAGAGCCATTACCTGAACGACGTTTACGCGCTGGGGGTGACGATTTTCAAACTTCTTACATCAACTTATCCGTTCAAGGATCCCAAGGCGGATTTCTGGAGTTGGGATCCTCACAATCTTCTTTCAATGTCAGAGCGACGGAAGGAGAACGGGCTTGGTTGTGAGCCGATTCCACGGCGCTGGGATTATGCGGTTGCGAAGTGCTTGGCTGAAGATCCATCTGATCGCCCCGCGAGCATTCGTGAATTTAAGGAACTGTTGATTGGAGATTCATTGGAAAAGGCGGCAGAGATTTCTCTTCCCCTTCCGTCACCTCAAAAGGGGAAAGCAGCTAAGCCGGGACGGCTTTTCTCCCGTTTGGTTGTGTTTGTCATCGCGGCTGCGGTTACGGGATTGCTTGTGGGAATTCTCTGGGGGCTTTTTGAAATTGTGAATCGTGACGAGGCAGCCGCTTCCGGTCCTAACGCGGAGATCGTCGAGCTGCTGGAGTGACTTATCGAGTCATTCTGCCGGGGTTAAGATGCGCTTCGGGAGAATGGCAAAGAGTGTTCACAGGATGATTGGTAGGAAACTTGCGATGTAATGAGATAGCGTTTCGGGAGCGTTTCTGCTAAAAGCTGAACGTGGCGCAATGTTAACTTAACACACAGAAATCGATCGTTATGAATTCATCCATTGTCAGCAGGTCTCTTATCGCCGTCGTCTCGATTGTTGTTTTCGGATCAGCGATCTATTTCGGGCGTAACCTGATCTTTCAACTTTTTCCCGGGGATGGTTCAAATGATCTGACTTCTAGTAATGAGTTGGGTGAGTTGATCATCACTGATGAAGGCAGGCAAAAGAGAGGTGTCAGCGATGAGAGCACTGATGCAAACGGTGCTGAGCCGGGCGAAGCCGCGGGCACTGTCGAGATTGCCGGGGTTGTTGAATCTGAAGGGGGCATCGGGAGCGATCCGGGAGAGGAGTTCAGTTCCGACGCTGATGTCGAGATACGGAAGAAGGCTTTTGAGGGATACTTTGAGCCGGTCGGTTTTGATTCACCTTCGAAAGACGTCGTAATTTCGGCGGAGTCGTCAATGCCGGTTGACGGGAGCAGGGAGGTCGCGTCCGGTTCAGAGGTAGGCAGTCAATCTGATAGCGTGAATGTCGGCTCTCCACCGAAAGTGGATGGTCCCGATGAGCCGGAAAGTGATTCCGACATTTCCCTTCCTGTTGTCGACGAGTTGGTTGATACGAGCGCTTTGATCGACTCTCTTGAGAGCGCGGAAGCACAAGTGGATTTAAGTGTCGGAACCGGAGATGGGACTTCGACCGGTCTCGCCATCTCTGCCGCGGGGAGCGAGGTCGCAGTCGAAGTTGCCGGCGAAGTGACGGAATCTCTTCCATTGATCCCTGTTGCCTCGACGGCGGATTTGAATGCCGCGTCCGTAACCGATTTGCCCACTGCCGTTGTTGGCGAACTGGTGAATGTGCCAGTGCCTGCGGAGGCGCCGCAAGCGACCCGGGAAAGGGCACCGCGGGCACCGCGCGCGGGGATGATTTATTCCAATGCTCTGGGAGGAAGTGTTAGCGGTTTGATCGGCGGCATGGACAGGCCTTCTTCGCCGACGAGCCGGGTGAGAGTTCGCAATGAGGTGGTCTCCGGTGGCTACGGCGCACAAGGCGGGGGCGCTCCTTCCGGTGTGGATCTAAATCAAGCCGGTGCGAATGTTGGCGTTGCTGCGGGTATTCCATCGACGGCCTCTTCGCTGCCAGTTTCGCAGTTGCCTTCAATCATCAGTCCTGCTGCCGGAAGTGTAACCGGTTCGACGGGGGCGATTGTCCCGGCGGTGCCTGCGGCAACGACCTCCGGTGCGGAAGCACTCAACTCGGTGGTGCCTTCAGTTTCGGTCGGCCTGCCGGGGCTGGGGATAAACACCGGGGGAGCCGGTGTTGGCATCAATGTTAATCTGAATCTTCCGTAGCGATTCCGGGAAGTGGGGAGTCGAAGTCGTTGCCGGAAGCTCTGAGCAAGGTTCTCTCTCGGGCGCTAACGGAATCGAAAAGGCAGGGAAGTTTTGATTTCATAAAATCGATCCACTCAATCCAGGGGGCTTTTGATTCGATTACAAGTTCGTGACTATTCGTCGTCCCGACTGAGTACCAGTTGAAGCGCCGCTTTTCATCTTTGGTGATTTCGCGGAGAGTCCGGTTTTCAAATCGGGTTGTTTGCGATCCGTGAATGGTGGTGGGGAGAAATCCGCTGTTCTTTAAATGAGCCGTTCTGGAAATCCAATCGCCGGCTGAGAGGGAGCTCCCTTCGGGGCGGTTCGGGATTATTGCGTCGAACAGATTTTCCAGTTCGCTATTTTCGGGAGGAAGGCCGGGAAGGGTATCGAGTTCAAAGATGAACCGATAGGGTGACTCCGGCGAATAGACATCGAGTGAGCCTATTTCGGCGATCGAGGCAGGGAAGCTTACGAGAAAGAAATTCTTCAGGATCTGCTCACCGGTGATTGCGTGTCCCCATTTCACTTTGTCAGTGTTCGGTCGAAAGCTGATTGATTCAGGGAGCCATCTGCGTTCGGTGACAGCGAACCCCATCACGGTCGTGGTGCCTTTTGAATCTGGAATACGGTTAAGAGTTGTTGTTTTGTTAGATTCATCAAGAGAATAGGAGGTCGACTTGTTTTTCCCTGCGAACTCTCTGACAAAGATCAGCTGGATCGTAACCGGAGCGGTTGTGATTGCTTTGCCCGGCTCGAGGGGGAACCCGGATAGCGTTTCATTTCCTCCGTCGAGATCGAGGGCGTGCCCGATCCCGCCTGAAATTTTGATGGATTCCGTGACCGGAAAATCGGAGGATTTGGAATGATCCGGTTTTTACTTTTCGGCTTCGTTTGCCTCTTTGGTTTTGTTAGTGAAGGATTGGCGGTTGATAAGCCCAATGTCATTTTTATGATGGCTGATGACATGGGGATGGGGGACACGAGTGCCTATCAGGATTTCACCGGCAATGCCGATGAGGTCCAGCTCGCGACGCCTAACATGGAACGACTCGCCCGCATGGGAGTGCGTTTTACGGATGCCCATACGCCGTCTTCACGATGTTCGCCGACTCGTTACGGTTTGCTGACGGGCCGTTATCCGTGGCGGAACCGGCTCAAATACTGGGTTCTCTTCGGGACGCAGGGTGATCCGATGATCGAGCGGGATCGACCCACTCTTGCGACGATGTTTCAGGAAGCGGTATACGGAACGGCAATCGTGGGAAAATGGCATGTCGGGCTGCGTTTTCGTCGCACTGACGGGAGTCCGGCTGCGGGTTGGGACGATGCTGATTTGACTCAGCCGTTGTTCGATTCCCCGGTGGATCACGGGTTCGAGTTTGCGAGATACACCTCGCGGTCTCATGGCACCTCAGGGCCTTCGCTCAATGGGAAAGGGAAGAAGCCGAACGGGCCGGAGCAGACCGGTGGTCCGGGACATCTTCACGGAGCTGAGATTGTGGGCGCGACAGGCAATGGAAAGGAGCTCGTTTCAGAAGGTGGGAATGCCTACGTCTTGAACGAGTTGGGTGGCCGTCATTCGGACATGGCGATGGCGTATTTGGCGACTCATCTCGAAGGGGGCGGCAACGCGAAAAAGCCCTTTTTCCTCTACTATCCTTCTCCTTCAAATCATTCGCCCTATACGCCGGATACTCACATTGGCGATCAACCGAGTCGGGGTGCTGCGAGAACGAAGGCGGGGAAGGCAATGGATTTGCGGCACGACTTTATCTACGAGAACGATCTTATTCTGGGGCGTTTTTTGAACTGGTTGGAAGAGAATGATGATCCGAGGAATCCGGGTAAGAAGTTGATCGAGACGACGGTGGTGGTTTTCACGAGTGACAACGGTGCGGAAAAGAACAGCAAGGTTGCGACGGGGCCGTTTCGCAGCAATAAGGGCTCCACCTACGAGGGGGGACATCGCGTTCCCTGCATCGTGGCCTGGGGTGCAGGAGGAATCGGAGATGGCGATGCCGCGACCGATGGGGTCACGAGCCGTGAACTGGTTTGTCATACTGATGTTTTTGCGACTCTTGCCGAACTGATCGGGAGCGAGCTTCCGAATCCTCTTGAAGGGGAAAAGGGGGCGGAAGACAGCTTCAGCGTGCTCAAGGCCTGGCGCGGCGGCGAGCTGGGGGAGCGGCCGCCGGTATTTGCTCATGATCACAAAGAGGATAAGCAGGATCCCGCGGTGGCGGCGATTCGACTGGATTCACCGCTCGTGGACGGCGAGGTGGTGGAGGGGAAGTGGAAGCTGTTCTTTAATGCTGATTTGCTGCGAAGCGGCGTGCCGGTGCCGGTTGAACTCTATGAATTAGGCGACGATTCGCCTGAAGAGAATAATCGTATCAGCGAGCCGGAGTTGGAGCCGCTTGTGAAACATCTCAGTCGGGTCGCGCAGGATCATCGCAATGCCGGCGGGCACCGGTTGGCGGCGGTGGAGATGGGTGAGCCGGTGTTGTTCGACTTTCGGGGCGACGGAAAAATAGCGTCTTCATATCGCAGAGGCGGTGTTGAGGTCACCCTTTCACCGTCGTCCGGTGAGCTGTCGGCGAATCCCCGTGGTGTCGGGGTGAGCGGTGGAAAGTTCGACCAGGTCGACGATGGCGAGGCGATTGCGATTACCTTTGACCGTGATGTCGTTGTGCAATATGCGGCGGTTGTGGCTGGAAATGGAGTTTGCGGTGGTTTCTACCAGGTTGGTGAGAAGGCACCTCTGGCGATATACTGCGTCGACGGGGATATTGACGACAAAGATCAGTCCGGTGTTCTCAGTGATATCGGGGTGGTGAAGAAAGGCGAATCTCTCGTGTTGAGCAGCGCATCTCATTACGGGGCAGAGACTCCGGGGCAGTGGCGCTTGCGGTCGCTTTCGGTGCGCGCCCTGCCTTAAGAGTAGGCGCCTATGGCGTGATACGGCGGGGCAGCTTCCTTGCAAAATGGCGGAGTCCTGTCGAGATTGAGGTGATGTCTTTTGCAAAGTATCTCCTCTCTTTCTTCGCTGGATTGGCCCTGATCGGTGCCGATTCAGTGCAGGCTGCCCCGCGTCCTAACATCATCATCGTGATGCCTGATGACATGGGCTATGGAGATCTCGGTTCTACGGGTAATCCGGTGATTCGAACGCCGAATATTGACCGGCTTTCGACAGAGAGCGCGGAAATGACGAATTTCTATGTCAGTCCGGTGTGTTCTCCGACCCGGGCATCGCTCATGACGGGGCGCTACAACTACCGCACACGGGTCATCGACACGTTCAAAGGTCGCTCGATGATGGAGCCCGACGAGGAGACGATCGCGGAGGTGCTCAAGGAGGCTGGCTATGCAACGGGGATTTTCGGGAAATGGCACCTTGGTGATAATTTTCCGCTGCGCCCGCAGGAGCAGGGATTTGATGAGGTTTTGATTCATCGCGGTGGAGGGCTCGCACAGCCTTCGGAGCCGATTGAAAATGAAGGTCGTTATACCGATCCAATTCTTTTTCACAACGGGGAAGAGGTTCAGACAAAGGGATACTGCACGGATGTCTATTTCGATGCCGCGATCGATTTCATGAAGAAAAGCAAAGAGGCGGGCGATCCGTTTTTTGTCTATCTACCCCCGAATGCGCCGCACGGCCCTTATCACGATGTGCCGGAAGATTTGCTGGCCTACTACAAGTCGATTGACCTCACTCCGGCACTTGCGGGCAATACCAGCGATAAGCACAAGGACACGGTCGCGCGCGTTTTCGCGATGATCGAGAACATCGATCAAAACATGGGCAAAATGGACGATTACCTGAAAGAGTCCGGCCTGATCAATAACACCCTGGTGCTCTTTTTTACCGATAATGGTCCTAACACAATGCGATACGTGGGGCCGTTTCGCGGGATGAAGGCCGGGGTTCACGAGGGCGGTATTCACACGATGTTCTACGCGCGGTGGCCGGAAGTGCTTAAGGCGGGGACAAAGAGTGATCGCATCGCCGCCCATATTGACATCATGCCGACCCTGTTGGAGGCAGCGGGAGCAGCGACACCGGAAGGGGTGAAGTTCGACGGTAAAAGCATTTTGCCCCTGCTCAAAGGCGGGGCGGAAGACTGGCAGGACCGCAGTCTTGTGTTTCAGAGTCATCGAGGTGATGTCCCGCAGCCGTTCCATCACTTTGCTCTGAGGACGCAGGGGTGGAAGCTGCTTCGAGGCAGTGGGTTTGGTCTCGAGATCCTGGAGGGAAAGACGAAAATTCCCGGGTTCGAACTGTATAAGATTTCGGAAGATCCCGGGGAAACGAAAAACCTTTTGGAAAGTGAGCCGGAGAAGGTAGAGGAATTGCGCCAGGAATATACGGCGTGGTTGAAGGATGTTTCGACGACGAGGGATGATAATTATGCGCCACCCCGCATTTTCCTGGGAGTGGATGAGGAACTCATTTCTGACCTCTCGATTCAGGACTGGCGGGTCGGCGATGAGGTCGGTTGGGGATCTGCCGGCAAATGGATGGTGGATTTTAAGCGGACAGGGCCTTACAAAGTGTCGGTTTCCTGGACGGAGCCGGTCGGTGCGCGCAATGTGACTTTGAGTATGGGGGAGGAAACGGTCGTCGGGAAACTGGCAGCGGATAAAAATGTCATGACCTTCACGGCAGTGAGCGTCCCTGAGGGGGAAACCGCCGTATCCGTGGAGGTTGACGGAGAAATAAAAAAAGGGGAGACGCTTCGCTTTGTAACCTTCGAAAGACAGTAACGGTCCCGGGATTTACTAAACAGAGTTTTTGAGATGCTAAGAAATATTTCACTGGTTATTGCAGGTGTTGCCCTGGGCGTTTTTCCCGGAATGGCGGTGGCGGATGAAGCTGCTTTCGACAAGATCGAGCCTATCCTGATGGATTACTGCTACGATTGCCACGGCGACGGAATGGACAAAGGGGACTTCGCGATGGACGACTACAAGTCAGTCGCAGAGCACCTCGACAATTTTGATGTCTGGTATGAAATCTGGAAGAATGTGAGAAGCAATCTCATGCCTCCGGCTGACAAGCCGCAGTTCAAAACGGAAGAGCGGGATGCTGTTCTCTCCTTTATTGAGAGTAAAGTGTTTCAAATCGATCACGAAAACCCCGATCCCGGGCGCGTCACGATTCGGCGGATGAATCGTGAGGAGTATCGCTATACGGTTTATGATTTACTCAACGTTCGTATCCCCGCATATGACGTTCTTCCTGCTGATGATACCGGGTACGGATTCGATACGATCGGTGATGTCCTGAGTATCTCTCCGTTGTTGATGGAGAAGTATCTCGAAGCGGCGGAGATTGTCGTCGAGGAAGGGATCCCCACAAGCGGGCCGGCGATTGTGGAGTGGTGGCCCAATTTGAATTCGTTTAAAGACAAGCGCAGCGGTGATTGGGCAGTGGGTTGGATGCCTTTCAATCATGCCCGTAAGATGGAGGGGCAGCCCTGGATCAATTTCGACGGAGAGTATGAGATCCGGGTGGATTTCAGTATCCGCGGTTCCGATGAGGCGAGTTCTCACAGTGCAAATTTCAAGATCGGGGTCGATGACAAAACTCTAATAGAACGAAAACTCGGGTGGGATAATTCAAAAACTCTCACATTGAAAACAAAGGCGCACCTCAAAAAGGGGAACGGCCAGACCTTGTGGCTTGCGACGGAAACGGGAGAGGCTCCGGAGGACGGCGAGCAGGAACTCGCGATCGGCGTTAAGGCGATTCGATACCGTGGGCCGCTTGATGGTAGTCAGAAAGATTATCCCTGGGAATTGCGGTGGTTGTTTTCTGAAGGTGCCCCTTCAGACGATGAGAAAGCCAGAGATCCCTACAGAGAGACAATCTTACGACGTTTCGCGACTCTTGCTTTCCGTCGTCCGGTTGATGATGACACCGTGAAGCGACTCGTCGCGCTTGCCCGTCAGGTGGATATGCAGGCCGGGAAGCGATTCGAAGATGGGATCGCTCAGGCGATCAAAGCCATTCTGGTGAGTCCCCGCTTTTTGATGCGTGCCGAAGTTCAGCCGGAGCCTGACAATCCCGGAAAAGTGGTTCCAATCGATGAATACTCTCTCGCTTCAAGGCTTTCCTATTTCCTTTGGAGTTCATGTCCCGACGAAGAGCTGATGAAGCTTGCGGGAGAAGGAAAGCTCAGGGTCGAACTGAGGAAGCAAGTCGAGCGCATGCTTAAAGATAAGAAGTCCGACCGGTTCATTGAGAACTTTGTAGGGCAGTGGTTGCAGGCACGTGACGTCACAACCATTTCTATTGATGAACGGAAAATTCTGAATGAAAAGGACCTCGGAAAAGCGAGACGGATTTTCAACGGGCGGCTCAGGGATTCGATGAAATCTGAGAGTGAGATGTTTTTCGCTTATGTGCTGCGGGAAAATCGTCCGGCAACGGAACTGCTCACTGCCAATTATACCTTTCTCAACGAGCCGCTCGCTGAATGGTACGGCATTGAAGGCGTTAAAGGGAACGATTTGAAAAAGGTGGATCTAAATGAGGGTTCCCGCCGCGGAGGCCTGCTCAGTCAGGCGACCTTCCATATTGTAACGTCGAATCCGACACGGACTTCCCCGGTGAAGCGGGGACTTTTTGTGCTCGAGAATTTCCTCGCTACCCCGCCGCCGCCGGCACCTCCCGCCGTTCCGGCCCTCGAAGAAGCTGCGAAGGGTAGTGGCAACAAGAACATGTCGCTTCGGGAGCTCATGGCCCTCCACTCCGAGCAGAAGATGTGTGCTTCCTGTCATGCCCGGATGGATCCCATCGGGCTGGCCCTTGAGAATTACAATCCGATGGGGCTCTGGATTGATGAATATAAGGGCAAGCCGATCGATGCCGGTGGCACTCTCATGACGGGGGAATCGTTCAAGAATGCGCAGGAGCTGAGCAAGGTGCTGGCGACCTCGCGTAGCGCGGATTTTCACCGCGCCGTGACTGAAAAATTGATGACATACGGAATCGGGCGGGGGATTGAGTATTTTGATGCTCCGACGATTGATCAGATCGTATCGAAAGCTGAGTCGCGGGGGGCAACGCTCAAGGAGATTCTCTTTGGGATTGTCGAGAGTGCCCCGTTTCAAAAACGCAGAGGTGACGGGGGAATGTATGCCGCTCCGCAGGAGTGAACTCCGGTAAGGTCAGTCCACGGCAGGGAGTTTGGTTGGCTGCTCCTTTCGCCGCGATGGCTCTCGGGATGCTTTTGCTGAAAAGCGGCTGGGCGGCCTTGTTGCTTTACCATGCGGTGATCGTTGCCGCGCTGGTGGTGAATCGGGAAAGAGTTTCGCTGTCGGCCTTGCTGAAAGGCTTTTCGGTATGGCCGTTTTTACTGATGCTCGTGATCGCGGCCGGGCTCTATTTCGGGCTCTCGGCTTATTCGGTTTCCAGAGGGTTCGTTGGCGAAAAAGTTTCCATCCTTGCCGGGTCGTGTGGGCCTCTTTTCGTCGTCTATCTGCTGCTCGTTAATCCGCCCCTCGAAGAGCTCTTCTGGCGGGGGCTCTTTGCTTCGAGGTCAAAGTTCCCGTCACTTGGAGATTTCCTCTTCGGCTGTTTTCATTTTCCCATTCTGCTTCTCTTTTTATCGCCGGTGAAGCTGCCGGTTGGAATTCTAGTGATCGCCATCGGAGGTTGGGGATGGCGTCAGATGCGGAATCACCACGGGGGATTGCTCCTGCCGTGGGTGGGGCATTTTCTGGCGGATCTGACTCTCGTTGCTGTTGTGCTGCGGTTGCTGAGCCTATAGCATTGCCTGATGAAATTCATCGTTCTATGCCTTTTTGCTTTGCTCTCTTTGCCAGTCTGTACAGTGGCGGAAGAGCGGCCCAATATCATCGTGATCTTTACCGATGATCACGGTTGGCCGGATATCGGGGCGGCGGGGATTTACGACGACCTGAAGACGCCTAACATTGACCAAATGACGGGGGAGGGAGTGCGTTGCACGAATGGTTATGTGACCGCTCCTCAATGTGTGCCGTCGAGAGGCGGGTTGCTTGCGGGAAGGGATCAAAGCCGGTTTGGGCTCGAGGCCAACGGAAGCAGCCTTGAGGGATTTAACGCGGAAGTGACGATAGCCGAGCGACTCAAAGCGGCTGGATACGCGACCGGGCAGATCGGGAAATGGCACCTTGGCCCGGTGAATGAAATCCCGTCACACGGGTTCGATGATGTCTTTGCGAAAAACTCTGATCGGCCGGGTTGGGCCAATTACGGGCTGGATGGATCCGATCAGGAACCCGGTTTCGAAGAAACAGGAATGTATCATCTTGATGCCTGCAGTGCTGCCGCAACTGCATTCATCGAGAGGCACAGCGATGAGCCGTTTTTCCTCTATCTGGCATACCGGGCGCCGCATGTTCCACTGGACGCTCCGGAGAAATATCTTTCCCGTTTTCCCGGGAAAATGCCGGAGCGCCGGCGTCAGGCGCTTGCGATGATCTCGGCGATGGATGATGGGATTGGAGCGGTGCGGGCAAAACTGGCTGAGAAGAAACTTACGGGGAGGACGCTCATTTTTTTCATCGGCGACAACGGTGCTCCTTTGAAGATTCACAAGGTTGATGCGCCGGGTGGAGGACCCGGCTGGGATGGTTCCCTGAATGCGCCGATGAACGGCGAGAAGGGAATGCTCAGTGAAGGGGGGATCCGGGTGCCCTATGTTGTGACCTGGCCCGGGCGAATTCCGTCGGGACAGGTCTTTGACGAACCGGTCAGTTCTCTGGATGTAGCGGCAACTGCGGTAGCTCTCTCCGGGGCCGGTGACAATGATCTGCTCGACGGGGTGAATATTGTCCCGTATCTCGCCGGAGAGCGGGAGGGTGCCCCCCATGAGGTTCTTTTCTGGCGGTGGTCGGGGCAGTCGGCAATTCGCGAAGAGAACTGGAAGCTTTTTATCGGGGGAACGAGGGAGTATCTCTACGACATTGTGGCTGATCCGGGTGAAACTACCAATCTCCTAAAAGAGCATCCCAAGGTGGCGGAGAGGCTCAGGAAGCGGCTCGGGGGATGGACGCAGGAATTGGAGCCTCCGGGATTTATCAGAGAGATTTCACCCGTTTGGGGCCGATACTTCGATCACTACCTCGATGGAAAGAACGTTAGCCCGAAAGAAGCCGCGACTTTGGATCCTCCTGCAGTGAATGGCTGGATCGCACGCAACGCTGAATTGAAGGTTAAGGATGGCGAACTGCGTGTTCACGACCTGAACGGAGAGGCGAGACATGCTCCGTTTATTGCGAACGGTCAGGTGAAATTGAAAGGGCCTTTTCGGATTCGGATCGCGGCGGTATTGGCCGATTCGAAGGGGGAGGTTTCAATCGCCTGGCGCACCATGGGTGAGAAAGACTTCGATGCCGGCAACGTTGTCGCGATGACGAAGAACGCCACCGGTGAATTGGAAGCGATCGTTCCCGCTGCCGATACAGTGATTCACCTTCGGGTTCGGCTACCGGAGGGAAATTCGGCGATCAGCGGGATCGTCGTGGAATCGCCGGATGGTGAGTTGATGCAGCGGTTCCGGTTTTAGCGAGCCTCTTAGGGCGTCTTGTCCGGAGCGGAAGGTTCATCCATCTGATCGACAATCCAGAAGAACAGCGAGGAAAGGGCGACGCCTCCAAAGTAAAGCAGGCCCCATCCAAGCAGGGTGGGAAGGTGATCGATAAGCAGATTCTCCTCTTTCACTCCGAGGATGCTGCCTGTGAGGGCGGCGAGAAATGCGCTCACGATCGCCCAGATGACCCGCAGGATCGCCTCGGTGCGAATGCGCTGAACGTGGGACAGACTTGCGAGGATGCCGAGGCCCCAGGCAGCGGAAACGGGCCATCCCGCGGCGCCCTCAAGAAACCAGACAAACACAAGAACGAGCGCGAGATAACCGGTGAATCGGAGTGCCATCGTCGAGGAAACCGGCCACTCCCATCGCACCGGCTCGCTTTTTCCGGAGAAGAGAAATGAGAGGAGAAAGTATCCGAGAAAATCGACGAAAATGATCTGATCCACCTTTTCAGCGGCGGAGCCTTCCGCATGATCGGTCACCGCCAGCCAGATGAGATAACCGCACACCGCAATTTGAGAGAGCAGTTGAATCACTCCGCCGAAGAGCGGATTTTCGGGGGAGGGACGCATCGCAAATTTGGAACCGGCCGCTTCAAATTCGGCACCGGAGGTATTTTCGGAATAAGGGGCGCCGCGTTTCCCGGACGCTCCCGGAATTGCCGCTTAGGCAGCCTTTTTCTTTTTCTCCTTCGCCTTTTCTTTCGGTTTCGAAGCTTTGGGAACGTTCTTCATGATCTTGACTGGAACGTCATTTTGAAGCGCCGGCCCTTCTGTGGTGCGACCGTCGTTCACCGCTTTTTCGAGGGCTGCCTTCATCGTCGCGACCCTGTCGGGGTGCTCTGTCGCGAGATTGTTCTCTTCACCGGGATCCGCTGATAGATCGAAAAGTTGCACGGGCGGCATTGCGCTGAAATCGGTGCGGCCGGGGCGTGGGTTACTCCAGCCTCCGGAACCGGGACAAAGAGCGAGCTTCCAGTTGCCGTCGCGAATCGCGAAGCTGCCATTGATGGACTGTGAGATGATCGAAGTCCGGATTGTTTCCTCATTTCCGAGGAGGGCGGGAAGAAACGAAATGCTGTCCTCGCCTGCGCCGTCGGGGATTTTACCTCCGACAATTTCCGCTGCAGTCGCAATGAGATCAAACTGGCCGATGATCTGATCTGATCTCGTGCCCGGCTTAACTTTTCCCGGCCAGCGTACCAGGAAAGGAACGCGATGGCCTCCTTCGAAAATGTCCGCTTTGTGTCCACGGTAGATGTAGCTGGGGTGGTGGCCGGCCGCTTCAAGGGTCGGGAAATCAGCCTGAGGTGAGCAGCCGTTATCGGTCGTGAAAATGATGAGTGTGTTCTCCGCGAGACCTGCGCTGTCGAGGGCGTCGAGAACCCGGCCGACGGTCGAGTCCACTTGCATCGTGAAGTCACCGTAGTCATTGATTCCGCTTTTGCCCTTCCACTCCTCGCTCGGAACGATAGGAGTGTGCGGCGCGTTGAGCGGGAAGTAGATGAAGAACGGTGACTTCTTCTCTTTTTGGCCCTGTTCCTCAATGATCTCAATGGTTCGTTCGGTGATTTTCGGCAGCACATCGACCGCTTCGAAACTGGCCCCGGCTGGTCCGGGGCGGTGAAAGGCCTTTTCCACGGTTGCCACTTCGGTGGGGACGCGGTCCTGAATATAGACATACGGCGGCATGTCGAGAGACGCGCTTATACCGAAGAAGGTGTCGAAGCCGACATCGACAGGTCCGTTTTTGATGGGCGCGGTGTAGTCGACGTTCCAACCGATTGCGATGCCCTTTTTGCTGAAATCACCCTTGTCGTTGGCGGTGCCCCCTTCTTTGAGAGGCCAGTTCATTCCGAGATGCCACTTGCCGACGCAGGCGGTCTCGTAACCATGACTTTTAAGAAATCCCGCGACGGTGAGCCGGTCGGAATCAATTAGGGGCTCAGAAAATCCGCCGAGCACGCCGCTTTGAAGGTGGGTCCTCCAGTGGTAGCGACCGGTGAGAACGGAATAGCGAGTCGGGGTGCAGACAGATGATGAGGTGTGAGCATCCGAGAAATACATGCCCTCTTTGGCGAGGCGGTCGATGTTCGGCGTGGGAATTTTCGACTCGGAATTGAGCGCTGAAACATCTCCGAAGCCCTGGTCATCGGCGAGAATGAAAATAATATTCGGATGGGTCGAAGCCTTGTCTTCTCCAGTCACGCTTCCAGTGAGAAGGGTGGCGGAAAGGCACAGGCAAAGGAGTGAACTGGCGGAGTCGAAACATTTCATCGCCGAGAGTGTGAAGGGTGATTGGCGATGCGTCGAGTGCGGTATTGCGCGTTGAGTGCGATTTTGGCGGTGTTCGGATCGCGTGAAGGTGAGCTTCATCGCTGATGCCCGGGCTATGGCATTGTAGCCGGATTTGATCCCTGGCGGGGATGGCGGATGATAGGGAAATCGGCCCTGCCCGGTCCCCCGCAGGGAAGAGCGGGAACCCGTTGCGAGGCAATTTTCCTTTGCCTACCGATTCGTAAACCCGTAAATCCGGGGTAGGAAATCTTTTTGCGGTTCCGCCTTTTACGGTTCGGTATTGCTGCTGTGCAGGATCACGGAGGCCACGGTTGCATATCCGAAGCCTTTGAGCAGCATGAGTTCGTTCACCTCGCGGTAAGGCCTCCCCGCGATGATGGTTTTGGCCCTGCCTTCGGCGATTCCGTTGATCGCAATCAGTTCGTCGAGGCTTCCCCGATTGATGATCGTTTCGAGCCTCCTGCTTTGTTTGGGGGAAAGCGCGTCAAGAAGGAGATCCAGTGACTCCCTTTCTTTCGATAGTGCAGGAGAATCGCCGATAAGATCTTTTCCTTTCGGAGAGACGCCGCAGAGGACAGGAGGCGCCGCTGATCTGAGGTGCTCGTCTCCCTGTGCCGGGGGAATTGCGAAAGAGAAGCCGAAGAGGGTTATGAGAAAGAGAGCTCGTTTCATGGTGTCGCAGTGTTTCTGAACGGATTAAGTAAAAGTGTTCAAGAGAACTGTTAGAGGATTGTCAAAATTCCGGGCAGAGTAAAGGCTTAATTGAACAAATGAACAGTTTTTGGTTTTGCCTTAGCGCAAAAGAGGAGGAGAGGCATCGTTTACCATGGCTGCTTTTTACGGTAGCTTTCCGCCTTGAGGTTCACTCCGAGCCTTTCCCAATTTTGTCCCGGTTTCCCTTTTGAGCGATTCAGATTTTTCCCGCCCTTTGCGCATTTCAGATCATTGGTTTCCCGACGAGGTCTGGTTCCGTGAGTATCTCTCGCCGTCGATTCCCTGGAGCGATCTCGATTTGCTTGCCCTCGTTCCGGAATCCGCGCGGGGGAATTACGGCGTGGAAATGAGCGATTACGCGACGGTGGAAGGGATTCGCTATGAGCCCGGACAACTGGTGGTGGTGGAGACGCCGGAGGAAATGAAGCAGCTCCTCGCCTCGATTCCTCAACCTCGCGGGCTGATTTTCCCCTGGTTTGATCGCATCGTTCCCGGTTCGCTGCTTTTTCCTCATACCCGGCGGATTGACGGGGAGTCCTATCGCCTTCGTTTGAAAAGCCGGATTGCGAAATCGTTCCTCATTACGGCGGGGCTTGTCGGTGTCGCCTGGTATTTTCCCGAGTTTATGATGCTGGCGCTTCTCGGGGGCATGATTTACGGCCTTTTTCCTCTCGTGGATTCGGCAATGGCCTGGTTTCGACGGGTTGAGAATCTCTCTGTAGAGGAGCTGAATCGAAGCGTCGTCAACGGTGAACTCTTTCGGCGCTGGGTCCTGACGAAGAAGACTCTGGGGCTCAAGGTCGCGCTGGGAGTTCTTGTGGCGATCTTTGTCGGTCAGATGGTGGTGGGGATAGAGCCGTCGATTCTCGCGGCGGCGCTGGTGGAAAAGGCGGTCGTTGGAAAAGGCGAGTGGTGGAGGATCATCACGGCGGGGCTGATGCACGGAAATGTGGTTCATATCCTTTTCAACGGGATGGCTCTTTTCAGTCTCGGGCGGGTTCTCAGTGCTCTCGTGAGCCCTGCACTCCTGAGTCTGGTCTTCACGGTGAGCGTCGTTACGGGATCTCTCGCGAGCATGTTCCTGCGGGCCGGTGATGCGCTGTCAGTCGGCGCTTCGGGCGGGATTCTCGGATGTCTTGGTTTTCTACTGGTCCTCTCGCACAAGTTTCGCAAAGAACTTCCCGACGGGCTTCGCAGCAGTTTGATACAGTCAACGATAGTCCTCGCGATCTTCGGGCTTCTGGGAAGTCAGTTCATTGACAATGCGGCTCACGCCGGCGGATTGGCGGGTGGAGCGCTCATTGCGGTTCTGATGTATCCCGGGCTTCGTCTCGGAGCGCATCGTGAGTCCGTGTTTCTGAAAGCGCTCGGGTTTGTGAGCTTGCTGGTCCTCGCCGTCGGCGTTGCCAAGGTCGCTTTCGAACTCTGGGCTCTGAGAGGCTGAGTGGGAAAATTTTCGCGGAGAATGAATTTCGTCCGGTGAAAATTCGGCGCGATTTGGAAAGAAACAAAGCCAGTGCGGGGGAGGCTCTGAACGAGCCTTGAGCCGGCTTCTCTCCGGCCTTGTTTCAAAATGGTCGGGACGACAGGATTTGAACCTGCGACCCCCACACCCCCAGTGTGATGCGCTACCAAGCTGCGCCACGTCCCGTCGACCATTGAAACACCGCCTTTGGAGCGGTGAGGCGCACAGTTTGGATGATTTTTTTCGAAGCGCAAGTGACTTGTGCCTCAAAATCTACCTCAAAGCCGGAGAACTTTTTAGACTCGGTTCGATTCTATGCCATGCTGGAAAGCTCATGAGTAAGGGAAAAATCAATGTTGCAGTAATTGGGGCTAGTGGTTACACGGGGCAGGAGCTGTTGCGTCTTCTCGTGATGCACCCCAATGTGAATCTGGTAGCGGTGACCTCACGTAAGGAGGCAGGGCGGCCGTTGACTGACATTTACCCGCGTTTGAGGAACGCGAAAGGGATTGAGGGCCTGGCTTTTTCGATGCCTGAAGTGGACCTGCTTGTCGCTGCCGGTGTTGAAACAGCGTTCCTCGCTTTGCCTCACGGTGTTGCTTCTGAATACGCCATCGCCCTTCTCGAAAAAGGCATCCGTGTCATCGATCTGAGTGCTGATTTCCGGCTCAGGAGTTCAGCCGTGTATGAGGAGTTTTACGGTGCCGCTCATCCCGCTGCGCATTTGCTTGATGAGGCGGTATACGGACTCCCCGAGGTCTATCGGGAAGAGATTAAGAAGGCAAAGCTGGTTGCGTCCCCGGGGTGTTATCCAACGAGTATTTTAGTGCCATTGATTCCTTTGCTGAAAGCCGGACTGGTTTCCCCGGATGGCATTTCTGTATCGAGTTTGTCCGGATCCAGTGGAGCCGGCAAAAAGGCTGACCTGAGCCTTCTCTTTCCGGAAGTGAATGAGAGCTTGCGTGCCTACGGAGCGCCGAAGCACAGGCACCTCAGTGAAATTGAGCAGGAAATGTCCCTGGCTTCAGGGAAAGAAACGAAGATCAGTTTTGTGCCTCATTTAATGCCGATTACGGCGGGTATTGCTTCCACTATCTTTTGCAACCCGGTCGCTGACTTATCGTCGGAAAAAATTGAGAAAGTGTTTTCCGATTTTTATGAGGATAGTCCTTTTGTCCGGATCTTGGGTGAAGGCGTATTTCCGGATACAAAAAATGTAGTTAGAACAAACTTTGTTGATATAGGCTGGGTTTCCGATAAAAGAACCGGAAAGCTCATTCTCTGCAGCGCAGAAGACAATCTTGGCAAAGGTGCCGGAGGTCAGGCGATACAGAGTCTAAACGTGATGCATGGTCTCGATGAGTCGACGGGTTTGATGAACTTTTAGAAATTAGATTGGAACGGTAATGGCGAGGAAATTAAGGCAAATCGAAGGGAGTATCTGCGCTCCCAGGGGGTTTCTGGCTTCAGCTGTGAGCTGTGGTATCAAGAACCCGGACGCGACACGCGATGACCTCGCGATCATCTACTCAGAGTTTCCCACGGTGGGATCTGCGGTATTTACGCAAAACGAAGTGCGGGCGGCACCGGTTCGACTTTCCTCCAGCTACCTCAAGTCCACCGAACCCCGCGCCATCGTTGTGAACAGTGGTAATGCGAACGCCTGCACCGGGCATGAAGGCATGATCAATGCTCGTGCCATGGCCAGTGCCACAAGCAAGGCTCTAAAACTCAAACAACGCGAAGTGCAGGTCTGTTCGACCGGTATCATCGGGGTTCCGCTTCCGGTGGATCGCATTGAGCCGAAGATCCCCCTCGCAGTGGAAGGACTCGGGTGTGAACTGGCCCATGCAGAAGCGGCCGCACGCGCGATCATGACGAGTGATACCCGTCCGAAAGAAATTGCAGTTCAGACGAAAGTGAACGGGAAGATGGTTCGAATCGGCGCAATCGCCAAAGGCGCCGGGATGATCAATCCCCACATGGCGACGATGCTTTGTTTCGTCACCACTGACGCCGCTGTTTCCAAAGCCGAGATTGAAGCGGCCACGAAGGAAGCGGTCGATCATTCCTTCAATCGTATTTCGGTTGATGGCGACATGAGCACTAACGACACCGTTATCGTGATGGCGAATGGCGCTGCCGAAAATGATCAGATTACCCGCAGTGGCAAGGGAAGCGCTGAATTCCGAAGCGCTCTCAATCAGGTCATGCTGGATCTGGCCAAGAAAATTGTCTCAGACGGGGAGCGTGTAACCAAACTGGTCGAAGTGCAGGTGAGGGGAGCCGCCTCGAACCTTGACGCCGAGCGTGCTGCCCGTGCTGTCGCGAATTCCAAACTCGTGAAATGCTCGTGGAATGGAGAAGATCCGAACTGGGGCCGTATCATTCATGCGGTTGGGTATTCCGGAGCGCGGGTCAAAGAGGAGATGGTGGATATCTATATCGGTGGATTGCTTGCTGCTAAAAACGGTCTCGCTACTAAAACCGAAATCGACAAGCTCTCCGAGGCGGTTTCAGCGTCGGAGTTTACGGTCGGTATTGATCTCCATCTGGGTAAGGGAGAGTATACAGTCTACACCGCTGACCTCTCTCCGGAGTATGTGCTTTTTAATCGTGAAGAATATTCACTGAACCGTAAGAAGTAGGGCTTACGGCTCTCTTACGGATTTCCCCGTGTTTTCCACTGGCACCTATGAGGCGCCGGGAGGGCTTGCGGGGGTGGCGGAATGACGGTTAACTTCCGTTATGTCCAAACTTCTTTGCGGCCCGGTAGCTGTATTGCTGATTGCCTTAACTATTTCAGGAAAGTCCACCGGTGCTGAAGAGGAGTCTGATTTTTCCGACATTAAAGCGCCTGAGCACGGGTATTGGGAGCGTCCTCTGAATGATCCTTTTACCCGGTTTAAAGAGCAACTCGAGCAGGGGGATCTGAAGCTCGATTATTCCAGTGAGAAGCGCTTCCTGACGAGTTTGCTGAAGGCGCTCAATATTTCCGAGTCTTCGCAGATGCTGGTCTATTCGACCACGAGCTTGCAGCTCAGTTTGATCTCCCCGAAGACGCCGAGGGCGGTGTATTTTAACGAGGATATCTATCTCGGTTATGTTCAGGGCGGGCGGATTGAAATCGTTTCGATCGATCCGGAACTCGGCGGGATTTTTTACATTTTCGACATTCCGCGCGGAGGGGCGAAGCCGGTCGTGGACCGGTCGAGGCGCTGCATGAACTGCCATTCAGGCGAGGACACTCACGAAGTACCCGGGGTGGTCATTAAATCGGTGATTCCCGGTCCCAAAGGTGGGAGCCTCGATTCATATCGGCGTGGGCAGTCCGGTCACGGGATTCCGTTCAGCGAACGCTTCGGGGGATGGCACGTCACAGGCGCTGATAACCTTCAACCGCATTGGGGAAATCTAACGGGGAATTTCACTCCCGACGGCATTGTAACCACTCCGCTCCCTCCGGGGGAAGCGTTCGACTGGTCGGTTTTCCCCGTCGCGACGAGTGATATTCTGGCTCATCTCCTGCACGAGCATCAGGCCGGTTTCGTGAACCGGGTCATTCAGGCTCACTATCGAATTCGAACTGCATTGAAGGATGGCAGAGGAAAATTGTCCGGGAAAGACAAGGCTGTTATAGCGGAGCAGGCCGATCTGATCGCGCGGTATTTGCTCTTTGCCGATGAGGCGGAGCTGCCGGAAGGGGGGATCGCCGGTGACAGCCGCCTGAAGGAGGATTTTCTGGCGGCTCGAAAAAGTGACAGCGAGGGAAATTCGCTCCGTGATTTTGATCTGGAGAAGAGAGTTTTCCGGAACCGGTGCAGCTACATGATCTACACGCCGGTTTTCCAGAGCCTGCCTGAAGGGTTCAAGAAGCTGATCTATACGCGATTGGCGAAGGCGCTTGCCCCCGGCAATGGCGCTCCGGAATTCGCTTATCTATCGGAAGATGAAAAGGTGCGGATCAGGGCCATTCTTGCGGAGACGCTTTCGGACCTGCCTGAGGGGTGGTAGCAGAAACGAAAAAAGCGTTCCTGCACACCGCAAGAACGCTTTCTAAGTAAGTGTTTCAGCTAACTGAAACGCAGTAACTCACCCTTCGGTGTCTGCTTTTTCAGTAGGCTTGCCAGCTTGCAACCATCCGGAGATTCCTGCGGAGAGGTGCTTGATGTTTTTGAAGCCTGCTTTCTCAGCTGCTGAAGCACCTGCTTTGTAAGCTGAGCATGAAGGACCGCCGCAATATGCTACAACGAGCTTGTCTTTGTCGTCGCCGAGAGCAGCCGCGAGATCGGTTTTGTCCGAGCGAAAGTCAACCGCACCTGGGATGTGGCCTTTTGCATAAGATTTTGATCCGTTCACATCAAGGAGAACGACTTCACCGTCTTTGATAGCTTTTTCGAGTTCAGCGATGCTGATGTCAGGATATTCGCCTGCAAAAGCAACTGAAGCGAAGAGTGCGCATGTGAGTGTAGCCAGTAGTGTTTTCATTTTTAGTATTGGTTTTTTGTTTGGTTTCATATCCGGAAATCAATGAGTCCGAATCGATAGTGAATTTAGCAGTAGGCCGCCAACTCACCAATCGAGATCGTAGACGCGATTGAGCCCTGATATTTACAACCGAATCTTTCGACAATGCTCTAAAACAAACGTTCGAAGGAAATTGAGAAAAATCGGAGTCAGGACGGGAGGGGGCATAAGTCGGGCGGGGCAGGCTTTTGATTCGAGCGGTCGCATTTTAGGTATTGTTTTGCGCGTCAGTAAAACTCAGGCACTGCTCTTAGAGAAGTTGACGAAATGACTACCCTTTTTTGATTTTACACCTCACTATCAAGCTGGGTAACGATTTAACTATGAAACTTTTTGTTCTGTCGGTTTCGGCACTTCTCCTATCTCTGGCTTGCCTTTCGTTTGTTGTCTATTGGGGGCTTGAACAAGAAAAAAGGGAGGACGCAGTCAGTGCTCAATTGAAAGAAATTTCAGAATTATTGAAGGCAGTCGAGAGGCAGCAACTGAGCGCGCTCAGTCAGATCAATGAGGTTGAGACAAGTCAGAAAGCTCAAAGTGCGGCTTTCGATTCTGCTCTGACGTTAATGTCTGCCAAACTCGATGAGGTTGGTGCGAATCAGAAAGCTCAGGGTGCTGCCATTGATTCCGGTCGGACGTCAATGGCAGCCAAGCTCAATGAGTTGCTGGTGGAAGGGAGTGCGGTTTCCTCCAAGGCTGACCAACTTCTTGAAAACCTTTTACCCAAACAAAAGAAGGTGGAATTGCTGACTGTCGACTTGGGAGATGTGGGGCAAGGTCTGGCCACTCGAAAGAGAGCGATTGAATCTAACCGACAGGTAATTAGCGATGAACAAAAGAATCTTGTCAGTTTGCTGACACGAAAGAGATCAGATCTGTCGAGAAGGCTCTATCCGGATGATAGGCAAAGGACGGGCATTGAAAAGAAGAAGGATGATGAGTTGACTGCAGAAGAACTGGGGGCGGTTAATAAATTACGCACTGAAATCGATGAGTTGGAAAGAGAAGTGGGACATCTCGTAATTCCCCCGGTAAGTTTGTTCGACGGGGCCGATATAGCGCAAGCATACCTCGTGCGCGCTTATGGTGGGAGCGGGGCCATCATAGTAAACACTGGCTTCCACGGGCGAGGGCGGCGGATTATCTATTCTCCTGAAGATCTCAGCGTCACCGACCTTACTTCAAAGCTACTCCAAGAGGTCAGCACTTTGACGGGTGATATGGGCCCGTTTCAAATGAAAGAGAAAGTTGGTGAAACGACTGAATAAGGCCAGTCTATTCCATACTGACAGAGCTTGTCGAATCTTCCCTTGCCCGAGACGGGATTTCGGCGATGTTGGCGGCTTTTCTTTCCGATGGATACCAGTTTCCAGAAGCAGATCGATAAAGCAGCAGTCCTGCTGGAAGCCTTGCCGTACTTACAGACGTTTCGCGGTGAGACCTTTCTCATTAAAGTCGGAGGCAGCGCGATGGATGACTCCGCTCTCGTAAGGCGTCTCCTCCGCGATATTGTTTTCATGGAGGTGGCGGGAATCAATCCGGTGATCGTGCATGGCGGTGGCAAGGCGATTTCCGCGGCAATGCAGGAGTCGGGGCTCGCCGCTGAGTTTGTCGGCGGCCTTCGCGTGACCACAGATGAGTCCATGGCCATCGTTGAGGAAACCCTCAGTCGTGTCATCAATCCGGGACTGGTTGAGGGAATTGAGAGTTTCGGCGGGAAAGCGATCGGCGTTCCCGGGAATGAAGCTTTTATCGGAGAGCGCATTAATGGATGGTCTCAGGACGAAAAGAGGGAGGTAAGCCTTGGCCGCGTCGGGCGCGTTATCGGTTTTGATACCTCCACGATCCGCGCTGCGATTTCCTCGGAGATTGTTCCCGTGGTTTCGCCGGTAGCATCCGAAGAGGGGACGAAACTGAGTCTCAACGTGAATGCCGACCTTGCCGCGAGTGCTCTCGCTGCGGAGTTGAAGGCAGCTAAATTGATTTATCTTAGCGATGTGTTAGGGCTGATGCAGGATCCCTCGGACGAGTCGAGTTTGATCCACTCGCTCAATGCGAGAGATGCTGAAGGTCTTATCGAAGACGGCACCATCGGCGGCGGGATGATTCCCAAGGTCCGGTCGTCAGTTGAAGCACTTAACGCGGGCGTTGGAAAAGTGCACATGATCGACGGGCGGATTTCCCATTCACTGTTGCTTGAGATTTTTACCGAGGACGGAATCGGGACTGAAATTGTAAAATGAGTGAACCTAAAACCACTATCGAACTGACAGACGAGTTTCTTCTGGGGAACTACGGCCGATTTCCTGTCGTCTTTTCGAAAGGGGAGGGCGGCTACATTTTTGATGAGGACGGGAATAAGTTCCTCGATTTTGCGACGGGGATTGCGGTTTGTTCACTCGGGCATTGTCCGCCGGTGATGCAGAAGGCGCTTTCCGAGCAGGGGGCAAAACTGATTCACTGTTCCAATCTTTATCACATTCGTGAGCAGGCCGAGCTGGGGCAGTTCGTTGTTGAGAAGATGCTGAAGCGCCCCGGAAAGGTCTTTTTCTGTAACAGCGGAGCTGAGGCGAATGACGGACTCATCAAGCTGGCAAGGAAACGCGCCTACGACAAATACGGGCCGGAAACGAAGAAGCGGGATGTCATCACCTGCAGGCAGTCCTTCCACGGACGGACTCTTGGCGGGATTGCCGCGACAGGACAGGATAAAGTGAAGATCGGATTTGATCCGCTCTTGCCGGGATTTCTTCATGTTCCCTTCAATGATCCTGAGGCGCTCCGCGAGGCGGTATCAGAGAATACCGCGGCGATTCTTTTTGAGCCGGTGCAGGGCGAGGGCGGCATCCATTCAGCCAGCCCTGAATTCATGGCCATGGCCGACGAGTTGCGGAAGGAATACGATCTTCTTCTCATGTTTGACGAAGTGCAGTGTGGATCGGGACGGACCGGCGACTGGTGCGGATGGAGAACCGTTTTGGAAAATTCAGACGTCAGCGTCGAGCCGGATGCGGTGAGCTGGGCGAAAGGATTTGGTGGCGGTTTCCCGATCGGGGCAATCTGGGCGAGTGATGACTGCGCCGCCGCGATGGGACCGGGGACGCATGGTTCGACTTTCGGCGGAACGCCACTGGCCTCGGCTGTTTCTCTGGCGGTGCTGGAGGAAATCGAGAACTGCGGTGCGCTTGCCAATGTGAAACGCCAGGAAGCCCGGATCCGTGAGGCAGTGGCTTCGTGGAATTGTCCGCTCATTGAATCGCTTCGGGGCGTAGGCCTCATGCTGGGTTTTGTTCTCAATAAAGAGGCCCTTGCCGGGGTGCCCGGATTTGCGGATTCGGGTCAGACGCCCGCTTTGTTTGTCGTGAACAAGGTCATGGAGCAGAAAATGCTGACGGTTCCCGCTGGAGCGGATGTGGTGCGCTGGCTTCCGAGGTTGGATGTGCCGGATGCCGAGATCGACGAGGCATTGACCGTTTTTCGCGGAGTCCTCGACGGACTTGCCGCGCTCTAGTATAGATTTTTTTAGTTATGAAACACCTCTTAGGTATCGAGCAATTGTCAGCGAGTGAGATTGAATCGCTGGTGGAAAAGGCGATTGAGTTAAAGGCGAATCGCGGAAAGCAGATTGAACACCCCCTCGCGGGTGAAACATGGGCGATGATTTTTACAAAATCGTCGACGAGAACCCGTGTCAGTTTTGAAGTTGGCCTCAATGAGTTCGGGGCACGTCCTTTGTTTCTCAATTCGAAAGACGTCCAGCTTGGTCGTGGTGAGCCGATTAAGGACACTGCCCGCGTTCTCGGACGCATGGTTCACGGGGCCATCATCAGGACATTCGATCAACAGGATGTCGTTGATTTTGCCGAGTTCGGAAAGATTCCGACAATCAACGCGCTCACTGATGAAGAGCACCCCTGCCAGATTCTCGCTGATTTGATGACGATTCGGGAGAAGCTCGGTGGTTGGGAAGGAAAGAAAATTTCCTTTTTCGGCGACGGCGACTGCAACATGGGACGTTCATGGGCATGGGCTGCGAAGCACCTTGGCTTTGAGCTGTACATCGCGGCGCCGCAGGCATTTCAACCGGCCGAAGAGTTCATGACCCGGCTCGGAAGCGCTCCGGTTACGATCACCGACGATGTAAAAGTCGCCGCTGAGAATTGCGATGTTCTCTACACCGACACCTGGGTGAGTATGGGGAAAGAGGAGGAAGCGGGCGCGAGATTGATCGAGTTGGCTCCTTTCCAGATCAATTCAGAAGTGCTCGGTATGGCGAATCAAAATGCCATCGTCCAGCATTGCCTGCCTGCTTATCGTGACAATGAAATCACCGAGGAAGTCCTCGAAGAACGTCAGGATGAAATCTTTCAGCAGGCAGAGAACCGGCTTCATGCTCAGAAAGCGATTTTGATGGCGCTTGCAAAAGGTCGCTAAAAAAAGGCTTTCAAGGGAAGTTGCCTGACAAAACTTTCACTCGTCAATAAAGAGTGGCTGGGCGAGGGTGTACCCGTATGAAACAGCGAAGCGAACTTTGCGAAAGCCACGGCGAGGAAGTTGCCAACACGATCAGTCACGGCATCGGTGTCGCGATGGGTATCGTCGGATTGGTGATCATGGTGAAGCTGGCAATCCCGTTCGGGGCCTGGCATGTCACCAGTGTAAGCGTTTTCGGAGCGAGTTTGATCCTGCTCTATCTGGGGTCGACTCTCTATCACTGGGTGAACACTCACCGGTTGAAGCGGGTTTTCCAGGTTCTTGACCACGCGCTGATTTTCGTGCTCATCGCAGGGAGCTACACCCCGTGGCTGCTCGTGAATCTGAGAGGGCCGTGGGGCTGGTCTCTTTTCGGGGTGGTCTGGGGAATTGCGATCGTCGGAATCGTCCTCAAGGCGGTCTTTCTGCCCCGATATGATCGAATCGGCGCGATTCTCTACGTTCTCATGGGATGGATCATCTGCATCGCGTTGAAGCCGCTGATCGAGAATGTCACCAGTGTCGGACTCGCCTGGCTCGTTGCCGGTGGGCTTTGTTATTCAGGCGGCGTCGTTTTCTACCTGATGCGGAATGTAAAATATTCCCACATGATCTGGCACCTCTTCGTTCTCGCGGGGAGCTTTTGTCACATTCTCGCAGTGATCTACGGCGTCCTGAAATAATCAGCCTTCAAGGCCGGTAATTCCTGCTGCGGAACTGCTGCCGAATTGATCAATCTTCACTCCCATGCGCTGAGCAATGGGGATGAAGAGATTGGAAAAAGGCGTGTTATCGTCTTCGTCGTGGGCGATGTGGCCGGCGTGTTTGAACCCGCCACCGGCAATGAGGACGGGAAGATTGCGCCAATCGTGGCTGCTCGCATTGCCGAGGTTGGAGCCGTAGAGAACCGAGGTGTGATCGAGGAGCGATTTCCCGTTTTCCTCGACGGCTTTCATTTTGGTGAGGAACTCCCCGAGCACTTCGAACTCGGCTTCCTCGATGATTTTCAGTTCGTCGATCTTCTCGGGATCTTTTCCGTGGTGGGACAGGTTGTGCCAATCGGTATCGACACCCTGAATTGCGGGAACGGCGTTCATACCGGCGAGCTGAAAGGTGATCGTGCGCGTCGAGTCTGATTGCAGCGCGAGGACGATCATATCGTTCATGAGTCGTTGTTTGCCGATTGCGTCCGCTTTGTCCTGAATGTCTTTCGGCTCGGTTGCATCAGTTTTCGGTTTCGGCTGCTGGACCCAGCCTTCGGACTGTTGGAGGCGCGTCTCCAGCTCTCTCACCGACGTGAGATACTCGTCGAGTTTCTCCTGATCCCTGGTGCCGAGTTTCCGGTCCAGCTTCTTAGCCTCGCCCAGCACCGTATCGAGGATGCTTCGCCCGCGGCGGAACTGACGCATTTCCTCTTCCACTTCACGTTCTGTTCCCTGAGTGAAAAGCGCTTTGAACAACTTGGAAGGAGATGTTTCCCCCGGGATTTCGACACCGTTCGCGGTCCATGACATGGAACGTCCGTTGGTGGAGAGGGCGAGGTAGGGATAGCGGGTTTCGTGACCGATCTGATCGGCAATGAGCTGGTCGAGTGAAATGCTGTTTTTAAATCCTGCCAGCCCCGGACGGCGCGCGGAGGTCAGCCAGGTCAATTCGGAGGCGTGACCGTTGTTGCCCTGTTGATCGGGGTGGGAAAGGCCCGAGATGACCGTGAAATCGGAGCGATGATCTTTGAGTGGCGTGAGGTAGGGCGTCAGTTCATAGTCGATTCCCTCGCTGGCTGGAAAGAGGTAGGGAGTGTGAAAACCAAGTGTCGCGCACATCGCTACAAAACGATCCGGAGCCTTGCTGGAAGCACCTCGGGAGAATGCCGGAGTCATTGCTTCGAGGAAGGGGAGTCCCATCATGGTGGAGCCGAGGCCTTTCAGAAAATGGCGACGGTCCAGTGACTTTCCTGAGGCGATAAAAGGAGTGTTCATAAAAGAGTAGGGCGGGAGGTGAAAGGTTACTTCTGGCGGAAAATTTGACTGCTGATGACGAGTTGGATCAGGTCGCGCACGCCGTGACCTGTTTCGGCTGACTTCCGGACGATTTCATTGATCTCGGGACGGTCTGAAAAGCCCATTTCCCTGCCCGTCGCGAAGACGAGCAGTTTCGTAGCGAGGTTCTTTGCCAGTTTGTCAGGATCGTCGGCGAGGAGATTTTGGTATTCCTGAAAGTTGGTGAATGAAGTTCCGTCAGGGAGGGCACCACTTGAATCGACCGGCTGCCCGATCTTGTAGCGGACCGGTTTTCCGCGAACCATTTTGAGATCCACTTTTTCCCCTTCGCCGAGACTGCGGAAGCGGTCTCTCCAACCTCCGATGGGATTGAATGATTCGAGGGCAAATCCCGGAGGATCGATCATGGTGTGACAGGACTGGCAGTTCTCTGAATTTTTATGTTTCTCGAGGATTTCGCGAAGCGTCTCTGCTCCGCGAATATCCGGCTCGACTCCGGGTATGCCTGCCGGTGGCGGGGCGGGGTGCTGACCGAGGATGCGCTCATTGATCCAGACGCCTCGCAGGACGGGAGACGTGTTAGTGCCATTCGCGGATACTTTTAAGATGCTGCCATGAGAGAGGATCCCGCCGCGATTCGAGTGGGCGGGCAGGCTGACCCGTTCGATCACCGGGTTGGTGACGCCGTCAATTCCGTAGTGGTCAGCGAGGCGGGAATTCAGCATCGCAAAGTCTGATTTAACGATCGTTGAGACCGGGAGGTTGGCGTTCAGCATTTCCCTGAAAAAGCTCCGTGTCTCGTCGATCATCGAAAACTGGAGGTAGCGATCAAACTCAGGAAAGAGGCGTTCATCGGGATTGGTGAAGTCGATGCTGCGAAGGTCGAGCCATCCGTCGGTGAAATCGGTGATGAAGCGCTCAAAGTCTTCTCCCTGCATGAGGCGGTCCGCTTTGGATAGGAGCAACTCGGGAGACTTCGACAGTTCTCCTGTTGCCGCGGCAGCGAGAAGTTCCCCGTCCGGGGCGTTTCGCGTCAGGAAGTAGGAGAGTCGGCTCGCGAGCTCGAAATCGTCGAGATCTTTTCTCATTTCGTTGAGATACAGAAAATCAGGCGAGCAGAGCATCGCGGCCAGGGCGGTGAGAAGGGCCTCTTCAAACGATTCCCCTTTGGCGAGTTCGGACTGAAAAAGGATCAGGTAGGGAGCCACTTTTTCCTCGCTGGCGGGACGGCGAAATGCGGCGTTGGCGAAGCGGTGCAGCACGGGAATGACGTCGTCGGTAGGCGATTCTGAAACGATTTCAAATTTCGGAACATACCAGGATTTTTCCCTGTCAGCGGGGTTGCGGGGTTCGATCTCCTTTCGGTCCAGTCCTTCAAAAATGAGTTGGTAACCCCGCGATGGAATTTCGTCTATAATCGGGCCTGTGATCTCAACTGAACTGATCGCGAGTCCGGGGCCCTTGTAGTTGGCGATACCTTCGCGGTTGATGAGATATTCATTGTCGTAGATTCCCTGCGGCTTGATTTCGATCATGTAGCGTTCGTCCATCCATGCACTGATCTCAACGGTGGTGGGCTTGCCGGGAGGGAGTGAGCGATAGGCATAGATTGGTTTCTCAGACGCTCTCGCAAATGAGGTTCCTCCGATCGAAAAGGTAATCGGGTTGTCGCTTTGATAGGCGTAGCCGGTCACTTTGATTCGATAGAATCCTCGTGTCGGGGCGTGGGCCTCCCTCAGCATTCCGGTGGGATAAACTCTGTCCTGAAAAAAGACAATGGCTCCGTCGGGTGCTTTGAGCCAGGATTCGCCTATAAATTTTTCGGCCCCCCGGGTTTCGGCGTAGCTCGCAGTGACGGTTTCGGGAGCGTTCTCAGTGTCGGGGTTGAGTGCGACCGCCTCATCGAGTGCTTTGGTCGCGAGGTCGATGTAGTAGCGTAGCTGCACTTTCGACATGCCGAGTTGCTCACCGACATTGTCGAATCCATCGGCCCTTCCGTCTTCGGGCAGGTAGCTTTCGGCATCAATGCGAACGCCGAGGAGCTCGTTAATCGTATTCTGGTATTCCCGCCGGTTCAGTCTCCGCAGAACGGTCTGTTTCGTCGCCGAGTGGGCCTCTGAGAGGGAGGGGGCGAGCTCGGAGGCGAAGATGCGTTTCTCCCCGGTGGAGGGGGCGTTTCTATCTTTCGGCGGCATTTCACCTTTGGCAACGCGGTCGTAAATGTAGATCCACTTGTCGAGTGCTGCCGGATCGCTGAGATCCTGAGAAAGGGCGTAGATATCGAGTCCGCCTTTCTTCGTCAGGTCGTCGTGGCATTCGTAGCAGTGCTTTTCAAAAAAGGGTTCAATCTTCTTCGTAAATCCGTCGGCAGCGTGAGCGGATACGGCAAAAGCGCAGCCGAGGACGGGACTGATAAAAAAGGTGGCGATGTCGCTTCGTTTGAGGTGACGCATAAAGGAGGGAGTCTGCGCTTCAATTTACCGTAATCTGATTTTGAATCCCATCTAAAAACGGTAGCGCGTTGATGTTTGTCCGGTGTGGCTGAAAAGGGTCAACCCGGGGAACTTAACAGGGTTGAATATCTCACCTAACCCTGTTGGAAGTGTGATTCTTACGTCCACGCCCCGTTGCTGAAAGGGTGGAATGCGTGTTTTTCGTGGATTGACTTGGATGCGTGATGAGGGCACAAGAGAGTGTTTCTTTTGATGTCCAGAATGAGTGATAAAACTGCTTTTGTAACGGGTGCGAGTAAGGGTGTCGGCCGCGGGATTGCCTACGGTTTGGCCGATGCGGGATGGAATGTCGCGATCAATTATCACAGTGATCAGGCCGGTGCGGATGAGACCCGTGAGGCGATTGAGGCTAAGGGGCGCAAATGCTTCGCGGTATCCGGAGATGTCGGCAACAAGGCCGACGTCGAGAAAATGTTCGCTGCAGTTGTTGAGGAAATGGGACAGCTCGATTGCCTCGTGAACAACGCAGGACGCCAGACCTTCGCTTCATTGTTAGATCTTTCTGAAGAGGACTGGGACAAGACGATCAAGACGAATTTGAAAGGTGGCTTTCTCTGCACTCAGGCCGGTGGTCGGATCATGAAAGAGCAGGGCCGGGGTGGATCGATCATCAATATCGGTTCCGGTGCCAACAAACAGCCCTTTCTAAATTTGGTCGATTACTGTGCGTCGAAAGGCGGGCTCGATCAGCTCACACGAGTCAGTGCCTGCGAACTGGGTAAATACGGCGTTCGTGTGAATTGCGTGGCTCCGGGAGCGATTGAGATTGAGCGAACCAAAGAGGAGTCCCCCGACTATGCTGGCGACTGGTCACCGCTCACCCCGATGGGGCGGGTCGGCACACCGCAGGATGTTGCCTCCATGGTGGTTCACCTCGCGAGTGACGCGGCGAATTTCATCACCGGTCAGACCATTTACGTCGACGGAGGCCTCTGGACAAAAACTCATTGGCCCTACGAGACGGACTAGGTTCCTTCGTTAGCGGGCTCTTCGAGGGCTTCCAGAAGGGCCTCATCTTCCGCTTCGTAATCTTCGGCAGCTTCGTCCCAGTAAATGACATCGAGGAGGTTGCAGTAGTCGTCGGTCCAGAGAATTTCGGGTCGCAGTTCGTGTTCCCACTCACTCGGGAAGTCTGACTCGCCAAGCCGTTGCAGGAAATTCTCGTCTTTCGAGATCAGTACCCAATCGGAGTAGTAAGTGTGCTCGTCTTCACCATATTCCTCGACGCGGGTCGCGGTGTAGCCAAATTCATTGGCGAGATTTCTCACCGGATCGCTGAGATCGAGATGGAGATTTGTGATGTGCACGACGAGAACCCCGTCCGGTTTGAGGTGTTCGAAGTAGAGTGCGAAGGCCTCTTTGGTCATGAGGTGCAGCGGGATTGAATCACCGCTGAAGGCATCGACAAAAAGCGCGTCGAACTGCTGGGGCTCACCCCGTTGCAGTTCCTGTTCCAGCACGATTCTGGCATCGCCAATCATGACTTTGGCTTCTCCTTCGCACTTTTCGAGATAGGTGAAATGTTCCCGCGCCATTTCCTCAACCTGAGGATTGATCTCGTAAAAGCGGAACTGATCTCCCTTCGAGGAGAGCGTTGCAATCGTGCCCACACCGAGCCCGATGACTCCTACGTGTCGTTCCCCTGCGGGAGTGTTGATAAAACTGAGGGCAGCGGCGACGCCGGATTTTTCGGCGTAGTAGGTCGTGGCGAGCATTTCCCATTCAGGATTCTGATACTGCCTGCCGTGGCTGATTCTTCCGTGATAGAGAGAGAGGTAACTCTCATCGGTGCCGGCGTAGGATTCACTGACCTGGAGGACTCCGTAAAACCCGCGTTTGACCGCAATCGCATCTCCGTCTCTTTCGTTTACCTGTCTCGCAAGCCCGAAAACAAGGGCTCCGCAAAAGACGACCCACAGGATCGTGCCGATCGTAACCGGGAGGCTTTTGAGCGATCCGCGGAAGCGTCTGTATAGCTCAATGCTCGTCAGTCCCGCCAGGAGGATCAGGGCAAAGTGGAGTTCCCGGTAACCGTTGAAAATGAGCGGTGCGATGAGGCTTACGAAAATGCCTCCGATTGCTCCGCCGAGAGAAATGAGAAGATAGAATTCGGTGAGATAGCGGTTCGCCGGTTTCAATCGAACAACTTCCCCGTGGCAGACCATGCAGCTGAAAAAGACGGCCCCGCAGTAGATTGCGATCTGGAGACCGAGGTGCCATTCGACATCGGCGAATTGCCGGTTCATGAGAACGACAAGCGCGGCGATAGAGAGCGTCATTGCCGGAATCCAGATGCGTCTCCGATACCAGCGGGAATGATCAAAGCTGATCACGAAGGTGAGCAGATAAAGCGAAAGGGGGATGACCCAGAGAAACGGGACCACGGCGACGTCCTGACACATCTGGTTGGTCAGCGAGAGCAGCAGCATCGAGCCGCAGGCAGCGAAAGCGACCCAGAGGAATTTATTGAGCAGCGGCGACGGGGTGGATGCGGCCGGTTTTTCAGAGGCCGCGTGGCGGGTCGCATTTTTCACAAAAAGGACTGCGCAGGCAGCGGCGAAGATCGCGTAAACGGCGAAGGCCCACGACCAGATCAGAGTTTGCTGAGAGGTTCGCAGGAGCGGCTCGAAGAGAAACGGATAGCTGATGAGACCGAGGAGAGAGCCGGCATTGGAAATCGCGTAGAGGCGGTAGGGCGAGCGCGTCGGGAAGGCTTCGCTGAACCAGTGTTGCAAGAGCGGACCGGAGGCGGAGAGAAGTAAGTAGGGAAAGCCAACCGTGAGGCTTAAGAGTCGGACAATCCCGAAAACGGGATGCTCTGAACCGTCCGGTTTGAGGCTCTCCGATGGCGTGATCGGCAGGAGGCACACCGCGAGGAGGAGCAGGCAGAGATGAATCGCGATCTGAACGCGGCGTTTTCCCCGGAGCACGCTTACAAGAGCGTGGGCGTAGCCGTAGCCCGCGAGGAGACCGACTTGAAAAAAGAGGAGACAGCTCGTCCACACCGCCGGGCTTCCCCCATACCAGGGAAGGATGTAGCGGGCGATGACGGGCTGAATCTGAAAAAGCAGAAAGGCACTGAGAAAAATGGAAGCGACGAAAAGCGGCATGGCCTTATGAAACCGACGCTGTTTGAATCAGTTGCGGGGAATCTGCTAGAGTTTTTTGATGCTGATATTCCGGAAGCGGTAGGTCTGTCCCTTTTCGCCGTGGTGTTGGATACCGATAGGGCCGGAGGAGTCCACGTCATCGTGCAGATCTGTGATGACAACACCGTTGACTTCGATTTTGATATGGTCGCCTTTGCAGGTGATTTTGTAGGTGTTCCAGTCATTGCGCTTGAGGGCGCCTTTCACTTCGGGTTTTGCAAAGTGAGCTTGTGATTCCTTTTCGTATTCGAGGAATTTCTCCACTTTGGTGCGGCCCTTCTGGCTCGGCCAGATCCACTGACGGCGGCCTTCGTCGTACAGTCCGCCCGACCAGCGACGCTCGGATCCGTCGCATTCGGCCTGATAACCGAATACCTTGTTAGGCTCGACGTTGGCACGGAACATGACGCCTGAATTGGCAGGACCTTCGGGGAGGTGGATGTCGACCGTTACCTCGAAATCATCGAACGATTCCTCGGTCACGAGAAAGAATTTCTTGTCGCTGAGGAGATGAATCTCTCCGTCGACCACGGTGGCGTTGCCGTAGTCGAATGGATTCTTCCACCCGTCGAGGGTCTTCCCGTCGAAAAGAGCGATGGTTTCGCCTTTGGCTGCGGCCTTTTCTTCAGCCATGGCAGTGCCGAGGAGCGAAAGGGAAAGGGAAAGGGTTGTGATAAGTAGGTGTTTAATCATCATTTTGCTGAACTTAACCAAGGGGCGCGGGTTTGTTCAATCGAAGAATTCGTCCTGATCGAGCGGTTTTAGTTCTAAGCACTCCGGTCCCGGGTCAGCATGATCTGATTCCCGTCGGTGTCTTCGCACATCGCGAGGTGCGGTGGTTCGCCGTCTTCCGGCTGAGGTTCCCGTTCGCAGAGACCTCCTCCTTCACGAACGGCGGCAGCCCCTTCGACAACGTCGGCAACCTGGAGAGTGATACCGGTCCAGGTGCGCTTCCCTTCGCCTCCGCTGTGGATTGAGAGAATTCCACCGGCGATGGCAAGTTCGGTGATGTGCGGATTCTTCTTGATCTCGGTGGCGCCGAAGACCTCGCGGTAAAACCGGGCGCAGCGCTCAGAGTCCTCAGCCCAGATGGTGTATTTGATTTTCTCTACTTGAAGCATGCGCGGAGTGTCGTGCCCCGCTTCCTGCAGGGCAATTGAAAACATTACTCCGGCACATAGAGATCCGCTCCGATTCCGTTGGGGCGGTAGTGGACCGTAACATCAATGTGAGGGCGCCTCGCTCCGGCTTCGTTGGCCATTCTGAGGAGTGACTGCCACTGGAACCAGGTGCTGACATGTCCTCTGAAAATGGGGACTCCGTTGTGAATCTCCACGGAGACCTGAACCTGAGGGTCTGTGTTCAGCAACTTGATATCCCTGCGGAGTGAATCTGCAATTCTCTCGTCGGACAGCTCGTCGAAGGAATCAGAGACGGTGAGGTAATTGGCAACATGGACGACACCCTCCTGAGCACCGGCGATTTGTCCGGCTCTTTCTTTTTCAAAATTCGTGTCGACCATTCCGTAGAGATGAACGTGAAAGTCTCTCGAGCGGGGAATGATGTCGGCGAGTTCAAGGTAGGCATCTCTCGTGACCGCCTTTTTCACATTCCTGACGACATCCTCGTCGGTAATTTTATCGTCGCTCCATTCGATCTCGATCCGGTTGTCGATTCCCTGAACGCCACTGGTGAAAGTAGCGATCTCTTCGGCCGCTTTTTTGATTGAAAAGCGCTTTGCCTTTCCCACAAGAGTGACGATGCCGGCTGATGAGGTAACATTGATGTTATCGGCGGCACCGACGACGAGGGGATGCTGATTCATAGCGAGTTTGATAGACCTCGCGATCTTCTCGTCTGTGATTGATGAAAGCCTTTCGCTGCGACGTTTCCCGAAATCTTCGTCGGACCGGATCACGAGTTTTGCCGCATCAACCGCGGTAACTCCGGGAATTCCAGCGAGGTGCACTGCTGTTGCCTTCCCGGTGGGCGTGAGAACACTTCCTGAGAGAGCGACGGCGCGGTTCTTTACCTCAACTTCCACGTTTGATCCGTCGAGGACGGTGGAGTTCTCCATCAGTTCTGTGATGATGGCCGTGAGCTCGTCGTCGTTTGTGTCCCTCCTCGAATCCACTTCAAGCAGGTTGTTGATTGATTTGACCCCCCGGATGTAGGCAATCTCTGATTCGATCAACTCCTTTTCCATGATGGAATCGATCGGGCCGGAGATTTCCACGACTCCTTCACTGGAGGTGATCTGAATGCGGCTTGCGTCGGCTGCTTCCATTTCGCTGATGAGGGAAACAGAATGCTCCACGATGTCATCATCCGGAACTAACGGCGGCTGAACGATGAGTTGGTTCACTACGGAATTGATCCCGGGAATGGTCGTGGCAATTTCCGCGGCGGAGCGGGAACTGCTGAGGCTGTCAACGGAACCGCTCAAAGTGACGACTCCTTCTTTCACGTCCGCCTCAATCGCCTGAGAGCGGACAGCGGGGGTGCGACGGAGTCTCTCCTCCAGTTCACTTTCAGGGGAGTTGGACGCTGAACCAGCTTCGTTTGAGGTCTTTACCGATGATTGATCTGCCTCGATGTGGCCGGCGTGCAGGAAGCTCGCAATAACGAGGACTGCGATGATTCGAATAAGTCTTATTGGATCCATGCCCCGCTTAAATCGCAGGTCTGATACCAGAGAACGCCGCGGAAGGGATTCCCCGCTATCAGGGGATTGAAGAGACTTTCACCGTGAGTGTAAACCGGCGGGAGTTGCAGAATGCAAACAGCGATTGCAACGGGGGAGGGCGAAATGCAAGAGGGGGAATTGATTTCCGGGCCGTGGGAAAGTTGAAGATGAAGATAACGGGATGCGGGGGGAGGGTTCTCTCCGGGGTGTTGTCGTTGTTTGGAAAACGTTCTCCTCTGCTGATCTGCCCGGTTCTCCGGTTGCGAATTGGACAGGTTTCGCGGATGAATGAGCGGGTTGAAAATCTCTTTTCCAGATGCGCTTCCGGTTTCACGGCGGCGGGATGACATTCGTGATGCGCTTGAGAAGCATCAGGTTGTGATCGTCTGTGGCGACACGGGATCGGGCAAAACGACTCAGCTTCCCAAGATCGCGCTCGAGATGGGGCGCGGGCGCGATGGAATGCGAATCGGTTGCACGCAGCCACGCCGCATCGCTGCAACCTCCGTTGCGAAGCGTGTCGCCGAGGAGTTGCAGGTCCCGCTGGGGCAGGAGGTCGGTTACCAGATTCGTTTCGACGATCGAACCTCACGTGAGACCACGGCAGTGAAATTCATGACCGACGGGGTCCTTCTCGCCGAAACACAGAATGACCCCGACCTGCGGCAATACGACACCCTCATCATTGATGAAGCGCACGAGCGGTCCCTGAATATTGATTTCATTCTCGGTTATCTCCACCGGACCTTGAAGAGACGGTCCGACCTCAAAATCATCGTTTCCTCGGCGACACTGGATGCGGGCAGTTTTTCGGATTTTTTCGGAGACGCTCCGGTTCTCGAGGTGGAGGGACGCACCTTCCCGGTTGAGGACAGGTTTCAGGAGCCGCTTCATGACAGAGAGCGCATTGCCGAGCAGGTCTGGCGGGCGGTTGAGGATCTTGAGGATGACGACTATCTCGGTGATACCCTCGTCTTTCTTCCCGGTGAACGTGAAATTCGCGACACCGCTGATTTGCTGGAAGGGCGGAAGTCCCCGCACATGATGATTTTACCGCTCTTCGCCCGACAGGCGGGAAAGGAGCAGCAGGCGGTTTTCAATCCAATCAAAACGAAGCGCCGCATCATTCTCGCGACGAATGTGGCCGAGACCTCGCTCACGATTCCGGGGATTCGCTTTGTGATCGATTCCGGTCTCGCGCGGGTGAGCCGTCACGAAACGGGCGGGGGGATTCAGCGACTCCAGATCGAACCGGTCTCGCAGGCAAGCGCGCGCCAGCGACGGGGGCGTTGCGGGCGTATCAGCGATGGTGTTTGTGTCAGGCTCTACAGCGAAGAGGATTTCCTCGAGCGCCCCGAGTTTACCGATCCTGAGATTTTGCGAACCAATCTCGCCGGGGTTGTCCTGCAGATGGAGCATCTCCGGCTCGGCGATCCCTTGAAATTTCCCTTCGTTGATCCGCCTCAGCCGAAACGTGTCGCACAGGCTTACCGGGTTCTTGAAGAGATCGGGGCGATTGAAAAGCATCGCGGGCATCACGAACTGACTGCTGTTGGCCGGACCCTCGCGCGTTTGCCGGTCGATCCGCGAGTGGGGCGTATTCTCGTGGGGGCAAAGGACGAAGGCTGTCTTCAGGAGGCTCTTATCATCGCGAGTGCCCTGACGGTTCAGGATCCGAAAGAGCGTCCTAAAGAAAAGCAGGAGGCTGCGGATCAGGCTCATGCGAAGTTTCGCGACAAGCGGTCCGATTTCACCTCGTGGCTGCATCTCTGGTTCGCGATGCAGGAGGAGCGGAAGAAGTCGGGCAATGCCTTGCGGAAATTCTGTCAGAAGAATTTTATCAATTACCGGCGGGTTCAGGAATGGATGAATCTGCACCGCGAACTGAGGGATTCCCTGAAGAGCCTGAAATGGAAACTTCCGGGCCCGAACGAGCGAATCACCGATCCGGAGGACACCTACTCGGAGCCGCTTCATCGAGCGATCCTTTCAGCGATACCGTCTCAGATCGGAATGCATCAGGGCAAAAAGCAGGGCTACAAGGGCACTCGAAATTCGACCTTTTTCCTCTTTCCGGGATCGGGTGTCTTCGGTGCGAGCCCCGCGTGGGTCATGGCCTTCGACATGGTCGAAACTGCGAAGCTCTATGCCCGCAACGTCGCCGCGTTTGATCCGGGGTGTTTTGAGAAAGTGGCGCCGCACCTGTGTCGCTACAGCTACAGCAACCCGCACTGGGTCAAGGAGCAGGGCGCTGTCTACGGGGAGGAACGGGTAACCGGATGCGGGCTTCCCGTGATTGAGAAGCGGAAGGTTCACTACGGTCGCATCGACCGGAAGCTGGCTCGCAGCGTGTTTATTCTCGAGGCGCTCGTGAACGGGAACACGCGTGCCCCAATGCCCTCACTGAAGCAGAATCACGAAACGCTCAAGGCGGCGGAGCGGCTCGAACACAAACTGCGACGGCTCGGGGGGCTTGCTCATCCGGAGGCGGTTGTGGAGTTCTACGAACAGCGAATTCCCGAAACGCTTTGCACTCAGAAGGAGTTTGAGAAATGGGTTTCAAGTCAGCCTGAAGGCACGATCGATTTTTCTCTCGAAGAATGTCTCGTTCCCCAGGTCGAACCCATTGTGGTCGAGAATTATCCTGACTCGATATACTCGCCGGACGGGGAGACGGAATTTCTCCTGCGCTATTTGCACAATCCGGCTGATCCCGGCGATGGTATCACGATGATCGTTCCCCTGGTGGAGCTTCCTCATCTGCCCGACTGGTTCGGCGAATGGATGGTCCCGGGCTGGTTGGCGGAAAAAATGAGCGTTTTGATTCGCTGTTTGCAGAAGGATATTCGGACGATGCTGCCCGCAAACCGCGATGTCGTCGACGGATTCGTCGAGGCGTGGGAGGGCTTTGAACCTGACTGCGGTCTCGTTCAGGCCTTGATCGACTGGCTCCACGATGAATACGGCATCGAGATTTCGAGTGGGTCTTTTGATCTCGACCGTGTCCCGGTTCATCTCCAGATGAATTTCGCAGTGATCGATGACAGGGAAAAGCTGATCCGGACCGGGCGCGATCTCGCTGCGCTCAAAAGCGAACTGGCAGGGGAGGTGAAAGAGCGTTTCTCCAGTGTCGCCGGAAAAGGTCGCAATCGACAGTTTGAAAAGGGGGAGGTCAGGCAGTGGGACTTCGGCGACCTCCCGAAAATGGTGGAACTGGATCGTCATACGAAGGGGTATCCGCGTCTTCGTGATGCCGGACGTGAGTATCCGGGAATGAAGCTGTGGTCCTGTCCGGTTTGTGCGGAGCGTCATCACCGGCTCGGCGTGGCGAAGTTGTTCCGTGTTTCCCATCCGGAAATGATGGAGCGTTTGAAGCAGGTCGTCTTTTCGGCGGGAAAAGCCGGAGGAAAGTCTGTTCCGGCGCCCCGTCCCGCCGCGAAGTCGAAGGCGAAAATCAAATCGGATGGCTTCGGTTCCCTCGCAGCAGCGTTCGGAGAGTCGGCTCAGGCGTCGAAACCCGCACCGGTCATTCCGGCTCCCTCGCGGGCTAAGGCCGCTCCACTTGCGAACGGGCTTTCGACGGAGAATGCGTGGCTGTTATCGAAAATCGGGATGCAACCGGATCGCAATCACGATGACCTTATTTCCCGCATCCTTTCAGATAACCTCGGCGGGCCGGTCACCGCGGCAGGGTGGAAGGAGGCTTCGAATTTATCGCCCGAAACACTTTTCGAGCGTGGCGCGGAGGTCGCGGGACAGATCAGTCGAATCCTCGATGTCGTTGAGCGGGTCAGCCGCCTTCTCGGAAACCGCGAGGCAGGATATGGGGATTCCTTTGATGATGCCGCGAATCATTTTGATCAGCTCCTCTCTCCGGGGTGGATTCTGAATGCAGATTTCCCGAAAACTCTGCGCTATTTCGAAGGACTCGAAATGCGTCTCACCAGAATGTTGGGTGCTCCGCCGGTGAAGGATATTCAGAAGCTGGATCGCTATTACGATGATTCGGTTGAGATCTGGAATGCACCGGAAAGCTGCGAATGCGGGCTCTGTTGCGAAGCGATGCAGCGGGAGAGCATTCTGCTTGCCGACAATGATTTGAGGCTCAGGATCTTCGCTCCGGAGATACGGGCGCGCATGAAGTAGGGCGAGCCGAAAGGAAGCCCCTTTTTGACCGGATCAAATCCTGTTTCGGCCTGCCCTTTTTGCGGGATGTGAAAAATCCACCAAACTGGCTCTAATCACTTGACGTAGTTAAGTTTTCTTTATAATCTTGTAAAATTGATAATTTAGATAAATTGTCACGATTGCCGTTGGTTGAATTGAAATGAAGTGCCCAAGTTGTCAGCGCCCAGTGGATCACGAGGCGGAAAGTTGCTATTCCTGCGGGTATAGTGAACTTGAGGCTTCTGAGCGTTATGGCAGCAATCACGTCGTTCTCAACCGGGTGCACGACGCGGCTCACTGCTTGCGCAAGCAGGAGCGGGATGAGCTGAGCGAGACGCTGGACCGGCTCGAATTGAAATTTCCTCAGATGCTGTTTTGCGTCTATCTCGGCAATCTTCCTTCGCACCTTTGCATCAGTGAACTGGGCTTCTGGCTCTTGAATCACGGGCAGGTTCGCGGGGCTGAGTATGCGCGCCCGAATGAAAATGCGATTCTGATCGTCGTCGACATGGTCACCAAGCAGATCGGCGTTTCGCTTGGCTATTTTGCGGAGACTTTGATCAGCGAAGAGGATGCCTACCGGGCTCTGACATATTCACGCCCGCACCTCATCAACTCGGAGTATGGCGAGGGAATTGAAAAAGTGTTCCTTCGTCTCAGCAAGGTGCTCCAGAAAAAGGGGCGCAAGCTCCGCAAGCTTTCACGGAGTCAGATCCACAGCACCTTGAACGGGGAGGAGGCGAACCTTCTCGATCTTCCCGCCCACCTCGCGCCGAATCCCGCGATGAGAAGAGAGAATGTCGAAGCGGCGTCTGAGAGAGAGCACCATGAGCCTTTGAAAGCGTCACTCTCGAAAGTTCGAAACATCATCCTGCTCCTTCTCATCCTTCCAATGCTCTCCCTCGCCGGGAAGATTGAGATGCCGGAGTGGGAGGCTGAGAACACTGCTGAAGAGTATTTTCTCGGGGGTGGACTGTGGCCTCAGGGCTTGATTCCCGATCAAAAGGTAGCCGCGAATGCTCCGGGTGCAGGCGAGACCTCTGTCGCGTCGGACCCGATTCCTCCGAAGCCGACCTCCCAGAATGCGAAATTCTACGGTCCTCAGGGACTCGTCGATGCCGGAAAAGCGGAAGACACTCCGCCCGAGAGTATCGCTGTCAATACGGCCTACGAGCTGGAGGGGCCACCGGCTCCGATCACGGCTGAGGACGTCGAGACACCCGCGCTTGAGCCGCTTCCTCCCATCGAGGGACAGCTCGCTGACCTCTATTTTCAGCACCCGCCTGTTGATATGCTGATTGATCCGCAGCGCCTTCTCACCGAGCAGAAGTCGAATGACATCAAGCGTTTCCTCGAGTTCCACGCAGACGAATCGGAGTTTCAGATTTACATCATGGTTCTCGGCGAGACGCAGTCCATCCCGGATGATGTCGACATGAAGAAACTTCACAAGGAGTGGTTCTCAGACCGACCCACCGTGGTGATGTTATACTACCGCGAGCATCCTGAGATGACCGAGCTGGTCTTCAATGACAGTGTCAGGGCGGGGCTTCCCAAGTCTGTATTCGAGCGGATTCGTCAGAACTGCCTTCGTGAAGGTGGCGCAACCGATGATGCACCTGATCAGGTTGAGAAAATGTCGATCGAGCTCAGTATTCAGCTCTACTGGTTGAGTCGCCTCATGGATCAGGATGGCAGTGCCGCCAAGGAAGAGGCAGCGAAGACCTCGGTTCACGACATGGCTGCATCCGCTGACGCCCCTGAATTGCTGCGTGAGTATGCACCGGGAATTTTCATCGAAGATCCCAGCCGCCTCGTCACCCTCATGTTGACCCTCGCAATGATCGTGGCCGGCATCGTCGCTTTCGGAATGGCCGGATGGCTCGTGCTTCTCTGGCGCAGTCGCGACAGTGTTTCCGGCAAGCCGCTGATCTTTCCGAGTTTCAAAATTGTTCCCCGTCTCGGAGGTGAGTTCTCCGGCGGTGGTTTTGCGAGCATGTCATTCGAGCTGAATGACAATTCCAGCTCGATCCATTAAATGGGGAGCGCTGCAGGTCTGGCCGAATCAGGCCGGTTTTTTGCATTGCTGGAGTGGAAGGAAACCCTTTCAATGCCCCCATGGCATACAAAGTTGGAATTATTGGATACGGATGGGCGGCAACTGCTCACGCAGATGCGATCAATGGAACTGATCAGGGAAGTGTTGCCGCGGTGTTTTCGTCTCGTCCCTTGAACGATGCTGAGGTTTCCGCTGCGCATGGGAGCGAGATCAAGACATACACGAGCCTCGAAGAGATGCTGAAGTCCGACATTGATGTCGTTTCGATCACGAGCTATCCCGATCAACACCGTGAGCAGGCCATCGCCGCCGCCAACGCAGGCAAACACATCATCCTTGAAAAGCCCATGGCGCTCAACTGGGAGGATTGCCGCGCCATTTACGATGCCGTGGTCGCGAACGGAGTCAAAGCCTGCGTCTGCTTTGAGCTTCGTTTTATCAGCCAGATGATGACGACTTCCCATCTCCTCGAGCAGGGAATGATCGGCGACCTTCACTACGGCGAGATCGATTACTACCACGGCATCGGGCCCTGGTATGGGCAGTATCGCTGGAACACCACCACTGAGAAAGGCGGCAGCAGTCTCCTCTCGGCCGGTTGTCACGCCCTCGACGCGCTTCTCCTCTGTATGGGAGACAAGGTCGAGGAGGTCACCTCTTATGCCACGCAGTCGAAGCACGAAATTTTCCGGAAATACGAATACAAGACCACGACCGCTTCACTTCTCAAGTTTTCCAACGGCGCCGTCGGGAAGGTTGCTTCGGTGATCGATTGTTTCCAGCCATACTACCTCCACACTCATCTCGTCGGGAGCGAGGGGAGCCTCCTCGATAACAAAGTTTATTCGAACAGCTTCGGGCTCAGAGACAAAAAGTGGACCGAGTTGCCGATGGCGATGGCCGACTCCGGTGACGTCGCGGACCACCCGTATCAGGCGCAGTTTCAGGCTTTCTTTGATGCTACGGACAAAGGTGAAGACATGCCCCGCACCGGTATTGCCGAAGCACTCGAGACCTTCCGCGTCGTCTTTGCCTGCGACCGCTCAGCCGCAGAAGGACGCCCCGTCAAGACTTCTGAATTCGAATAGAACGGCATTGGTAGGACGCCACATCAGGGCGGTGCCTTTTCCCAAAAGGCACAAGTCCCGACGTCCGGTGGGAACGTTTCCCGGGGTTCACTCCGCGCTCATCAGTTTCAAAGCCACCCACGGTGCGAGATTGAAGACGATCACGAGCACTTTGTAGTTCGCGAGGTAGCGGAAATATTCGATGCTCAGTGCGTCTTCGTTCATATTGAGGAGTTTTGCGTGAAGCTTCGTGATCCACGTTTTGCAAAGCATGATCATGATCGTTGAGAACATGAGAAGGCCGATATTGAGGACGAGGCACCAGCCGAGGAATGAGGTGAGAACGGGTATGGTATTCATGATGCACCAGTCTAACAAAACGGGATTGAACCCTCAATCATCGAAAACCGCACGCGATCGGCTGGGAATAAGCGGCTTTCACGATCCGGTTTGTCGCATTTTCCCCGTCTTCCGGACACTCGCAGGCTTGCGAATTGCCTGAGATGGGGCAACGTGCGCAGAAGGAAAACTGATGGCTATCACTTACTTGGAAGCGATACGTGAGGCGCAAGCAAAAGCGCTCTCTGACGATGATTCTGTCTACATCTACGGACAGGATGTGGCCGGCTTTGGGGGCGCCTTTAAAGCGACCAAAAATCTCGCGGAACGATTCCCCGGACGCGTTCTCGACTCTCCTATCAGCGAGGATGCCATGATCGGCTCCGCGATTGGCGCGGCGATCGAGGGCATGCGCCCCATCGTGGAAATGCAGTTCGCTGATTTCTCAACCGTCGCCTTCAACCAGATTGTGAATCAGGCGGCGACCCATTACTACCGGACCGGCGTTCCCTGTCCGCTAGTGGTTCGACTTCCCTCCGGCGGAAATGAAGGCAGCGGGCCTTTTCACAGTCAGAGTCTTGAATCTATCTACGCGCACTATCCCGGGCTCGTCGTGATGACTCCGGCGACGGTGGAGGACGCCTATTCGATGCTCCTCGAAGCCATCGCGATCGATGATCCCGTGATCTTCTGTGAGCACAAATTTCTCTATTACCACCTCAAAGCGGAAGCGCTGCCAACTGAATCTCTGCCCGTGGGCCGCGCCCGCGTCGCGAGAGAGGGGCGTCATGCCACCATCGTGACCTACAGCGCAATGGTGCACGAGTCACTCAAGGCCGCCCGGACTTTGCATGACGAGGGATGGGAAATCGAAATCGTCGATCTCCGCACCGTGAAGCCGATCGACACCGATACCGTATTGGGTTCGGTTGCGAGGACCGGTCGACTCCTCGTGGTTGGAGAAGGCTTCCCATGGGGAGGCGTTACTGCGGAAGTGGTTTCCCGCGTTGTTTCCGATGGTTTCCACCTGCTCGATGCGCCGCCTCAGCGACTCAATTCCCGTGAGACGCCGATTCCGTATCATCCGAATCTGTGGAAAGCGCACCGGCCGACGTCACAGAGCATTGCCGAGGCGGCCCGCCGTTTGCTGCACCTTTAGATTTCCTTCATCATGACAGGACTCGACCGTCTCCCCGAAAGCGATCCGACCACGATTCTCCGCTATCGGGACGGGATCTACGCCGTTGATCTGCTCACTGCGGCGATCACCGAGTTTCAGTTTTTCGACTACCTCGCGGATCAGCCGGGGACTTTGACAGACATCTGTGAACATTTTGGCTGGGACAGGCGTCCCGCCGATGTCCTTGCCACGCTTGCCAAGGCAAATGGTCTCGTTGAGGAGGGCGAAAACGGCGTTCTCTCAAATACGATCAACGCGAGCGAGCACCTCTGTGCGGGATCGCCCTGGAATTTGTCAGAGTACTACGCATCACTCCGCAACAGGCCCGTAGTCGGTGATTTTGTCCGTGTTTTGAAGAGCGGGAAACCGGCACACTGGAGCGGGTTGGACGAAGGGGCCGACGATGACTGGCATGGCGCGATGCTCAGTGAAAAGTTCGCGAAAACCTTTACCGCGGCGATGGATTGCCGGGGCGTCTTTCTGGGGAAGAAGCTCGCCGATTCGATCCAGGAACTCTTGAACGACTCGAAGTGCCTCCTTGATGTGGGTGGCGGGTCGGGTGTTTACGCCTGTGCTCTTGCGGCGAACACACCCGGACTCAAGGCCCGGATCATGGAGCAGGTTCCCGTTGATGGGATCGCCCGCGAAGCAATTGAAAAACGCGGTCTCAGCGATCAGGTCTCGGTCGTCGTAGGGGATATGTTCAGCGATGACTGGCCGACTGACTGCGATATCCATCTCTTTTCCAACGTGATGCACGACTGGAATACCGATGACATTTTGAAACTGCTGGAACGTTCCCGGGCGACTCTTCCCGAAGGCGGGCATGTCATTATTCACGAGACTTTCCTCAATCCCGACAAGACCGGACCGCTTCCTGTCGCCGAGTATTCCTGTATTCTCGCGCATTCCACTCAGGGGCGCTGCTATTCCGTCGCCGAGATGAGCGATTTGTTGGTTGAGTCAGGATTTCAGTTCGAATCGTTTGCGGAAACCGGCGGCGATCGGGGCGTTATTGTGGGGATCGTCGTTTGAGCGGCCTGAAAAAAAAGTTCTGGTCGGGTCGGGAATAGAGGGGCAGCTTCCCCAATGAGAACGTTCCACTTCATTTGTCCGCTCGTGTTGGCTCTCGCTGCCGCCGTTTCGTTATCCTCATGTGAGAAACCCGGCGAACCGCTCGCTGAGAAAGACGGGGCGATTCAGGAAGTGAAAGCGGTAGAGGCACCCATCGCGGAAGAGCCGGTTGCAGCGACGGAAGACGTCAAAGCGACTCCGGGTTCGACCGCCCTGCCTCCTTTTGATCAGTTGTCACTCGAAGCTCAGGCCGGACTCGGCGATTATTACACCGCTGAAAACATCAGCGAAGCCGGGGATGTCATCGAAGCGCTCGCAGCCGAAGCACGTGGCCGCATTGTCGAGGCCCTGCGGGACGGAAAGAAGATAGAAGCGGTGAAGGTGGTGCGCGAAAGAGGAGGTATCGGCCTTGCCGTCTGCAAAATTGCGGTTGAGATGATATCGATTAAAGAAGGGATTCACCCCGGTCTGTAAACGTGAGGGAGGGCTGCTATTGAAAGAAGCGCTGCGCCGTATTGTGGTCTCCGGGGATGCTGAATCCGCTCTGCAGGTTTTAAATGACAGACTTATGCAAAAAGCGGTTGCGAAAATCTGAAACAGAGCGAGAATCCGTTCCGCTCTCCAGCAAAGATTTTTAAATCGCGGGATGGAGCAGTCTGGTAGCTCGTCAGGCTCATAACCTGAAGGTCGTAGGTTCAAATCCTGCTCCCGCAATCTAACTTTAAAGCCTCTAACTCATCGAGTTAGGGGCTTTTTTGTTTGGGTGAGGAAGGCCCGCTTTTGAGTGAATCGGATCCCTGAAATTCAATCAGCGGAACTTTTAGCAAGATTCTGCTGCTTAGATGCCTCGTAGCGGAAGATGCCAGATCTTCCGTGCGGGCGATTAGTCAAGTATGAGTCAAGTTATCAGTCCGCGCCATGGTGGAACCGGGGCGTTTCGAAACAGAGGAACGCTTCAAAGCCCGGCTGCTCTGTGTAAATCCAATCTCATCTGTGAGAGCGCAGCGAATCTGTGCTCAAAAACGAATGATGCGAATTTTGCACAGATGGGGCACTGATTTCAGAGGATTGACTCAGATCTATTGAGATCGCTTCACTGTGGAAGTGACGACCTCAAGCCCCGCTCTACAACCGCCCCTTATACTTCTTCGGATCTTTGATGTAGTCGAATCCGTCGATGGCTTCGCCGTCTTTGTCCACGATCGTGAAGGTGCCTTTGGAGCCTTTGGCCAGCTCGGCAAAGCTCTCCTTTCCCTCGGCAGTCTGCATCGCGATGCAGTTGATTTTGGGGCGTCCGTTTCGCTTGCTGTTGCTCAGGATGGAGGAGACATTGAGATCCCGGTCCTGCCCGTCGGACATGAAAAAGATCACGTCGGGTGACGGCTTCATGAGGTGGGCGAGTTCGAGGGCGTTGTCCCAGTCGGTGCCGCTGAAACGTTTCGAGTCCTTCACGAATTTGATCGATTTACGAGTCGTGGCCGAGGTCGCTTTGATCCATTTCGGTGCCGGAAAGGTGGAGTCTGCCTTTGCGAGGGAGTGGTCGAAGAGACTCTTTGCTTTGAAGCTGTATTCGCCGTCCGGGCTGAAGAAATCGGTGGGGCCGAATTTGGGTTTTCCTTTGGTCGGTTTCACGCCCCAGCCTTTGTCGGCGAAGTAGGCGCCTCCGGCAAAAAGCATTACGTGGTAGTCGACGCCCCTGAGGGTTTTGAGGGTTTTCTCCAGTTCGTCGTCCCGAAGTTTTACCTGGTGCGGCTGCATTGAAATGGAGGCGTCGAGAACGAAGAGAAATCGCTGCCCGCTCGATTTGCTACCGAAGAACATCGCGGAGGATCCGCCCCCGGTGCCGAAGGTCATGCTGGAGCCGAAGCCCATGCCCAACGTGGAATCGCCCATGCCCACTCCGGGGGAATCGAAGGTTTGCATGGTGACATCAGAGACGGCGGTGGTTGTCATGACGTCCATCGCCATCGCCCCGGCGGTGAGAGTGGCCGGGGTGGGGACATTCTGTGGTTTTGTCATGACTTGTGTTTCAATCTCCTCGGCTTTTTCCTCCGGAATCGAAGCAACGATCTGAGGAGGGTTGGGCCGGGGGGATGCGGTCACAATGATCAGCATGAGAAGACAGATGATCGTTGTCGCGGCGAGACCGGCGAGGACCGAAAGAATCTTGTTCCGGCGATCCGCGATTGTGATCGTGGACTCGTTCTCTTCGCGGTGCTTTCGTATCGCCTCCTGAAGATTGGCGATGAGATGGCCGTCTGCGGTCGTGGAGGCTCCCACGAAAATCTCATCTTCGTTGCGGGGGGCGTGAAAGATCGTTTCGTCCGGGGCACGGTAGTCGTAGGTCACCAGCTCGCTGTCCGGTTGTGGCTGGATGGCTACGTTGACGAGTTCCTCGCGGTAGTCTGCGTCAGGCGTGTGAATCGGTTGGTAGCGGGTAACGTTTTCCTCATATTGCAGACCGGGAAGCGCGGGGAGGGTGGCCGGATCTACGAGCGGAGCCGGCTGAAGGCCGAGCGCTTCCCGCAGGGTGATCACGGGATACTCTCCCGGCGCGGGGTAGTAAACGTCCTCCCGTGTGCGGGGCTGCGGATGCGAAGCGGGTGGCGCCGCCGGTTGCGGCAGGGCGGGAGCAGCTTCCTCTGTTTCATGAGCGGTCTCCACCGGTGCTTCCTCCGCTTCGGTTGGCGAATCGTAGGCGGCTGCGAGTCCGGGATCGCTCAGGTCGCCGTTGAATGTCAGGGCGGAAAAGTAGTGTCTTTTTCCCTGCTCGTGGTCGCCGATTCGATGACAGAGACGTGCCCGTTCGAGGTGGGCCGCTGCGTTGGCCGGATCTTCGGCAATGATGGCGTCGATTACTTCAAAGCCACTTGCGGGGTTGATCAGTCCATAGGCCCGTCCCGCCATGACCCGGGAATCGATCTCTTCGGGCAGGATTGTAACCTGTTCGAGAACGGATGAGGCTTCGTCGATTCGATCTTCGGCAACGAGGGCTTCAACTAGAGCGAGCCTGCATTGCCAGCTGTCAGGCGCGGCCTGAAGCGTCGCCGTGAGGGTTTCGATGATGGCAGACATGCAGAGAAAGTAAGAAAGGGGACGGAAATCCCTTCCAGTTTCGGAAGGGGTCCGGCGATTCTTAAGATTCTCAGCCGTCCTGTCAAGACGCGCCTGAATTACCTTACCGCTTAATCCGCCTGAGCCAGTTTCGAGGCTTCTTCACGGCAGGATTCTCCGCAGAAAAGGCCGTGTTCCTCGCGGCAGGAGGGGCAGACGAAAATCTGTTCGTTGCAGTCCGGCCATTTGCAGTTGCCGAAGTGGGGTTCCTCTTCGCCGCAGTAGCGGCAATGGGAAATGATTTTCCTCGTTTCGGTGTGGTTCACTTCCACCCCGACCCGCTGGTCAAAGACGTAGCAGAGTCCTTCGAAGTCACGGCCCTGCACTTCGGGATCTTTGCTGTATTTGACGATACCTCCATCGAGCTGGTAGACGTCTTCGAACCCTTCACTGCGAATCAGACCGGAAAGTTTTTCGCAGCGAATCCCACCGGTGCAGTAGGTGAGGATTTTTTTGCCTTTCAGTTCCTCAGCGTTCTCTTTGAGCCAGTTGGGAAACTCACGGAAGTTGCCGATATCGGGGCAAACTGCATCTTTGAAATGCCCGAGGGCGGCTTCGTAATCGTTCCGGCCGTCGATGATGATGACGTCATCTTCCTGCATCGCCTCGTAGAATTCACGGGGCGAAAGGCGCTCTCCTGTCGTCTCGTTCGGGTTGATGTCGGATTCGTCTTCGAGTCCGAGGCTGACGATTTCGGCTCGCAGTTTGATAGAGAGCTTGGGGAAAACGTGATCGTCGGAGGGATCAATTTTGAACTCCATCTCCGAGGTGAGAGGTGACGCTTTCATCTCTTCGATGTAGCGGTTGGTTTCCTCTGTGGTTCCTGAAACCGTTCCGTTGATGCCTTCCTTTCCGATGATGATTCGCCCCCTGAGATTGAGGTTTTCGCAGAGTGTCCGGTGCGACTTCACGTAGGCCTCAGGGTCTTCGATTGGCACATAGCGGTAGTAGAGCAGGACCTGAAAAGGCGCTGCCACCGTTGCCGGCTGGATGGTGGATTCTGTATTCACGACAACGGGAATCTACGGATTTTCGGGCATCTCTCAAGTGCTTCGAATCGACAAAGTATCTGAATTTTATCAGAACGTAATATCAAAAATGAGAATCTTTTCAAAAATGACAATAATTTCTGGACGAAAGGAGGTTTTCTGCTCTAATTCACTTTGTGAGCACGCTCGGATCCAGCCCCAGAGAGAGATTTATCAGTCGTATCTGTTTTTACGCACTGGTGGCTGCGATCATGTGGACGGGTAACTTGATGCGTCCTGATTTCGACGCGATTCGCGCGGAAAAGTTGATCGCGCAGGGGGTCGCTCAACCGATGATCGGAGTTCCGGTTCCGAACGGTGTTTCCTTTCGCCGTGTGAACTGAGTCACCCCCGTTTCAGGGCTAATTCACGGAGAAGTGCGCTTTCAACCGCCTGATGAAAGTGTCGTCGCGAGCAGGGGCCGATCCCGTGGCTTCCGCCCGGAGCTTCTGATCGCGGCAGGATGCAGCCACTTTTTGTTTTTTACGCTGAATAGCGCTGTTCTCCTCCCACGAAAGTCGCGACGACCTCGAGTTTGGGAGTCAAGAGGGTCAGGTCGGCGAGTAAACCCTCTTTGATCATGCCCCGGTCGCGAATCCCCAGTGAGTTTGCCTGGTTGGCGGCACAGGTTTTTGAAAGTTCGTTTAAAGTCAGTTTCGTGATGCGGCTGACATGACGAAGCGCTTCGTCGAACGTCACGACTGAGCCCGCAAGATTGCCTTCGGGAATGCGTGCTTCGCCGTTTTTGACAATGATTTCAGTGTCGTGAAGCGGGTAAACCCCGTCGCCGAGATGGGAGGCGGCGATGGAGTCGGTGATGAGCATTAGCTGATCGCAGCTGCGGTGCTTGAATGCGATTTTAATCATGTCAGGATTCAGGTGGATCGTATCGCAGATGATCTCGATCATGACTTTGTCATCGAGCAGTCCCGCCCCTACGAGACCGACTTCGCGGTGGTGGAGGCCTGACATTTGATTGCAGTAATGCGTGAGATGCTTGAGGCCTGCTTCACGGGCGGTGCGGTATTCGTCGTACGTGGCCGCACTGTGGGCTGCTGAAGTGATGATCCCCATGTTCCGCATTTCGCGGACGAATGAAACGGCGCCCTCCAGTTCGACTGCAAGTGACACGATTCCGACGGGGCAAATCTCGTTGATTTTCCGAATCTCCTCGACGCTTGGGAGGCGCATTTCTTTCGGGTTCTGCGCTCCGGCCTGGGTGGGATTGAGGAAGGGGCCCTCGACATGCAGGAGGGGTGCCCGGGCAAACCGCTGGTTCTTCCGGTACTCGGCAGCGGCTTTTGCCATCGCGATGGTTTCCCCGGGAGAGGCGGTCCAGGTCGTCGGCAGGAAAGTGGTGACGCCTTCTGCGAGTTTGGCCTCGGCGATGGTTTCGACGGCTTCGAGAGTTGCATTGGAAAGATCGAATCCATTGGCGCCGTGGGTGTGAATATCGATGAAGCCGGGCATGACCTGAACTTCGCCGCCGCCGTCAAAAATCACCTCGCTACCCTTGGGCGGATCGTGTCCTTCGTAGATCTGTTCGATGCAATTGTCGTCTCCGAGTTCGATCGAAACGGGGCGGATATGCGCGTTGGGGGACACGAGGAGAACGTCATTGATGACTCTGGCCATAGGGAATGATAGAATGACTTCTTCAATTGGAAACCTATTTCATGAGTGATCAGAAAAACGAATATCTACAGGCGGGTGAAGATGGCCGCTTGCGTTGCTGGTGGGGCGCGGGTGATGCTGAGTATTGCCGGTATCATGATGAGGAATGGGGGCGGCCGGTGGTCGACGATCAGCGTCTCTTTGAGAAAATCTGTCTTGAGGGGTTTCAGTCAGGGCTGTCCTGGCTCACGATCCTGAGAAAGCGGGAGAATTTTCGGAAGGCGTTTAATGATTTCGATTTCCGTGCCATCGCGAAGTTTGATGACTCGAAGGTGGTGCCCCGGCTGTTGGAAAATGCGGGGATTATCCGACATCGCGGTAAGATCGAGGCGACGTTGAACAACGCGCGGCGGGCCGTTGAAATGACCGGTGAATTTGGTTCTCTAGCCGCGTATTTCTGGTCGTGGGAACCGGCAGGAAGGGAGCCGCATGTAGGAAAAGGTGAATACGATCATCCGGTTCCCAGTGTCACCGATACGTCTCTCGCAATGAGCAAAGATCTGAAAAAGCGGGGGTGGAAATTCTTCGGCCCGACAACTGCATACGCTTTCATGCAGGCGATGGGAATGGTTAACGACCACCTCGAAGGGTGTATTATTCACAAAGAGTCCGAGGCCCTGAGGGCGAAGCTGGTTAGGCCTTCGATAAAGTGATCCGGTGAAATATCGGTCTTGCCGGAGATTGATTCTTGACCCGATGACCGGTTTTTCATAAGATTTTCGCCTGCCGAAGCAGGCATTTGCTTTGGCGTATCTACTCTGAAAATTTCCTCCTATTTATGAAACGTATTTCTTTCGAACGGCAGCTCAATAAAGGTCTCACCATGATTGAGATCCTCGTGGTGATTGCCATTTTGGGTATCCTCATCGGGATTCTGGTTCCCAGTCTCGGAAAGGCGAAAGAAGTCGCTGAAGCGGTTAAGAATACTTATAATCTTAAGCAAATTGCCGTGGCGACGATCAACTGGGCTGCTGATAATGGCAGTAAGTTGCCTTCCCCCCAGTATCCCGGTGGTATGGAGGCTCCCAAAGGGATTCCGGAGGAGGAATTCTTCCCTCCCTATTACAATATTGGTGAAACGGGACTTTGGCTGGACGGCGTTGTCTTCGCTGAAATGTATCTGAAGGAGGCAAATGTCAGAGAGAATGAAGAAGAGGATCCATCCGGCGCAACTGATGTTGAAGAAACCACGGGCGGTTACACTTTTGATGAAAATGGTTCCCATCTTAAAGGAACGCTTTTCGAGAATACAATGTCTGTCAAAAAGGATCCGGGCGAGGAGGACTGGCACAAGCACAGCTATGCGATGAACGCCAGCCTTCAGTATGACCGTATTTATGATTCGGTTAATTCCTCTGACCCGTATTTAACTGAGAAGACGCTTTCGAATTTGGTCTTTGCGCCAAATGCGATGTTGTACATCGATTGTATCGAGACGAATGTGATTCGTTTTGAAGAGAGAGAGTCCGTCATTTCGACCAGCGAGGAGCGCTGGGATGGAGGCAAGCTCATCGCCGCTTTTATTGATGGACACGCCGAGCGAATTTCTCAGGATGATGTTCCGAGTAAAGATCCCTCCAGTGATCTCGAATCGAGCCGTTTCTGGCGCGGGGTGAATCCTGACTGAGGCCGAATCCGGATTTTGCATCCGGGCTCCGGGGCAACCGGGGCAACCGGGGCATCAGGGGCATCCGGGGCATCAGGCTTCCGGAGAGGGTTGCTCAGCTTTGCTCTGGCGCATTGGCCTTGTCGTAGGCCTTTTTAACAAGCTCGCGGGCTTTGCTAACGGCAAAGGTGCATGCCTCTGTGCAAACAGGTGGAATAAAGCGCTTGTGGGGCTTGATCCGGCTCACGGCGCACTGGTCGTCAATTGGCCAGGCGATTTTTCTGATGCACCCGGGAGAGCAGACATCCCGCATGATCTCGTTCGCCATCTGATCGTTAATCGTCCCGGCAAAGCGGTACATTCCTGTCTGTCTGTCGAGAGTGGTTCGCAGTGAGACCGGATCGAGGTCGCCTGCGTCGTAGGCCACCCAGGTGGCAAAGAGTCCGGGGTAAATGGCGTCGAGCCGCTTGATGAACTCCGCGGGTTCATCGCATTCAGTGAACCACCCGCATTTCAAGGTCGGCGCGGTTTTGAGGGGGCGATATTCGTTGTTCGCGTCGAATTTAGCCATCTCGCGGAGCTCGGCGAGGGACTCAAGTTTTTCCAGCATCTCCATCGAATCCCGGTTGCGGGAATGGACCGCGCGGAAGGAGCCTTCAGGGGATCGGCTCAGTTGCAATTCACCCAGTCGCAATGTGGAATCAGGTGGCAGTAGATTTTCGAGTGCGTCTCCCAGGGTCATGATCGGTAATGTTCGTCAAAGTATGCGACTTGATCAACGATTACTTCAGCGAGTGAGGGATCGGTCCCTATCGCGGAGCTGTAGTAGAGGGTCCTTCCCATAATAGTATAGGGGTTCTGTCTGAAAATATCCCGCTGACTGGCGGCTTCGGTGGGTTCTGATTCGATGCCGAGAAGCACGGGAATGTCCTGATAACTGTGAAGGGCATCAGCGATGAAAAAGGGGACCACGATGACGGTAGGGGAATCGGTCAGGGTTTTCCAATCGGCGATAAAGGGCGCTTCCTCCATGTAGGCATCAATGACATTGCCGAAGGGTTCGCCCGATTCCCTGATCGCTGCGACCTGATCCTTGATCGCTTCCACTGACTTTTTATTGAGGTTGGTGCCGTGGCCGACGATGATCAAGGTCGTCTCCGAGAGTTCGACGCCCGGGTCCAGAATCTCTTTGGCCCGCTTGATGAGAAGGTCGGTCATTTTGCTGTGAATCCCGACCGGATCGCAATAGTGAATCAATTTACCTTTTCGCTCGCAGTTGTGGCCTTCGATTTCGAGTTCTCTCGGCAGAACTTCGCGGGTGAAATAGCCTTCACTGATGAAGTTGGGGACGATGTAGACCTCGTCCTCTTCGATCATGGGCCAGATCTGACGAAAGCTGGGCTCTTCTTTCCAGAAGGCACAGTGAACGCTGCCGAACTGGCCTGTTGCGGCAATCTTGTCGGCGTGTTCCCACGAGGGGTGGGAAGAATCCGGATTCTCGGTCGAGCCGTGACCGAGGATGAGAAGCGCGCTGTCGGGTTTTGAGATAGGCATTGTCAGGAATACGGGCGGTTTATGAAAAGGGACGCTGAAATAATGGGCTCCGTCCACTATTTTAGATTGCTTAATTATTATAATTTCCTAATATAACAAAAGCGGAGCGCAGTAGTTCGACTTTTTCCATTAGATGAGATTTTTAATCCTGACTGTAGCCGTCCTTGTCGTTTTTGCTTCGCCTTTGACGGGAATGGCGGATTCTGCGGAGTCTGTCGAAGGGCAAACGGGCCTGGCGGCACTGGATCAGTTCGTGAGTGTGGCAAAACTGGCTCCGGATGAAGAAGTGCTGGGTGTGGCCGGGTTTTACGGCGAGTCCCAGCCGGGGAAGTGGTTGATCCTATCGGCCGATCCTGCGACTCCCGGTATTCTGCGTGAGTCTGTTTTTGTGGATGGTGCCGTGCTTGCAGAGCGAACCTTTCGTCGGCTTCCCGACCAGAGTGTGCCTGAAATTCGACTTGATAGAGAGGGGATTTTAATCGATTCCGACAAAGCCTTTGAGGTCGTGGCGATGGTTGCGCGGTCTGAGCAGCGGACATTTCAATATGCCCACTTCCAGCTGAGAATGCGTGAGGAGGGCAATGAGCCGATCTGGATGGTGAGTCTTCTCAATAAAGCACAGGTCCCTCTGGGCACGCTCTACGTTTCCGCTAAAACCGGTGAGATTGTGCGACGTGCCTGGATCAAGCCGGCGTCTCCCCGGAAGGTCGAAGTCGACGACTCAATTTCACTTCGCTGAATTCGCCTTCTTTCAGGAAACGAATTTGCCTGTGATTGCGAGAGTGATTCCCGGTGTCTGGATATTTACGAACATGGTCTGACCATCGGGGCTGAAACAGGCGCCTGCGAGTTCTCCTGACGGGAAGGCGTTTCTCGCAAAGTTGAACAGCTCGCCTTCTTTCGTTACACCGCGAATGAAAGCCCCTTTGGTATCCTCGCAGATGTAGAGGTGCCCTGAGTTTGCAATGGTGATGTTGTCACCGCTTTTGAGAAGGTCGGAATCGTTGGGTTCAAGATAGAGTTCCAGTTCCCCGGGGGCATTCGCTTCTTCGGCGGTGCCTTCCGCTTCGCTTGGGAAGTAGCGGAAAATCTGACCAAAGTGTTTTTCCCCGCCATCGGTGCAGGCCCAATAAATTGAGTGCTCGCCGGCGTCTTCGGGGCTGCCATACCACATCCCTTCGGCGCGTGAGAAAATTACGGCACCTTTTCCGATTGCTCTTAAACGCAGGTCGTCTCCGGGTGCTTCGACGTCTTCGAGATCGACCCATTCCACCGCAACACGCTTCCCGATGGGAAAGAAGCTTTTCCCGCCGGGCCAGTTTCTCGTGTCGGCCTCTTTGTCGCCCTTGATCATGAGCGCCTGTAGTTTTCCGCCCGCAGCGGGATTTTTGCGTTCGGCAGGGAGAAATCGATAAATGACGCCGTCGTTTCTGTCCTCGGTCAGGTAGATGATGTCGGTTCGAGGATCGACAGCGATCGCTTCATGACGGAACCGCCCCATGGCCTTTAGCGGAACAGGCTTTGTCAGGCCCGGTTTTTTGTGAGCGGGAACTTCGAAACAGTAGCCGTGATACGCGCCCCATTCGGTGGTCATATCGGCGGGCTCTTCGCAGGTGATCCAGGTTCCCCAGGGGGTGGGGCCGCCTGCGCAGTTGCGATCCGTGCCGACGAGGCTGAGATACTCGTCTTCGACCTGTCGCGTTTTCAGATTGTAGACAATTGTCGTCGTTCCCCCGACGAAGGGTTGGGCGCCATTTCTGCCGCCGTCATAGATGAGCGATTCATCAAAGCCTTCAGGCAGAGTTTTGTTGTCATCAAAGGGACCGGTCGTGTAGCCCGAGTGCCCGATTTCGTGATTCCGGATCAGCGCGACGCGGTCTTTTCCGAGGTCAAAGGCGGCCATCCCGTCCGGTTTTCCCGGCACCTTGTAGCCGTCGGACATCCGGCTTCCTGTCTGGGAGATGACTTCGTAGGAAAAGCCTTCGGGAAGGTCGAGAATGCCATTGGGATCAGACTTCAGTTCTCCGTAGGAAAAGGATGGCTTCGCAGTCGTTTCAGCGTTCGCGTTCGTGGAGAGGTAGCGGTCGAGGCCGAAAAAACCCGCGGTGACGGCGGAGGACTGTGAAAGAAAAAGGCGTCGGGAAGTTTTCATGATTTTGTCCGTAAAATATACGGATAAAAATGCCGTATCATGAGGCTTTTCTCCTACTGATTTGTGTGAACTTTCAGAAAGGCTTTCGCTTGCACCGCTGCTCTCCTTTTGTCAGGCTCACGCTTCAAATTTATTATGAAACTGGAAACAATCTGTCTACACGGCGGGCACACGCCCGATGCGGTTACCAACTCAAGAGCGGTGCCGCTCTATCGCACGAGCTCCTTCACTTTTAACTCCACGGAGCACGCCGCGAATCTCTTTGCGCTGAAAGAGCTCGGGAATATTTACACCCGTCTCATGAACCCCACGACGGACGTTCTGGAAAAGCGTGTCGCTCTTCTCGAAGGGGCTCACGAAATGGCGGGGCTCGGTGTTGCCTCGGGAACCGCAGGCGTTTTCTATTCCATTATCAATCTGGCTCAAAAAGGGGATAACATCGTCTCGGCCCGGAACCTCTACGGTGGGACCTACACGCAGTTTAACGACATTCTTCCGTCCATGGGGATCGAAGTGCGTTTCGTGGATTCTCAGGATCCTCAGGCCTTTGCGAATGCGATCGATGAAAACACCCGCGCACTCTTCTGTGAGTCGGTGTCCAACCCTGCTGTGGAGATTACCGATCTCGAAGCGGTCGCAGATGTGGCTCATTCGCACGGATTGCCGCTCATCGTCGACTCGACCTTTTCCACTCCCTACCTGACGCGCCCTATTGATCACGGTGCCGACATCGTGGTTCATTCTCTGACGAAGTGGATGGGCGGTCATGGTGCCGGTCTCGGCGGCGTTGTCGTTGATTCCGGAAAGTTCAACTGGGCCGGTGGGAAGCACCCGCTTTTCGACAATCCGGACAGCTCTTATCACGGCCTTCGCTGGGGACATGATCTTCCTGAGCCCCTCGCTCCGCTCGCTTATATTCTCCGCATGAGAACGGTGCCGCTTCGCAATCTCGGAGCCTGCATCTCCCCGGACAATTCATGGTTCCTCCTTCAGGGGATCGAAACACTGCCGCTTCGCATGGAGCGCCATTGCGAAAACTCGCTCGCGGTGGCGAAGCATCTTCAGGCGCATCCCAAAGTGCAGTCGGTTCGCTATCCCGGTCTCGAAGGCGATTCCGAATACGAGAAGAATCAGAAATACCTCAGAGGTAAGGGCGGCTCCATGGTCGTTTTCGAAATCGAAGGCGGTGCCGAGGCAGGTAAAGCCTTCATCGAAAAGCTGAGCTTGTTCTCCCACCTGGCCAATGTCGGCGATGCGAAATCTCTTGCGATCCATCCCGCGACAACGACGCATTCACAGATGAACGAAGAGCAGCAGGCTGCCGGTGGTATCACCCCCGGTCTGATTCGTCTCTCCGTGGGTATTGAAAACATCGACGACATTCTCGCCGATCTCGATTCCGCTCTCTCCTGAGGCGGGAGGCAAGTCCGTTTTGGACAGGGGAGGCCATTCCGCTTCCCCTGTCTATGGACTCTTAACTGATGATATCGGTCGTGATATCGTCGGCATAGATGTTGATCAATGCGACGACTTCACGGCTGTCTTCCCCGGTGATTCCCCGGGTTTCGAGGGCTTTGACGAGGTGACCGACGTAGCGGTCGAATTCATACCGGCTGATCCCCATGTGCTTGTGGATCTCTTTGAGTGGGCGTCCGCTGTAGGTTCGCGGCCCGCCGGTCGCTGCAGCAAAGAACTCTTTCTGCATAATGATGATTTTCCCCACGCTGGCGTGTTTGAAGTAAGGTTTTAAAACCTCATCACTCATGATGCTCTCGTAGAATTCATCGACGAGTCCGGCAATACCTTCCGCTCCTCCAATTCTTTCGTAGATTGATTCGGGTTCTTCCTGGCTCATGGTGTTAATCGGGTAGGTGAAAATTAAGACAATTTCGCTGAGATTGAAAATGGGGCAATTTGCATGAATTAGCAAATTATCCGGGCATCCACAGATGAACTCGTTTCGTAGTTCGGTAAACCATTATGGAAAAACACGACCTTATTCACGAATTCCCCGAGCACAAAGACGCCATTCACGAACTGAAAGTGAGCAACAGCCACTTCCGCCGGCTTTTCGATGAGTATCATGAAGTGGATCATGACGTGCATCGGGTTGAGACGGGGGCTGAAAATACCGACGACGATACCCTCACTGCGTTTCGCAAAAAGCGCCTTCAACTGAAGGACGAGCTTTTTGCTATTCTCAATGAGGCATAGACCGTCACAGGCCGGTGACTATTCGTAGCGAAGCTGAACCGTCGCAGTGGTGTCTCTGTCACTGACGGCGCGAATCCAGTAGGCGCTGAATTCGATGGGGAATTCCCCTTCGATGACCGCGCCCGGTTTCACTTCGAACGACTCGTAAGGAACCCATACGCCGGTTCCGTCGACATCCACTTCCAATCGAATCGTTGCCTCTTTCGCCGATTCGATTTGGAAGCTCTTTTTGTCATACCCTGTCATCAGGTAGGGATCTGAAGGCGTTTCCGCTTTCACCCCGGAATTCTTCCACGGTCCCCCGAGGCCGCGTGGTTTTCCAAGTTTCCAGAGGTCATCAATCACGCCCGCCCAAACCGCTGCGTTTCCGTCAGGACTGCGGAGGATGTGGTCGCTCTCGGTCTCGGGATCGAGTCCGGTGAAGAACAGGAGCCCGTTGTGTGAGCAGAAATCCTGTATCGCGAGATTGTGCGTCGCGACGGGGCGCACTTTGGCGAGCCCCTGAGCATTTCGCGCGGGAAGTTCGTAAACGGTTCCGTGAACGTTAAGTAAGTCCCGTTCCGTTGCCACCTCACGGCAAATTCGCGCCGGCCCGAGTCCGTCGATCTGATAGCGTTCGACTTCCGGAACGTGATCAAACGCGGCAATTTCATAGATCCTGAACAGAGCCTCGTTTGTCGCGATGACCCGCAGTTTTTGAGCGGTGATCGGAGCGTCAGGCAGAATCTCTGTTTCAACGGATCGATTCCCGCGAACTTTCCCGTTTTCGATCGTGACCCATTCGCCGTCGATCTCGGTCTGAACGTCGAACTCTTTCGCGGTAAAAGATTCTTCGTTCTTCCAGCCTGAGACAACCCAGATGCTTGAGATCGTCTGCGGCTTCTCAAAGGTGAACTCGATCCAGCTCGCTTCGCCTTCTTTGCCAATCCAGCGGGAGGTATCGCTGAGAACGCCGTCGTTTGCGAAGGTCGCAGTGTATTCGCCCAGTGCCGAACTGACCTTCACTGCTGCGTTGCGGGTGAGGCTCTCCCCGAGAAATGATTCGAGATCGGGTGCCTTTTCCGTTGGGGGAGCATTCACTTCCACAGCGTAGTCGGGATTGCGGGGGAGGCGGTAGCGCCGGCCTTCCTCAACGAGAAGGATCGATGCTTCATCAACGCTGATAACGTTTTCGGGCTGCCGGACATTTTTTGCGAGTTTGGAAGCGGCGGCAGGACTGTCGACCGCAGTGAATTCCAGTTTAGAATTAATCTCGTAGTAGCTGTAGTCATCGGGATCTGACTTCGATGACGCAACGAGACCGAGCTTGTCGTAAGCGAGGCTCTGCATCACGCCGGTCAGTGCAGGCGTCTCTCCGACAGGAGCCAGGCCGGCAAAGATGGCGTCATTCTTTGCAGGGCGTTTGTCCTCTTTACGATATTGGAAATGGGCAGTGGCGGAGATGATGTCTTTGTCAGGGCTGATCCGGATCCACGCACCTGCGTCGCTTTCGTCAAAGGCATGGAAAACGGATTCGCCTGCCTTCACCGGAATCTTCTTCAGAGCCGTCCATTCGTTCGTTCCTTCCCGGTCCACTTCGAGGGTGAAAGTGACTGCCTCTCTGTTTCCGTGGCTGAGATGGAGGAGACGATGGTCATAGCCTGAGAAAAGGTAGGGGAGACTCGTTGCACCGGCGGCGACTTTCTCGTTTAGCCAAACCGATCCGCGCCCGATCGCGGGACCGAAGGAGTCGAGATCTTCAGGGGCGATAAACCAGAGATTGGAGTTCGACTGTCGCGGGGCGCCGTTTTCGGCTTTGAAGGGGCGGGTGTTGAGGAATTCCCCCGCAGCGGAGTCGTCGCATCCGAGGACGAGTCGATCCTCCCAGCGACAGAAATCGCCGATCACTTTCAAGTAGTTCGATCTCGGGGCAATTCCGGAGGAGTTCCTGCGTGAGAATCCGGAGGGAAAATCCCAGAAGGTTCCATGCATCGTCGCGAGGAATTTTTCCTCTCCGATCTCGCGAATTCGCGGCCATTCCGTATTCCAGCCGTGGGCGCCGTCGTAGCTGTGACTGCCTTTGGGAAGGCGGTAGAAGTGCCATTTTTTGTTTTCAAGGAGGGCGAGAAGCAGTGATCTCGCATCCCAGCCCATCGACCAGACCGGATCCGTTTCCGGCTTCTTGTTCCCGCGGATGCCTCCGGGGCCGGTGATTTCGGTAAACTGCTCGCGAAGAACCAGCTCCCAGTCGCCTTTTCCGAACCATTGCGCGAGGGCCCCTGAGATGGCTTCAGGATCTTTGAGGGCCTCCGGGGATCGTTCCCCGTTGTTGCTGTAGAGAAGTCGTCCCTGGCCGGAATAGAGCCCTTTCCCGTGGTAGCCGGGCAATTTACTGGCAATTCCGGGGGAGTCCTTGTCGTGGCCATCTTTGATCAGGTTTTTTACGGCAAGGGTATTCACGTCCACTTCGTAGAGCCCTTCCTCCATCGTCGCGTAGTAGACTTTGTTTTGGGGATCTGTCAGGTGACGGGCATTGCCGGTGAGGCGGCCCGACATTTTGGTTGGTGGAATCACGCGAATGTTTTTCTCCGCATCAATCAGATAGGGGCCGATGAGGAGCTGCCCGCTTTCCCCGTGAATCATCCGGTTGGCGGGTGTTCCGCCGACGCTGCCTTCGAAAATGTGCTGACTGAGATCCGGACTGATTCGGTAAAGTTTGTCGCTCGATCCATTTGGCTGGTGCGGGGCGTAGGTGATCGCCCAGAGTTCACCCTGCCACACCACTACGGCTCCTGTTCCGGCTTCGTTGTGTGTGTTCCACATCCGCAGATGCGGGTAGACTCCGGAAATACTGACGGGTTCGTCGGCGTGAGTCACAGGTGTGAGGGCGAGCACAAACGCAGCGAGGGCGGTGAGGAAAGATTTACGTTTCATGGGTTTTTCCGGTCAAACAGTTGATCGACACAGACATAAGGACCTAAATCGAAACATTGGACACCGTTTTTATGGACGCGTGAACGGTTTTCGAAGGGGGGCATTTTGTGGTATCTTCCCGGGAGTTCCCTGTTTGCCTCCGATGAAAATCCGAAATCTTCTTTTGTCTGTGTCTGTTTTGACAGGCTGCTTCTCACTCGCTGCATCAAGTGGATTTGCCGAACTCGATCAGTCTGATTTTGAAGTCCTACACGAATCATTGAAGCCGGACAGCACTGAGCCCTGGCGTCAGATTCCATGGCGGATTTCCCTGCTCGAAGGGCAACGGGTTGCCGCAGCGGAGGGCAAGCCTATTTTCATCTGGGCGATGGACGGGCATCCCTTGGGATGCACCTGAAACAACGGAGTGCTCGACCGTGCGTCGACTTTTTCAGATCCCACTATCGTTGAATTGCTCAAGACGAAGTTCGTTCCCGTCGCGATCGATCAGGCCTATCAGCGGCGGCAGGAGGACGCCGAAGGAGAGTTCTATCGAAAGATTGCGCTTCAGGGGCCCCGTCACGATTTCGAGGGTTCGACCACTCAGGGATTTTATGCCGCGACGAGTTCAGGGCGATTTCTGTTCTACAGCAATTATCGAGGGCCCGGCGGGGAAGAAGGGCTCATCGGGGAGTTAAATACGGCTCTTGCGACTGCTAAAGAAGCGCATGAGGTCGCTCCGATCGCTGATGGTGAGCTGGATCGTAGATACAATCCCCGTCCGCCTAAGGGTGGCCTCGTTTTGCGTGCCCATGCGAAAGTGTTGCACGGTTATGATCCGCCGGTGGACCGGTTTCAGAAGATTTTTCAGGAGGGGCTTGGTCGCGACAATTTCTGGATCACCGCGGCCGAACATGATGCGCTCGTGAGAGGGGAGCTGCCGGAGTCATTGAAATTGCGAATGGTTCGGTTTCATTTTGTCGACAACACGAGGGGCGAGCCGCCGATGTGGGAACGTTCAGAAGTGCGCGCCCTTTCGATGACTTTGAAGGATGGTGTCCTCAGAGGTGCTGTCAGTCTCTCGACTGCTGACGGGAAACGCAGCTACGATGCTGAGATGCTCGGCTACATCGAGACCGGTGGCCGCAAGGTGACCCGCATGGATGTCGTTGTGCGCGGCCTCTTCGAAGGGCGCGGCGAATACACCAAAGACCCGCCTCCCGGGAAATTTCCCCTCGCGATTTCGTTCACGATTGCGGACGGTAGCGACACCGCCGACGCGATCCCACCCCAGGGTTCCCGGGGATGGGTTGAAGGCTATTTTGAGTAGATCAGCCCGCTTTTACAAACCGACGCGGCGGAAGAGCTCGTCGAGAGGGAGCTGCAGGCCGATGTAGAAATCACCGAATTCGCCGTATTTCACAGTCACTTCATCGAAGCGCATTTGGTAGACGATTTCTTTGATGTCCTGAGTGTTGTGGGAAAAAAGCGTCACGCCCCATTCCATTTCATCGAGTCCGGTGGAACCGGTGATGAGCTGGCGGATTTTCCCCGCCCACTGACGGCCGACACGCGCGTGGCCACCCATCAGCTTGGCGCGGTGCTCGTGCGTTTCGCCATACCAGTTGTGAACTTCGCCACGGCGCTTTGACATGGGGTAAAAACAGAAAACCGGCCAGTCGGGCATGTTGGGATAGAGTCTGTCCTGATTGTATTTCGCGATGCGGCGGTTGAATTCAGCGATCTTCTCTTTGAATTCGTCGCTGCCTTCCTCGATGCCCTCTGCGACGAGGTCTTTTCCGTAGGATTCCTCGCTCGTGGTGTATTCACTGAGCTCCGTCATGCTGAGGTAGCTGTAGACGCAGGTGAGAACATCCGGCCCGAGAGCGCGGGTGATGCGCTTTTCAAAATCGTTCGCTTTGTGGAGGTCATCCGTCAGGAGCATGAAGGCGACGTCCGCTTTCGGCGAAACCACGGAAAAAGTAAGGACCTGAGACGAATCGGTCGAGCGGATCTCCTGGATGAGCTCGGAAAGGTTCGTTTTTGCCTCCAGCTTCTCCTCGTCCGAAAAGAGCGACCACTGCGATTGCTCGATGTTGTAGAACAGGTGCATGACATGCCATCCCTCGTAGGGGATCACTTTGTCAGAGTCGGTTTCCTGGGATTCGGTAGCGTGAGGATTCATAGTAAAAGCTTACGTCGGATTAGAGGACAGGGACGTCCGGATAAACGTCTCACAACAAGCCGATGAAAACGGTTGCGTCCACCCAAAAAAAATCCTAGTTTTGGCCGCAATAATTTCTTTAGAAAGAAAAACCTGTCATGGCAGAACTCGAAGACAAATACGAAGACAACGTTGATGGTGAATTCTACGTGGATGACCAGTGCATCGACTGTGATCTTTGCCGCGAAACGGCTCCTGATAATTTCACACGCAACGAAGACGGTGGCTACTCATACGTTTATAAGCAGCCAACGACGGATGAAGAGCGTGCTCTCAGTGAAGAGGCCATGGAAGGTTGCCCCGTAGAGGCGATCGGAAATGACGGCAACGACGCCTGAGTCCTGACCGGAATTGAATTGAAAGGCGGTGGTCCGGGAACGGACACCGCTTTTTTTGTGGAGTTTTCACTGAAAAATACGTAGTCTGAGCAACATGAGATATCGCCCCAAAAGATCCACCCGTGACCGTGCGCTTTCGGAATTGCGGGGGTATTGGGAGCCTCAGGATGTCTCCAAATATGAGCGGGATATTGAAACTGTCGTCGAGCTGACGATGAAAGGGCTCGGGCTCAAGGACCGCTTCAACGAAGAACAGGTCTTCGACGCCTGGAATGATCTCGTCGACAGCTTTGTCGCCCAGAACTCCCGTCCCGTCGCGCTGACGCACAAAGTTCTGAGCATTCAGGTGCTCCATTCCACGGTGCATTATGAGCTCGAACGGATGAAAGGGCAGATTTTGAAGAAGATGCAGGATCAGTTCGGTGCCGAAAATATCCGTGAAGTGCGGTTCCGCTTGGGTTGAACAGGGTTAGGTCGATGACTTGACCCTGTTTGGTTGGCTGAGGACCTGCTCGAAAAGCTTGTCTTCTCCCGTCCATCGCGGTAAGTAGAAGGGTCCATTTATGAGCGATTCCATTCACATCAAAGGCCTTCGACTTTCCACTCGTGTCGGTGTTCCCGAGGAGGAGCGGGCGACGGCGCAGAGCGTCGCGGTGAGTGTCTCAATCACGCTCTCGAAATCGTTCAAAGGTTTCGATGACTGCATCGAGCACACGATCGATTACTACCAGGTCTCGCTGAAACTCCGTGAGGTCGCCGCCACCGGTGAGCGGAAGCTTATCGAAACTCTGGCCGAGGATCTCGCCGCGGCCGTTGTTGAATTCGACGGCGTCTGCGCGGTGACCCTTGAAGTGGAGAAATTCATTCTTCCTGATTGCGACAGTGTCAGCGTCGTAATTACCCGCGCGCGGGAGCACGTCTGATCCGTTTTGCAGGTTCATGGCGTAACCCTTGCCATGAAATCGAAACTTTCCCGTCGCAAAGGTCTCCTCTGGTTGGGCTTCACCCTGTTTATGGTCGCGGGCACCGCCTTCGTCGTCACGAGTCGGGCCGGTTATGAAACGGCCTCCTACACCGTCGAGAAGAAAGACGGGAAATTCGAAGTGAGGCTCTATTCGAAAATGACGGTGGTGACGGCACCGATGAATGGAGAATCGCAGAATGGGAGCTTTGGGAAACTGTTTCAGTATATTTCGGGAGCTAACGAGGCCGATCAGAAGATCGCGATGACGACGCCGGTTTTCATGCCCGCTGACAGTTCCGGAACGACAAAGGAAATGCAGTTTGTGGTACCTGGAGAGGTTGCCGGAGAAGGCGCGCCGACGCCGAAAGACACTTCGGTAAAGCTGAAAAGCATGAGCGGGGGGAAGTATGCCGCGTTGAGGTTTTCCGGCCGAAGCAGTTCCGCGGACCGGAAAAAGAAGCTCGCTGAACTGAAAACGCTCATCAAAGCGAATGGGCTCACCGCGTCGGGATCTCCTGTTTTCGCCGGGTATGACCCGCCCTGGACTCCCGGTCCGATGCGCCGGAATGAGGTGCTCATGCGAGTCGAGTAAATCGAATTCTAAAAGTAGTGGAACGAAACTTGTTTCAACTTCGCAGGAATCCGTGGTCGGGGTAACGGGTATACGCCCCGATCCGTTCTCGTTTCTTTTCATCATTTCCTGAAGACTTATTGCCGGATGGATTTTCCGGCACAACAAGACAGCAGAAACATCGCGGGCGTATTTTTGATCGTCGCTCTGGTCCTTCTTTCGGGTCCTTTTGCCGAAGGTGTCGATTTCGAGAAAGAAGTTAAGCCGTTCCTCGAAAAGAAATGCCTCGGCTGTCACAATCCTAACATTGCTAAAGGTGACGTCATTCTCGCCGGCGCCGAACACGTTTTCGCGGAAGGCAGTGAACTGATTGTCCGTGGCGATGCCCTGCAAAGTGACCTCTATCTCATCGCCACTCCGGGAGAACCCGGGGAGGTTCCTGAGATGCCCGAAGAGGGCGATGCACTCACGGAGGCCGAAGCGGCTTTGCTGAAAGCATGGATCGATGAAGGCGCGGTATGGCCCGAAGGGCTTGTCCTCCATGAAGCGTCGAAGTCAGACAAATCATGGTGGGCCTATCAACCGCTGGTCGACTCACCGCACCAATCGATCGATGAGTTCATTGACGCGGGGTTGAAGAAAGAAGGTCTCACGATGAATCCTCCTGCGGATCGCCGTGTTCTGATTCGCCGGGCGACCTACGATCTCACCGGGTTGCCTCCCACGCCTGAGGAAGTGACGGCTTTCGTAAATGATTCTGATCCTGACGCGTATGCCAAATTAATCGACCGGCTTCTCGCGTCTCCCCACTATGGCGAGCGCTGGGGACGGCACTGGCTCGATGTTGTCCGCTTTGGTGAAAGCAAAGGTTACGAGCGAAATGTCATCATCGACAACGCGTGGCCGTTTCGGGACTACGTGATCAAATCGATCAATGATGACAAACCGTTTGATCAATTCATTCGCGAGCATGTTGCCGGGGATGTTTTCGGTGCGGGCAATCCCGATGTCGAAATCGGAAGTGCCTTTCTCGTTGGTGGTCCATACGACGATGTCGGGAACAAGGATGTTGTCGCCGCTGCACAGATTCGGGCGAACACCCTCGATGAAATTATCAGTGCAACAGGGGAGGCCTTTCTGGGAATGACGATAGGTTGCGCCCGTTGTCATGATCACAAATTCGATCCCATTTCCCACCGCGACTACTACAGTCTCTACGCGACCTTTTCAGGAGTGCGACACAATTCGCGACCTCTGGCTGATGCAGAGGCAATAGCGGCCAGGGATACGGCACTGAAGCCCCTGAATGCGGAGAAGGCTGCGCTGGCGGCGGAGTTGAAGAGAGTTGAGGGCGAAGTCAACAAACGGGTGCGAAGTAAGTTGCCCGAGTATCAAAAGCGATGGGTTCGCCCCAAAGTGAGTCGTGCTCTTACTGAGGAAAAGTTTGCTCCTGTCAGGGCGAGGTTTGTTCGTCTCGTCAGCGAAGCGCTCGATACCAATCCGAATAACGCGGCCGGTTTTCGAATCGATGAGTTCGAGATTTTCTCCTCCGGTGAGAAGCCCCGGAATGTGGCTCTGCTATCCAATGGGGCGAAGGCGACGGGCGCGGCGAGGTCGATCGAAGACTTTCCGGGGGCCTACGGGCCGCAGCTCGCGATTGATGGAAAGTTAGGGGCTCGATTTGTGTCCACCGGTACCGATTTGACGATCGAACTGCCTGAGGTCACGGAGATAGACCGTGTCGTATTTTCGAGCGGGCGGAATGAGGAGACCTTTGTTCACGGGAAGTTTACCTTTGTCGCCGACTATCGAATAGAAGTTTCCGATGACGGCAAAAAGTGGAGGGAGGTCGCTCACGGTCGTGATCGGAAACCTGTAAGTTCCTCCCATGAGATGGTGCGTTTACGCAAGGGGGAGGCGACGAAGGCGGAGACTGATGCGGTTCAATTGGCAAAATCAAATCTCGCTGCCGTGGAGCGGAAGATTGCAGCGGTGCCGGCGCTGCCGAGTGTCTGGTTGGGGACGCGGAGCAAAGAGGACGCGAAAGGGCCCTTCCATATTTTTCTGGGAGGCAGTCCGCAGAAGAAGGGGGACGCCGTCGTGGCTGCGAGTTTATCGACCTTGAGTGAAGTGACGCCGTCTTACGAGTTGGCTCCCGAAGCCGGTGAAGCGGCGCGAAGAAGCGCCTTTGCTGACTGGATCGTGACGGAAAAGAATCCGCTTTCTCTACGGGTGCTTGCGAACCGGATTTGGCACTATCATTTCGGAACCGGGATCGTGGAGACACCGAATGACTTCGGCTACATGGGCGGAAGACCGAGCCATCCTGAATTGCTCGATTTCCTCGCCCGCAGATTGCAGGCGAACGGTTGGGCGCTCAAGCCGATGCATCGCGAGGTGATGCTCTCGAAAACTTATCAGCAGTCATCCCTCTGGAACGAGGCCGCCGGCAAGGTGGATGGTGAGAGTCGCCTGCTCTGGCGGTTTCCTCCGCGTCGACTCTCCGCCGAGGAAATACGCGATACGGTTCTGGCGGTGTCAGGAAAACTGGATCTCAAAATGGGAGGGCCCGGGTTCCGGCTTTATAAATTCATGCAGGACAACGTCTGCACCTACGAACCTCTGGACCTACACGGCCCTGAAACCTACCGGCGCGCTGTCTATCATCAGAATGCCCGGGCTTCGGTGGTTGATCTCATGACAGAGTTTGATCAGGCCGATTGTTCCTTTTCGACCCCGAGGCGATCGGAGACGACGACCCCGCTTCAGGCTCTCACGATGATGAATCATCAGTTCACCATCGATATGGCGAAAGCACTCGCCGATTCGATCAGGAAACGCGGGGGGAATCCCGTAACGAGCGCCTTTGAACTGGCCTATCAAAGACCTCCTGCGACTGACGAGATGGAAAGGTCCGAACGGGCAATCGAAGAACACGGTCTCGAAGCATTCTGCCGGGCGCTCCTGAATTCAACTGAGCTTATTTATCTGGACTGATGAATCCCATGACTTCCCCGATTAACCTCACTCGACGCCGGTTCTTCGGCGATGTTTCCACCGGGCTGATGGGGGTGGGTTTGACCCAATTGCTCGGGAGCGAGTATGTTTCCGCTGCGGGTGATCCGACCGCGAAGTGGGCACCGGGATCGGGTAAACCGCATTTTCCGGCGAAGGCAAAACGGGTCCTCCAAATCTTCTGTCCGGGCGCGGCTTCGCACATGGATTTGTGGGAGCACAAACCGATCCTGGAAAAAATGGATGGAAAGCCGCTTCCGGGGGAGGAGGCTATGGTTTCTTTTCAGGGGAAGAACGGACCGCTCATGCGAAGCCCCTGGCCGTTCAAGCCGGCTGGCGAGAGCGGCAAGATGATCTCTTCGATGTTGCCTCATCTCTCTCAGCATGCCGACGAGATCGCCTTCTTTCACGGAATGACTTCGAAAACAAATACGCACGGTCCGGGCTGCGTTTTTGTGAATACGGGGCATGCCACCGAGGGCTTTCCCAGTGCCGGGGCGTGGATGAGTTACGCTCTCGGCAGTCTCACCGACAACCTCCCCACCTATGTCGCGTTGCCGGATGTTCGGGGCGAGCCCCCGAACGGGAAAGCGAACTGGAGCAATGGTTTTCTCCCTGCAAAGCACCAGGCCATCGTTATGGCGGCGCATCAGCCGATTCGAAATCTGGAGCGACCGGAAAGCGTCAGTGCTGCTGAAGAAAAAGGAACGAGGAGCCTCCTCGATTTCTTCAACAGACGGCACGCCCTGATGCGGCCGGAAGAGAGCGAGTTGCAGGCCCGAATCAGTGCCTACGAACTGGCTGCGAAAATGCAGATGTCAGCGCCCGAGGTCAGTGATTTTGCGAGCGAACCGAAGCACATTCACCAGCTTTACGGAACGGATTCCAGCAATGAACTGAAAGCCGCCTACGCGCGGAACTGCCTTCTTTCGCGGCGGCTTCTCGAACGGGGAGTGCGCTATGTGAATCTTTACTGCGCCTCGAGGGCGAGCGGTGTCGACGGACTCTTGAACTGGGATGCTCACAAGACACTCAAGCACGATTATGAGCGGCACTGCCCTGTCTTCGATCAGCCGACAGCGGCCCTGCTCACCGATTTGAAACAGCGGGGAATGCTGGATGATACTTTGATACTCTGGACGACGGAATTCGGTCGTATGCCGACACGACAGGAGGGGACTGCGGGACGGGATCACAACCCCGATGGGTTTACCCTCTGGATGATGGGGGCAGGGGTGAAAGGGGGAACGAGCTACGGTGCGACCGATGACTTCGGCCGGAGAGCGGAGCGCAATCCCACTTCGGTTTGGGAGTATTATTCAACCGTGCTGCACCTCCTCGGACTCGACTACGAAAAGCTCAGCTGGTATCACAACGGGCTCGACCGGCGACTCACTGACGTGCACGGAAAAGTGATCCGTCAGGTCCTCGCCTGACCTGACTGACGCCGTGATCGGGGAGTTCACTTTCCTGATATCCTGTGGTTGTTTTGCGATCATGAAGTTGCTTCCACTTTGTCTCGTATTTTTTCTCTCGCCGCTCATCGCAAATGACTGGCCGCAGGGAGCGGGGCGGGATGGCGATTTTGCTACAGATCAATCGGCTCCTACCTCCTGGAGTGTGGTTCGGGATGAAAATATTCGCTGGAAAATCACGCTCCCCGAGACAGGGCAAAGCACCCCTGTGGTGAACCGGGGACGTGTATACATTTCGACCTTGAAGCCGGTTAATGAGGATTCCGAACTGGGAAAAAATATCATCGCCTGGGCGATCGATGCTGAAACCGGAGAGGTTCTCTGGAAGCGCGAGATCGAGGGGATTCACAATTTGCGGCTCACCGGTTGTTTCAGCGACAGCAGCTCTCCTCCGGCAGTTTGCGATGGAGAGAATGTGATTTTCACCAATGCCTCGGGCGGCGTGGTTTGTTTTGATCGTGACGGAAAGGAAATCTGGAAACGTGACCTCTTCACCGTGGGGCGGACTTTACCTTTCCTGAGTGATGGGAAATTTGTTTTCACCCGGCAGATTTACCCTCCTGAAGCCGATGGGAATTTTCCTCATACCTATGCCGATTCCCCGAAGGAAATGTGGACGCAATTGCAGGCACTCGATGCCGCCACCGGCGAAGATGTCTGGGTATCGGATTGCGGGGTCAATATGGGCTGCGTAATTCTGCCTCAGGCTCTCAGTGACGGACGCAAGGTGGCTGTGGCAGGGCGGGGAGGCGGTCATGGGCCACCCGAAAAACCGGATGGGATTTCGCTGGTTGATCTCTCTGATGGTTCCACGATCTGGACGCTTCCCCTTGAGGATTTCATGGCGACAATGAGCTTTCGTATTCGTGGGGACAGGGTGCACATGTTTCATTTTGGCGAACATTTCACTGTAAACGCTTTTGATGGGAAGATTGAGAAACGCATTTCCATCGTTGATCAGGTATCCGTCTTTCGAAAAGGCAGGGCAGCTGCGCTCGAGGACATTGACCCATCGAAAAAGAAGCGGATGATCACGCAGGGCTCAAATTTGCTTGTCGGTCCGTGGCACTACTTTCGCAGTTACACAAGGCCCTGGCTCGGGCGGGTCAATGTGGACAGCGGAGCCGTGGAATACCTCGAGTTGCCTTTGCAGCTCTCGAGAACGGAAAGCGGGGAGGATAAGCTTTTGTGGTTTACTGAACCCCGGGAAAGGAAGGACCCGGGGCTGCATCAGCAGGTCATCGTTGAGAACCGGATGAAGAATTCGAGAGGTTTTGTCGTCTTTGGTGACAAGCGCTCCAAAGGCAGCGGTTGGGGGCATATCGCTTCTCCGGCGCCTTCGGTGGCGGGTCACTGTTTGTATGTCCCCGTCATGAACGGAACCGTCTATGTAATTCGTTGGGATGTGGATCAGTTAGACTATGGAAATGCCGTCGTTGCGATCAACGACCTCGGTCCGGCCGGGATTGCCTGGACCCGTGCCAGCCTCTCGTTCGCAGATGGCCGTGCCTATGCGCATACGATGCGGGAATTGATCTGCATCGGCAAGCTTCTGAAGTGAGCAGGTTGATTGCCTCTTGTTTGATGAGTCTCCAACTGATAAAAAGGGGGGCTCAAGGTGACTGGAAAACAAAGTGGTACTGATACCAAACAATCGGTGTTGTCATCTTGATCGGCTCAAGATCAATGAATCCGAAAATCGAATACAAAACGGTGGTGCTAAAAGTCTCTTTAGCGTCGGTCCTGCGAGGGCAGCTCAGTCAGGTTGATGACGAGCTGCAACGACTCGGCGCAGAAGGTTGGAAATTGGTATCGGTGTGGCCCATTCCCGACTCGGAGCGAAGTAAAACTCACTTTGCGATACACTATTTCGAGAGACAGTCAGACCCTGCTTTCGTATAGCCTGAGCTGCTCCGGCAATAGTTAGCGAGGAGGTGGACCGCCTTTTCCGCCTTTTCCCCCTTTTCCCCCTTTTCCAAATGGAGGGGGACCATCTCCCGGTCTGCGACGAGGGCGACCTTCTTCTTCGGGACCGCCCGGACCCTGCATTTTCTCCACCAGTTTCACAGGTGTGCCTTTGAATGCCCGTGGAATCACAGGCCAGTCCTTTGTCATGAAGTAGGCGTAGGTTCCGTCGGGAAATTCAGGAGTGACACAGAAACGGCCATTGCATTCGTCGAGGTCGCCCGAGCCGGGGACGTATTCGTAGTCCTGGACAAAAGTGCCGTCGTAGTCGCCTCCGGGACCCTCGGGGTTTCCGGGTCTGTCACCGGCTTTCAGCGCATAGCTGGATTTGAGTTCGACGGCTTCGCCTGCGGCAACGGTTGGGTCGCTATAGCCATATAAGGCGTAGATGGGGAAGCCGTCAGCAGCCCATCCGACCAGAGGGGAGTGCTTTCCTTTGGTGAACCCGAGACGACGCATCAGGCCGGTGGGGATACCGTGGTAGTGATACATCCCTGTGGGCTGGACGTGGGCGTAGTTGGTATCAAGGCCCAGTGCGACGGCCCCGCCCAGTGCTTCGTAGTTCCAGTTTTTCTCCCGGTCACCCATCCAGAATTCGGCGGTGTCAGGTTGAATGATCACGCCGTCGAGAGTGATTCCAAACTGGATGGGACGAGGAGCAGGCTGTCCGGGCCCGGTATGAAGATAAGTGATCGATGGAGCCGGCTCGGGGTTTGCAGGAAGCACGATATCGTATCCCTGTTCGGTGATTTCGTGCGGATTTCCGCGATTGGGAAACCGTCCCACCTCGTGCTCAGGGATGCCATTCGCTTCGATTTGAACCGTTTCATCATCCTCATCGACATTGATTTTCGATTTCGCAGGAGGGCGGCGATTTGCTTCAACGAGATCGAGTTCCTCGGATTCGGTCGCGGTATGCTCGCGTGCCGGAGGGGCACCGCCCGAGCCTCCGCCGGGAGGGCGTGCACCGTTTGGTGGAGGGCCCGGGGGACGCTGGGCGACTCCGGGAATGGTTGAGAAGAAGAGTAGTATGGCTAAGAACGCTGAAAATTTCTGCATGGTTGAAACTGCTTTGGGAAAATAACACAAGGATGGAGAGAAATATTACAGTTCGTTCATTTTTCGGGCGAGGCCCATTCATGCGGGGGGAGCTACCGGGTTGCTAATCTGCTAAAATAACCTGACATTTAAGGATGCCGAACTATTCCCGACGTTCCTTCCTTCAAAAATCAGGTGCCGTTGGAATCGGTGGAGTCGCTTCTCAATGGGCGCTCGGCGAGGGGGATGAACCGCAGTGGTTGAACCCCGGGGATGACAATTTCTCCACCTCGTGTGTGCCATTCAATACCGAGATTCGGACGAAGCCGGGATTGATTGCGAGATGTGGCACACCCGCTTCGGTGGCTTCGGCGATCAGGTATGCAGGGGAAAATAATCTCCCCGTTGCGGTTCGGAGTGGTGGACACAGCTTTGTCGGTCATTCTCTGAACGCGGATGGAGTCGTTCTGGACCTTTCCGGGATGAATCAGCAAATGCTGAGTTCGACCGGTGAAATCTATACGGCCGAACCGGGGGTGAAATTGAAGAATGCGTATGATTTTCTGCTTCCGCAGGGGCGTTTGCTGCCTGCGGGATCGTGTGGGGGCGTCGGACTCGGTGGGTTGACGCTCGGGGGAGGATACGGGCTTTTCGCGCGCCAGTATGGGCTGACCTGTGATCATCTCGAAGGCCTTACAGTGGTGAATGGAAAAGGGGAGATTGTGGATTCCCGGGATGATCCTGAGTTGCTCTGGGCCTGTCGTGGAGGCGGGAACGGGAATTTTGGCGTTGCCGTATCTATGCGGTTTCGGACGCAGGTTGCGCCAGCGGGGCTCGGTGCAGTCCGTTACACCGCCTCGCCTTCAAATGACGTCGAGATGCAGAATCTGATGAAGGAATGGTTTACTATCGCTGCGGAACTACCCGACCCCATTTTTTCTGCATTCGTTATGAACCACAGGCAGGTGAGCGTCTTGCTGACCTCTCCGCATTCTCCGGGTGGGCCCGCTTTCTCCCGCGCTTCGGAATCGTTCAGGTCATTGGGGATGAGAACGAAGGGAGCGTCGCATCTTGCGCTGGCAAAGGCCCTGCCCCGTTACTATGGGCGTCCCAATCCGCTCCCGTTCCGGAACTTCTCAGGAGGTTACTACCGGGGGTACCATGATATTGGCCCCGCCGCCGAAGAGATCATTCACGAGATCCGTTCGACTCCCGGCTCAATATTTCAGGTCAACACCCTCGGGGGTGCGATCACGAGGGGGCCCGACAGTGCCTATCCTCATCGCGAATTTCCATTTCTGGGGGAGGTTCAGACATACTGGAAGCCCGGCGAGTTTGGACAACGTGAAGCCTTGCTGGAATCTTCAGAGCGTGTCAGGCTGGCGATAGCAGGTGCGGGAGTTACGAGGCACTACCGGAATTATCCAACCCTGAAATTCGAGAACTGGAGAAGTGATTACTACGGCGAAGGATACGGGCGGTTACAGCAAATCAAGGCGCGGATTGATCCTGACAATGTGATACGGCATCGGCAGAGTGTCACGGTGTAGGCGGATCGGGAACCGCCGAAATGATAACTTCTTCAATCGTCTCATCCCAGAGCGAGGGAAGACCGTAGTAGACGTTTGACCCGCCGCCTTCGTAGCCGCCCTCTTTGAGAACCCGGAGGGACGGGATGTAGGCCATGACGTCATTGGCGTAAGCTGCGACCCAGGTCCTCGTTCCGCGCCTTTCCTGTTTCAGGCGAAGCGCGTAGTCGATCACGACTTCTCCTCCGAGAAAGATGAAATCGATTTGCCCACCCATGACCCAGTGCCCGATCGGGAAAGGGTAGGATTTTTTGAGTGGACCCTCTTTCGCCATTTTTCGCTGAAGGTAGTTCGCCCGTGCGACTTCGAACCGATTCGTCGACGTCTTGCTTTTTTCGATAGAGTCGGCGTCGGGGATCGCTTTGAGTGGCGCATCGATGAGCAGGAAATGCGTCGATAGCTTTGGGGAGAGTTCTGCCATCGGCGCGTTGATGACATCGACAACACGGGCGGCAAGATCGGCACCATAGTCTTCGGCGAGCGGGATTTCCTTTCTCGGTAGCGGGTTTTGATCGCCACCGCATCCCGCCCAGAAAAGGGCGACGGATCCGGGAAAGGCTGCTTCAAGTGCTGTCTGCGCATAGCCGGGGTAGTCAGCATTCCATTCGTTGAGGCTCAGTGTTGTGGCATGGCAGGCATAGCCGAAAAGGATCGCCAGCAGGTTGTCGTCCTCGCCACGAACTGTCAGGACCGGGACGTCGTGATCGACGGGGCCCTTGAGAAGACCGCTTGAGCGTTTCTCCGGTACCGTTTCGTAAGGCTTGTTTTCTCGACGGTTCACCGCAAAGGTACATTTTCCGGAGCCGTGCTGGAGACGGGCGGGAGCCTTTGAGGCAAAGGCGGCATCGGTAACCTCCGTGATATGTTTGAGGAGGACTTCAGCATAGGCGTCAATCTTCTGCTGCTCGTCTTCTCCCAGTGACAGGTAGTGAAGCGGGCTGAGATTCTGAGCGACGACAGGACCGCTGTGGGTGTGTGAGGTGCAGATCGCAATTTGTTCTCTGGTGAGTGCGTGCTTCTTTGCGATCGCTTCGGTGACTCGGTTCGCGAAGCCTTGATCAATGCCGACAAGATCGAGTGTAAGGATGAGTCCGGTTTGCCCACCGGCGTCTTCGAGGAGGAGCGCCTTGGCAAAAAGGTCGGTGCGTTTGCCTGTGGCCGGTTCCTTGCGCCCTCCATAGCCGGCCATCCAAACGGGCTCGTCCGGTGTGATGATCCGACTCGCGGCTCCGGCCTTCCAACCTTCACCCTGTGCGAAGAGAGTGATGCTGAGGAGTATGAGTATAACCGTAAATTTCATCGCTTTCGGGTGGAAGTGTTAGTTGTCGAAACGGAATGAGAAGAGGTCGGCATCCTTGAGTAGAAACCGAATTTTGACGGCCTTGCCTTTCAGCGAAGCGACCGAGTCTCCGCTGTTCCAGCTGACCCGGCGGGAGATTTCGTTTCCAATCTGTTCTGTTGCCTCCGCTTCGGTAAAGCCTGGAATCGGGGTGCCGCTCTCGTCGAGCAGTTCAACTTGAACCTCTCCTGCGGCAGAGGTGGAGAAGTTAATTTCAAGATGGTCTCCGGAAAAACGGACCGGTTTGGTGATCAGCTCGCCTCCTTCGTAATCGCCGCGAATCGAAGCGAAGCCGTCGAGCCTCAGTGAGTAGCGATGGAGGTGGGCGGTGGGCTGAGCGTAATCCTGATTCAGGTAAATGGACATTTCCGTGGGGCCGGTCTGAACGGTGTTTAGGGCGGGGTAGTTCGTTCGTGAGACCCAGTTCTGCGCGCCGATTCCGGGCCTGACAAAGCTACTCAGGAAGGTGCGATCGTAGTGATCACTTCCGGGTCGGGTCGTCATGAAAATCGCATCGGAGGTGTCTTTGAAGTAGCTCGGGTTCACGCCGATCTCCTTTGCCTGGGCATCGCTGAGAACCTGTCGACCCGGCATGAAACGTGCAGCGAGGGATACGTAAAGATGGGGCGCTCTGAAGTAGGGATGGGTTTGGCTGGTGTAAAGGTGCTCGATCGGCGCTTCACCTCCTTTGTGTTCATATCCCATCAGAACGGGTTTCGACCAGGTTACAAAGTCAGGGCTGTCGGTGCGGGCGATGCGGCGGATCTTGTCTTTAAAAACCCGGAAAAAACAGACATACTTTTGTTCGGCCCCGGACCAGAAGGACACATTCTGAGAGTCAAAGTAGTAGGGGAAATCCGGTTCAATGAGAGAAGCGGGAATCACCGCTTCGTTTTGAAGGGGGGACCAGTTTTTTCCGTCGGGGGAGGTGTAGGCTTTGAGCCCGCTTTCTTTTGTGCCTCCGAGTGCTTTGTATTTGCTGGCTGGCTTCGCCTCTGGATTTGCGTCGAGAAAGGGACTGAAGTTATGGGAGACCGGAGCATGACCGGCGAGGACGATGTTGTTCACTTTTGTCCCGTTGTGTTCGATCAGGTTCAAGTCAGGCTTCGTCCAGTGGATGCCATCGTTTGATTCTGCGTAGGCCGTCACCTCGGAGTCGCTTCCATCGGGAAGGTGAACATCGTGACCCCGGTAGTAGAACTGATAGAGGTCTCCGTTTTTGATGATCGTGGCATAGGCGCTGAATTTTCCCTCCCACGGTTTGTCGAATTCGAGGGCTACGCCTTCGTCGCGCGGGGGGTGGAGCGTTTGGGTTAGGTTGCTCATCTTTTCGATGAGATACTCATCGGTGAAGAGTTCACGTCGCGTCCCGATATCGATGGGTTCAGCGACTGAGCGGGGCGGCGCCGCCGCAAGGGCAGTTGCGAGAGAGAGGTAAAGAAAGGTTTTCATGTTTAGGTAATTCCGAGAGCTTTATTCATTCGTTGGGCGACCCCTTTGAGTTGTTCGAGATCACCTCCGGGAACTTCAGCGGTGCACCACCCCTGATAGTTGATTTCGCTGAGGGCTTTCCTGACATCAGCCCATTTCACGTCACCTTCAAAGAGCGCGCAGTTCCTTTCCGTCTCGTGTTTGTGATCTTTTACGTCGATTTTGATGATTCTCTGATAGCCGAGTCGGCGAATCCAGGCAGGGGCTCCTCCGTCATAGCGGTCATGATTGCCGATGTCGAAAAAGGCTCCCACAAAAGGGGATTGAAACTGATCAAGGTAGTCCGTCCATTCCTGAATCGAAGTGGCGAATCCGTTTTTCACATTTTCACAGGCGATGCGAACGCCGACCTTTGCCGCGAGCGGGATCGCCTTTTTGAGTTGCTCCGCAGATCGCTCTCCCACATGCACGGCGTTTTCTGTTTCCCTGTTAGTGGCTTTCCCTATCACCTGCAGAATTGATGATGCCCCGACGTCGCTTGCGAACTGAATCGCATCGAGCGTGTTCCGGAGTGCTTTCCGGCGCACAGCGGGATCGAGATCAGATAGGCGGGTTCCCCAGTGGTCTGCTGAATTGATGTTGTGAACGGGAAGGTCAACTTTGTCCCGCGCCTTCCATACGTCCTGAACAGAATATTCACCGGGTGCCGAAAGCGTGATTCCGTCAAAACCCGAGTCTCTGGCGGCTATGAGCAGGTCCTCAACGGTCGGATTCTTAACCGTTTTGACCATGTTCCATTTCACTGCTTTGAGTAGATGATTCATGAGGCCATCGATTCAAGCAGGTCACGGCTAATGGGGCTATGACGTCATCGCGAGAAAAGGAACCGCTGATGGGCGCTGATGAGCGCTAATCAGGGCTTCTGCGCATGAAGGTAGCTTTCCCGCTCCGCGAGTGGTGGCGGAGAGATACCGAATCAGGCGGAAAAGTAAGCGTAAAACGGGAGCTAAGGTGGGGCGAATCGTCCCGATGAGCCGCGAGGTTCGATACAATGAAATCCCTCCCCGCCGTTTCGCTGCGAAGCTTGTCGACGGTTCGTGCGTTCTATAGGACCGCGCGGATCGGCAGGGACGCCTCTCCCTACCCAATGAGATCTCACGGTAGTCGAAGCGATTTTGGATTACGCAGGTCAAGCCCTCGCCCACTCCTCGCGAAGATAAGCGGCTGACTTGGGGAGCACTCCAGAGGCTTCACCGGAGAGGGTGCGGCATTCGACTTCAACGAGTCCGGTGTAGTTCATCGCTTTCAAGGCTTTGAAACCGGGTTTGAAATCAAGAGTTCCGGGCCCCGGTTCGACGCGGTTGTGCTCGGCGGTATGGATATGTCGAATCGCCGCCCCGGCACGGATCAGTGAGGCGGGAATGTCGGCTTCCTCCTTCTGCATGTGAAAGAAATCGGGAGTCAATCCGATCGCGGGATGATTCACTTTTTCGCAAATTTCCGCGGCATGGATCACGGTGTTGAGGTAGTCGCTCTCGGACTGGTTGACCGGTTCGATGAGAAGCTGGAGGCCGCGCTTTTCAGCTTCGTCTCCAAGCGCGGGAAGCTGATCGATCAGCAATTGATCCTGCTCTTCAATCGCATCAGCCGGGAAGCGCGCCACGCCGTCCTGTTTCAGGATCGGGGGCATGTTGACGCTTCTGGCTCCGAGCGCGGCGGTGAAATCAAACAACTCTACCAAACTGCGAAAACAAAGAGCGCGGGATTGAGGATCGGGGCTGCAAAGGGAGCCCTCGAATCCGAGTGAAACCGTTTTAACAGGGAGCGCGAGACGGCTCTTCAATGCGAGCGTCTCTTCTCCGAATTCTTTGCGAAATCTACCCGGGAAGGCGATCCCGTCGAATCCGCAACGGGCCGCCAGTTCAACCCGTTGCGCCACGGAATCACCGGGGACGACTTCGAGGCGAATCGTGAGCCGACCGTCGAGGGAATCTACGGAAACACTCACTCCGCTGCGTCCAGTTCGGCTTGTGTCCACGGAGCAACACGGTCTGCGTGAGACTTCTTGTAGTCGGCGATGTCCTCTGCTGAGACCGCGTCGCCTTTGTTGCCCCATGCGTTGCGCACGTAGGTCATGATATTGGCGAGTTGATCGTCGGGAAGAAATCCGTGCGGAGGCATCACCGGGGGAACGTCAGTGACCGGCTTTCCGTTCACGGTGATTGGACCCATGAGACCGTGAACGCCTACAGCAATGATTCGCTTTTTATCTCCGAGGACCCAGTCGCTTTTGACGAGGCCGGGGGCGAGGTTTTCGAGGCCTTTGCCGTGAGGCTGATGGCAGGCGCCGCAGATCGTTGCGTAGTGCTTAAGGCCATCGCGATACTGTTTCTGGAGCGCTTTGTCTTTCGACACCCAGGCGGGCTCTTTGTCCTCGAAACTGATCACTGAACGCGAGGGATAGCCTTTTGTGGAGAGTGTTTCGGCATAGCGGGCCAGCAGTGGCTGCTTATGCGTCGCGATATCGGCTGCAGTGGCTTTGAAGCTCTCAGGGAAAAGATCCGCCGCTCCTGCTGCGGTTCCGGAAAGTCTGAGTGCGGTCATGGCGACGAACCAGTCCGAATCGGTGGCGTTCTTTGTTACGACCGATTCCTCCAGTTTGCCGATGCCTTCGAGCGCCCACATCGCATGAGCCCGGGCAAAGGATGATGCGTCCTTGTCAGTGGCGAGAGCGGCGATGTCTTTGGCAAGGTCTTCGCGGTTTCCTTCGACAATTTTCTTTTGTGAATTAAGGCGCCACCAAAGGTAAGGGTGGGCCAGTCCCGCGATGAGATCGTCAGGAGCCGCGACGGGTTTGTGGTCGTCGGGAACGACGCGATAGATCCGGCCGAGGCCGATGGGAAGGTCGAGCTCGCGTTCTTCGGACTGGTTGCGAAGGTAGGAGGTGAGGAATTTCTTATGCTGAATGACACCGCGATGGAAATCGACGATGTAAAGAGCGCCGTCCGGTCCGAAGCTCGCGTTGACGGGGCGGAAGCGTCCATCTGTACTTGCGAGGAATTCGCGTTTCTCCCATTCCTTGTCAGGGTAAGTGACGTGTTTGTAGCCGGTGGTTTCGGGGAAAGGTTTGTTCGGCTTGAATGCTCCCACTGTGTTCGTGCCTGGAGACATTCCGAAAATAGCTCCCTCCCACTCCTCACCAAAGGCTCCGTTGCTGTGAACCGCGAGGCCGCTGATCGAAGTTACCGCTTTAGGCACGCCGCGCTCGTCGAGCATACCCTCCTGATAGGCGCGGTTCAGAGCTGTCGTCGGGTGGATTGGAAAAACGTCTCTGGTCGGAGCCGGCATATTTTTGCCATTGAGTGGCCACTGCTTGTCGTAGATCTCCCAGTCGATTGAAAACCAGGTGCTGTTGTGATTGTGATAGATGCGTCCATAGGCATCTGTCGCCATGCCCCATTGCCCTCTGCCCTCGGCGGGGGAGGTGATCACGCTCTGGTTGGACCATTTGACCCGTCGTTTCGTTTTGGAGTTATACATCCAGTTGTCGATCGCGTAGTGAAGGCTGTTTTCGGCGTGTTCAATGTTCTCCTTTGCTTCAACCGCGAATTCCATGAGATCGGTCTTTTTGTCGCAGACGAGATCACCATCGGTGTCTTCGCAGAACCACATTTTCCCCGATTCGATGATGAGCACGCCGCCCTCGACGATGCTGAGGGTCCGCGGGTTGATCATGTCCTCGACAAAGGGGGTGGATTTGTCCATTTGCCCGTCACCGTCGGTGTCTTCAAGAACGACGACCCTGCTGATTCGCTGGTTTTCCCCGTTACCATCAAGGTCGATCATGTAGGTGTTGAATTCGCAGACCCAGAGGCGGCCTTCGGAGTCCCACTCGGCAAAAACGGGATCCTTAATGAGCGGTTCAGCGGCAACGAGTTCGATCTTGAATCCGTCAGCAATCTTGAACGTTTTCAGCGACTCCGCGGGGGAGAGAACCGGAACGGGATCCGGTGACCATTTCTTCCAGTTCTCAGAGCTCAAGAGATCCGGGTTCTTCTCCTTCAAATCGCCATTCTGGGCGAACAGCGGGAGGCTGATTGAAGTGATTAGGGCGATTAAGGTAAGGTATTTGTTCATTCCAGATTTCATCTTGAAGCCGCAGGAGCGATCCCCTCCAGAAGAGGGAGAGGCGGGGAATATCGTGATATTCCAAGGCAACGCAACCTCGCAGACGGGTATAAAGCGGCCAGTGGCGAGAATACGTCTCTGTATTGTTGAAAGTTTCTTCGGCGTTCCTTGCAAATTCTTTACAACTTCAGGCTTACTGATTCGTCCACCCCTGCGTTATGGTAGGTGTAATCAGTCACTTACCCCCGCAAACTCATGAAATCGCGTCGTCCACTTATTTTCTATTTGTTAACCGTAGTCTCATTCACTGCTCTTATGCCCTCCTATTCAGACGAAACCATCGGATTTATTGAAACCTTCGCTTTAGCCGAAGATCGTGCTGCGGCCATTGAGGAGTTGGTTCCCGGGACTGAGGACTATTACTATTTTAAGGCGCTCCTCGCTCAGCAGGAAGGGAAACGTGCCGAGGTCGCAGCCCTGCTTGAGCCATGGATCAAGCGTCATGGGCGAACCGCGCGCGTCATTGAGATCGAACATCGCGAAGCGCTTCTCCAGTATGCTGACAATCCCCAGCTGACTCTCGCGTACTTAAAAAAGCAGCTGGGGCTTACTTTTAATCATCAGCAGGAGCGGCTCGATGCGAAGCCTGATTTTCCGACGAAGCTCGACCCTGCCTCATTTACCTGGGAATCGTTTCGCGATGAGGCGATGCGACGTAATGATCTGAGCCAAATCACGGATTCCGGCCTCGATCGTTTGATTCGTGAGGAGACACCTCTCAATCCGGCGCAGCGGAGGGAATTGCTCGGAAGGATTCAATATGCCGACGCAGAGCGGCTCGTCGGTGTGATTGCCGCTGATTTGCGAACCAAAGAATCACGTGGCTTCGGCGAGTTTACGGTCCACCGCAATCTAACACTGAGCCAATTGGTTGAGCTTGCCGGGCTTATTCCCGAGCTGAAAGAACAGCCGGCTTACGTTGCGATCCGTCTCTCAAAAATTCAACCCGGAGAAGATGAGTCGCTTTCCGACCCGGTGGCGCGTCTCGCTCATTTAGATCGCGTCTGGGAGTATGTGACGACGCTTTCGCCTTCTTTTGCGGATGTCAGGGCTGCGGTTTTGTACGAACGTTTGGAGCTGGCTCGTTCGCAGGGGAACTATCCGCGTGAGGAGTTTCTTCTCTACCTCTCGTTGCCACGTCCGATGTCCTATATGCGACAGGAGTATCTCCGCAGTCAGCAGCAGCGGGGAGTCAGTATTCAGAACCGGCCCGACCTTTTGAACCCCGTCGGTCTCGCCATGCAGGGCAATGATGAGGCGCTCGTTCGCGACTACCTTGAGCACTTCTTCGTCGAGGAAGCCCAATACAGTGCATTTTCGAATTTTGTGAAAGAGGATTACCTCAAGCGGGTCTTTGCTGAAACCAAATTGCTCAATGGTGTCGGTGATGCCGAAAAGTGGTTTTCGATGCTGAGCCCCGGCCAGGTTCAGGCGCTTAAGGATCGAATTGAGATCGCGTTTTCTCCAGAAAACCTGCAGGAGCACCCTGTTGCAGATGCGGTTGATCTCACCGCTCGAATCAAAAATGTTAAGGAGCTTCTCGTGAAAGTTTATGAGATCAATGCTCTGAATTTTTATCTCAACGAGAAACGCGAGATCAATACCGATCTCAACCTTGACGGGCTCGTCGCCAATGAAGAGCAGCGTTTTGTTTATGAGCAAAGTTCGATGCAACGGCATCTTGAGAGCTTTTCCTTCGACTCGATGAAAGGACGTTGCGGCGTCTGGGTTGTTGAGTTGATCGGTAACGGAATCAGTTCCCGTGCTTTGGTCAGGAAAGGGAAACTTCAGTTTCTTTCACGGACGACCGTCGGAGGCGAATTGATCACCGTGCTCGACGAGTCGAATGAGCCGGTCGGCAACGCTGCGGTCTGGTTTGGCGGGAAGCGCTACACTGCTCTCGAAAATGGTGATGTCCTCCTTCCATTTTCCACTCAGGGGCAGGCTCCGGTGGTTCTGGAGGCGAATGGTCAGGCTTCCTTCGCGACGGTCGACCTTCCTCAGGAGCAGTATGAGTTTGATGCCGGTTTTTTTCTCGAAATGGAAACCCTTCTGCCCGGTCTGAAGAGCGAAGTCATCGTCCGGCCGTCGCTGACGCTGAATGGTGAGCCCGTTTCCCTCGCGGCGGTGGAGAACGTCAGTATCACGGTGACGACGACGGATCTCGATGGCGTCAGTTCGGTGAGCGAAAATTCGGATTTCCCGATTCTGAATGACAGGGAGGCGGTTCATACCTTCCGAGTTCCCAACCGCTTGCAGAATGTCAGCGTCACCCTGAGCGGGGAGATTCCGCCGGTGAGTCGTGGCGGCGATCCAATCGAGGTGAGTGCCACGCGGCATTTTCCCGTGGCGGGCGTTGAGCAGCAGGGACAGATTTTTGACACGCATCTTACTAAGATTAACGGTGAGTATGTTATTGAAGTGTTAGGGCTTGCGGGGGAGGTGATCAAAGATCAGGCCGTCAACGTAAAGCTCGTTCATGAGGATGCAGGGTTGACTCGCCATTTCAGTTTGAAAAGCGATGCCTCGGGCCGTGTCGGGCTCGGCAACCTCGATGAAATTGAGTCCATCGCGGTTCAAGGGGCGGGCATGATGCCGCGGGTGTGGCCGATTGAGGTCGGGCGTGATGCCGTGCCTTCAGCGATTCATGCCAAAGCTGGTGATTCTGTTTTGATTCCAGTATCGCTGAAAGATGCACCCTTGAATCGCAGCGAGTTCGCCGTTTTTGAGATTCGAAACGATCAGGTCGTTCGGGACGCCTTCGGCCTCGCCAAAGCGGTTGGCGGTGGGATCGAGTTGAGTGGTCTTGAGCCCGGTGATTACCGCGCGATTTTGAAGCGAGAGGGAATCACTGTTCAGATTCGGGTAACGGATTCAAACGGCAGTGTTGCGGGATACGAATTGTCCGATCACCGTCATCTTCAGGTCCGGAATCCCAAACCGCTCATGATCGAATCGGTTGAGAAGGAGGGGGGAAAGGTTGTCATTTCTATCGCGAACGCCGGTAAGGACGCGCGGGTTCATCTCGTTGCAACGCGATACGTGCCTGTGTTTGATGCCTTCGGGAGTTTGGATTTCGGCTACAATTCCTCGCCGTTTGAGATCATTCGGGGCTCGAATGAATCCCAGTATGTCTCCGGTCGTGATATCGGTGAAGAGTATCGCTACATTCTCGAGCGTCGGGGCGAGAAGCGCTTCCCCGGAAATATGCTGACCCGTCCCGGATTGATTTTAAATCCCTGGGAGTTGAATGAAACCAGCACGGAAACGGATGAGGCGAAAAAGGGTGAAGCCTACACCCGCAGTCGGGACATGAAGCAGGCCGGTAAGAAAAAGGACTCTGCGGGTGCCCGCCTTTCTGCGGGGATGGGCGATGACGGAATGATCCGGCAATCGAATGAGCCTTCGCTTCAGTTTCTCGCGAACCAGCCGCTTGTGCTCACCAATCTCACGGTGGGTGAGGATGGAAAGGTAACCGTTGATGTGGCCGACCTGAAAGACAGGCAGCATCTCCACGTCGTTGCGGTGAACCCTTTCAATACATCGAGTCGGGATCTCGCGCTCTCCGAGCCGGAGGGTGGAGTCAAAAAGCGCGACATCCGCTTGCAGAAAATTCTGAACCCTGAAAAGGATTACACCCAGAGACGAAACGTTACCCTGCTGCAAACAGGTGACACCCTCGCGATTGACGATCTTCGTTCCTCCGAGCTGGAGACATACGACACCGTAGCCGGCGTCTACAGCACTTTGCTGGGAATAGCGCCGAATGACTGGTTCACGGAGTTCGGGTTTGTAACAGGATGGCCGAAGCTGGAGGAATCGAAAAAGCGGGAGCTCTACTCAAAGTATGCCTCACACGAGCTGAACTTTTTCCTCTCGAAGAAAGATCCTGATTTTTTCAAAGCGGCGGTTCAGCCCTACTTGCGGAATAAGAAGGACAAGACCTTCATGGACCATTACCTCGTTGAGGCCAATCTGGAGTCCTATCTCGCCCCGTGGAAATTCGGTCGCCTCAACATTGTGGAGCGAATCCTCCTTGCCCGCCGCATCGGGGGCGATGAAATCTCACGGACTGCGAAGCACGTGAAGAGTCTTCATGAGTTGATTCCACCGAATCCGGGGCAGGAGGCCTTCGTGTTTCGTCAGGCTCTGAGAGGGAGACGCTCGAGTGGACTCGGTTTGGAACCCGGCCGGGCCGACAGCGATTCCTTCGCCGATGTAGGCGATAGCTTTGGGTTTGCCGGTGGAGGTGGAGCGATGCCGGCTCCGGTAACCGCTGCGATGCAGCCTCCCGCTAAGCCCCAAATGCTCGGTGCCGTCGTCGCGGAAGCCGAAGTGTCGATGGATCCATTCGCGGCACCGATCGAAGGTAATCGGGCCATGGCGAAGAGTTCTCCGATGGCGCGTGGCGCAGTGGCGATGGACGCACTTCGCGAAGAAGCCGTTTCGGAAGCTCTCTACCGTCGTCTCGAATCGACGAAGGAATGGGCTGAAAACAACTACTATCATTTACCCATCGAGCAGCAGCTGGCTGACCTCGTGACCGTGAGCGGATTCTGGAAAGACTTTGCGAACTGGGATGGCAAAGGAGGCTTTTACTCCCGCGAATTTCCCGCCGCGACGGGGAGCTTCACCGAGATGATGCTGGCCCTCAGCGTGCTCGACCTACCTTTCAGTGCGGAGGAACACGACTTCACGGTTGAAGAGAATGCACTCAGGCTCACCGCAAAATCACCATTGGTTATCTTTCACGAGGAAGTGAAGGAAGCGGCACGCGCAGAGGAGGGCACTCCGATTCTCGTGAGCCAGAATTACTTCCGCTCGGATGACAGGCATCAGTATGTTGACGGCCAGCAAGTCGATAAGTTTGTCACGGATGAGTTCCTTCGCGGCGTCGTATACGGAAGCCAGATCGTCGTGACGAATCCGACTTCTTCAACGCACCGGCTCGACCTTCTCGTTCAGATCCCCGAGGGCGCAGTTCCTGTTTCGGGGAGCGACTACACCAAGTCGGAGTCCGTTCAGCTGAACTCGTTCTCGACTCAGAGGATTGAGGTGGCCTTCTACTTTCCGAAGACTTCGGGGGAGGCGGCCTTCCCGGTCTATCCAGTTCGCGTTTCGAAGAATGAAGAAGTCATCGCGGCAGGTGAGGCGATCGAGTTTCGCGTCGTCGACCAACTGAGCAAGGTAGACGAAGCCTCCTGGGAGTATCTCTCACAGTATGGAACGCCGAAGCAGGTTCTCGACTATCTGGAAAACAACAACCTCGAGCGCATTGATCTCGGGAAGATCGCCTGGCGGGTTCGTGAAGACGTTGGTTTCGCCAAAGTGGCCGTCAAAGTCATCGGCGAACATCACGCCTACAACGACACTCTCTGGAGCTACGGGATCCATCACAATCTGCCCGTGGTTACAGGAGAGTATCTCAAGCACAGTGAAGGTTTCCTCAGTCAGAGTGGATTGTGGATTGAGAGCGAGTTGATCTCAGTGGAGCCGGTCGAGCGTCACTGGTATCAGCATCTCGAATACTCGCCGCTCGTGAACGCACGGCGTCATCAGCTCGGCCGCGAGCGCAAGGTTCTCAATGATCGATTCCGCGAGCAGTATGGCGAATTTCTTCAAGTGGCGAGTTACAAAACGAAACTCACGGACGAAGACGCCCTTGCCGTATCAGCTTATCTCTTCCTTCAGGATCGCATCGGGGAAGGACTCACCTGGTTGAAGAAGGTGAACCCTGACAATCTCACGACGACACTACAGTTTAATTACCTCAAAGCCTACGCGGCGATGTATGAGAACGAAGTCGGAACAGCCAAAGCAATCGCGGCAAACTACCTCGACTATCCGGTGGAGCGCTGGCGTTCAAAGTTCGCGGAAATTGATTCTCAGGTGAAGGAAATCGAAGGAGCGGCGAAGGTCGATGGCAAAGGTGATACCCGCGAAGAGCAGATCGAGAAACTCTCTGCATCTGACTCGATGATCAACCTCACTGCGAACGGCCGGGAAGCTAAACTTGTTTATCGTGCCGTCGACGAGGTCGTTGTGAATTACTACGAAATGGATCTGGAGTTTCTCTTTTCGAGCAAGCCGTTTGTCTCGGGCGGGAGCAGTCAGTTCAGCGTCATTAAGCCCAACGCGAGCGAGCGGAGAGCGCTGCCGAAAGACGGCGACACACTCGTCCTGACATTGCCTGAAGTCTTCGAGAGTAAAAATGTCTTCGTCGAGGTCGTGGGTGCCGGCCGGACCGAGTCGGTCGCGATATACTCGAACCAGATCAAGGTTCAGGTTTCAGAGAACTACGGACGCATCGAGGTCGCGAACGGCGAGACCGGGGAAGCGCTCAGTGCGACCTACGTGAAGGTCTATGCGAAGATGAAAAACGGGGAGGTTCGTTTCTTCAAAGACGGATACACCGATCTGCGTGGACGTCTCGATTACACGAGCCTGAGCACCAACGAGATCGATGATGTCGAGAAGTTGAGTCTCCTCGTCATGAGTGATGAGCATGGTTCTCTCGTCAGGGAAGTGAAACCGCCGCAGCGCTGAAAAGGTGAGACTTAACAGGGTTAGGTCGATGACCTGACCCTGTTGGGTTTGCAACTCCTGAACCATTTTCCTGCGCACCCGGCGTTAAGTGTAAGCTTTACAAACTCTCTCCTATTCGGTCTTCTTCGAGTTATGATCATCGACTCGCATCATCATTTTTGGGATTACGATTCAGCGGAATATGGCTGGATCGGGGAGGGGATGGAGGTCCTGAAAAAGGACTTCGGTCCTGAAGCGCTCGGAGCGGAGATCGCAGCGGCGGGTATTGACGGGGTGATCTCAGTCCAGGCGAGGACGGATGAAAAGGAGAATGACTTTCTTCTCGGGCACGCGAAGGGGAACGACTTCATCAAAGGCGTTGTCGGGTGGGTCGATCTGACGGCTGAGAATGCCTGGGAGCGCATCGGGAAGTTTGCTGAGTCGGAGAAAGCCGTCGGGATTCGCGAGGTTCTTCAGGGGAACGAAGATCGCCGGTTCTGTTTGCGTGAGGATTTTAACCGTGGCATCGCCGCCCTGCACGATTTCGGTCTGACTTATGATATTCTGATCCTCGGTGATCAGATTGCGGCTGCGACGGAGATGGTGGACAGGCACCCCTCACAGCGGTTTGTCCTCGATCATATCGCGAAGCCCGTCATCAGCGGCAAAGGTGTCGATGGTGAGTGGGAGCGTCTCATTCGGGAGCTTGCGAAGCGCGAGGAGGTCGCCTGCAAGGTCAGTGGAATGGTGACGGAAGTGGCTGCGGATGAAACCGTTTCTCCTGAACTGATGCGTCCCTGGTTCGAGGTTGTTCTCGATGCATTCGGAGCGGAGCGGCTCATGTTTGGAAGCGACTGGCCGGTATCTTTGTTGCGCACGACCTACGGAGACTGGGCTGACTGCGTGAAACTCTGGACCGCCGATCTTTCGCCGGATGAGCAGGCTGCTATCCGGGGCGGGACTGCGATGCGGTATTACGGGATATAAGGCTCACCTAATCGTCGCAGAGAAATCCCGTCAGCATCGTCGTGAGGACTTCGATTCCCCAGTGAAAACCTTCGATGGGGATGCGTTCATTGTGGCCGTGAAAGAGTGACGCGAAGTCGAGATCTTCCGGCATCCTGAGCGGGTAAAATCCGTAGCAGGTCGCTCCGAGCGTTGCGTAGTTTTTACTGTCAGTGAATCCCTGGATGATCGAAGGGACGACGTGGGAGCCGGGATCAGCGGATTCGAGGGATGCCTCGATCGCATCGAAAAGAGGCGTCTTAGACGTAAAGGTAACGGGCGGTGACGTATCGAGCACTTCGAGGGTGTAGTCACAACGCGGGACCTTGTCGAGGACGGTCGTTAATTCCCGAATGAGATCTTCCGCGGTCTGCCCCGGGGCGAGGCGGCCGTCGATATCGGCGTGCGCTTCGCCGGGGATGACGTTGATGGCTTCTCCCGCACTGAGCCGTGTCGGGTTCGCGGTATTGCGGAGGACGGCTTCGAGCGAGGCCCGTCGCGATTTATCCGACACGAGAAGTTTCAAAAGGGTTGGTCCGAGTCGCGGATTGAGAAAGAGAGAGGCAACCTTTTGTGCAATGGCTCCTTCCGGGGCGGCGAATCCATCAAGGAAACGGGCGGCTTCTGCGCCGGGATGCCACGGGAGAGTTGCTTCGTCGATTGCCTGAACGGCGCGGGCGAGGGTTGCCGCGGCGTTGTCCTGTCGGGGGAGGGAGCTGTGGCCCGGGGTTCCCTTTACGGTGAGTCGAAGCCAGGCGACACCTTTCTCCGCGATCTGGACGGGATAGAAGCGCCGTCCTTTGCGGTGAACCGTAAAGCCTCCGACTTCGTTGATGACGTATTCAGGATCGTTACCGAGGAGGTCGGGATGATTCTCGACGAGCCATTTTGACCCGAGTTTCGTCCCGGCTTCCTCGTCGCAGACGGCGACGAAGATGACATCGCGGTTGAGAGATTCTTTTTTCGCCGCGAGAGCTTCGAAGGTGACGGCTGCCATCGCCGCGAAGCCTTTCATGTCGATGGCGCCGCGCCCCCAGATGCAGGTGCCGTCGTCGTGCGCGGAAAAGGGCGGATGCTTCCATTGGCTCTCGTCGGCGGGGACGACGTCGAGATGACAGCTCAGAATAAGCGGTCGATGTTTCCGGTTCTCCGGCGTCGCTTCAATTTTCGCGACGAGATTGATTTGCTCCGGTGTTTCCCCGACCAGGGTCGAGGCGATGCTCCTGGATTCAAATCGCTCCCGGAGGAGTTCCATCGCCGGGGCGACATTGCCCGGCGGGTTGGAGGTGTTTATCCGCAGGAGCGCCTTAAGCAGCTCAGTCGCCGGGTCGCGCTGTTCTGAGCTGATATGAGACATTCGTAAAAGGTGCGGCGGGAAACGGCTACCTTCTCGGTCCGACGTCTTTGGCTCCGCCTAGAGCTTCGCGTGTGAACATCGAAGAGGGGAAGCTGGAAATCTTGACGTTGCTGAAGGCGATGTTGATCGTCTTGCTGGAGTCCTTGATCTGCATTTTGGAAAGGAAGGGGCGTCCGTTGGCCTTGTTGTTGTACTCCATCGTCGAGGTGCGGAGGAGGGTGTCGGACTTGGTGTAGAACTCAGCTTTTTTGCCGAGGTTTCCGTTCGTGGTCACCCAGTATTTGATCTTCGCGTAGGTGTCGCCGAGGGAGTTGGCTTTCATCGTGTAGATCGTTGCGGGCTCGCCGTTGACTTCGCCACTCTCAGATCCGACGACCTTGTAACCGTCGACGTAGCTGGTTGAGGCAATGTCTCCGATCGCGGCATCGCCGGTGAGGCGCTGGCGTTTCGAAACGGAGACGGGGCGGCTGTTGCCGGGCTTCCAGAACCACATGTCGCCGTCAGATTCCGCGAGATACTTGCGGCCGGTAGCGTCGGCAGGCTCGATCACTTCGGCGACGATTTTACCACCCTGGGAAGTGGCGATGAATTTTGCACTCTTGGTGCCGGTGACGCTGACGGTCCACTGCACGCCGGTGTTTCCGGTCATGATCCCGCGAGCCTGTTCGGCTTGTTTCAAGGCGGCGTCCTGGGCGTGTAGACTTGTGAGGCTGAATGCTCCTATGAGAAGAGCGAAGAATGAGTATTTCATGGGAATGTGAGTGGTGGTTTAAACGTGGCCGAGTGAATCGACGATACTTTGTTTGGCAGCGCGCCGGGCCGGGGCAATTGCGGCAAGCGCTGTAAAGATGACGAGCAGAACGAAGGTGGTAAGCAAATGAAATGGCTGAATGCGTATTTCCCAGACGATTTCCCGCGCCGTAACCGGTGGTTCCCAGGTCGGTTTCACCGCGGCGATGGCGTAGGCAAAGACGAGCACGATGAGGAGGCCGCTGATGGCTCCGATGATTCCGAGGAGGGCACTTTCTGTTCCGAAAAGGCGAACCACGCCGGGGCGTTTCAGTCCGATTGCACGGAGTGTCCCGATCTCGCGGGTCCGCTCAATCACGGCCATCCCGATGGTGTTCAGCACGGACATGGTGACGATGGTTGCAATGATGGCAAAGACGAGTCCGAAGATGATGTCGAACATGCGCTTGGTGCGGAGATAGAGTTTCGAAACATCATACCAGGGAATGACTTCCCACTGGTCCTCCCCGAATTTTTCGCTCAGTTTCGCGGCGAAGGCGTCGGTATCGGCGTTGTCTTCGAGCATGAACCTGACACAGCTGACTCCGCCGGTTTCGTAGAGGGCCTGACCGAGTTCGAGCGGCATGAAAATGTAGCGGTTGTTGAGCGCTTCCGAGGCAACTTCAGCGATCTGCATGACTTCGGCGTCGAGAGCGTTCATCTGCCCGCTCACCGTCGGGGAGACGAGCATGATGGGGGAATCGATTTTGAGTGCGAGATTCTCGGCCATTCCCGTGGTGATCGAAATGCCGAAGGGCGTTTCACTGGTGATGGGCTTGCCCTCATAGGTGCTTCCATAGGCACTGCGCAACGCGGTCGAACGCGAATGGATCGCATCGCGTTCCTCGGGCACCATCGCCTGGGCGACGAAGAAACCGGAGGTGCCGTCGACGTCGACGTTGCCTTTGATTTCGAGAAGGCCCGCGCTGACGAGGACGCGTTCGTCTTCATTGGCAAAGGCTTTGATTTCGGCAAATTCCTCCTCGCTGATGAGATAGGCAGCGGGATCGGAACCGCCGTATTCCCGCGCTCCCTTTTTCCAGATCTGAACGTGGCCGTTGACCTGTTCGTAGATGTGCGCGTCTTCGATGCTGGCGAACATGTAGGCGGTGAAGCCTGCGAGAATGTTGATCGCGGCATAGCCCAGTGCCACGGCGGCGATCGTGGTAATCGAGCGACGGGCGTTGCGAAGCAGGTTGCGAAGAGCCAGTGAAATCCAGGACACGGTGAAAAGGGAAACAGGTTGGGGACTATCTTTAACGGAAATCAGGCTTCGCTCAAGGGCGTTTTCGACCGAACCACGAGTTCACGGGCTCTTTTAGCCAAAAGATTAACAGGGGAATGCAGAAGGGGAGAAAGAGCGCGCTCGTCATCCCGATGCAGATGAGAACCATCCCGTAGACCCACGCCCACGGTTTGCGGGGGAGAAAGGCGCCAAAGCCGAAGATCACAGCAAAGACGAGGCTCATGATAATAAAGACCCAACCGAAGACGGTGACGAAGGTTTCCGGCATTTCGGCCTCGTCCGGCTCGAGGGTGAGAAAAAAGAATCCTCCCACGATGCAGGCCACGTAGACCAGCGCGAGAAAGATGGAATAGATGCGGAACCAGATGATTGTTTGCGGCATAGCTATTTTCCGGAGTGAAGGAGTGTTTTTACTTTGTTCCAAAACTTCCGGGTCCGCGCGAGAAAAACGAGTCGGCTCCGTTTCGTCGCGCAGATTTCAAGCAACTTCACCGTGATCCAGATCAGGATCGCAGCCGTCGCAACCACGGGGATGGCCCATGCCTCGTAGACCTTGAGCCAATCGATCACCACTTCGCCGAGATGACGGGAACCTCCCACAAGAATGACAGCGGAGAGACCGCCGGCGAGGAACATGAAAAGCGAGAAGCGCCAGAGCGGGTAGTTGAGGACGCCGGCAGCGGCGTAGACGGGGAGGCGGGAACCCGGGAGCAGTCGCGATGAGAAAATGATTTTTGCCCCGTGTTCTTCGAAGAGCGATTCCGCCTGCATAATTTGAGACTCTTTAATCATCCAGCGAAAGGGCGCACGCCGCAGCAGAGCAATTCCCCCGATTCTCCCCATGAGGTAGAGGAACATATCGCCGATATAGATCCCGAGAAATCCCGCCGCGAGGGCCCAGCCGAATGAGAGAACCCCTTCACTGGCGAGAAGTCCGGCAGTGATGCAGGCGAGGTCCTCACTGATCAGCGTCGCGAAGCCGATTGCGGCGACGCGCTGCCAGAGCGGGAGGGTCTCAATCACCTCAAAGCGATCAGACATCGACGCTCTATCTCCACAGGAACAGAGCATCATCGTAAAGAGGATGAGCAGAGCTCCCCGCAACAGCGGGCTTGTGGATTTCGGTAACGTCATGCAAACGTGGAGCAGTGAAAAAGTATTTCAGTTACCTTAACTAATCTAGGGATTTCCTTCGCCGTTATTTGGTCTTTTTTGAAAAGTAAGCAATTCAGCATCGTAGGCGTTGTGTGCATCACTTTTCCATCGTTCCCGTCCTGTCAGACTCCACTTTTTACTTGAATGAAATTCAGGAAAAAGGACGGGGGCAATGATCTCCCCGTCGAATGAAATTTTCGTGACAATGAGACGGTCCGCAAAGGGCAGGGCGGCATGATAAACGGCGCTGCCACCGCAGACGACCAGTTCGCCCGCTCCGTTTGCCCCTGCGAGTGCGATCGCTTCGGGCACGGAGTTTGCGACGCGGTGGCCTTTCTCCCCGGGTTGAAATTTTGGATTGCGTGTCAGGACGATGGGCGTCCGGTCTTCAAACCAGCCCGACATCTCGAGGTAGGTGGTTCGTCCCACGAGAAGCCAGCGCTTCCGGGTTCTTGCCCGGAAGTGCGCTTTGTCGCGGGGGAGAGTCCAGGGAATTCCGCCTTTTTTCGAACCCATGACCCGGTCCTCAGTCATTGCCGCGATCATCGTGACTTCGGGTCTCATTTCAGAAGTTCGTTCCAGGATTTTCCGGTTTTAAAATGACGGAAGAGCCAGAGGAAAAGTAAGACTCCGGAAAAGTAAATCCACCAGGATTTTGTCGCCGAGGTGAAAATCTGATGGGTGATTGCATCGGTAAATTCGTCCTCGGGCAGGTCGATTCTCCCGCGAAAGTAAGCTGTCTGCATTCCGTAGAGCCATGTGAGGATACCGTAGGAAAGGTTCATCGAAAGCCCCCGGAAACTCAGCACGGTCGCCCGGTTCTCAGCGTCGGTGACACGATTGAGGTAATTGGAGAGAAAAAAGTGGAGCAGTCGCATCGAAATCCAGAGAGTCGGCAGAAAGGCGACGGACCAGAATTGAATCGGGAAGGCGAGACTGAAAACTCCGACGAAGACGAGAAGGCCGAGGAGCTTGAAATTGAATCCCGGGGACCGCGTGTGGATGAGTTTTTCCCCGATCACCGCCGCGAGAATTCCCGCGAGGGATCCTGCCACGCTGATGATTCCGAATTGCGCAGGCTCAAATCCAATCGTTTCCAGCCAGATCGACCCGACGGTGTAGTAGAGCCGGATGATGCTGTCGAAAAACAGCCCCGTGAGCAGCAGCATTAGGGCGGCGGGTGTCACTGCAATCCAGCGACCGGCCTTGAGGGTGCGGGCGAAGGCGTCCCTGGTGGAGTGAAAAATATGCTTCTTCTCCGGTTTCACGAAGTTGTCCGTTTCTTTCATTCGAAGCGCCGTGAAGAGCACGGCGAGCGACATCCCGAAAGTCAGGGCGATGGGAATCTTCAAGGTTTCTTTCTGGAGCAGCGAGCCCTCGAAACCGAGAAGGGTGAGGACGCGATTGATAAATGCCGGGTCGTAGACGGCGGCCCCGATCAGGGTCACGACGATGAAGGCGACAGACTGCATCTTCATGAGTTTTGTCGTCAGTTTTGACCAGTGAATGTCGCGACCTTCCTCGGGTAGCGAATCGTAGGCAAGTGCTTCGTCGGCTCCGCTCGCGGCGGCTTCTGCGGCTCCGGAGATGATGCGGTTGAAAAGAAAAACGGTGAAGAGGAGGGCTGAGGCCGAGGCAAATGCTTCCGGATTCCCCTCGAAATCGGCTCTCGAAACGACCGGCATGAACAGCATCACCGCCATTTCGATCATCATGAGAAAGGCAGCACCGATTACGAGAGGGCGCCGCCCGATCTGATCGGCGAGAGCTCCGCTGGGCACTTCGAGGAGCACGATCGCGATGGCCCAGGCGAGATTTAAAGTCGCGAATTGCTCCTGACTGAGCCCGAAATCGAGAAACATCAGGGCGTAGACCGGATAATAGAAACGCGAGTTAAAGAAAATCCGGAAGAGGATAAACCACTTCGGGTTCGCGGAGGAATCAGTTCCTTCGGGGGAAAGTTGGGCGGGCGGAACTGACATAAACGGGGTGCGGAAACTGGAACACGAAAGTCACGGGGTGCGCAAGCGACTTCATTTCGCGAATATACTCTTGCCGAATGCGCTGTTTATGTGCGATGAACCCACCTACTATGGACGATATGGACGAAACGCCTGCCAATACGGATGTGCAATCAGTCAAAGCAATCCTCGCGGAGGCTCGCACCGAGGTTGCCAAAGTCATTATCGGTCAGGAAAAGGTCGTTGATCACGCCCTCATTGCCATTTTTACGGGAAATCACATTCTCATCGAAGGGGTCCCCGGCGTCGCCAAGACGCTTCTGGTGCGGACTCTCGCCCGGGTTCTCGGGAGCAAGTTTTCCAGGATTCAGTTCACCCCGGATCTGATGCCCTCCGATATCACGGGAACCAATGTCTTTAATTTGCAGGAAAGTGCTTTCCACCTCGTCAAAGGTCCGGTTTTCACTTCGTTCCTTCTCGCTGATGAAATCAACCGGGCACCCGCGAAAACGCAATCCGCGCTGCTTCAGGCGATGCAGGAGCGCCGCGTTACGATCGACGGGGTAACGCACAAACTTCCTGACAGCTTTACCGTTTTTGCAACGCAGAACCCGATCGAATACGAGGGCACCTACCCCCTGCCCGAGGCGCAGAAGGATCGCTTTCTTCTCCGTGTCGAAATGGATTATCCCACGGAGGAATCTGAGAAGCAGCTCGCTCTTCAAGCTCTTGGAAAGAACACGCCGGAGAATATCCTCAACAGTGGGACGGTGAATGCCATTCTCACTGCCGACCGCATCAAGGCGATGCAGGAGGCGCTTCAGGGCGTTACGGTGAAAGAGGAACTCGTAAACTACGTCGTGGAAATCGTGCGTCAGACACGCGAGCAGGACAGTATTCAGGTTGGAGCCGGACCCCGTGCCACGACAGCGTTGCTCCTTTCCAGTCGCGCCCTCGCGGCACTTGAGGACAGAGATTACGTCACCCCCGATGATATCCGGATGATGGCCTATCCGGTTCTTTCGCATCGTCTCGTCCTGCGGCCTGAATACGAAATCGAAGGCGTTACGATTGAGGAGGCGATCGCCAAACTGCTCGAAGGGGTTGCGGTTCCGAGGTAATAACGTTATCGCGCTTTTCCGCTTAATTTAGATGCGTCCGGTTCCTGACATTCGACTACTCTGGATCGCATTTCTCGTGGTCGTGCCGGCCTGCACTGCGGCGGTGTATTTTGACGGCGTCGGAAAACTGCTCGGGCTCGGAGCGCTTTTGTTAGTGCTCGTCGGGGCAGTTTGGGACTATGCTGCTTCGCAGAAGCTTCTCGCTGGTGTGGATTGTGAGATTCCTGAGTTGATTCGGGGAACGAAGGGGAGGGAGCTGGAGATCCCCGTAACTTTTTTCAACCGGGGGGCATCACTGAAACTGCTTCGTTATGGACTCGCCGTTTCCGGTGAGTTCAGGATTGAGGGGGATGTCGTCGGCTCGATATCCGAATTCGAATCGGGGAAGAAGCGCACCGTTTCCTATCCGGTTACGCCGCTTCGACGGGGGCAGTTTTTCCTCGATTCGCTTCAAGTTGAAACCTCATCGAGGTGGAAGTGCTGGATGCTTCGCAAGGGGTTCGATCTCAAGGCCGAATTGCGTATTTATCCGGATCTGGCATTGGAGCGGAAGCGGCTTGCAAGCCTGTTTCTCCTCCGGGGGAACGAAGGCAGTCATGTGATTCGTCAGGTCGGGAAAGGCCGCGACTTTGAACAGTTGAGGGAGTATCAGTCCGGAGACGACTATATCGATATCGATTGGAAAGCGACGGCCCGCCGTCAGTCGCCCGTCACGAGAACTTATCAGATCGAGCGGACCCAGGAGGTCTACGTCGTTGTCGATCATTCACGTCTCAGTGCCCGTGAAATCCATGTACCCGTCGAAGACGCCGTGGAAGGGGATTGGATGTATCGCATGGAGTCCGCCGGTGGCGATACCATGGTGACGACCCAGTTGGAGAAGTTTCTCCATTGCTCGCTCGTGATGGCATCTGTCGCTGAGAGGCAGGGGGATCTGTTCGGCTTTATCAGTTTCGCCGACAAAGTGGATCGTTTCATTCGAGGCCGAAATGGCAAAGCGCATTACAACATCATCCGCGACGCGCTTTACACCCTCGAACCCAAACCGGTTGCGCCGGACTACGAGCAACTGATGATCTCGCTCCGCCAAAGGCTCACACGCCGGGCGTTGATTGTCATGTTAGTGGATCTGAGCGATCCCCTGACCTCCGAGCAGTTCTACGAGGCTCTGCCGCTTATCAGCAGGCAGCATCTCGTCCTCGTGAACATGGTGAGACCTGAGAAGGCGAATCCTATATTTTCCTCGAAGCACCAGCCGGAAACCGTTCCCGATGTCTACGAAAGCCTTGCCGGGCATTTCGAGTGGCAGGAACTTCGTGAAACCGGAAACAAGCTCCGTCATCTCGGCGTCGAACTGGGGATCTCGGAGCACGAAGCCCTCTGCACCGAGACCGTGACGCAGTATTTGAATGTGAAGAAGAGGCAGCTGATTTAGGAGGGGGGCGGAGAGAAGTAGAGTAGTAAAGGAGTAGAGAAGTAAAGAATGCTCTGCCCGCGAAGCGCCAGTAGAGGAATCCGTGAGGATTTCTATTGCGCTGGAAGTGAGGTCCAAGGCGGGATGCTCTGCGGAGAAATGCTCACGCAGTTTCTCTACGTATCGTCGCCAGTAGAGGAATCCGTGAGGATTTCAATCGCGCTGGAAGTGATGTCCTGGGCGGGATGCTCTGTGGAGAAATGCTCACGCAGTTTCTCTACGTATCGTTGTCAGTAGAGGAATCCGTGAGGATTTCAATGGCGCTGGAGGTGAGGCTCACGGCGGGATGCTCTGTGGAGAAATGCTCACGCAGTTTCTCTATTCGCGATGCGTCAAAACGAAGCCCATCCGGACCTTTTACCTTTTACCTTTTACCTTTTACCTTTTACTTTTTACTCAACTGGCATCCGCTGTTTTACAGCGCGAAGCGCTGCTAGGGCTTTGCGAAGTGCTTCTGGTGGAAGCCCATCAATTCATCGCCGCGAATCTCGTAGATCCCTGCGGCGGAATGCTCGATTTCAGGCGCTTCGAGGAGGTCGTGGGGAATTCCGAGCGACTTGAGAAATTCGGAATACTTGAGATTGAACTCGTAGTTAAACCCCTTCGTGCCGACCCACAAGAGAATGGGGAGACGGGTTTTGTCATCACGCTTTGCGTAAGTCTCTGCGAGATCCCAGGTGTTGTAGCCTTTCGCAAAAACGACGTTCTCGCTTTCAGCTCCGTCGTTCTCCTGGATGTGCTTTTCAGGGCCATAGCCTGATCCTCCGGGCGCAGCGCTGACGAAGAGTTCAGGGTACTTCAACATGATTCGTGTCGTTCCGCGTCCACCCTGACTGAATCCTTCGATCGCCAGTTCACGTGTGCGGTAGGTTTTCTGAATGTGGGGGATCAATTCTTTCACGAAAACATCCTCCCCGGAGGCGTTTTCTTTCTGCGGGTAGTTATACCAGCTCATCGGGCCGCCATTCGGGAAGACGTAAATCGTCGGTTGAATCGTGCCTGCTTTGATTGCTTCGTCAGGGAATTTGGAAATCTTGATCGACTTCTTTTCCGATCCGGGGCGTCCTCCGTGGAGGTGAAATACGACGGGATACTTCCGTTCACCGGAGGTTTCATACCCTTCCGGAAGGTAGATGAAATAGCCAACCTCCAGCCCCATCGACGGGCTTTTGAACGTCCTGTGGGAAAGACCCTTCGGAAGCCCGTATTTCTCAAGTCCCGCCGCTCCCATTGGATTGCTCCAGGCGAAGGCCACAGGTGCCTTTTTCGCCTTTTTCTTTGCCGTGGACTGAGCAAAAGCGCACGAGCCGGCGAGGAGCAGGCAGATAAAGAGGGAGAGGGATTTGTGGTTCATGGCGAAACAGTAAATGGAATTGGGCGGGCCTGCAATATCCGTAGATGTGGCGGACTAAGCTTTAGGGCTGAGGTGTAACGATTCACTTGCCATGGGCGGATGTCCCGTGTATGAAAATCATCACTCTCTTTCCGAATGCCGACATGGCGGAATTGGTAGACGCACCGGACTTAAAATCCGTTGCTCATTGCGAGCGTGCGGGTTCGATTCCCGCTGTCGGTATCTTCATTTTTTCAAAGAGTTGTAAAGGATTGGGAGGGGGACTGTGAAGCGGCTTCCACTTTTCAGGCGCTATTTAACCAGTTTCTCTCAAGATCATGCAGCCCATTCCACGGATTTTTGTGAGTGCCACGAGCCGTGATCTCAAGACGGCGAGAATCTTTGTCAGCGAGGGGCTTCGCCGGATGGAGTGTTTGCCCATTGTTCAGGACGATTTTCCTCCGGACCACAAGACGGTCAGGGAAATGCTCGTGGCGAAGATTAAAACCTGCGATGCGGTGGTCCATCTTTCCGGCTTTTACTACGGGGCGGAGCCTCAGCCGCTTCCTGCTGAGAATGAGCGCCGCAGCTTCACGCAGATGGAATATGAGATAGCGATGGAATTGGGGCTTCCTTGTTATGTCTTTCTCTGCGGGGAAAAGTTTCCGTTTGATGACCATGAACCGGAGTCGGAGGAGAAACGTGCTTTGCAACTGGCGCATCGTCAGAGGCTGCTTTCGCGGGATGAGCTTTTCTATGAGTTCGACACCCGGGAGGACCTCAATTCGAGGACACGGGAATTGCAGCTCAGTGTTGACGCGTTGCGTGAGGAATTGGTGAAAGAGCGTAAGCGTCGTCGCATCACGCTGTTTGTCTCGGTCGCGGCGCTGTTGGTGGCTCTGGTTGGGGGAGGGCTCCTTTATTCAAAAACGCAAAAGCAGGGAAGTGAGATTGCAGCGACGGCAAAAAGGGTTGATGAGCAGGGCAGGCTGATTGCGATGTTGCTGGCGGAGCAGGAGAGGTTGCGCGCGCGAGGGAGCGGTGGGGAAACGCTCAGTGAGGAGGCGGAAGAGAATGTAGCGGTGAGGGAGCGTTTAAGTCAGGTCGACTTGCGATTTGCGATCACTAAAGAAATCACTGAGGCGGAAATTGCCGCGGCAGGTGCCTCAGGAAAGGCGAAGGCCGTTGCATTGAAGCGTCTCGCCGATGCTCAGCTGGCGGCGGGGATGAAGAACGAAGCTCTCGTGAGTTATCGGGCACGTCTGGAACTGCTGGATCGTAGTGAAGACACGTTGGAATGGGCCGGAGCAGTTGCCTCTGTTGCCGATCTTTTGTTTTCTCGCGATTACGGTCCCGAGGGACCGGAGATGGTGAGGGAGGCTCTCGTTTGGGTCGAAAAGAATGAAAAGCCCGAGACGGGGCTTCCGGCAGGGTTACGGCTTAGAGAGTCGCTCAGGCAGTTTGTTTTCATTGAGGGGGATTACGAAACGGCCATCGAAATGGGCAAAGAGATCCAGGCTTTCCGGGATAAGGTATCCGGGAAGGATGCTGCCGAAAGTCTCGCTGCGGCGGGGTATCTGGGGCGTCATCTCAGGGCAAATGGAGACTTTGAAGAAGCTGATGTGATTTTCCAAAGAATCATCGAAACCAGTGAGCGATTGTACGGGGCAAATGACATGCGAACTCTGCATGCAAGGTGGGATCTAGCCGGTTCCCTTGAGCGGCAAAAGCGCTTCGTCGAGGCGGAGGGAATTTATGAGGATCTTATCGCCCGTGCCGGGGATCATTCCAATGCGGGGGACCGCGATGTGCTCGGGTTGAGGGCTTCGATGGCGTTTTTAAAAGAGGCCGGGGGCAGGGATGAACAGGCCATGGAGATATGGAGAACGCTGTTGGATGATGCCCGAAAATTCAACGATCCCGATTCAAAAGTGGTTCAGGACTATACGAACATCCTCGTAGTCAGAGAGCTGGGGGACGGTAACTACGAGAAGGCTGAAAAGTTGTCCCGCGAGCTGTATGACTCCCGGGTGCGGACCATTGGAGCGAATCAATTGGAGACGGTTGATTCGCTGAAACTTCTCGCCTCGGTATACGAGCAGTCCGGAGACATGAGTCGCTATGAGGAAATCATGTACAAAGTGATCGCCGGAAAGATCAAGGTCTTCGGTCCGGATTCCGAAGAAGTTGCCAATGATCTCTACCAGTTCGCCATCTCGCTGGCTGCGGAGGGAAAATTGAATACCGGGCTGGCGCAGGCGGAGAGTTGTTTTGAACTGAGAAAAAGAGTGCTGGGTGCCGCGAATCCGAAAACGATTGAGGCGATCGTCATTGTGCAGACGATTGCCAATCGCACGGAAGACTGGGCGTTGGCAGCCCGGAAGGGGACTGAGGCAATGGAATTACTTCAGGCAGCGGACGAGGTGAATTCTGAGATTTATGCGATGGCGGCTTACAGGCTGGCAGTGGCAAAAGAGGAGTTGAGTGAGAACGAGTCGGCACTCGCGCTTGCCCGGCACGCCCGGAGGCTCGCAGAGCAGTATTCAGATGACAATCACTGGTTGCACCCGAGAACTGAGGAAATGATCAGTCGCCTGAAATAGATTGGTTTTTCCCGGGCAGGTTGCCTGAAGTCCTTACCTTCAAAGCCTGCTGTCGGCTCCATTTGATACGGGTGAATACGCTTGAGGGCTGCCGAAAGAGCAATTATCAGGGAATTCGTTCCGGTGCAGGGATTCGGCCCTGAGGGGTGAGGAACGTTGTGTCAGGGCGCCACCGCTTCATAAGCTGCAGAATCAGCTTTCGTAAGGTCATCAGGTCAATTTCGCCGACGACGGAGCTTCAATGCTGAGCGTCGAGCACTTCGGCGTCGAAGTACTGCGCTGGCAGAGTGAGACCGCAATCTATGCGGATGACACGTTGCGGTGAAGAGGGGGGGATTGCCTCCCCCGTCGACCGCGGTTCTTGCGGGGGCGGAAACAAGTTCCTAGTCCGCGGCCCCGACGCTCTGGGCGTAGGCCTGGATGCCGCGGAGAATATCGGTGACAAAAATGCCGATCGTGAGAATGGCGCCGATGTGTTCCGCTTTTGAAAAATGAATCGCCTCGCCGACTTTGATGTCACGCGCAGAATCGCCAACTCTACGGGTCAGGTTGAGTGAGCCGGGGGCGTCGGCAGTCTGGGCATCTGTGGATTGCACAACCTGCACGGAACGAATTTTGAGGGTTCGCTTTTCGCCGTCGGCGGATTCCTCTTTCGTGAGGATTCCGTCTTTCATCATGAGTGCTTTAGTGAACTCCATGAGGCTGAGAATGTGTTCTTCAACGTCGCAGCTGATTTGGTAGCGTTCCTTGAGGATCGCGAACTTTTCACCAATTTCCTTCTGGAGGAATTCGGCGCGCTGGTTGGAGGCAATCTCATTGAGTTCCTCCTGGTCTTTGCTGCCGGAAGCTTTGAAGTCACAGAGAGAGCAAATCGTTCGCGCGTCCTCCAGCACGGGCATAACGATGGCGAGACCGTCCGCAAGGCTGTTGCGCAGAATCCACTGCTCGGAAGCCTGCTTGGCTTTGTCGAAGGGCATGCGTGAGGGTTGACGGGGCATGACCTGCAGTTGCTGGGAAAACTCGTCGTAGTCTCCTTCGCTGATCTTTCTGGAGCCTGCGAGGGTGTAGGAGACTATGTCGTAGTTTCTCTGCAGGTTGTCGAGATAGCGTGCAGCCATCTCTTCGAGGCTGATGGTGGTGGGTTCCGGTGCGGCGGTGCTCATAAAGGCAATTGTAAAAATGTCAGTCTTTGGTCTTCTTGAAAAAGCGGCTCAGTCCGTCCCGTTTCACCGGGGATGCGACGAGTTCAGGAGCCGCTTTCTTTTCGACTGTTTTGGTGTTGCCGGGGGCCTTCGCTACCGGCTTGGCAACCACGATTGTTTCCGTCTTCTCGATCGTGGGGGCTTTCTTCTCCGCTTTCGTGAAAAAGTTCCTTAAGTGGTTCTCGAGCGTTTTCGGCTCAACTTCAGCGGGTTCAATGGTGTCAGGGAGAGAGTCGGACGATGAGATCACAGTGAGGTCAGTCGGAGTATTTTGATGGGTAACAGAGCGGGTCGTTGCTTTGGCCGGCTCATTCGTGGTCGCATCGGAGATATCAATTCCGTAACGGCTCAGAAGGGTGCCGTTTGCGGTCCACAGATCGGCAAGTGATTTCTGAAGGTCGGCGGCGGCGGCAAACTGACGGAGACGGGTCTCGCTGACATCCCGTTCCACTTTCATGAGAGTGGACTCGGAGATAGTTCCTTTTTCGAGACTTTCGCGGGTGCGTTCAAGAGTGTCGAGCTCGATCCGGGTCGACATTTTCGCGGCGTGGAGCCGCTTCTCGTGGGTCTGAATGGAGGTGATGTGACGGTTGATGAGAATGTTGGTTTGAAGCTCTTCGCGCTTTACCTGAAGAAGCGCCTGGCGCTGCTGATTTTCCGTTTCGGCATACAGCGCCTTCTTCTCTGTGTTGCCGAGAGGGACGTTCACGACAATTCCGATTCCGTAGTCGTGTCCCTGTCCGTCGGTGGACTGCTCATAGGCGGCTCCGTAGCTACCGGAGAGACCGCTGTAACCAATCGTGGCTTCGAGGTCGACCCTGGGGAGCAACTGGTTTTCGCGATACTTGAGGACGAGCCCGAGTTTCTCCGCGTTTTCGACAGCCATGAGGTATTCAGGGCGATTCTTCAGTGCCACTTTCGCGAGTGTGTGAGGATTGAGGTCGGGGTGGTGAGTGCTGGGGGCATCGATGGGGAGGAAGACGGGGTAGCATTCGAACTCGAATTCCTGTTGCATCAGCATGAGTAGATCGCCGTTCTTGGTGAGCAGGGTTTGGCGGGCAAGGAGGAACCGTTCGTAGCTTTCAGAGAGTTCGCTTTTGATCATCGCTGCATCCTGTTCTCTCGCGGCGCCGCGCTCGAGCTGATCCCGCTTCTCGACTGCCATGCGGCGGAGGACCTCCACTTCGAAGCGTTTCACCATGGCGTCTTCGTAGGCGAGAAAAGCGTCGTAGTAGGCGTCGATGACATCTTTGATGATGCCGCTGAGGCGCTGACGAAATACCTGATCCGCGATCTCTTTATTCCGGTGGGAGACCGTGATTTTGGTTTCGTTGACCTCCCGGCCGAAATCCTGCAGGAGTGGCTGGAGAAAGGTGATCCCGGTGAAAGTCCGGTATTCGGGATCAAAACGGCCCACAGTGGGATCGTTCGTGAGATCGTTGATAAACCGGTTCGTCCGTGTGCCGACGTCGTATTCCGCGCCCGTGCGAAGCCGGCCCACGATCCCCGCTTTCGCTTCGAGGTTTTCCTCTGCGAATACCCGGTTGCGGGTCAGCAAACGACCCTGACCAAAGCGGTCTCCGCCGGTTCCGAGAAATTCCTGACTGCTTTGCGGCGTGTCGAGATTGTCGTATCGGAAACGGCTTTCGAAGGCCGGATCAAATTCACCGATGGCTTGCAGAGTCCGGTCCTCTTCGAGTTGCGGATCAATCGCGTTGATCTGAATCTCAAGGTTGGATCGAAGCGCGGCGGCAATGGCTTCATCCAGTTCGAGATAGGTTTCCTGCCCGCTGCCGGCAAGGCGCAGGTCATACACGGGAACCATTTCTTCACCTCGAAGTGAGGGGGGCGTCAGGAACGCGGCCAGAAGGAGAAAAGTTCCGAAGTATTGTTGAAGCACTAAGGTGCTTGAGAAGTTAAGCGGTGGGAACACAAGCATCTTAAGGCTGGTTAAGGGCAATCGGTCGGGAAATCAATGATTTAATTAATTTTTACGGAATTTCTGGTTGTTTTAACCTCAAGATTCTTAAGACTTTAAAAATTGTCCGTCTTTTCGCGATTTTGCTTTCTCCCGGAAAAGTGTTTCCCGAGGCGTTTGGAAAGGCTCATCATCGCCAGTGGCAGTATCGCTGCTTTGGAGCGCTCTTCGTCGCCGGTTTCCCATTCAGGCTCAATCACAGGGGCTTCCCCGCGGCTCACGGTGAGTTGAGGGGAAGCATCGTCTTCCTGCAGTGATGCGCTGCTTTCTTCCTCCTCCTCATCTTCCAGCACATCCGCGTTATCGAGTGACTCATAAAGATCATCGAAGAGATCCGGCAGGAGACTTTCAAGTCCGCCCGGATGATAGCCGAAGTAGGCGTGGAAAAAGGATTCAAAATTATCGGTGCGAAGTAACCCGGGGAAGAACAGATCCCGAATCGCGCCCGGAAGGCCGCTGAGAGAGGCGGGGGAGAATCCGGCGTTGGTGAGAAATGCGTCGGCCTCGTGTCGTCTCGCGGCAGCGCTGTCCCCTGCGTTATTGTCCGTGCCGTTGAGGAGATCGGAGAAGAGAAAGATGGAACCTTCCGGTGCATCAATCGTCAGTGAGGTCGACAGCCTTTCTCCGCCCGAAGTGCTCCCGGTCGGCGGGATGCTGAAAAGAACGTTGCCTTTGAAATAAGTGAAAGCAAAAGCATCGGCCTGATCCCTGACAATATCATATTCCAGAATACGAACCCGGTCGAGGAGGGTGGAGTAGGGCTCAATGTAGATTCCGTTCGCAGGATTGTGCGTCGTGATCGTGAGGGTGCCACTCCCTTTGATGGTACGGCTTCCGCCGAGGTAATCGAGCTCGTCGGCACTGAAGAAGCCGTCACCGGTGATATCGGTGTTAAAGAGCTGGAGACGTCCCGCGTCCCGAACCGTAAGCCTGACATCCCCGTTCCCCGCGACGAGGTCGTTGATGATCATATTTTCGGTTCCGTTGTGGAAGAGGGTAACGTTGCCGGCGCCCGCGGAGATGGAATCGAAGGTGATCGTTCCGTTGAATTCCTCGAAGAAGAGTGCGCCGTTCGTGGAGGAAAAGTTCGATACCGTGACTGTTCCGGTGGCGTAGTTGTTCAGCGCGTTCGTTCCGAATCCGGACGTCGAATCGATGTTGCGGGCGCTCGTTTCAATCGGATCACTGAGAGTGCCGATATTCCGGTTGGCGATCATGTTGAGATCCCGCGCCCGAATGTCGATTCCCGCGTCTGACTTCCATTCCATGATGCTGTCAGCATCGAGTGAAACGGTTGTGTTGGCGGCGACGTTGCGTCCTGTGAAAGAATTAGAACCGGAGAGGATACGGTTGACGAATAGGGTGTCTCCGACGCTGATATCAATATCGTTGTTCGCGCTGTCGGTTTTGGTGTTCGCGAGGTCAACAAAAGCGTTGTCCTCGACCCGCATCGTGATGCTGCCGTCCTCAGTAGTCGCTCTGTCCACGGTGATGGATGTGGCTTCGTGGAGGTTGATGTCGCCGGGGGTGAGAACTGTGGCGGTGAGATTGTTCAGCTCCGTGTCAATCGTTTCGACGCCGCCGATCGAGCGATGCGCGGTGAGCACGGCATTGTTTCCCTGGAGGTCAATGCCGGGATCTCCCGCGCTGAGGGATTCGATTCCGCCGGCATCTGACGTGAGAAACACATCCGAGAGACTGCGCTGCGCGATCACCTCGTCGAGGAGGATATCCCCGCTGGTGTTATGCAGGGTGATCGTGTTCAGGAGGCCGTCGGTAAGAGAACTGACGAAGTGAGCAACGATGTCGCCGTCGGCATCGATTTCGATCGAGCCGTCCGCGGTAGTTACGTTGTCGAGGTCGAGCCCGTCGAATTCATTGAGATCGATGTTTCCGCTAACAAGCGAATGCGCTTCAAGGGAATTAAACTGCGTTTCGACAGGCTGAAACTGTCCGATCCCGAGCGCCGCATTTAGAACCGCGTGATCAGCGATCAAATCATTGTCTCCGTCTTCGGGAAGTAACTCGTCAATGTTGCCGGCGTCCGATCTGAGATTGAGGTCGCCCTCTGTCGTGCCTGCACTGACCCGGTCGAAGAGAATATCTCCACCGGTGTTGTGGAGCGAAATATCGTTCGCGTCTGAATCCGTAAGGCTCTCGATATCGAGTGCGGTAATGGTGCCTCCGGCATCGAAGGTGATCGAGCCGTCAGCAGTGTCGATGTTTGTCAGGAGGATTCCGTCAATCTCATTCAGGTCAATATCTCCTGAGGTTACCGAGTGGGCTTCGAGGGTTTGAAATTCCGTTTCCAGTGGCGTTTGACCACCGATGGAATGCGCGGCGTTAATCGTCGCGCTCTCGGCGATGAGGTCGGTGGCGTTATCGTCTGCCGTCACTTCATTGATGCTGCCGGAGTCAGCGTCGAGATAGAGATTTCCGTCCACCGCTCCTGCAGAAATGCGATCTACGAGAATGTCTCCGGAGATACTGTGAATGCGGATGTCATTGACGGCGTTGTCTGTCTCGCTTTCGACGTCGACAGCGGTGATCGTTCCGTCGGCATCGAGCGTGATTTTACCATCACGGGTTTTGACACTTGTTAGGGTGATGTCATCGTGCTCATTGAGATCGATATTCCCGGCGGTGGTTGAGGTCGCTTCGAGGGAATTGAGTTGCGTCTCGAGAGGGCGGATTCCGCCGATCGATCCATGGGCGCTGAGCACTGCTCTGTCGCCGATGAGATCGAGGCCGCCGATAGCGGGGGAGGCAAACGAGTCATCGAGATCCTGTGGGTTCACCTCTTCGATGTTTCCAAGATCGGAGGTGATGATGATATCGTTGTGGTTCGTTCCCACGGTGATCTGATCGATGAGGACATCTCCGGAAAGGGCTTGGAGGTTCACATCGAAGGTACTCGCCTGTGCTAGATCATCTTTAGATTCAACAAAGAGTGCCGTCAGCGTGCCGTCTGTCGTCACATTGATTGAGCCGGCTTTTGATGTCAGGTGGTTGATTGTCAGATCGCTGTCTTCAACGATTTCGATATTTCCGATTTGGAAATTGTCCGCGATGAGACGGTCGATGTTCGTGAGTAGATCGAGACGCCCGTAGGAAGCGACTTCCAGGAGGGCTGACGTAATCTTCGCGTTGGCGACGACGGTGTCTCCGGGAAGCAGGTTGCCACCGGGGTCGGTCTGCCCCGAGGTGCGGGTCTGACCGTAGGACGAAATCGTGACATTGTCTCCGCCGGTCGAGCCCGCTTGAATCACCCCGAGGATGGCGTTGCCGCCTTTCGTAATCGCATTGGCGACGCTGTCGAATTCGCCGGCGGTGAGTTCGATGTTTCCGTCTGCAGTTCTGATGGACTCAAAGAGTGCGCTGTCGCTTTCCGTGATCGTGATTCCACCCGTCCCGGTCGACTCGACGATAAGGCGGTCCACCGTGGTATTCGCGGTGATGGATCCCTGTGCGGTAACGTTCAGGTTGCGACCCCGGAGCTTCGGGGCGAGATCCTCGACCCCGTCGTTGAGTGCCTCGTCGAGCTGCACGGTGATGGAACCGCCTGCATCGAGAGTGATGTCCCGATTGGGGGAGGTGACTGATTGATGCACAATGTCGCCGGCGGCAGTGATGTCGATATCCCCTGACAGGGTGCTGATCCAGCGAAGGCGGATATCATTGCTTTCGTCGATCACGATGTCGGCACGGGAGTTGGCTTCGTTAGGATTTCCTCCGGTGAAGGCACGCGCAATGAGATCGTCGATGTCGGTCCGGAGATTGATGACCGCGGTTTCGGGATGCTCAGCGAAGCCGCCTGCGAGGGCCGTGAGGTCCTTAGCCGTGATTCGACCTGTCCCGACTCCATCGGAGGTGATCGTGCCTCCTGAGGTCGCTCCTCCTGTCGTGCTCACGCTTCCTGCGGTGAGGTGAACCGATCCCTGTGCGCCGGCATCGATTTCGTCGACTACGATGTTTCCACCGAAGAGCTCACGGGTTTTCAGCGTAACTGAGTTGGTCGCGCTGGAAGTTTGAGAGACGATAGAGTCGACAATGAGATTGCCTTCGGTATCCACGAGAACGAGGCCGTCCGCCGTGGTGATTGACTCAACATTCAGGTCAGCTCCGAGGCCGCCGTTGTTATCGATGGAAATTTCCCCGGCGGCGGTGGTTGTCGCTTCGATATTCAGAATATCCGTCGACACCCTGATTCCTCCGGCGGCGAGTGCGTCGAGGCTTCTCGCGGTGATGTTGACGTCCGGAAGTTGATCGATTCCGGTAATATTGCCGTCGGCATCGAGTGAAACGTCGAAGCTGTCCGTTGCATCGATTTTACCGATTTCGAGGTTGCCTCCGGTTTCGATAACGATGTTTCCGGCGTCTACGGTCGCGAGGTTGATCGTAAGATCGTCCTGCTCAAGGATCGTGAGATTTGCCCCTGACGCCATTCCGCTGCCGAGAATTTCGGTGTTGGTGATGGTGTTGACCTTCGTCCTGAGAGTCGTGCCGGTTTTAGCAAACGCCTCGAGGATGTTGGTTTCAAGAATCGCGCCGGGATTCATGAGGATCGATCCTCCGCGTGCCTGGACGCTGATGCTGTTCTGACCCTTTATTTCACCATCAAGATCGAGGTTTCCGCTTGTGAGACCGCTCTTGAGTATCAGCGCGCCTCCGGTTTGGAGTGCTTCGATGGAAGCGTTGCTGTCGAGAAAAATGGAACCGGTATTGTCATCTCCACTGTATTTCGAGGCACCGCTGCCTGCGTTTAACTGGACGAGACCGTTGGCCTCGGTCGACTTGAGGTCGGTGTCGACGCGAATGTCACGGAAGGCGGTCGCGAACACCGTCGGCGCTTCAATCGGATTGGTTGAGGTGCTGAATTCAATCGATCCATCGCCGGCGTTGATGCCGTCGCTCTCATAGGCTTCGAACTCGAGCCTGGAGGCGGAGGAAAGGCGCGCCGCACCGGTTCCGAGAATATCAATTTCGGAGGCTTTGAGGATGAGGCCCTGTGAAAAGGCGTGGTTGAGAACTGAGGCTTTTCCGCTTCGGATCGCTTCGTCACCGTTGCGTCCGATGATAATCGTTCGCGCCGAATCAGAGATGCTGTTGAGTATGTCCGACGTTACGTTGAGCGTGTCGATCGGAGTCGAGGTGTCTCCAACCCGGATATCGAGGTTGTCCGTTTTATTCCGGAAATAAACGTCACCGGTCGTCGTGACACTGCCTCCGGCCGGAACGGTTTCCGTGACGAGCTGTTCCTGCAGGCGCAGCACCGTGTAGCTGGATGTGTAAGTCCGTGGCTCAATGACCGTGTAGGTCGAATACCAATACCATGATTTAAACCAGGTATGGAAGGGCCAGTAAATCCTGTAGGTGACGGGAACGTAATAGGTGAAGCTGTAGGAGACCGATACGGGGGTGAGAACCTCGCGAAGGACTTCATAACTGCGCCCACTGCTTTCCTGTATGTTGTCTGCGTTGAAAATGATGTCACGTCCTGCACCTGCGGTAATATTTCCGTAGTAAAGGGTGTTCCCCGGATTCACGGTGAGCTCGATTCGGCCACTGACCGTGCTGAGTCCGTCGATTCCGTCGACCAGTGTGATGTGGAGGTCTTGATCCGAGTCCACGTTGATACCTTCGGCGTCAGTTGAGATCGCTTTGGTTGTCTGGGCGGCAAAGTAGCGGGCGTTTACGACGACGTGATTGGAGGCGTAACCAACGGTGTCCCGGGCTTCGATTACGACTTCGCCATTTGCAGCCTGGATGACTCCGGCTCTCGTTGCGGCATCCGAACCGTCGAGGACGCTTCCGGTTGGTGTATTGATTCGAATCAAACCGGATCCGTCTCCCAATGGCGCGACGAGGCCCGGATCCACTCCGGCGGTCGTAAAGACGCTGCCGCTTGAGCTGTAAATTCCGGGGAGCCATGGATCGGTCGCAGGGCGGTTTGAACCGAGGAACAGGTTCGCGCTGGCGAGGGGGTCGGGGTTCTGAATCGTGATCGTGAGATCACTGTCATTGCGCAAATTGAGCGCTTTTGTGACGCTGAAGCCACGTTTCAGATTCAGGGTGAGACCATCCGCCTCCACGTTGGAGCGCATTTCCACGGTTCCTGCTGTGACCGTGGAACCGACGCCGAGGTCGATCCATCGCTTGAGGGGATCACCCCAGACGACAGTGGCGTCACCTGCATCGAGATCGACTCGGGCGATTCCGCTCATCGTGACCTGCTCCCGGCCGTTACTGACCGAGGTGACGTCGTAGCTGATGCGCTCAGGGAACGTTTGCTTGATGAGAGTGTGGCCCACTCCACCCGTATTCTTAATATCGATGTAGCCGATATTTCGCGGGTCCATTCGTCCGAGCAGAGTATCGGCGGCTGGATCTATATCGCTGTAAAAGCGCTTGAACTGATTCCCGAGCGTGATCGCATAGAAATTGTTTCCGGCGCCACCTTCGATTTCGAGGGTTTTGTCAGGAGCGAAGTAGAAAGTGTTGAACCGGTCATCCCCGGTGCCACCGATCCATTTGTCGATGCTGTTCAGGCCGCCTGAGTCAGGGGCGAAGAAGATCGTGTTGTTCACCTCTTTAGCGCTTTGAACAAGTCGTCCGAGGTTGAAAGTAAGGTCACCGGTTACTGCGCTGAAGTCGGCAATATTCCCGACGCCTGCGGCAAAGAGACGATCGCGTCCATAGTTATCCAGAAACTGGTAGGTGTCTCCGCCGCCGCCGCCGACGAGAAGATCCGATCGCGCTCCGGAAACAATGAGGTCAGCAGCGGTGCCACCGTAGATCGTGGTGTTTCCCTGACCGCCGTAGAGGCTCGTCGTCGCGTTTGCTGCACCTGTCAGGGTGGAGGTGCCGGTGCCACCTCGAAGGATGCTGCCGGCAGCCGCTCCTGCTTTGAGGTTCGAGTTGCCCGAGCCACCTGTGAAATCGACGGTGGCAAGGAGCAGATCCGACGCGTCGATAACAGATTGTCCGCCTCCTGCGAATCCGATGATTTTTGTGATGTTATCGAAAATGTCGGAGAGGAATGTCTGGCCCTGAAGGATGGCCTGAATTTGAACTTTCTCGCCCGTGCTTGAACCTTCACCATGGCTGATCAGGGTGAAGACTTCGTTGCGCGCAGTCGTGTCCCCGAAGAGTCGGAGATTGGCAAACTGTTCGCCCATGTGGAGTGTGAGAACTCCGCCATTGGCCGCACCGAGCTGAATCCCCGGTTTCTCTGCATAGAACGTGACCTTGAACAGCTCGATCGAAAAAGTCTTCGAGAGAATCCGTTTTACGATAGGTCCCACGAACGGAATCGGGATCGTGAGATCAACGTAGAACGTGAGTCCGACCGTTCCTGTCAATGTCACATCAAAGAGGTTGCCCATTTTGCCATCGGCACCGGGAAGACTCTTCAAGAAGTCGATCTGTGAACCGCGGAGTTTACCGTAGCCAATCGCGTTCGGATTGGACCCGCCGATATCCGCGCCGAGGAAACTGTTTCCAATTGTGGTTCCTTTCGGAATTGTGACGTCGTTCCAGTTGAAGTCGAGATCGAGATTGAAGAAGGCCTGAACGCCTGCTTCGATCAATCCGAAGTTCAGTGCCACGCCGACACTGAAGCCTACGCTAATCCCGAAAGCGGGGCTCGGTTTTCCGGCCAGATCAAGGGTGCTCCAGTAGAAGCCCTGGGTATCCCAGCCGAATTTCAGATGAGTGCGAATACTGAAGCTCGCACCGACGGTGAGTTGCAGAGGGGGAAAGGCGGGGAGCGGGAAGCTTCTGCTGTAGGCAATACCCAGTTCGATTTTTGGGAGTTCGAGAAAACTGAGGTTGGCTTCTTTGCCGAGAAGGATTTTCTCGATGTTCTCAATCTTCAGGTAGTCGAGACGAAAGCCGCCGCCGGAAATGTTGGCAATGGGGGATTTTCGACCGCCTCGATCGTCTGATCCTGCGATCCCGTCATTGGCGGACTGTTTGACTTTGTTGACAAACTTGGTCTTAAGTCCGGTCCCTTCTGACTTGGCGAACCCTTTGTCGCGGAACGTTTCAAACTTTTTGCTGAACTTGTTAGGAGTTGAAACTTTATCGGTGAAAGCTTCACGGAGAGTTTTTGAAGCTTTTCGGTCATCGGTTGGTTCCTGAAGGGATTTGAATGTTCGCTCGGCCCGGTCTAGTTTTTTCTGATAGGCGTCAACGCGACGGTCGACCACATATTTCTGGATCCGCTCACGCTCAAGGGTGAGGGGGCTCTTTGACCCGTAATCCGTCTTGATGCCGACGGCTCTGGCGACCCCGCCGATGACACGTGGTGTGTTGATGCCGAGGAATCCGTCGTGAACGAGGTCGACGCGGGGTTTAGCCCAGGCCGGAGTGCCTTCTGAAAGGCCGATGCCCTCACCGAGCGCACGGATCGTGTCGTCAATATTGGTCAGGGTTCTGACAAAGATCAAAAACTTGGGTCCAAGGAATTCACCAACGACAAAAGGTTCCGCCATCCATTCGGTTCCGGGAACAGGAGTGAGGAGAAAATCGAGAACCGGTCGAATCGGGGCGATCCCTTCCGAGAATTTGATCAGCATCTCGAAGATCGTTCCACGGAGAAATTCCTCGGCGTCGACGGTGATGTTGAGGAAATCGAATACGGCTCCGTCAATCAAATCGCGGAGAACCCGGAAGTCCGGTTGGTCGGCGATTCTCTGTTGAGCTTCAGTTGCGGTATCGTTTGCGACCGCTGCTTTGGCGGCGTCATAGACGGCCTGCGTTACATAGGAAAGACGGTCGGAGCCTCTGCCGTAGCGGGCCTGGAAATAAAATTCAGTCTGAATGTCGGGGATGCCTCCGTCGCCCCCGAAAGAATCACCCGGTTTGCCGCCCTCAATGAGCAGGGCGATATCGGTATCACCGTGGGTATCGAAACTGATGATTCCGAATTGAAGATTGTTAGATGCGTCGATTGGAATGTTGACGGTCGGATCGAGTCCGAGCGTATTCCGAATCTGCATGTCCGGAATCGTCGTGCGGGTGTTGTCGTTGCCGCCGGATCCCGTGTTGAGATAGAAGTCGTAGGTGCTGTAGATGCCGGAGGCACCCTGATCGTCGGCACCGGCATCAGTGGGGCGGACGCCGCCGGGAACCGTAAGTGCATCCGCGACTTGCACATTGAGAAGATGAAGGGTGCTGGTTCTCTCACCCTGAGTGAATGCCTGCACTCCTGCTGTATTGAGGTCGCCGTCAAGAACTGCCTGAACGTCGATCGACATGACCGGTTCGTCCGCGCCTACGCCGTCATCGATTGGATTGTAAAGATAGAAGCCGTCCGTGAGGTCAACTCCGAACCCGAGATGGAGAGTGAACGCGGTTCGCAGGTTCACGCCGCCGGTTGTGTCGATGGCGTTGTAATTCGCGTCGAGATACTGAGTTTGCGTATCGACTTCAAGACCCAGTTCATCGGGCAGGTAGATACGATTGATGTTCACCTCGGTCGCGTCGGTATCGAGTTCTTTGACGAGATCGAGCGCAAACTGAAGGCTTACCGCGCTGCCTGGAGTGACTTCAAATTCCTCATTCGCCGGAGTAAGATCGTAATTGCCGGGGTCGTTGGGATCCCAGACCGTTACCGATTCAGACGAGTCGAGCGTTTCGACACGGATTTGATTTCTCGATGTGAGATAGCCCGCGCCGCCCGGTCCAAGTGCTTCGTAGAGAGCATCGAGCGTCGCATTGATCGGCTTGAGTTTGTTGTTCCGCAGTTTATCGCGAAGGCTGTTCGTGAAGTCGCTGCGCCAGCTTTCGATGAAGACAGTGTAGCTCGGGAGGTCGAGGCCGAGAAGGGGAAGCTCGTTGCCGAGTGCCTGATCGATCGCGAACTGAAGATTGAAGAGAGAGAGGTCGAGCGCTTCGCCCATGAGGAACGGATCGCGAAGGACCTGGAGGACATCCACCGGGGGGATGTTCAGGTAAAACGGGTTCAACTCATCCTGAGGCAGGTCGGGGTTTGAAAAGAAAACGACCGGAGCCGGAACGCCGGGCACGTTTGAAGGAACGTTGAGATCGAAAAAGCGATCAAGTCCGGAGCGGCCTCCTTCGCTCACGACCCGGATGTTGATCGGATCGAAATCAGGCTGGGTCGCCATGAAGGCCGGATCATTAGCCTGCTCGGGACTGAGCTGAGAGGTGTCTTTTGAAATGATTCGTTCAACACCGTCTTCACCTTGAACTACGATCACAATCGGAAGGAGCGCCTGGGCCTGACCGTTCGGAGTCACCGTGGCGACGTCGTCGGTCGCAAGGGTTGTCGTGTTGAACTCCGAGTAAACGCGATTGAGTTGCGACGTGAAAGAGATCACGCTGCCTGCCGAGATCGAAGAAAGATTCGGATTGTTCTGGATGAACGCGGTTCGGCCATTGTCGCGGCCCAGCTGTGCGGCGACTCTGAGTTCGTTGAAATCACCCGCTTCATCGGCAAAATCGACCCGCTCGAGGACCCACTGACTGCCGTTGGTTCCGATTGATCCGAGGTCGACGACACGGTAGACACCGTTTTGAAACTCGATGTTGGTTCCGAGGACGGAGTCGAGAGATTGATCCTTGATGAGGATGAGATCGCCGACTGCAAGATCAGTGACGCCATCGATGCCGGCAACAGTGCGACCGTTTGCGAGAGTGCTCGTGACGTTGTTGAGTGACTCGTTCCCACGGGAGGAGAGCGTGGCTTTGAAAGCAGGATTTCCCGCTTCAGGGCCGGGAGCGTAAACGGCGTCGAGGGCGCTCGTCGTCGCGACATCAACGGCGTATGGCAGAACGAGATCGTGATTCAGATTGATCGACATCGTCGCCGGATCGATCAGCTTGGAAAAGCTCTTCGTGTCCGTTCCGGGATCCGCGATTTGAACGGTTTGGAGAAAGTCGCGGTTGGCGTAGTTCTCTCCTCCGGTCACCCTTACGTAGAGACCGTTGAGTTCACTCGCCGAATTGGCTGCGGAGTCCCGCACGAGAGACCATGCTTCGGAAGCGCTCCCGACGTTAACAACGCGGTAGACGCCGTTCTGTGATTTTTCTGTCTCGGTTACGGTCCAGCTCCGGTCGTTCGTGTTATAGAAATCATCCTCCTGATTGTTCACCAGAACCCGGTCCCCGACACTGACATTGACACCGTCTATCGTGAGGGTGCCGTTCGCTGATCCAACGAGGGTGCCGGAGGAGGCGGTGTAGGTTCCACCGAGATCAGCGGTCGTCGCTGCGACCACCGTGAGTGGTGCGGGCGGGACGTATCCGATCGTCAGAGCATTTTCGTTATAAAGTTTTGAGGTGTTGAACTCGTCGTTCACTTCCGCTTCACCGCTCGCATTGATCGCGACTTTTCCGTCAGTGAGTCTGAAACGGGCATTGCCGACGGGGAGGTCACCGGACAACTCGGCACCTGCAAGGTTGAAGCTCGTGTCGACCGTGGTTGTGTCATGCAGGATCGCAGTCGGCGCGACCTGGTCACTGGCGGTTACGATCTGAATGCCGAGATCGAGATTGAGATCCGAGAGGACGCTGAGATTAACGCTCATCGGATTCGAAAGTGTTCCTGCGAGCGCGTCGAGCCCGGCAAGGTAGGTCTTCACGATAGCAGGATCGCTGGAGCGGTTCCGGAGTTGCGCGAGATCAATGAAGAGCGGTAGTGCGGTCGCAAATTTGGCAAGGTAGGGGAGGCTGATTTCGACGCTCGCCTCGGTGAGGTTTGAGCTGGCGTCGTAGCTGGTGGAGAGTTCCACCGTAACTTCGGCGAGATCCAGTTGTAGTGAATCGGCGATGACCTGCTGAAGGTCCTGAAGTGTTGCCGGCGGGGCGTCCGCGAGCTGGGAGATCGCCGTTTCGAATTCGTAACCGAAATCAAATTCGCCGACGAGACTTTCTTTGATGAAAAGGAGACTCGTCTCGTAGGGATTGACGGCAGCGCCGGAACCGTCGGGATCGATCCTCATCTGATCGGAGATATATTCAGCGGATCGCAGGAGGCCCTGAAAGACATCATCAAAGAGGAGGCGGGAGAGATTCTCCATTCCTGCTGTGTTGAAATAGGTGATGTCAGCGACGGGAAGCGCGGAATAATTGTTGATCGAACTGGTTGCACTGTCCCCCGTGGGCGCGTGCGCAATCGTGATCGTTGCGTCCATCCCGAAATCCAATCCGGCGACGTTGCTCCCTGTGAAAGAGAGATCCTGGAGAACGAGTTCGACGAAGGTCGCCGGATCAACGCTGGTGACGGAAACGGTGTCCATCGTGTCCGAGGAGACGAGTTCGTTCAGATCATAGAGTGAGAAGCGGGTTTGTGTGCCGGCAATGATCGATGTTCTGGAAGTCGCCTGCAGATTCAGTTGGCCGTCGGCCGCGGCAAACTCGGCAAAGCCGAACATGCCGGTCGCGGTAACGGTTCCGTCGGTGACGGTCGCGGTTCCGTCGAGATGAACGTTGTCGAGGTAGGCTTCGCCGCCTCTCCATCCTGCTCGCTGCTCTTCGACTTGAAATCCCAGTTGATCGACTGCGGCATTGTTAGCGCCGGGTGCCGCCATCACCCGCATCGTGATCACTTCCGGAGTGCTTGTTCCGGCGAGGTCGAGTGAACGAATCGTAAAGCCGTCGCCCTGCTCGTTCATCGCCGCTTTGACGAAACTTGAGAGCGAGTAGGTGATTCCGTTGACGATAACATCGGTGGAAAGAAACGCTGCGTTCACGTCGGCAATGAGGTGCCCGAGCGTGGCGCCGAGGCTGCCCGTGGGGATGGTCACTGTGGTGTAGTCGCTCCCGTTAATGGAAAGACGGAGTGCAGCGGGATTGACGAGTCGAAAGGGATCACTTCCCGTTAACTGTCCTGACAAAGCCGTTACCGGAACAAAGCGTCCCGCGACATCGGTGCTTTTTTCAGGGATTCCCAGTTCAAGTGACGCAGCGTTCGGACTGGGGAGGCGGTAGTCAGCGAAGATTTCCACGGACCAGTTTTCGCTGGCGTAGCTGCCATCGTCGGGGAAAAGAGTCGAGTTGAGTCGGAAGCCGATCTTTCCGCCGGTGGCGGCGAAGGCTTCGACTTTGGTGCCATCATAGAGGGTGCTCAGCGCGGCACTCTGATCGATTGCAAAATTGAGGTCCTCGATGAGGTCTGCCAGAGAGGTGTTGTCCGCGGTCTCCGATGCGGCGAGGTAAATCTGACCGACGTTCCCGTCGAAAAGAGTCACCTCAAAGATTGCATCGCGGCTCAGGGTGTAGTTCGTGGCGGCGAGCTCGGCAACGAGGTTGGAGGCGACAGTAGAGAGGTTTACTTTGCCGGAAGGAAATCCGAGAATATCGACGGCGGCGTTGACCGTGGTGACGGGACTGGCCACTTCCGGGCGCACGAGTACTTGAAGGATCCTCGAATCGGTTTCTGTCGTGACCGTCGTAAACGTAATCACCGGTGTGCCGGTATCGGCCTCGGTAGTCAGCGAGATCGTAATTTTATCTCTCAGCGCTGCATTGGCCCCGAGCGCGTCAATAAGTTGGCTTACGAAATCGGCGGCCTCGATATTCGTGGAGGCCTCGTCGACGGTGACGGTGAGATCGTGCTCGACCCCGTCGTCTAAAAGAACTGTGAAAACAGCATCGGTAGAGATTTTTCCATCCCAGTCATATACGACCACGGGAATACCTACTGAAAGCTCTTCAACCGAGCGTGTCAGCGGTTTGAGACTGAATTGAAAGTCAAAGGAAGAGGTCGTTTCTCTCTCGACCGTGACCCGGCTCTCGGTTACAAGATTGCTGATGTGTCCGTAGTCAGAGTCGAGGTCGACGGCAATGCGCTCGTCCTCTTCGGTGGTCGCGGTATCATCCTCGAGTGGTGGCGCGGCGTGAGTGAAGCTGACCGGAAAGGTGAACGTCAGTGAGTTGGTATCCCACGAGGGGCTCACGTTGGTTTCGGAAAGATCAACAGGGGAGTTTGCGATGCGTTGTGCGAATTCCTGCACCGAATCAAAGTTGGGAGTGATCGCAATGTCGCCGCTGACAAAGCCGCGTGCCGCCGTTTCGGTAAAGCCGAGGAGATCTCTGATGAAACCTGTGTTGGCAATTTCAAAAGCATTGATCCGCCCCGCCTCGTTTCCGGGGTTCCGGGCGAAAAACTGAATCGAAGCTTCACCTGTGGAATCGCTCACCGCGCCCCGGACATCGATTCCGACAGCCTCTGAATCCCGGAGAAGACTTTTCTTTGTGAGGTTGCCCCCAACGACGAGGTAGGCGGTGTTTTCCATCGCATAGCGAAGGTCATCCACGTAGTCGTTGATCGTGGAATTGGCGGCATCCCCGAGAAGGTTGCCCGTCAAATTTCCGGGAAGGAAAACGCGGTAGGTTTCCGTCGTGTCACCGGTGACGGTTACATCAAAAGAAGGGGAGGTCTGAACGGTCCCTGAGAGGTGCAGCGCGGTGGCGCCATTCCCTCCGAACTGCAGTGAATGCACGTCAGCCCCTCCGAAGAACTGAAGTCCGACGGTGCCGTTTGCAGCAGCGAAAGTGTCCACGTAGACGCCGCTCTGTTCTCCCGCATCGTAGATTCCGGCAGCTGAGAAAAGGTCGCGAAGTTTCGTTGCGAGCGTGTCGAGGTTCGAGTAGGCGAACGTCGGAATTGTGATCGAGACAGGGGCTTCCCCGTTAAGGGTTACCGTGAGCGTTTTCGGTGTGGTCGAGAGATCGGTGAGATTGACTGAGGCAGTCGGTTCGAAAACGATTCCGGGGGATTGGAGCTGAGCACTGTCGGTGATGCCCCCTCCAAAAGCGGCAGTCTGATCGTTTGCGAGAACGAGTTGCTGAAGGACGTCGAACCCGAGATCGAGAACGCCTTCTGCTTTTGCCTGAAATGCGGTGAGCACGAATTGGGTCTCATCGTTACTCGCGAAAATTTCGAGGCGAGGGGAGTTGGTGTCGCGGACTCTTGCCTCGATTCCGTTCGGGAGGGCAGCGGAAAGATCGGCTGCGAGTTCTTCGAGAGTGGTTCGCGTCGGGTCCGCCGCGACGGTGACCTGAACCCAGTTGGCTCCGTTGATGGAAACGAGAAATCCGGTTGATCCCGTGTAGTCGATCGGGTTCTGAACGAGGGCCCCGGCAGGACCTCGCCAGGTGGACGGGGCGTTCCTCGCGGAGAGGACCTGTTCAACGTTCTGAAGCTGGGCGAGGAAAACTTCCTGAAAGGCCCGGCCAAAAGCATAGGCATCACCGGAGGCGATATCGAGGAAGGGGATGTTGTCACCGTAGATGCCACTTGCCTGAAGCGCGGAAGCCCAGCCCGAGACTCCTCCTGCCATGTTGAGAATATCCTGGGAGGTGAGACGGGAGAATGCTGCGAGGGTGCCGTCTGTCGTCGCCATCGGCGCACTCTCGTCGAAGAGATTCTGATCGCTGAAAGTGACGGTGCCGGTGACTCCGTCGATGCCGCCGATGTGCGTTGTCGCCGTGGCATTGTTGGCGACGCCGACCTGAATGATCACATCGGCGCTGTTTTGATCGCCGACCGTGGGGGTGCTGAAGTCGTGAGCGCTCGACCAGGTGTTGGAGGCTTGAAAGCCTTTGAGCTCAGCGAGATCAAGGCGGTCGTCGTTGTTGACATCGTTGAATGAAAATTCTCCCGTGACATCGAGGCGGAAGTCGGTTCCTTCGAAGGCGTAGGCTCCGGCGTCACCTCCCGTTTCGCGCATCCCGAGGAGTCCGACTTGAACTCCGAATTCATCGAGGCGGTCCGTGGTTGAAGTGTGCTGAACGCTGGCGTTGATGCTGAGACCTTCGTCACCGAAAAGATCGATCCAGAATTTGTTGTCTGTCAGGCCATCCCTTTTTGCGTCAGTGTCAGCACCGGTCTGAATGGATGTGAGATCCGCCAGAATCCGGAAGCTGAGATCACGACTCGAATCGACGTTCACGGTGGTGCCGTCTTCGATCCGTAAATTGAGTTCTTCTTCAGCAGAGCCGAGATGAATATCGGTCGCCTCATCGGTGATTCCGTCGGCGATGTTGATTTTCAGATTGAGCCCGTAGTCGGACGACTCATCGACTACGGTTCCGGAGAGGCCGAAATCGCTCAGCGCGGTTTCGATACTGAGCGCGAGTTTCTGTGAATCGGGAGCCGGTCCGTTCAGGGTGTCCTGGATTCCCTGATGGCCTGCCGCAAACTTGAAGAAATCGCCGATATCATTGCCGATATAGTCATCGAGCGTTCTGTCGAGGAGTGGGACAACCGTATCGGCATACTTCCCGTTGAACTCGCTGTTCAGTGAGTCACCGAGCAGACCCAGCTGATTAAAGGTCTGCGAAAGTTGAGCGCTGAGTTTCTGCTGCACCGAATTTGTTCCCGTCGGGGGAGTCGGATCGGCAGGGTCGTAGAGGTTCGCGGTGAGGAGGAGGCGTTGCTCCATCTGTTCCACCTCGAAGTTCGGTTGCCCGGGTCGCTTTTTTGAATGCCGGGGCGGTGACTTCTTCGAGGATTGGTTCCGGCTCATGTGTTTTTGAAAGTAAAAGCGTTGCTAAATTATCATAGATATCATAATTAACAAAGCGTAATGACTCATCGTCTAAGAAAACTAAACGATTTAACCAAGTCTGGGGGCAGTGAGCGAAATCGCAAACCGGAAGATCACTTTTTTTGGATTAATGCGACATTCCGCGCCGGTTTGGTTGTTTCGAGTGCCGGAGAGTATCAGATATGCAAAGGGCGGCAAATACTGGTATCAGGAATGATTGTTCCACTGACAATGGCTGCTCCTGTGGTGGATGAGAGTCCCACCGTGATCTGAAAACGGGGCTCAACGTGCCGAAGCCCGGGTGAAGGCGAGGTGTTCTTCCATCCAGGTGTCCATCCTCAAAACCGCTTCGCGTTGTTTTTCGCCCATCTTCTCAGCGGTCTTTTGCGCTTTCCGGCAGGACTTGAGCGCGAGTCCACTCGATCCGGGAAGTTTTGAAGCGATGCGTTGTTGGAGTTGTTTGCGTTCCCGGGGGCGAAGAAATCGAATCAGGAGCTCGTCATCGGGGGCAATGTAGTAGCGGGCGCTCCCGGGTTCGCCCTGTCGGGCTGATCGCCCGATCAACTGGCGGTCGATGCGCGGGGAGAGGTTGTGCTCCACGACAATGACGTGGAGACCACCCAGCGAAAGCACTTCTTCGGAGAGTTTGATGTCAGTTCCGCGGCCCGCCATGTTGGTCGCGATGCAGATACTGCCCCGTTTCCCCGCTTCGGCAACGATCGCCGCCTCCTCTTTGTGTCGCACTGCGTTGAGGACAGTGTGAGGTAGATTCAGGGCCGCGAGTTGCAGGGAGAGAGCCTCGCTTGCCTCGACCGTTCGCGTTCCGACGAGAACGGGACGTCCCGTTTTATGAATAGCGGCGACTTCCGCGACGACGGCTTCGTGCTTCGCTGTTTCATTCGGGTAGACCTTCACCTTCTCGATCTTCCGTTGCACAGGCCGGTGGGTCGGGATGCACACGACTGCCAGTCGATACATCCTCCAGAGTTCCAGAGATGATTCGCTCGCGGTCCCCGAGACCCCGGCGATAGAATGAAACATGCGGAAAAATCGCTGAAAGCTCATGCTCGCGAGAGTTTCTGTCGGATCAGTTACGGGAATTTCCTCTTTTGTTTCGATGGTCTGGTGGAGGCCCTGTTTCCAGGTTCGGCCCGGAAGAATCCGTCCGGTGAACTCGTCGATGATCTCGACCTTTGATTCGCCGGTGATGACGTAGTGTTTGTCTTTGATGAAAAAGTGCTCTGCGACGAGGGACTGGCGAACCAGTTCGTTGCGCCGGTCGTAGGAGCGCCATATCGCGGGAAAGCGGTGGGAGTGCCTCCCGATCGCTGCAATGCCCTGATGCGTCAGGGTGATCTCGCTGTGTTTGAAATCGATCGTGTAGTCGTCTCCCGCCTTCAGAGCCGCACCGAGATCCCTCGCAATGGCACAACAACGGGCGAACGAATTGCCGGGCATGGTCTGGCTGATGATCAGCGGGGTAACGGCTTCATCGATGAGAATGTTGTCGGCTTCATCGATGATTACAGTATGGATTCCCCGCATTACGAGCGCTTCCCCCGCGGGTTTCCCGCTGCCGGCAAGATGACGAATGAGTCGGCTCTGCGGGGTTTGCTCGCTACCCAGTTTCAGTTTATCACGGAGAAAGTCGGCGAGGATTTCCTGACTTGTCGTGTAGACGATCGCGCTCTGATGCTGCGAGGTGCGCTCCGGTGGTTTCATGCTCCCGGTGACGAAGCCCGCGTGAAGGCCACACTGCTTGAAGAAATCAGCAAGGGTTTCCGCATCCCGCTGAGCGAGGTAGTCGTTCGCGGTGATGACATGGCAGGGTTGGCCGGTCCATCCCCGCAGCGCGGCGGCGAGTCCAATTGTGAGTGTTTTTCCCTCTCCGGTCGCCATTTCCGCGAAGAGGCCCTCATTGATCGCCATTGCTCCGGCGATTTGCTCGCGGTAGGGAGTCAGGCCCATGGCGTCCTGTGCGACCCTCGCGACGACAGCAAAGGCTTCTCTCTTCAGTGTCGACGAAGTTTCGCCTCTTTTGAAACGGCGGTGCAGGTCCGCGAGCTTATCCTGAAAGACCTCATCGTCCAGCGGGGCGATTTTCTGATCGAGCAGCCGAAGGGAAAGGTCCGCTTCGCGGAGAAGCCGTCGCAGTGTTGCTGACCTTCGTTTGACCGCACCCGGGATCCAGTCGGCTCCGCGATCAATTCCTGTCGCCACCTTCCTCGGGGAGCGTGGAGCAGCGGTGTAAAAGCGCCGGGTGGGAGTGATCATGAATCTTCTTTTTGTTGGAAGAGTTGTCTTACGGTACGGCCCCATTGCGACTTGAGTGGTTCCGGAGGAAGGGTGAAGCGGATTTGTCCTGTCAAAGACCCCAATGGCGATACCCCGGGTGGGAGCGGGGCGGTTTCGGAGCGAACCAGATAGAATTCCTCCACCGCGGTGAGGCCGCTGTTGTCTCCCTGTTCGGTTTTGATTTCCCCGCCTGCGAGCCAGCCCAGTGCGGCGGTGGGGAGCTTTTGCTGGCCGCCGGGAATGATGGTTTGGTCCGTGACTGCGAGAGACATCGCAGGGGTTTGGATGAGACGCACTTCGGATGAGCGGATCGTCTCATCGAAGAGGCTGCCTGCCTGTTTCTGGGGCACTGCGGAGACGAAGACCATTTCCGAGAAATCCACGATCCGGCCGAGCTCGGTTCCGCGCGGCGCCCAGGTGCCCCGCATTTCCCTTGAGCGGGGCGAGGTCCAGATCCCGTCGATCTCCGCCCGCACTAACAGATCCGCCTTTTGACGGTGTAATTCTTCAAGGACGAGACGGCCCGCTTTGGCCTGTTCCACGAGCGGGCCGATAATGGTCACGAACTGATTCTGGCGGGCCTCTTCAATCTGGGTCGCGATTTGTTCCATCCGCGAGGTGGCGCTCTTGATGTCGAGGTCGAGTTCGGGGTTTGACAGTTGTATGAGCGGGGCTCCCGCCTTCACGGGGCGGGTCGTTTCCACGAAAATTTCTGAAACGACCCCGGCGCTTTTCGAGTAGACCACTGATTCGATTGAGGGTTTGAAAACTCCGGAGGCGCGGAAACTGCGGGGGAGGGGAACGAAGCCGATTCCCGCGACGAGGAGAAGAATGATCAGCGTCGTCACTGTCAAGGCTCGCGTGCGGTGGCGTTCGAGACGGTCACTCGTGAAGAGGTATTTTACGAGCTTGCCGATGGGCATGAGAAAGTAGAGGACTACGCAGAAGGCGGCGATCGCGACCCCCAGCCCGAGAAATCCCTGCGCGACATTGTAGGTGATGAAGGCGAGGAGGAAGACGCGGTAGATGAAGGCGGCGACGCCGTAGGTGGTGAGCCAGAAAGCTTCGTTTGAATCGTTTGCGGGGGAGAAGGATTTTTTGACGCCGAAGAGAAACCGTTCCGAAAGATGTTTTAGCTGACGGGTCGATCGCTGGTAGAGGTTGGGGAGGTCGAAAAGATCGCTGAAGATGTAGTAGCCGTCGAAGCGGAGCAGGGGGTTCGCGTTGAAGAGGACCGTGGAGACCGAGGCGATGAAGATCACGTTGTAGCTGAGGCGTTTCACAAACGGGTCCGGCGTCTGCAGCCAGATAAAGAGAGCGATCGCAGCGACAAAAAACTCCGCTCCCATGCCTGCGGAACTCACCGCGATGCGCTGCCAGCGATGACGGAAACCCCAACTTGAGGTCGCGTCGACATAGGGCAGCGGCGTCAGGAGCATCAGCATGACACCGGTTTTGCGAACCTCTCCGCCGAAGTGCTTGCACATGATGCCGTGGCCGAACTCGTGAATCAGCTTGATGAAGACGGTGCAGAGATAGAGGTAGAAGAGGTTCTTCGGCGCGAGTACGCCTGAACTCTGGTCGGCGAGCTCGTCGAGGTGCCCGATGGAAAACCAGATCGCGGTGGCAACGACACCGAGCCAGACGATTAATCCGACCGGACTGAGAATCGGGCGAAAGACCGGACGCAGCAGAGTGAGGAGTCTGTCAGGGTCAAACAGGGGGATGTTGAGAAAGAGAAAGTTGACGGCCTGCCCCCGCGCTTTCCGTCCCTGGATTTTTCTCTCGCGTTCAAAGAGTTGCCGGCTGTCAGGGGCGAGGTTTGACTGGAGGAGGTTGGAGCGATGCAACTGGGATAACACCTGGATGACTTCGTCCTGGCCGGGGGCTTCGTCCGGCATCAGGGCGAGGCATTCTTTCCAGACTTCGTCGACGGTCTTATTGCCTTTGAGCCTGCCGACGAAGGCGTAGGCGGCGGGGGATATTCGAAAGAACTCGTTGTTGAGAGGATCGCGGAGCAGGTACCAGAGTTGCCCGCGAAACATTTGCCTGACCACTTCCACGGTGGGATTGAGGCGCACGCGTTCAGGCGCGACGCGATGCCACGAATCACTGAACATTTGCTGCCGTTCCTTCATAGTTCTAAAGCCAAAAACGCATCCGCAGATAATCGATCGCACGATGGGTGATGATCCAGAGAGGTGAGCGGGTCCCACAGTGAATCCGCGCGGAACCCGTCATGCCGGGGCGCCACCAATCGGGGGCGTCGTCTTTGAAACGGGTGCGGGCGATGAGCAGGGTTCCTTTTTCTTCGGGAATGGCGAGCGGCTCGATCTCGGTCACTTCAATGGGAAAGTGTTCGTCGGGCCGGCTTGCGAAAGCGACTTCGCCCTCCGACCCGGTAGCGACGCGGGTGGCATCGGCCTCGGGGATGCGCAGTTCGGCGAACATGCCTTTGAGCTGACTCAATTTGAGGAGGGCCTCCCCGCGGGTCACGGGGGCGCCGATCCTGTCCTTGATTTCACCCTCGAGGACAACGCCGTCTTCGGGGGCGCTTACCGAGGCCATTTCGAGATTATACTGCACTTTCTGCAGCGACGATTTCGTCTCTTCCGCCTGAGCAATCGCGATGTGCATTTCCGCCGGGGTTGCCTCGGCCCGGGCCAGTTGCGCTTCTGAAACGTAGCGCTGAATCGTTGCCGCCAACTCCGCCCGGTTGAGTTCCAGTTCCGCCGTGTCCATCGTCACGAGCACTTCGTCTTTGCCGACGGTGTCACCGGCCCTGACAGAAACACTTTCGATGTAGCCGTCAAAGGGAGCGGGAAGATGGAAGACCTGCGCGGGCTGGAGGATGAAGGTGGCCTTCACCTTGTAGGGCCACGGATAGAGAATCAGAAAGGCGAGGAGTGCCGCCGTGGCGACGGCGCCCGCTTTCACCCAGGTGTGCTCAAAGCCGATCACTTTTCCGAGACCCTTTTTGATTGCGCTCGCCCAACGGGCCCCGAACCACCGGTCGCGCCGGTAGAGGTCGACGAGCCGCCGGACACAAAGATCCGATGTGAGACGCAGGGCTTCGATGTCGGCCTGATCGAAAGGCTGAACCCGTTCGATCGTGATGGCGCCAACCGGAACCCCTTCGAGTCTCAGGGGGACGGAGGCGACGTGAGCGACTCCCGCTTTTCGAGCGTAGCGCTCGTGGTCCCGTTCGATCGCGGCTCCGGTCGCAGAACCCGGCCAGACGATTTCGTCATCCTGTTCGGTGCTCTCCTCCATCGCGGCCTCGAGTAAACGCGAGAGCTCCATCTTGCGATTGATTTTGCCGGTGTGATTGGTCGCTTTCAGCTTGATGTAGTTTCCGCAGAGCCAGCCCAGTGAAACCCGGTCCGCTTCGTAGCGAGACGCCAGTTCATTGCAGACGACCATCGCTGTGGCGAGAAAGCGGGTTTCATCGTTCACGAGGATGCCGACGGTGAGCGCGGTTACCAGCGGCGGTTCGGAGGTTTCGCTGTTCCCTGCATCAGTGTCAGGGCCGGCGAGAGGATTGGCCCCGTAGATCAAGGGCGTGTCTATCATCAGTTTCTCGATCCGCTGAGAGGGTTGGAAAAAATCTTCCGATCCGTAGCGGATGAAGGTGGCGACGCAGGTGGTTTTCTCGTCTTCGATTCGCAGAGGAAGAGCGGCGCTGCGGATGCCCTCCTCGACCGCTGTGCCGTGCAGGCGCGGGTCGGCTTCAGCTGAATTTTCAGCCAGCTCTGTGAGTCCTTTGCGCAGAACGGAGAGGCGCTGCTTCGTTTCCTCGGAATCGGGCCACACCGCGACGGGGGACCACTGCGCTTCGCCATTTTCCGATTCGATCTTTACCAGGACCATGCCGCTGGCGGCTTCGAGCTGGAGCGCGAAAACGCGAAGCATTTCCACCCAGAACGCGGCGTCGCGACCCTCGAATGACCAGAGCTTTTCGATAGCGAGTTGCGATTTAGTTTTCGGAAGCGGCATGAACGTGTTAAACGTTTGAATAGGATTAAGGTTAATACCTCTTGATATCGCAAAAATCCTAATTAAATCGCATTTCACCTGAGAAACGAATGAGAATCAAGCCTCCATTGCCTGCTCCGGGGAAGACCGTTGTTGTATTTCTGCTCATCATCGGCCTTATCAGCGGGACTGGTTTCACGCAGACTCCCACAGGCGGGATTGAGCCTGTTTTTAAAAATTCCCTGAAGATGGCCTTCGTTGAGGTTCCTGAAACAGAGGTTCTTTTTTCCATCTGGGAGACCCGGGTTCAGGATTATCGCCGTTTTGTTAGTGCCACGGGTCGAAGCTGGGAGAAGGCCGGTTTTTCGCAGGGAGAGACCCATCCTGCGACGATGGTGTCGTGGGAGGATGCGACGCAGTTCTGCCGCTGGTTGACGAGGGAGGAGCAGGAGGCGGGGGTCCTTCCGGAAGGGTGCCGTTATCGCCTTCCAACCTCAGCGGAGTGGAGTCTTGCGGTGGGTTTAAAGAAGCCTGACGCCGATGATACGCTCGCGATAGTGAACGGGCCTTCTCAGACGGAATTCCCGTGGGAGGACACCTGGCCGCCGGTTGATGATGCGGGGAACTACCATCCGGATCTCAACTGCGATTCGTTTGCCTATACTTCCCCGGTCGGCTCCTTCGCTCAGAACCGGTTTGGAATTTACGACCTCGGGGGGAATGTCTGGGAATGGTGTTCCGACTCCTTCAAAAATTCGATCGATTTCCGGACTCTCCGCGGAGCCTCTTGGAGAATGCGTTCGCCGGGGGATCTTCTCAGTTCCTTTGAGATAGGGAATGTCGGGCACATCCAACTGAATACTTACGGATTTCGTGTCGTTCTCGAGTTGGAGAAGGGGATCGAGGCAAAAGACCTCGCCGTTGTTGCTCAGTGAGGCTGTGCGGACTGCCAGCGGAGTCGGCTTTGGTTTTTCGGTTAGGAGGTCCCTTTGCGGGCCCTAAATGAGAATGTGGATTTTGGATATGGAAGCGAACTCGCGGAGGGCCTAACCTCCCGACATGCCAAATCCATGGACCGGGGTGGGAAACCCTTATACTCGACTGGAAGTTCTCGAACGTCTTCGCGATACCCTTGCGAAGGGAGAGCCAGTCATTGCGGCCGGTGCGGGAACTGGAATCAGTGCCAAGTTTATTGAACAGGGCGGAGCCGATCTGATCATTATCTACAATTCAGGGCGCTATCGCATGATGGGGCACGGTTCGATTGCCGGTATGATGGGTTACGGCGATGCGAATGCGGTTGCGATGGAGATCGGTGAGTATGAAGTGCTACCCGTGGTCAAAGAAATTCCCGTGATTTGCGGAGTGCATTGCACTGACCCCCGGCGCCGGATGTGGCATTGGCTCCAGCAGGTGAAAGCGATGGGCTTTTCCGGAATGAACAATTTTCCGACTCACTCGATCATCGATGGCGATTTTCGCAATCAGTTGGAAGAGACAGGAATGGGTACCGACAAAGAGATCGAGACCGTCGCGCTTTCCCGCAAGATGGACATTTTCTCTATCGTTTACGTGGCTTCTCCTCAAGAGGCCAGGGCGATGGCCGAGGCGGGTGCGGATGTTATCATTGCGCATGTCGGTTGCACCGTTGGCGGTTCGATCGGCGTGACCAATGCGGCGATGTCACTTGAAGATGCCGCGGTGGCAACTCAGGCGATTATCGATGCGGGCAATACGGTGAGAAAAGACGTCATCTATCTTTCGCACGGCGGACCTATTGCCACTCCTGCTGATGCGGCATTCATCAATGAGAAAACGGATGCGGTTGGATTCGTCGGCGCTTCCAGTCTTGAGCGCATGGCGGTGGAGGAGTCACTCACGAACCTGACGCGTGAATTCAAATCTATCCCCGTAAACCGTTCATAATTCGATTTTTCATGGCAACGATCGCAGTCATCGGAACGCTCGATTCTAAAGGGCATGAGCACCAGTTCGTGGCGGATCGGATCAGGTCGGCCGGGCACAGCGCTTTGCTGATTGATGTGGGCACTCTCGGCGAGACAACGGTGAGTCCGGATGTGACGAGAGATGAAATTCTTGAAGTGGCAGGATTGGAGTTTTGCGAGGCGGAAGATCGCGGCGAGCGGGTAGCGGTTATGGCGAAGGCTTTGCCGATCTATCTGAGTAAGCTGGTCGCGGATGGAAAAATCGACGGTGTCATTTCTCTTGGCGGTGGTGGCGGAACTGCGATCGCGACGGCGGGGATGCGGGCGCTTCCGATCGGTTTTCCCAAGTTGATGGTGAGTACGCTGGCGAGCGGGAACACTGCTCACTACGTGGGGACAAAAGACATCGTAATGTTTCCCGCCATCGTGGATGTCGCGGGACTCAATCAGATTTCCAAAACGATTTTTGCCCGTGCTGCCGGTGCAATTTGCGGAATGGCGGAAGTGAAGACGTCGACAGTAAAGGAGAAGCCGATCATCGTGGCGAGCATGTTCGGGAACACGACGGAGTGTGTTGATCACGCGCGGGAGCTTCTCGAGGCGAAGGGCTACGAGGTGCTCGTTTTTCACTCCACCGGAACGGGCGGCAAAACGATGGAAGCCCTCATCGAGAGCGGCATGGTTAATGGTGTTCTTGATATCACCACCACCGAGTGGGCCGATGAGTTGACAGGTGCTACTCTGAGCGCCGGACCAACCCGTCTCGAAGCGGCGGGGAAGGCCGGCATTCCCGCAATCGTCACCCCTGGATGTCTCGACATGGCCAATTTCGGTGAACCCGATACGGTTCCTGAGAAATACGCAGGAAGAAATTTTTATCACCACAATCCCCAGGTGACGCTGATGCGAACCAATTCGGATGAGTGTGCTCAGCTCGGGAAGATTCTAGCTGAAAAAGTGAATGCCTATACCGGTCCGGTTACGGTGCTTCTGCCGACGAAGGCGATCAGTATTATCAGCGCGGAAGGGCAGCCTTTTTATGACAGCAATGCTGATGAGGCTCTCTTCAGTGCTATTAGAGCGAACCTCTCAGATAAGGTCGAACTGATCGAGGTGGATGCCGGGATCAACGCATCTGAATTTTCGAATGCTTGCGTTGAGGCGCTTTTGAGAAACTTCGCCGGCTGACCATTTTCCTCCTCCAAAAAACCTCCCCGAAAACCCCCGCCTCCAAAAACCTCCCTAACACCCCTCCAATAAAACATCCCCCACCCCCCCCCACCACAAAAACAACCCACCACCCCCCCCCAAAAAACACCCCCAAAAACACAAAACCCCAAACAACAGTGAGGTTTAAAACCCAAAAACCACCAACATAAAACACGT
>JAYWLB010000019.1:0-35433 GCA_035967665.1 Verrucomicrobiales bacterium BCK34
CTTTAGCCCGTTCTTCAGCCTCGCGCTGTGCTGCCTCCATCGCAGACTGTTTCGCGGCTTCCGCTTCCGCTTTGGCTCCTTCTTCAGCAACAACGACTCCCTTTTCCGCGACCGGGGAATCGGGAAGCTGACTCGCGGGCATTGCGGCCTCAACAGGATTTACCGTTTCTGTCGTTGGTGGCTGGCCGGGCAGAACAGTTTCGGAAGGAGCCGCTTCAGCAGCTTGTTCGGATTGAGCCATTTCGATTGGACTGGTCGGCTCCACCGCCGGCTTCACCGTTTCCGGACTACCCACTTCAACTTCAGACTGATTTCCGGCCGGCATTGCAGGTTCAACTGGCGCTGCTTCAGCAACAGCTTCGGGTTGATTGCCCGGTTGATCCCCGGGCATTGCAGACCCCTGCGCACCCGCTTCCACGGCCGGTGGAGAGTCTGCCGCTCCTGTTGATTCGACCGGAGCGGGTGAATCTGCAGCTGCCGGTTGAGCAACTTCCACCGGAGCGACAGGCTCCCCTCCAGGCATCGCCATAGCCGGGGCACTCCCCTCCTCCGCAGCTTCTGCCTCTGCCGAAGCGACAGGTTCTACGGGAGCCGCTTCAACTGCAGGTTCAACTGCGGGTTGAGGTGACGGGATTTGAGGTTCTGTCGCGAGAGGAGCCGGCTCTGTGGGCTCGCTGCCGATGGCAGAGGTTCCGGCTTCGGGAGCGTTCGCCTGATCAGACGGGGAGGGATCCGCAGCAACGCCTCCAACATTCATCGGTTCCTCAGCCGGTGTGCCGGGTTCGGATTTCGGAGTGGCAGGTGGCGTTGCAGCCTCCGCGCCGATCGAAGCGGGAGGGGCAACCGGATTCGCCGCCTGAGCGTTTTCAGGAGCGGTCGGGGGAACTGTCGCAGGGGTGATGGGAGCCACCACTTCAGGCACCGCCGCAACGGCTGCTTCCTCCATCGCCGTCACTTTGGCAAGGTCGGCAGTGATTTCCTGCCTCATCGTCGCGACCTCCGCCTTCGGCACATCAGCAAATGAATCAACCGGAGTGGTTTCGCGAAGCCGTTCCACTATTTTCGGTGCGATCGCAACTGCGCCTGCGGCGGCAAGCGGAAGCGCGATCCGGGAGATGCCTGACTTTTTACCCGAATGCCCGGGATCATGAGACTGAGGTCCATGACCGCCATGCTCGAGGTGAACCTCCCTTTGAGGAAAACGGGTTCGGCTTGCGCTTTCCATCTGGAGCCTCGAAGGCCCGCCCTGCTGCACGAAAAAACCGGGATCATCATGTCCCCGACCGTGACCACCACTGCGTCCGTGATCATGACCGCGATGGTGAACAATACGGGTCGTATTGACACTGCGCCTGAAGAGAACCGGGTTTTGAGAGCGGGGAGCACAATGCCCGCTGTAACTTTCCCGGGAAAACTGGTTCGTCGTAATAAAGATGTAACTCGATGGCCCGAGGTTGTATTGAATATCGCTGTTGCGATCCGCGGCGTAATAATGATTGCGCCCGTGATTGCCACCGCGGTTTCCGTGGCGATGCGGAGGCAGCGGAGCCCAGCCGACATGATCATTGGTCTGGCGCCATGAAACCCAGGCGGGAGCCCATTCGGAATCGGGAACCCATACCCAGCCGACGCGATTCAGATTGACCCACCGGCCATAGTGATAAGTCGCCCAGCCGAAAGGCTCATTGGAATCCCAGGCCCAACCGTATTCCGTCCATGACCATGATCCATCGAGGTAAGGTCTCCACTCGCGGTTCGAAGCAACGCGAGGCTGCCAGGAATGGCCGTAGTCATCGATATCGATCCAGCGTCCGTAGGGAGACAATCCCTCATAAAACATCGAGTAGTCCCGCGGAGGCGACTGATAACTCTCCTCTTCATAACGGGGCTGGCTGGAAGGCCTCGATCCGCTGTAGGAATTCGAAACCGGAATGGGCTCAGCGCGCAGTGTTGGAGTTGCCTCAAGGCGGCGTGCCAGAGTTTCACTTTGAATTCTGGCTTCATTGGCCTGCGCCTCGAGCTCTTCATTCTCCTGAGTGAGGGCGTCAAGTGACGCTCTCAATTCGGCGCTTTCGCGTTCAGCAAGAGCCGTCCTTATCTCAGCAAGCTGCTTTTCCACGAGAGCACTTCGGTTCTCCATTTCGAACGCCTGGCGCTCCATGAGATCCTGCGCCGCAGCCAACTCCTCCTGCGCCCTCGCGAGCTCAGCTTCTGTTTCAAAATTAATTCCCGCCTGAGGATCCGGAGACCGGTCACAGGAGGTCAAAGTGGCGAGGGAGGAAACGACTACAAGGAGACGCAAATGGGGGTGCATAAATATAATACGCGCGATGGCACCACAATATGCAGCAGCATTTTTCAGTTGAGCGAAAAATCGGAGGTGCCGCGAAAAATTTAAAATGGCCGGAGATCCTCCGGTAAGCTTCCTCTTTCATCTCCCCTCCAGGGTTCTTCCCCCTTAAAAATTGCCTTCCCTAAATTTCAAATTTCAGTTATTTCATTACGCCATGAATACCAATGCCATCTCTCTGTTTCGATTCGTTTTGGTTCTCTCAATGGGCCTCTGCACTGTGAACCTCCGTGCTGATGAGCCGGGTAAAGCGGGGGCGGCTGAGCGCGACGGGGTGAAGCCGAAAGCGGAAGCTGATCGCGACGGCAACGGAAAAGCAGCCGAAGGCAAAAAGGATGCTCCTGCTGCGGCCGCAGCCGGGAAGAATTCAAAAGAGAGCAAAATGTTCGCCACCTACGACAAAGACGGCGATGGCGGTGTCAGTGCTGAGGAGATGGCGGCGATGAAAGAAGGAAAGCAGAGTTCATCCGACAAGCGCGAGTTTCGCAAAGCGGTGACCCGCGCCGACAAGGACAAGGACGGTCAGCTCAATCTCGAAGAGTTCGCGTGGTGGCTCGACGTTGGCCGCACCAACGAGCGTGAGAAAAACCGCTGAAGCCATCGCTTCAGCGCTCCATGAGCAGGCCTTCGTAGCCGGCGGGGATCACGAGACGCCCCTTCCAGAATCCGCACGCACCGGGATGGCCGTCAAAATGATAGCGCTTTAAGGGCTTGGGATTTTCAATGTCGGAAATGTCAAAAAGCTCAACCTCCTGATCGGGTCGACGGGAAAGAGCGAGAGTCTTTCCATCTGTTGTCGGGCGACCGCGAAAGTAAACCTTTGGCACGCTGATCGTTGGAATCGACGCCACATTTCGCATTTCACCTGATTCGAGTAATTGGAATTTACCCCGCTTCACCATCAGCAGCTTATCCCCGTAGCGACAGACACCATCTCCGAAACTGTAAAGGTGCTCATCGGGAGTGTTTCCCATCGCCACCGGCACATCACCGGATACATCATACCAGGCGGGGCCGCTGCGATGCCAGTAGGCGACCAGAAATCGATCGGCCATTTTTTCCGGCAGCAGTTGATCGCCGTAAAAGAGCCCAACCTGAGAATCCCTGAGAACAATCTTCGGCTGAGCAAGATCTTTAAAGTCGGCAATCGACGCCTGTGCCGAGCCGCAGTGAAAAAGCGCAAACCGGCCCGGAGGCGGACTGGCCACCTGCTTGATGCTGCGCCCGTGATCGATCAAGCGGCTGATTTCGGTTAGTTTTAAATCGGAACCAATCTGATAAACCGCGAGGCCCGCCCTGTTTTCGGCGGCATAGAGCCTGTCCCCGGATACCGCGACGTGAAACACCACCCCCTTTCCCCCGGTAACGCTGAGCGGCTTCAACGTTTCGCCCAGAGCAACCGCCTGAATCCCCGCAGCACCACACGCGGTCCAGGCGACATCACCAACGACGGTGACACTGCGGACCTGCCCTTCGGGACGATAAGCCAGAAACCGCGGATCAGGAGCGAGCGTTTTTGAAGGAGGCAGAATCGTCACAGCCTTATCAGGCACCGGCATCTCAGGCTGATCAATTCCGGGCGCGGGAATGACGTAGAGGCCGGTGAAGATTCCGGCGGAGTAGATCACCCCGTCGCCGAGTGCAATCCCGCCGACAGGATCCGGCACCGCTTTCTCTCCCTCACCTCGCGGCGGCAACACGGCTCGCGCGATGATTTCAGGCGCTTCGATCTTTTCAATATCCACCACAAAGACACCGTTCCAGGTGTCAGCGACGACACAGCGATTTCCGGAGACACGCGCGGTCCACATGTCGTTAGTGATTTGATAGGATGGAGGAAACTTCACCCCTGAAACCAGTTTGGGATTCGCGACATCGGAAACGTCGTAGATCTCCAGCCCGTGTCCCTTTCCATAACCGGCCTCTCTGTCTTCCGCTCTCGAGTGATGACCGGTGGCGGCGAAGCAATAGTTCCCCCGGAGGCATCCACCATCCCCGTAGCCATCCAGTTCCGCCTCGCCGACAATGACCGGTTCGCGGGGATTGCGGACGTCGGCAATGAGCAACTTTTTCGGAGCCCAGTCCCCGATGTAGAGATAGCCGTCCCGTGCCCAACACGACTGTGCTTCGCCTGTTTTCAACATGCTGAGATGATGAGGCGCAGCCGGATCGGAGACATCGATGATCTCAACACCGTATTGCCTCGTGGCAACGAAAGCGACCGGACCCGAAACGCAAATCCCCGTGGCCATCTCAACGGTATCGTAATGACTGATGATGACCGGACGGGAAGGATTCGAAATATCAATCAACCAGAGGCCGTCCTGGCGGGCCGTCACATAGGCGATGGCATCCTGAATAAAAATCTGACGGGTTTGCCCGCCAAGTCCTGATAATTGCCCGGTCAGCTTCGGGTTTGCAGCGTCCGATATATCGAGAACATAAAACTCTCCCCGCCCTGTCGCATAGAGCTGATCACCGACAACCGCTACCGCCTGACAGGGACCAACGCCGGAAACTTTCCGCGGCGAGAGCGCCTCTCCATATTCACCCACGGAACCTTGTGCCCCGCTTGCAGACGGAATCACAATGGCGAAAAGAAACACGAATAGATGATGGTATCTCAAATTCATACATCCCCATAAACATCTTAAGGTTTCAACGTTCGCCAGTCTATTCATTGGTTAATATCTATAGAAGTAATCCTGACAATCACCTACGGAAGTGCGGCATTTTCCGGAGGTGACTTCTCCGAATCGTGAATCCAGCTCCGCCTCAATTCTTAACACCCCCATGTTCCGATTTATGGGCGTGAGCGCCGACGGACTTCAACCGGGGATCTTTCGAAAGCATCTTCATCGCGTGTGAGTCCGCCTTTTCGAGGAGAGGATCAATCTGATAAATCCCGTCGATTTCCTCCACCGGTAGCGACGGACGCCTCGGGCCATCACTGCAAAACCACGCATTCCCGCGTATCGTAAAAGTCCCCGGCTTGGTTCCTCCGCCGACATTGACAAAGGTAGTGACCCGCTTGTCGTAGACGATGAGATTTTCCTCAAAGACTCCGTCCCGGCATGACTGAAATTGGTCGAGCGGCTTTTCCTGAAGAATCCGGAAAATCCATTTTCGCGGATGGACAATCGTATTGTGGCGAACAACACAACCCACGCTCGTGACATAGGCGATTGCAGCGTCACTACCTACAAAATGATTTCCCAGAACCTCAAGGTCCTTTGCCTCGAAGTTGCGAAGTTCGGGCCGGAAAAACTGGTTTCCGGTACTGCCCCCGAGGTTGATCCCGCGCGCGCCGGCGTCATGAAAAAAGTTTCCTGTGATGCGGACTTTTTCGGTGCCACCCTTTGCCTGGATACCGGTCGTCTGAGAAAACCCCTCTTTCCCGAGAAAGTGACTGTTCGAGATCTCTCCCTCCCGACACCCCACCATATCGACCGCCGCTCCTCCCCAACCGTGAAAGAGGCATCCGGTGACCCGGAAATTCTTCAGCCCCGACAATTTCAGGCCGTCGAAGTTCCCCTCCGGACCGATGTCTGTGACGAGGATGGTATCGAAGACGATCCCCTGAGACGGCGTTTCGAAACTGCCTCCATCGTCGCAATTGATACCGTTCGCCGAACACCCTGACACTTGCAGATTTCGGAGCACGAGGTGATTGCAATCCGAGAGGTGAATCGCCTCCTTCCCTCCACTGAACAAAGGAGGAGCATCACGACTCACCCCCTCAATGATGATCGGTTGAGCCGATGTTCCGTTGATATTTTTAAAGTGGAACCCGCTTCCGTAGTCACCGGGCGCAAGAAGTATCGTCGTTCCCGGCTGCGCGTTGGCGACGGCGCTTTGCAATCCCGCAGCATCACTGACATTGATCTCAGCGGAACGGGCCGATAGTGAAAGGAGCAACACGAACCCGACGATTGCGGCGCGGAACCCACCTGCACAAAGCGCCTTAATTCCGAATAGAGTCATCCATCGATAGTGATGGAGATTTGATGAGAAACAAGGAAACTCAATTCCCTGAACAAGGGTCCACAGCCACGCTCAGCAGACTGCGAAACGCTTCACGGTGACTACGAGTTGTCGCCCTCGCCGACAATCTTCTCGTTGGCGAGCACAAGAACACGAAGGAGGTCATTGAGCTGTGATTGCTCTGCTCCGCTGAGAGATTGAAGAGCATGTTCGGCATTGGCGAAACGTGCCGAAGTGGCCCGATCGACGATCTCGCGCCCTTCAGGAGAAAGCTGCACAAGAACACGGCGACGGTCTTTGGGGTCCGCGACCCTTACGACAAAGCCGCGCTCCACGAGCCCGTCGATCCGGTTCGTCACCGCACCTCCGGACAATCTCGTGCTCGCTCCGATCGCGGATGCGGACATTTCGTAGGGACTGCCCTGGCGGCGAAGCACGGAGAGAACGTCATACTCCCACCACTCCAAATCGAAACGGCTGAGCACTTCGGTAAGATTTCCCGCCATGGACTTGGCAAGTGACTGCACGCGAAGGGCCAAAGCGAGTGCTTCGGTAGACAGATCAGGTCGCTCTTTCGACCAATCAGCAAGGACGGTATCAATTCGATCGTGTTGCATAAGAAAATTACTTCGACGTAAAACTATTTGACGTTAAAATAAACTGGAAATAGATTTTTCTCGTAGCGGTGGTCGCTACATCTCAACTCCAACATAATCATGAAAGTGAAAGATGCTTCCGATAACAATGTGAACGAAACAGAAGATCTCGAGGAAGTCGACGATTCCAGATTTGCCGATCTCTACGTGGAACCGGTCGATCAATATGACGACGATGACGACGATGATGATTATGATTTCGGCGACTACGAAGAAGACGAAGAGGAATACAATGGCGGCTCCAAGAAAGGCCACCTCAGTCGCCGTGATCGATTCAACCCGGATATCATGCGCAAAATCTGGAAGCCCGGATCGCGCTCAGACAAACGCTGGTAGCAAACCGCACCGATAATCCGGCTTCTTTCGCCCACAGCCCGGAGGGGAGGGTGAGAACAAGTGATCCGGGGCGGCTTGTCCCACAAGTCGCCCCGGAGTGGACGCTCCCGGAGTGGATGCTCCCGGAGTGGAAATTAAAAAAGCGATACGGGAAGAAACAGCTCTTCCTGAATCCGGGGTTTTCCCCGCCTGCTAGCGCGGCCAGAGGCGAATCCAGTAGCGGACCCGGCTCGCCGTAAGCACATTCCGCATCATACGATCAAAGGATGCGGCTTCGGGTTCGTCCAGTCGAGTCGCGGCGAAAAAGGTCATTCCGAAGAAGAAGGCCACGCCCCAAAAAACGACTACGAAAGGGGATGAAATCGCCCCGGGAAATAGCAGGTCCGCCTTGAGAAGATCGATCAACAATCCCCAGAGAATCGGTGAAAGCCCGAGGACGACGCTCCCCACCACCGAAAACACGGCAAAGTAGTGGCTCCGACCGGTCTCGGGGATGATCGCCATCGCCAGTCGCATGTTGGAAAGGTTAATCGCTGAACTCCCCAATCCCAGCGCATACATGAGCCCCAGCACCAGCCCGAGGCTCTGCGGAATCCGCCCCATCGCGGTAAGCGCCCAGAGAATCGCGACGGCAACGAAAAACAATCCCGTCGCCATGAGAACAGGCCGGCTCCCAATCTGATCGAGCCATTTCCCGAGAATCCAGAGATTGGAAAGACCTCCGATAAACGCGGCTGAATTTAAAATAAGAATCCGGCTGTCCGACATCTCTCCCGTCTCCCGGAGATAAACAATCGAAAAGGTCGCCAATCCCCCGAGCGCGATAGACGAGAAGGAATTGAGAGTGAGAAGCTTCCGGTAACTCTGCAATCCCAACATCTCACGTAGCGATACAGGAGTCGAAGCATTGAACTGATTGTAGGGATCCTGATCTTCGGGAATCCGGCAAAGGAAAAAAATACTGATGATTCCGGCCACGGTACTGACCGCAAACAAAGCGGCGAAGTTTCCGCTTTCCGAAGATTTCCCGAGGACAACAGCCGCGAGACAAAAGGCTCCGAGACTGGTCAGATTCACCACCGCCGATTCCCGCGTGAGGTAGCGGCCCCGGATTTCACGCGGAAGTATTGAGGTGATCCACGGCAGCCAACCGCAGGAAAAGAATCCCCGCGAAGCATTGAAGAAAAATAAAATCGCAATGACCGCGATCAATTGTCCACGGGCACCGATCCGCTCCCCCAGGAAAGGAACTGCGATCAGAAGCGCGCCGAAGACGACGCGAACAGACCACCCCGTGACGACGAACCGTTTGTGCCCGACCTTTCCCACAAATCGTGCCCCCAGCATCTGCAGGATCGTCAGTAGCGGGAGCATTCCCGCGATCAACCCCAGTTCCGTTCCGTTCGCTCCGAGACTTTTTGCAAAAAGAATCATCGGGCTGCCAATCACCATCTGAAATGAAAGAGCATTGAACGCGGCGAATCCCCAGGCATGGGAGATACCGGGTGGAAACGAGATCGACTGAGTGGCTGGTTCAGCGGGTTTCATTGCGGGTGGCGTTCCCAACCGTGGCGCAGAACCGGTCCGGTTAACAATTATTAAATCCGCCATAGACGCAGAGCGTGAACGCTCAGTCGAGAGTATTCTAATCACGAAAGGTTCAATCGCGGGACCGGTTGCAGAAGAATGAGCGACGCGTATCGTTTAACCATGATTCCGGACGCTTTTCAATCACACCTCGCGGATACTCTGGAAGGAATAAAGAGCGACGGGCTCTTCAAGTCGGAACGCTCCATCGGCTCGTCGCAAAACAGCACGATCACTCTCGCCGACGGGCGTGAAGTCATCAACATGTGCGCCAACAACTACCTCGGACTCGCCGATCATCCGCGGGTGGTCGAAGCGGCACGCAGGGCGGCAGAGGACTACGGCTTCGGAATGGCTTCGGTGCGATTTATCTGCGGCACCCAGACAATCCACCGGAAACTGGAGGAAAGAATCTCGCACTTTCTCGGAACCGAAGACACGATCCTCTACCCCTCCTGCTTCGATGCCAACGGCGGTCTATTTGAGGTAATTCTCACCGCTGAGGACGCCGTGATATCCGACAGCCTGAATCACGCCTCGATCATCGACGGCGTGCGCCTCTGCAAAGCGAAACGCTTCCGCTATGCCAACAATGACATGGCGGACCTCGAAGCCAAACTCAGAGAGGCTGATGAGGCGGGAGCCCGTTTCAAGCTCATCACCACAGACGGTGTCTTCTCCATGGACGGCATCATTTGCCAACTCGACGAAGTTCACCGACTCGCAGACAAATACGGGGCAATCGTTCATTTCGACGACTGCCACGCCACCGGGTTTCTCGGTGAACGGGGACGCGGCACCCACGAGCACCGGGGTCTTTTCGGCAAAATCGATCTCACGACCGGCACCCTCGGAAAAGCACTTGGAGGTGCCTCGGGCGGTTACACCTCCGGCAAAAAGGAGATTATCGATTTGCTGCGCCAGCGGTCCCGCCCCTACCTCTTTTCGAACAGCGTCTCCCCCGTCATCGTCGCGGCGTCACTCGAGGTCTTTGACATGCTCGAAGAATCGACCGCCTTTGCCGAAAAAGTAAAAGAGAACACCGCGTATTTCCGCTCGGCGATGGCCTCGACCGGCTTCACCCTTTCGGGAGCGGACCACCCGATTTGCCCCGTCATGATCGAAGACGCCGCCCTTTCCCAGAGATTCTCGAACCGGCTTCTCGAAAAAGGAATCTTCGCGATCGGCTTCTTTTATCCGGTCGTGCCCGCCGGGACCGCCCGCATCCGCACCCAGATCAGCGCGGCCCACACCACCGAACACCTCGACAAGGCGATCGAAGCTTTTGTCGAAACCGGCAAAGAGTTGGATCTTATCTAAACTATGAACGCGATCGTCAAAGCCAAATCAGAGCAGGGCCTTTGGCTCGAGGATGTCCCCATGCCCGAGGTGGGTCCCATGGATGTCCTAATTAAAATCAAAAAGACTTCGATCTGCGGCACCGATCTTCATATCTGGAAGTGGGACAAGTGGGCGCAGAAGACGATTCCCGTTCCCATGATTGTAGGACACGAGTTCTGTGGCGAAATTGCCGAAGTCGGCGCAGGCGTTACAGATTTCGCTCCCGGGGAAACGGTCTCTGGGGAGGGACACATCGTCTGCGGCCATTGCCGGAACTGCCTTGCGGGGAGACGTCATCTTTGCCCCAATACGAAAGGCGTCGGCGTTCAACGGCCGGGGGCATTCGCTGAATATCTCGCTATTCCGGCGACGAATGCCTACAAGGTCGAAGGCTCCATTCCCGACGAGATCATCTCCACTTTCGACCCATTGGGAAATGCGGTTCACACCGCCTTGTCGTGGGAACTGACCGCTGAAGACATTCTCATCACCGGCGCCGGACCGATCGGGTGCATGGCCGCGAGCGTCGCTAAATTCGCCGGTGCCCGCCACGTCGTCGTCACCGACGTCAATCCCTACCGCCTCGATCTCGCCCGAAAATCCGGAGCAACCCGCGTCGTCAACGTCGCCGAAGAATCGCTCGACGAGGTCAAATCCGAACTCGGGATGAAGGAGGGCTTCGACGTTGCCTTCGAAATGTCGGGCAACCCCGGCGGACTCCGCGACATCCTCGAACACACCTCCAACGGAGCCAAGGTATCCCTCCTCGGTATCTTCCCCGAACCCTTTGAGATCGACTGGGACAAAGTTATTTTCAAAGGGCTCATCCTCAAAGGCATCTATGGACGGGAAATGTTTGAAACCTGGTATCGTATGACCTCAATGATCCGGGCCGGACTAGACATTTCACCGGTGATCACGCACCGCTTTCACCACACTGATTTCCAAAAGGGAATCGACGCAATGCTCTCCGGGGAATCCGGAAAAGTCGTCCTCGACTGGACCTGAGATGCCCCCTTCAGGATTCTCCCTGAACCTTCTTTGCGCCCCGCATCCCCCTGTTAACTTGATAAATTTCTGCAAGGTTACCCACTCTCATTCGTTATATAGATCTAAGACACTTTCATGAAAAAAATCACCACCCTGTCCTTCGCCCTCCTTTCGACGGCATTTCTCACCACGACCGGCTTTTCAGAGACCGCCGAATCGATCTTCGACTCCTTCGAAGCCCGGAAAGCCGAAGCTCTCGCCGCCTACCTCGAGGCCAATCCCGACGCCGACGATGCCACCACCGCCGAGTCCATGTTGGTGGGAGCCTACCTCCAACTCGACCAGCCGGAAAAAGCGACGCCTTTGCTCGAGAAGCGCTACGATTCCTTCCAGAAAGGTGCCGATGCGAATCTGCAGGAGCTGATCGGCGGAGTGATCGAACCCCTCTTCCGTGCCTATTCGGCAGCCGGCAACAAAGACGGTGCCCGCGCCATCCTGGAAAAAGCCAAAGCCGATCTCGCGCCGCATCCCCAGGCTCCTCAGATCATGCAGTTTTTCGACGGCATGCTCGGTCAGCTTGCGATGCCTGCGGTTGGCGACACCCTCGATATCAAATTCACCTCCACTGCGGGGAAAGAGATCGATCTCTCTGCGATGAAAGACAAAGTTGTCCTCGTCGACTTCTGGGCAACCTGGTGCGGTCCCTGCGTCGCGGAAATGCCTCACGTTATCAGCACTTACGAGAAGTACAATGAGGCCGGATTTGAAGTCGTTGGCATCTCGCTCGACTCGGACAAAGCCGCTCTCGACGAATTCGTCGCCGAGAAGAAAATGCCATGGCCCCAGTACTTCGACGGCAAAGGATGGGACAACGATCTCGCAAAAGAGTTTGGGATCACCGGAATTCCAGCCACCTTCCTCATCGGCAAAGACGGCAAGATCGTCGGATCGAACCTTCGCGGCAGTGCCCTTGAAGAGGCCGTCGCTGAGTCGCTCAAATAGGACAGGAGTCGCGAATACTCCGCCGCGGGACAAAACGTCCCTGCCCTCAAAAGCCCGACCGTTCACGGCCGGGCTTTTTTTGTGGATTGGCAGGGAGTCCCGCAAAAACTCTTTTTCTTTTTCTTTTTCTTAATCTTACTCTTTTTCTACCGCCCGGAAATCGACGACTCCCCGCCCTTGGCTCCGCGCCACGTTTTTGGAAACGCGGCTACTCATCGACGATACTCGCCAGCCTTCCCGGTCCCGCCGTAGACTAGGATTAAGTTTGAGAGAGATTGGTTCCAAATGAACGAGCTCACCGGGGAGAGACCAAGGCGTCAGCATCTCCACCCGCGCAGAAGCCCTTTATCCTTATCTTTAACTTTTTCTTTTTCTACCGTCCGGAAATCGACGGCTCCCCGCCCTTGGCTCCGCCCCACGTTTTTGGAAACGCGGCTACTCATCGACGGCGCTCGACGGCATTCGACAGGTCCCGGGAGAGATTAGGATTGAGAGTAGGAAAAAGAAAAAGAGTGTGACTCCGGCAGGGTGAGATTGGAGCCCCCCCCCTAATCAAAAACGATCACACCTTTGGCGTTCTTTCCCGCGAGCATATCGTCGAAGGCCTGCGACAAATCCCGCAGCGGATATGTCCGCGTCACCAGTTCGTCGAGTAGAAGCGCTCCCTGCTCATACAGCTCGATAAGCTTCGGGAAGTCGACTGCGGGATTCGATTTTCCGTAGAGGGGATTTGTGTAAATCTTATCCCACTCGAAAAGGTTCATATCGATTTCAATGGTCTCCTCAATTCCCGAGACCTGCACTGCAATTCCTGCATTGCGAACCATCGCGAGCGGCGCAGCTCCGAGCGCCGGAATCCCCGTACACTCGAAGGCATAATCAGCACCCCGACCACCACACAGCTCAGCGACCTGCTTCGCTGCCTCCAAGAGCCCCGCGTCGTCGACTGAAGCCCGGATTGAATGCGTCGCGCCGAACTTCGTCGCCATTTCGAGACGACTCTCTTTCACATCCACCGCAATGATTTTCCCCGCGCCGGAAACCTTCGCCGCCTGGATCACATTCAACCCCACGCCGCCGGTTCCGATCACGACAACGGAACTCCCCTCGTTGACCTTCGCAGCATGAACGACCGACCCGTAACCGGTCATGACCCCGCAGCCTAGCAAACACGCCGACTCGAAAGGAATCGCCTTCGGAATGACCACGACCGCTTCCTTTTTCACGATCGTTTCCCGCGAGAGCGTCCCGAGATGAAAGGAGCGACGAATCGGAGCACCCTCGGACAAAGTGGCTTCAGGATGAGCATGCCCCTTCTCAGGCGAACTCCCCGTAACCGGTGAATTCACCTCGCAAATATTGGTGTTTCCATTCTCACAGGCAAAACAGGAATGACAGGGAATCGCCCAGTTCAAAACGACATGATCACCGGGAGCAACGCCGGTGACATTGTCCCCGACCTCAAGAACCACTCCGGCACCCTCATGTCCGAGCACGACCGGATACCCCCACGAAAGTGAATCCCAGTCGGTGTGACAAATCCCCGAAGCCCTCAGTTCGACTTTGACTTCATCCGGCGCAGGAGCCCCAACGTCAATCGTACCGATTTTGAACCCGCCTTTTCCATCGGATATTGCTGCTTCTACACTCATGGGGATGTTGGGGTTCAGGCTGAGCGGCGGCTCTCTACATTCCAGAGCCGGCGCTTCATTCCTATTCGTTCTGATGGCAGATTTTATCAACTGCGTCAATCTCCCCGCTTTCAAAAGAGCCAATGCTCCCGTCCCTGTTCAGGGCCCAACCTTCGAAATCTTCCCGGAAGTGCGTTTCAATTCCCAGACCGTTCCATCCTGCGAGAGCACGAGAATTTCTCCGTCGAGGTCCGCTCCGACGAAGGTCGGATTGAACGGCCCGCCGTCGGCCGGTTTCAGGTGAAGCGTCCAACGCTGCGTGGCCCGCTTTTCGTCATCGCTCAGTTCGATTGCCTCCACGATACCGAGGCCCCACTCGGCATAGACATAGGCACCCTCGAGCTCGGGAAATCTCTCTCCGCGATAACTCATTCCGCCGATGATACAGATCCCGTCGCCCCGCATCCGGGTGTAGGCGAAAACCGGATCGATCATCTCAGCATCCTCAAGGAGAAGCTCACGGGGTTTGTAAAAAGCCGCAGGACCATCGCGGTCACTCCACCCGTAGTTGCCCCCTTTCTCGATCCGGTTGATCTCCTCCCAGAAATCCTGCCCCACATCGGCACACCAGAGATGTCCCGTTTCAGGATCGAAGGAGAGCCCCCAGGGATTTCGAATCCCCGTGGCGTATATTTCCTCCCGCATCAGTTGCAGGCCCACAAAGGGATTGTCCGGAGGAATTCCGTAAGCGAGTCCACCCTGTTTCCGGTCGATGTCGATTCGCAGGATTTTGCCATGCAACGCCCATGGATTCTGTGCCATGCGATAGGGATCGTCCCGCAGCCCGCCATCGCCGAGACCGATGTAGAGAAGCCCGTCGTCCGGACCGAAGAGAATCTGCCCGCCCCAGTGATCGGCGAGCGGCTGCTGGAGCGTGAAAATAATCCGCTCGGTCTCCGGCTCGAGGCGGTAGTCGTTTTCAAGGTCGACCTTCATCTCGCTGATCACAGTGCGGCGCGGATCATTCTGAGAATAAGAGAGAAAGAAGCGCCCGTTCATTTCAAACTGCGGATGCAGCGCCAACCCGTGAACACCATCCTCGAATGCAGCGACGCCCTTCATCCGCTCACGAAAATCGAGAAAGACCGTCGCGGGAGTCTCCGGCGCTTTTAAATCAACCCGGTAGAACATCCCCCTCTGGCAGGCGATAATCGTCGAACCATCGGGGAGATGAATGAATCCCACGGGGAGATCGAAGACTTCACCGAAGGGCAACTTCTCAAGGGCACACCACCCCGCATTCTCTTTCGGCACCTCACCGTAGGGATTGCCTTCCAGGGGATCAAACGCAAAGACCGAAGAGGTCGGGATGAACAGGCTCAGAACGGTTAAAGCAGCCGTGTAAGTGAGTGAGCTACAGAATGGGTTCATACGTTGAGAATCTACAGATTGACGATTTAGCAGCTTCTGCGCCAATGGGGTTCACTGTTGGTCACTCGAAATCCGGGCCTTTCACGGGAACGGAATCCGTCCTGACCCATCCCCCACTCTAATCACGCCATTACTTAAGATGGCGATTCTCCCGGCTATCCCTATCGTGCCACCCTTTCCGATATACGAATTCATCATGGGTCCCATTAAGCGCAACGCTCTCTATCTACTCACCGTCATTTGCCTCTGCGGAAATCTCTTCGCCGACGACTATTACGAGATTCGGAACGGCATTCCGAACAGCCAGCATTTCCTGAAAAATGACCGGGTCGGAAACCAGTATTTCTTCTTCATCGGGAACTCGGTTTTGAGAGGAACCGGGCTGGAGGATCAGGATCTGCGATACTCGAATCAGATCATCGAAGGGGTCAAAAAACACTTCCCCGACGCCGCGCCCATTGAAAAACGCTACATGGAGGACGGCGGCAGCTGGTTCGGGCTCTACCGCACCAGCGGCGGCCAACCCGTATTCGGAGAGGTCATCTCAAGCGGTCATCTCGCTATCCTCGATTTTGCGGCGGATGACCGCGATGTGCCCCTCGAGCAGGCAAAACTCAACCTCGAGGGAATCATCCGGCAGATCACCCGCTACCGCGCCACTCACAGCCGGATTTTGATCTACACCCTTACCCCCGAAATGCTGGAGGCCTACCGCGCCGGCAAAACGCCTGACTACATTCAAGTGAGCGAGCAAATTGCCGACCACTACGGCGTGCCTTCCTTAAACCTCGCGAAATATGCCGCCGATAAAATCATCGCGGGTGAGATCTCTTTTGAAGCGTTTTCAGCCGACGGGATCAACCCCACCGATGCGGGAGCGAAGATCTACGCGGAAGCAGTCGCGACCTTCATCGATGATCTCACGACAGCGTTTCCGGTTCCGGAAAAGACCGAACGGTTTGAGCTTCCCGAACCGCTTTTTCCCGCGACAAACGACCAGGGACGAATCGTCGCCTACGAGGATCCCAACGTGAAACGCTCCGGCAGCTGGGAAGCGGGACAGGAAAGCCCGATCCCTCCGTTTCGTCACCTTCTTGTCTCGGAAAATGCGGGAGACACGCTCTCACTGAATTTCAAAGGAACCGAGATCGGAATCATCGATGTCACCGGTGGGGACAGCGCGGACTGGGAGTTTGCGATCGACGGGGCGCCTTTCCAGGCCCTCCCGGCTCCCGAGGACGACAACAACCTCGCGATGCGACCGGTGTCGCTGATGAAAGGACTGGACCGGGACAAAGAGCACGAGCTGGTTCTCAAAGTGGCTTCTCCGGGGCCCGCACGCATCGGCGGGTTCCTCCTCAACGGCAAGGTGAAAGATGTCTACGCCGGTATGAGCCCGCTTGAAAAAATTGACGCCATTTATGCGGCGATGGATCCGGTTGACTACACACCTGCGGAAGGCCGCTTCGCCAATATTCCCGAGACGATGAAGAAACTGCGCGACGGAGGCGAACTGCGAATGGTTTTGCTCGGCGACAGTATCATGGGCAACACCTCGGGTTCGTTGTTCGAGTTATTGATGATGCGTCAGTATCCAAAATGCACCGTCAAGAAGATCACCTCGCTCCGGAGTTCGACCGGTTGCACTTACTATCAGGAAGAGAATCGCGTCGAAGACTATGTCCTGCGCCACGACCCGGATCTACTCGTCATCGGCGGGATCTCTAACCGGGGCGACGCCGAAGCGGTCCGTTCGGTTATCAAGCAGGTTCGCGCCAAAAAGCCCGATACCGAAGTCCTCCTCCTCACCCCGGTCTTCGGGTCGGTGACCGATAAAAACATCAAAGACTTCACCCCTGAGATCGACACCGGGACCGACAACTTCCGCTTCAAGATGCAGAAGGTCGCCGGGGAGGAAGGTTGTGCATTTTTCGACATGAGCGGCCCCTGGTGGTCCTACATCGAAGACAGCGGCAAGACCTACGGCTGGTTCAAAGGCGACGCCGTCCACGCCAATCAACGCGGCTGTCAAACTATCGGGCGATTGTTGGAGCGTTGGTTTGCTGAGTAGAGTGCGACCGGGAGATTTTTCCCGGGCGCTCACAATGAGTATTCTGTCACCGTCAGGGGCTGGCAGGCTGAGCCACGGGAAGCTCAGCGGGTTCGATCCAGTAGACATATTTCCAGGTTTCGTCCTCCTGCCGATGGCTGCCGAAATCGATGTCCACAGCGGGTCCGAGCTCGTTGATGAAACTCACGACGCCTTCGCGGTCGTCTCCCCAGGCGACCCAGGTCCCGTCCTCAAGTTGCACCGCTGCGATATGGTCTGCCGCCCGGATCTCCACGCAGCGCGGCAAGCCGCCGGGGATAGCCAGAAGCTGAAATTGGGACAACGAATTTTGCGAGGGTGCAGCCCAAACGTGGATTTCCCCTTTCCGATCCAGGGCCATATAAAATTGACGGCCCGCCGCAATGCGAACGATGTCCCGGACATTCGGGGGAACCTCAGGCAACTCACCTCCGAACCATGTCATGACCGTTCCATCCGCGCGCAAGATCGCGCCACTGATTCCATTCTTGGAAATTTCGACGGCATCAGAGAGTTTTGAAAGCCGTTCGACGAGGGAATATGAGAAGCTCTGAACCGAGTGGCTTAAAGGAACTAAATGAACGGATCCATCTTCCGCCAGCGCCGCGATTCGATCATAGGTAGTCCCGGAGACAGTCTTGAACTTTCGATCCAGTTGCATCAGTTGCCCGCTGAAGGAGTTTGCCCGGTTGAATCGCCCCGCAGACGGATCAAACAACAGGACTTCCGTGCCTTCTTTTGTCACCAAAGGAGAGGGGCGGTCAAAATCAAAATTGTGCCCGATGGTGCCCCCTTCCGGAGTGGCAGGAAAATGGACGAGACTTCCATCGGCTTTCCGCGCCATCCACTGTGTCGGATCGGTGATCCGCATTCCCCGGATACGGACGAAATTGTCCGAACTCGCAACCTGACTGAATTGAGTCTCAATCGCGGTTGAGTCATCCGTTGTTCCCCAGCCACGCAGGAATCCTCCCCTCGCTTTCATCGCGGCAAGTGTCGGGGAAAGCTGAATGTTAGAAGATTCAATCACTCTGATCGATGCCTCCTTTTCCCTCGTCAAGGTGACCGCCAGCGAAAGCAGTCCCAGTATCAAAAGCAGGGCTGCGACCCGAACAGGCCACCGGCCTCCGGACTTTGCGCCGGAAGAATCGATCAACCGGACCTTCCGGGCGGTCCACTTTGACTCCCTGCCCCGTCTCTCCAAATTGGCCGCCGTCCTTTTTCCCGGATCGTTTTGAAGAATGGAAAGATCACTTTGCAGGTTAACAGCGCTTTGGTAGCGCATCTCCCGGTTTTCATCCATTGCTTTCAGGACAACGTCATCGATCCGAATGTCAGACCCGATCTTCGCCGAGGGAGGGGCGAAACTACCGCGCGGAATCTCGCCGGTGAGCATTTCGTAGAGCATCACCCCGAGACTGTAGATATCGACCCGTTGATCGATCTCTCCCGACCCGCTGATCTGTTCCGGAGCAATGTAATTCGGCGTTCCCATACTGATCCCGGTGACGGTAATCCCAAGCAGGTCGGTTTCAGAGCCATGAGCAGGGTCAATGAGTTTTGCGAGGCCGAAATCCCCTATTTTGACAACGCCCTCGCCATTGAGAAGTATGTTTGCAGGTTTGATGTCACGATGAACGTAGCCTTTTGAATGGGCATAGTGAAGTCCGTCACAAATCTGAACGACTATATTAAGAGCGACATCGGGATCCAGATGGCCGGCACGAATCATCGAGTGAAGGTCGCCGTTCTCGACAAATTCCATCACGAAAAAGAAGTGCCCGTCTTCCGTTTTTCCGAAATCGTAAATCTGAATAATATTGGGATGGTTGAGCCGCGCCATCGCCTCGGCTTCACGTCGAAACCGGGCCTCAAACTCGAGATCACTGCCCAATTCAGGCGGTAGAACTTTGACCGCGACCGGCCGCTTCAGGCTGACCTGGGTAGCGAGGTAAACCACTCCCATTCCACCCCTGCCGAGAATGTGGTGGATCGAGTAACCCGGCATGAGCGGATCCAGCTGCCCGGCGGAGATCGGCATCCACTGCCCCGAAGATTCAACGAGTCCCAACCGCAAGAGCTCCGCTTTGGAATACCCCTTTCGTGTACTCATTTTCGCGGTTGGCTCCTCTTCTGGATTCATAATTGCCGGAAGGACCACTATAGCAAACCCGCCCCTCAAACAACTACTACTACCCGAGATATATTTTTCAATTGATACCCCATACCGGCCGAAAAACCGCCCCGGGAGGGTAATTAAATGATCACACTCTCTTACACCCACAAAATCAGAGATGACCTGCACACCACGTTCACCATTGACTATAGTGAGATTTTCACAAAGTCCGCGGCCGGACCCGGAATCAAAAAGTTAAGCCCGGTTCAAGTAGCAACAGGTTCCGGGCTCCAGAGAACAGAGCATCAGGGAAGCTCTCCATCCGCGACTCTCCGCAAAAGCTCAGTCACCGCATCGGCTGCGCCTTCTTCGAGGTTGAAATAGAGGTAGCGGGTGAATCCGGGTGTTTCATAGAAGCAACTCAGACCGAAGAGCAGTCTCGCGTAGTCCTGTTGAGCGAACCCGCCGACGTATTTGGAAAGGTTGAGAAGCGCATTGAGCGCATCGCTGTCGCCTTCAAGAGCGGCGAAGGTCGTTGCCTGGAGATCTTCAATTCCCCGTGAGGCTGCGGCTTCCTCCAGAGCGGCTACCGGCAATTGCTGGAGAAGAATGATCCCCGCAGTCGCCTTGGGAAGGTTTTCCCCTTCGCGCAGGGGAAAGGCGGGTCGGGCGTCATGATACTTCACCGAAGCATCGGTCACGGTCCAAAGGCCATTTTCGAGAGCAAAGACAAAGCGGTGATCGATTCGGCGGGTCGCGTCATCGAAGAGTCCGTCCTCTTTCACGATCACCTCGATACCGGAAGTGGGATCCTCTCCGGAAGCTGAGGCCGAGACTTCCCTGCGCTGCGCTGTCATTTCCGCCCCCGGAACGAGCCAGGGTCCCACAAAATGGGAGGCGATCAAGGTTGGCTCCTTCACCCAGGCTTCCCCTGCCGTATTTGCGGCGGCGATTTCAGCGTTGAGCGGAGCGACTTCAACCACCTTTTCTTCGGCACTCAGCGAAGTCAGGATCAAAAAGGGAACAGCAAAGAAAAAAGAACACTTCATGCCTTTCCTGACGCACGGGGAACTGACTCATGCAAAAAGAAGCGGGGAATCTGTGTGATCACCCCCGGACTCCCGCTCCCCGGGGCCCGGGAAGTGGTAAATAACTCAACAATCACGGGAACTCTTCGGGTAGGGAGTGGCGTCCCTGCCGATCCGGGAGGCCCTGCTAAAGGCCCGGAACCACCACTCCGCTTCGCAACGAAGTGACAGGGTTGTGTCACAAAAACAGCACAATCCCCAGCGCCCGGCGCCCCGGTGCGAGCCCTCCCCCCGCTGAATTTCATCGCACCTCCAAACCACCCGACAATTCCCCCGGAAAACCGTTTTCCCGCTTGCCTGAAGCAGTGAAACGCGTTTGCTCTCCGATATGGCAGATCCTTCCCAGCCCCGCTTTCTTGACTACCCGACCGCACACGACATTGCGGAGAAATTCGGCACGCCCCTCTACGTTTATGACGAAGCTATTTTAAAGGCCAACGCAGCTGATGTGCTCGCCTTTCCCAATGCTTTCGGCCTCACAGCCCGCTACGCAATGAAGGCATCTCCGAATGCAGCGATCCTGAAAGTCTTCGCGGCAGCAGGTCTCTACATCGACGCCTCATCCGGACACGAAGTGCACCGCGCCATCGCCGCAGGGATTGCTCCCGAAAAAATCAGCCTGAGCGCTCAGGAGCTTCCCGCCGATCTCGGTGAATTGCTCGAACTGGGAATCGATTTCAATGCCTGCTCACTCGCGCAGCTCGAGCGTTTCGGTGAACTCCGCCCCGGTTCCTCCGTCGGCGTCCGCATCAATCCCGGGGCCGGTTCCGGAGGCAACAACCGCACCAATGTCGGGGGACCATCCTCCAGTTTCGGCATTTGGCACGAATGGATCCCACAGATCAAAGAGCTTCTCACGAAGCACGGGCTCACTGCGGTTCGCATCCACACCCATATCGGGTCGGGAAGTGATCCCGATGTCTGGCTCAAGGTCGCGAAAATGAATTTCGACATCGTTCGTCAGTTCCCCGATGTCGTCACTCTCAATCTCGGGGGTGGCTTCAAAGTAGCCAGAATGCCCGATGAAAAGGCGACGGTCCTTTCCATCGTGGGACAGCCGGTGAAGGAGAAGTTTGAAGAGTTTGCTGCCGAAACCGGCCGCCAGATCCATCTCGAGATCGAGCCGGGAACCTTTCTCGTTGCCAACTCCTGCGCACTGCTCTCTTCCGTCCAGGATGTCGTCTCGACCGGGGAAGAAGGCTATCACTTCATCAAACTGAACACTGGGATGACCGAGCTGCTTCGCCCCTCAATCTACGGCTCGCAGCACCCCATCAGTTTACTGCAGGACAGCGGGAGCGCAGAGACGAGAGATTACGTCGTCGTCGGACATTGCTGTGAATCGGGGGATATCCTCACTCCTTCGCCCGGTGATCCCGAGCTACTCACGACGCGCACACTGCCCGTCGCTGAAATCGGTGACTACTGCGTCATCGACGGTGCCGGCGCCTACGCTTCCTCCATGACCCCCAAGCACTACAATTCGTATCCCGAAGCAGCCGAGGTCATGCTGGATGAAAGCCGGAGCCCGCGCCTCATTCGACGCAGACAAAAGCTGGAGGATATCTGGGCGAACGAAGTGTGAGAGCGCTCTGCGTTCCGCTGTAAATGGCTTTAGCGGTTCTCCCCGGGAGAATCGCGATGAACTCGTAGCGGAAATTGGACACCCCCGTTTGCGGATGTTGTTCATCCGCATAACCAGTGGGATGAATGAGCATCATGAAACTCGCACTACTCATTCTCGCCAGTGTATTGCCGATTCCACTCGTTGCCTCGGAGCACGACCTTGTCATTTACGGAGGAACGCCTGCGGGACTTGTCTCGGCGATCGCCGCGCATCGCGAGAATCCGGAACTCTCCATCGTCGTCATCGAACCGAGCCAGTGGATCGGAGGCGTCGTCACCGGGGGCCTTTCCCGAACCGATAAAGGCCGCGAGGAAACGATCGGGGGCATCACCCGTGAGTATTTCACCCGGGCCAAAACCATTGGGGGCGAAAACACTCCTCTTTGGTATGCGGAGCCGAAACACAATCTCGCCGCTTTTCATGAAATGCTCAACGAATGCGGTGACAAGGTCTCAGTCGTCACGGACAAACGAATCGTCTCAGCTCAAAAGGCGGGCCCTCGAATCTCGTCGATCACTCTGGACGACGGCACCATTATCACAGGGGACGTCTTCATCGACGCAAGCTACGAAGGGGATCTCATGGCCCGAAGCGGAGTGAGCTACATAGTGGGACGCGAAAGCCGGGACACCTACGCGGAGGATCTCGCGGGCGTAATTCGCATGCCGATTCGACCTCATGGACCTGAGACGATGGGCGAAGTGTGCCGCTGCCTCGGGGGCGACGCACCTCATTTTATTCACGGAACCCCTGCGAAGATCAGCGCCTATGATGAAAACGGAGAGCTGCTCCCCGGCGTTTTCAAGATGGACCCGAATACAGAAGCCGGCAGCGGCGACGGTCTGACCCAGGCCTACAATTTTCGAATCTGCGTCACTCAGAGAGAAGACATTCGCGTTCCTTTTCCCAAACCGGCTCAGTATGACCCCGCCCAATATGAACTGCTCCTTCGCCTCATTCAGAGCTACCCGAGCGTGAGGTTCGGTCGTCTCGTTCACCTCGGTGAAATCGCGAACGGCAAACACGATCTCAACGCCCAGGGCCTGTTCTCCACAGACTACGCCGGAGGCAATACCGGCTACCCCGACGGCGACTACGAAACCCGGAAAGCGATTTGGGATGACCATCTCCACTACGTGCAGGGCTTCCTCTGGTTCCTCGGCAACGACGAAAGGGTTCCGAAGTCACTGCGCGACGAGGTCAACACCTGGGGACTGTGCGCTGATGAATTTGTCGACAACAACCACTGGCCCTATGCCCTCTACGTGCGCGAGGCCCGCCGCATGATTGGTGAGTATGTGATGCGACAGGGAGACACCTGGACTGAGATCACAAAACCGGATTCCGTTGCCATGGGCTCCTTCATTCTCGACTGTCACATCGTCCGTCGTGTCGTCGATGAAGATGGAAATGTCACCGACGAAGGATCATTTCAGGATCACCCGACCCGACCCTATCAAATCCCCTTTCGCTCACTCCTTCCAAAACGGGACGAATGCGAAAACCTGCTCGTTCCGGTTTGTCTCTCAGCTTCTCATATCGCCTGTTGCTCAATCCGAATGGAACCCGTCTACATGAGCCTCGGTCACGCCAGCGGAGTCGCGGCTGCGATGGTTCTCAGCGACAATGGGTCACCCGCCGCTCACGACATTTCCGTTTCAACACTTCGCGAAAAACTGTTATCTCAGGAAGCGATTCTGGAATTGGAAGGGCTCGCCGACCTCGTGACCGTGGACAAGCTTCCCGGCATCGTCATCGACGACCGCGACGCTGAGTTCACGGGAACATGGTCACACAGCTCGTTCGGCGCCCCGATCGAAGGAACCGCTGCCCACGACGGCAATTCCGGTAAAGGAGACAAATCAGCGACCTTCACCGTCAAAATCGAAAAGTCAGGTCACTACGAAGTTCGCTTTGCCTACGCCGCTTCCTCCAACCGGGCTTCGGCGGCACCTATCACTGTCAAACACGCCAATGGCAGTGCTTCCGTGATCGTCGATGAGAGAAAAATCCCCGAGCACGACGAGTTGTTCACCACCCTGGGAACCTGGGAATTCTCGGAAGACGTGCCCGCAGTGATCACGATTCGAAATGACGATACCGATTCCTTTCTTTCCGTCGATGGTATTCAGCTACTCGAAGTCGAACCCTGACCGAAGCACCTAACGGGATCATTCCGTCAGGAGAAGATGCTCTTTGAAAAAGGCCGTCGCCCGTGCTGCCGATCCTTTCTCACCGGCACCGGCAACGCCGTGATTGCCGCCTTCAACCGTGTATAACTCCGTCTTCACTTTCGCTTTCCCGAGCGCTGCATTCAGCCTTTCCGCGTGAGCGAAAGGAACAATGACATCCGCATCTCCGTGCACGATAAGAATCGACGGGTCGTCGGACGAGGCATGAAAGACGGGCGATACGTCGTCCATTTTGGCTTTGTCGATTTGCGCGAAAGGGGTTCCCGGCTTGCTGTCGATCAACTGCAGATACCCAGGGTGCTGATGCTCAATTTCCTCCAGCAGCGACCAGTCCGTCGGACCCGCAAAACCCACTGCACAAAGCACACGGGATGATTCCCGCTCTACAGGATCAGCGCTTTTGGCGTCAGCGACATCGTCGTGAAGAGCGACCCACAGAGAAAGGTGACCGCCCGCAGAGCCACCGGTTACCCCAATCCTTAGCGGATCGAGATTCCACTCCGAAGCTTTGGTTCGCACGAACTGAACCGACCTCAAACAATCGTTCCCCTGCGCCGGATGGGTCGCAACATTGGTGAACCGATACTCGACAGAGGCGACCGAAACCCATCCCGCTTCCACCGCACGAAGCAAATAAGCGGGAACATTACTCTTGGATCCCGCATGCCAACCACCGCCGTGAATATGGACGATCACCGGAACGGGATCCTCCGATTTCGCGCGGTAGAAATCAAGACACTGAGCCGGATCCTCATCGTCGTAGGCGACATCTTTGTAGGTGGGAGCAAGCCGCTCTTTTCCGATAACTTCTCCGGAGCTGAGGGTGAAACAGATCGCAGAAAGCAAAAGCAAACAGGGTTGGGTCATCGACTGAAGAGGGTTGGGTTTCGGATTGCGAGAGGTGCGCACGGATGAACCGCTGGAACTCGTCTTGTGCAAATTCTCGCACAAAGACACCACGGCACGAAGCCATAAAACACGTTGTGCCTTTGTTCGAAATTCCCCCGGAAAAGCTCCCCGCGGGTTCCCCTTCCAAAACCAAATCAGCGGAAACCACATCCCTCCCTTCAGTAGTCACGCCTAAAAAAGCCACTCAAAAGCGCCCTTTATCTTTAAGCTGTTAACTGCTAAGTTGGGGTATATGAGTTCGGTATTGGACATCGAATCGGCAATCGCAAAATTGCCTGACGACGACTTCAATGTTTTGCGTGCGTGGTTTTCCAACCATGAAGCAAGTCGCCTGACACTCTCGCGTGAAGAAAAGTTCGATCGCTTCAGCAAATTATACGGAGCACTCGACGGCGAGGATGGTGACGATCTGGCCCAATGTTGTGAAGAGGCGGGCAAGGACAGCGCCATAGACGAGAGCTATGAGTGGTAACAGCGATGCGGGAGCATTGCTGGATTCCAATATCGTAATCGATTATTTTCGAAGGAAAGTTGATCTCCGTGGCCTCTTCGAGACTCACAACATTTATCTGTGTGACATCGTCCTCGGAGAACTCTTTGGCGGCGCTTGCAAAAGCGCGAACCCGGACAGAAACAAACAACAGGTAGAGCGTTTGATCCCAACGGTGAACATCCTTGCGAAGAATATCGAAACGACACGGATTTACGGGGAAATCTGGACAACCCTCGCTGAAAAAGGGGAGATGATTCCAACTAATGACATTTGGATCGCAGCATTGGGTTTACAGCATGGACTGAAAGTGATTACCCGGGATAAACACTTTGAAAAAGTGCCTGATCTGAACGTCGAGGGTTGGACACAGTCGCCACTGAAATAAGCAGCCGCTATTTAGCTCGAAAGCAAATGGGGACCCTGACTCGATCAAGCATCCGGCCCTCATCCCCGCCGAACACCACGATTGCATCCCCGCCCGATTTCCTTCACAATCAAGTGGGTTCGCCGCTCTGGAGGTGGTGACCTAACATCACCATAACATGAGTAGCTTCTTCGAAGACATAGGGCGCAAGCTGGGGCGCGCGGCGGTACCGACTTACCGGAAGAGCAAGTGGATTTGGGAGGGGCTCACGGGGACGGAGGAAGAGGCACTGGAGTCGGAGCGTGAGCTGGGTGAGACCCTCGCGGCGGAGCTTCGTCTCGCCACGGAAATGCTCGACGAGCCGGAGCTCTTGAAATGGATACGGGGAATCGCCCACCGACTCGAACCCTCCGTCGACCAGCCGGGATTTGCGTATCATTGCGAACTGACGGCGTGCAGGCACCCGACCACAATCGGTCTGCCGGGAGGATTCCTCTTTGTGAGTCGATCCCTCGTCGAATTCTGTGAAGGAAGCCGCGACGAAGTGGCCTTTGTCATCGCTCATGAAACGGCTCATGTCGTGAGGCGGCACACCTGGGACAGGATGATCCAACAGTCAGCGCTGCGGGCGGCCTCCTTCGCGGCGGGACGCGCCGGAATTCTCTCGGGCTGGGTGCGATCGCAGGGGCTTCCAATGCTGCGAAGCGCGCATTCGAAAGAATTTGAATTCGAAGCCGATAAGGATGCCGTCGGTCTCATCAGCGCAGCGGGATACGATCCCAAAGGGGCAATTTCCTTTTTGAAACGAATCGAAAAACTCGGGGAAGATCCCGAAGTGCTCGGCGAATATCTCGCGTCCCACCCAGCGCCGGCGGAAAGGATCGCGCGGTTGGAGGGATTAGGTATTTAATATTCGGGCTTCTTCTGAGAGGGGGAGACATCGCCCCTGGTTATCAGATCAATGATCGTCCGTTTCGATGACCAGATACGGATCAAGAGTGAAATCGGAACTGCTCTTCTTCACGTTGTATCCTTCAATAGCAATGACGTTGACGCCTTCTTTACGAAAGGCTTTTTCGTGTTTTGACAGGCTGAAGAACTCGTAGCCTTTGGCCTCATGCGATTCGACTTTCAGCTTTTTACTCTTCGGATCTACCGAACAATTCTGGAGCTGAATCCGCAGCCCGTTGAGATGGAGAATAAAAGCGTCGTCGTAGTTAACCGCGAGGACCAGCCCGGCAAGATCAGCACCTTCCGGAAGAGTGAATTCCTTCCGAATGAAGACGGAGTCGTATTCCCCTTTCATTTCCAATTCCGTTTTATCGTCATCGTCCCCGTAACCAAATCCTGCGATGCCCTGAGGCCACGCCCCCTCGAATCCGGGAGAGGTCCATTCCTGACCCTCCGGAGTTTTGCCGTCCGCGAGATACTCCCATTTGGCGTGTTTCGGAATCACAAAATCGTAGTGATCAGGCTCCATGCTCACCGGGCCGCGGGAGGGAGCATACTCAATCGTCGACGCATCAGGGGCCCAGGGATCCTCAAGTCGCGCCGGTTCGGTCTCACCGGATTTCTTAATTGAGAAACGGTCTTTAACTTTAAATGATGAGGTAATCATATACCCCGAGAGGGTATCGTCATCGACATCGAGAATGAGGGATCCATGTTCGAGAACAATACTTCTCATAACAGGACTGATGCCTTTCGCGTTCCGGCCTAAGGCCCCTCCGTGGCCCGTCACAATAGCCACTGTTCCTTTGTTAGGCTCCAGCATTTCAGGTTTTCTGTAGGCCTTCAGATTCCCATCGCTGTCATCGAAAATAACATCTTTGTTAGTTGTAGGTGTGCTGTAGGCACCGTCGATGAGCATCGACCGCTCGTAGATGTGGGAGTGTCCGGCGAGAACGAGGTCGACGCCGCCTTTTTCGAGAATCGGCATGATGTACTCGCGCATCTCAATGAGTTCTCTTTCCTTGTCGCTGTCGTGCGATCCCTTCGTATAGGGAGGGTGATGCCAGAAGGCGATGAGCCATTGCGAATCATTTGCTTCGAGATCCTTGACGAGCCACTTCGCCATCCCGCCGGTCGGCTTGCGGTCGATATCGTAGGAGTTCAGGCCGATGAAATGAATATCGCCGTAGTCGAAAGAGTAATAGGATTCATTACCGGAGGGAACACCGCCAGCCTCGGCTTCAACGGGACAGACATAGGCATCGTAATAAGGCCCCACCCCGGTGCCGCCATTGGAGGATTTGCCTTCGTGATTTCCCATCACCGCCCAGCAGGTCGTGTGGCAAAGTGTTTCGGCGTAGGGCTTGAAAAAGTTGTTCTGGAACTGCTCATCGGTCCCGTGGGTGTATGCCATGTCGCCGACATGAAGATAAAGATCGAGCGGTCGATTGTCATCTTTGACGTGACGCTTCATCGCTTCATGAACCAGCAACTGAGCGTGAGTCCCGGTCCCGGAATCACCAACCACCCAGATGCGCGATTTGGTGTCGGGGGTGCCTCTTACCGGATACGTTCGAAAGCGGTTCTCGCCGTCGAGAATCGGAGTGGGGACCAACTCCGCACCGTGAAAGATCTCATACTCGTATTCGGTTAACGGTTCGAGGCCACTCACGGTTACCTCATACTGGTAGACGCTCCTGTCTTTCGGCTGATCGATTTTCCGAGCGAGAACATCGATCCCCGCGGTGCTGACAACCTCATCTTTTTGTAAAATCCGAACCGTGGCATCCTCCCACTTTTCGCTGGTTCGCCATACGATCGTGATCTGATTTTCCGTCGCCATCTGAAGGTAGGGACCCCGGACGATTTCAGCGAAACCGGAACAAGTGAGAAAAAGGGTAACGAGAATGAGAAACGGCTTCATGAGTTTTAGCTTGGTTCGAGGCAGTTGACGGCTTTCCCCGGACCATTCCAACCATGATCGATGAGGAGCTGATTTAGAAGTCACTTTCTTCAACGAATTGCGCCCCGCCCACTCACACCTCCTTCGCTTCCGATTCGATAAAATCCCTGCAACTCTCCCCGATTCCCAACGTTTCATCATAAACGACCTCCCTGGAGACGAGGGCGCCACGACAGAATAAGACACTAACAAAAACCCATGAATACAAAAAGCATTTCTCAATACACTCTTACTCTGGCCCTGTTATTTGCGTTTCTCCCCGCCACAAACGCCGAAGAGATCGACTGGGAACGGGCGAGAGAACTTCGCCAAAAAATGAAGAGCGGAGAAACGCTGAGCGAAGTGGACAGCGCCTACCTTGAAAAGGCGACGGAGGCGCGAAAAGGAATGCGAACCGCAACCGCCGATCCGACGAGGGGTGATGGCTCCGACGAAGTGGCGACCGTCGCTCCGGTCGAGGTTTCCGAAGAAGACAGCCCCGTCAAAACGCTCACGGCGACGGCATCGGACGGAAACGAAATCGAGTTCGCCTACCGCGTTCCCAAAGCGGACCGGCCGCTCCCTGCGATTATCTTTATCCATGGAAGCCTCGGCCAGAGCCGCATTCGGGAACTGGTTCACAGCGCGAGAACGAATCCGACCCACACCCGCTTCCTCGATGCGGGCTACGTCGCTGTTGCCGCGACTTTTCGAACCTACGGAAGGGAGCCTCTCTCGCGCGGCCCCGTGCTCGATCTCATCGCGATTGTTCAGAAGGTGAAAAAGCTTCCCGAAGTCGATCCCGAAAGCGTCGTCATTTTCGGCACCAGCGGAGGCGGCCACATTGGTCTCGAGCTGGCCGGCTCTGACGAAGTTTCATTCCCCGCCGTCGTCATCGGCGAACCGGCCAGCGTTCTCTACACCGGACTGATGACCGGCATCGAGATGCGCGACCGCTCGATGAAGGAATACGCCACCCTCTACACGGACGAACACCGCAAAGCCACCGAAGCGAAAATCGCTGCGATTTCCTGTCCCATTCTGGTTCACCACGGCGACGTGCATTTGCTGAAGAACATCAATTTTGACATCGTCTTCCCCGCGATCGAAAAGGCGGGAAAAACGCTCGTGATCAAGCGATACCCCGGAGAAGATCACGGCTTCTACTGGGGCAACCGGACCAGCGAAGCGACCGTGGACCTCGTCGTCGCCAACACCCGGGCGTTTATTGAGCCGCTCCTGAAAACGAAACCGGCAGGACAGTAAACCCTGCGACCCCGGCAGCACTGCACACTACAGCTGCTTTAGAATCATCCAGATCGACATCGCCATCATCATGAGGTTCTCGGTCAGCGAAATGAAACCCAGAGGCACACTGCTGCCGCCGCCGACGCAGGCGCACTCAAGATCCCGCTTTTCGACGTAAACAGCTTTGAAAACTGAGATGGCTCCGACCGTGCTCACGAGAAGCGCGGCGGGCGCAGCGACCCAGGTGGCGATTCCCGCGATCATGAGAATTCCCGCCCCGGCCTCCACAAACGGGTAGACGTAGGAATAGGGAACATAGCGCTGAGCAATGAGATCATACTGGATGAACCCGGTCGCGAAAGAGAGGAGATCCTGAAGCTTGAGAATGCCGAGAACGCACATGCTGAATGCAATGAACAATTCGAGCACACGCAGAACCGAAAGCGCCCCTTCGATCGCGAAACAACTCGTAATCGCCATGAAAAAAGTGACGGCGAAGACAGCGATAACCGGTTGATAGGTCGTTCCCTCTTTCGGATCAGGCCCTTTTCCGAGATGTTCGCGCAGTTCGTCATATCCCCCGAGATGCTCCCCTTCGATGTAAATCTGCGGTGTCTCGCTGAAACCGTTTTCCTCCTTGTAGGCACTATTAGCCTCTTTGCTTTCGAGATGATGGTCCTCGATTTCGTAGCCACTTCGTTTCAGCAAATCATAGGCTTTAATCCCCCAGGGACATAAATGGTTCGGGGTCACCATTCGATAGACTGTTGCTTTTTTGCTCATAAATCACTCCTCGTTTAGAATTCAGCAAACCTAACATCTATCGCCCGCATTCCCAAACTCTCTCCGTCCCGCAGACAGCCGGATACCCGTGGCAACACTCCGCCCACCTCCCCTTACAAACCCGTTCGAAGATAGCAACCTCACGGAGTTACGGGGGTTTATAATATTGTTCTATAGCGTATATTATTTTATGCGATTTCACGCACATCAGCCGTCTTTTTCACGGCCGCTTCTCACGGCGGTCGTTCTGCTCTCCTGTGGCTTCACAACCGGAGCGGAAAAGGATGTTCGAAAGGCTCTTGAGCCGATTCTCTCAGACAACTGCTACGAGTGCCATGACGACACCACGGACAAGGGCAGCCTCAACCTTCTCGACCTCGAATTCGAACCTGGAAACCATTCCAACTTCGAACGCTGGGCGCGAATTCTCGAGCGGGTTGAGACCGGTGAAATGCCGCCTCCCGAAGAGGAAACGCCGCTGAATAAGGAGGACATTGAGTCTTTCGTGAAAACTCTCGATGCGCCCCTCCTCGCAGCGGACCTCGCCGACAAAAAGGCAAAGGGCCGCGTCAACGTGCGACGCCTCACCCGCACCGAGTATGAGCACACCATGCACGACTTGCTGGGTATTGGAATTCCCCTGCAAGTGCACCTCCCCGAGGACCCCGCGACCCACAATTTTGAAACCGTCGCAAGCGGTCAGCAGTTTTCCCATTTCAATCTCGCCCGCTACCTCGAGACCGCCGACCTCGCTCTCGACGCCGCTATTGCCCGGATCACCAAATCCCCCAAGCCTTTCCTGAAAGAAATCAGTGCCGGCAAACAGGGCAAAGAAGCCCATCGTGGCGGCAACTACCGCGGCCCCGAAACGGTCGAAGGCACCTCGATCGCCTGGCCGATGTCACTGCAATTCTACGGTCGAATGCCCTCGACCACCGTACCTGAGTCGGGCTGGTATCGCATCACGATCAGGAATGTCCACGGAATCAATCCTCCCAACGGAGTCGTCTGGGGAACCCTCAGCTCCGGGGAGTGTGCCTCGAACGCCCCGCTTATGAATCTGATCGGCCTCGTCGAAGCGACGAAGGAAAAGCGCGATCTCACCTTTGAAGCCTGGATTCAGGAGGGGCACATGCTCGAATTGAAGCCCAACGACGCAACTTACAAGCGCCCGCCATCAGGAGCAACCGGTGGCAACGTTTCCTACAAGGGCCGAAATCTCACCAAAGAGGGCTTCGTCGGACTCGCCAATACCGGAATCCGGATGGAGCGCATTTATCCCGAAGGAACCCGTGAAGAGGTCAAAGCAAAACTCCTCCCCGGGCTCACCTCCGAAACGATCAAACCCTTGCGCGAGTCAAACAAAGCCGATGAAAAATCGCTTCAACTCATGGAGAAAACGATTCACCTCTTCGCGAGCCGGGCCTTTCGCCGCCCCGTAGCAACCGAAGAACTGAAAGGTTATTTCACAATCGCCCGCGAGACAGCAACGAGCCAAGACCACTCTCCGCTCGACGGGATCCATGCCGCCTACCGCGCGATCCTCTGCTCGCCCCGCTTTCTCACCCTGACCGAGAATGACGGGAGACTCGATGATCACGCCCTCGCCTCCCGCCTCAGCTACATGCTCTGGAATTCAATGCCGGACGGGAAGTTGAGGAAGCTCGCCGACGAAGGCAAACTTTCCGACTACAAAGTCCGTCACGCGGAAGTGAAACGACTTCTCGAAGACCCGAAGTCCGAACGCTTCATCAACAGTTTCACAGACCAGTGGCTCAATCTTAAAGAGATCAATTTCACTTCACCGGACCGCCGACGTTTCAAGACCTTCGACCCTATCGTGCAGGAGTCCATCCTCTCGGAGACCAGGGCCTTCGTGAAGGATCTCATCCACGCCAACCGCAACATTTCCAACCTCATTCTCTCCGATCACGCGATGCTGAACGAGCGCCTTGTCCGCTTCTACGGGATGGAAAAAACCAACGTAAAAATTGGCGAAGGATTGCAAAAGGTAAGCATCAAAGGCAGCCCGCGCGGCGGACTCATCACCCAGGGCTCGGTGCTCAAAGTCACCGCAGACGGCACCACGACCTCCCCTGTCGTCCGCGGCGTCTGGATGGCTGAGCGCATTCTAGGCATGGAGATCCCGCCCCCGCCCCCGGGAGTCCCGGCGGTCGAGCCCGACATTCGCGGAGCGGTGAGCATTCGCGATCAACTCGAAAAGCATCGCAACAGTGTCGATTGCGCCTCCTGCCACCGGAAGCTCGACCCGGCCGGCTTTGCTCTCGAAAGCTTTGATCCCGTCGGCAACTGGAGAACAAAATACGGAACCGTCAAAAATGCTGCGAAGATTGATCCTTCCGGCATCACTCCCGACGGAACGGAATTCAAGGACATCAGTTCGTGGAAGAACATTTACGTCAACCGCCGCGATCTCCTCACCGAAGGCTTCGCCAAACAGCTAATCACCTATGCCACCGGTGCCCCCGTTCGTTACAGTGACAGAGACGCGATTAAGAAAATTGTGAAAAACACCAAAGAAAAAGGCTACGGAATGAAATCAATTATCCACGAAGTCGTCGCCTCGGAGGCGTTTCTGAGAAAATAGAAGGAGAGTAGTAAAGGAGTAGAGAAGTAAAGAATCTAAATCACGAAAGCCCCGATCAGCACTGATTAGCCTCCATCAGAGGTTTCCTCCCCAACACCCAAATTCCAAAGCCCACCCGACCTTTTACCTTTAACATTTAACTTTTTACTGCGCGCGGCATGCAATGCACAGCGCACTTCCCCATGAAAAACGTTTACTTCAATCTCAACGAGCCGCTTTCCCGACGCACCGCTTTGCGCAACGCGGGGATCGCACTTGGCCTTCCCTTTCTCGATGCGATGCGCCCCGCTTTCGCTGCCGCGGAGCCGACCGGAGCTAAGCGCTTTGTCAGCGTGAGTCTTGCACTTGGCCTCCACAATCCCTATCTCGTGCCTGAGGGCGAAGGGACCGACTACAAGCCGTCTCCGTATCTCAAGCCCCTTCAGGATATCCGCGACCGCTTCACAGTCGTTTCCGGCTCTTCGCACCCCGGCGTGGTTGGTGGCCACACCGCAGAAGGCAGCATTCTCACGGCCTGCCCGAATGAGCGTGGAGCCACTTCCCGCAACACGATCTCACTGGATCAACTCATGGCGAAACACCTTGGCCACGAGACCCGCTATCCTTCACTCGTCCTCAACACCGGTGGCGAAACAAGCCCGTCCTACACCGAGAACGGAGCGATGATTCCGGCGGAGCGCGATCCCGTGAAACTGTTCGCGAAGCTCTTCGTCGACGATTCCGAGAAAGAGCAGGACCGACAGGCCGAGCTCATCCGGAGCGGGCGCAGCGTTATGGATGTGATCGGAGCCGAGGCGAAATCCCTCCAGAAGCAACTCGGCAAGGGTGATCAGGAGAAGCTCGACGGATGGTTCACGAGCGTTCGCGACCTTGAGAAGCGCCTTCAGGCCAACGAAGCCTGGGTCCGCAAACCCAAGCCGAAAGTCGAGAAGATCAATTTCCGCGAAGTCGACAAGAACAATACGATTTCAATTGAACGGGCCTTTCTCGAAATCATTTACCTCGCCCTTCAGACCGATTCGACCCGTTTCATCACTCTGCACGTGCCCGGTAACGCCAAGGTAAATGGCCTCGAAGGCGTCGACGAAGGCTACCACGGACTCAGCCACCACGGACGCGACGAAGATAAACTGGAACAGCTCGCCATCGTTGAGCAGGCCGTCCTCAACGAGTGGGCCGACTTCCTCCGCAAACTCGCCGGCGCCCAGAGCGGAGAACAGACCTTGCTCGACGAGACCATGGTGCTTTTGACTTCGAATCTCGGAAACGCCTCCTCCCACGACAATAAAAACATGCCGGTTCTTTTCGCCGGGGGACCGTTTAAACACGGGAGGCACCTCGCCTTCGATCAGAAGAACAACTACCCGCTCCCGAATCTCTTTCTCAGCAGCCTGCACCAGCTGGGCCTGCAGAATGAGACCTTCTCGACAAGTGACTCCGCGATGGACGGACTGGTGTGACCGCAAATCGACTGGTTGTCGATTTGCCTCTTTTTCTTTTTCCCACTCTTAATCCTAATCTCCAGCGGAGCCATCGCATTGTAGCCATATCGCTCCGAGAGATGTTCGAAGCCCACCAGTCGCCCGGGCATCGTCGATTTCCGGACGGTAGAAAATGAGTAAGATTAAGAAAAAGAAAAAGAACTCGCGGCTTCGATGAGTGAGATGCTCAAAGATTTGAGACCACGTTATCTTAATTTAGGTTTGTTTTTTGTT
>JAYWLB010000041.1:0-190212 GCA_035967665.1 Verrucomicrobiales bacterium BCK34
ACGTGGTCTCAAATCTTTGAGCATCTCAAAGCCCATCAACCCCCAACCTGACAAAAAAAGAAATCTTCACAGATTCCTCTACATCCGCTCCCCCACCTTTTTCTTTTTCTTTTTCTTTTTCTTTTTCTCAATTCCCCGAAAACCCCATCAGCCCCCAACCCGACAAAAAGAGAAATCCTCACAGATTCCTCTACATCCGCTCTCCCACCTTTTTCTTTTTCATAATCCTAATCTCAATCCCCCCAAAAAGCCCATCAGCCCCGCCCCGACAACAAGCCCCCTAACAGCTCCCCCTACTCACCGGAAAACGGGCTCAATCATTTCCTCATCAAAATCCTCCCACACCCCGATCAACTCTTTCAAAATCGCCTTCTCGCTTCCCGCTCTGTCATTCTCCTCAGCCATATCCTCTTTCAGCTGATAGAGCTCCCAATCACCCGGCCTTCCCCTCACAGGATTGCGCACGATCTTCCAATCCCCCTTACGCAACGCGGCCCGATTCCCGACCCGCCAGAAAATTGATTCGTGCGGTTTACCTCCGACTTCCCCGCTGAGGAAAGGCATTAAATCGACACCATCGACCATTTCAGAACGGTCCAGCCCCGCCAGTTTCACGCTGGTGGGAAAAAGATCGAGCGAGGTAACCGGCTCCTCGTAGATCTGCCCGGCCTCAATCCGCCCCGGGAACTGCATCATAAAGGGGACCCGGATCCCGCCTTCGTAGAGCTTGCCCTTTTCGCCGCGCAGCGGGTAATTGCTGCTTGTCAGTTCGCGGGTTGGGCCTCCGTTATCACTCAAAAAGACAATCAGCGTATTCTCGAGAATCCCTTCACTTTTCACCGCCTCAAGAACCTCGCCAACACCATCATCGAGCTGCCCTAACATCGCCGCAAAAATGCGCCGCTGGATGTTCTCAATCGAGGCAAAACGCTTCATGTATTCAGCATCGCCCTGCAGCGGACTGTGCACCGCATTGTAGGAAAGATAGAGAAAGAAGGGACGCTGATCGCCACAGTCTTTGATAAAATGAACCGCCTCACGGGTGAAGGCATCGGTCAAGTTGTCCGGCTCGACGATGGGCTGCCCATTGTGGTATATCGGATTATCCGCATCGTAGGCCGGCTCATTGTGCGCCATGTGAGTCGAGTAGAAAAGGCGGCCATCCTCAGATGCCCACCGACCGAACTTTCCACCCGGAAGCACTTTGCGGCGAAGCCAGGTCGTCATCCCGTCATAGGGAGCCGGACGGAAATAATGCCCCTCGTGGAGGAAACCGAAAAACTGATCGAAGCCGCGCCGAATCGGATTGTAATGAGCCGTCCCGCCGAGATGCCATTTTCCAATCATCGCGGTGGTGTAACCCGCCTCATGCTTGAGCCGTCCCGCGATTGTCTTTTGATCGGTGGGCAAACCGGCGTCGGGATCCTCGTTCCGCGCCCCGATCGGATTGAACTCGAACCCGAAACGGGTCTGATAACGCCCCGTGATCAAACCGGCACGCGAAGCCGCGCAAAACGGCGCAGAGACATAGCCATCGGTAAAGAGAACTCCATTTTGAGCAATCGAATCGATATGAGGCGTCGCCACATCCGTTTCCGGATTCTGAATCGAGGTTTCCCCGTAGCCGAGGTCATCCGCGATGATATAGATAATATTCGGCAGCTCACCTGCCCGCAAACCTCCCGCGATGAGGAGGACCGCTCCGATGAGGAGACAAAGATTTCGAGAATGCATCCCTGAGCTTAGGAACGTGTATCCTTTTGCGCAAGTCCTGTATTTGACGCCTAATTACGCATAGCGCCGGGAACCTTGCAACAAACCCGGGACAGAACCGGAGGCTCAAAAGAAAATGAACCGGAGGTGAAACAAAGTGCAACCACCGGTCTCCCAATCGCCCTGCCCCGCCTCTTGAGGGCGGCGAAGATGCGTTTGCAACCTTTCTCAAGCCCCTTCAGGGCCGCTCTCTCTCTTTCGATATTCAATCCCCGGCGTTCCGCTTCGCTCCACACCGCGCTGCAATCTTTCGAGCCTCCGGCTCCAGAGAGGCGAGAACGCTGAGAGACACTTCATCTCTCAGCCCTTCCCCTTCCAGACCGGAGAAAGTCCCTCCATCGTCTCTGACAATATCTGAAGAATGTGTTCACGCTCCGAATCGGAGAGATAGGAATATTCCGGATGGGAATCCGGCTTTGTGAGAATCGAATGGAGATCGTCGAGAATCAAAGTTCGGATAATTTCAGGCAAATCAGCAAATGCATCTGAGTAAATCAAATGACTGCACCGGTATTTCATGAGCCGTTCATAAAGTCTGAAATCCTTCAGGGAACGCCCTTCTTCGCTTTTGCGTTCATTCGCCGCAAACGCGACCTGAAACGCTTCACTCCCCTCGACACCGGCCGGCAGTTCAAACTCGTCCGCAAAAAGGAGCTGCTTTAAAACGCGATCCGACTGGCTCTTGAGAACTCGCTGATTCGTCTCCGAGAGCGGGGCATCCTCCGATTCGCCAAACGCCTTCTGCATCTCGCGATGACGATGCAACGTCGAACGAGTCGTCAAATTCGCCTCCACAAGCGCATTGTGCACTCCGACCTGATGCTCCAGAACCATGAGCGCGACGACGTCACTTTGCGGGCCGTTGAGATACGGATCGCCGTCAAAAAATTCACTGATCGAAGCCTCCGCGGCCCCCATCGGTTCAAGCGTAATCTCCACATCGCGCAGCTCAGAATGCGCCACCGCATTCCCCATGTGGTGTTGGTCCTCGACCTCCCCGCTCACATACCAACCGCCCCAGCGCTCGTCGATCGGGCTGTCATGACGGGTATGAAACGTGCCAGCCTGAAAGAGCGGCTGGCCGGTATTCTGAGGAAAGACCGAACGCACCATCAACCCCGGGAAATGGTGATTGGAAGACCCCGCGTGGCAATTGAGACAAGAACGCTCACGATTCAACACCGGTGGCGCGTCCGCTTCTCTTTCCGTCAGCTTCAGCATGTGAAAAACCAGCCCCAACTTAGGATCAAAGCTCGCAATCTCGATCTCACCACCCTGAACCCAGCCGATATAGACATCGTCCGAGAAATAAAGCGCCCTCGGTGTTTCGGGAGAAATCCGGCTGTTCTGAGCGCTCGTTTTCGAAAAGACAAGCACCTGCGATTCGATCGGAACCTCCAGAGCCTCGAGAAATTCAGCGAGAATCTCCCTGTCGCTCCCTTTCGAAAGCAGCCCTTCCCGCTTTGCCTTCTCAAGCAATCTCGTCACCGGCGTATCAGGCTCCGTCTCATGATAATCAATCGGGGCACGCTCATACAGCGGCTCGAAAGCCTCTGCGGGGCGGGCCGCCATGAAGAGAATCCCCAAGGTTAAGATGTACTTGAAAACCATCTTTTATAAATACGTCGAATTGAGAAAATTACCTCCTCTCAATTGTTAAAAATCACGTGAGTAACCTTTGGCCATTAACGGCCGTGAAGAGGAGGTATCCCCCTTTCACAAAGCTTTTACATTACGGAAATTGTCGTCGCGATCATATTCCTCTATTCTCTATGCATGTCGGGAAACCTGCCAGAGACGCCATACGGATTCGGAGAGAATGCGCGTCAGGAAAATTATGTCCCGATTCCGATTCCCCAACGCCGTCGGGAAGAGTCGCAACAGGCCCGGCGGGCTCTCGCCTCATTCCTCCCGAAGGTCCGTCTTCCGAAGTGGCATTTTCCGCCACTCACTTCGGATCAACGCCGGAGAAGAAAAGAGTTCGTTCAATCAATCCTCGCCGCACTTTGCGTCAATCTGCTCATTGTAGGGGCACTCCTCACCATCGCAATTGACCCACCCGACCTCAGTGACGGCGCATTTTTCACCGCGACGATCAACGTGGAAGAGAACCCGAAAGAGGAACAGGCTTCAGACAGCGGAAGTTCCGGCAGCAATCAGGTGGAATCCGGAAATCCCGGTTCAGCAGATATCACCGGGATGAACCCCGCCAGCATCACTTCGCTTGCGATTGCGCCGGTGAATCTTCAGATCGCCTCAGAGGAATTGAGCGCTCCCTCGCTCATGTTCGGCCGGAGCGTTGTAAAATCCGATTTTGAAGCCATTGAGACTGACGCCCGGAAAAAAATGCAGGCTTTCCTCAACGGAAAAGGCGGCTCTCTCGCCAATGGCAGTGGCAACGGCCGCGCAAGGGGCATCACGACGGGCACTCTCAATGGCCTTTTCCCGAAATCGAAATTCGGCAACGGAGCCGGTATGGCTGTCATCGTCGATATGTCGGGAAGCATGCAGAAAATCAATCAGACAGTCGACGCCTACATAGAAGACAACTTCCCTCAGGGCGTCACAAGACACGTCAACGGATGCGCCCTCAAAAGAAGCGACGATCCGTTTCTTCGTGCTCTCGCCTCCGAAACGAGGCGGGAAAGACGCACCGATTACTTCTTCATCTGTGACCTCATGGACGGCGAAACCGGAGAGGGCATCGGCCGGATTCGGAATTGTCTCGTTCTTGGAAATTTCCCGAAACGACTTCACGTCGTCAGCTTCGGGAGACAACCGGGGCGCCATCTCGCCAAACTGCTCGAGGTCACCAACGGCACCTTCACCTACGTCAATCCCTACCTGAATGAGGAAGACGAGTGAGCCACGGAGAAAAATGCCCCTGCCTGGTCAGGGAAATTGAAAATCAATCTCCGCCGCAACCGCCACACCCACTTCCGCAACCACTGTCCCCATGGCTGCAGCCGCCTCCGCAACCACTACCGCAACCGCCGCCACCTCCACGGCCGCCCTTTCCTCCACCACCGTATTTGACCGCTTTAAAAATCACGAAAAGGAAGGCAGCCACGAGAAACACTCCAACAGCGCCCGAATTTGCGTCGTCACTGCTGCACCCCGCGGCAAAGAGAACGGTAGCGATCGCTGCAGCAAAAACAGCCACGGCACGCTTCGGAATGATGAAGTGCCTTGCCGCATCCACCCGCCTGAAGCTCCGCGTCGCAAACCGAATCGCCGATGGCGGCCACACATCCGCCGGTGCCTCCTCGCCGAAATGCCCGCGATAACTCTTCAGGGTTTCTTCATACAGTTCGTGAAATTTGGCCGCTTCGTTTTTTCCGCCTTTGGTCGGTCCGTGGTGAAGTGGAAAACCGAGAACGCGTTTGCAACAGTCATCCCAGTAATTTCTCGTGTAACAAAGGTGAAGGTGCCACGCCTGATCGACCTCGTCTGAAGGTGTCACCGTATGCCCCGCCACGGCGCACAAATAAAGGAATTTCCGGTACTCGGCGATGACCCGCTGCGTGAACTCAGGAGTCCATCGATTCTCCCTCGCGAGCCGGTCCGCAAAAGTAAGTTCAGATTCGGAGCTACCTATCTCAAGGCCCCCGATCGCATTCCAAAGTTCAGTGTTCTCCGCAGTCATAGTTCAGGAAAGAGCATTTCGAGGTGGGGCGGGACGTTCCCGTCGAGCCCCGTGGTCCGATACAATAGAATCCAGCCCGGATCATTTCGCTGCGAAGCGATGCGGTGGTTCGGGTGATTCAGAGGACAACGCGGATCGGCAGGGACGCCTCTCCCTACCCTGAGAATTTGCCAGGTAACTCGAGTGCTATCGGATTCCGACGCTCTCGTCCAGTCATGGTTCGTAAAATCGATCTACCGGGCTTTGTGATTTACCGCGCACTGAGGCCTATGATTACAAACCGCCCGTTCGTTTATAATGGGTGAAAAGACCGACTATGTGATTTCATGGAAACGTCTAATTCTCATCCCACACCCCATTGACCCATGGAAGTTCTCGAAACACTCGCTGTCGCGCTCGGATTTGCCACCCTCGCAGGTCTGAATCTCTATCTCGTCGTCCTCCTCACCGGCACGGCGATTAACCAGGGCTGGGTCGATGTCTCGGCCACCTACCCCGATCTCATGGTCCTCGGCGATCCCGCAGTAATTGCAGCAGCCGGCGTCTTTTTCTGCCTCGAGTTTTTCTCAGACAAAATCCCCTGGGTCGATTCACTCTGGGACACTGTCCACACCCTGATCCGCCCCGTCGGAGGTGGCCTTCTCGCCATTCAAACGCTCGGGCCGACAGAGCCCGGATTCGAAGTCATCATTGCGATGCTCGCCGGGGGAACCACCCTCGTGGCACACAGCTTCAAAGCGGGAACCCGTCTCGCCATCAACGCCTCCCCCGAACCGGTCAGCAACGTCGCCGCCAGCGTCACCGAAGACATGGCCGTCGTCGGTGGTCTCGCTCTCATGAGCATCAACCCCATCCTCGCCGGAGCCCTCTGCCTCCTCTTTCTCAGCTTCGCCCTCTTCCTCACCCCCAAACTGCTCCGCCGCATCAAAGGCTTTGCCTGGCTGGTATGGAACAAAGTGTTCGCGATCGTGAACCGTCCCGATGAGGAAAAGCTCCTCTACGCCAATCTCACCTCGACCGAAGTCCAGAAAATCTCCTCACGCCTCGGTAAAAAAATTGATCCCGCCTGGTCCGCGAAAGTGCTCGTGGGCAAAGCAAAACGTTTCAGCGGATTCACCCCGATGACCTTCGGACGCCTCATCGCCGAGGCCGAAAGACCGGAGACCCTCCAGTTTGTGGGAAGCCGCTTCTGGCGCACCTACGACACCGAACTTTCCCTCGAAGGCCTCGAAATCACACAGGAGCCACGCCTCTTCTCCGAAGACATCGTTCTCTACGACCTCGAAGGGACCCGGAAACTGATCCTGCGCCTTCCCTCCGGCCACCGGGCTATGGCGAACCGCATCGTCGAAAGCCTCATCTCGCAACGGGACGCCGCCATGCCGATGCCCTCCGACCGCATCATGATCGCGGAGAGAGAGGTCGATGCGGCAAAGGATGCGGACGTTGTCGTGTGAAAAGAAAGCGCCGGGTAGCTGCGTCCCGCCGAGACGCAGAGTCGCCCGCACCACCCACGGCCCCCCGCCATCACAACCTCCTTATCTTTTTCTTTATCCCCTCAAAGCATCGCCCGAAAATCGTCGGCCGATCGAATACCCGCGAGTCTCCGCCTCAGAAAAAGATAAAGGGATGACGACATGCCGACTGGCAAAACGCTTCATTCCACGCTAGACGTTGATTTCATCTACGCACCATCATGAGCGACGAACCTGAAGTACCGAACCTTGATCCCCAGTCCCTCCGCATCGCAGCCGCGAATGCCCTGATTCGTCGTCGCCGCACGATCAAGCCGAAGGACATGTCCGACAAGCCGGTCGAGCCGATTCAGCTCGCGACGATTCTCGAAAATGCCAACTGGGCCCCGACCCACGGCATGACCGAACCCTGGCGCTTCTTTATCTTTTCCGGGGAAGGCCGCGAACGCCTCGGCAATTTCTGCCAGTCGCTCTACAGCAAAATCACGCCGGAAACCGAAGTCCGCGCCGACAAATTTGAAAAACTCGGCGCTCAGCCCATGATGGCCCCCATCGTCATCGCCATCGGTATGAAACGTCAGGACATTGAGAAAATCCCCGAGATCGAGGAGATCGAAGCGGTCGCCTGCGCGGTGCAGAACATGCACCTCACCGCGAGCGCCATGGGCATGGCCGCCTTCTGGTCGACCCCGCCGATCAGCTACACCGACGAAATGCGCGCCTGGCTCGGTCTCGAAGACCCGCGCGACAAATGTCTCGGCTTCTTCTACCTCGGCTGGCCCAAAGAGGAAGCATGGCCCGAAGGCACCCGCAACGACGTGAGCGATAAGATCGTTCAGGTGCCGTCGTGATACGTTCGATCCGCTGAACCGCTTCGCAGCGAAGCGTCAGGGGGTAGGATCTTATTGTACCGGCCCACGCGGCTCATCGGGACGATTCGCCCCACCTTCAATCGCTCTTTGCGATCAGGTCAGATCAGATCAGATCAGCCAAAACATCAGTCCCACAGCGCCTCCCACGCGGCGAATTCACCGGGGCGGAGCCGGAACCGCGCGATATTGCCTTCGTGCAGGCAAAGCAGCTCCATCTCGACGACTTCGATGAAGCGGACCCGATTCGCCTCGCCGACTTTGTCCCCCGCCCTGCTGGCAATCCAACGGGCCGCTTCACCTTTGTCCATTTTCCCGACAACAACTTCACGGACGAATTCCCCGATCTCCGACCGGAACCGCAGCCGGAAGGGATCGGGCTGTCCGAGCGAATGAATCACCGCGCCGTAGCGACTCGCGGAACGTTTGTAAGCCCAGATAAAAACGTCCCGCAGGTAGTCGACGCGATTCAACTCGTAGACGCCAATGATCCCGTTCACGTAATCGCTCTGCGGCACATCGATGAAGGAGAGCGGGCAGAGATTGGACCGCACCAGCGGAATATTAGCGGCGATTCGCGAGAGCCGCTTATTGACGTCTTCGAAGGGCTGAAGATAAGGCAGATGCACCATCGCAAAAAAGGACTGCTCGAAGGGATCGGAAATCGTCTCCGCCTTCGTCAGAATTTCCTGAAAACGCTCTTCGATCAACTGAGGGACCTCAAGCGGATGAAAAACGGTTCCGCCAATCCCCACGGCACAGGAACGCGGGCGACCGCAGGCGGCCTGATCGGCGATGAGCCCGTCGGCGAGAAGGGCGTGGAGATTGCAAATCGTGTAGCGATTGAAACCGATCTCGGAAGCCTGATCCGCCAGCATCTCGATCGCCGCCTTGTGATTGAGAATCATCTGGGTCTCCCCGGGATTTTTTCCTCCGGCACTCTCCCCCCGGCTCAGAAGACGCTGCGTTTCCAACAGCGAATAGGTGTTGCCCTCGAGGCGACTGGAGTTCCACGACAAATCAATGAGGAGGCGGTTGAGAATTTTCCTCAGGTAAGTCCCCGCAGGCAAATCGGAAACCCCGACTTCCCCCATATGAGCAAATTCCTCCCTCACCTTTTCAGGAAGGTAAAAGGTTTCGTTGGGAATGTAAGACCCGAGGAATGCGGAATCGTATCCCACCGGTGTTCGGGCAATGAGAGGTGACCGGACAAGCGAACGGATTTCCATTCCCGCGTCCGAGAGAGGAATCGTCTCATCTCCGTATTCCGGCGACATCACCATCGCCGGCTTCGGGAAGTAAGCCGGGTAAGGGCCGGGATCGGCTGCTGCCGCCCCTTCGACGGAGACAGGGAAATAACGCTTCCCCTTTCCGGTTCCGGTGGAAGTGATTTCGCCGTCCGCTTCGAGACGGTTGAGACGACGTTGCAGGGTGCGTGCGGATAGATTCGACAGTGAGGACGCGAGTCCCCCGCGAATGCCTTCGGCCCCGACACCATGAGGGTGACGGCGAATCACGGCGGTGATCGCATCCAGTTCCTGCGCTGAAATTTGCTTTGGCACAGGGGGATTATATGTCGTTAAATGGATTTATGCGACATTTAAAGAGGTTTTATGTCGGTAATGGAGCGGATCAGCAACTTAGTAGCATTGGCAGCTATCGTCACGACCGTGCAGGTGAACGACGAATCGCGGTTGCCGTAGATGCCCGTATAGCGATGGCAAAACCGCCCTTGGCATAGGGTGAGTCGGTATCAAAGCCGCACCGCTGCTCGGTTTCTTAATATAATCCAATCGCCCAACCGATTGCCTCGACGTTTTCGAGGATACGGGCTTGGACGGCTTTGTGTTCGGAGTTTGTGGGCATGGCTAAATAGTTTCCTGAACGTCTCTCAGGAGTTCAGCCTCAAACGCATTGAGGTCACACTCTGTTGCGATAACATCGCGAATCTGAGTAATAGCTGTATCCAAGTCTTCACTGAGCTCGATGTGGCGCCCCACCTTTTCACCAACTTGGAGGGGCAGGCCATATTCCTCTAACGCTACCAAGGCTGGATTTCTAAACAGCTGCTCTACTCTCGCCGCGAAAAACGAGTAGTTGCCTGACCGCCCAAACTTCGCTTCAAGCACGTGAGCCTGGATCCGCCAAAGCGACATTAGCAAACGGGGAAACTCAAAACCTGCCCAATTGCGATCGAAATTGAGCACTCTCTCAACGGCCTCGTCTGCTGATTCTGCCTGATACTGACCAGGCTTAAGCTCCGCCAATACCCGAGACTTCACGTCAGGATTCTGCCGAAGATTCCAAATCTTGAACGTTAGCTGATTTGCCGAGAAAACGCCTCCCTTTGTTCGTTGGATAAAAAACTTCCAAAGCAAGCCAACTGCGAACTTTAATTCGTCATACTTCGGCATCGAACTCCACCACAACTTGGACGCAACAGCTCGCGAGAAACTCGAAATTTCTTCTGCGAGAGCGATCTGTGCAAGTGGATCAAGCGTTGAATTCTGACGAATGATTTCCACTGGGAGAAAGTTTTGATTGTAGATTTCGCGGAGACGTTCCTTTGACTCCTCAGAAAGATCCTCCGAATCAATCTGCACCAATAGGCTGTCAGGGACATCCGAGTCCTGAGTCACTGAAGGAAAATCGACGAATGGGAGCTCTTCCTCTGGCGGGGGATGAAAAAGAAAAACCCGTCCCACAAAGTGCTCAAACATTCGTCCTGAGCGTCCTTTAATATTGTTAAATGTGAAAAAGTCGAATTTCTGGCGATTGATAACATGATCGAAGACAATCACGTTCTTCGCACAAGTGTTCACCCCCTCAATTAGCGTCGATGTGCAGATCAGAAACTGCAACTTACCTGCATTGAACGAATGGACGCTCAATTGCCCTAGGGATCTTGGTAGCCTACCATGATGTAATCCGATGCCTCGCTCAATTGCATGGGCGTAAACCCAGTCCTCGTGAAAGTGTTCACCAGTCCATTCTGCGGCCTCTGACATTTCGCCTGAACCCGTGCCAATCCCTGCACCTATAAGAGCTTTGGCTACCTCGTTTACTCGCTTCGGCGATCTGCAAAATATCAAGGTCGGCTGATGTAGAGCCCCGCAAATCTCGACTAGCTTTGCCAGCTCATCATCCCACTCGAAAACATTGATTACATCACTAGCGACTGTTGCGAACTTGGTTGGTATAAAATAGCAGGGCAATTTGGTTTCCAGTCCCTCCGGAATAGCTCTGATACTTGGGCCAAGGAGATAGAATTGTCCCCGTTCCTTTGCTAGCCGGTAAAACGCCTGGTTGAGGGCGACCATACGATCAGAGCCGTCAACGCCCATGGCACCAATCTTGTAAAATTCATCAATTACGAAAAAATCAATCTTCGGAAGCTTCTCATACGCATTCAATCGTTCTGCAGTAAAAACGAATAGGTTTCGCTTACCTGGCGACTGAGATAGCTGTGAGACAACTTTGAATCGACTTGAAAATGAAGACAACCGTCTACGAGTTTCGTCAATCAAGGCGATGGTTGGAACGATAATTGCCAGGTTATTGTATCTTCCCGATGCGATTACAGCATCAATAATCCTGCTCTTCCCGAAACTTGTCGGCGCACTAAGAATCACATTCTCGCCTCCCATCAAGCGTCGATAAACTTCGGCCTGAACCCGGTGGAAAACGAACTCTGATTCGTGGTTCGGCTTGTGAAACTCAAACGCTATCGTGTCGCGAAGGTTCAGATCCTCCGGAGCAAGATACGGGAATAATCCAACTTCTCTAGTGAGGCCATCGAGTATTTCTGAAAGTTCTCCAAATCGCTTTCGATGCTCAAGTGCCCGCAGAACCAAATCTCGACCGAGTTCTTCGGTGTCAGGATTATTGACGTAGCCAGCTATTCCTTGAAGAATTCCGAAAGCGTCTTTCTCTATTCCTTCAGGCTCGCTGAATATTTTTTTAATCTCGTCAGCCTTCATCGGTCTTGCCACGCTCTAAGGTTTTCATCAAGAGCCTCGATCAGAGCATTCTTGACTTGAAGTGGCAGTAGAAAAAGCCGAACTACTAATCCTTCGGGGAGCGCAATTTGACTAAGCTTCTCCATGAATTTTGCGTGATGAAGCCTCAACTCTTCTTCGAACGCATCACAATATGCAGAGCTACATTCATCATGTTCAGAAAGACAATTGCTCTCATACGTGAGCAATACAGGAATACATGCTCGTTTGAATACAACGTCTAGAGAGGTATTAGGGGACAGAAGTTTCTGTAGCTGTGCGGCATGCTCTGAAGCGTCATCGATTTTTCCTTTAATCCACAAGAACTCGTCTTTGAGGTAATCTCGCTGAGTGTGATCTTTAATTTCCGCAACGACATCACGAATCGCAGCATTAATTTTCTTGTAAAATTTTACTTCGCCAATCCATAGCTCCATGTCGTTGGGCGGCCCAACTACGTGGACAGCGTCGAAACCTTTGACAGTATCGTTGGCGGCTGTCTTGTAATAGATCTTTGATATTGCTGGCTCTGAATTGAAGACGGTTCGGACCGCGGCGTGGAGAAATAATTCACCAAATTCACCTCTATTCCGAAATTTTTCCGAGTCGTAGATTTTTCGTGCCCCTTCTCGCATTAGTCGCACCATGTTACCCGGGCTGACAGATGCTAACTCAGAGCTGGTTAGTGCGAAATCCGGTAACCACTCCATCATGTGAGTAGCGAATTCCTTTGCTCTCTATTCCTTCAGTTCGTAGCCAACGCAAAGACCGGTTAAGGAAGGATCCACTTGAAGATCGTGAACGCGAACTTCCCAAAACGGGTCAGGGTGTGGTGTAGGGCTATACGTCATCGTGCTTCGAGAAAGAGATTTGTGTTCACGAATTTAATTTCACTTCATGAACCCGAGTCTTCCCGTTCATTAGTTCGCAAAGGAAGTTTCAGACTGAGTTTCGGCTTTCCTACTCATCAGTCACTAAACGGTAAGTATACATGTCAGGGTTTCTTAACTACATCAAGACCGCTTTCGCGTTTCGGGTCATTTCCTTTCGTCCCTTTACTACGCAGCAACGCGTCATCAATTTCACTTGCCAATTCCATATTCAGTAAGTAATTAACGAATCTTAACTGCTTGACTGATTATGAGAATTCTTTCACTCGCGCTTGGCTTCGGCGCACTTCTTTCGCTTGGAGCTCTGACCGGTTGCGTGACTTCTGCGGGTGGCAGCGCCGGTGGTGGCAATTCGATCAATGACATGGCCCGCTATCTCGGGGGCCTTCCGGGCAGCAACCGGGGTGAGCTGGCCGCGCCACGGAGTTCGGCGGAGTGGAAATCACATCAGTCGCGGATGGATGGTCTCTGGGGAAATCACTCGGGACGGCGCAGTCATATTCGCGGGTTTCGTTCGAACCTTGGCGGTCTCTCCTCACCCGGGGTGCTTTTCTATCCCTTCGGTGGACCTGACTTTCTCCACGCCTCGGCGCTTTTCCCCGGGGCCCGCAACTACGTCCTCGTCGGGCTCGAAGGCACCGATGCCATGCCGGACCTGAGCACCCTTTCCGCGAGCGAACTGAACCGCGGCCTCGGCGGGGTCAGCAATTCGCTCCGCACTGTGACTGGGGCGAGTTATTTCATCACTAAAGACATGCGGGTGGACCTGCAAAGCACCCGCCTTCGCGGAACCCTCCCACTGCTCCTCGCACAGATTGCGCGGGACGGGAAGACGGTCTCCTCCGTGACTCCGGTCGGGATCGACAGCGCGGGAAATCTCACCTCGCGTTCGGCGGGTTCAGGTTGTCCCGGGTGGCACATCAAAGCGGGCGGGAAGAACATCTACTACTTCCGCAAAGACCTCTCAAACGGCGGTCTCGGCAATCGCGGCATTCTCAACTTCGTGAGCAGCAAGGGGCGTCCTGTCACCTTTGTGAAAAGTGCGAGCTACCTGATGCATCAGGGCAGCTTTTCAACGATCCGCGATTATATCGTTAAAAATTCCGCGGGGATCGTGCAGGATCCTTCCGGAATTCCATTTAAATACCTCACCGCGGCAGGCTGGGACATGAAACTCTACGGCAACTACACCGGCCCGATGGCGACGTTCAGCAGTCATCACCAGGCGGACCTGGCGGCGGCCTATCGCGACGGCAGTTATCCGGTGAAGCCAATGACCTTCGGCCTTGGATATTTGCTCAATCCGCAGCGCGCCTGCGTCATGGTGGGGCGGAATTAGGTGAAGCTCCCCCGCGCCTGCCGGGCTTTAGAAACGGAGAAACCGCTCATGGACGCTTATAAGCGCTGATCGGAGTCTTTGTTGAAGAATGTCAGGCGGTTCTTTTGCGCCCGGCCACTTGATGCGGGTGGAAAGAGTTTCTTTCCTCTACGGATTGCTCGTCGAGATTCAGGAGTAGAGGAATCAAACTGATTCCAGAGGACGTCGGACCTGCGCCTGGCCACTTGATGCGGGTGGAAAGAGTTTCTTTCCTCTACGGGCGATTGTCAGGGACGCGGAACGGCGTATCGTGCCGGAATGAAGCTGGCACGCATGCCGGATGGCAGTCCGGAGATATTTCACACGATTCAGGGCGAAGGGCGGAGCATTGGGCTTCCGACCGTTTTTATTCGTGCGTCGTTGTGCAACCTCCACTGCCGCTGGTGCGACACGCCCTACACGTGGAACTGGGAGGACACGGATTTTGAGCACGACCTCGGACGGAAATTCAAGCGGGACAATGAAATTATCGATCTCACAACCGATGAGATCGCGGGAATCGTGCAGGCTTACCCCTGCTCCAATTACGTTTTCACCGGAGGAGAACCGCTCATTCAGGAAAAGGCCTGGGTGGAACTGATGCGGGCGCTTCGGGAAACACATCCGGGTTCCCATTTCGAGATCGAGACGAACGGCACCCTCGCACCCGGCCCTGCCTTTACGGAGTTGGTCGATCAGTTCAATGTCTCTCCCAAGCTGAGCAATTCAGGAATCCCCCGGGAGAAGCGCATCGTGCCCGGGTCCCTTGAGTTTCTCGCCGGAACCGGAAAAGCGGACTTTAAATTTGTGATCGGCGAACTCACCGATCTCGCTGAACTCATTGAAATTCAGGCGGCGGCCGCGATCCCGGGTGAGCGCATCTTTCTGATGCCCCGCTGCAACTCAGTAGCGGAGCTCGAAGCAAATCAGGGCTGGGTCTCGACCCTCGCGATCGAGCACGGCTTCCGCTACTCGGACCGCCTCCACCTCCGCCTTTTCGGCGCGAAGCGGGGTGTCTGACTACTTTCTCACCTTCCTGCTTTTTACCCGGCCGGCGCTCCGGTTTTACGGCGCGAAGCGCCCCTACTTCACCGAGGCCCGGCGGAGTTTATCGAGGATCGCTTTTCCAACGGCTCGATCCGGGACCGGCTCGGCGATGATTTCATCGATCTCCTCATTTTGATCGAGCTGACGGATTGCGTGGAAAAGCCGGATTCCCGCTTCGGCGACACGGCCGGAGCCGGGGCTGAGAACACTGACTTCATCCCACTCATACAAACCGACGTAGCCATCCTTGGGCTGACCGCGGTAGCTGAGGAGGGCGTAGCGAACGCCTTCCTCAGGCCGGAAATCCTGAGGACTCGTCATAAGACGCAGCGGCTTGTTCGGCGCGTAGTGATTCGCGAGCATCCCCGGGGCTTCCGGCGCGGAGTCTTCGACATCGACGTTGCGCTCCGCGAAAATGACTTTTCCAAACTTCTTGAGGTCATCGTTCGTAATCGGTCCGGGTCTCAAAATCTCAATCGTTGGCTTTTTATCACCGGGAATGACCCGCACGATCGTCGATTCGAGCCCTCGACCGCAGGCACCCCCGTCAACGACGAGAGGAATGCGCCCCTCGAGCTGCTCCATCACCGCCGGAGCGGAAGTCGGACTGAGTTTCCCAAAAATATTGGCACTGGGTGCGGCGATAAAGCCACCGAATCCTTTGATGATGCGGTGAAAGACGGGGTGCTCGCACTGACGGACCGCAATCGTCTCGAGTCCTCCTGTGACGACGTCAGGAACAACCGGCTTTCTCGGCAATACAATCGTGAGTGGTCCGGGCCAGAAGGTCTCGACGAGCTGCACGATCGTTTTCGAGATCTCTTTGGGAACTTCGGCGATCTGATGATAGGCGTCTTTGTGACCGACGTGGACAATAAGCGGATCGAAATGAGGGCGCTCTTTGGCTTCGAAGATCTTTTCCACAGCAGCTGGATTGAGCGCATCTGCGCCAAGTCCGTAGACAGTCTCGGTCGGGAGCGCGACAACGTCTCCGGCCTGCAGTGCTGCAACAGCCTTGCGCACCGTCTCGCGGGTTGAGTCTTCAAAATCAGTAAAAGCCAGTTCAGTTTCCATGTCTGAGGGATTATTGTTGGGCAAGTGCCGGTATGTGACTATGATGCCACCAGTGGATACGACAGGAACACGCGCTCGCAATCTGATTTTAGTCGGATTTATGGGAACCGGAAAAACTTCGGTGGGCATGCGCGTGGCCAAAAGTCTCGGTTTTTCCTTCGTCGACACCGATCAGCGCATCGTCAAAAAGGCTGGAAAGCCCATCCCACGGATCTTTGAGGAGGATGGTGAAGCCGTTTTCCGGGCAATGGAGACGGAAATTCTCCGCGAATGCCTCAAAAAGGAAAATCAGGTCATTTCGACCGGAGGCGGCATTGTCACGAACGAAATGAACCGCAAACTGCTCAAAGAGGCCGGTTACACGATTTGGCTGCAGGCGAGCCCCGACACGATTTATGACCGGGTTTCGCGGAATAAAAACCGCCCCCTTCTCCAGACAGAGGATCCCAAAGCCACGATCCTGAAGATGCTCGCGGAACGGAATCAATCCTACTGTGACTCGATGGATCTTGCGATCAAAACAGACGAGCTCACCCTCGAGGAAACGTGCTTCGGCGTGACGGAGTCGGCCCGCATCGCGCTCCGCATGTAATCCCGGGCTCAGGTAGGGATTTCGAGAGACCGGTACGCAAAAAGAGCGGCGGGTCTCTGACATGACATCCCCGCCGCTCTAAAGTTGTCAGCTGATTAACTCTGTTTTAGAGCACTTCAGGAACGACGAATGGCTCGCGGTATTCGCGACGCGCAAGGAGGTTCGCAGCCTCATCGAGATCGCCGTTTCCTTCCGCCCACTCCGTATCGGGGTTGAACTTCAGCATCGGACCGGTGAGAAGCCCGTCCTTCTTGAGATCGACTTCGTTCTTCTCGAGGTGATCGGCCATGGAGCCAAATCGCTCGGTGAGAGTTGCGTCTCCCTTGATCCGCTCCATTGCTTCGCCGCGGTCGAGGGCGTCGCCGAGGCGATGGGAAATCAGTCCGGTGTGACAGAGGGCGCTCGAAATGTGGGTCTCTTCGCAATCCGCATACTGTTCTTCGACTTTCCGGCTCTTCACGGCACTGATGAAGTTGGTGAAAATGTCTTCGGTCTCGAACGCTTTAGGAACTTCGAGATCTTTGCCCTTGTTGTCCTTCATCTTCACGGAACCTCCGGCGTTGGTGTAGACGAGGCCCTCTTCACAGACCACGACCACCGAAATACCGCTTTCACCGGGGAATTCATCCGGAGAGTTCATGTTTTTGCCCCAGTTGTCCTCCTGATACTTCTTCGCACTTGGGAGACCACGCGTTTCGAAAATCAAAGGAGCACTGTCGTAGTCGTGATAAACGATCTGAGTGTTAGGGGTTTCGCCATCGTCATCGTAACCGAGGCGGCCACCGATACTCATGGTGCGGGGTGCGATTTTGTCCTCACCGAGGTACCATCTCGCGACGTCCATCTGGTGAATCCCCTGGTTGCCCATGTCACCGTTTCCGTAGTCGTAGAACCAGTGCCAGTCGTAGTGAAAACGCTTACGTCCCAGCGGAGACTCCTGCGCGGCAGGACCACACCAGAGATTGTAATCGACTCCGTCCGGAATTGCTCCGCCGCCGCCTTTTCCAATCGAAGTCCGCGGCTTGTAGCACATCCCCTTAACGTATTTGATCTTTCCGAGATTGCCGTCCTGAACAAATTTCACCGCTGCCTGAATCGATCCCATCGAGCGGCTTTGGGTTCCGCCCTGACAAATCTTCTGATGCTTTCTCGCAAGCTTCACGAGCTGGCGGCCCTCCCAGACGTTGTGAGAGATGGGCTTTTCGACGTAGGCGTCCTTGCCCGCCTGAATCGCCCAGAACCCGGCGAGAGTGTGCCAGTGGTTCGGCGTTGCGGTGGACATCGCGTCGATATCACCGTCATCGAACATTTTTCTCATGTCGGAGAAGCCCTGGACCGAGATTTCCTGCACGTCCGCCATCTTGTTGACCCGGGCGTCGAGCACGTTGGGATCCGCATCACAGAGAGCGACGACACGAACGCCTTTCATTTTCGCGTAGGCATCCATGTGGGATTTTCCGCGACCGTTCACCCCGATGATGCCCATGCGGATATCCTCATTGGCTCCGAGCACTTTGGAATTGGGCCAGGCGAGTGCGAGCCCGAAACCGGCTCCATACTTGAGGACTTTACGACGATCGACGTTGGTATCTTGGTGAGGCTTTTTCATATTCGTATGAACCGAAGCGTAGGCAAATTCGTGATCGGCGGCAATGCACAATTGCTACCGCAGATGCGGCGATTCGATGAGACAACAAAAAAGCCGTTCCCGGGAACAATCGGGAGCGGCTTTTGAAAAAATCAGATCTTCGAGGCGATCAATCGCGATTCATGAAGAGCTGGAGAATGTACCAGAAAAGAAGAGCAACACTGGAGAACAGCGACAACGACGCTGCGACGTGCTGATCGGGACGGTAGTGATGAATCACATTCGAGGTGTTGTAGAGAATCGCGACAGCAGCAAAGAGGGCCATCGCACCGGCGAAAATGTTACCGAGGTTAAACCCGAAGAGAATCGATACAATGATGATTCCCAGGGCGACGAATCCACCAACCATGAGGAACCCGCGGAGGAAGGAAAAATCTTTCCCCGTCGCAAAGGCGGCAAAGGTCAGCCCGCCGAAAACAAACAAGGTCGTGTATCCCGCTTTCGCAATGACATCACCCCCTGCATACATCGCAGCCATAAACAGCAGCGGCAGAAAGATGATCGCCTCGGCAACAATGAAGAGGAGCAACCCGCCATACTGGACGCCGCGTGAGGCGCCGGAGGAAGCAAGACGGCTCGCAAGATTTCCCACGAGCATGAAAGCACCGAGAACGAGGAGCCACATGAATCCACCGGTCATCTTCTGAGCAAAGGCGAAGGCCCACTCCTGCTGGAGTAAAAACCATTCCAGCCCGATAAAGGCCACAATTGCCCCGCCGAGATGAAGGTAGGTATTTCGAATAAAGGCGGAACGCTCGGCCGGAGCGGCCTGCGAAACAGTATAGGGGTTTGCGTAACCGGTGCTCATAGGTAGTAAAAGAATGTGATCTGAAAATCAGCTGACACGCAAGCTTTTCAGGAAAAATCGCGCTGCCTGACAGATTCAAAAAGACAGACAGCGGCGGCATTGGAAACGTTCAAACATTCCACTTTTCCCGCCATCGGAATTCGAATGAGCTGGTCGCAGCCCTCGCGGGTGAGGCGACGCATCCCCTCGCCCTCGGCACCGAGAACAATCGCGAGCGGGGGCGTCATTTCGCACTCATAGAGGTCGCAATCAGCACCATCGGCCGTTCCGACAACACGGACGCCGTAGTCCTCGCGAATCGTCGCGAGAAAGCGGGACATGTTGCCAACCGTCACGACCGGAACGCTGGCGCAACCGCCACAGGCAATACGCACGACCGTTTCGGTAACTGGAGCCGATTTGTGCCGGGGCACGACAACGGCGGTAACCCCTGCCCCTTCCGCCGAGCGGATACAGGCACCGAGATTGTGAGGATCCTGGACGCCGTCGAGAACGAGGAGCATGATCTCCCTATCCTCGCGAACGAGATCATAGAGATTGTCTTCGGTAAGACGCTTTACGCCCTGTGTGACCGAAGAATGCGTGTTCTCGCGCGCCTCCCGGGGACGGTTCCCCGGGGTTTTGGTTCGTTTGCCTCTCGCCATTTTGTATCAGAAAAGTCGGTCGTAAATTACGCAAAAATCTCAGGCTGCCCAAGGCGAGCATGAATTTCGTTGGCGGTGTCCCCGCTGATTTTCAATCCATTGGCGAGCTTTCCGAAGTACTCAGCCTCTTTTTGCGTATCCAGTTTGATCGCCATGAGCGAGAAAGCATAGACCTGCTCAGCCATATCAGCTGGAACGTTGCGAATAAAACCGTCAATATCGAGTGGAGCAGAGAGATGCTCACGAAGGTATTCGACCTCTTTTTCATCGAGATCGCCGAGACGGCCAAGAATCGCATCGCGCTCAGACTCATCGATTTTTCCGTCGGACTTTGCTGCATTGCACATCGCCTGAATCAGCGTTTCCGCTTCCTCCTGAGCTTCCTTCGGTGGCTCAGCTGCTTTGCCTTTTCCAAGGAGCATTCCGAGCAATTCACCACCACCGGCATTCTGTCCGGCGCTGGCAACGAGTCCGGAGAGCAAATCAGCACCGCTGCCGCCCCCTGCTCCGCCACCGAGAAGCGATCCGAGTAGATCGGCCGCGCCACCTGATGACTGCTGTTGCTGCCCGCCGCCGAGCAAACCTCCGAGGAGGCCACCGAGACCACTCTTTTTCTGAGGAGCGCCGCCCCCGAGAAGACTGCCAAGCCCACCAAGATTTCCGCTACCGGCTCCGCCGCCAAGCAACTCGCCTAACATTCCAATACCACCACCGCTTTGGTTGCCGCTCTGTGAACGCGCCGCAGCGGCAAGAAGACCGCCGAGAGCACCCAAACCGCCGCCGCCGGAACGCGAACGACCTCCCAGCAAAGTGCCGAGAATATCCCCGGCTCCGCCGGAACTGCTCTGACCACCACCGAGAAGGCTGCCGAGAATACTGCCTCCGACATCCGAGCCCATGGCATTGTTACTGAGAAGACTTCCTAAAATTTTGACTGCGTCCATTTTGCTAAAAGAGGGGTAATTGCAACGATTTCCCGGTCCATGAAAAATCGAATGCCGGATCATAGGCTGGTATCGAATTTCCGGCGAGTATTTTTTAGAACGATCCTGTCTCACTATGGCGATATCACGGGCTCTCTCTGATTGACCGTCGACGGCAGATTCGTAAAGCTCTCCTCCATGTCGAACGAAGCGTCCACCATGCCCCCTGCCACCGCAGAGCCATCCGGACGCCTTCTCTCGCTCGATGTCTACCGGGGCATGGTCATGCTACTTCTCGCCTCAAACGGACTTGGCATCGCCAGGGCGGCGCAGAAATTTGAGGGGTCTTTCGCCGAATGGCTCGTCTTTCAGGGAACCCATCCCGAGTGGATCAGTCAGTTCAATTTCGTCGGTCTCTCCCTCTGGGATCTGATTCAGCCGGCCTTCATGTTCATCGTCGGGGTCTCGATGCCGTTCTCTTACGGGAAGCGGGCGAAGCTGGGCGAAAGTTACGGCAAACGAATGCGCCACGCCTGGACCCGGGCAATCCTCCTCACCCTGCTGGGAGTTTTCCTGCAGTCCCTGCGAAAGCCCGAGACTTACTGGATCTTCACCAACGTCCTCAGCCAAATCGGTTTGGGCTACGGATTTCTCTTTTTCTTCGTTGGAAGGTCGCTTCGAACTCAGTTCACAGGAGGACTCGCTATTTTGATTGGCTACTTCCTCCTCATGGTATTGCTGCCACGTGACCTTCCGACCTACGCCGCCCATTTCGCGAATGGAACTTCAATGCCACAGCAATTTGATCTTTGGTTTCTCAATCTTTTCCCGCGAGCGAGACCTTTCGAGGGGCACGTCTACGCGACTCTTAATTTCGTTCCATCCATCGTCACGATGCTCATGGGGCTGATGAGCGGTCAGGTTCTCAAAAACAAATCGATCTCCGAAGCGACGAAACTGAAACAGCTCTGCGTCGCGGCGACGGCATGCCTTCTCATCGGCGCGGTTCTGGGGCTCACGGTTTGCCCTGTGATCAAGAAACTCTGGACGCCATCATGGGTTCTCTTCAGCGGCGGATGGGTCATTGCGCTGCTCGCTCTCAGCTACTGGGTCATCGACGTCAAAAAATGGAACGGCTGGGTATTTCCTTTCGTCGTTGTCGGTCTCAATCCGCTCGCGATGTATCTGCTCGGGATGATGGGCAAAGGCGGGGTCACTGCGGCTCTGAAACGCCATCTCCCCGACGTCTGGTTCACAGGGACTCACGGTCCAGTCGTTCTCGCCTCGCTCATCGCACTTCTCTTCTGGCTCATTCTTCTCTGGATGTATCGCAGAAAAATCTTCCTACGACTCTAAGGCCCCATGAAAAATTCATTCCTCCTGCAGCTGGCCGGTGTCCTGCTTTTTCTGACACCCGGAATCTCCGGCCAGAAAAACGTCCTCCTCCTCATCTCCGACAACCAGACCTGGCACGACGTCGGCTGTTACGGAAACAAGACCGTCAAGACGCCTAACATTGATAAACTCGCCGCCGAAGGGGTGCGCTTTGAAGAGGCCTTTGCCACCACTGCTTCATGCGGCCCGAGCCGTGCGGTCATGTACACCGGTTTGCTCACCCACCGGAACGGTCAGTATGCGCACCCACATCGCGAGCACAATCAACAACTCCGAGACGACGTCATCTCCGTCTTCGCAATGCTGAAAGGAGAAGGCTATCGCACCGGGTTAATCGGCAAAGATCACATCAAGCCCAAAGAAAAATACCCGATCGATCACAAACCGCGCATCTCGCCCCGTGATGTTTCTAAAATGGCGAAATCGGCCGGAGAGTTCATCTCAGAATCGGAAGACCCGTTTTTCCTTGTCATGGCCTATACCGATCCCCACCCGATCAGTATCGACGGGGTCGCCTGGGGCGTTGAGAAAACGAAAGACTACACGCCGGTCGAATACGATACCGCGACCCTGAAGGTGCCGCCCTTCCTACCCGACACCGAACACGTTCGCGAAGGCATCGCCGGCTACTATCAGCAAATCAGCCACATGGACCACGGAGTCGGTCTCGTCCTCGGGGAACTGGAAAATAGCGGGCACAAGGACGACACCCTCGTCATTTTCATCTCCGATCACGGCACCTCTGAACCCGGAGCAATGGGAACACACTACGAGCCGGGGGTTCGCGTTCCCTTCATCGTTCGCAAACCGGGATTGGAGAATCCCGCATCCCCTAACAAAGCCCTCGTCGCCTTCACCGACCTCACCCCGACGATCCTCGACTGGAGCGGCGTCACCTTTGACAAATACGCACTGCACGGGCGGAGCATTCTCCCCGTTCTCGATCAGACCGGGCCCAAAGGGTGGGACGCAGTCCTGCTCAGCCACGTCGCCCACGATTTCTTCGCCCACTACCCGATGCGAACCCTTCGGGAACGACGCTACAAATTAATCTGGAACATCACCCCGGGGGCCGAATACCCGCTTCCCATCGACACCGTGCAGCGACGCACCTGGGTGGAGCTCCGCGAGCGTGGCGACACCAGAATTGGGGGACGCCCCGTCGAGAATTTTCTCCATCGCCCCCGGCTCGAACTCTACGACCTGAAGGAGGATCCGTGGGAAACGAACAACCTTGCCGGAAATGCAGACGAGGAGGAAAGGGTTTCACGAATGGTCGGGGACCTCGTAAACCGACTCACCGATCAGGAAGACCCCTGGCTTCGCAAGTATCATCCACAGGGAAAAGAACAATAATCGTGTCGACCTGACAAAAACAAAAAACGGACCTGCTCGCGCAGGCCCGTCGCAGTTCCGGGGAGGTGGAACCGCAAATGGATTTTAACTAGCGGCTCAAGGTAAAGACCGAGACCCGTCGATCAATCGCTCTCAGATTCTCTGCGGCATCAGAAGGATATGTGGCTTCGCTCTCGCCATATCCTACCGGAACAAGACTCGCCCTCGACACGCCGTAGCGAATCAGCTCCCGGGCAATGCGTTCCGCCCTGCGCTGAGAGAGACCGAGGTTCGAAACATAGTCACCCTCAGCAGAAGCATGCCCCTCGATAATGAATGACCTTCCGCTCAGAGCGGGATTCTTCATCGCCATCGCGAGATCAACAACGACATCGTATGAGTAGGCATCCGCGAAGTTGGTCGTTCCCTGCTCAAAGAGAATATCACTTCGGGTGATTTCGGTATTGGGGTCAACTACGTAGGTGACCGCATACGCATTCGGTTGGAGGTAGGATTCCGGCATATCACCGACTGCGACCAGATCATCGCGGAAAGGTCGACCGTTAATTTCGGTCACTTCAACCCGGTTCAGTCTTCCGCTCGCACGGAGAACCGGTGGCACTTCATCGAGAGTGCGATAGGTCACGACGCGACGGCCCGGACCATAGTAACGTGGCTGCCTCACGACCACTTTCGGGTCGGCCTCCACTTGAACCCGTGTTCGAAAGGAATCGGGAGCATCCTCGGCGGTTGCGGTACCCTGAAGGCGCCTTGTCATGTAGTCGACATATTCACGGCGCTCCTCCTCAGTGCGATTCACCTCTTCCAGCCGGAGGCGTTCAACAACGCTTTCTTTCTTATCCTCCCTCACGTCTGCAAGGATCGTATCGAGAATCAGGTTGGCTTCCGCCTCGGATTCGAGTTTAAGCGCCGCCTGCACTTCCGCCTCACGCTCCGGAGCAAGCCTCCGGATATCATTGAGAACTGAAAGTGTGTCATTTGAAACACCTCTCACTTCGACGGCTCCCGTCACTACGGGAAGAGGGAGAGGCTTCGAACTGTCGACGGGTTTCACTTCGACGACTTGAGAGTAGGCCGGGAGAATGCCGGCTATCATTGCTGCTGTTAGTATTGTTTTTTTCATTCCGGGGATTGATTGAGATTCGCCATTCCTGAATAGCTAGTTAGCAGCCAATCCAACAGGGCATCACAAGATCCCTTTCAGCATAAGGGCCCGGGGAGATTGACCGGAGAATGCGGAAAGGCGCCGCAGCGACTCAACTCCGGCACATTGCAATGCCGCCCTCACTTTTTGCAATCACTTCGGCTGAGCAGGACTCACCTTTGACTTGGCTCGAATCGCAAAAACAAGGCCGACGACGACCAGTATCGCCCCCATGACCTGGAAAAGCACAAGCGGCTGCCCGAGTATCACCACACCCAGCAGGGCCGTCGCAACCGGCTGCACGAGCAGGGCAACCCCGGCAAGGCTGGCCGGAACGCCTCCCAACCCGTAGGCGATGAGCCCCTGCCCGCAGGCGTGAGAAAGGACCCCGAGCCCGATCAAAGCCCCCCATACTTTGGAACTACCGGGCAGAAACGGGTCCCCGTGGAACCAGGCGAGCGGGAAGAGAATCAAAGCGGCAACCGCACTCGCCCAGAAAAGCAGCATCGGCGCGGAATGGTCGCGCCGGAAGCGTTTGATAAGCAATTGATAGGAGGCATAAAACACCGCCGTGAGTATCGCGAGAGAATCACCGAAGAGTCCGTTCCCGCCGGTCGGAGAATCCCGCGCCGTCGAACTCATCATGAGCACCACCATTCCCACAAAGGCGGCGGAGGCACCGATGAGAAACAGTTTGGAAAGTCGCTCCTTCCACACCAACCAGGCAAAGAGCGTCACCCAGATCAGCGAGGTGTTTGCGAGCAGCGTCGAATTCGCGACCGAAGTGTGCTCGAACGACCAGTGCCAGGCCCAGAAGTCACAGGCAAAGGCGAGCCCTGGAAGCCACATCCACGAATAGTTCCCGACAAACTCACTGCGGCGCGGAACAATCCTCTTTCTCTGTATTCCGAAGAGCACCCCAAGCGCTATCGCCCCGATAAAGACCCGCCAGAAAGCCGAATCCCACATCCCCACCTGACCGTCGCCCTGACGCGCCAGCACCGCAAAGATCGGGGCAAACGCGATACAGAGTGCCCCTCCTATGAGAGCGATGAGGTGCCGCGGCGATACTGAAAAATGACTCATGGAATGCGTGAACCGGCTGGAGAAGAAAGGAGGGAGTAGCTGGAGTAGAAAGGAGGGAGTAGAAAGTAGAAAGGACAAACAAAATTCAGAGCATCCTACGACCTGGGACACTGACGCTATTCCAATGAGTTACCTTAAAAAATATGCTGCGAAGTTAATCATAATTCCCCCGCCGGCATAAGAAAAATACGCCTCTTCCCGTCCCTCTAAAAGATTGGCCCGACGCCGGAAATTCTTTATCATACCGGCATGTTGAAACGGATTTCCCTCACCCTTCTAGTCGCATCGTTCTCCCTTGCACAGGCTGAAACACAGCCAGTCAAAATGAAAGACGCGACGGTAGAAGTCTACAAGCATGTCTCCGATTCCGACCTGCACATCTTTCGCATTGATCCTCCGGGCCACGATCCCGAAGTCGACAAAGCACCCGCGATCGTCCTCTTTTTCGGCGGAGGCTGGAATGGAGGCAGCCCCACCCACCTCGAGCCTCAAGGCCGCTACCTCGCGGAGAGAGGCCTTGTCGTCTTCCTCCCGGAATACCGAACCAAAAGCAGCCACAAGACCGCCCCTCTCAGCTGTGTGAACGATGGCAAATCGGCGATTCGCTGGGTGAGAAAGAACGCCGCCAGACTCGGCGTTGATCCCGACATGATTGCCGCAGGCGGTGGTTCGGCCGGCGGCCACGTTGCCGCGACAGCAGGAATGTGTGAAGGCCTCGAAGAGGAAGGCGAAGACCTTACGATCAGTTCACGCCCCGGCGCGCTCGTCCTTTTCAACCCGGTTTATGACAACGGTCCCGGCGGCTACGGCGCCGATCGCGTCACCGAATGGTTTCCCGCGATTTCCCCCGCTCATAACATCAGCAAAGACGATCCGCCCACGATCGTCTTCCTCGGCACGAAAGATTCGCTCATTCCCGTCGCGACCGCCGAAAAGTTCCAGGCCGATCAGAAGGCTCTCGGGATTCGCTCGGATCTCCATCTCTACGAGGGAGAACCTCACGGATTTTTTAATCTCAAGGTGGGACAGGGTAAAAAGCAGCATTTCATCGACACCGTCTTGAAGTCCGACCAGTTCCTCATCGATCTCGGATACCTCGAAGGCGAGCCGGATAAGGCGCTTCTCGAATCAATGGCCGCGAAAGGAAAGAAATGATCCATTTGCGCGAAGATCCCACTGTCTGGAAAGGCGACGAACTCGTCCGGCGGGACGACTGGATTCAGGATTTCGAAACCGCCGATCCCGGGGCGATTCGCGACCAGCTCGAAAACGGGAGCGGGGCCATCCTCCTGCGCGGCTTCCCCCTTTCCACCCATACAAAGGACTCCGCCCGCGACACCTTCCGCGAATGGACCGGCAGCCTCGGAACGCTCCTTTCACAGAATGAAAGCGGAGACACCGTCTTCGATGTGTCCGATGCCGGATTCGCCAAAGATGATCCCCGAACCCGTGGCCCGAACACAAAAAATAAACTCTCCTTTCACACCGACCGCTGTGATGTGATCGCCTTTCTCTGCTGGAGACAGGCACGCAGCGGTGGCGAAAACCAGCTCATCAGCTCGAAACACCTTTACAACGAAATCGCGGCACGACGGCCCGATTTGCTGGAAATCCTCAAGCAGCCATTCGTTTACAAACGGCACACCGTCGACCTCGCAAACGCCCTATCATTCTGCGAGCAACCGATCTTTTCGTTCACCGAAGGCCATTTTGCCTGTAGTTTTCTGCGGGTCCTCATCGACCGCGCCCACGCCGATCCCGAGCTCCCCGATCTCTCACCTGAGCAGATTGAAGCAATGGACTTTCTCGAGGCAGTCGCAGATGAACCGGGGCAGGCATTTCACTTCCGCCAGGAGCCCGGCGATATACTTTTGCTGAACAACTGGATCACCCTGCATCGTCGCTCATCTTTCGAAGATCACGACGCAGAGGAGGAAAAACGCTGCCTCTTCCGCATCTGGCTGAGCATGCCGAACAGCCGTCCCATCGATCATCTCTTCGAGGCGAATTTCGGCAGTACGAAGGCAGGAGCTGTGCGTGGCGGATTCCGAACGGGTTAGAGGCTACTACTCGGCGCCGGGTTCGGCGTCGAAACCTTCGACTTTTACAAATTCGTGCTGAAGCCCCTTTTCGCCGCCGACATTCCAAAGCCGGAATCCCATGGGCCGCTTGTCGAAGTTCCTGCTCGTGGTCTCACCATTAACGAAAAGGATGCCGTCTTTCTCGTTCGAAATCTGCTTGTGGGTATGACCCGCAAGAAACGCGACAACACCATTTTCCCTGCACAACGCAAAAATCTCCTTCCGCTTTTCAATCGGCAGATTGTAGTAAATTTCCTCCTCCTCAATGTCTTTCAGAAACAGCGGGTAGTGAACCACCACAAACGCCGGAGACTCTTTGGCCTTCGCCTCTTCGAGAGTCTTTTTGAACCAGGCATCGTGCTTCGCTGATTCTTCGCCGACATCAGATTTCCACAACTGAGTGTTCGCCACGACGATGGTGTAACCTTTATGCTCAACAGAGTAGTAGTCCTTTCCGATCTTCTCGCGGTAGTTCGCAAGCGTAGCGCTCGTCGGGGCATTCCCGACATCGTGATTCCCCGGTGCGCAGTAGCAGGGAAGCGTGAAAGTCGCTTTGATCGCATTAAAATCGGCAAATGACTTGTCGTCGGCCTTTTGAACGAGGTCCCCGCAAATCACCACAAAGTCGACTGGCAGCGCATTGATCTGCTTCACCGCCTGTTTGAACGTCAGGACATCGTGCTCGTAGCCGCCCATTCCAAGCTGGGTGTCGCACATTTGGACAAACGAAAAAGCCTCCTTCTCTTTACCAACTTGAGCAGCGAGGACAGAAACCGCTGTCACCAGTGAAAACAGAAGCGGAATGGAGGTTTTGAGATTCATTTTCATTCGTGGGCCGGGGACAGGATATAGATATCTCACTACCTGAAGACAGTTAAAACGCCCAAATAACGCTAAATCTCACGTTTATCCGACAGAAGAGTTTCTTGGCATTTTTGCTTTTGAAAGCTAATGGTAGCGACTCTAAAAAACGTTATGCAAACCAGGCCGATCACCTCTGAAGACCTCTCTAATTCTGTCATCGCCGTGCCACCGATGGCTCGCGACAAAGATTTGAAATTCGATCGCAGCGAAAACGCGAAAATCATTCGCCACATCGAAGCCGGAAATGTTTCTACGCTCCTCTACGGGGGAAACGCCAACTTTTACCACATCGCCCTGAGTGAGTTTGAAGACATCCTCACTCAGCTCGCCGAACTGGCCGGTGAAAACTCGCTCGTCGTTCCCTCAGTGGGCCCTTCCTACGGCACGATGATGGAGCAGGCCGCAATCGTGAAACAGACCGATTACCCCACTGTGATGGTGCTGCCGCATCAGGGAATCACCACTTCCGAAGGCATTGTCACCGGATTGCGCAAGTTCGCCGAGAAAGCGGAGAAGCCCATCGTTCTCTACATCAAATACGGCGATTTCATCACCGTCGAAGGCGCAAAACAACTCGTCGATGACGGCATCGTTTCGTGGATCAAATACGCCATCGTCCAGGATGATCCCGCGGTTGACCCCTACCTTTCCGAGCTGGTCGACGTCGTCGATCCCTCCATCATCGTGAGCGGAATCGGAGAGCAACCCGTCATCGAGCATCTCGTCGATTTCGGTATCACCGGATTCACCGCAGGCTGCGTCTGCATCCGCCCTGAACTGAGCGATCAGTTGCTCAAAGCAGTGCAGGCGAACGACCTCGATCGCGCCCGGGAAATTCAGGCCATTTTCAAACCGCTCGAAGATCTCCGCAACGGAATCAACCCCATCCGTGTGCTGCACGAGGCGGTGAGACTCGCCGGAATCGCCGAGACAGGCCCGCCACTGCCATTGCTCAGCGGCATTACCGATGCGGAAGAGATTCAGGTCAAAGAGGCCGCTCTCAATTTGCTCAACCACTAAACCGGAAGGCGACTATGGAAATCTCGGGCAGACAACTCATCGCAGGACGTGAGACGTCCGCGACTTCAGACTCGTTTAAAGCGGACAATCCCGCCACGGGAGAAGCTCTCGAGCCCGCATTCTACGAAGCGACCGTGGGGGAAATCAACGACGCGGTCGAAGCGGCGCTCGAAGCTTTCGAGATATACCGCAGCAAACGCGTCGAAACGCGGGCCGATTTTCTCGATGCCATCGCCGATGAAATCCTCGTCCTCGGGGATGAGTTTCTCGAGCGCACCTCTGCCGAGACCGGCTACCCGCTCGCCCGCTGCTCAGCGGAGCGCGACCGGGCGATCAATCACACGCGGCAGTTCGCCAACCTGATCCGCGAGGGCTCGTGGCTCGACGCCCGGATCGACCTCCCCGATCCGACGCGCAAGCCGTTCCCGAAACCGGATGTCCGCTCATTGATGCAGCCACTCGGGCCCGTTGCGATTTTCGGCGCGAGCAATTTTCCCATCGCCATCTCAGTGCTCGGAGCAGACACCATGTCCGCCTTTGCGAGCGGTTGTCCCGTCGTCATCAAAGGCCACCCCGCTCACCCCGGAACCTGCGAACTCGCAGCCCGTGCCATCTACGCAGCCGCGGATAAAACGGGCGTTCCCGCCGGCGTCTTTTCACTCCTGCAAGGCCGCGGCCACGAGGTCGGAACCGCTCTCGTTCGACATCCTGACATTACCGCAGCTGCCTTCACCGGATCGCTCGCAGGAGGCAGGGCTCTTTTTGATATCGCCAACCAGCGCCCCGTCCCGATCCCTTTCTATGCCGAAATGGGAAGTATCAATCCCCTCTTCATTCTTCCCGGCGCGCTGAAGACCCGTGCACCGCAGATCGCGGAAGGTTTTGTTGCCGCCCTTACCCAGGGCAACGGGCAATTCTGCACCAACCCGGGAGTCGTCCTCGGAAACGAATCCGAAGACTGGCAGCGCTTTTCCGCGCTCGTGAAAGAGAAAGTCGAAGCGGTCGCACCGGCAACGATGCTTCATGCAGGTATCCACAATGCCTACCGCTCCGGAATCGAATCGCGTTGCGAAAACGAAGACCTTCAGATCCTCGGCCACTCTTCCGCAGATCCTGACGATGCCAAACTGGAAGCGGCTGCCTACCTTTTCGAAACGACTCAACAGGGTTTAGTCAATGACCCAACCCTGTTGGATGAACTCTTCGGGCCCTGCTCGACACTGGTGAGCTGCGGCGGAAGCGACGACATGATCGCGGTTGCCAAATCACTCGAAGGCAGCCTCAGCGTCACGATACACGGGACCGAAAAAGACCTCTCTGATCATCGGGATTTGATTGCAATTCTCCAGACAAAAACGGGGCGACTCATTTTCAACGGTTACCCTGTCGGGCTCGAAGTCTGCCACAGCATTCACCACGGCGGACCCTACCCGGCGACGACACACAGCCACTACACCAGCGTGGGAACGCGGGCGATCGAACGATTCGTCCGCCCCGTTTGCTATCAGGACTGGCCCGATGCTCTTCTTCCAATCGAACTTCAAAATGCCAATCCTCGCGGCGTTCTCAGAATGCTGAACGGGCATCGCACACGGGATGCGGTCTAGGCGCTACCGGTTCTTCACCGCCCCGACTTGACTGTCAGCGATCGAATCAGCAATCGCCGTGCCCCCCTTAGGATCAGCCTCCGCACTCACGGGAGTATTCAATTTCCCGTGGGCTTCTATGTAGAGGTTCTCAACTCGAAGCTTGGGCACATTTCCACGAATCGTTGGTTTAACGGTTTCCTTCGGAAAACTGGAGCTCAAGCCACTGGCTGAGAACCCTCCCAAAACGAGAACCGCAATCAGCACCTGCATCGGTGTCGCTGCCGTCGCAGCTTGCGAAACGGGAACTCCGCGCCCGAGAGAACCGTGAACTTCATCGAGTTTCTTTTTGAATTCCGGCAGCTCCTCTTTGTTAAGAAAATCCCGTGAAGTTTCGTAGTCGAAGGAAAATTCGACACGATCCTTCTTCGTCTGTGAGAAGAACTCGTAACGGAATCCCGGCCCATCGACGACCTCACGGGTGTCGCCCCATTTCACCTTCAGATTCTTATCGTGATGGAATCGAATCTCATGCCTCGCATTGTTCGGATGAGAAAGCGCGAAGGGTCCGTCGGGTAATTCGTTCGCTGGAAACCCGGGAAGCCTCGTGCCGATCAGAGTCGGTAAAATGGGATAGTGTTTTCCCATCGAGGCAACCGGAGAGTCCTCCACTTTCGCGGTCGAAACGTAGAACTCCCGAAGTACGACACGGTTAGCCCGAAGATCGTCTTCCCATTGCAAAGCCTTTTCGACCGTTGCATCCGGATAGAAGCGGTTCGTGTAGTCCCTGAGATTCTCCTGAAAGCGCTCAGGCGTTGTCTGATTCTTGCTGTAGCGGAGCCCGTCAGCTTCCCGGCCTGTCGCTTCGGTCACGACTTCAATACGGATCTTTTGCTTCTTCTTATCAAGGTAGAGATCTTCCTGCACGCAGATCGAAGAGTTGTTCCCGGATCTGACAATCTCCACGAGCGGGCTTCCCTCATCCAGGATCGGCAGCGCCTTTTCAAAGACAGGCTGCTGACGGAGCATAAAACTTCCTCCTGAACCGGTCGCAGTGGCGTCGATCCAATAGTCTTTCCCCTCGTAGCGAATCATCGCGATAACGTGATCAAACACATCTACCGAAGGAAGCGCTTCGGCAATATGGCCACGGCGGTAGCTGCTCACGAGCCCGACAACAGCAGCGACACCGATCTTTCGCAACATGAGAGCGAGAAGAATCGACTTATCTTTGCAATCGCCGTAACGCTTCGTAACGACCCTTGATGGCTTGTTAGGAACAAGCGATCGAATCCCTTCAGAAAGACTCAGGTATCGGATTTCATCCTGAACGAATCTGATGACGCGATCGATTTGATCCGGTTTGGAAAGCCCGGTAAGCGAAAGAGCATTGAGACTCTCTTCAATCGCCGGATGGTTGAAGTCATCAGATATCGAAGCAGTCCACAATCTGGAGACCGCCAGCGATACACTTTCCCAACTCTCAAAACTGGACCAGTTCACCACCGGAAACTGCTGAAACCACGCCGGCGCATAGTGATTGAATTCCCTCCATTTTTCTTTCTTCACTTCGAGAACAGAACTGACGGTTCCATCGGGGTTCTCCCTCGTGAGAAACGCTCTATCTCCCCCCGCGGAACGCTGTTTAACAGGGGCGGTTTCAGAAGTATGAACAACGACCCTCAAAAGCTCTGCCCCCGCCGGAGCACAGGCCAGCATTCCACCGTAGAAATAGTCCGGAAAAACCGGTGATACCTCGACAGAGGTGGAAGCATAATCAACGACATCACCCGGCCGGGCATCCTCCAGAATATGAATCGCCTTGTAGCGCCCATCGAAGACGAGACGATGACGCGCCTCTTCAGGCTGGATAAACCGAAATTCATCCTCCCCCGCTTCGGAAACAATCTTCCCGTCCCGGATCAAGCGGACATGGTGAACGTGCAATTGAAAGCAGGCCGGCTCGATATCGAACTCGATATTGGAACACTCTCCAAGTGATTCAGCTGAGTCGATCCGGTAGGCATTTCGAATGAATCGTGATCTCGAAGGAACATGACACTCCTGCTGAAACAAGAGGTTCGGCGTATCGCTCCTGCCTTGAACCAGGTCGGAAATATCAAGAGCTTCAACCCACCGGGGCATCGATTTGAAAAAAAATGCCTCTTCCGGCTTAACTGTCATTGTGAAATTTACCACATATATAATAATTTCCAGAAATATTTATCCAAATTGTGCTCTCGTTAGTTAACAAATCCACCGGGTCAAAATCAGACCAATATCACTGGATACATCAGGGCCCGGTCAGGACTTGATATCGCGCCTTTCAAAGGCCGCCCAACCGATCACAAATCCGGTCAGGCCAATCCCGAAAAGCCAGATCGATTGTTCGGCGAATTGATACCAGGGAATGTCCTCTTTGAGAAGGAGGAGCCAGGCTTTCATGCGGGTCGTGATAAAGAACTCGCGGTAGGGATCGAAGGCCGGTAGCGGGATCGCGGCGAGGACGCTGTCAGCAACACAGATTGCCACGGTGAGAATCGTCGCTGCAGCCGGCTTGATGCGAAAGCACCCGAACATAAAAGCAATCCCCGTGACAGGCAGATAGATCAGGGAAAAAGTAGTGATCGCAGCAAAATAACGAATCACGCCCTCATTCCATCCGAAGATGGAGGGTTGCTTGAGGTCCGGCGTCCAGACGAGGAAGCCCCCTCCCCAGCCACGCTCGAAGACGCCCACAGCGAAGGCGCTCACACCGACAAACACAAAGAGAACCGTGGTGTAGATCTGGCAGGAAAGAAATTTCACAAGGAGAAGTCGAAACCGCGTCACCGGTCGGGCGAGGATGAGCCGCAGATTTCCGTCCTCGGTTTCTTTGGCGAGAATGTCTCCTGCGACCAGGGCAACGAAAACCAGCCCGAGAAGAAACATCGTGAAGGCGACGATCAGGAAGGCCAGTGTGAGCGCGGAAAAATACTCATCGAATCCACCGGCGACCCGGTTGATGAACTTCTCCATATTGGATTCCGATTTCTCCCGCGTCCAGAAGAAGAGAAAGAGCAGCTCCACAGCGAGAAAGACACCGAAGCCAATATAGGTGCGGCGCCTTGCAAAAAGCCGGAAGAGTTCCCATTTGAGGAGCCTGAGAAATGCGATCATTTCACGCCTCCTTTCCCCTTGAGATTGGAATCACCGGCTCTCAGATAGAATTCTTCCAGCGAAGTCACCTCGCGGGAAAACCGGCTCACTTTCGCGCCCTCCTGAACCAGCGAAGCCAGCAATTCAGAATCGTTAATCGTCTTTGGAAAAGCATAGCGGGAGCCTTCGACCCGGCCACCCAAACGTGTAATCAGCTCCATCGTTTCCGCCTCGTTCTCCGACGCAATCCGGAACAACGCAAAATCCTGGTCGAAGCCATCAACGTTCCCGGAGTAAACCTTCTTCCCGCCCCGGAGGATCACAACCTCATCGCAGAGCTGTTCCACTTCGGAAAGAAGATGGGAACTTAGTAAAACGGTGAGACCGAGTCGCTCCCGTAGCTCTAACAATTGCTCACGAAACTCGACGATCCCTTCGGGGTCGAGACCGTCAGTAGGTTCATCGAGAACCAGAAGATCCGGCCGTGGAAGGAGTGATTGAGCGAGAGCAAGTCTCTGACGCATCCCGTGACTGTAGGTGGAAACCCGGTCGCGAATCCGCGTCCCTAGCCCCACCCACTCAACAGTCTCTTCAATGAGCTTGTCGGAAACGCCCCCCGAATAGGCAGCGAGCGTTTTCAAATTATGCCAACCGGAGAGGTAGTCGTAAAAGGCCGGTGCTTCAAAAATAGCCCCAACGCGCGGGAGTGCTTTCTCACGGTCACGCTGCACCGAAACGCCCTCGATGAGCGCCTCGCCTTCATCAGGGTGAACCATTCCGAGGATAATCCCCAGGGCGGTGCTTTTCCCGGCACCGTTATGACCTAACAAACCACAAATTCGTCCCTTCCCCACCTCAAACGAGACCGCGTCGAGAGCCGCTGAGGCAGCGCCCGGAAACCTTTTCTCCACCTTTTGAAACGTCAACATCACGGTTCTTCGACGATAAACTGAAGCTCACGCAAAACATGGCCATCCGCATACAGCATGTTCACCCCGTCTCCGACATGTTCGTGGAAGTTCTCTTTATCCGAGGCAATCGGAATACCGGATGCTTTATCCGTCAGACCTAACATATCCATATTCGCAGTCTTCTGACCATTGATCAGAGAATTCCAGAAGTAGCTGGAACCGGTTTTTTCAAAAATCCCCATATGATCAGAGGGGCACTGAAAAGCATACTCATCGACCACGTAGTCCAGCAACACGGTATCAATCGCAGGATTATCCTCCTCCCGGCTCTCCCTCGCCGCGACGAGAGTGGGAAAAGTATTCCCGTGGTCGAGAAAGTAAGTATTCAGTCCAATGCCGATCTCACGCAACTTACCGACACACAGAGTCGACTGAGCGGAGCGTTTCATCCGGTTGAAGGAAGGAATCAGAATGGCCGCCAGGAGCCCGACAATGGCGATGACGACAAGGACCTCCACCATCGTGAAGCCGTTCATCCCCCTGCTCCACCGGGCTTTCATCGCCCGCGACCTCCCTGTGCGATGGTTCGCTGCATTTCCTCCAGTAGTGGAGCCAGATCAATTTTCGTCTCCGCGTTAGCCGTCGAATAGTAGGCTTTCAAACCGGCATCAGTGATCTGCTCAGCCACTTCCGGATTCTCCTCATCGAATGGCCCGCCGCTACCACCACGCTCCTGAATCCTTTTCATGGAACGCTCCACAATTTTCTTCCGCTCGTCCCTCTCCATCGCATTGAACGATTCCATGATCTGTTCAAAGGCCCGGCCAATACGTCGCTCCAGAAAGTAAAGCTGCTCCTCGCTGCTCAACTCACCGAAAAGCTTGCGACGCGGGTCCTCGTCCTCTTTTCCGTTGAGAGCTTCGAGCTCATCGGAATCCATTGCGTTCAGCATTTCAGCGGTGCGACCGATCACCTCTCTCCGGCGGGCCTCATCGCTGATACCACTGAGATCGTTGTCGGCGAGATACGCCGTCACTTTTTCAGCGGTGGGTTTAGCGGAGCGAACCAGTTTGATCGAAAGCCCGATCACAGCCCAAATCACTACCAGACAAACAGCACCTTTGATCAGTCCGGAATTTCGCGAGTTCATTTCAATATGAGATTACGAGCGCCGCCGGCGACCGAGTCTCGATTTCAATTCCGAAATCGAATATACCCCGGTCCCGATCACCGCTACAAAATAGACGATCAGTCCGACAGTAACGATAACGCCCATCGTGCTGACACGAAGCACAAAATTATCCGCACTCATGAGCCAGGGCTTTCCGTAATAGGCCATTGTCCAGATGACACCGCCCATAATGACGGAGGAAAGACACATCCGCATAACCCGGCTGAAAAAGCCCGGAATGAACCCCATAAACCCGGAATTTCGAAGCCCGAACCAGAGAAGGAGAAAACCGGTCCACCCCGCCACTGTTGTTGCCAAAGCGCAACCTGTAGGCCCGAGCCAGAGAAAGAAGGGATAGACAAGAACGATGTTGGTGACCGCACTCGCAATCGTAAACCGCATCGGCGTTTTGGTATCTTCACGGGCGAAGTAAGCCGGCTGCAAGACCTTGGAAAGGATATAAGCCGGAGTTCCCAGCGCAAAGGCCCCGAGAACATACCCCGCCTCAATCGCCGCCTCAGCCGTAAATTTTCCGCCTTCGAAGATCGTAAACATCATCTCCCTCGGAATCACGAGCATCGCCACCATCGCAGGAAGACAGAGCAGAAGCGACATCTCCATCCCCTGATTGAGACAGGTGCGTGCCCCCGCATCGTCGCCGCTACGGAGATTGCGCGTGATCTCGGTGAGAAGAACAACGCCTCCCGCCATACCGATGAGTCCAAGCGGCAGCTGATTGATGCGATCTGCAAAATAGATTGCGGTGATACCACCCTTTTCGAGTGAAGCGACCGATTGTCCGACGAGCAAATTGATCTGCTGAATCCCCGCGCTGGCCAGCCCCGGCGCCATAAGCAATCCGAGCCTTTTCATGTCCCCGTCGATCACAGGCAGTCGCGGACGAATGTTAACGCCCTGCCGAATGCAGGCAATCACGACAACCAGCAATTGAACGACCCCACTGACAACGACAGTCCAACTCAGTACTTTGAGTGGCTCACCCGTTTTCGGAATGACTACCCCTAACGCAATCAGAAAAACAATATTGAGAACCACGTAGGCAAAGGCGGGTGCGGAAAAATTCCGTCGCGTATTGAGCACACCGCTGAGGCCGGCGACCAAACAGATGAAGACGAGATAAACCACCGTGATTCGTGAGGCCATCACAGCCGGCTCAAGACGACCGTCGGTCGCGAAGCCGATGTTCGTGAGCTTCACAATTGGCTCCATGAAAATGAAGGCGAGCACGAAGCACGTCATCAAAATCGTAAACATGAGTGAGAGAGTGCGCCGGGCAAACGCATCAGCGACTTCATCCCCCTGCTCTTCAAGACGACGGCCATACATCGGCACAAAGGCGGCATTGAAAGCGCCTTCGCCGAAAATCCTGCGGAACAGATTCGGAAAGCGAAACGCCGCCACCCAGACATCCCCCATGCCGCCGCCGCCGAGGTAGAAAGCAATCAGCTTGTCACGGACGAACCCGAGAATCCGGCTCAACAATGTGAACCCACCGACGGTAAACATGGAACGTATCATGAGCAGGCGACTATCAGGAACTCAAAGAACGTTCTCAATCAGTTGTATCTTTCAATGGAATTACTCAGCGGTCTTCTCCTGCCAATACAGGGCCGGAGGCTGGAGGTTTTGATTTCCATCCTCAAACTTGCTACCCAGCTCCCTCAACGTGGGCATCGATTGAATCACTTCGAGTCCCTTTTGAATCTGGCTCTGATCAAAAACGAGACGGGTGAGCGGCAAGCCTTTCAATGGAGTCAGGTCTGTCACAGGCGTTTCTCCAATGTGAAGTCGCTGCAGAGTGGTGTTTGCGAGAGGAGATAGATCGCTCACCGCGGTTCGGTGTAATGTCAGGCTGACAAGTGAAGTCCCGCGCAATCCGGAAATATCGACCACGGGGGTATCGGTGAGCCAGAGCATTTGCAGCGGCATCCCCTCGAGACCGGAAAGATCTTTCACCTTCGTGTTCACGAGGTTCAATTCCACGATCGGCAGTCCCTCGAGTGGAGTGAGATCATCAACCATCGTGCCACTGAGATAAAGCTTTCGCAGAGTTTGCATCCCCTTGAGCGGCGTCAGATCTTTGATCGCGGAGTTCTCGAGATAGAGCTCAACCAGCGGCATCCCTTTAAGCGCCGTCACATCCGGAACCGGACATCCCTGAAGATAAATTGCCTGGAGCGAAAGCCCTGCGAGTGGAGCCAAATCAGACACACCGCAATTGTCGAGAGCGATTGCCTGAACCTGCCCCGCCTGATCGATTTGAAACTGCCCGTTCCCCGTGTAGCCCGCATTGGCGCCGCGAATCGCGTCGTGCAACATCACTTCACTCCAGAACTTCGGCGGTGAAGGCGGCGCCTTTTCCACTGACTCAGCCTCAGCCGGTGTCGCATCGCCTGCCCCGCTCTCTTCAACCGCGGGTTCAGCGGTCTTTTCCGACTTCCCGCACGAAGTTACGAGCGAGATGAAAAGGAGAAGGAAAAGATAATGACGAATCTGCATTCCCGATTCTTATCTCATGTTGTCTCTCAATCAAGAACGAGCTTTCGACCTCAGACTTTTCATGAGGACAAAAAAAGAAGCGATCCGACTGATACTTCGACAAGAAACCCCCGAAACTTGCAGAAATAACGATCAGTCGGACCGCCTTATAGTTGTCGTCTCCCCAGACGACTCGTGAGATTAATTCGATCCCATCATGATGCAAACGAATTTAAGGGTTAGATTGGCGGAATTTTGAAAGATTGAGCAATTCCCTCCTGTATCTGTCTTAGCAAAGAGAGTCCCCTTTACCCTGCACGCATGAACGAATTCACGCCCGACATACCTGACAACCCTCCAACCTACACAGACGCGAGGGAGGAGCGGAGAAGGGCACGCCAGTATGCCGGAACCCGTCGACAGGCCCTGCGCGCTCTGGCTTTGTCAGGGCTGGCGGCCGGAGTCGGCGCAGCTGCCTTGAATCCTCGCGGAATCATCTCTCTCGCCAACTCGACAAGGTCACTTCGCTTCGGAATCGAAGACTGGCTAAAAGGGGAGGGCGCAACCCGAGTCCTGCCAAAGACCGAAGAATACACAGCCTTCCTCAACTCCCTGAACTTGAGATACATCACCGACGAAGAAATCATCCGACCGCATCGCAATGTCCGGAACGGGGTCGAAAACCATCTTCCACCGGAACACATGTGGAAACGACTCGCGCCGACCTTGAAGATTGCCGACCAGGTTAGACACGAACTCGGTTCACAGCTTGTTTGTATCAATTCAGCCTACCGGAGCCCGGAATACAACGCGGTGTGCTCCGGAGCTGCGAGCCGGTCCTATCACATGAAAAATTGTGCTCTGGATCTTATTTTTGCCTCAGGTCCGGAGAAAGCCGCCGAAGCGGCCATGAAACTGAGAGAATCCGGTGCCTTCCGCGGCGGAATAGGGACTTACGCCGGATTTATTCATATCGACACACGCGGCCACAACGCGACATGGACGTCGTAGCCCCGAACCGGTGGACGCGTCTCGCCCACGACGTTCGAACGCGAAAGTCCCGTGATCGAAGGACACAGTTAATGCCTTTTGACAAAAGGCATCCATCTCCCGGCACCAAAGCACGGTCGATCCTCACTCATACGGTGACCTCTTCCTTGCCTCATTCGAGAGACAGCCCATATTCACGCACCTATGGAGAACACTGATTTATCCTCACCCGGCGTTGTTTTTGACCTCGACGGAGTCATCATCGATTCACACGACCAGCACGAAGCGAGCTGGTTCAAACTCGCGGAGGAACTTGGCACCCCCCTCACCAAAGCGCAGTTCAAAGAATCTTTCGGTATGAGAAACGAGACCTGTATTCCCCATGTCTTTCAATGGACCGCAGAAGACGATCACGACGGCATCCGCGCGATTGGGGACAGGAAAGAGGAACTTTATCGGGAATTGCTCGCCACGAGCGGCATCGCCCCGCTGCGGGGAGTCGTAGCACTGCTCGAAAATCTTGCGGAGAACAACATCCCCATCTCGCTGGGCTCGTCCACTTCGAGGAAAAACATTGAGGTATGCTTCCGCTCAACCGGAGTGGATCGCTTTTTCGGTGACAAGTTCACCGGTGCGGAGGATGTCAGCCGGGGAAAACCCCATCCCGATGTCTTTTTGAAAGCAGCCTCTAAAATCGAGCGCAGTCCGGAGCAGTGCATCGTGATAGAAGACGCTCATGTCGGAGTCGAGGCCGGAATCGCCGCCGGAATGAAAGTCATCGCGGTAACGACAACGCATCCTGCGGAGAGCTTCGCAAAAAGCGGCGCGGCCCTGATCGTAAATTCGCTCGAAGAAGTCTCAGCCGAAACGATCAGGAACCTCCTCACCCACGATTGAAACGCTCAATCGCCGCTGCGACGGTCGAATTTGAGCTTCCGTAGCTGACCACATACACGGACAGCCCTGCCTCTCGAAAGTTTGAAAGGGCCTTTTCAAGCGCCTCGATAATCCATTCAATCCGGTTACCAAACGCCCCTCCCCCGAGAAGAGTGAGGTAAACCGCGGGATTTCCGGTGCGAACTGAATTTAACAAAGCGGCGTGAAGCGTCGCTTCATAGGAAGCATCGAGAACCACTCGAGCGAGCGGCTCCCAGAGAGAATCCGGCAGCTCGGAGTAGGCGACGGGGACCGCCGAGCAGAATGCCTGCGTCACGAGATGCCCCGCCTTCTGAATCGTTACTTCTGTATCCTCCTGCACTCCGATACGCAGCTTTCCGCATAACGAATCCCGTTCCTCCGGGGAAAGCGATTCGATTCGCTCGTTAACCGTCGCCAATCCCTCCCGCCCCGGAAGCAGGTAACCATTTCGCATCGCCCAGAGTTGCCCCTTGTCATTCCCCAACTCCACACCGAGGTCACGACTGCAATCGATCTGCCGTTCCGCAGTCTGCCCGACCTGTCCATCAATCCTGACAAAGTAATTCCGGAAAATCGTCCCCGCCCCGCAGGCGATTGCACAGGCCGGTCCCTGCGTGTGGTCATGCGCATAACCGGTCACCCCCTGTTCCGGCGTGACGGTTGGCCCCACCATCTCAAGCAGGTTGAACTGCGAAGCGACCTGAAAAAAGGCTCCGGCATTCTCTGCGTCTGTGTGGAGCCCCTGAACATCACCAACCCGCTCTTCGAGCGTTGTTTTGCCACCGCGATTCAACTGCCCGCGGGTAGCCTCCCTCAGAGAATCCAGGCTCGGCGTATCCAACCTGCCCACCTCATAGGCACTCTCATTCACCCGCGAGCGAAGTTTCCCGTCCTTGAGCTCAAGTTTTTCCCGAAGCTCATCGGGATTTTCACGATGAAGCCCTTCCGAAAATCCCAGTAACTGCTCGAACCAGTTCACGAGTATTTGGGATCTTTCCCGGGCTCAGTCTCAAAAAGAAGCTCCTTCTTTTCAACCGTGTGCGGAACCACAACCTCACGATCAAAACGCTCAAAATTGGGATCCTCGCGAAACATTTCAAGCTTGTCCCGGCTCTCAAAATCCGCCGAGATAAAAAATCCGAAGTCACTGTCAGACTCAATATTGCGGCCTGATCGGAAATTATGCGCTTCGTTAACGCGATGAAAACAGCTCCGGCTCGTGCGGATCATTTCCTCGATCGTCTCTTCGGACGTCTTTTTCTCCAAACGATAGAGAGCAATGTAGTGAACCATGACTTGAGTATCTGATGGTGATTACGCTAAAAGCATCGATTCTCGCGTCAGGACAATCCGGCAGTCCACTAACTCCGCCATTCCAGGGCGCCTTTTTTCAAGGCATAGAGATAGGCAATAAAAAGAATACCCACAAAACCGAGCATCGAAGTGAGGAAAATCGTCGCCCCGCTTTCAATCTGCTCGCGGAAAACGGTCGCCCAGGGATAGAGAAAAACGACTTCAATGTCGAAAAGCACGAACAGCATCGCGACGAGATAAAACTTAACGCTGAACCGGGCCTGCCCTTCACCAATCGGAAGCATCCCGCACTCGTATGCAGAATCCTTGGTTTTGTTAGTGAGTCCTCTTTTACCGAGAAGAGCACTGGCAACTAATGTTGCCCCGGCGAACCCCGAAGCAAAAACAATCTGGATGAGAACTGGGATGTAGTCAGAGAGCATGGCAAAAAAAATTCCGGTGGCGGGCTTGATACCCACTCACCGGAATTTAAAGACTTTAATCGTTCCGTCCAGATGAATTCGACCTAAATAGGGTCAATCACCCAAAACGGGATGAAAAGCTGCGGAACGTCGCAGAATTACTTACCTGGAGCCGCGGCTGGTGGCGGACTGGCAGCATCTTTGAGGTTCTCGAGTCCACGGTATTCTTTACCGTTCTTCTCGACCAAACCGCGTGTAACGAGGTTCTGGAGTTTTTCATAAGCACGGAGACGAAGCATTTCTTCTCCACCGCTTACTGCATTACGTGCTTTCAAATTTTCGTAAACAACCTCAAAAAGATCGTTAAACCCGAAGGTCCGCTTATCGGAAAGTACAACTACCAGTTCGTCTGTAACGTGATCTGGCACCCGGCGTGAGAATCGTGTTCTACGTGTGGTTGACATGGCGAGACTATACCACAATTAAGCCCTATTGCATATCGATTTCTCCGTCAATTTCGCAAATTTTATATTTTCTCACAAATGAGAGGCATCCTTATCATCAAACCCAAATTCTGTAAGTGCTTCGTATACAGCGACTTTTAAGGAAGCCAAACTAACGTTCGGAGGATTGATTTGGGTGCAGCAGTTTATGTACCCAAGCATTTGGCTGAAGGGGCGATTCGAAGTGCCATTCTCACCCAACCAGCGGTCAAACTCCAGCAGGGCGGCAACCCAATCAGGTAGGGAGTAGTCCGTTTCATCAACTGCTTCGAACAAAAGCGCCAGGTCATAACCGGGGCACTTTTTTAAAAACTTATCAAAATCGTTGAGAGAGCCACCGTCTCCGCTCAATGCCGTTTTGATGACCTCCCACTGAGCTTCCGGGTGACTCATTTGATCGTATTCTGTAGACCGCCGCTTACTTCGTCAACGCTGCCGAAATGACGCGCACGACATCCTCCGCGAGGGCCTTGTAGCCCGGTGCGGTGAAATGAACATCCGCCTCTTTCTGGATTTCAGCCTGGCGTTCCTTCGCGAAAGAATAGAGGTCGTGAGTTTCAATTCCAGCCTCCTTCATCACCTCAGCTGCAATCCCGTTGTATTTCACAGAGTCACCGACAACACGACCCCTCGCGCCTTCCGGCACCGGCGTGGTGTTCCGCCAGATCAAAGTGGCGCCTGTTTCTTTGAGTCGCTTCACCAGTTCCACGAGATTGTCGCGATACGCTCCGGGAGGAACCTGCTGATGATTCTCCGGCTTGGCGGGATCCTGCAAATTAGCACCGTCGGGGCCGAGGTATTTCAGATCATGCAATCCCCAGTTAAAATGAATCACATCCCACTTCTTATCCGCGCCGCCTGTCTCGAGCCACTTGCTCAACGCGGCGAGGCCAACCGTAGTCGGCCCGCAGTTGGTCAGCGGACGGTGCACATTCGCTTTTCCGGCCATCAGCTCACGAACCGGAACCGTGTAGCCTATCGAAATCGAGTCCCCTATCAGGAGGACCCGTGGAAGCCCGGCAACATCTTTCACTTCGGCCATCGCCGGATTGGGACGTTTTACCGGCTTCTTCTTGCCTTTCTGCTGGGCCGAGCCGACTCCGATACCCAGAGCGATGACGAAAATGGTGGCTGCAAATTTTCGAAAAGTGATTGGATGATACATGAGAGCGTGTTAATCGAAGATAAGACGATTGAAAAGTCCGTAAATTTACCTTCCGAACCAAATAATGTCACTAACTCCTGAAAGTAATATAGGGCAGTCTCTCGCAAAATCCAAGGTCCTCGCCGTGCTGGTTATTGATGACGTGGAAGCAGCGGTCCCCCTTGCCGAATCCCTCCTCGCCGGTGGCGTCGATGCGATGGAACTCACCCTCCGCACCCCCGTGGCGCTGGATGCGGCGCGAAAGATTCGCGAGTCGGTTCCTGAGATGACCGTCGGCATTGGAACGGTTCTCCAACCTGATCAGGTCGACGCCGCAGTCGAAGCCGGTGCGCACTTCGCTGTCTCACCCGGAGTGAATCCTGAAGTGATTCGTCATGCCACCTCCCGATCGCTCCCTTTCGGCCCCGGCGTCATGACTCCCACCGACATCGACATAGCCGTGCGTGAAGGATGCCGGCTCCTGAAATTTTTCCCGTCTGAATCGTCCGGTGGACTCGCTCACCTCAAAAACATCTCAGCTCCCTATTTACACCTCGGATTGAAGTTCATCCCTCTCGGTGGCATCACTGTTGCCAATCTCGCCACCTATCTCGAGAGCGACCTGATCGCTGCCGTTGGCGGAAGCTGGCTAGCCCCCCGTGACGTCATCGCCGCGAAGGACTGGAAGCGGATCGAATCCAATGCCCGCGAGGCCATGTCCATCGCCGGCTAGCCTCACCGCGTTGAAAGTTTTCCGGGACAACGCACAAAATTGATTAAAGTGGCTCTGACTATGAAATTTCTCATCACGCATTTGTTCGCGCTCTCAATTCTCTTTACGCCAGTGCCAGGGTTCACAGACGAAGCGCCCGCCACGCCGGAAAAATGGTTCGAGCTGAGAAACCGGCTCTTTTCCGAAGGTGAAGAGAAAGACAGCCTCGAGGGCATCACGATTCCCCGACTGACTTCCCCTTCCCTCGCTCAAAACTGGGGCACCCCGGCCATCCACGTTTTGAAGGACGGCTCCTACTCCCTGCGCTACGACAACCCCGATCCTGACTCCCCTTTTGAAACCTTGATCATTCTCGGCTTTGCCCCTCCCATGGCGGCGCTGGCGTCTGTTCCCGACCAGTCGTTCGACGAAGAGGTAAACGGAGAGCTTGCCTCCGTTGAGCGCCCTCAAAGCTGGAAGTCGGTGAAAGTATCGATAGCCGGAGACACTACCGGGAAACGCAAACTCCAGTATTTTCGCGAGTATGCCGGTGGAGGCGCTGACGGCCCGAGAGATTCGACAGACACGTTCACCCTCACCTCGAACGGCAAAACCGGCCACTACATCGTGATCGTCGACACGATCACCAACGCCACGAAAAAGCGCCTCAAAACGCTCGCGGTTGAATAGACCTGCGCCCCCTTTCAACGCTTTGCCGCACCCGGCTCAACGTAGGCTAACAAATACGCGACAATGGGTTTCGCGATGGCACGGAATTTTGCCTCGCGGTCTCCCGTGAGAATGGCGGCTTCAACTTTCGGATTATCGATAAATTCGATCTCCAGAAAACAACGGGGCACTTTCCCCAACGCCTTTTGACGTGCCAGCTGGAAAAAGAAATTGGACCCGAGTCCGCCGTGAAGATGGCCGTCAGTGATCACGCCGCGGCTTTTCGCTTCCGGTATAAATTGGCGAATCCCAGCATTGCAGGCCGCCGCGAGTCCTTTACCGAAAGCGTAGTCCAAATCGTAGTGGCGGTTGCGCTTGCGATCCGAAATCAGGGCCAGACTACCCGTCGCCTTTCCGCCGGCACCCGCATTGAAATGAATACTGACGATGCAGGCAGTATTGGGATAATTACACGCCGCCGCCCGATCGATAAAATTCACGTTCACATCCCGGTCGCGGGTGAGCCCAACCGAAACGGGCGGTCCGCTGCGAGCCGACTCGCGCAGGAGCTCATCCCTGAGAATGCGACTGAATTCGAGTGTGAGATCCTTTTCCTTCAGACCACCCGGAGTCACCGCATTGTTCGACGAGCTGTTGGAGCGGTCCTTCAAACTGCCGACCATCGCGTTGCCACCATGTCCCGGATCAATCATGATGATCGGCCACGACGGAGACTGGGCCACTAGAGCGCCCGGGTTCAAACAAATTGCAGCCAAGGTGATCTGCAGAAATCTAAATATCATCACACCCAAGCGTAACCTTGTTTAATTAAGATTTCCGTAATAAATTTATCGCTAAGACTCCACAAATCTCATTCGTATAGTAACCTGAAGCGCCGCTTCCATCGAATTCCCCTGCCCTATGAAATCCCGCAATCCCTTCATTCCCTTTGTTTTGCTACTCGCCGTTATTCCGGTGACGTCAGCTTTTGCTCAGAGATCGGACCTGTCCGTACGCGAGGCACTGGGAATCGTTTCGAGCCGGTTTGGACCTCAGTCGGTCCAGTGGATTGCAGAGATTTATGCCACTCACGGCATTCCCCAGCCGTCAGCCTGGCAGATCCTCGCCTATGACGAACGCGCGCCCCGGCTCCTCTACAGCTTCGCGGCCGACAGCAGCGGAAACGCACGGGATCTCGGACCCGACGAGATCCGCTATCCGAAAGACGTTCCCGTCGGATACTTCAGCCCGAATCAAATCAGACTCGACAGCGTTGCCGCCTTCACCGTCGCAGAAGGCGAAGCACGGAAAGCGAGAATGGCATTCGACAGCTGTGATTACCTTCTCAGATCACGTGAATTCACACAGGACCCGATGTGGCGTCTCCAGCTTCTCGATGCGGCCGGAAGGGTTGTCGGAAAAATCTACATCTCCGCCACGAGCGGTCAGGTTCTGAGAACCGTCTGGGTCTATCACGACAACACGACACGCCGTGACGGACGCCCGCTCATCATTGACTCGACATCCCCTTCTCAAGGAGCAATGACAACCGGAATCAGCGAGAATGCGCTTCCACCGACCCAGTCAATGCCTCCACACAGCGGCATCGCCGACTTCCCGCCGAATCCCGAGCCCATCCCCGGTCAGGCAGGCATCGTCGGAGCCCCTCCTTATCAAACTCCGGTTCAGCCACAAATGGTGCCGGGTGACACTCGCACCTACACTCCGGTCGATCCCTCCGGTCGGCCCCTCACCGAAGCGCCAGCTGTCGCAGCGACCCGTCCTCCGGTGATGGATGATGACATTCCGGAGCCACCGGCACTCACTCAACCGCCATCAGGCAACGTCCCCTCCGCCTCCGGAATGAAAGAAGCACCGGCAGTCGCTCCGAAACCCGATCCGGAGAAGCCGCCGATCAATGTTCCGTCAGGAAGCAGTGGGTCATCCGAGCGAATCCCGCCACCTCCGGTCCCCCGTTAACACCGGTTAAATCAGAGACCTTCCGGAACGGTCGTGTCACAGAGACCCGCCACGTGGGAGAGCGCTTCGACGCTCCAAACGAGCGGGTAGATTCTCTCAAAATACCACAGTTTCGCGAAGTAGAATCCAATCGGACTCGAATCAAACCGGGTTCCTTCTTTGGTTTCCAAAACAAGCCATGCAGCGCCGCGTTCGAGAGCGGCAGCCAGTTCCGCAGAAGGCTTCAACTCTAACTGAATCGCCAACGCGGTAATCGCGAGCGATGTCTCCTCAATCGTCGAGGGCGTCTCATCCCGCAGACTGCCCCAGCCGCCGTCAGAATTCTGGTTTTCACAGAGCCACCTCACGCCACCGGCAGCTAACGCGACCTCGCCGGTTTCAATGAGCGCCCGCGTCACCATCGCGGTTCCGTAGGTCGGATTTCCCTCGTCGGCATCACGATGCTGATTACCGAACCAAAGCGGCATCCACGACCCGTCCCCGTGCTGAACGCGCGCAAGATAGCGAAGCCCCTTATGAATCCCTTCGTCGATTCTACTTTGAAAAGCCTCCGGCATCCGTCCGCGCCACCGATACCAGGCGCGGAGAGTGTGAGCCGTTAAATCCGGCGACGACCGATCAAATGGCAAAGCCCCCCATCCTTTGCAAAAGGTGGGAATTCCGCCGTCGTCATTTTGCAAATTCAAAAGCCATTCCAGCCCGGATTCGGCCGCCACTAACATTTCGCCCGCCCGCTCGCCACCGTCCATCAAATCGAGGGCGATGAGCGCACCGGGCGTGTCATCGGCGTCGGGGACACCGCCGGTGAGATCGGTCCAGGCCCATCCTCCCGGGGGGGTATTCGTAAAAGGATGCACCTCACGGTATTGCTGCCCCAGGAGCCAATCGAGCACGGCACGCTCGGAATCAAACCCCGCTGCGTCTCTCGACAAACTGTCACCTGACAGGGTTGGATCATCGACGATACCCTCTTGAGTCCTCTGAACAGAGCCGGATTTCAGTGATTTTACCGCCAGAGTCGTCGCCCAGGTTGCGAGATTGGTATCAATGGGCCAGCTCCCGTCCTCTCTCACTGTGGCGAGGAGGAACTCGACGCCTTTTTTCACCACCGGATGATTTTTCTCTCCTGCAGCGACGAGAGCCATCGATACAAAGCTCGTCAACGGAGCCGCTTCGAGAAAGCCTCCTGAAGCAGGCTGAATCTCCTGAAGCAAGGCGGAAAGGCGGGGCCAAAGGTGATGCACTCGATTTCGAAAGCGGGTGCCGCCTGCGCCCTGTTTCCATCGGGCGTGACCAATCGCAATGAGAGCGGGCAACGCGTAGCTGACGACGGGAAGGCGCATCACCGCGAACCATTTCCGGGGAAAAGCGGCAAGCTGAAAGGGCATCGGCATGACCCACTTCCAACCGTGTTCCCCCAGCGTTCCGCAGATCGCACAGAGCATCAGAATAGGGACCGAAAAAGTCCTGTCCTGCCCGTAGCGTGCTTTCACCGTTTCCGTGATCAGCGCAGGGGACAGCGCCCCCACATAGTCGCGAATCCAGTGGGAAGCGCGGATCACGGTTTCCGATCCCCGCCCCGCTCCCCCGAACCGGGAAACTGCTGACCAACACAGAAGCGTGGTGGAAATGTTAGAGAAACTTTTCGTGGTATCGCCCCAGCCGCCATCCTCATTTTGATTCTGAATCAACCAGTCCACCGCCCTTCGAACCTCCCTCTCATACAAGGTCTCATCGACGCTTCCGAGAGCCACAAGAGCGGTCGCAGTCGACAGCGCCGAGGTGGAAAGTTCCCCCTCCCAATGCCCCTGTGAATTACGTTCCGCAAGGAGCGATGCCCGTGCGTTGTGCAGAGTGGTTTGAAGTGATTCAAATGCCATCAGAGAGCGAGGTGCCCCAGAGCGAGGAGCCCGTAGTAGGTGTATTCAATATCGAGATCGTCGTCCTCCCAATTGCCGTGAAAACCTCCCGCGGCGGTCCAGAGTGAATCTACGAAATCCAGTATCCGTTCCTTCTTTTCATCGAACGAAATTTGCAGTCCGTCGAGGGCGTGCAAGGCCACCGCAGTCGAAAGCAAATCGGGAAGCGGTGCCATCGGGAAAGGCAGGAACCCACCCGTGGGATGAAGCGAGTTCAAAATCCACTCCGGCGTTTCATTCGGAATCGCGAGCCGGAGATTGCGGGAAAGCGTCACCGCCGCAGCGGTAGCGGGAATGTTAGGCACGGGCAGCTCGACGTCATTTGCCCAGGCACCGGTTCCCGATTGCAGAGAATCCAGACAGCCTGCGATCGCTTCCTCGCGTGGAACCGGAAGTCGATGATCCGAATAGGCGCCGTATGCGAGGAAGCAGGCGTAGGCGGAACCCGTCTCATTGTCCGGCGACTGATTGTAACCGCCGTCAGGAGTTCGGTAGGTTTCAATACGGTCAAAAACAGGTGCAAGTTCCGCCGCGGAAAAAGGCTCATTCAAGGCACTTGCGGACCTGGCAAGACAACAGAGATGCACAAAATCCAGGTCGTCGAGAGCTCCCAGTTGCCTGCCCAGAAACGCTTTCACCCCCTTCTGCGGAAGCTCTTTCTGAAGTGCCGTGAGAGCGTCGATTGCGAAGCTCGTGTAGTACAAATCGGGATCGCCGTCACGATCACAGAAACCACCGTCAGAATGAGCCTGACTGAACACAAAATCGGCAATGAGGTCGCTCGCTTCCTCTCCCAGCACCGTGGGCGCAAGCCGGGCCACCTGAAGCATTTCAAGACGCAAAGACATGTAGCAAAATGTAAGGACAGCGTTTCGAGTGAATTGACTGATCTTCCCGATCAGTTTCCAACCTTGATCTCATTGACCATGTCATTGGTCCAGGTATCCGAAAATCCGTCAATCACCATCTCGGTGATAACTCTTAGTTTTCTCTCATCGTCCACCGATCCTTTGAGAGTGATGATTCCCTCTTTGTATTCGATTTCCGGATCCCTAACGTGGGTAAAGTAATCAAACAGCACGGCATCACTGATCCGGTTCCCCCAACCTACAGCATGTCTGCGAGGATCTTTCCTCAGCCCGCTTTTAATCTCCAGCTTGGTAAAATACTCTTCCAGCTCACCAACGATCTGTTTAACCTGTCCACCGCTCTTGAGAGCACCATCGACGACCAACGCTTCCCCATCTCTGTAGATATGAAAGTAAGGATAGCCCTCCTTATACTCCACCGTCTCTTCTTTTTCCTCCGCTTCAGGTTTACTTTCAGGCAATACAGGACTGTCCACAGCAGCCTCCGCTCTTTCGTCCGCGGCAGGGAGCGCGACCTCCTGAGGCTTTCGGGTCGGTTCATCGCAGCCTGCAAACACGAAGAAAAGTGCCATGATGGAGGTCGTTTGTAAGACGGATTTAATACGGAACGTCATAATTGTTTTCGAGAAGAGTTTGCGCTGCTCTGGTATCGCAGTCCAATATTCTCTGACCCCACTTTACGCTATACCATGAAAGACTCATATGACTTTGTCGTAATCGGCGGCGGCAGCGCCGGCTATGCAGCAGCACGAACCGCCCACGATCTGGGAATGTCCACTGCCGTAATTGACGGAGCAGAGGAGCTGGGCGGGCTCTGCATCCTGCGCGGTTGCATGCCTTCGAAATCATTAATCGAATCGGCAAACCGCTACCGCTCGATGCGCAGAGCCGGGGAGTTCGGCCTCAGGGCGGGTAAAACGGAGGTAAAACCGGATGAAATCATTGCTCGAAAAACAAAACTCATTGATGAGTTCGCCGAGTATCGACAGGAACAACTCGCCGACGGACGTTTCGACCTCATTCGTGGAACCGCTTCGTTTTCCGGAGAAAAGGAACTTCAAATTACTCTGAAAGACGGAAAGGGTTCTCATTCCGTCACTTTCAAGTCAGCGCTCATTGCCACAGGGTCACGATTTGCCAAAATCCCCATCGATGGCCTTGAAGAAACCGGCTACTGGAGAAGCGACGAGATTCTCAATGCAACCGAACTGCCGGACAGCATCATCGTTCTCGGGGGCGGCGCCATCGCTCTTGAGATGGCCTGCTACCTCGAGGGCCTCGGCAGGGAAGTCATCGTAATCCAGCGAAGTGATCAGGTTTTGTCAGGATCAGATCGCGATATCACCGACGCGCTGGAGGCAGCCCTAACTGAACGCGAAAATTTCACACTCTACACCGGCACCTCGCTCACACGGGTTTATCTGGATCCGGAAAGCGGCAAAAAGACCGTCGTATTCAATCACCGGGGAGAGGAAAAAACGGTGTGCGCGGACCAGATACTCGAGGCACTGGGACGCAGAGCAAACACCGACGGTCTTTCACTCGAAAACGCGTCTATCTCCCTTCGCGACGGGAGCGCCCAGATCGAAACAAATGACGAACAGGCCACGGGCAATCCCGCCGTCTTTGCCGCGGGTGATGTTTCGGGGCCGCACGAGATCGTTCACATCGCGATCGAACAGGGGGAAATTGCTGCCCACAATGCGGCGGTGGACCTCGGCTTCACCAAAGAGCCGAAGCGCCGGATCAGTTACCGCCTGAAACTGCTCGGAATTTTCACCGATCCCGAAGTCGCGATGGTGGGTCTCTCTGAAAACGAAGCGAAGGCAGAGGGGATTCCATTTGCGGCGGCATCCTACCCCTTCAATGATCACGGCAAATCGATGGTCAAAGGCGAAACCCACGGCTTCGTAAAAATGCTCGCCAACACAGAAACCGGCGAAATTATCGGGGCTGCCGTGATCGGACCCGACGCGGTCGACCTCATTCACGAGGTCGTTGTCGCGATGCATTTTCGCGCGACAGCAGCGGATTTTGTCAAAATCCCGCATTACCACCCGACTTTAAGCGAAATATGGGAATATCCTGCAGAAGATCTTTTATTTTCTGAATGATTATTGTATATTTTCGCGAGAGTTGGGATTTCGCCTGGCTCCTTCGATCGAAAATTCTAAACTTTTTCAGCCGTGCTTAAGCAAATCATCAATCAGGACGACGATTCAGAATCAAACGGAGACGCAAAATCCGGAGGAGATCCTTCCGGCAGCGCTTCCGGTGCTGTTTCCGCTCCGAAAAAATCTTCCAGCCCGGCTCTAACAGCAGGTGCCAGCAAGAACATTCTCTCAAGCGACGTGGAGATCCGCGGAAAACTCCGCTTCTCAAACGATCTCATCATTGATGGCCGGATCGAAGGCGAAGTGAATTCCGAAGGCGATCTCACCGTTGGCGAGAATGCGCAAATCGTGGGCGACATCAAGACGCGTTCAGTGGTTGTTTTCGGCAAGGTCGACGGCAACATCACAGTGACCGACCGCTGCGAGCTCAAGCAGAATGCACTTCTTCACGGCGACGTTGTTGCAGGGAAACTGGCGATCGAGGAAGGTGCCACTTTCATTGGTCTTTCCACCGTCGGCACTCCCAAGTCCGGTGGAAACAAACCCTATCAAGACAAAGACAACGGCGGCGACGACCAGAAACAGGGATAACCCCCATTTCTGATCTGTCCGGAAATATGCCGGACATCAATTTTGAAGCGCGCCGCATCACGCTGGCGCGCTTTGCTTTGAATCCACTCTCATCTGAAATTTGTGTTCCGGAGATTAAACAGATCAAAACGCCTCAGCCTTACTTGTCCACACTGCGGAGCAGGTCAGGAAGAGCCCTCTCTGGTCATTTCTTCTTTTTGCCGTTCTTGCGGTGAACATTTCAGGGTGCGCAAAGGTGTCGCGATTCCCAGCCCCGGATTGAAAGTTTCCGGCGTTGTCACGGAGCGAAACATCGGCGAATCACCCACTGGCGAAACAGTTACCGAGTCTGGAGCGGTTGAGGAATTTGATCAGAATTCGGAATCGTGGCTCGTCACTTCTGATGAAAAGAAGCGGGGTGCCCGCGCCCTCCCCAAACCGGAAAAAATCGAGGAGGACGAAGAATCCGGCATCTCGGCCGGAGCATTTTTCGGACTCGTGGATGAAGACGACGAGGCGGCAACCACTCCCGTCCTGAAAAAGGAAAAGAAGGCTCTCGCCGAAGGCTCGATGGAGGCTTTGATGGATTCTCAAAGCCATTCTCTAAATCAATCAAAAGGGAAGATGCCGCCGAACTTCATCCCTCCGGAGGAACGCAAAAAGCGAAGGGACGAACCCGTTTCTGATCACAAGGTCCGTTGCTTTCGCTGCTACCACACTCAATTTGTTTCAAAGTTCGCCAAGTCCACCCAATGCGAGCGCTGCAGCGCCTACATCGCGCTGGCAAACTACGACATCAAAGCCGTCAAATGTCACACCCTCCGGACGAGGGGCGACATCACCATCGGTCGCCGTGGCGGGCTGATCAACAACTCTGAAATCGCCTGCCACAACCTAACCGTCAGTGGAGTTATCAACGCTACTGTTGACTGCACCGGCGACGCCGTGTTCCGCCACTCGGGAACCGTTAGGGGTCAGCTCTTCTCCCGCAGACTCGTCATTGAGAAAGGCTGCGATGTCACTTTCCCTGACGGAGTCAAAACAGAGAGTGCCGACATTATGGGCAATCTCATAGGGGACATCACCGCATCCGGAAAAATCAGGGTAGGAAAGTCAGGCAGGATCGAAGGAGCCGCTTCAGCCCATGATATCGAAATCAAAGAGGGCGGCACCATCACCGGGGAACCGACAGTCGATCCTAACATCACCACTTTACTGCCGCTCAAGAAAGGCTTTAACCCCTCCATCATTGGATAACATTTTGATACGACCATGACTACCACTGCAACCTCAACAGACCTTCGCGCTGATATTCTCGCTCTCAAAAAAGAGCGCAATGCCGTGATTCTCGTGCACAACTATCAGATCAAAGAGATTCAGGAGATCGGCGACTACGTGGGCGATTCACTCGGTCTCGCATTCCGCGCTCAGGAAACCGACGCGGATGTGATTGTCTTTTGCGGAGTCCACTTCATGGCGGAAACAGCAAAGATCATCAACCCGGAGAAAACGGTGGTTCTTCCTGATGCCAACGCGGGATGCTCACTCGAAGATTCCTGCCCCGCTGAGGACCTCGCGGCTTTTCTGGAAGAAAATAAGGAGAAGAACTACTACGTGATTACCTACATCAACTCATCGGCAGCGGTGAAAGCTCTTTCCGACGTGATCTGCACGAGCGGCAACGCGGTGAGGATCGTGGAAGCAGCCCCCGAAGATCGTCCGATTCTCTTTGTCCCCGATCAGAATCTCGGGGCATGGGTCTCCCAGCAGACCGGAAGGGAAATGGAATACTGGAACGGCAGTTGTTACGTGCACGTCGAGTTCACCCGCGACAGCATTCAGCGAATCAAAGACGAACACCCCGACGCAGTCGTCGTCGCTCACCCCGAATGCACCACGGCGGTTCGCCTTCTCGCCGACGAAGTATGCTCCACCGAGAAGATGGTTCACTTCTGTAAGGAGACTCCTGCGAAGAATATCATCGTCGTCACTGAGGCGGGCATGCTACACCGCCTCCAGCGTGAAGCCCCTGACAAAAATCTAATTGCCGGCCCGACTGACAACTGCGCCTGCGCCGAGTGCCGTTACATGAAAATGAACACACTCGAAAAACTTTACCTCTGTCTCCGCGACCTCTCCCCCGAAGTTACACTCACCGAAACTGAGCGAGAGAATGCAAAAGCTCCGATCATGAAAATGCTGGAGCTGAGCAAGTAGACCGCAGCACTTCTGACTCAAGACAGAAAACTTTACCCTCACCTTTCATGAATCATTATACCTGGGACTCCGAATTCGTAGCATTGTTTGAGCGTTGCCTGAGCCGCTATCGCGATGGAGACGCAAACTTCGTCGACTACTATTCTGAAGCCGATCTCGCTTTCCTGAAATCAATCGGTTACAAGCCCCGCGAGTTTTTTGACTTCGTCGAAGACTTTGGTGATGACGGCGAACCCACTCTTTCCACCGCAGTGATGATTGCCAGCGCGAGACGTGACTATCTTCGCTGGGAAATGGGCGGGGAACTCAGCGAACACGAAATCAAACCGGAGGAGCTTCCCGCTAAAAGCGAAGAACTCGGCGGATTTGTCTGGCTTCCGCGTATTCTCATGAAGGCTCGCGGAAAACTTAAGGGCGAACTCGATCCGAATATCATGTTCTGCTGTGGCGGAGACCGTAAATTTCTCAGGACCAACAACATTGCCCCGGCTGATTTTCTCCGGGCCGTCTGGAGTGCCGGCGACGACGATGACAAGATGGTTCATTTCGTTGAGACACATGCTTCCAAATGAGGCCGCGTCGGGCGACCTTCTTTCTAGCCGCTCTCGCGGCCGTTTTATCGAGCGCTCATCCCGGAGCGCCCGCTCAGGATAGTCTTGCCGACCTTCCTTCGTTCCGGCAGGGCTGTGTCGCTCTCGAAGACGGACGATTCGAAACAGCTACGGCACTTTTCGAGGAAACCTGGGCCACCCTTGAAGCGGGGGAAGGCGGCGACGCCGAAAAGGATTTCGTTGCCTCCCGTATTCTTCGAAGCCTCATTGAGAACGATTCATTCGCTGAAGCGCTTCTCTGGCTGCGAACCCACCCTCTGGTCGCGCCCTCCGGCGAAACAAGTTTACTCGCAGCTCAGATTTTTCAGACAGAGGAGCTCTTCTTCGAAGCGGCTGAAAGTTACAAAAAGCTTATCGCAAAGCACATCACGCTCGATCCTGACCTTGCCCTGAACTACGCGATCTGCCTGGCGCGAAGCGACGACCCGAAAGGCGCGTTGAAAGTCATTGCCCTGCTGCCGCCGCCCGAATCGACCGAAGCTACGATTCGCAGAGCGCAAATTTCAGCCGGAGCCGGGGAATTTGAATCAGCCCTTGAACTTCTCGATGAAACGGCCGCAGATGATTCAATTTCCCCTGAACTGCGCCTCGAATTGATCCAGACCCGCATCTACTCGCTCGAACATCTCGGGAGGAACGAGGAGGCCGTCACTGTCCTGAGTGATTTGATTCAGTCCGCCGCAACCAGTGAAGAGGCACTCATTGCCTATCTTATTCTTGAACAGTCAATTAAGGGGACACCTGTCCCGGGATTGAAAGACCGAATGCGCAAGTGGGGCGAAGACCGGGAGCATCCTGCGGCCGCGGCCACAAACCTCTTCAACCTGTTGTGGTTCAGCCCTCCCGGAGAGTTGATTCCCGAACTGCGCAATCTGGAGAAAGCCGTCAGAGAAAAATCCATCATCGCTGAGATTCAGTTGCGCATCGCGCTCGCTGACGCGGATGAACCACTCGAAAGCGGGACCATGAAATCGATCTACAATGACGCAGATCTTGCAGCACGGTTTGATTTCCTCAAAACGTCTTCGCTCTTCCAGACCCGGGCATTCGAAAAAGCCGCCGAAAAATTCCTCTCCGCAGCGAACCGCCTCAGTGGTCAGTCACGCTCAACCTCCCTCTACAACGGAGCGATCTCCATGCTGCGAGGGGGCGATTTCGAGCGATTCAAGAAGATTCAAAAACAACTTCAGGAGATCGACCCGACCTCCCCTCTCAACTCTGAACTCGAATTTCTTCAGGGACTCAATCTAGCTGCCATCGGGGACCCGACCGCAGTCAAAGTTCTCAGCAATTTTTGCGGGAACAATCCCAACCACCCCCGATTCGTCGAAGCTCAACTCGCCCTCGCTGAAATCCAGCTGAATCAGGCCCCGGCAAGGCCCAAGGCAGCGAGAGACATCTTCGAACAATTCCAGTCGCGCCCCCTCACACTCAAACAACAGGAACGCCTCGACTACCTCTCGGTATGGGCATCGCTCATGGCAAATGAATCGGCCTCCCTTCTCGAACTGGCCGATCGCTTTCTCACTGACTGGCCGAACTCGGCCTACTTTCCCGAGGTGTGTATGATCGCCGCAAGTCACTACTACGAGTTGAAACGCCGGGAACTCGCGAAAGAACGTTTTGCGAAGATCGCGACGGATTTCCCGGATTCTGAATACGCGCAAGCAGCCCGCTTTTTTGCAGCGAAATCAACCCCGGGCTCCGAAAGCACGATCGAAGAATGGAATTCGATCATCGAAGAGGGAGGGGAACTTTCCCCCTATGCAAGCCATGAGCTGGGCTTGCTCTACCTTTCACTCAATCAATTCGAAGAGGCAAAAGCTGCATTCGAAGCAATTATCGAGAACAAAGAAACGCCTAAATCACTGCTCCATGCCGTGCAGGCGGACCTCGGCTTTGCCTGGTATTCGGAAGCGCTCACCAACGACAAAGACAGCGAACAGTTGAAAGAAGCCGCCGAAGTATTCACCGTCCTCTCCTCAGACCCCGGAGTCCCCGCACTCTGGCGTTACAGCGCAGCAGTGCGACGCGGAAAATGTCTCGAAGCACTTGGCTCAGACGATCTTGCCCTCGAAATCTATCGCGCCATCGTCGACGAAACCGGCGGGACCGATTCACTGCTCCTTCCGGAACTGACAATTCAGGAACTGGACTGGGTTTTCCGTGCCGGGTTTTCGGCGATCACTTTGCTCAAGGAAAGAGAGGACTGGGCTGCGGCAATTCGTGTCGCAGATTCACTCGCGGACCGTGACGGCAACCGCTCCTTCGAAGCGGCCCGGCTTGCGAGATCCCTGCGCCTGAAGCACTGGGTCTGGGAATAACGAATCACTCCCTCGAGGCGAACTCCCGCGCACAACCGAGAAGGTCCACAGGATCATCAATGCAAAACTCCGGTGCCTCGCCTTCGAGAGCTTCCCGGCCATTCGCGCCCCAGCAGACAGCCAGAGAACTGACATTATTCTTTCTCGCTGCCTCCATATCACGAGTCTCATCGCCCACATAAATAACTTCTGAAGGGGAAAGAGATTTCTTCCGCAGGACATTCGCAATCCGGGTCGACTTACCGAAAAGACTCACTCCGGCTTCAATAAAACTGAAACACTCGAGCATTTCGGTTTTCTCCAGGAATGCCCGGATATTCCCTACTGAATTCGAACTGAGAATTCCCAACCGGAATCCCTCCCGGTGCAAATTGAGGATTGCTTCACGGGCGCCATCAATTGGCTCAACCTGCTCCATTCTCGAGTGAAGGATCTTCCGGATTTGAGCGCCCATTTTAATCGCCATGACCCGGGATATGTGAAGCTCATCGAGAATCTCCTGAGTGGTCAGTTTTCGTAACTGCTGGACTCTGGCCACGGAAATTTCAGTCAATCCGTAGGCCGGGGCGACCTCATTGAAGATCTCAACGCCGAAAGCAAAGGTATTCGCCAGAGTTCCGTCGAAATCAAAAATCAAAAAAGGCTTGGAACTGACTACCATGCAAAGCACACTTTCCTTACTGCGGCCGAATTTTCAAGCCTATTCGGCAAGAACGTGATCCGGCTATGAGATTTCGTTGAATCAGAGCAACGACATCGCATCTTACCCAAATTTTTCAGAACCATGCCCAGTATCCTCCGCCCCTCAGGCCTCTTCGCGATTGCTTTCAGCATTGCCGCTCTTTCCCTCTCCTTCGCAGAAGACAAAGTCTTTCCGGATGCTGATGCCAAACAGGTCCCCGTGGATCTCTTCAAAGTGCCTGAGGGACTGGAAGTTACCCTCTGGGCTCAATCGCCGCATCTCTACAACCCGACCAACATGGACATCGATATTGATGGCCGTATCTGGGTCGCGGAAGGAGTTCGCTATCGCCGTAACTTTGATCGCCGCCCCGAAGGAGACCGTATCGTCGTGATCGAAGACACCGATGGTGACGGAAAAGCTGACAGCAGTCACACATTTGTTCAGGAACCGCTTCTTGTTGCTCCACTCGGAGTTGCCGTAATCGATAACAAAATCGTCGTTTCGCAACCACCCCACCTTCTCGTCTACACCGACGTTGATCGCGATCTCAAATTCGACCCGGAAAAGGACAAGAGAGAGATTCTCCTCACAGGATTTAACGGCCAGAACCACGATCACTCACTTCACTCCGTCACCGTGGGTCCCGATGGCAAATGGTATTTCAACTCCGGGAACGTAGGTGGAAAGTTCACCGACAAATCAGGAAAAACCTTTACGATCTTCGGATCCTATCTCCCCAAGCCAATCGGTCCGTTCGAGTATCCCCATGATGGAGGAGCTCTTGCCGGCAGCAAAAGCGACGACGGCCACGTCTATGTTGGCGGATTCACCGTCCGCATGAATCCGGACGGCACCAACGCTGAGGTCATTGGACACAACTACCGCAATGCCTACGAGCAATCGATCAACTCATTCGGCGACGTTTTTCAAAATGATAACGATGACCCTCCCGCCTGCCGGGTCAGCTGGGTCATGGAATATGCAAACTTCGGCTTTTGCTCAAACGACGGGCAACGAGCCTGGCGCGTAGACAAGCGCCCCGGACAGACCATCCCGATGGCGGAGTGGAGGCAGGACGATCCCGGGAGCACCCCCGCCGGTGACATCTATGGCGGAGGCTCCCCCACCGGAAACGTTTACTACGAAAACGGCGCCCTTGGAGACGAGTGGATTGGAACTTTCCTCGCCTGCGAAGCGGGGCGCAACGTCATTTTCGGCTATCAACCCGAGCTTGAAGGGGCCGGCTTCAAACTGGATCGCATGGATTTCATGACGAGTAACCCCACCGGCGAATTTGCCGGATCGGATTTCCTCGGAGGATCTGACAGCGTCACCTCTGAAACAAAAACACTCTTTCGCCCGTCTGATGTAGCGGTCGGACCGGACGGAGCGCTCTACGTCACAGACTGGTTTGACGGTCGTGTCGGAGGCCATCAGGATCTCGATGAAACCTGTTCAGGAGCGATCTACCGGATCGCCCCGAAAGGCTTTAAACCGGAAGTTCCCGCGATCGACACCGAAACGATTGAAGGACAGATCGAGGCACTGAAATCCCCTGCCGTGAATGTTCGTGCGATCGGATTCGAAAAACTTAAAGCGCGCGGTCGCGGAGCACTCGACGCGGTCACCGCCCTTCTCGAAGACGAAAATCCCTACATCCGGGCACGGGCCATACACCTGCTTTACCATCTCGGCGTAAGCGGCCCGCGATCCGCTGGCTACCCGGGCGACCAGAAAACACCTCAAATGAAAATCGCCGCCTATAGGGCGATGCGCCGGGCGGAGCTTGACACCAGCGGCAGCGCAATGCGTCTCGCCAAAGATGAAAGCCCGGCGGTGCGCCGTGAGGTCGCGCTCTCAATGCGGGATGAGTCACTTGATACATCCAAAGATATTCTTGTCGCAATCGCAGCCGGATACGACGGAAAAGACCGCAGCTACCTTGAAGCGTTCGGAACCGGAGCGACCGGCAAGGAATCCGAGATCTACGCAGCCGTGAAAAAAGGACTCAACGCCGGTGACGACGCGCGTCACTGGAGCGATGCCTTTGCCGGAATTGCGTGGAGACTTCACCCAATGGAGGCGATCGAAGATTTCCTCATCCGCGCGAAATCCGACTCAGTATCAAAGGATCAACGAAAGCAGGCCATGGACGCGATCGCTTTCATTCAGACAAAGTCAGCGAGCGAAGCAATGCTCACTCTCGCCCAGCTCGATACCCCGCTAAAAGCCGGTGCCACCTGGTGGCTCATGAACCGGATGAACAACGAATGGAAGGAGTTCGATCTCAGCACCAAACTCAAGGACCGGGGCATTTACGATCCCGCAAAGGTTGTCATTCAGGAAATCATCACACCGGAACCCGACGCGACGCAAACAGCAGCGCTTTCCCTCGACTCGATTCTCGCTCTCAAAGGCGATCCCGAAAAAGGGAAGATCACATCAACCCGCTGCATCATGTGTCACGAGATCGGCGGCATGGGAGTCCAATTCGGCCCGCCTCTGGATGGCTGGGGCAAAACCCAAACCGCCGAAGTCATTGCCCGCTCTATCATTGATCCCAGCGCCGACATTTCACACGGCTTCGACGCCCATGAAATCAAAACGAAGGATGGCAAGACGGTTCACGGACTCGTTATTCAGGAAGGCAACCCTACCATCATCACAAGCATGGGCGGCGTCACTCAAATCATTCCCAAAGGAAAGATTAAAGGACAGTGGAAAATGAAACGCTCCGTAATGCTCAGCGGCGCTCAGCTCGGACTGACTGAACAGGACGTCGCGGACCTCGTCGCGTATCTGCAGGCAAACTAGAGCCGGCGGAGAGCCATTTCCGGGGAGACCATCAACCCCGTATATCAACGCCCCCTCTTTCCAGGAGAGAGGGGCTCAAATCTACGCGCGCCCTCAACCGCGGGCAGAGAGAGACCGCGCCCCGGAGCTACTGATCCGGCAGGGAATTTGCCTCCGACACCACAGGTCGGTGCAAAGTGGAGTCCGGTGCTTTAGTGCCGCGTAAGGCAGGTGCTGAGCAGAGATCAGCACAGAATCCCGAATTACCCCTGAAAGAGCCAAAAAGGGGCAAATTCCGGTGAAAAAACGACATTTTACGATGTATTTGCCCCTGAAATTTCGATGCTCTCCATTGCACTGAAAAAAGGGTGTCTTTTTTGACATAAAAAAGGCGCAAAACATTGATATTTCGGGCATTCTGGCGTATCTCAGGGTATCCAATTTCGTGGTTCGAGGCCCTTTGAAAAGCGCCTCATTTTGACCTCCGAAATTCATCCTAGATACTCACTCGCCAATTATGTCCGATACTGCCGAAAACAACGAACCTCCGAAACCGACAGGTGACTACGATGCAAGTCAGATCAACCAGCTGGAAGGATTGGATGCGGTGCGGAAACGCCCCGGCATGTATATCGGTGACCCTGCGACGGAACGGGGACTCCACCACGCTGTTTTTGAGGTTCTCGACAACTCGATTGATGAACACCTCGCCGGTTTTTGTAACAACATCACGATTTCTCTCAACTCGGATGGTTCCCTCACGGTTGAGGACGATGGCCGCGGTATTCCGGTCGACATACACGAAAAATCAGGGATCCCCGCCGTCGAGCTGGTCCTGACCCGTCTCCACGCCGGTGGTAAGTTCGGACAGGGAGCGTATAAATTTTCCGGCGGTCTCCACGGTGTTGGCGCCAAGTGCGTGAACGCCCTTTCCGACTGGTTCAAAGCGGAAATCCGCCGCGACGGAAAAGTTCACCTGATCGAATTCGAGCGGGGCAAGACCACGAAACAACTCGAAGTCATCGGTGAGCTGGATGATCCGAAGGAGACAGGAACAAAAATCAGTTTCTATCCTGACACGACCATTTTCACGGGTGGAATTGAATTCAATTTTGACTACCTGCTCGCCCGCCTTCGTGAGCTCGCATTCCTCAACCCCGGGGTGAGAATCCACCTCGTCGATGAACGCGGCGAAACCCAGCGCGCGAAAGAATTCTACTACGAGGATGGTATCGTAGAATTCGTTCGCCAAATGGGCGAAAACAAGGAACTCACTCACGAGCAGCCCATCGTCCTCAAAGGAAAGCGCATGGTCGAAATCGACGATGATGGCAAAACACTCGAAGACGAATGCTACGCCGATGTCGTGCTCCAGTATACCGGGGACTATCACGAAAATATCCTTTGTTTTGCCAACTCCATCCCCAACGGCGACGGCGGGGCGCACCTCTCCGGTTTTCGCGGGGCGTTGACCCGTGCGGTGAACAACTACGCCAAAGCAAACAAACTCCTCAAGGACAAGGATCCGGCCATTTCAGGTGAGGATGCGCGTGAAGGAATTATGTGCGTGATCTCGATCAAGCACCCCAACCCCCGCTTCAGCTCACAGACGAAAGAGAAGCTCGTGAACAACGAAGTCGAAGGCGTTGTCAGCTCGATCGTTTACGAGGGAATGACCGCGTATTTCGAAGAGAACCCAGCGCTCGCGAAGAAGCTCGTTGAGAAAGTGCTCAACGCAGCACGAGCTCGTGAAGCAGCCCGCAAGGCCCGCGAAACAGTTCGTAAATCGGCGATGACCGGTGGCGGTCTTCCCGGAAAGCTGGCCGACTGTTCGTCCCGCGATCCGAAAGAATCCGAAATCTATATTGTGGAGGGTGATTCCGCGGGAGGCTCTGCCAAGCAGGGTCGCGATCGTCGCACTCAGGCAATTCTGCCGATTCGAGGTAAGCTGATCAACGTGGAGAAAGCTCGTCTCGATAAAGTGCTCCAGAACAAGGAGATTCAGACCATGATCACCGCCCTCGGAGCCGGCATCGGTGACGGCGATCAGGAAGGTGCCTTCAACATTGAAAAGGTCCGCTACCACAAAGTTATCATCATGACGGATGCGGACGTCGACGGCTCTCACATTCGCACATTGCTACTGACCTTTTTCTGTCGACAGATGCTTCCCCTCGTTAAAGCGGGGTACGTCTACATTGCCCAGCCTCCGCTCTATAAAATCACGAGAAAGAAGAAGGAGCAGTATGTTGCTGATGACGAAGACCTTAGCAAGATCCTGATCGATCTGGGATCAGAAGACGCCCGCTTGAGAATTATCGGCAGCGAGACCGAGGTTGGCTCCGAAGCCCTCCGTGAAATTCTAACATTGCTCTCAAAACTCAGCCGTTACAACGATGTCATCGAGCGGAATTCCGGTGATTTTGAAGACTATCTTGCTGCAGGAAACGGCGAGCAGTTGCCTGATTATCTGGTTCAAGTCCGCGAAGGGAACGATATCTACGTGAAGTATTTCGTCGAGGAATCCGACCTCCGTGAGTTCGCAGCGGAGAATCGCGACCTCCATCTTTTCGGAAGAAAAGAGGCGGAAGCTATCGACGCTGAAGTCATCGAAGAGGCCGGGGAAAGCACCGACTCTGACGAGGCGAAAGAAGACGAAACCACCACCGGGGCAAAACCTGCGGCAAGCAGGCACGAGAACTCCCGCCGTGGTCGTTTGATCGAAATCCACGAGGCGAGACCGATTCAAAAAGTGCTCGCCCGTCTTCTCGAACTGGGACTGCCGATCGAGCATTTTTCCTCCCAGGACAGCCCGCTTTTCGAAGTGCTTGAAGGGGAAAGCGACAATGCCAAATCACACCCCGTCTTCAGTGTCCCCGAGATTCTCGACACCGTCACTGAAATCGGCAAACGCGGCATGCAGTTGCAACGATTCAAGGGACTGGGTGAGATGAATGCGAAGGAACTTTATACCACGACAATGGAAAAGAGTAACCGCAAGCTACTCCGCGTCAAAATGGACGACGACAACATGGTCGAGGCCGACAAAATGTTCACCATTCTCATGGGCGACGTCGTTGAACCACGGCGCCGGTTTATCGAAGACAACGCGCTTTCAGTCCGGAATCTCGATATCTAATCTCTCACTTTTTCTCTTCTGGGCCTGATTCTTTCTCAGCCCGCCTTTATCTACTTTACTCAGGAATTTCATGGCAGACGACACACCCGAAATCCCCGCTCACGAAAACGACATCGAGCCCATCTCCGTGGCCGACGAAATGTCGAATTCGTTCCTCGACTACTCCATGTCAGTCATCATATCGCGTGCATTACCCGATGCCCGTGATGGCTTGAAACCGTCGCAACGACGGATTCTTCTTGCGATGAATGACCTCGGCCTCGGCCCCGGAAAACACTACCGGAAATGCGCAAAAATTTGCGGTGATACCTCCGGTAACTATCACCCCCACGGTGAAGCGACGATTTACCCGACCCTCGTAAACATGGCGCAGCCATGGACGATGCGGGAAATTTTGATTCAAGGTCAGGGTAACTTCGGTTCTGTTGAAGGTGACCCTCCCGCTGCAATGCGTTATACCGAGGCCCGCCTCACTCACGTCGGACATGTTCTCATGACCGACATGGAGAAAGACACTGTCGACTTTATCCAGAACTACGACGAAACGCGCCAGGAGCCCGTTGTTTTCCCTGCCGCAATCCCCAACCTTCTCGTGAACGGAGGAACCGGTATCGCGGTCGGAATGGCGACTAACATTCCGCCACACAACCTCGGCGAGGTGATCGACGGCGTCTGCGCGACGATCGACAATCCTGATATCACACACGAGCAATTGCTCCAGTTGATCAAGGGGCCTGATTTCCCGACCGGTTGTACCATCCTTGGTCAAAAAGGGGTTCAGGATTACTCACGAACCGGCCGCGGATCGATTCGTGTCAGGGGCCGCGCCACCGTTGAAGAAACCAAGACGGGCCGTGAGCAGATTATCATCACCGAGATTCCCTACGTCGTGAACCGCGCGCGCCTCGTCGAACGTATCGCTGAGCTCGCGAATCAGAAGATCCTTCCGGAAATTTCCGCAGTGCGTGATGAATCGGATGAGAACACACGCGTTGTAGTCGATCTGAAGCGCGATTCCCGTGCTCAGGTGGTTCTCAACAATCTCTACAAGCACACCGCGCTCGAGTCGTCGTATTCGGCGAACATGCTCGCGATTGACGATCGCCGTCCGAAGCTGCTTTCCGTAAAAGACGCACTGGTTTGCTACATTGAGCACCGCCGCGAAGTGATTCTCCGCCGGACCCGCTGGCTCCTTGCCCAGGCCGAGAAAAACGCTGAAAAACTCGAAGCCTATTTGCTCGCCCTTGGAAATCTTGATGACTTCATCAGGATGATCCGCGATTCAAAAACGCGGGACGAAGCGCGCGAGAAGATCAAAGCGTATCACTTCACACCGAGTGAAGTGGAAGCCCTCGGAATCCTCCTTCGCGATCAGCCAAGCTTGAAAATCAAGCCGGGTTCCTATGTCTTCACCGACGTTCAGGTCAACCACATCCTCGAACTCCGTCTCTATCAGCTGGTTGGACTCGAGCGCGACAAGATCAAAGCGGACTACGACGAACTCATTGAGACGATCAAAGACCTTCTCGACATCATCGCGAGAGAAGAGCGTGTCCTCCAGATCATCAAAGACGAGCTTCGTGAAATCCAGGAGAAGTGGGCGACCCCACGTAAGACTGACTTTGCAGAATACGACGGCGAAATCGCCAACGTGGACCTGATTGCAAATGAGTCTAACATGATCACCATTTCCCACCGTGGTTACATCAAACGGACACTTTCCACCGAGTTCCGCACCCAGGCCCGCGGAGGCAAGGGCCTCAAGGGAATGGAAACCCGCGACGTTGTCGATGAGGAGGAAGCCGATTTCGTGGAGCACCTTTTCGCTGCAACATCACACGACTACCTCATGTTCTTCACGAATACGGGGCGCGTCTACATTGAGCGCGTTTACCAGATTCCGGAAGGAAGCCGTATCGCGAAGGGCCGATCGATCAAGAATCTCCTCAGTTTGAAGCCGGACGAATCCATCGCATCCGTTCTTCGTATTGTCGCAGTTGGCAACGAGGACAAAGACGCCACCTTCGTCGACGATCAGTTTGTTTTGTTCGCAACCCGCAGCGGCAAAGTGAAAAAGACAAAACTCTCCGACTTCCGCAATTTCCGGAAAGACGGCATCATCGCAATCAAGATCGAAGAGGGCAACGAGCTCATCGACGTGAAGATGACCAACGGTAACGACGAAATTTCTCTCGTCACGAGCAAAGGTTACGCAGTTCGAACCAACGAATCGAACATCCGTTCGATGGGTCGCCCTTCCTCAGGAGTGGCGGGAATTCGCCCCGGCGAAGATGACTTCCTCGTTTCCCTCGCCGTCGTTGACAGCTCGGAACAGCTTCTCGTTGTCAGCGAAAAAGGGCTCGGAAAGCGGACTCCGTTTGAAGACTACCCCACCAAAGGCCGTGGCGGAAAAGGTGTTATCACGATGAAAGTCACCGAGAAGACAGGACGCGTCGTCAAGGCGCTCCGTGTTTCCGAAGATGACGACATCATGCTGATGACGAACAAAGGACAGTCGGTTCGAATCAAAGCCTCCAGCGCGCGACTCACAGGTCGTAATGCCCAGGGCGTGATCCTCATGAAAACGAAAGACGGCGAGTCCATCCAGGACATTGCCCGCGTCGTAAACGACGAGGAGGAAGAGGAAAATACCGACGCGGAAGGTGCAGAAAACACCGACGCAACGGCAACGGAGACACCGGACGCCGGCGCAACCGGAACGGAAGATTCCGGCGACGACGTTACTTCTGAATCTTAAGTTTTATCCCCTCACTTTCTTATGGACAACGATACCGAATCTTTCCTCTACGAATTGCTGAACACGCCGAGCCCGACCGGGTTCGAATCAAAAGGACAGCGCGTCTGGGCCAATCGATGCCGACAGTTTTCGGACAGCGTCGAGAGCGACACCTATGGCAGCGCCTGGGCGACGATTAAAGGCACTGACGAAAACGCCCCGACCGTAATGATCGAGGCACACGCGGATGAGATCGGCTTTATCGTAAAACATATCGACGAAAACGGATTTCTGCGAGTGGACCGCATCGGTGGTTCCGACTGGGCGACCGCGCGCGGAAAGAGACTCCAGCTTTTCGGGGACAAAGGCGAAGTGCTCGGATTGATCGGAAATACCGCGATCCACATTCGTGACCGCAAGGATGGTGAAAAGGCTCCTGAAGTTCACGAGCTTTTCGTCGACGTGGGGGCGAAGAATCCAGAAGAAGTCGCCGAAATGGGACTTCGTGTCGGACATCCCGCAGTCTATCTCGACTCCGCGACTCCTTTCGGGAACAATCAGATCGCAGGTCGTGCCCTCGACAACCGCATCGGTGGCTTCATCATTTCTGAAGTGATGCGCCGCCTTGCGACCGACAAGCCGGCCGCGACCTGTATTGCGCTCAATGCCGTTCAGGAGGAAATTGGCGGCTACGGTGCAAAGATGGCGACCTACCATATTCAACCTGACATTGCCCTCGTTCTCGACGTTACCCACGCAACCGACAGCCCGGACATCAAACATTCCCAACACGGAAAAGTCGTCCTCGGCGGCGGTCCCACCGTCAGTCACGGCGCGTGCAACCATCCCCTCGTCGCTCAGAGAATCATCGAAACAGCGAAGAACAGCGAAATCCCACTTCAGCACGAAGCGGCAGGGCGCTACTCGGGAACCGACACCGATTCGATCTATCACCTCCGTGCCGGGATCGCGAGCGGACTGGTTTCGCTCCCCCTTCGCTACATGCACTCCATCATCGAAATGGCCGACTTCGGCGACATCGAAAAGACCATCGATTTGATGACCGCCTTCGTGAAGTCGATTCAGGCAAGTGACAGCTTTAAGGTAGTGATCTAACCCTCCCGGGTCAGTGACCTAACCCTGTTTGATCAGCTTTCCGATAACCATCGGATAAGCCTTGTGCTCCGCCGCGTGGATTTTCGCAGTGACGGATGCAACGGTGTCTCCGGGTTCAATCGGAACCCGGGATTGGTGGAGGATTTTTCCGGTATCAATGCCGGAGTCAACGAGGTGAATCGTGCATCCGGTTTCTTTCTCACCCGCCTCCATCGCCCGTTTCACGGTGTGCAAACCGGGATACCTGGGAAGAAGCGAGGGATGAAGATTGAGAATCCGATTCTCGAATCTTGAAAGCAAAGGGTCTCTCACGATCTTCATGAATCCGGCAAGAATGACCCACTCGACGCCGGCCTCACAGAGACGGTCGGTGATAAGCTGAATCGCTTCGTCGGAAAGATGCCCTCGTTTCCGGTCTCCCGGATCGACAACGAGTGACGGGACATTGTACTCGGAAGCGATATCGAGAATTCCGGCAGCGGGTTGATCCGTCAGGATCAGCGCAACTTCAGCGGAGAGCTGTCCGGTTTTGATCGCTTCCAGGATCGCGCGGGCATTACTCCCCCTCCCCGATCCGAGGATCGCGATGCGCCCTTTCGCAGATGAGGTCGGGGAAGTTTCCGAATCGTGATTCATGATTTGGAACTACGCCACATTTTCCCCTTTTAACAAACCGGTTTTCCGCGATTGTATACTCATGCACGATCCCCGTATTGATGAACTCGCCCGCCAGTTAGTCCGCTACTCCACCGCCACAAAGCGCGGGGAGAAGGTTCTCATCGATCTCTTCGATGTGCCTGAAGCAGTCGGCGTCGCTCTCATTCGCGAAGTTCGCGCGGTTAAAGCGATCCCCTTTGTCAATATTCACTCGGCACGGATCAACCGCGAGATGGGTATGGGAGCGACAGAAGAGCAATATTCGGTCATTTCCAAAAACGCGATGCATCAGATGAAAGGCATGGACTGCTACATCGCGATCCGCGGAAGCCACAACGTGAATGAGCTCTCCGACATTCCTTCGAAGAACATGAAAATGCTCTCTTCGAAAATGCGTCCCGTTTTGAACGAGCGGGTGAACAATACCCGCTGGTGCGTGCTTCGCTGGCCTCACCCCTCGATGGCTCAAAGTGCCGGCATGTCAACGGAGGCATTTGAAGATTTCTACTTCCGCGTCTGCCTCCTCGATTATGGCAAACTGAAGCGGGGTATGAGTGCCCTCGCAAAACTGATGACAGAGACCAAACTGGTTCACATCACCGGCCCCGGCACAGATCTCAGTTTCAGCATCGAAGATCTCCCCGGAATCGCCTGTGGAGGCACCCACAACATCCCCGACGGCGAGTGCTTTACCGCACCGGTCAAAAATTCGGTCGAAGGCCATATTTCCTACAATGCGCCGTCGATCTACCAGGGAATTGCTTTTGACAATGTGAAGCTGGAATTCAGCGAAGGAAAAATCGTGAACGCGACTGCGAACAACACCAAAGCGCTCAACAAGATTCTCGATTCCGACCCCGGCTCCCGCTACATCGGAGAGTTTGCGATCGGGTTTAATCCGGAAATCAAAGAGCCGATGCGGGACATTCTCTTCGACGAGAAGATCGCGGGAAGTTTTCACTTCACACCCGGCCAGGCCTACGAAGTCGCTGACAACGGAAACCGCAGTTCGGTCCACTGGGATCTCGTCAATATTCAGCGCCCCGACTACGGCGGCGGTGAGATCAAGTTCGACGGCAAAGTGATTCGCAAGAACGGCAAGTTCATTCCGAAATCGCTCCACGTTCTGAACTACTAGGCGACATGCTGAAAACAATTGCGGCACTCATTCTCGGAGGCTCATTCGGTGCCATCTCGAGATGGGGGCTGCACACGTGGATTGATAACAAAACCACAAGCACTCCATTCCCCTGGGGCATCCTCACCGTGAACACCGTGGGATGCTTTCTCTTCGGATTTCTCTTTGCTCTTGCGGAGGCAAAAGGCTGGTTTTCAGAGGCGACCCGACTCGCCATTTTCACCGGTTTCCTCGGCAGCTTCACGACATTCTCCACTTTCAGTTGGAACACGCTTTCACTCTTTCGGGACGGACACGCCGGGCTTGCCGCAGGGAATATCGGATTGAGCGTCTGCCTCAGCATGCTCGGAGTCTGGCTCGGGTTCGTCCTCGCAAAGTCTCTTTGAATTTTCCCTATCGTGAGACTTTTCTTGAGTGGAAGTAACTTTTCACACTAGATTACCACTATGATTAAAACGGCATCGTTACTCTGTGCAATCCTAACTCTTACAGCATCATCTCTCACTCTCTCCGCTGAAGATGATCAGGTCAAAGCAGCCCGTGAACTTCTCGAGACAATGAATTTTGAGAAGACGATGGAAGCTTCGATTGAAGCATCTCTGGATGCCCAAATGGGAGAGTTTGCCCAGATGGGCCTTCCACCCGAGGGCATCACTGAACTGAAGAAGGAGATGCTTTCGTTTTTCACAGAGGTAATGACCTACGAAGAGATGGAACCGGAAATGATCAAAATCTACACCGAGTCATTCACTGCGGATGAAATGCGGGAAATGACTAAATTCTACCTCACTCCGGTAGGCAAAAAATCGGTCCAACTCATCCCTAAACTGACCACTCAGGGAATGGCGCTGGGACAACAAATGGTCCAGGAACGCTCGAGAGAGTTGCAGCAGAGAATCATTCCGGTCTTCCAGAAGCATATGCCGAAAGAACCGGCTCAACCCGCCCCGGCCGTGCCCGTCGAATAATATCCTCCCCGGTCTGTTCCACTCCCCCCGGGGAATCCGGCCCGGCTGGCTTCATTGAGGAAAGTTAGGATTGAGCGTGCCTTGAAGCAGGCGAAAGGGTATAAATTCGCCCGATGCTTCGTCGACCTATGAATTTGAAAAGATCTCTATTCTGCCTCTCTCTGAGTCTGCTTTCGTTCGCTATCCTGCCTGCCAATGCTCAGGATCGCGAACCTACCTCCACGCGGGTGACTCACGGCCCCATGCTGGGACGCCCTACGAGCCATTCGATGACAATCTGGGCACGGACGAACGAGACGGGTTCGGTGAATATTTTCTACGGGGAATCCAAAGACAATCTCGATAAAACGGCTCCGGTCCTCGAGACGCGCCTCGAGAATGACAACACCGGAACGACGACGATCGAGGGGCTCGAACCCGATAAGACCTACTACTATCGCATCGAAGATCATCAGCTGGGCGGCTCATTCCGAACCCTTCCCGACGCCTCGCAGTTCCAAAACGCGGAAACGAATCCGGAGGGACTCTTCAATTTCAGTTTTGAATTTGCCTGTGGCAACAACCAGCGCGGCAGCGGTGACAGCGCAGGCCCGCATATTCCCGTTTACGATGTGCTCAACTCCGGGTGGCGGGACAAAGTTCACTTTGCGATCCTCAATGGCGACTGGCTCTACGAGGACCGCAGGGAGTATCAGGCGGAACAGTGGAACCATCAGGTGGGTATCACCCCGGATCTCCAGCCTCACATCGTCCAAAAGGCACCGACAATCACCGGTGTCTGGGAGAACTACAAAATTTACATGGAGCGCGGCCGCAACCTCAGCGAGTGGCACCGGCACATCCCCACTTTCTACACCGCCGACGACCACGAACTTCTCAATGATATTTACGGAACCGGGGAAGCCGGCTACGTGAACCGGCGCGCCGTCTTCAGGGACATTGCGACACAGGCGTGGTTCGACTACCTCGCCTGGGCCAATCCCGTCGAGCACAGCCAAACGGCCTGGTTCAGCACCGGGAACTTCAAAGCGGGAAGTGACATCATCGAAGATCCCGACGCTGACTTCACCAAGCTCGATCTCGATGCGATGGCGAATCTTCACGTTCACTGGGGCACCCCAACCGCCGGAGTGAAAGATGCCGCACTCGACTCCGAACCGGGCGATCCCAACTCCGCGGTCTACAGTATCGTCGAAGTGGTGAGCCCGACAAAAATCAAGGTCTCTCCGACAGCGAAAGAGGATGGCACCGCAGCCTACTCAATCGGCCGTCGCTGCTACGGTAAATTCACCGTTTCCAATTGTGACTTTTTCATCCTCGATACGCGGTCTCATCGCGATCTCCACGACGTGGATAATCCGACGAAACCGGGAGCATCCATGCTGGGCAAACAACAGTTCAACTGGCTGACCAAAGGAATCAAGGAGAGTGAGGCAGATTTTGTTTTCGTCGTTTCATCCGTCAACTTTATGGTTCCGCATGTCGGAAGCGGTGGCGGCGACGATAAACAACTCACCTTGAAAAAGGATGATGCCTGGACCGTTTTTCTTGATGAGCGGGAGGAACTCATTGAGCTCTGTGATCAAATCGATCAACCCGTCTTCGTGCTGACCGGCGACCTCCACAACTCCTTTGCTATTCGCATCACCGACAATGTATTCGAGTTCGCGAGCGGTCCTCATAACTCAATCAATCATGCCCCCATGGTCGATGAAGGAGGGCGCCCCGTTAATGGAAAATTCAAATACGGTCCCCGCGAGTGCGAGATCCGCTGGTCGAGCTACGCGATGGAGGATATTCCCAGAGCCAGCAGGACCTTCCCCCATTTCTGCGTCGTTCGAATCAACAACGTCTTCAACAACCCGGTCGAGCGGGGCGGCAATCGCTGGTATGCCTTCCCCCACCCCCAGGTCGTTTTCCAGTTTTATGATGCCTTAACAGGTGAATTCAGATACTCTGAAACCATCGTAAAAGGCCTCCCCTAACGCCCGGACCTTCCACTTCTATTTTTCGCACCACTGCTTTGAAAGCTATTCTCAAGAACATTGTGACCGAGCGCGAATTTGATCTCGGCGCGGTAAGCATGATCGGTCGCAGCTCCGAGTGCCAAATTCAAATACCGGACCCGCGCGTTTCCCGCAGGCATGCCATGATTCGAAAACAGGACGGTGGCTACTACCTGTTCGATCTCGGCAGCTTTAACGGGAGCTACCTCAATGGCTCACGGGTTACCACAGCAAGGCAGTTGAACGATGGGAGCACTCTCAGCTTCGCCGGACACGAATACTCCTACCGCCAGGAGGGCAGCAGCGGGGCGACTCAAAATCTGAATACTCTGGGCGGCTCGACGATTGCGATGATTCGCTCGACCCCGGTGATCATCCTCGTCAGTGACATCATGGGGTTTACCGCACTTTCCGAAGCTATCTCACCCGATGATCTCGCTCAAATTATGGGCGGATGGTATGCAGACTGTGAGATGATCATTTCATCAGCCGGCGCCACCGTGGACAAATTTATTGGCGATTGCGTCCTCGCCTACTGGACAACGGTGGATGAGAACACACTCAAAGCGGCCCTCTCGGCAGCGGAACAGCTCCTCGCATCTTCAGACCGCATCCAGAAAGCCCACCCCGAAGTATTTGCCGAAGTTTCCCGTGACTTCAAGATCGGCGTCGCCCTCCATACCGGCAAAGTGGCCTACGGAGGTATGAGTCAGGGCGAATTCACACTCGTTGGCGACCCGGTGAACCTCACCTTTCGCCTGGAGTCATTGACGCGAAAACTTGACCGGCCCGTGCTCGCATCGGGAGACTTCATGAGAGCACTACCCAACTCCCGGGCCTACGGGAGAGGTATGGGGGTTCACAAAGTGAAGGGCAGGGCTCAGGGTGTCGAAGTTCATTCGATCACCCAGTTCCCGAACTCCTGAACACTGCTTTCCCGCAGGGCGCGGGGCGAAGCAATGTTGGTAAAATTGAGAAAGTTCGAAAACCTAACCGAAGCGACCTGAGATATAATCTTCGGTCTCCTGCTTTGCCGGGTTGTTGAAAATGGTCGTAGTGGCGCCCACTTCAACCAGCTCTCCGAGATAGAAATAAGCGGTGCGGTCTGAAACGCGCGTCGCCTGCTGCATATTGTGAGTCACGATGACGATCGTGAACTCATCTTTCAATTGAGTGATCAACTCCTCAATGATAGCTGTGGAAATCGGATCCAGAGCTGAGCAGGGCTCATCCATAAGGATGATTTTCGGCTCCACCGCAATCGTTCTTGCGATACAGAGACGCTGCTGCTGACCACCTGAAAGTCCCAGTCCGCTCGCATGAAGACGATCTTTCACCTCATCCCAGAGGCCGGCGAGCGTCAGGCTGCGCTCAACCACTTCATCAAGAACCGATTGCTGGTTAACCCCCTGAATCCGCAGGCCGAAAGCGACGTTTTCATAGATGCTCTTAGGGAAGGGATTGTATTTCTGGAACACCATTCCGACATGCTTCCGCAACTCGATGGGATCGACTTCAGAGTCATAGATATCAGTATCGAGAATGCTGATACTTCCCTTGGTGATCGCCGCCGTGGGGATGAGATCATTCATCCGGTTGAGACAGCGGAGGAGTGTCGATTTACCGCATCCGGAAGGCCCGATGAATGCAGTGACTTCACCCCGGTTGATATCGAGCGAGACGTCCCTGAGAACATCTTTCCCTTTCGTATAAGCAAAATTCACGTCATCAATCTTGATGATCGTTTGAGCAGACCTTTCGCCAGGGTGTGAACTGGTAACACGTTCCTCTCCCGGTATACCGGCGTTGGTGATTTCTTTTTCCGACATGGTGGTTTTCATTTCGTTTTGTCTGTCGTGGTTTCGCAAAATTGCGGCATTTATTCAATCTGTCAGGTTCAATTTTACATTTATCACTTCACCATTCTTCCGGAAACAAGCCCGGGAAACAGATGGAGAGAGCGGCAAAAATCGTGGCAGCCCCTCTGCAGACGGAAAAGGCTCCCTGCTGTTTGGACTTCCAATACCCTGTCCGGGGTATTGATGCTCTCCCCGGGGAGAGCTCTCGTGGCCGGCTTCCGGAATCCTAAGCGAGCTGATTCATTCTTAAAAAAAAGAGCCTTACGCTTCGCATGTGAGCAGCCTATTAAACGGAGCAGAGCACCTCCAGGACCGACAGCGTTCCGCTCAATCAAACATCCATCACGTTCATTTTCAGCCACCGGGGAGGAAAAGTTTCCCCGTTGAGCGGTCCAGCCTTCGTAGACGGAGGGGTCTTTGGGAGTATCGGCGGTGTGATCGCTCATCTGCTGGATTTCATGCGGCGAAGGTGTCTCACATTCGCGCCATAAAGACAGTCAATCCGGGGATTATTCGCCTTAAAAAGTGTTACAAATAAGTCACTGAATGACCTGCCGGGAGAATTCCGGGGCGAAAAACGAAGCTGAAATCGAACGTTCTCGCGAATCACTTATCAAAAGGCCCGCCGGCGTGACACTTCATGCCCGCAGGGAACTTATCGCTACCGGCCCGCCGATGACAAACGCCAATTTGGCTGCTTTCAACCAGCCAGCGACACGGGCCCTTCCGGAACATTCTTAAGGAAACTCTTCAGGCTCTCCATCGGAATAGGTTTGGGAATGTAGGCATCGGCGTGCGCGGCATGGGCATCCTCCGCCGTCATCTGCTCAGCGGTCATCAACGCTACTGAAACTTCACGATAGGAATCTCCGGCATGGCCTTCCCGAATTCGGTTAATGAGCGTCATTCCATCCATTCCCGGCATCCTCAGATCAGAAATAACCGCATCGTAGTGCTTGCCGGCAAGCTGCTCGAGACAATCGGAGCCATCCACCGCAATACCGGTGCGATATCCCCACCTCAAAAGAAACTTCTCGATCATTTGGCGAACCGCAGGGTTGTCATCCACAACCATGACCCATTTTTCGCCCTCACCATTTGAAGGTTCCAATCCCTTCGCACTCAACTCTTTAAAACCTCGAATCCATCGCGGATCGGCCTCCGGTTCAGGGATATCCCGGGCATGTTCTGCAAGAAACTGCTGAATTTCATCGAAAGCAATTGGCTTCACGATGAAATGATTGGCGCCTGCAGCTTTCGCTTCGTCCTGCGATAGAATATCAGCAGACATCATCGAAATCGGCATTTCGGAAATCTTATCGCCACACTCGCCCTCCCTGATGCGGCGCAAAACCTCCATGCCTCCGATCTTCGGCATGCGCAAATCCAGAAAGAGAACGTCGAATGTTTCTCCGCTTTTCAATATTTCGAGACATTCTTCCCCGTCCCCCGCAAAGTTCACCTCCTGGCCCATTCGGCCCAGAACGCTCTTCACCAGCTTCCGGTTAGCCGGATCATCCTCCGCAACAAGAATTCGAAGGTTTTGAGCCCCTCTCTCAACGAAAACACTTCTCTCAGGATCGGGAAAACTACTCTTCTCCGGGACCTCGCTGGAGACAGGCAGGCGGAGGGTAAAGAAGAATTCCGACCCGGATCCCATCTTACTTTCCACCGAAAGATCGCCTTCCATAATGGAAACCAGTTTGCGGGAGATGGAAACCCCAAGCCCGGTTCCCCCGAATTTGCGCGTAATCGAAGCATCCCCCTGAGAAAATGGCTCAAAGATTTTCTCAACGAACTCCGGAGGCATGCCGATTCCCGAGTCCTTTACTGAAAAACGAATCTCAACCTCATTTCCGGATTCAAAAGTGCCCTCAGCGGCAATCGCAGATACGACAATTTTCCCCTTCTCCGTGAATTTCACCGCGTTACCGGCGAGATTTAAAATGATCTGCTTCAGGCGATGCGGATCCCCATCAACCATCAAATCACCATCGAAATTTGTGTCGAGAACAAGCTCCACGTCTTTGCTTTTCGCCTGATCCCCTAACATCATCGCAACGTCGTCAATCACAGTGAGGGGAGAGAATGAAACCTTCTCCAACTGAATTCCATTCGCTTCGATCTTTGAGAGGTCCAGAATATCGTTGAGGATCTGGAGAAGAAACGCGCCGCTTTCACGGATATGCCCCACATACTCCCTCTCATCACCTGAAATTCCCGACACATCGAGAAGATCGGCAAATCCGAGGATCGCACCAAGAGGGGTTCTGATCTCGTGACTCATCAACGAAAGAAACTCGGTTCGCGCTGCCGCAACGGCTTCCGCAGCTTTGGTTCGTCCCCGCTCTTCGCGCAATTGCTCCTCTTTCAAACTCTTCTCCCGAATCGCACGAACCGCGGCTACAAGACTGCGATCAAGGTGAGTCAATTCTCTCGAACAAAAGTTATGAGGCTCTATGTCAGCAGAAGGCTTCCCCAACACCATATCAACTTTGCTTTCGAGATGAGCGAGAGGACGTACAAAATAGAACTCCACGAAAGCAACCAGGCAAATTCCAATTCCCACGATCGAAGCGACAACGATTTGAACAATCCCCGCAGCCCGCTTCTTCATCGGTGCCACTAGAATATCCCGATTCCATTCGAGATGGATCTCCCCGAAGTTCTGCCCCAGATAATCGATCGGGGTTTTCGTCTTGTATGGTTCACTGTCACTCTGAGATTCAGCAAACCATGAGGCTAACACTTCGCCGTCATAGTTTGTTACCGTCATCTGGTCGATTCCGAGATCCAGCTTCTTAAGACCGTCCACAATCGTTTGCAGGGCAGGCCTGTCCTCCGACAGAATCGCGTCGATCGACAGATGCTTAATCAGGTCGGTCTGACTCCTGCTCAGTTGCTCAACCCGCTCAGAGATCCTTCCGAGATCCCGCTGATATACATAAAACGAGATACAGGTGCTCAGCACGATCCCAATGGCCATCATGAGAATGATGGTCTGGGCCCGGAGCGAAAACCGTTGCATGCCGCCACGAATGAATGGCGTCATATCAGTTGAATGTAGGGGTAAAAATCATCAAACCGCGTCGGGGAGCGTGCGCACTACTGAGAAACAGTAGTTAAAGAGGACCCGAATTGCTTGCTGCGAATCATTGCCGCACCTGTTTCTTCGTAATACTGAGGGCCCGACTCAACAAATCCGTCGATCCCAATCTCGTCGGCCTGCTCCGGAGTAATTTCCAGCATGGCCCGTTTCAGCGCTTCGGCCACTTCAGGGTCGAGGTCCGGGTGCGCAATCCAGGGCTTTGTCACATTATCGAACGCAACCAGCGTCCTTAAAGGATACCCCTCTTCGATCAACGCATCGAAGGAGCTGGACTTCAGCGCACCTGCGTCAAAGGCTTTTGCCGCGACCGCCATACCAACACTGTCGTGACGCCCGAGAAAGGCGTGTTGAGACAGGTCGGCTGAGTGGATTCCTTTCGATATGAGAATGTCCTGCGAGAGGTATCTGCCGATGGTCGAAAGTGGAGATCCGAAAGCGAACGATTTTCCTTTCAGCTCTTCTATCGACTGAATCTCAGAATCCTCGTGAACTACAATCAACCCTTTGAAGGACCGCTTCCCTTTCTTCGATTCCATCGCGAGAATCTCCAAATCGGAATTTTCATCCATAGCATGGATGTATGAGGCCGGTCCCAGGCGGGAAAAGTGAACTTCCCCTATCGCGATATCAGAAATTCCCGCCAGATAGCTGTTCGCGATTTTCATCTGAATATCAACAGGCCGTCCGAGCGATTCACTGACTGTTTTCTCCAGCCAGCTGATTGCCGGGGCAAACTCTTTAACGACATCCGAAGCCTTGTCTGCGGTGTAGACTCCGAAAACAACCCGGGTCGCAGCTTCTGAAGAAACATCCGCAGCAGTTTTACCCTGTTCGCCGTTTGTTCCAGAATCGGAACATGCAACAAACAGAGTCGAGGAGATGGTGAGGAGGAGTACCAATCGAGCAATCATTTCGTTAAATTATTATGTAAGTTATGATAATTATGGTATTTTGTCAAAACAGTTTAACTTTTCAGGCCTGACTCAATTTCCCGCTCTCCAGAATTTCCAGCTCATCATGAAGCCAAGATCACCAATAACGCTGGCATTTGCCTTCACCCTGTTTCTGTTCACAGGAGTAGAGACCATGGCAACCGAAGGCAGCGGACTGAACAGTCGCGAGGAGGCAAGCAGCCAAATCACGACAGGCAAAGTCGCCCCTTCAATCATTGAAGCGACGCCGGACGATGTCAGCGGCTTCAGTGACGTGACAAAGGATGAGCGAAAAAGGCTGCTGGCCGGAATTGGCTATCTCTACATAGGCTTCCTTCTGGTCCTCTTCGCATGCGAAATGAGCATTCGAAAGGAAAAGCGCCCCGAGCCGAAACTCTATCTGGTGAAGAGGTAGGAAGACTCCGTATAAGAATCCCTCTCTTTCGCCATTTCTCTATAATGCGCCACCCGGGAAATCCCCGGCAGGCCATGAACCGGAAACTCGCGGGCTTTTTTTAAACAAAGGCCGTAACCGCCCAAATAGTTGAGCAGCCCACGAGGGCCAGCATCGGGCCATCATTGGTATGCGGGCTCACAGCCTCCGCCAACGTCATCAGGATGGGCATCGCAGCGAGAAGAATCAGAAACTGAGGTGTCGAAAAATAACTCGCATACATCGCCACGACGATGATGGAAACGAGAAAAACCATCGCACTACCTTCGAGACTGCGTTCGAAATTCCCATTCCAGAACTTCCCTTTGTAGTAAAGCGAACGGCATCGATATTTGTGTTTCCCGAACCGAATTCCCACCGGCTCAGCGAGGCCGTCACCGAATTCGTTAATCAGATTTGGAATCATCACCAGAAGCGACGCCTTTCCGAAAATGCAGATAAAAGGGAGGTAGACAATAAATCGGAAGAGATCCTCTAAAATGTCGTAGCGCAGGGTATAGGGGCGGTCTTCAATCCGGTCCCAGGCAAGAAAAGAATGCTTCAGGATGGGAACGCGCCGGCGAATCTGATTCCACTCCGTGAAAATTGTCTTCAGGATATCCATGAAGAAAAAGACAAGCACCCCGGCAATCGCGGAAGTCGCAGCGTGCTCCAGCCCGAAGGCCCCGCTCAACAAGAGCGGAATCACATAGGTTTTCAGCTTTCTCCAGGGCCGCAGGGCCAACTTTCGAATGTAATTGATCCTGATATTGTAACGAAGGATAGCGCTCGAAAAGAGATACTTCCCGAGAAGCTCGATTCCTATCCAGGTGAAAAACATCGCGTAAGCATAGGTCCCGACCGATCCGAGCAGCCCCATCGCCTGCGCAACCCAGACCCCGATACAGCCAAGCACCATTATCGGCAGCATCCAGGCTACAAACTTATCCTCGCCGGACCAGTCATAGCTTTGATTCTCCAACCCGTATGGATCTCTATGGAGCACTTCAAAATAGAGATCACGGGAACTGTGGACCTCCATCGGATCTGATTCCCCCCTTAAGTAAGCTTCAGCTTTTTCGCCCATAATCGGTATTCCCGTCCCGGGATACTTGGTTAAATCATCCTTAATATTCAGATGACATTGGTATTTAAGAAACCCGGAAGATAAACCTAATCCTTCGGAATTACTAAGCTAAGTATGAAGAAATTGTCACATTAGCGAGCTTTTAATGGGGAAAAATGCTCATCAGCCCCCATTTCGACGACAAACCAATGCGTTCCCAAGCGTCTTTCCCGGCCGCTTTTCGCAGTGAAAACAGATTAAGAATCCTTAAGCACCTCTTCAGAGCACTATCATTCCCCCCGAAAACGAGGATTCAACCAGACCGCTCAGGTCCGCATTTTCACGGACACATTCACCTGCCGCGCTGCGAAACAGGTGCCCCGCGGGGGAGCGAACAAAGCTGCCCACAACGAATTTAAGAGAGAGGGAAAGCCCCCCTCTCCTTTCCCGGTAAAGAAACTAGGCGGGTGCGAGTTCCCCGGAGAAATCCTCGCCACCGTGATCTTTCTTCTCTTCAGCCGCGGAAGGTGCTACCTCCGGCTCAGCAGGAAGATCAGGCGGAGTCGGCACATCCGGTGGATTCTGAATATCACCGTGCTCCATGATCTCTTTCACGTGAGATCCGTTGATGGTCTCATAGAGGAGCAGAGCCTGAGCAATCGCCTCAAGCTTATCACGGTTCTCGTTAATCAACTTGGTCGCTTTAGCGTAGGCTTCATCGATGAGACGCTTCACTTCGTCATCAATCTTCTGGGCCGTCGCTTCGGAATAAGTCCGCTGTGAACCGATATCCCGGGCAACAAAAACAGGCTCCTGGCTCTCCCCGTATTCAACCATTCCGAGGTCGTCGCTCATGCCCCAGCTACAGACCATCTTGCGGGCGATGTTGCTGGCCTGGCGGATATCACCGGAAGCGCCGTTGGTGACGTCACCGAAAATAATCTCTTCAGCAACCCGTCCGCCCATCGCAACCACGAGATCATCGAGCAACTCGTATTTACGATGAGTGTATTTATCCTCCAGTGGGAGAAACATCGTGACCCCCAGGGCAGGTCCGCGCGGTATGATCGTTACTTTATGAAGAGGATCGGTGTGCTCCAGAAGCTCGTTCAGAATCGCATGTCCCGCCTCATGATAAGCGGTGTTCTCTTTCTCTTTATCGCTCAGAGCAAGACTTCTACGCTCCTTACCCCAACGCACTTTGTCACGGGCTTCCTCCATCTCCGCCAGCGTAATGGCCTTCAGTCCCTTACTCGCAGCAAGCAGAGCGGACTCGTTAATTACGTTTGCGAGCTCCGCTCCCGAATATCCCGGGGTTCCGCGGGCAATCACTCCAAGATCGACGCCTTCAGCCAGTTTCACTTTCTTGGCGTGGACCCGGAGAATCTCCTCACGGCCTTTCACATCGGGAAGTCCCACCCGAATTTCACGGTCAAATCGTCCGGGACGAAGCAATGCGGGATCAAGAACGTCAGGACGGTTCGTTGCCGCGATGATGATGACACCTTCCTGGGTATCGAATCCATCCATCTCAACGAGGAGTGCATTCAAGGTCTGCTCACGCTCATCGTGGCCACCACCCATGCCGTGTCCACGGTGACGACCGACCGCATCGATCTCATCAATGAAAATCAGGCAGGGAGCACTTTTCTTACCCTGCTCGAACATGTCGCGAACGCGGGAAGCCCCCACGCCGACAAACATCTCTACGAAATCGGATCCACTGATCGAAAAGAAAGGCACATCCGCCTCGCCCGCAATCGCTCTCGCCAGCAGGGTCTTACCGGTTCCCGGTGATCCCACCATGAGAACCCCCTTGGGAATGCGGCCGCCGAGCTTCTGGAATTTCTTTGGATCACGGAGGTATTCCACGATCTCCCAAACCTCTTCCTTCGCTTCTTCGATTCCGGCAACGTCCTTGAATGTGACCTTGCCTTTGTCCATCGACATCAACTTGGCTTTGCTCTTACCAAAACTCATCGCGCCTTTTCCGGCTGCCTTAATCTGATGGCGGAAGAGGAAGTAGAGAAGGATGAGCAGGAAAAAGACCGGCATGTAGAATGACATCATCATCATTCCAACGCCGTCAGAATCAGTCGGAAGATCCGAGATTTGAAGATCGTTTTCAGCAAGAAGCGCCTTCAGATCATCCCCCACATACTCCAGAATAACCGGCGTCGTGAACTCGCTGTATTTATTACCACCGTTTTCGCCGGGATTTTCGACCTCATACCAACCGGTAAGGTATTGCTTGGCGCTCCCGTCTTTCTGGACGAGACGAAGCAACCTCGCAGGCTCAGCCTTGGGATCGACCTGAATCTTCCCGGCCTTCACCATCTCTTCGAACTCGGCGTAGGTAAGGTTCCGTGATGCATCTGAAAAGGACTTCGACCAGATCGCGAGGGCGAAAAGGCTCATCGCGATGAAGAGCAATATGAGCCCCTTCCAGTTAAAACCGTTCTCTCCACCACCCTGGCGTTGAGGCTCTTTGTTTGGTTCTTGTTCTTGCATCAAATTAGTCGAGTTGAGGGTTCGAGGGTTTCCCGATTACGGAAATTACCACACAGCACTTCGAGGTGCAATCGATGCCCATGCGAAAGCTTGGACAGTGCAGTGTATTCCCTGTTCAATCAACGGGATGTTTGCATCGATTGCGTCCTTTTCCAATCAGTCTCTCTGATCTTCCGGAAAAAGCCTCCGGAGAAGCTCCCACGCGCGTTCATGAACCCTCGCCGCCCCTAATACCTGAGCCCATTAACATTAAAAACTCTTATCCAAATTAAAATTGAGAATAATTTTGTTTAAAATAAGTTATTCTCATAATGGAAGAAAACGCCCCCCGACTTGCCTTCGATGACAAAGCTGATGCAGCACTTCTCACTGAAATTGCGAACGGTGACCGCCAAAGTTTCCAGTGCATTCACGAACGCTACCGGGGACTTCTTTACACGACGATCAACAAGGTCTTGAACGACACTGACGATTCCGAAGAAGTGCTTCAGGAGGTGATGTATTCCCTATGGAGGAAAGCCAGCCTATACAGCAACGGTCGGGGACGCCCCGTGACCTGGCTCGTATCGATGGCGAGAAACCGCGCTATCGACCGGCTTCGCTCGAAACAAAGGCAGAGCAAACTCAAAAAGGCCTATGCCTCCGAGATCAAAGTGGCTCCCAAGCTGGCGGGAGGCACCGGAGGATTCGAAGTCGCGACACGTCGTGAGACCTGCAACGCGATTCGCACCGCGGTCCTCGACCTCACCGCGGTGCAGCGGGAAGCCATCGAAAAAGTCTACTTCGACGGTCTCACGCAGCAGGAAATTGCCGATCAGCTGGGAGAACCTCTCGGCACCGTGAAGGCCCGCGTGCGGCGCGGACTGGCCCGCTTGCGAAAAACGGTGAATCTGGAAGTAAATTGACCGGTCTCACCGCGACGGCGCCACCCGGATGCGGCGACTCAAGAGGGTCAGGTCACGGACTCAACCCTCTTAAGTTTCGAAAAAATGAAAAAACCGGACCTACTTCAAGCGGGTCAAGATGTCTAAATCCGCAGTCGGATCAAAATTGGCAACAGCCTCTTTCTGAAGCGCTACAATTTCTCCTGCACCCTTTTTGGCGAGCGCGAGCATCTCCATCATCTGGGCTTCGGTAAAAGTGGCTTCTTCTCCTGAACCTTGAACCTCGATAAGATTGAGGTCCCCGGTCATCGCATAGTTAAAATCGACACTGGCGTCTTTGTCCTCGTGATAATTCAAATCGAGAACGCAGTCTTCCTCCCACACGCCGCAACTCACCGCGGCTGCATACTGAGTCAGTGCAGACGCTTCCATTTTGCGGGCGGCAATAAAACGCTGAAAGGCCATTTCCACGGCAACACAGGCACCGGTAATGGAAGCGGTCCGGGTTCCGCCATCAGCACGAAGCACATCGCAGTCTACCCACAGGGTGCGCTGCCCGAGCTTTTTCAAATCAATCACCGCACGCAAACTGCGTCCAATGAGCCGCTGAATCTCCGAACTCCGCCCGTCGATTTTTCCGCGACTGATATCGCGGGGCTTTCTTTGAAGCGTCGAAAAAGGAAGCATATTGTATTCAGCAGTGACCCAGCCGCCCTGAACGCCCTGATTTTTCATCCAGCGGGGAACGCCGGCCTCCAGCATCGCCGAACAGATTACCTGAGTGTCCCCAAAACTGACGAGAACACTTCCATGCGCATTTTTTGCAATATCGGCCTGAAAACTCAGGGGCCGCATTTCATCCCGGGCACGCCCGTCAATTCTATTCATATTGTAGCCCATGCTCTAATTGTTCCCCAATTGCAACCGTTCACATTCTCTGTTGCTTCCCGTCATGATTTAGCGACGATACCGACTTGCAGGAAGCTCTCTCACGGAATGGGACAAACTCTGGAAAAATTCGAAAAATTCGCCATTGATGTCATTCTTGATCGACGTCAGGGATTCCGCGCGGGCGCACTGCGCGGATTTCTCAGTGGCATGTCAAAACTTTACGAGGGAGTCGTCAGCCTGCGGCTCATGCTCTATCGCAACCGTATCCTCCGCGAGCGAAATCTAGGCTGCCTCGTCGTCAGCATCGGAAACCTCACCGTCGGAGGAACCGGCAAAACGCCCGTGGTCGAGAAATTCGCCAGATCCCTTCAGGACGGCGGACGCCGCGTCGCTATCCTCAGTCGCGGATACAAGTCCGTGAAGCACCCTTTCCTGAAACGTCTTTCCGCGAAAATGAAGGGCGAGAGCGAAATCGATCCCCCACGGGTCGTCAGTGACGGCAAATCGCTCCTACTCGATTCAAAAACCGCCGGCGATGAGCCCTACATGCTCGCCGCAAATTTGAAAGATGTCCCCGTAGTCGTGGACAAAGACCGGGTCAAAAGCGGCAAACACGCCATCGGGGAACTGAACTGCGACACTCTCATTCTCGATGACGGGCTCCAATACCTGAGGCTGAAACATCGACTCGATATCGTCCTCGTCGACAAGTGGCACCCCTTCGGAACCGAGAGACTGCTTCCACGCGGCACCCTCCGCGAACCTCCGCGCAATCTGAAACGGGCGTCCTACATTTTCATCACGAAATGCAACGGCGATCCCAACGACGAGCTCATTGAGCGGATCCGTCTCTACAACCGCACCGCCGAGATCATCGAATGCGAGCACCGCCCCCGCTACCTCCAGCACATTGAGACCCGGGCCAGCATTCCTCTCGAATCATTGAAAGGTGCCAAGGTCGGAACCGTAAGTGCCATTGCCGTCCCCGAAAGCTTCGAAGACGGAGTCCGCAAGCTGGGAGCAAATATCGAGGCGACCTGCCGCTTCATGGATCACCACCGGTTCAGCGAACAGGAAATCATCTCCTTCATCAATTGCTGTGTCGAGTCAGGCGTTGATATGATCCTGACAACCGAAAAGGACGCCGTCCGGTTCCCCCGGCTCGCCCGCATGGATGTTCCCATTTATTTTTTGAGAGTCGAAATCGGCATTCTCAGCAACGAGGAAAGCTTCGATCAATGCATCGCCCGAATTTGTCAGCCGCGAACTGAAGTTCCCGCCCGCACCTTCTTTTAAACAACCCGCAGCCCCTATGACCCTACTCGCCGGAATTTTCGATGCTTTCACCTCTGAAGCCTTCGTCGACGGCTTGAAATGGTCGCTGGTTATTACGCTGCTCGTCGTCGGTTTTCTGGGAACGTTTCTCCCCATCATTCCCGGGACGACAATGATCCTCGCGGGGACGCTGGCTCACTATTTCATGATGGGAATGGAAGAGTCCGGCCTCACCTGGCAGGGAATTGTCATCATTGTGATTCTCTACATCGCCTCCATTGTTATCGACTGGATCAGCGGGGCGATCGGCGCAAAATGGTTTGGCTCGAGCAAGTGGGGAATCATCGGAGCGATCCTCGGTGGCATAATCGGCATATTTTTTTCCATTCCCGGACTCATCATCGGACCTATCGTGGGTGTCTTTCTATTCGAAATGCTATTCGCGAAAAAAGAAGTTAAAGAAGCATCCAACTCCACCATCGGCACGGTAGTTGGAGGACTTGCAGGCATCGTCGCACGGGTTCTCATCGCTCTTGGAATGATCGTTTGCTTCCTCATCGACGTATTTCTCATCAAGTAGCCGACCACTTTCAGCGCCCCTACATCTCCCATCATGTCCGCCTCCACCGTCCCATCGACTGCAGCAGAACCCAACCGACTCCAGCAGGAAGTCGTCATTCTGGGAGGAGGCTTCGCCGGCGTCTACTGCGGACAGCGAATTCGAAAATCGTTACAGAAAGCCGGACTTCCGCCCGAAATGGCTCTCATCGTCTCGGACCAGAACTACATGGTTTTCCAACCGATGCTGGCGGAGGTCGCAGGAGGCTCCCTTTCGCCAAGGCACGTCGTGAACCCGATTCGGCGTCTCTGCAAAGGCATTCAAGTCCTGAGAGGACAGGTCCGGAAAATCGATCTCGAAAAAAGAGAGGTCCACGTGAATACCGGTAATTTCTCCGCCGGAGCGATCATCGAGTTCAATCACATCATGCTCGCCCTCGGTGCCGAGATCGACCTGAGTCGCGTTCCCGGAATGCCTGAGCACGCCCTCCTCATGCAGAACGTCGGTGACGCCATGGTTCTGCGCGCCACGATCATTTCCCGTATTGAGGAAGCCAACGCAGAGCAGCGCGAGGAAGTGCGAAAGCGCCTCCTCACCTTTGTCGTCGTAGGCGGCGGGTATTCAGGCGTTGAAACAGCCGGAGAAGTGCTCGACCTCGTCAAAGGGATTGCCAAATATTATCGCTATGTTAGTGAAGACGATCTCCGGGTCGTTCTCGTCCACAGTCGCAATCGCGTTCTACACACCCTCGGAGACGAACTGGGGGACTACGCCGGCAAAAAGCTCACCGAACGCGGGCTCGAACTCGTCCTCGAGGATAGAGTCGGTGCCGTCACCGCAACCAAAGTCTGCCTGCAATCCGGGAGAATCATCGATACCGCCACGGTTGTTTCAACGGTAGGCACTGCGCCCAACAAGATCATCAGACAACTGTGCGACGAGCACGCACTTCCCAACAATCGCTACTTCATCAAGACCAACGAATTCATGCAGGTCGAGGGATTCGAGAATGTCTGGGCGTCAGGAGATTGCGCTTCCATTCCTCTCGCTAAAAGCGATGGAAAAACCTGCCCGCAAACCGCCCAGTTCGCGATGCGTGAGGGAATCTGCATCGCCGACAATATCGGTGCAAAAATTCAGGGCAAGCCACTCAAGGCATTCACCTTCCAGGGGCTCGGAGAACTTGCTTCGATCGGTCACCAGACAGCGGTTGCCAGCATCATGGGAGTAAAATTCTCCGGCTTCATCGCCTGGTTCATGTGGCGCTCGATCTACCTGTCCAAACTTCCCGGACTCGACCGGAAGCTGAGAGTCATGATCGACTGGACCCTCGATCTCTTTTTTCCCCGCGACATCAACCTGCTCAACCCCCGCTACACGAAGCTGTTCCGGGAAGTCCATCTTGAACCCAACGACGCCCTCTTCCATCGCGGCGAACCGGCCTTCTCACTTTATGTCGTTCAGGAAGGCGGCATCGATTTAAAGGACGAGAACGGCAAAGTCGTCCGCGAAATCGAAGAGGGCGACTTTTTCGGGGAACGCGCCCTCGTCCATGGCGGTGGCTACCAGTATGACGCCATCGCAAAAAGCAGCACGCAACTTGTCTCCCTCAGCGGGGAAGCAGTGCTCCCCTTCTTTCAAAGCAGCCGGAGATTCCGCCGTGTCCTCGCGAAGACAACCGCGCAGGAAAGTGCCGACAGCGAACTGGCTCTTGTGAGAAAGAAACTTCCCGGGAAAATCCGCAGTGCCTGTGTTTCAGACGTGATGCGCAGAGACATTGCCACGCTCCGTCTGGATCAAACCATCAACGAAGCACTCGCGATGTTTCTCTCCCGCCGCTTCAGCATTTACCCCCTCGTCAGCGACGACGGAAAGCTGGCCGGAGTCATTGCCCGTGAGGACGTCTTCGACTTTATCAAACGCGACGGCGTCGACGACTCCACCACTCTCGATCAGGTCGATATGATGCACCTCCCCGTGTGCAAAATCGGCGACAACGTAGATCTCAGCCTCGACAAGATGATGCGGGCGGGACGTTACAAATGCCTCGTCACCGACGACGAGCAACGCCTCCACGGCATCATCACGGTTATGGACCTGTTAGGCGAAGCCGCGAAAATGAACGCGGAGAAAAAGGGTTGAACGGTTCGCATAGAATCGCCCCCCCCGACCTACGAACAGTAATAGCTGCCGTTCCAAAAAGGTGGCCGACCATCACGACTACAGCGCGATCTTCAACCGTCGTCCCAAAGCGGAAAAACTGGCTTATCTATTTGAAACAATTGCATTGCTTCCAGATGACTTATCCGGATTTATTCGGAGCATTCGATAGCAATCCCCCATCAACAAGCACCTCCCAATCCCTAAAATCTGTTCGGCGATAATTTCCCCCGAATTCAGTCCGGTACGCTGATCCGGCAGAAGATGGCAGCACCCCGGACCGGGCCTCCCGAACGTTTCGGGAGACCGGCTCCTGAAAAGAATTAAACCATCTTATCGAGCAGGAAGGATCGCAGATCGGCAATTGCGATGCGCTCCTGCTTCATGGAATCACGCTCCCGGAGAGTCACGGTGTCTTTGAGTTCATCACCGCTTTCTCCCAGTGTCTCGAAGTCAACTGTGACGCAGTAAGGCGTTCCGATTTCATCCTGACGACGGTAGCGACGTCCGATCGCACCGGCCTCATCGTAGAAAACATTCATGAACGGGGCAAGCTGTGCCTGAATTTCACGCGCTTTCTCGACAAGCTCCGGCTTGTTCTTGAGCAGTGGAAAAATACCCGCTTTGACCGGTGCAATTCGCGGTGAGAAATGCATCACGGTCCGGGTCTCCTCCTTACCTTTTTCGTCAGTGACGGTCTCCTCTTCAAACGCCTCACAGATCACTGCAAGAATCGTCCTGTCACAACCGGCACTTGGCTCGACAACATGAGGAACAAATTTCTCCTTGGTCTCATCATCGAAGAATTCGAGTGGTTTGCCACTGTGCTCGATGTGCTTGCTCAGATCATAGTCACCGCGATAGGCGACCCCTTCGAGCTCCTGAATACCAAACGGAAATTCGTATTCGATGTCGTAAGTCTTCTGCGAATAGTGAGCGCGCTCACCGTCCGGAATATCGAGAACGTGCAAATGCTCACGTGGAATGCCGATCTCTTCGTAAAAGACAAGACGCCGCTCGAGCCACTCATCGGTGAGCGCAAGGCCCTCTTCAGGACGACAGAAAAATTCGATCTCCATCTGCTCAAATTCACGTGAGCGAAAGGTGTAGTTCCGCGGGTTGATCTCGTTCCGGAAAGATTTACCAATCTGTGCGATTCCGAAGGGAAGCTTCACCCGGTTCGTTTCCGCGACATTTTTGAACTGCACAAAAATCGTCTGCGCCGTTTCAGGTCGGAGATACGCCACGGTGCTCTCGTCATTCTCATCGGAGGACGCACCCATGTTCGTTTTGAACATGAGGTTGAATTCACGAGGCTCCGTCAACAGCGAACCGTTCGCAGGGTTGAACCTCGTTGTGTTTTCAATGGCTTCGCTCCGCTCTCCCACCAACTCGAGTTTCTTGGGGGAAATCTGCTTATCTTTGAGAAACTGCGCAAAATACAATTTCGCTGTCTTGCGGGCCTTGTTCTCGTCCTGCCCTTCGCCAACGAGGACACCATACTCGCGCTCAACCGACCAATCCGTTTCGGCATGGGACGCGCCTGTATACCAGTAGACAGTTCCCGATTGAGGTTCGATCTGATCGGCACGGAGCCTCGCCTTACTGAGAAGACAGTCACACATAGGATCGGAAAATCCGCCAACGTGCCCCGATGCCTTAAGAACATCCTGGTGAGTGAGAATCGAACCGTCCATCCCGAGGATGTCATCGCGCTCCTGCACATTCTTGCGCCACCAGTAATCTTTCAGATTCCGCTTCAGCTCAGCTCCAAGCGGGCCGTAATCCCAACACCCATTGAGCCCTCCGTAAATTTCCGCCGACTGAAAAATGAAGCCACGTCGCTTACAAAGGCTGACGATTTTCTCCATCAGAACGGTGTTTTTTTCGGAAGCTGAGTCACTCATGTTTGAATTCTAAATCAATGGTTATAAAAAGAAGCCCACAACATAGCCGCCCCACCTTTTCCGCAAGGGGAAAGTCGCCGCGAGACCGGAACCCTCCACTTTCCCTCCATTCGAAGAGCTGATATCCTGAAAATCCAAAGATTTGCCCTCAAAATCGCCGTAAATTGCAAAAAAAACCAAAACCGGCCACTGATCTTTTCTCAGGAGTGCGATTTCCCCTTGACCAGCCTCAAATTGTGCGGACATTGCCCGCCCTGCCAATGAGACGAAAAAGTCGTCTTCGCGGGAAACCTTTCACGGATTGATACCATGTCTAGAGTTTGTAAAATTACCGGAGCAAAAGTAACTTCTGGTCGCCGCATCCACCGCAGTGGTAAGGCGAAGAAAAAGGGTGGTATCGGTCGTCACGTTACGAAAACCGTTAAGCGCCAGTTCAAGCCAAACCTCCGCAATAAGCGCGTTTGGGTTCCAGAGCTTGGTCGTTTCGTTCGCGTTAAAGTAAGTGCTCGCGGCCTCAAGACCATCGACAAAAACGGCGCTTTCAAAACATTGAAAGAAGCAGGCCTGATCTAAGTGATCGGTTCTGATTCAGGTGTCGCTTATGCCTGACACCTTCTATTTTGCTGACGAGGACGACCCTGAGGTCGTCCTTTTCTCTGATTTCGTCGCTCTTCTCGGGATCACCCCTGTCTATCCGGGATCCTTTTTCGGAGAAGGCACGACGGATCTCGCTTCCGCCTGGGACGATTGGCGGAAAAACTGGTTCGCCCCCCATCTCGGCCCGGCCTTTACAAAGGTGTTTCAATTAGCCACCGCCCAGAAGGTAAACGAGATCGCTGAAATCGATCGCGACCTCGAGAAAGCCCTCGCCGAGTCGCTCTCCGCAAAGAGCCGAACGGCAGCACTCGCCTTCCTCGAAGGAAAATCTGAAATGCAGGGTAACCGCGAATGGCAGCGTCTCGCCCGCCTCATTGAGAACAGCGAGACTCCCGGTCTCCTCACGACTCTCTTTGCTTTTCATTCCGCGCTCTACCACCTCCCGCTCGCGAGCGCGCTGAGAAGCTACGCCCGCTACGAGTTTCACTGCGGCCGAACTTCGTTTCCGCGCCTCGATTCGGCGGAGGAAACTCTGATTTTTCAGCGCATCCTCCCCGATGTCGCAGTTGCCGTGAAAGCGGATCTCAGCGATAATACCGACTCAGGCCACCAACTGCGTGCGATTTAGAAAGAATGGCTATCGAACTCGACGAAATCACCCTTACCGAAACGGAGACCGACCTCGACACTCCGTGGAATGTGATTGTCTATGACGATCCCGTGAACCTCATGAACTTCGTAACCCTCGTTCTCAAGCGGGTATTCGGATACCCGCAGGAGAAAGCTGAAAGCCTCATGATGGAAGTCCACAAGGCCGGGAAATCCGTCGTCTGGACCGGAGAACGTGAGAAAGCAGAGCTCTACGTCCAACAGCTCCAGAGCTTCCAGCTCCTTGCCGCGATGAAGCGGGCCTAACTCCATCCCGGTCAGCGCAGCATTGCGCCATCGACAGGCAATGAAAACAGCCCCATATCAGGGGATGAAACACTTTCTCGTCACCGTCCTCCTGCTTGCCGCATCGAGTTCGCTTTTTGCCAAGTTTAACTATCCTCCCGAAATGGAGGGAGCTGAATCCATCGCCTACAAGACGATCGGCGATGTCACAATGAACCTCTATGTGTTCAAACCGCAGGACTGGAAGGCGGAGGACACGAGGCCTGTTGCCGTCTTCTTCTTCGGCGGAGGCTGGAGCGCCGGCAGCCCGGAACAGTTCGAAGAGCACTGCAAACACCTCGCAATGCGCGGCATGGTCGCGATCACCGCAGACTACCGCGTCGCAACCCGAAATGGCACGAAAGCAAACAGCTGCCTTAAAGATGCCCGTGACGCAATCCGCTACCTACGCTCCCACGCCAACGAGCTGGGGATCGATCCTGATCATGTCGCCGCTGGAGGCGGATCTGCCGGCGGACACCTCGCCGCGGCACTCGGCACGATTCCGGACGACGAAGAATCCGTCTCATCCCGCCCCAACCTCATGCTGCTTTTCAACCCCGCCTGCGTCCTCGCACCGTTCGACGGGAAACAACCCTGGCCGGAAGATCGTTCCGCAGAGTTTATCGAGAAAACGGGTGTCGACCCCGTTGAAATTTCCCCCATCCACCATGTCTCAGCGGAAACTCCGGCGGGAATTATCTTTCACGGAACCGACGATGATTCAGTCCCCTTCGCGACTTCAAAACAATTCGCCACCGAGGTCCGGAAGGCGGGCGGGCGCTGCGAGCTGAAAAGCTACGAGGGCCAGCCGCACGGCTTTTTCAATTACGGCCGAAATGACAATGTCATGTTCTACAAAACCCTGAATGCGATGGACGCCTTTCTCGTGGATCTCGGATGGCTCCCGGAAAATCCGAATTAGGCTTTCAGGGCCCCGGGACAAAATCCGGTCGCGAAGTGACCGCTTATTCCAGGCGGGGATTTCAATCCCCGGTTCCCTGATCCAGCAGATTCCATCGTCCGGAACGGACGGTTCATTACTCCCAAAGGGACTGCGGGTCATACTCGACCTCATGACGCTGGAGAAACTGCACGTACTCATCCTCAAATGAGAATTTCTGATGATGCTCCCGCTGCATTGAAATGTATTCGCTCAAGGCCGGAACCGAGGACTTTGAAACTGAAAAGGCGGCATAGCCCTCCTGCCATTCAAACTTACCAGTCGGCAAAATATCGGAATGATTAATCTCCTTTGACGATCCTCCCTTGAGTCGTTTCATCGCTTCGGAAATCGACATGGACTTCGGCACCTGAACGAGAGCGTGAATATGATTTTCAATACCCCCAACCTTTAAGACGTGCATTTCATTCACACTTGCGGTTCCGGCAATGATCTTCCAAACGGATTCCTCGATCGACGAATCGATCACAGCCTCCCGGTTCTTAGTGCTCCAAATGCAATGATAAAGTAATTCGGTTAGGGTCGAGGCCATGGGCTAATTGAAGATAGATCAGGTAATAAACCGTCCGTTCCGGACGACGATCAAGACACTACCAAAACGGGGATTAAAATCCCCGCCTAAAATCAAAGGTCACTTCGCGACCATAAGACTTCCGAGTTTCGCGATCCAGAGTGACTCGAAACCTTTCACTTTTTACCTTTCACCTTTTACGCCGCAAAGCGGCATAGCAGCATCACCCCTCTTCATCCAGAACCTCGCGCCCGTAGAACTTCACGAGCCGCTTAATCTTGGGACGGTTTTTGGACTCGCGCCATTGATTGGTGTCACGAAGACTGTAGACGCAGCCACAGTATTCCTGCTGGTAAAATTCCTCGCGCTTGGAGATCTCGATCATGCGCTGACTGCCACCCTCTTTTCTCCAGTTGAAGGTCCAGTATGCCATACCCGGGTGACGCGCTGCCGCCCGCTCGCCACAACCGTTAATCTGCTGCATATTCTTCCAGCGGGAGATCCCAAGGGTGCTTGAAATCAAACTGAACCCATTCTCCGCCGCATAGTCAGCGGTCACTTCAAAACGCATATCGAAACAGGCGGTGCAACGAATCCCGCGCTCCGGCTCATCCTCCATCCCCTTGGTCCGGTCGAACCAGTCACGGGCGTTGTAATCCCAGTCGATAAACTCCATCCCGAGCTTTTCGGCGTAGCGAATGTTCTCCTCTTTCCGGATATTGTATTCATCACGCGGATGAATATTAGGATTGTAAAAGAAAATCGTCGTCTCAATATCCGAGGCAGCGAGCGCGTCCATCACCTCAGCGGCACAGGGCGCGCAACATGAATGCATGAGCACTTTATCAGCTCCGTTCGGCATCTCGAGAACAGGACGCTCGTAATTGTCTGCAGAAAAGCGGGACATGTCATTATCCTGCTTTCCATCCCCGTTAGTTGATCGTCTTCCCATGATTTCGTTCGGTTCAATCTCGTGGATACAGTAAAAAGGACTGACGTCGTTTCAAGAACTCACTGAACTCCGGCTCCCACGATTTACGGATCGCTTTGAGGCTCTTCCCTTTCATAACCCCCTCCAGGGTTTTGCCGTGCCGTAGGAGAACGTTGCCCTTTTCCTCCAGAGTAATCGTCCCCTTGTGATGGCTGTATAGCTCTCTCATCAGGGCAATCCCCAATTCAACCGGTCGCATCGCATCACGGTCAGTTACAACGAAGCGCACTCCGGCACAATCCTCTCCGTCATAGACGCTGGTGTCCGGCGTGAAACGGGTCGGGAGAAACCCCAGCCCCGCAAGCCCCGCTCCCTGCAGTTCACCGGCAAGACGACCATCGTGAATCCACGGAGCCCCGATATGCTCAAACGGGCTCCGTGTCCCACGCCCCACCGAGACGTTGGTAAACTCGATCAACCCCACACCGGGATAGAGCATCGCCGCCGTCAAACTGCGAATATTCGGAGAGGGATTCACCCAGGGCAGGCCGGTCTCATCGAAACGCTGAGCAGGGTTCCAACCACTCACTTTGATCACGGTCAAATCTACATTCACGTTCCGTTCCGCATTGAACATCTGGGCGAGTTCGCCACTCGTCATCCCGTGTTGAACCGGTGTGGTGTGAAAAGCGACAAAGTCATTCCCCTCACCCGCGCGGACCGGCCCGTCAACGATGACACCTCCGATTGGATTGACGCGATCGAGAACGATGAATTTAATTCCCGCATCTGCTGCCGCCTCCATCGCCAGCCCCATTGTCGAGATATAAGTGTAAAAGCGGCAACCGATGTCCTGAATATCGAAAACGAGCGCATCGAGCCCCGCGAGCTGACCGGGTCCGGGTTTCTTATTTTCACTCTTGTAGAGACTGTAGATCGGAAGCCCTGTCGCGGCATCAACATCGTCATCGACCGAGTCCATCTCGAGAACCCCGCGGATTCCGTGCTCAGGGGAGAACAGCGTCTTCAACTCCACGCCCGGAGCATGCGCGAGAAGATCGATCGTGGAACGGCGCGTCCGGCTGATCCCGGTCTGATTGGTGATCAGCCCGACCTTCATTCCTTTCAGCGCGGCAAAGCCCGACTGCTCGAGAACATCGATGCCATTGAGCACCACACCCGGATCTCCCGCTGCCGCATACCCGGAGGAATCACCGCCGGCCCGGGTCGAAGACTGGGGGGCGGGAACCTCATCCGTGTAACCGACCGCCTCAGCCGCAAGCGTTCCCACACGAATGCGCAAAGGCTTGATCGCCCCGTCCTCGGTGGGATGATTTCGATTGGCCAGCAAAATCACAAACGTATCCGAAACCGGATCGACCCAGATCGAAGTGCCCGTCCAGCCGGTGTGCCCGAATCCACTGAGAGGAAACTTCTCGCCCCGCTGATAGGAAAACGGCGACACGAGATCCCAGCCGAGTCCGCGCTGATGCTTGAGCGCAGGCGGAAGTTGATTCGAAGTCGCCTCACGCACGGTGTGCTCAGTCAAAATGGGAACCCCGTCGTGCATTCCCTTGTTGATCAGAAAACGGGTGAAGGTCGCGACATCTTTGGCCGTCGAGAAAACACCGGCATGACCGGCCACGCCCTCCATGCGTCGCGCCGTCGGATCGTGCACCTGCCCCCGAATCAATCCGTAATTGGGAATATCCGTCGTCGGGGCGATACGGTGGTGACGGAACGCAGCCGGCAGATAAGTCGTCTCTGTCATCCCGAGCGGACCGTAGAAATGATCTTCAACAAAGCTGTCGATGCGCTGTCCCGAGACGCGCCGGACGATCTCACCGAGAAGAATAAAATTCACATCGCTGTAGCGGAATCGTGTTCCGGGGCGCTCAATCAGTCCTATCATCGCGGCACGCTTTGCGCCCTCGTCATGCCCCCAGAAATCCCGCTCGCTGAGGTAAATTCCCGGGGGAAGACCGCTCTGGTGCGTCAGAAGATGGCGCACCGTGATTGTTTCCCTGTCCTCCTTCGTCACCAACTCATCTTTGGGCTGGTCGCGAATCCCGCCCTCAAGAAACTCAGGGATGTAGGTGGACACAGGAGCATCGAGACTCAGCTTCCCACGCTCCGCCAGGTAAAGAATCGCGGGAGTCGTGGCGAGCACCTTGGTGAGACTCGCGAGATCGAAAATCGTGTCCTTCGTCATCACCTCACTGCCCGGCGAGGTGACCCGCTTTCCATAAGCGCGATGATACACCTCGCCCTGCGATTCGATCCAGAGAACTGCGCCGGGGATCTTACCTTCTTCAATCGCGGCAAGAATTTCCTGATCAATAGCATTGAGCGCAGGCTTCTTCATTTCGGCAACAGCTTCGCCGGTTAACACCGAAAAGGCGAGTGCACTTGAAAGCAGGTAGTTGGTAAGAAGACGTTTCAAAGAATAAAGGGCAAAACTAATCTCCCGACGAATCAGACGATTCACGGGGGATGAACAGGTAGATTAAAGCGCCGATAACACCCAGCACAGCAATGAGAACGACGCCGATGATGCGGTTGGTATCCGACAAGTGAGGATTTTTTATGCAATGAACAATCGCCCAAATCTGGACGGCGAGAAGACCGAGAATGACTCCTATTACGATAATTTCCTGAATTCCGGGTCCGCTCATAGTCTTGTGAATCGCTAAATTAAAAAAGCATTCCGTCTATCGAGGCCCAACAGGGTTGAGCCCCCGACACAACAGGGTTGAATCCATCAATCAACAGGGTCGAGTCGATGGGTTAACCCTGTTGAATGTGACCTACTTTAGCAAGGGAATCAATGCCCATAACAATGCCATGCCACGACTCCCGGCAGGCACCTCACGAGGACGCCCCTTTCAGTTGACCGCTCTCCTTTGCGGAAATACATTCGGCGACCATGCTTCTGGTCATCGATAACTACGACTCCTTCACTTATAATCTCGTCCAATACTTCGGCGAGCTCGGTGCCGAAATGGAGATTTATCGGAACGATCAGATCACGATCGAGGAAATCAGGGAGAAAAACCCCGATAAGATCTGCATTTCCCCCGGTCCGGCGACGCCGAAAGAGGCGGGAATCAGCTGCGATGTGATTCGTGAATTCGGCGAGACCATCCCGATTTTCGGTGTTTGCCTCGGACATCAGTGCATCGGCGAAGTCTTCGGCGGCGATGTCGTTCGCGCAGACCGGCTCATGCACGGCAAAACATCACCGGTCGAACACCACAGGGACGGGCTTTTCAAAGATATCGATTCCCCTTTCGAGGCGACCCGCTATCACTCGCTGATCGTGAAACGCGACACCTTTCCCGACTGCCTTGAGATCACCGCTGAAACGGCGGAGAAAGAGATCATGGGACTCCGTCACAAAAAGTTCCCCATCTACGGGGTCCAGTTTCACCCCGAGTCCATTTTGACGGCCTCGGGTAAAAAACTGCTGAAGAACTTTCTCGATATGTGAGTCGATTCGGCTCACTCGCCAAGCCGGTTCTCATACCAGACGACGTTGGAACTGCCGCGTCCCGCATTGAGCAAATCCCCGTCCCCGTCGCCATCCATGTCGACAGTGCGCAGATCGTAGGATTCCTGATCCTCGTCGAGGATGTGAGGCGTAAAATTGCCTTTTCCGTCGTTCTCATACCACATCATTTTCTTACTCTCGTAACCACAGGAAGCGCCATCGAGATCTCCATCTCCGTCGTGGTCCCACAGGGTGAGACTGTGAGGGCTCTTCAATTCGGGATCGATCTCGTGGATTTTCCAATCGGGCCCCTCAAACCAGATCACTCCGGCGCTGTGGCCCCGTGAGGCGAGAAAGTCAGCCTTGCCGTCTCCGTTCAGATCACCGGGAAGGATGTTCGTCGCGGCGAGCTGGTCGGTCGCGAGAATGACTTTCTCCCAGGGGCCCTTGACCGCCTTTTTCCCCGGATTTTTCCAGTAGGCAAACCAGTTCCCGTCTTCGAAAGGCGCGCCTTTCGCTCCCACCGCGATTTCACCGAATCCATCCCCGTCGATATCGCCGAATCCGAAATAGTGGCTCCCGCCCCGGGCCGTCTTGTCTGCAAAAACGTGCCGGTCCCATTGCTTCGCGTTTCGCGGGGTGTTGGGAATACTGAACCAGGCGATCGAATCCCCGAGAATACCGTCGGGACCGAAATTGTTGATGATAACATCGAGCTTCCCGTCATTATCAACATCGGCTTTGAGAATACAGTGAATCCCCGTGATATCGGGATCGACCTGGCGTTCCGCCCAGGCACCGGTTCCGTCGCCGGGATTTTCGAGCCAGAAAGGATGCGCCGAAGCATTGGTCCCGATCCAGTCAGGATCTCCGTCCCCGTCGACATCGAAGGTCTCGCTGTGGATACAGGTGACATTTGCTTTCGCAAAACGCTTCAGGACAATTTCCCTCCAGTCCGGAGCAACAAAGAGAGACACTTTCCCTGAATAGCTGGCTATGACATCCACCTTTCCATCACCGGTATAATCGGCGGCTGTCGCGGTGTTACATCGCCCGGCCTCCGTCACGGTGTGCTTGACCCAATCGGCACCATGCAGCGTGGAAATGAGCATTAATGAGAGAGCGGCAGTAGTGGGAAATTTCATGCGACGGGAAGATTTGCACAATTCCCCCGCTCTGTGAAGCGAAGCCTTCGTCATCATCAGGCAATCTTTTTCCCTGCGATTTCGAGGGAAGAGTCGTAACGTTTCCAAATTCGCGTTCCCTCATGAAAAAGCCTCTCATTACCGCCCTCGCGCTCATTGCCGCGATCGCTCCCGCAGAAACGAAAGCAGAGAAATCCGCTGTCTGGAGCATTTCCGATGAAGACTCGACCGTCTACCTTGCCGGTTCGATTCACATCCTGCGTGAAGCGGATCTGCCGATTCCGAAGATCTTCAAACAAGTCTACGATGAGTCCGAGGAGATCGTCTTCGAGATCGACATGGCGACGATGAACCAACCCGGCACTGCGATGAAAGTGCAAAAGATCGGATCCCTCCCGAAAGGCGTCACTCTCGCGGATAAACTGAAACCGGAGACCCTCGAAAAGTTTAAAGCTTATCTCGAGAAACGATCCATTCCCTACGAGGCATTTCAGAATTTCACCCCGGGAATGGCCTACCTATCGATGGCCTCACTTGAGTCACTGCGAATGGGGGCAAGGCCCGACCTCGGCCTCGAAACACAGTATTTCAACTTTGCCTCGAAAGATAAAAAGCCCAGCCGGGGCCTCGAAACGGTCGAGTTTCAGATGTCACGATTCAACGAGTTCACCGACGACGAAATGGACGAAGCCCTTAGCAAAACACTCGATGAAATTGAGGAAATGGCAGAGTCGCTCGACGAACTGATCGCAACCTGGAAATCCGGCGACATGAAAGAGCTCGAGGAACTCATCATGGAACAGATGGCCCCGACCCCGCGGATTAAGGAAATTCTTCTCGATCAGCGCAATCTGAACTGGATTCCCGAAATCGAAAAGAGCCTCGCTGAAAAGCACGACGTGATGTTTCTCGTCGGCGCGGCCCACCTCGTCGGCGAAGGCAGCGTGATCGATCTCTTGCGAAAAAAAGGCCTCACGGTTACCAATTTAAAAAATGAGTGATTCATCCAATCCCGAAACCCTGATCGTTTACATCAAACCCGGCTGCCCCTGGTGCGTCGATGCTGAGGCCTGGCTCAAGCGCGAAGGCTACTCCTACGAAGCCGTCGATGTCATCGCCAACCGTGATGAATTTGATAAGATGCGCAAACTCTCAGGTCAGAGCTGCGCCCCGACCCTGACATTCGGTGAACTGATGCTCGCCGACTTTGACACCGGCGAGATGGAGGCTTTCTTCAACGAGCACGGCATCACTCCGGATTGAGGGGGGGAAACCTCCACGCCACTCACCACACACGCGATCGATGTGCCTCGCTGAGGCGCAGCACGTTCGGGCCGCGCCTAGTAGCCCTCTTCCTGCATCTTTTCGATGAGGGCGCCGAGGTGCTCGATGTAGCCGTGGACATCGACACTCATCTCTTCGGGTTCACCTTTCACTGAATAGAGCCACCCGTCGACGTAGGGTGAGCTCTTCACGATGCAGGCGTCGACCTCGAGAATGGGATTGCCCTCGACGAAATCCCCTTCCATCACACATAGGAGATCGCTCGCGGCCTTGAATCCCTCGACGTAACCGATCGATTGACCGGAGGAAACAGTGTCTCCCTTTTCCACCTCGTAACGCGCCTCGACCAGTTCACCGAGCATCCGCGTCGCGAACTTGGTGAACCCGACACGCCAGATTCCGGAATCCTCCTCATCCTGAACCATCCAGTAGTGGCTGAGCGAGTAACGGAAATGTACCGGGAGTCGTGCCGAAAAACGGGCATGCTTGTATCGTGCGTATTCCATCGTCTAACAGTTTTCTATCCGATCAACTTGGCTCTTAAAAATTCAGCAATCATGCGTGGTTTCGAAAGGCGATACCGCTTTTCAAAAACCTGAAACCCGCCTTGTTCCATCTTTGCAAGAATCCCGGAATAGATGCGACGCATCAACTCCGCCGAACGCATCGATTTACGGTCAACCTCCACTAGCGCGTCGACGGCCTTTTCATAATATCCCCGGGCGACTGTGGCCTCATACTCCATCAAGGCCCTGAATTTCACCGGATCCGGCGAGCGGGAGAGAAGGTCGTCCTCGCTCAATCCGAACCGCTCCAAATCATCGAGAGGCAGAAAGACCCGGCCCTCTTCGGCGTCTTCACCGACATCGCGCATGATATTCGTCCACTGCAGCGCGTAGCCAAGCTGCTCGGCATAGACTCGGGTCTCCGGCTGTGTGTATCCGAAAAGCCGGATACTAACCAAGCCTACCGCGCTGGCGACATGATAACAGTATCGCTCCAGATCTTCTGCGGTCTCAAACCGCAGCGGGGTCAGGTCCATTTCAACCCCGTCGATGATCGATTCCAATTCAACCGGATCGAGCTGCTGCCGCTCAAGCAACTCCACAAACTCAGTTTCAACGCCGGGCCGGACGGATGTTGCCTCACCTCGAATCAATTTCCGCCAATGCCCCAGAGCAACCTGACGCTCTTCAATCGAAAAACCGGGATCGTCCGCGATATCATCTGCGACGCGGCAAAAGGCGTAAAACACCCGCATGTCATCCCGCTTCGCAGGGGGAAGAACCGCGAGAGCGAAAGCGAGATTTGACCCGCTTCGCTGAACAATCTCCAGAGAAGTTTCGGTAACCGCCTTCACACCGATTACTCGATTTTCCCAAAGTGATGTCCGAAGGGATAATAGACGAAGGCGGCGCGCCCAACGATATTTTCCTCAGGTACGGTTCCCCAGGCACGCGAATCGAGACTGTTCGCGCTGTTGTCCCCCATCGCCCAGTATTTGCGGGGAGGAAGCTCAATCTTGCGCGTTCCCTGATTGGTGTAACCGGTGTAATAGCCCTCCTGAGACATGACCCGCTGAAAACCCGGCTCCGTCGGAATCTCTCCGTTAATTCGAATGTTAGGCTGATCCACTTCAACGGTATCACCGGGAATTCCGATAAGGCGTTTGATGTAATGCTGGGAGCCCTGTCTCGGATCATCGAGGCGACGCTGAATCATGCCGATATTCTGCGTGTTAAATACAAAAACATCGCTGCGCTTCGGCTTCACCCAATGGTAGGCGAACTTGTTCACAACGAGCTGGTCACCGGTATCAACGAAGCCTTTTGCAATCGTCTGCCCTTTCTTAACTTCCGCTACCTTCACATACTGAGGGTTCGGAAGCAGCTCCGTATTGAGAAGATTGAACACACGCGACTGAGTTCCCGGGGCGCTGAAAACCTGGCCCTTTTTTGTCTTCAGATAGGTTCTCGGGAAGAAGATAAAATGAGTCTTCCCGTAAAAGTGTTCGCTGTCGAGGAGGACAACATCATCCTCTTCCACAACCCAGTCGACATGACTGCGGCCATACCAGAATTTGTCCCAGAGCAATTGGGGAAAGCCCGGCTTGCTGTAATCATCCGGCGCATTGCGCTCCGCCTTCGGATTCATTTCCTTCGTCGGATAGGAAACGATCCCGTTCAAGGTTGGCTGCATCGAGCCCGTCGGAATCTTGAATTGCTGAATGAAATAGGCCCGAATTCCCATCGCAATCACGACGGCAACAAAGATCACTTCGATATTCTCTTTGAGAGCGGAAGGCTTGTAATCCTTCACTGACTTTTTACACGTGTCAGTGAGTTCTTCAGCGAGAACCTCAAGCTCTTTGCGCTTCGCCCCGGGATTCTCGAGCGTCGTCGCAAAGGCCTCTCTTTTCTCTGCAATCTCCTCCTTTTTCCCGTCACCAATAAGATCATCATTGTAACGGAGGAATTTCTTCACCCCTTTGAGAAGTGCGAGGCCCTCTTTACGGCCTCTGGTATCGAGTGGCAGCTCGCCCAGCTCTTCTTTGTTAGGTTTCTTACTCCAAAACATAATCTCTGATGTGGATTGGGAATATCAGTCGCCTGATTTGAGAACTTTAATGAAAGCATCCTGGGGGATATTGACTCGGCCGATCGCCTTCATCTTTTTCTTACCCTCTTTCTGCTTCTCGAGGAGCTTCCGCTTACGGGAAATATCACCTCCGTAACACTTCGCAGTCACGTTTTTCCGCATCGCTGTGATGCTCTCACGGGCAATGATCTTTCCTCCGATCGTCGCCTGAATCGCAACGGTAAAGAGCTGCTGGGGAATGACATCTTTGAGTTTCGCGGCGAGACTGCGCCCACGGTATTCAGCCTTATCGCGGTGCACAATCACCGAGAAAGCGTCGACCGGCTCCCCTGCAATGAGAATATCCATCTTCACGAGCTTGCCGGCTTTGTAATCGCCGTGCTCGTAATCCATGCTCCCGTAGCCGCGGGTCATGCTCTTGAGCCTGTCATTGAAATCGACGAGAATTTCGTTAAGCGGAAGAACCGCAGTGAGAAGAACCCGGGTCGCATCGAGCGTCTCGGTATTGAGGAGTTCGCCACGCTTTTCTGCGACGAGCTTCATCATGTCACCGATGTACTCATTCGGCGTCATGATGTAGGCCTTCACGGTCGGCTCGAGAATTTCCTCGATGAGCTGAGGCTCAGGCAAAAAGGTCGGGTTATCGACTTCGATTTCCTCGCCGTCGGTCTTCTTCACTTTGTAAATAACCCCGGGATAAGTCGAAATTACGTCCATGTTGAACTCCCTGCGAAGGCGCTCCTGAACGATCTCCATGTGGAGCAGCCCGAGAAATCCACAACGAAATCCGAATCCAAGGGCCATCGAGCTTTCAGCCTGATAGCTAAAGGCCGCATCGTTAATCTGCAGCTTGCCCATCGCGAGCTTCAACTGCTCAAAATCATCGGTCGAGACCGGATAAATCCCGCTGAAAACCATCGGCTGGATCTCTTTAAAACCCGGCAACGGCGTTGTGGCTGAGTTGCGCGACTCGGTAATCGTGTCCCCGATTTTCACCTCGGTAGACGACTTCATGTTCGCGATGAGGTAGCCCACATCCCCCGCCTGCAGTGTTTCACGGGCTTCCTGTTTCGGAGTAAAAACACCCACTTCTTTCACTTCGTAGGTCTTGCCGGTCGCCATCATGCGAATTCCGGTGCCGCGCTTGACCTCTCCGGACATAACACGGACATAACTGACCACGCCCCGGTATGCATCGAAAAGGGAATCAAAAACCGAAGCCCTCAGGATGTCATCTTCAGGCTGAGCTGGAGCGGGAACACGGGCGACAACCGCTTCGAGAATATCTTTGACTCCAATTCCCATCTTCGCACTCGCCTCGATCGCCTCCTCGGCGGGAATCGCGAGAATGTCTTCGAGCTGCTTCTTCACAGCGTCGACATCGGCATTGGGAAGATCGATTTTGTTAATCACCGGAATGACATACAAATTTGCTTCATGCGCGAGGTGCATATTTGCAACCGTCTGAGCTTCAACCCCCTGAGCCGCATCAACAAGCAAAAGCGCGCCCTCACAGGCAGCGAGAGAACGACTCACTTCGTAGGAGAAATCCACGTGACCGGGAGTATCGAGCAGATTGAGTTGGTAAATTTTACCATCCTCAGCAGGATACTTCATCGTCACAGGGTGAGACTTGATCGTGATGCCACGTTCGCGCTCCAGATCCATCGAATCGAGGAGCTGATCCTGTTTCTGGCGCTGCGTGATCGTTTGCGTTGTCTCGAGAAGACGGTCTGAAAGAGTCGTCTTCCCGTGATCAATGTGGGCGATAATCGAAAAATTCCGTGTCAGTTCAATGGACATTTGATGGGGATGGGAACCTAGAATGGTCTCGCGGAAAGTAAATGCCTTTCCTACCCTCTCAAAAACGGATATCTGGCCAGCAGAAGAGAGGCATCGGTCCCTGCAAACTCGAGACTACATCTCAATCCCCTCCTGCCGCATCACCTCGGCAAGAGCTGTTTCCAGCGAGGCCCGCGCTGTCGCGGTGGTTTCGTGAAGGTAGCGGTGAATTTTGGCATCCTCCTCATTTCGATCCTCACATTGCTCACTGTATTTTTCGAAGGCCGAGACACTGCTGAGAAGATTTGCGAGATGCTGCGGGCACTCACACTTAATCGCCGAAGAGATACCGGCTATCTTGACCAGCTCTTCATTGCTAAAGCGGCGCTCGGGGACATCGAGAGGCAGGCGGGTCACTTTCGCGGCCGGTGCCTCTTCGACTGCAGGCTCTTTCCTGCCGGCACGAATCGCCAGCTGAATATCGGCAATGCAGGCGAGCTGAATCTCAGCGGCATCAACCGGGCCGCGAATCGCGGTGATCCTTTTAATATCGAGAAGATTAATCAATTCCTCCTTCGCGAACCAATAGACCACAATCGCTCTGCGCAGTTCCATCACTTCAGTCATCTGCTGGATCGCCACGATATCCTCGGGAAAAAGCGTATCCGCCTCAATGACAACGAGGTCGATCGCTCCGGGACGAAGGCTTTCCACTAAATCGTCGACGTCCGAAAATTCCCCCACGACCTGAAGCCCGGACGCCGAATCAGCCGCTTCCCGCACTGCTTTTCTCAAAATGGCCCCTACGACTCCAAGCCGGCAGACTCCATCGCCCCCCTCCTCATCGCTCGATTCGCGGGGCCCCTTTGCGTCGATTACGCTGGATAGCCGGTCCTCCAGCTGCTCAGTCGAGAGCGGAGCAATACTCCCAATGGAGTGACCGTTGTCGACCAGCGCCTTCAGCAAAGACAATCGCTGAATGTCCTTTTCCGTATACTGTCTACGTTTTGACTCACTTCTATTCGGTTCAACGACCTGATAGCGACGTTCCCACACTCTCAGAACGTGAGAGGAGATCCCGGTTAGCCTCGCGACGGCACTAATCTCAAAAAATTCAGTTTTGCCCCCGGGGGCGGATTCTCCGGAATCTGTCATAAAAAATATCGGCTCAATGTGAACGTAATACCCGCAGTTACGTCTAAAAACACATTAATCGCGCACTTTTTCCAGAAAAAGACTTGTCTAACTATTGTTCATACCTAATACTGATCAAAGTTGAGACAAAACATAAACAAAATGAAAAGAAAAAGAGCAACCCCCGAAGAGCGTCAGGCAGAATCAGAATTGATGAGACGCGTTGCGGCAAAGGATCACGCCGCATTCGCCGAACTCACCGAGAGATATTCCGCGCTGATTTTCTCCACCGCCTTGAAAGTGCTGAATCACTACGAAGATACCCAGGACGTCATGAACGAAGTCCTCACCACGATTTGGAAAAAGGCAGACACTTTTCATGCCAGAAAAGGTTCCCTCGTAACCTGGATCTGCACGACATCCCGAAACCGGGCGATTGATCGGGTTCGAAGCGTTCAGCGACGTTCAGCTCTCTACGACCGCTACGAATCAAGGCTCGAGGGAGAATTACCTGAAGCGCGAAACACCGGCCGCGAGGGCCTCTATCGCTCCGACGCGAAAAAGGTCCTTCAATCGGCTGTGGTCAGTCTTTCCCCTGAACAACGCGAAGTCATCGAGCTGGCCTATTTCGAAGGCCTCACCCAAAAGCAGATTGCCGAGCGGATCCACAGCCCGATCGGCACGGTCAAAGCGCGCATCCGCCGGGGAGTTGATAAGCTCCGGGTTTCCATTGATGAGCGAATCAACGACGAAGGCAAACTGCTTCTCGAAAGCGTCTCCAGCTAGACGCTGCTCTTCCCGGCAATCACCTACGAGTCATCGCGATCCTTAATCAGAGCTGTTAGTGCCCCGTGGAGAAAATTCAGCTCTCTTTCTGTGGGCTGTGCTTTTGAAAAAATTCCCCGCAAGGTCCGAAGCGCACTCGGCTTTTGCTCCTCCGAAAGAAAGAAGCCTTTCTCATCGAGTGATCTCTCGAGGCGATTCACAAAACCAAAGAGCTCAGCCTTATCAGAAGCCGCCTCATTTTCCTGCGGAACCGTCTCCGATTCTTCGACCCGTCTCCACTCCCAGCCAAACAAGAGGACACATTGAGCCAGGTTAAGTGAGCTGAACTCGGGATTCGTCGGAAAGCGGACCAAAGTATCAGCCCTGACCAGATCGTCATTAGTCAAACCGGAAGCTTCCGGCCCGAAAAGAATCCCCACCCGCTGATCAGCTTCGATCAGCGATTTCATCTCAAGCGCCGCCGGCCCGGCATTCAACAGGGGAACCGTGATCGAACGGTCACGGGCAGTCGTTGCGAATACGCGATGACAATCCGCAAGAGCCTCTTCAAGGGAGCTGAACACCCTCACGCCATCGATGACCCGATCAGCATCGGCCGCGGTCTGCCTGGCCACCGCACTCGGCCACCCGTCTCTGGGATTCACCAATCGCAACTCTTCGAGACCGCAATTCAGCATCGCGCGGGCGCACATACCGATGTTTTCACCCAGCTGCGGCTCGACCAGAATCACGATGGGCTGCTGTTTGATCGTCATGAAAGCGTGTGCGATGGTAATGAATGGAAGTTCCTGAAAAAATTGACTGCATCGATTGCGGCCAACCCTGCTATCGTCTCAGTTTTCCGCCTGAGGAAGGCTGGGAGATAGGTGACTATGTCGCCTATCGTTGCTCAGGTTGCAACGACCGTTGGGATGTCGTCGTTGCCGATCCGGATGAAATCACCCCGCAATCCTCCCTTTCCGCCGAGGCCCGGGCCATCTTCGAATCCCGCCGTCAGGACAGCTAAGCTGCTATTTCTATGAAACGCGAAAAACACGTTCTCCTCTTCGACAGCGAGTGCCCCCTCTGCACCTTCCAGAGCCGTTCAATCGCCTGGCTGGATTGGCTCGGGAAAGTCGAAATGATTCCTTTGAATGATCCGCGCACCGCTGAAATCGCTCCTGATATCACGCGGGAGGATTTGCTCGAAGCCATTCACTGCATCACACCGGAAAATGAAATTCATCGCGGCGCACGCGCGATCCGATTTCTCGGAATGCGTATTCCCCTCCTTCTTCCGGTGGGTCTGTTTCTCTGGATTCCCGGCGTGATCCAAATCGCGGAAAAGGTTTACGCCTTTGTCTCGAAACACCGTCTTTTCTTCAGCAAAATATTCGGCTGCAAAGGTGCCTGTGCCATCATGCCCGAAAAGAAGGAAAGCTGACAAAAATTTCGCTTATTTCTCCGGAAGAATGACCGGTGCCGGTGTTGATGCGGCGGGCGCAGTCGCACGCGTCGCATTGGCCTTCACGACCACAGCGATGCTTCCTTTCAGGGAATCCTCCGCGTCAAAAAAGCGCCGGTTGAAATCATCATCCGCTCCGGTGAACCCATAAACCCGGGCAAGCTCCCGGTTTTTCACATCAATCACGGTCTGATACTGTGAAAGATCGGTCGAATACGGCTCAAAATCCTCACCGGCCTCCCGCTCAGGAACCACCGAAAGCCTCGGCATCACATCAATCGAGACGACCCCGAGATTGACCCGCGGCCGAATCACGATGGAAGTGGTGATTCGCGTTGTCGAAATGATGGGCAGGTTGATATCCCCGGAATTGATGAAGGGATTGAAAAAATTGGGATCCCGCACCCCGTTGCTCACCGGTATTGTCCCGACACTGCCGGCAGGAAGGATCGCCGAGCCGTAATTCACGAAGCCATCGAAGCGGGTCTCCTCGTGTCGAATATCCATCGTGACCGAGCCATCGGGATTTAAATAACCCGTGGTTTCATTGGTGACACCAATGTTCCGCTTTTCAAATTTGGTCGGCGTCGCGGGCACAACCACATAGGGCTGGCCCGGGGTGTATGCACCGACTATACGGGGCGGCGCAAACTCAACCGGGAGCGGCACTTCACGGACATCTGCGATGAAGGTATTCCTCGGCGGCAAACCGGTGATAAACTGAAAGTCCATCGTCACTGCAGGTTTAGGGATCGCATCACCCGCAAGAATGCGCTCCGCTGCAGCAATCGCCTCCGGAGTGTCGATAATCATGACACTCCCCTTGTTGGCGAGGAGCACGAATTTCCCCGCCGGACTGAGAACACTCTCCAACAAAGGGCGGACCGTCTCCATATCCGCATAACTCACATCGATCTCTTTTTTGACCGTGGACTGAGCATTCACAGGACACGCCAGCCCCGAAAGGAGCATGCTGATCGCCGCTGAGAGGGAAAACAACAGAGATTTCATCCCGGAAGTATGACAGAAAAGGCGACGAGATAAAAGCGCTGCGAACAAAACAAAAAAGGGCAGCTGCTTTCGCAACTGCCCTCCGTAATTGAATCAAAACAAATCAAACCATCATTCGTCGATGGTCTTCGGCTTGTAACCACCGATTGCTTTGAAGTAGATGAACAAAAGCAGGTAAATGAGCGCCATTGTCGCAGGGATGAAAGCATCCGCTCTCAGCGTTTTGCGATCCCCGGCAATACTGGAAGCCTGAACTTGCTTCTCAGCATCGGAAAGCTCTTCGCCGGCGTTCAGTTTCTCTTTAATACCACCGAGCTTCTTACCGTCGAGAGCGCCTCCCTCGAAGAAGAGGAACTTGCTCTTCGCCTCAGCACCGGCTTCATCGACGGCCTTGTATTCTGCATAAACAGCAGGATCAGCAGCGGCAAGATCAGCAGAGGCGAACTTGTCTTTCGCAAATCCCAGACCGGCTGATCCGATAAGACCTGCGGACAACATGCCGACACCTCCCATGATACTCATAGCGACAGCTCCCGATTTCGGAAAGCGGTCACCGATGACAGCAAGCATTGTAGGCCAGAAGAAAGTCTTCCCGAGCGCGTAGACGGCAAGTGCCAGCATCGCAACGGCAAACGAAGTAATGTTACTGGCAAGGAAAAGTCCGGCCACAGCAAACAATGAACATACGAGGAGAATGCCGATTGGGGAAAGCTTCAGCTTCTTCTCGATAAAGTCGGCACAGAAACGCAGTCCGAACATGATCGCAGAAGTGAATACAAAGAGAATCTTACCCTCTTTCTCACTGAGAATATTACCGGTGATGTTCTGAATCCAGCCATCCGTTCCAAGCTCAACCGCCCCGACAAGTGCGTGGGTGACGTAGAGAACAAAGAGGAGCCACGATCCCATTGAAAACTTCGTGATATAAGCAATCACAGCGAGGAGCACGAAGGCAATCGCATAACTGATCGTCGGCGAAAGTCCGAGGGCGCTGCTGAAGAAAAGGGAGAGAAGAAAGCAGACAACAAGTCCACCGAGGATACCAACCTCTTTGAACATCTCACCAATACTGAGACCTTTCTCAGAAGCCTCTGATTTCGGATACTTCTGTCCGAAGAACATGGCACCGTAGATGAGAGTTGGAACGAGGAAGAGAGCCAACTGAATCTTCCAGCTGACGGCATTCTCGCCACTTCCAAGCGTCCACCCGATGACACCACCGATAACCAAACCTGCAGGCCAACTTGCGTGAAGAATGTTCAGATAATGAGTTCTGCTTTTTGGAAAGAGAGTCGAAACGAGTGGATTGGCAACAGCCTCAAGGGTTCCGTTCGCAATCGCGAAGAGGAAGGTGCCCCAATAGAGAAATTTATACGCCAATGCCTGCTCCTGACCTCCCGTCGCGGCCAGCGTTACGAAAGCCGAAAGAACGTGGAACAAAAAGGCTGCAATAACCAGCTTTCCGTAACCCAGCTTATCAACGACAACGCCGCCAATAATAATACCGAAACAGAAACCGGTGAATCCCGCTCCTCCGATTTCACCGAGTTGAGCGCCGGTGAATCCGAACTCAGCACCCCAGTTTGCGAGAATACCACCGCGCACTCCGAAACCGACTCCGGCTGCAAGAATGGCCATAAATCCGGCCCAGAGCAGACGCCCTGCATTCGGCGTAATTCCGTCTTGTTTAATGTTCATAAAATTTGTCTATCAATGGGTTTTTCTTATCAATAATTGTCACCGGAATCACCGGGCAAGGCGTTTTATACCAGACCTTCTTTGATTCACAAGCCTGAAATCCACCGCAAAACGGTGGGAATGCAGCACTGCCTGTAACGGGATCAATGCCCGCTCGCACTGCTTCCATCCTCCAACGTGACGGCTCGATACCCTCCCCTCGCCCTGAAGTAGAAGAAAAGAATGAGGTAAACCACCAGCATCATCGTGGGTAAAATAGCGACGGTTCGAAAGGCTGCCTTTTTATGCGGATAACGAACTTCCGTCACTGCCGCCTGATCCTCAGCGGAAAGCGATTTTACTTTGTCCTCGTCGAACCCTGGAGTCTCGCCAATGAAAGGGAGCTTGCGGGGCGCACTTACGATCTGCTCGTGAATCGCAGGGTGCTTCGCTTTGAGATCGGCATCGATCCCCTTGTCCTGCAGCCCCCCCATAATCGGAGCCCCCAAAATACCCATCCCGAGGACACCGACAGCAGAAACGCCGTTTAAAGTGAGCGCCCCTCCCTTGGGAAACTGTTCGGCAACCAGTCCCAAAGTCGTCGACCAGAGGAAAGTTTTTCCAATCGCATAGACCGTAGCGGCAACGATGACCATCACGGCTGCGGCCTTCGAAAGGAAGAGCAGCCCGCAAATCGCAATGATCGCTGAAATAACGAGCAACCCGATCGGCGAGAAGCGATGAACAATCGGCCCCGCACAGAATCGAAGCACGGTCATGATCACAGAGATGTAGATGAAAATCCATCCAGCCTGCTGAGGCGTGAAATCAGCTCCGAGAAGATCCGGCATCCAGCTGTCCGTTCCCAGCTCGGTCGTCGCCAGCGGCCCCATCGTCAGCAGGATCAAAATAAACATCCAGTGCCCCAGGCTCCGCGTTGCAATGCCTGCTGCGACAGCGATGACACCGGCAATGCCCGCGATGACACCGAACGAAAGGGTGAAGTCTGGCTGCAGACTCGTGATGATCTGGACGATCCCGAATATCAAAAGGAAAGACAAAATAAAGAACCCGATCAAGCCCACTTGAGCCAGCATTTCACGGTAGGAAACCTTAGCCTCAACCCGCTCGTTAACCGGAAACTTGCAGGGAAAAATCATCACTGCGTAAATGACCACGGGAATGAAACACATCGCATACTTCACATGCCAGTCAGCATTCCCCAGAACAATGGACGTCAATGCCCCCAGCGCGAGCCCCGCCGGCCAACCGGCATGGAGAATGTTCAACCACTTCGACTTCTCCTTTTTGAAGGCCGTTGCGACCACAGGATTGATGAAGGATTCGACAATACCATTCGCGATCGCGATCAAAAAGACACTCCAGTAGAGAGCGGTAGGCCCGCTCGCCATCAAAGTGAAACAAAGGGAAGCGACATGACAAACCATCGCGCAGATCGCGGCCGTCTTGTAGCCGATGTAATCGATAATGAGACTGAAGACAACGATGCTGATGGCGAAAGGCCACAGTCCAACGCCCAGAATAGTTCCCTTGTCCGCTTCGGTAAGGCCGAAATCTTTCTGCCAATCCCCAATGATATTCGCCCTGAGGCCAAATACGAAAGAAGTGGCCACGAGGGCAACGAAACAGGCCCAGAACAGCTTTTTATTGGATTTCTCAGTTTCAGCGTCAGTCATAGTGGCGCAATCTGTCAGGAAACTGGGCCCCATTGCAATCCCAAAAGCATCCCCCGCCGGTGAAGAATCACGTTAGAGAGGTACAGCAAAGGTGAATTTCAGCTTAAATTACTTAATTTATCAAAAATATAAAAAACTTGCTTATTTGATAGTTAGATCTGATAATTTCACAAACTCACGTTCCTCCGAAACACATGCGCGACTACACGAGCCCAAGCTTTATGGATCGAAATTCCTCCAATCCGTTCGTCGATGACGTCTTTATCGATCACCCTTCGAATCTTCCCGGAGTTGGCTGCGTTCATCAGCACGCCTTTTCCCAAATACTTTCGACTCTCGAAAGTATGGTAATTCAACAGAATGGAAATCAAATTCTTGAAGGAAGTGGCCGAACATTTCTAATCACCTCTCCACGAGCCGGTTACGGCAAGACGCATCTCGTCGCGAGACTGAAAGAAAACGCGGGCACGATTTCCAATTTTCTAAAACTGCCTTTCGACCGCTCGAGACCGGTTTCCTGGCCGATTGCACTTTCCTCTATTGTCCGGCAACTCTCGACTCAGACCAGGGACATTCATCGACCCATCAGAACCCTGGAGGAAATTTCCCGCTTTTTCCTCTCCCGCCTCATTATTGACCAACTGAGCAACGGGGCGATCAAGCCCAAAGAGTGTCCCGAAAGCGCCGATGCTTTGCGTTCCGATTTCCTCCATCTATTTGGCAACGATTCGGGTTCACGGATTCTGAGCTGGACCGAAAAGCGTTCCTCCGACCTCGCGGGGAACGCGAGCCCGGCGTTTCTTCAGCAACTTGGCATTAAGGAGCGGGAACTGAGTTTCTGGCTTCGGGTCATTCTGGATTATACGAAAGGAGACTCCTCCGCTTTTGATGCCCTTCGCGGACTCTCGAACGGCGAGGCACGCGAAAGGCTCCTTCAACTGCTTCGCATTTGTGTTTCCTATCGCCCGGTCCTGCTGATCGCAGACGCACTCGACGGATTCTTCGGCTCTGACAGTGCCGGAATGGATATAGCGGAAATCATCACCGGTATACGTGAAAATGTAGGGCGGTCACTCACGCTGCTCTGCGTCAATGAGGATGTCTGGAAGTCATCATTCAAAGAACAACTCCCCACGGCATGGCTCGACCGAATCACCGGAGAGACCACCCGGTTGCGCAACATCTCTCCCGAAGCTGCCGCGGAGCTGGTCAAGGCGCGCCTTGCCCGCGCATCGATAACCGGTGGGAGTGCTGAAAAATTCATTGATTCGCTGCGAACTGAGCATCTTTGGGTCGATGCAGAAACCAAACTCTATCCCAGGTCTGTCCTTCGCCAGGCCAACGACCTCTGGAAATCGCAGCCCGAATCTTTTTTCTCCGCGCCGGTCGAGAATGCCCCCTCTCCCGATGAAGAGGAGGAAGACCTCTCCCAGTTCACCGACAAACTTGATTTCTTCAAATCACTGCAGGAAGACACCCTCGCCGACCGCAAGATTCCGCCGACGCCGGCCCCAATGCCGCCGGCCACTCAGCAGCCCCAAACCACTAACGGGGAATCGATCCCCCGTGAACCGAACGCTCCCAATCCTTTCTTTGCCTCGAATGGATCCGGCAACGAGTCAGACCTCGCCGGCATTGATTCAATCATCAACGACATCAGGGGATCCGGCAAAGCGGTCGTAAGTGAAATCCACAAGACTCCTTCAGATCCGGGCCAACCGCCAAAAATGCCGGGCTTCACGCCCGTACCGCAGGAGAGCTCCCGTGTTCCAGCTCATACTGAGCCGCCATTCAGAGAGCCGGTAAAAGAAAATCCCTTCACCGCTCCCGAAAGCAGGACACCGACGAACGGACACTCAAGCGCCCCCGCTGCTCAAGCGCCTCTCGACAACTCTATCGAAGCCACAATCAAACGGCGCGAGACGGACCTTCTACGCGGTGACGCACTTCGACTCGACCTCGAACGCCTTGGACTTTTCCTGCAGGAAATGGGAATGCACCATCCCGCGCTGGGGCAGCACGAAGAACGATTCCCCAGCAGCCGGTCCACCTGCCTGCGCTGGTCAGTACACAATCAGTCTATACTTCTCGGGTTTGAATCACCTCGAAATGTATACTTCTGGAACAATCTTCTGCAGCAATCGCTTTCGTCGAACGACTCTCAGAAAATCGTCGCTTTCTCCCACCCTTCCGACCGCTTCGATTCAGGGCTCTTCTCGACTTTCGGATTCAGCCCCACCGTCATTAAAGGGCGGATGGATGTCATTGAAATGAAAGACCGGGAGCTCGCGATGATTTATGCTGCGGAAATGACGATTCGTGAAACAGCAGGCACTCCCGCCTACCCCGAAGCAGTCCAGCGGGGCCTCCGCTACCTCGACCCGCTCTGGCGCCGGATTTGTGAAAAGGTTTCCTGAACGAAATTTACAGGTCGGGTTGCCCCTCAGTTTTACCGGCCTACCATTACTCAAAAAGCACAGCTCCGCATACTGGAAGCTCATAGTGAAGTTGTTCAGGAACCGTATTTGACGGTTTACTTGTAAAGCGGCGCGGATTCTATACTCTGATCCCGCGGCCCATGAAATCATTCATCTTTGTATTCCTGATACTGACACTGAGTTCAGTCCTGTTATTTTGGAAATACACACCTCGTGAACTCCCCCTCGACAGGAAAATAAGATTCGCATCGGGTGAAACCGAAGAGGTCACTATTATCGGCAAAACGGAAAGACATCTAAGGGTTCGTAACAAGGAAACGAGGGAGCTGCGGGAGATAGAATTCAGCGATTTATCACTGCTTGAGAAGCCCCTCATCTGGCTTCTACCCGGCGAGGAGTCGGCCTCCATCACATACCCCCTGCATCGCATGATAACCAATCAGGCGGGGAAGAGCTTCGAAGGAATTGTGACCGGCAATTCCAACGGTTATATTTCAGTTCAACACAAAGTGAACAAATCCAGGCACATAATTGATATTGGCACTCTATCAAAAGCTGATCAGGAATTGTTTAGAAAACTGCCTGCTCTGGACTCTTCAGAAATCGATCGATTTCTGAAAAACCGGAGACTCGCCGGACGCCACGCAACCTGGCATCGCCAACTTCACAACGCCATTCAGGAAGCCGGGCAAACTCAATTGCCGATCCTGCTGCTATTCAAATCATCTGCAGGTGAAGAGAGCACGGAGATCGATGCGAACGTGTTTATGAATTCCGATTTTCGAGAGTGGGCAAACAGGAATGTTGTTCTTTGTATGTACTACAACAATCCGGACCGGGAGAAAGGAACCGGGACGCTGAACGGACTCAGCTCCGCTGAAGGTCGCGAAATGGCCCGAAAATTCAGAGTCGGGACGCGCTCTCCTGTCGCGGTGATCCTGGATTCAACCGGACAGAAAACCGGTCAAGTCAACGGTTACAACCGGGAGAACGCGAGCAACTATATTGCCCGTCTTGAGAAAGAACTGCCCTGACGGTAACGCAATCAGCCGTAGCCGTGCTTCCCCCACAGTTGTTTACCTGATTCCAGAGAGGGAGGAACACTCAGAGGTTGATTTCAGAGACAATTCATCGTTTCATTGAACAACGTGAAAGAATTACTCTCAAATTCTCCCAAAACCGTAGCCACGGTGACGACGGAAGGCGATCTCACTCAACTGAGCGACATCGAGATAGTTGTCGACTACGACATTCTTGAGTTCAGATTCGACAATCTTTTCACGTTCAAAACGGCTGCAACGGATCTCGTAAAAACACTCCAGACACCGATTCTTGGAACGGTAAGAAGCCCCGAAGAAGGAGGAGCCAATTCAATTGCACCTCCTGATCGAATCGCGCTCTACCATAAAATCCTGCCTTTGCTCGAATTGGTGGACACAGAAATAGGGTCACTTTCTCTTCCCGAGTTTTCTGACTTCACCGCAAAGGTTGGTGAGAGAAACATTCCACTGGTCGCCTCCTTCCACGATTTCAATGCCTTCCCCGGGACTTCAGCTGTAGCCGGGCAAATGGACAGGGCATTCGAACTCGGTGCCGATATCGCCAAGGTCGCTGTCTATCTCGACAAGATGAAGGATCTTTTCGGTCTCGTCGAACTCGTGGAAAGTCATCGCAATGAAGGGCGGCTCGTATCAGCGATGGGAATGGGACCTCTTGGAAAGGTTTCACGCCTTGTCCTCGCAAAGGCGGGGTCATGCCTCAACTACGGCTACCTCCAACAGCCCAACGCGCCGGGTCAATGGTCAGCCCGCGAACTTCGGGGATTGCTCTCCGAATTCTGAGGACAAATCAGCGCTTAATGCGTTGGCGCTGAAGTCGTTCCATCGAGCAATTCCTGCTTTCGATTAGCCACGATCCGGGTCGCGATTCCCAGAATCATCTCCTCGAGGACGAGACGCAAATGGCTTCCGGCCCGGTAGTCAGCCGGCGCGATATACTTGATTCGCCCCGCTGATCCCGACAACTGAAAGGCTTTGCGAAAACTGCTCCGCGTCGTGTCATCCGGATTGTAAACAGCAATGCTATGACCTCCAAAACGTTTCATCACCGTAAAACAGGGCACATCGGTAGGCCCGTCCCCGAGATAGATCATATTAGGAAACGGAATCGGTCTCAATTCGTCTTCGACGTGATCATTCACATCGTCATTGGGATCCAGCATTCCTTTGTTAATCCGGAACAGATACTGTGTTTTGGCAGTATGCGAAATGACACGTCTCGGAAAGGCAATCCTGCCCGAGCTGTCCTCCGCAAACTCGCACCCGAACACCTGCTTGAGATGAGGGTTCAAATCACTCCCGTCGATGAGAGCCTTCAACCCACTCGAAACGATATAGTGCTCGAGTGTCACCCCGATAGCACGATGCTCATCGGTGAGTATCGAGTCGATCTCCGTAAACATTTCCGGCAGCCCCGGAAAAAAGGTAAGGCCTTTCCCCAACTCTTTGAGTTCCGCGTTACTGGGGCCATCCATCTCCAGATAATCGAGAATCGCTTTCAGATAAGCCAATTCGCTCTCGTAGCCTTCGTTTTCGACGAGATTTTTACAACGCTTCCAGAATTCTGCCGGATTGATCCCGAACCTGGGAAACAGCACATCGTCCTGCATATAAGTCGGACTGAGCGTTTGGTCGTAATCGTATACGACCGCAATTGTCGTTTGCGGGGAAGCCATTCAAAAAAGAAACAATACCACTATTTTCCGTCTTCCGCATCAGGCGAAAGCGCTGATTCAGAAGCGCTCCTGCCGTTTTCTGAATCCCCTTTTGATACCTTTCCCCCTTCGACTTCGCGGAGAGCTTCCCGAAGCTCTTCAAAACGCCATTCGAAACCGAAAGCTTTCATGACAGCGGGGACGACTCGCTGGCTGTCCAGAAAGAGCTGCCCCATTCCCCCGGGGAGCCTCTTGAGAACAAAAGCGGGAACCGGCAGCAGCGCGATCCGCCCTAAAACACCCGCATAAATCGACGTAAACTCACGATTTCGAACGGGATTGGGGGAAACACAATTTACCCGGCCGCGAATTCCCTGATTTTCTGCACATTCCAGGAGAATTCTCGCAGCGTCGGTCACATGAATCCAGGACATCCATTGGTTGCCACTCCCCAGTTTCCCGCCCAATCCCAATTTAAAAACAGGACGGACCCGTTTCAGAAATCCGCCTTTCCCGAGAACCAGTCCCATGCGCGGATTCACAAGACGCACCCCTAATTTGCCAGCCGATTGCGACGCCGCCTCCCATTCCCGGCAGACGAGAGGTAAAAAGCCGAAGCCGACATCGGCCTCTTCATCAAGCCATTCATCCCCGCGATTCCCGTAATAACCAATCGCCGAAACTGAAATCAATCCCTCGGGACGTCGACTGCGGGAGACACGTGCGATCGAATCAACCAAATCCGAGGTCAAATCGGTTCTGCTCTCGAGAATTTGACGCTTTTTCTCACGATTCCAAAACCCGACAATGGGCTCTCCCGCGAGGTGGATAATCGCATCGAGTTCACTCACATCGATCGCTTCCGTATCAGCCAGCGACCTCACTTCAACAACGCCCTCAATCGGCTTGTCGGCATTTCTGGAAAAAGCGACCACTTCCCATCCTCGATTTGCGGCTTCAGCTGCTACAGCTGTTCCCAAAAATCCCCTTGCACCTGTAATCCCGATTTTCATAGCTCGCTTGATAACTTGCGCAGCCCCGGCAGACATGCGCGCAGCTGACGTGCATCACGACGCTATGAGAGATTAAGTTCGCCACAAGGTCCTGCAAGCGAATTAGATTGCCGGAGCATCTCCATCGCCCTCGAGGATTCCGCCGAATCGTTAAACGCCGGCCTCTGCCTTCTGAAGATCGAGAATCTCGACGAACTCCGTCGACCACTGGCGCAACCGGGTCAGCCCGGAGGTAGATTCGGAAGAAAGGCCCTCCTCCATGAGGATGAGCTCAGAAAAACCGGTAACCGATCCGATCATGTTGCGAAAATCATGACGGAGTTCCTTATCATGAAGAGAGAAGTCCTCCAGCCCGTTGAGTTTTTTCTGAATCTCAATGCCTGAATTCTCGATGTAGCCGAAAAGCTCCGGCCCATCTTCACCGTATTCAGCCACTCGCTGCTTAAGCGACACGGTTACTGAAATCACATCACGGGCGATTTCACGCAGTCGATTCAGGGAAGGATCCCGACCGACGATCAACTCAGTTGACTGGGTGGGAAAACTCTCACGCTCAATTCTCGAATTAATCGCTTCGATCACCTTTCTCGTTCCTTCATGAGTAGGGAAGAGTCCAGCCATCTCAATGGATTTGGCCTTCTCAATCGCAGATTGACTTGAAGCTGATACCAACCCGAAAATCGGCACATTGGCCAAAGTTCCAATGCCTCGAACCGCCTGAATCGAGCTCCAAAGTCCCATTTCCGACAGGTCAAGATCGACGACCATGAAATCAGGAGAGTGCTGCCGACAGAATTCGACCATCTGAAGGGGATTCCATACAACCGCTGTCTGGAACCCTTCCCGGCCCATCGCCTGCTGGAATCGTTCGCCGGTTTGTCGCTCACCTGCCACTATAAGAACCTTGTTCATTATCAATACGTCGAAGTTAAGAATTGTAAGAAATAGTCAAATTTCCATAAATTTACTGTTTTTTAAGCTTTTTCCAACTTAATTTTTTAAATTTTTTAAAGGAATCAATTATTTCGTTCATCAGGATTGCACGATTCGTATAATAAGGTACGGGTTGAATCGTCTACAATTGACCCTTGCGAAGAAATCAAACTCCAAAATCATGAGAAAAATCCTTCTTACCATTGCCGCTGTTAGCACGTTCATTTGCACTTCAGAGATCCAGGCCGAAGACGCAGCCGAAGTGAAAATCACCGCTGACAAAATTCAATTCGCCTACGACATCAAGGAATTCACGGTTAAGCCGGGCCAAACCGTAAAAATTACGCTGGTGAATCCCGGCGACAGTGTGACCCGTCAGCCTCACAATCTCCTCATCGTGAAACCTGGAAAGAAGGACGTCGTTGGAATGGCCGCCAACGGGGCAATGTCCGACCCTGAGTTCATGACAACGAAACAGGCGATTCCGGAATCCGAAGATATTCTTTTCCACACAAAACTCGTTCAGGCCGGTGAAGAGGACGTTCTGGAGTTTACCGCTCCTGAAGAAGAAGGCGACTACCCCTACATTTGCACTTACCCCGGTCACTGGGCGATCATGAACGGAGTCATGAAAGTAGCGAAGTAGTTCAACTTCCACTCTCGAATTTAGAAAGCCGATTCACGAAAGTGAGTCGGCTTTTTTTTGTGCCGGAAAAATTACTCAATATTATTATTTGTATTTTCCATAATAATAAGACATATTAGGATGTCTACTTTTCATGCAAAGTAAAATCCATATCATCGATGACAATGAAGCGCTCACAGCACTGCTGGCGAAAACGCTTTCAAAGTTCGGTTTTCAGCCGGTAGTGGAAAACAATCCACTGCTCGCTCTGAATTCCGTTCGCCATCACATGCCTGATTTGATTCTACTCGACATCATGATGCCTGAACGGGACGGCGGAAGGGTACTCGCAGACCTCCGCGCTGATCTTTCTTTGCGCTATATTCCGGTAGTTCTCCTCACCGCTATTGCCCGGGAGGCCCAGGGCCTGGCTTCAACCGGTGGTATTACCAGCACCGTCGTTGCAAAACCGGTTCAACTGAAAGAACTTCTTCATCTCATCCAGCACGAGATCGAGTCAAATCAGACCTATCAGCAGCAACAGCGGCCATCTCAACCGTCGATTTCCGGAGAAACGCCTCTGTCTTTCAGCGAAGATTTTGCCGCAGCTGTCCCCGGCAGTCGAGCTCAGTTGCCTCCGGGTGACGAATCGAACACGGCGGCGGGAAACCGCGATGGCAGTTCATTCTCACCAGCCTCGCCGAACACTGATTTTTCCCGCGAGACTCCGCAACCGGTCAATCCTTCAACGAGTGCCTTCGGATTCCCGCCAAGGGATGAAGATGCAGACCCTCCTGAAAAAGCCTGGTAATCAGGCCAACCCGTTTTTCCGGAACGCGCCGAGGCACCACTCATACTCGTTAACGAGCTGTGCGACGACATCGTCGGAACGCAGCTCTTGCGGCATGACCTCCCAGGTGTAGGTCTCCATTTCGAAATGGTGACACCACCCGGGATCTTCTCCCAGCAGTTTCAGAATCCCGTCAATGTGTGAACGGGTGTCTTGAAAGTGTCCACCGGGTTGCGCGTGAATCGGGATATGAAAATGGACTCGCCATTCATCTCCCGCATCCGCAGCATTCTCTTCATACCACTGAAGCGCTTCCGGAAGATCCTTGATGCGATGGACGACTCTCCCGCCCTTACCTACGACCACCTGGTGCAGGTAGACATCATCCTGAAACGCAGCCAACTCTTCGACAGCTTCTCTCGTCGGAACCAGCCGGAGCGCTGAACTCAAGTGAATTTTACTGATTCGAATCCCCGCATTGCGAAGGTTTGCAATTGCAGCCCCGGGCTCTTCATACTCAATCGCGAGGTGGCAGGTGTCGTAATTGATTCCAAGGTTTCTTAATATCCGCTCCTGCTCCGCTGAACCGGAACCTGAGAGCAACTCCTCAAAAAACGCCACTGACTCCCCGCTTGTTTCGAAAAGCCCAAGTGGCTCGGGCTCCAATCCCAAATGGATATCCCGACCGGTTTTATCACGCAATCTTTCAATGTGATCGCTGCATGATCTCAGATGCTTAAAAATCGCACTCTTCTGTTCCTTCGCCGATTCAGGCTTGATGAACTCCTTGAATGAGCCGGGCAAAGTACTCACGCTCACAGAACTGTCTGCAGGAGCGAACTCTGTGATGAGATCAAAAAGCTGATTCGTATAGGTCAGGCGTGCTTCCGAGGTCCAGTCTGGCGCATAGACCTGCTCTTTGACCCGGCTGCCATGAAAGGTTCCGTAAGGAAACCCGTTCACCGTAAAAACATAGGAATTTGTATCCTCAAGCCACTTCCGGAAACGCCCCCTCTCATCGCCCGATGCAGCCAACTCTGAAGCGGCATCCGCCCCGAGCCGCAGGCCAATCCCGTAGGGTTGATCACCGGCGACCTGCCTCCTGACTTCATCGGTGTAGCGACTGAGACCGCTAAAAGTTTCCTCCCAGGTTTCCCCGCGGTGGATGTTGGTACAGTAGCCTAAATCAATATTATGCTTCAATCGCATCCGGGAAGGAAACGCATCTCCACCGCAATCGCAAGGCACAAAGCCTCCTGAAGCGGCCCTTCATTTACGCGATTGAATTCTTTACAATTTGATCCTCTAAACCAAGTATCAAGGATCCCTTCAACTTATAAAAAATCCCATGAGCCTTGAACTCTCCGAAGAAAACAATCCCCTCGATGCCCCGCCCACCCCTGGTCTGACCGGAATCCTGGTGGTCGATGAAGATCCCGCCTTTCAGCTCGGGCTTAAAACATTTCTCCGGGAATACGTCGGGTTCGAGAACGTTTTCACGGCCCGAAGCGGAGCGGAGGCGATCGACTTTATTGAAGCTGAACCCTCCATCGAGATGGTGACGCTCGATCAACACATGCCTGAGATGACGGGCATAGAGGTGCTGCACGAACTGACAGCGATCGCAACCCGCCCCCTCAGCGTCATGATGATTACCGGAAGCCGTTCCGCAGATCTGGAGGCTGAATTCCGATCCATGGGAACTTCTCAAATTCTCACCAATCACTTCATCACCAAACCCATCGAGTTTGAGAGGCTCGAACCCATTGTCATTCAATCCTACGAAGAGTTGCTCGAGGCGAAGCGACCGAAAGTCGTCGAGGAGCCGGAGGTAGCCCTCCCCTTCGAACCTGAAATTACCGTTTCAAGAGTGAACGACAAACTCGATGAACACTCTCAGAAACTCGACGAAATCAACACCCGGCTCGAAACGGTTCAACGAAGACAAAAATCGGGAATCTGGAAACTGCTCGTCATTGCTGCGATCATTTGGCTGGCTTCACAATTCGGGCTCTTCAAATCAATGGAACCCGGATGGAATAAGGTAAAAGAGACCGTGAGAGCGTCATTCGGCGCTTCATCGGCAGCCCCTGCAGCCCCTGCATCTGGCTCCGAATCTCCCGCACCTATTGAAAAGAGCACTGCTCCGGAGGAATCTGCGCCAGTGGCCCCGAAAGCGAAGGGCAAGGCAAAGGAGACCCCGGAATCTCCGCCGGAAGGGCGCCAGCTTTAACCTCCCGCAAGCCGGAGCTCTTTCGTTCATTACAAACGAAATCAGCATTTATAATCGAGCTTTGGAAGCTTTTCAGAGATGATGTCGTCGTAATCAAAACACCTATCATGACCGACGACCCCAACACTCCCGAAAACGAAAACGCCACCGCGCACGAATCAAGCGAACCCGGCTCAGAAAGAACTGAGCCATTTGACGACATTTCAAAAGCCGTCAAAGACGCATTCAAAACCGGTTCTGAAGACGCCCGCAAGGCCTTCGAGAAAGCGGTGCCAAAAGCCAAAGATGATATCACCCGTGGTGTCCACGATATCGCGTATGCCATCGCGTATGCGACTGCATTTGGCGGAGAGCTGCTCAAGGAAATCACCCCGGAGAATATCAACAGAGGGTTCAGCGAAGGCAGTGAGGCCGGGCGACGCGCCGCCGGTGAAGTCGTGAAACAACGAAGAGAACGGGAAGCGAATCAGGAGGACACTCCGGATTGCGCTCCGGAGACCTTCCCCGCCTGATTCGACTGCCGAAATCTGTCAGCACCTATTCGGAAGCAGGAGGCGCCTTAAGCGGAGTTACATCGACAACGCTAACTTCATTCTCATTGAGCGCCTTTGCCGCGCCAATGGGCAGGGTTACTTCCCCCGTGGCCGCCCATTCAACACCGCGCTTCAGCGTTTCCTGAAATCCGAGACAGGCCATTGCAACGGTATTGTGCCCGAGCGTGGTATGAAAAACTCTGCCGGCCCCATAATCGATCGCCATCAGGAGCGGCTCGACCTCTCCGGATCCACCCGTCTCCTCGCTGGCCTTCGCGGCCGCGAGAACGGTCACATTTTTCGCAGGGCCACGCAGCCTGTCATAGAGTTCGTCTTCCGCGTGTAGCCATTTGCGGGGCAGCCCTTTTAGAACAGGATGGTCCGCGTCCTGGGTTTCGACCACAAACTCATGGCGGGAACCATGTGATCCCCCTTTGCCGGCAACAGGATCATTCACCCAGCTTCCCTCCCTCAACCTCAGGTATGGGCCTGAGAGTTCGCTTCGACCGCCCCAACCGCCCACTCCGATCATTTCATTGTAGGCCGGCCATTCGGGAAAGGAATTATTGGCGGCATGCACAGCGACAAAGCCACCGCCACCACCGACATAACTTTCAAAGGACTTTTGAACCGCTTCCGGCCAAAGTTCGCCATTGTAGTTGGAAACAACGACGTCATAAGCTGAAAAATCGGGGCGCCACGCCTCCCACAAAGGAGCTGATTCCGCTTTGGTTTTAGCGGCGTCAGCCTCCCACTTTTTCATCGACTCCGCATAGGCTGCTTTCGCTTCGTCCGTTTTCTCTTTGGGAGGTCGAGGCGCTTTCGGCGCAGCCGGCGGGGAGGTGGACACGGTCACCTCAAACACTCCCGACTCTTCCAGAATTTGCGTGAGAACCGGAGTTGTTTCCTGCCATGCGTGATTGTTCTGACCATCAATGATCAAAACGGAAAGTTTCTTTTTCTCACCGCAACCGGTTATGAAAATCAAAAACACGGCAGCAACCACTGCCAGAAATGCGGAAAACTTTGAAACATGCATCCCGGATCATAGACAGGAGTCTTCAAAATAAAAACTCCACAATTGCGGATTCTCACGCAACGCCACCGCCCACATCTGACCCACGGTTCAGGGCAATTTCAGGAGCCTTACAATTTCGGCAATCCCATCTTCGTCCCTGTGAACCCCGTGAGGACTGCGACAGACGACCACTTCAGAATCGACCCCCTCGATATGCGAACTCCGGTAGGATACGAGTCCGTCACTGCTGTCAATCGGCGAAACCCGTTCCCCCCGGTTGCTGGCAATCACCGAATGATAGTGAATAGCGGGATTCAACGGCTTCAGATAGAGATCGCCGGTAAGCCTCGATTTCGAACTCAATTGTTCAAGCGAAGTCGTCCTGTCTTCGGCGATCTCCAGTCCCAGCGGAGTCAGCGCGTAACGACTCTGCTCGACAATATCGGTGGTGAGTCGGGCAAGTTGAGAAGGCACCTGAATCAAGCTGCCGACCAGACCCGCCCCCGGATATGCCGCTACCTTACTGCCTCGATGCGGAGTCGCACAAAAGATGACACGACTGATATTGGGCACCGGCTCGTAGTAAAACAACCGTCGCAAAATTTTCCGATCGGCTTCATCGACGTTGAGTTGCTCAATCGGAACGTTGAAAACCTTGTTCCACTCCTCATCCCCGCCATGCTGCGTAACAGACTTGGAGAGAAGACCTCCCATGCTGTGCCCCACAATCACCATATCACGGGGCGATGCGCCAGCCCCGGCACGGAACGCAGTCATCTCATGCAATGACTCGCGAAACTTTGAAGCAAGAAACGGAATAGGCGCCCCCGTTGGATATCCGAAGGTCCAGAATTCGTAACGCTCCCGCAAATCCTCGTGCTCGTATATCCGGTTCAGGGTGATATCCCACGTCGTGGGGCTGGAATAAATTCCATGAACCAGCACGCAAACCTGTTTCGATGGATCAAAAGGTGAGATCCGGTACAGCCCCATTCGGTCAGCGTATTTCTCAAACTGGAACAAAGCCGGCAAATCGAGAAATTGAAACTGCCGGTCCTGAAAGTCCCTGGCAAAAGCCGCTGTGTAGTTCGCTGACAATGGAAAGCTACGGCCACCCGTCAGCAGGTCACCACCCCTGGTGGGATCCCGCAATTCCAGCACAGGATTCGCCGGATTATCGAGATTCAAAATTCCGGTCACCGGATACCACAATCCTGTTTCGGGAACCATGGGATCAAATTCGGACTGTCTCTGTCGCACCAGAAGGGACGTTCCAATTCCCTCTACTATCGTGTTTTCACGAAAGCCCCTCTTCACCCGGATAAAATCGGCCGGAATGAGCTGATCAATCAAATCGATCGCGGGAACGTTTATCGGTTCAACCTGAATTCGAACATTCCCCTGATCGGTTTGAACCATGGCGAGAGAGCCGTTCGGAGCTGCCCAGTTCTCAGTCAATTCGACGACAGTCCCTCTGACCGCTTCGTTGTATTTCTCTACCGAGTCTCCGTTGAGAATCTCGCCGGAGCGAATTTGCTGCCAGGTCGCCGTCGCGGCACTGAGCGAAACAGGCCCTTTGGGCGCAGCACTCCAGTTCTCCTGAACCTTAACCCTGAGGGCACAACTGGAGGTCCCCCCCGCCAGAATGACGGCGCAGATAACTAGTTTCCCCCTCTGGATTAAATTGCCCATCTCAATTGCTCCGCCAACCAACACCAATTGATACGATACGTCTGAAAAAGTTTTCTAAAATTTTTCCTCGAATTCTTTCATCCAGCAGGCATATCATACGGTGCACGTGTTAGCGTGAAACGAACTGACAAGGTTCATTCGACAATACTATTCACCTATTCCGACTTTTCCTGATTTATGAATTTCGCATGCCCCTCTTGCAACATCACCCTCCAAGCGGAGCCGGATTTTGCCGGTAAAATGGTAAAATGCCCCGGATGTAGCACAAAAATTCAGATCCCGGACGACTTTGGCCATGAAGCCGGGGATGCAGGGGAGCACATGGCGGACGAGCACTATAACAACCTTCCGGAGCTCGATCTGAATTCCGCGCCGGTAGGTCCGCACCCCTCCCATGTGAATCTCTGGATTGCCGGAGGCATTGGGGTTATGGCAACGCTGGTCTGGTATGTCATCATGCACCTCCTCCCCGAAGGCAACTATCTTGCCGACCTTTTCACGAAGCGGGGTAAAATTCAGTATGCGACCAGTTTGCTGATGTTCTGGTGTTTGGGGATTCTCGTCCTCAAAGCAATCAATATTCAGAAACAGCGGCGTGCCATGCTCATTCAGGCACTTCCCACTGACATTGATCTCGAAATCACACCGAATAATCTCAAGAACTTTCACGACCACATTATCAACTTCCCGAAGCCCCTTCGTAATACGTATATTGTGAACCGGATCCGGAAAGCACTCGAATTCTTCTACGTCCGTCAGAATAACCCTGAAGTGGCGGAAATGATCTCGTCCCAGTCGGAAGTTGATGCCGCCAAGGTCAGCGGTAGCTACTCGATGGTGAAAGTGTTCCTCTGGGCAATCCCTATCATGGGTTTCATCGGAACCGTTGTCGGTATTGGTGGTGCTATTGGTGGTTTCGGAGCTGTTCTCGGTGCTGGAGACGGCGGCGATATGACAGCGATCCAGGAGCCCCTCACCCAGGTTTTGGGTGACATGGGTGTCGCGTTCGATACCACTCTCCTCGCTCTCGTATTCAGTATTATCCTTAGTTTCCCTGCGAGCGCCCTGCAGAATCAGGAAGATGACCTCGTCACTGATATTGATGAATACTGCATCGACAACCTCCTCAAGCGCCTCAACGACGGAGGAGCAGCATCGAACGTTGGATCCGACGCTTCGTTGCTCAAGGCTATCGGGGATGCCATGGCGAACAATCAGAAAGACATCATGGGACGCTTCGAAAGCGTTCAGAAGGGAATGTCCACAAGCCTTTCTGAGCAGATTGAACAGCACGGCAAGATCGCCGAAGCCGTTGAAAAACAGCTCGCGGGAATGGACAAGCGCGCCAAAGACTACGAATCCAAACTCGACGATGAATTCTTCGGCTCTCTCGACAAAATGCGCGTCCAGTCCGTTGGCGCTATCGAGAGCCAGATTGGATCACTCTCTGAAGGAATTAAGAATCTCAACGAAGTCCTCAAAGATCTCAACGGTAAGCAAATCGTAGTGAAGAAAAAAGGACTCTTTGGACGATAGGATTCAAATCGAGGTCACAAGCCGGCTTGTGATCCCCCCTTTCTCCAGAGCAACATTCCGAGAATTCGCCCCGCATGGCCAAAAGAAAAAAAGACGAAGGAGCCTCAGTGAACCTTTTCCCGTTCCTGAGTATCCTCGTGTGTATTATTGGCTGTCTCACCCTCATCATCGTCGTCGTCAATCTCATGGCGATGAACAAGGCTGAAGGGCAAACTCCCGAAGAAGTGGAGCGCGCTCAGGAGTTCATGATGGTGAAAAAGGAGAAGGAGAACGAGCAGAAAGAACTGGAGAAAATGAAGCAGCTCATTGAGCAGCTCATTCAACAGAACAAGGAAACCATCACCGCACGCGACAAGTTGGCGAAACTCAAAGAGATGTTCGATAACCAGGAGGAAATCGACGCGAGTCGTGAAGAACTTATCGCAAAGTTTAATGTCCTCTCACAAACCAACAAGAAGCTGGAGAAAGACAAAATTGCTCTCGATGAAGCAATCAAGATCAAAGAGGAGGAAATAGCTAAAAGAAAGCTTCCTCCAGAAGCCGCCGCATTACGCGTCCGTCCCAGCGGCAGCAGTACCAACACGAAGCCCCATTTCGTTGAGATCAGCGGTGCCGGTATTTACCTGCATAAGTCCTTGAGCGAGGAGCCGGAAGCCATTCCAATCGCCTCGATCAATCAGAGCGAAGCATTCATCAAACTTCTCGACCTTGTAGCCGGTGATTCCTCTCAAAGCCTCATTTTCCTCGTTCGGGGAAATGATGCCGCAGCAGGAGCTTACGCAAAAGTGAACGGAGTTGTCTCGGCCTACAACCGGGGCAAAGAACGCAAAGCGATCCCCGGAAAACTGCCGCTTCCGAGCGAAGGCAAAGTTGACCTGAGCGTCTTTGCAAAATTCATGGAGCCCTGAAACAAAAACTTTCCACAACTATTTAAAATATGGCGAGAAGACCGAGACAGGATGAAGAGAGGAGCATGGACTCCCTCATGGATGCGATGACCAATGTCGTCGGAGTGCTCCTTTTGATTCTCATTGTTTCGAGTCTCACGATTTCAGCGGAGGTGAAGAAGATTGTTGAGAACCTCCCCGAAGTCAGTGTGGAAGAGCTCGAAGCGATGAAAGTCAGTCGCAAAAAGACGCTCGATAACCTCAAGGACCTCGAGCGCACGCATCAGACGACCATAGACAACCTGCCCTCCGAAGAGGAAGCAGCACAACTCATTGCCGACCTCGAAGATTTCGAGAAAGACAACCAAGAACTCGCTGAAAAGACCTCCGACATTGAAGAGTGGAACGCCAAGGTAAAAGAGGAGGAAGCGAAGAAAGAGGAACAGGACAAGCTTGTGCTTGAAGCGGACAAAAGAGACCGGGAGCTGGCGGCGATCCTCGCTCAAACCCCCGAAGCGGAAGTTAAAATCGCGAAAGAGATCACGATGCCGAATCCAAGAATGGCCGACGAAGACTCACGCGCCATGTATATCGTCTGCAAATTCGGGAAGCTCTATTTCGTGGGTGATCCCTACGAGCACGTCCTGAAAATTCGTGACGTAATCGATCAGAACTTCAAAGATCTCGCCTACACCGGCAAATCGATTGGATCCTACACCTACACAATCAAAGACACCTCTCGCAATGACAACGGAAGCCTTGAGTCACTCACTGAAAAGGTGAGACTGAGCCGCCGCGAAAGAGAAGCTCTCGCATCCTGGGAAGCGATGAAAGTCACCGTGGCCAACCGTGAAGGGGTCATGGGAAAAGAGGCCTCCATCCTCCAGAAAATTGTCGGCGCCGATGACGAAGCGGTCGTGCCGGTTGCCAAGTTCCGTTTTGATCTCAAAAAGATCACTGACTTTTTCGGCGAAGGAAAATTTGGCCCTAAAGATTTCAAGTACTTCATTACCAAAGGAAACGGAGACCGCATCAAACTGGATCTTGAACCGAGAGAGGCGGATGGAGGCTGGACACCTGATCAGTTTCTCGGTGCCAACTCCGAATTCGAGCAGCTTTGTAAGCAGGCAGCAACAAATCGACGCACGCTCTTTTACTACTACGTGGCCCCCGACAGTTTCGAAACCTACCTTCAGGCCCGTGCCAAATCAGAGCAGTTTCGCGTTCCCGCCGGTTGGTCGGTCTGGGATGGGACCAAACTGGCACCGTCAGGCAAGCCGATTAGAGAAACGGTCCGCTACAACCTTGATATCCTCCCCGATGCCGAGTACATTCAGCTGGCAAACTCACTCGGCGGCAACATGGTTCAAATGCTCAATAAAGAGTATGCCGAATTCACGACGACAGTGGCTGCCGCAGTACCGAAGGAAATCACCACTCCGGAGGAGAAAAAGACTTTCATCGATAAACTTACCAAGGAACGCTACGAATGGGACGCAACCCGCTTCCAAAGCTACACCTACGATATTTTCAAAACGGCACTCGCCGCTCAGGAGGCATCCGGGGAACAAGTTGTCTCTCTTGAGATCCACCCTCCCGAAATTCCACATATCAGGGTGTTTACGGCGTCCAATCCTCCCAGTGCCCCTGCGCCTCCTCCGAAGCCACAACCGGACAAACCCAAGCCCAAACCGACAACGGGCAGCCCCGCCCTCATCCTCGACTAGGCAATTGTTTCAGGGCGTTCCGTGCTGCCTTGCAAGCCCTGCATGACAATCGAAGTTATCTACTTTTGATTCGTCGAACGAACCCGGGCATCCGCGTCACGACTTGCGTTACAGGCAGCGCTCACGAACGTGAGCGTGAAACAGTCGACGAGAGCATAGTCAGCTCTCAATGAAACCGGCCCCGGGAGATTCCGGGACTCGAAGGGTCTTCACTCCCGGGAAAAACAATACCCGGGAAATTCTATGCGGCATTGCTCAGAAGAGCCTACTCGCCGCGGTCCTCGTCGAGCTCGAGCTTTGCGATCTCTGACATAATCCGGTTCGCAATCGCCTGATAGCGATCCTTGGCACTGAGTTCCTTACTTTCAATCAGGTCGGAAAGATCAATCAATTCCCCGGCCACGAGAGTGACCGGGTGTCTGCTGATCTTGTTGCTCCCCCGTGGAAGTACCTTCTCAGCCCCGAAAAGCCGCACCGGAAGCACAGGCACCTTCGCCTTGCAGACGATCATTCCGACTCCCGGCTCGCCCTCTTCCTTCAGCTTACCGTCATAGGACCTCTCGCCCTCAGGGAAAATCAGAACCTTTTCGTCAGCTTTAAGCAAACCGATGACCTTTTTCAAAATAGACAGCTCCGGCTTGTCCTGATTCACCGGGATCGCATTAACGCGGGAAAAGATGAAGTTGGAAACGGGATGATCGAAAAGAGTCTTCCGCGCGAAATAGTATATGGGCTGCTTATAAGCCGCCCCGATAAAAGGAGGGTCGATAAAGCTCACGTGATTGCTTGCGATAATCATACCGCCTTCAACCTGCTCAAGCGCTTCGCGGTTTTGAACCCGGTAAGAACAAACCACCTTACCGAACAATCGCGAGAGCGTGTGCCCCATCCAGTACCAAAAATTCATGCTTTTTTAATATCGGTTAATCCCCGTTTTTGAATATCGCTTCTCCCTCGCGTTTCCCGGAGGATTTGTCAACGCCTTGCCCCCGACGTCTCGATACCAATTCACTGATCTCGCCGTAGTGCGAAACGATATTGGCCGGTTTTGCTTCACTTTCGAGAATGACGGATTCGACACGGGATTCAACCTCCTCAGAGATGTCCCTGTGTTGAGACTCCCGCCAAACGCTGAAACAGCGCCTCAGCAGCTCTTTGCCCGGAACACTCCGGCGAAGCAATCTCACAAGCCCTGAACGCGAGTGTTCGCCCCACACCGCGCCACCACTCGAGATCAACCCGCGATCCATCAAATCGCTGCCCGGCGCGAGCGAAGAGGCGGATCGCCATGCCCAGAGGCCGACAAAGATGAGCATCCCGAGAAAAAAACCGTGGAGCCGGTGACGGCGAATCAGCTTCATCGCCCCGCCCGTCTCACGGGTTCCGTGAATCGTTTCATCAAAAACGACGTCGGTTTTTCCACCGAGCAGCCAGAGCAAAAACCCGGCATCCCCGGCGTCATGCAACGCCTCATTGCTGACAAAAAAGCTGTCCGTCGCAAAAACGACACTACCCTTTCCCCACTTCCGCTCAATCACGACCGGTGCCTGCTTCACTCGAAGGACTTTTCTCCAGGCATCCCCGTCCGGTTCAGCCCGGTACTGAGATCGCCATCTCGGAGGATTCTCAAGCAGCGCATCTTTACGATACGATTTTCCGGTTTGGGTTCTCCATCCCCTCTCCGGTCTCTCAAACTCATCGGGTGCAGCGATATCAAACTCCAGCTCGTCGGTAAGCCGGGGACCTTCCATCGATACAATCAGCTCTTCGATTCTCCGAAGCTCATCATCATCATCCTCATCTCCGCCACTCAGATCTTTATCCCCGGCTTCGCCCTTCGTCTCTCCTTTCTCTGATGCTTTCTCAGGCCGCTCCTGGTTCCTCTTTTTCCGCGAGGCCTCGTCCCGCAGTTGCCTCCGGCGTTCGATCCAATCGTCTTCTTCGGGACGATAAACCTCTGGAACCAGTCCGGGATTCATCGCAATGACGAGACGTGCACCGCCCTTTACCGCCTCGAGCACCGGCGAATTTTCAGGAGCCCGAAGATTCTCCAAACTCTCTCTCGGATATCCCAGTAACAACAAGACTGAATCCTCATCAAGACTCCTGAGGGAATTCAAATGCTTAATATTGCGCCGAACCTCAACGCCCTCCATCGCCTCAAGCGATTCATAAAAGACACTGGTACCCAATGGGTCAGGACGGAAACTCGCGTAGTGCGGATAGATCCCCCCTTCAGCAAAACGCTTCTCCAGAATAGCCGTAAACCCGGCAATCAGGAGAACGCCCAGGACTGTCAATCCTGCGAGAATGATATTTTTTCGATTCAACATCACTGTCCGGTCACGACCATGGTTGCCCCTTCTCCTGTCTTTCCGCGTAACTCCCGCTTTGCCTCCTTCACTATCTTCTCGTGATTACCGAGAAACACCTCCACTTCCGCTTCACTCAATTCGTGTGTCCCGTACCAGCTGCGCTCAAACTGCCTCACATTCTCATCAAAAGCCGGGATCAGGTCCCCCTTTCGGCGCAACCTCCGCTCCAGTTCGCGCCGGTAATCACGGTTCGATTTAAATCGTGCAATCTTCAAAATCCGGCTCTCTCCCAACTGGGCGAGTGAAGCGAGAAAGAGAGCCCGCACCCCGAGCCGTCGATCACCACCGGCCAGTTGTTCTCTCGCGAGTTTCATCCACTCATTCTCCGGCAACTGCGAAGCTATGATATCCTCACTCTCCAAATCAACGAATCCGCCGACACCCTCGTCATCAACTTCCACAGGTGCTTCAGAGCGATGCTTACGATAGAGAGCGACAAAAACCCACACGATCAATCCGAGAACGATCAAGACGAGAGCGAGAGACATCGTCGAACCGATCTCCTTGAAAAATTTGATATTCTCCGTCTTGTCGGCATTTCCCGTCCCCGACTGGTTATTCATCAGTTTCTCGATCCAATCCTCAATCAGCTCGCCCAAGGCCTCCACCAGTTCCCGGGTCGATTCAGCAACCTCTTGCAATCGACTCGCAAGCCAGGACTGTTCCGCGCTTCGTTCTGCTTCAAGCACTTCCCGCCTGGGAAGCTGCCACTGATACTTTTTCTGTTCCAGGGTCGTTGAGATAGCCTCCCCCAGCTCAGACGATTGACGCTCCACCGCATCCTCAGAAGAAACAGCCCCGGCACTCAGAACAAAAGAAAACACTAACACAATACTTAGAACACTGCTTTTCAACTGACTCTGCCGGAGACTGCCCGCCTCGGCGAGGCGGCTCAGTAAATCCTCACCCGTGCTGCGGGTTCGAGCCTGAAAACATCTGATCGTGTAGGCGGCCTTGATGAGCGGAGCGACAGCGAGGTAGGTCAATAAAAGTGATCCCAGAAAAAACGTCGTATTCGTAGTCGCCGCGATCGGGCTCATTGTAAAAACACTGTCGATTCCGAAAATCGCCTTGGCGAAAGTCGGAACCAGAATCGCCGTTCCAACCACATTCACCCACATGAACAACGAGACGACTCCCAGAACGATAAGAACGCCATGATTCTGGGCCCATTGATAGGCAGAGAGCCGCAAACTTTCGCTCCAAAGACTTCGCAACGCCCCCTCAGCAGCTTCCCCCCGGAATGCGAGGACGCTCAAATTCTCACGTGCCGCGATGATCCACCCCAGTGGCACCACCGTCACCAGTCCAAAAAGGAGAAGTGGACCTTGAATCGAATGCAGAAACAACAACGCGGCAACCCTGCGAAATCTCAGCCCCGTTCTGACAGTATCCTCAGATTGCGGACTCAGCTTGTTCCAGAGTCCTTCACAAAAACGAGCCTGACACATCCTCATCCAGACATAGAGAAGAACCATAATTCCGGCAACAAAGGCGGCGTCCTCCCTCGCTAATCCGCTGCGACTCATGTCAGCAGTGAAATAGAGCATACCAATCACGAAGGGAATCGTTCCGAAATAGAAATGCCAATAGAGCTTCAAATCAATTTCCCTCAGGAGACAGAACGCCTCCTCCAAAACCTGAATGGCTCCGCTTTCGTTTTCTGAACGACGTTTTCTACGACTCGATTTCCTCATCGCTACTACTCCCAAATCGTCCCGTCGTGAAATTCATCCGGCAAATCGCTCAGAAAACCGGAAGTGTAATAGAACGCAAGCCAGCAAAGTATTAAAGCCACTGCCAATTGCAGTACCGCCCAAAAGGGAAAATGCTTCTTCGTTCTCTCTTTCCTGACAACGTCCGCCTCATCGCTGAGACAGGAAGCACAAATCATCCTCCCCTCATGCTCGGTAATGCATTCGGGGCAATAAAAGTCAGAGCACTGCGGACACCGTGCTGCAGCGGGCCTCCCGGGATGCAGGGCGCAAAGCGTTTTCGAAAGCCCCTTACTCATCTCCGCCTTCAGTTACGCTCTTCCCGCCGGCTCCATGTGCCATCTCACCGGAGCGTTTGATCTGGCTGGACCATTTCATGGTCTTGAAAATTCCCACGATCGATACGACGAAAAATCCCAGTCCAAGCAAAAGAAAAGCGCCGTAACCGACCATACCACCTTCCGAAGCCACCGCTGTGTATGCCTCGAGAGGCCCGGTGATGCCGATGGTGTAGGCAGGATTCTGAGTCGCCACAATCAGAAAATAGACCGCTCCGGAACCCAGAAAAAGAAACAACAATCCAAGCAGACACCACAAGCCGATTCGAATTGGCTCCGGCGTCGGCTTCCTCACAGAACCGATCAGGGAAAAAGTAAGCAATAAACTCACTCCTAAAATTAAAACGAGGAGCACCCCTGTCGTCACGACGCTTTCAAGATGCAGTGCAGCCAGCGCAACGAGCCCGAATATCGCAAACCCGATGAAGGTCGGGATCGTCAGTCTGCCGATCTGGAAGAAATCACGTGTCCCCGAAGCAGTCGCAGCAACAACCGAGTCGCCCCCCGGACCCGCGGTCGGTTCATCGAGCCCTTTCTGGCTTTCACGGATCCGGCTATCTAACTGATCAACAATCTCCTTCGCGCGATGATACCGGTTCAAAGGCCTGAGCCTTTCCCGGGAGATCGATGTCCTTATCTCACAAACGCAGGTTGGACCCAAAATCAAATGCCGCAAAAGGAGAGCCAGCGACAGAAGTGAACCAATCGTCAACACGGACACCACGATCGCAAGCCCCGTGTTGTAATCATCAATCAAACCTAGAATCAAGGCGATGACGGCGGAGAAGAAAACAAAGCCTCCGCCATAGAGAATCCCTTTTCCGAGCCGCGAAGTCCTCGCAATCGAGAGCGCTTGAATCTCCGAATATTTGTAGCGCTTGTATTCCTCGCTCAGGGGAATGAGAAGTCCGCGCCCCCTCACATAAACAAGATGATCCGCACCCTTCCAAAGACTGGAAAGTCCCCAAAGCTCTTTAGCCAAACGCTCATAACTGTCGAATGAAGCACTCAAATTATATGAGTGAAGTATGAGGCAAACGAAGCTGCGGGCAAGCTTCCTAAGCTAAAAATTACCGCAAAACTTATCCGGCAGGAAAGCGATCACGTGCTCTCACAATGAAATGGATAAGCAGCCATCATGATCGCCATATCCCTCACCGTCCGCGCCAATCCGACAAAAACCGCTCTCGCCACGAGATGGTGCCCAACGTTCAACTCAGCAAGATACGGAACTTCCATGAGCCGGGGTAAATTCATCAAAGTGATTCCATGACCGGCGTTGATTTGCAGCCCCCTGCTATGCCCCAGCAGCGCGGCCGACTTGAGTAATCCGAGTTCAGCTTCACCGCCGGGAGCGGAGGCATTGGCGAAAGCCCCCGTATGAAGCTCGATCATATCCGCCCCCATCGCCGCAGCCGCCTCGACCTGTTGCAGCTCAGGATCGATGAAAAGGCTCACCTTCGTTCCCTGCTCCTGAAGAGTCTTCACTGTCATCGCGAGCGAAGAATCTGCGTTCACCACATCAAGCCCGCCTTCAGTCGTGACCTCTTCACGGTTCTCCGGCACGAGACAGACAAAATCGGGTTTCACCTCGAGTGCTACTTTCAAAATCTCAGGGGTATTCCCCATCTCAAGATTCAATTTGGTATGAATCCCCTCCTTTAGTTCGAAGACATCCCTGTCTTGAATGTGACGTCGATCCGCCCGCAGATGAACCGTAATCGAATCGGCACCCGCTGCCTCCACCTCATGAGCAGCAGCAAGGATCGATGGCTCTTCGTTATGCGCGCCGGGCATTGAAGAATACCGGGCCTGCCGCAGCGTCGCAACGTGGTCAATATTCACACCGAGCTTTAAAACTCGCTGAGGAAGGGTGGCTGAATCGTTCATATCTTAGTTTAATAGGCAAAATTCAATAGGACACAAAAAAGCGGCACCGATCACCGGACGCCGCATTTTTTTCAGTCGCGCCCGGAGACGCTACCACAGTAGCATCTTAGTGCTTGATCGTTACCGAAGTGCCGACACCTACTTTAGAATAAATAAGGGGCTGAATTGCAGGGGGAACACGAATACATCCGTGGCTCGCAGGATACCCGGGCACATAACCGATGTGCATTCCGATCCCACCGTTAATTCTCATCCAGTAAGGCATCTCCGCCCCGATAAAACGTGAACCTCCACTCGGGCGGCTGCGGCTGTCGCCACTGCTGCTAACCGTTGAACCGCTGGAATTCACCCAGTGTCCATAAAGCGTGGAACGCTTCGCGACGAGCTTCTCCTTGATACGGAAAGTTCCGGGAGAAGTGCTGTGGCCTGATTTTCCTGTAGACACCTGAGTCTCAATCACAAGCTCATCATGCCCGCCAACCGATCGGTAGACCCGGGCGCGCTGCTCGCTGATATCGATTTCGATCTTCGCATTGGAAGGATCCAAAGAGGGAAGGAGACGCTGATTCACCTCAATAAAATGTCCCTCGCTCTTGTACTGACTCGGAGTGTTCACTGAAAGGCGTGAGAAGAAACCGCCTCCGCCTCTGCGAGTTGCCACTGCAGCCACTTCGTTGGATTCACGATTCTCACGGTCGAGTGCCGCCTTGCGCTTCGCCGCAATTTTGGCGGCGCGGGCTCTTTCCTTTTCCTCTTTTGCCTCTGCAAGCTTCTGTTTGCGCTCAGCTTCTGCAGTTGCTTTGTCTTTAAGTTTTTGCTCAGCAAGCGCCTTCTTCTCTGCCTCTTCGGCACGCTTCGCTGCTTCCTCCTCTTTCTTAGCCTCGGCAAGCTTGCGGGCCTCAGCTTCTTCCGCCCGTTTCTGAGCCGCTTCCTCTTTCTTCTTCGCAGCGGCAAGTTTGCGTGCTTCGAGCGCGTCGGCTTTTTCCTTAGCGGCTTCCTCTTTCGCTTTCTCGGCCAACCTGGCTTCCTTTTCTTTCGCTGCTACCGCCTTCGCTTCTTCACGCTTTTTCCTGGCTTCCTCCATCCGCGTAGCCCAATCAGATTTCTCTTCCGTTTTCACAGAAGTCTTTTTGGACTTTTCAGAATCGCCTGTTGCAGCAGGACGTGAGAACAATGCAGCTTCCTGATCGACTGAACAGGAGCTCAGCGCGAGAGCACTGAAAGTGGCGATAAATACTACCCCGAGTAGATTTGATTTCATGAGAGTGGACAGAAATTGAAGACCACCAAGAATCCGCTCTTTCAACGTTCCGTCAATTTCTTAGTGAAAAAATCGCCTAATTTTTCCACCGCAAAAACGTGCCCTGTTTTTCTGAATTACCAGTGAAGAATCAGAATTTTCAGAAATCGGAAAACCGCATCAAGGTCCTCTCCCGACGTTCACTCTTTAAGAATCAAAGCATTCGAATCAGGCAGCGAAGGGCCGTCATCGAATAAGCCGGAACACTCAGCCGGGGAGCCGCTGCAAAGGTCTCCCTTCGACACTCTCGACTACAGGGAAGATGTCTCCGTAGCTCCAGTCTCCGGCGCAGTGCCGGTTCCCTCTTCCGGGAGAATGTGATCGATCAGCCGCTGAATCCCGTCTCCGGCGAATTCGCTCTGAGGATAGATCTGTCGGGCGGTGAGAAACCAGGCCAGACTGGACCCGTGTTGATTCCGCGCCTCCTGATTTTCGGCATTTTTCAACGCTTTCACGAAAGTGGCGACGTCCGTAGCGAGATCCGATCGCTTCGCACTCAAATCGACATCGTCGGGGAATTTCTGAAAAGTATGTTCAACAATCTCCCAGGCGGCGTGATCGTTCCCCGCTTTCTTCAAAGTTTCAGCCTGCTTGAGAACTGTCTCGATTTCCTGAATGTTGCCGACAATCTGATTGAGAGCCTCCTGGCGATCCGTGTCGTCCACCGTCGCGGCGATGAAGCGCGCTTTGTTATCAAAAATCTGACGATAGCTGCGCGTTCCCAGAAGCCGGTCAAACTCCAATTTAGCCTGCTGCTGCACATCCGCCGAATCGGCAATGAGATTGAACTGCTCCGCGAGGAGCGGATTGGTCGGCCAGATCATTGCCGCGGCCTGAATGTTTTCCTCGTATTTTTCCTCATCTCCCTGAAGCGCCGCATTCTTGGCTGCCCGAATCCTCATGTTGCTGGTGAGCCGAGCGGTCCCGATCGCAGCGGTGGGCTTGGAATAATCGAAGTCGCCGGCCTGCGTTTTCATTTCATTGACCAACTCTTCAGCGAGAGTGTAGTCCTTCACCTCGATCGCGTTGATCAGCTGAAACGCATTCTGGGCATAGCCAAGCACCTCACGCTTGCGCTCTCTTGGAACACTCTGCACAGCAGGCAGGTGTTCACCGGTGACAAAGGCCTGCTGCAGCTGCCGCATCGCCCCGTCGACCTCTTTTGAATCGAGAAGGAATTGAAAAGATTCCACAGACTGGTTCGTATCGCGAATCGCCTCGTTGGCGAATGCATCGAGAGTCGTAATCGTCGGATTGAAACCAATCGTTTTACTGAAAGACTGCTCAACCTCGGACCCTTCCTCGAACTGGAGACGTCCCGCACCGTCCTTAAAAAATTCAGTGTAGAACCGTGCTCCCATCACGACGTGTTCGAAGCGACGTTGCATAAAGAACTGCACGATGAGCGCCTGAAATTCCAGCTTCGCCTCCACCTCGGAAAGCTCCATCTTCGCCTTGTTCGCCACTCTGGTCGCCTCCACCTCGGCGATTCGCTGAATGTAGCGCTGAATATGTCCTGCGTTCGCGGGATCCTCCACCGCCTGGCTTTCGCCGTTGGGATCATCACTCAGTTTGCGCTCCTTATTTCCCGCGCTTCCTTTTCCCCATGTGTCGAAATTCCAGTCAAGACGCCGGCGCTGCTGCTCAAGCTGGGAATTGAGTTCCTTCAACTGCCCCACGGAACGCTGCGCCAGATAGACACGATAGACCGCATTGGCGAGAGACTCACAGAGGCGGGCATCCTGAGGAAAAGCAGCCGTTCTCTGCAACATCGCAACCGCACGGGGAAATTTCTGCCCGTCGCGATTGTGCGGAGAGAGCGTATCGAGGATATCGCGAATCGAATCCCGGTAAGCGATATCCTGCTCGGAAGTGGCCGCCTCAGCATTGAGGTATTTCTCGAAGCGGGCCCGGAAGACCCGGTTGTCATTCACATTGAAACTCTTCCCGTCGAACGCAAAGACATCTGTAGTCGGATCAAAGTAGGGCATGTCGTTGCCCGCCATTTGCTGATTCCCCTGCGGTTGACTCTGATTAACAATCGTCGTGTTATTCGACTGCGGGGCTCCGCCACCACCGCTGCCGCCGCCACCACCACCTGCAGGCGGAGTGTACACTTGCGCATTGGTTAGGTTGCCGGTAAGCAGCAACACGGACACGAGCAGAAAAATCCGGGTCAGTATCTTCATAGTTTATGGGGGTTAGTCGGCTATTCGACCGATTCAGCAACAAGGGTTCCGTCGCGATCGACACGCACAACCATAGTCATCTCGGTGCCGCGCTCGATATTCACGTTACTAAATTCTTCCGGCACTAAAACCGGCACGGGGATGGTATCCATTGAATCCGACGCTTCAAAACTGATCAAACGTCCCCGATCAGCCGTCCAGCGCAGCGTTTCTTCAACGCGTCCTTCAACTTGATAGACATTGCCCCTGAGACTGTTCGCGTTGTTGCGATAGGTTGTCAGATTGAGGGCTGAGACATTCCCCGAGACCCGCTTTTTGCCGCTTTCTCCGCCACCTCCAATGAGGCCCCCGGCAATCAACTTAATCAGCAAAGCCGCTATTACCAAAAATCCTATTATCGCCACCGCGATTCCGGCGATTTGTCCCACATTGATTCCTGAGCTGGCTCTTCTTGGCATGATGTTTCGATAATCGATTGCTAAACCTTTGGCAAGATATCACAGCATCTTTCCCATTAGGAGTAGAATCTATAACCACACAAAGCCAGTTAAGTGACAAAATCGCGAGACCGAAAATGACGAAATTGTAATAATTGAATCAGCAATCATCGCTCTCCTGCCAGTATCAAATACCGGCTCAGGATCTCGACATTTTCAGCAAAAACAGCGCTGTTAATATAGGCTTCGCCAGTGGCAAATTTCGGCTGCCCCGTCAGTAGCTCACCGTCGTAGCGGCTCAGCCATCGCCCCTCGGAATCGAGCGAGTCGAGAATGGCTTTCACCCCTTCCTGCGTCACCGGCGACTCAAAAACAGTATCGGGATCTTCACCTCTCGTCGCAGTGCGATAGGCAGTCTTGATCAAATCCAACTCCGGTGTTGTCTTCCAACCATAATGATCCGGCAGGTTGGAATCATCAAACGTCGGTGAATAGACTTTTCCACTACGCTCCATGTAGAGGGGCCGGTTCGTCTTCATTTCGTAATACCGGGCGAGCCGCCCATCGGGCAGAAGTGAACTCTCGAGATACTTCACGCCGGCAACCACCGGCGCCATATACGATTCATCCCCCGTATAGTGAGCAATCCGGAGCAAAGTCTTCATCGCATCCTCCGACTCACGACCACTCACCGCCGGAGGCTCGAACGCCCGCGCCCAGATCGGATACATCTCAGGTCCGTATTGCTGAGCCCATCCCCTCTGCGGCTCGGGCAACTGGGCCAAAATCAAAAAGCGGCCCAACTTCTCAAGGGCTTCGCGATACTCCGGCTTCTTATAAACCCGGTCAGCCTCAATCAGGAGCCTGGAAACCGTTCCGGCGAGACCGTCGTTCAGCGTGTAGTGATCCCAATACTCTTTAATCCGACCTTCAGTTTTCCAGTCATAGTCAGGAAAGGAAGCCGGCATCTCCCCGTGCGCTTTCACCGGCCCCTGCCAAACCTGCGGAAAAGCCCCGTTCGCAAACTGAGCAGCAAGCAACCTCGGCAGAGCATACTCAACCGCTTCGTGAATCTCCCCATCTTCAAAATTGAGAGCCTCATCCAGTTGGATCAGGAAAGTAAGAGCCTCCTGGGTAATCCCGTCATCCAGCGTCGAGTAGTTCTTCCCCCGTCCCTTTCCATTACGATACTGATCCACCCGCGGGCCTTTCGCATCAAAATCGATCGAGTTGCGCCAGCCGCCGGATTCGAGTTGCCCGTAGACAAGAGCCCGCCCCGCATCCGTCGCTGCCTTCAGAAAAAACTTTTGCCCCGTAGCCTTGTAGGCGGACAGGTAAGCCATCCCCACTGTCGGAGTCCCCGGAGCCTGAACCCAAATCTCAGTGGAAGAAGCTTTTCCCTCACCGAGCCGGCGGGAAAAATCGGGAGAGACATAATAAACATAACCGCCCTCGAGAGCCACTTCGCCATGAAAAAATACCGCAGCCTTCAGCAGCGCAGCATTGACCTCATCGACTGAGGGAGCCCCCTGACAAACGCCCCATCCAAGCCCTGACGCAAGCGAACCGATCAATAGGAATCTGGCAGTCATTCTTCAATGCACCAGAGCGCTTCATGGGTTCGGATAAAAAGCTGCCCGTCAGCAGGAGCAATTGAAGAATTGGTATGCTCAGCCAAGTCACTTTGAGCGATCACCTTGAAACCTTCCGGCGAAGCCTCGAAAACAACGGAATCTCCCGCCTGACTCAAGGTGTAAATGCGATCACCGGCGAGAACAAATGAGCCCCATGATTTCCCTGCCCCGGGGAGCCTGCTTTTCCAAAGTGTTTTCCCTGTTTTCATGTCGTCACAAAAAACGATCCCGCCTGCATCCTGATAGTAGAGCTTGCCGCCCTTTGCGACACCCGTCCCGATCCCGCCGTTGTGGCGCACCTCCTGCCAGAGCCGGTGCGACGCAGTGACGTCACCATTGCCCCCCACTTTGACGCCGATCGAGTTTCCGTGATAACCGCCCATCGCCACGACGACCTCGTCATCGTAAACCGGCGAAGTGTAAACAAGAGGATTCAACCCCTCACAAGTCCACAAAACCTCTCCGCTGCGCGGATCAAAGGCCTTTAATTCCTGCGGGAAACTCATGATCAATTCGACCCGGTCCGCAGTCTTCACAATAATTGGAGTGCTGAAGGATCCGATAACTCCCTTTTCACTCCGATCGCTGAAACCATCGGTCCGTTTTTCCGGATTCCAGACCGGCTCCTCCCATTTCCAAACCGTCTCTCCCGTCTTTTTATTGAGGCCATAGAGCACCGCATTCTCCGCAGGACCATGATAATGAATCACGAGATCTTCATAAATCACCGGTGAGCTGGAGTTTCCCCAGACATGGTCGATCGCTCCGAAATCCCGCTTCCACAATTCCGCTCCCTCATGATCATACGCGATCACCCCGGCGGAGCCGTGCGAGACGACTACAAAATCCTCCCCTACCGCAGGAGACGCCGAGCAATAGGGGTTCGACCGGTGAGTGCGCTCTTCCGCTGCGTATGCAATGCCCTTCTGCCACAGGAGCGAGCCGTCCGCCTGACTGAAACACATCAGGTTCCGCGTCTTATCCGCGCTGAGTGGCTGAGTCACGAAAACCTTCCCTCCGAAAACAACCGGCGTGGAATTTCCCGCCTCCGGCAATTCAATCCTCCACTTCACGTTCTTCTCCGTCCCCCATTCCAGCGGCAAATCCGGTTCAGACACTTTTCCCGATCCGAGAATGTCCCCCCGCCAGGAAGGCCACACATCAGCCCGGGCTGACAAAACGGAACCGTAAAACAATACAAGAAGGCAAATCAATCGAACCGGAATCATCGTGGAAAAATACTCAATTGGCCCCCACCTGCGCAAGCGAAACACAATCCGCATTCGAGGCATTCCGGTCCGGGCAGCCTTGATCGACACACCAGACAGGGTTGGGTTACCGACCTGACAGGGTATCATCGTCAAAAAAGGGGAGGCATCCGGACTCCGCAGGAGCATGCAACAGACTCTCCCCGGCTTGACTCCCTCTCGCTCTGAGAGAAAACCCTCTTCTCACTCAGGGGAGAGGAAAACCGGCGAGCTTTTCCTCAACCTCCCGGGCCCGCGTCTGCGCGTCCTCATCCAGACTCGAGAGCTCCACGATGAATCGCTTCCCCGATTTCTCAAACATCCCTTTACCCTCTTTCACCGCGAGCAATTTCGCGGTCATGACCTGGCCGCTGGTATTTTTCCACTCCTGCTCCATTCCCCAGAGAGGCTTCGCCACCGTGAGGAAGGGAATCTCCTTCGCAGCGATCCCCATGTCGTAGGTAAAAGTCCTTCGCTTGTGAGCGACCGTCTCCACAGGGGCACCATCCTCGAGACGATCCGCCCCCGGCAAATCCTCAATGATCACCAACCCGTTCCTTAAAACCCGTGCGCCGTTTTGAAATTCCGGACCGCTCTCATCCTCGACAAGATCGATTTGAACGACGACCCCGTCGGGGGTGATCTGAAAAACGGTTCCCTTCACCAAACAGGCATCGAACTTGGCATTCTCCATCGCCCCGGAGAATTTGGCTTTCACCGCTGCCAGTTGCGAAGCCGACACCCCCGCCCAGGGAAGGGTCACAAACGAACTCTCTCCTTCCACCCGGTAAACCGCTCCGTCCTTACAAACCTCAACCAGCTCCGCGTCAAAATAGCTGGTGCCGTCCACTTCGATCGTTTCAGAAGAGGCGGGGGAAAGCCCGCACAGGAAGAGGCAGAATACGGCAAACGGTAACTTCATGGCAAATAATTCACCGCCAGCGGCCGCTTCAGTTTCCCGATGGAGCGAACTGACCACCGGCTTCATTCGATGAGGCAGGACGTAGATTCTTCGTCTGAATGACGCCCTCAGAGCCACCTTGAGCGAGCACCGAAGCCCACTGCTCACCCGGTTTCAGCATTTGCACGACCGTTCCGGCAGGGAGCGCCCGCACTTCCGACTGCATCCTGTCAGCGCCATAAACCATGAACTGAGCGGTGGAAGTAACCACATACATACTGTTGCCGGAGCTGTTAACCGTCGTCGTCGTTGGAATTCCGGGCGAACCACCCGTCGCCGCCTTCGTGATTTTGGGAATCGAAAGGTTGGGTTTAGGTAAAGAAAAGCCACTGCGCTCCTTCTCCATCGTCTGACCGGGAAGCTCGATACTGCCCGTGGAAGAAGGCGCCACCTCGGCATCCCGAGCGACATCGGCCGCAGTGTAACCGCCGCCGAGACTTCCTGTCGGAGCGCTCTGAACCGCACCGGCAGGGAAAAGGCTCGCATCGATTGTGCCCACCGTAGTCTCCGCCTCCTTTTTCTTTCCGCCAAAACTGAAGAGCCCGCCTCCGCGGGAAGATGAAGAGGAATCTGAAGAACTCCCCCCGCCACGGAGACGACTGAAAAATCCTGTCTTCTCCTCCTCCGTATCAGGCAGAGAACTTGAAAAGGAAACTTCGGAAGGCTGCGAAGGAGGCGTATCCGCTGCCGTCGGTGCCTCGGACTTGTTCACCGGGGAATAACCATCGACAAGAGCCGCGCCGGAAATACGGGGGATCGTTCCCGGCTTCGTCGGAGCCGTCGAAACCTGTTGCGGCTGCGGCTGAGGTTGTGACCTCTGTGTTGGAGCTGCATTGGACTGGCTGAAACTCGGCTCACTTCCCGCCTCCGATACCGGAGCGCTTTCCTGAGAATCACCACCGTCACGCCCGCCGCCGACAAACGGAAGACGCGGCACCGGAATATTCGGTAAACTGATATTGCTGAGCATCCCGCCTTCAGATGATTTCTTGCGTCCGAAAAGCCCGCGCTTCTGTTCCGCCGCCGCAGCGGCCTCCCGCTCTTCTTCAGCAATAATCGCGGTCAGGAAAGCATCGGGGACGTTGCGCTCCACTTTGACATTTCCCGTCGAAGTCTTCCACGTCGACATATCGTTCGAACTCACCTTGTTGTAGGCCGTCGCGGCGCGCTCCCACTTCATCCGGTTCGCCATTTCGCGCTTCATCAATTTCACCTCACGCGCCGACTCAATCGCTTTGACCCGGTTGCGCTCTTCAATACTGCGATCAGCGGACCGCGACATCGAAGCTGCAGTCGCCTCGCCCATCGCCCCCTGAGCCGAAGTTCTTACCTGAATCATCTCAGCCTGACGGTTTGTCATCCCCGGATTGATCGCTGTCGGGACCCCCGTCGTCATCCCCGCCTCCGCTGACGGTTCAGCTGCGTAGCTGGCTGCGGAAGGCGCCTGAGCAAACACTGAACCTCCCGTTAAAAGGTTGACCACAGGTAATGCAAGAGCCACGCGGAGGGTCATGGCTTTTGACCTGATTGAAATGATAAATCGATCAATCATGATTTTCGTGAATGAAAATTTTTAAAAAAGTAACGGCAAAGCAGTGATTCGTCCACCAAAGCATTAAAAACTTATCATTCTCAAACCTGCGAAAAGCAGTCAGGGCGGTTCCTCAAGCGGTGTCGTTCGTGTTTCACTACCTATAACGCAATTGCATTTACACCCCTTAGTATTTTTGATAGTCTGAGACGTGAATCAACGTATCTGCGGTCAAATTCCAATGCAATCGAAGGGCATTCCAATGCCTCAGATTCCCGCCCATCCCCCCGGTTGGCAGGAATAAAGGTCGCAGTCCCAAACGCAAAACTACCCAAAAGACCATGATAAAACCCACCTCACTCCTTGTTTTACCACTCCTTGCCTTTTCCCTTCTGATTCCCTGCGGTGTTGCGCACGCGCAGAGTTTCAAGGCCGCCTATGACGAAGGGGTCCGTCTCTACGATGCCGGCGATTACGAAGAAGCTCTCGCACGCTTCGAAATCGCGGTTCGCGCCAACCCGCGATCGCCTCACGCCCGCAGCTACATGATCAAAAGCAAAACCGCGGTCGCACAGGGACTCGGCTCGAAGAAGAGCATGGAAAAAGATCTCGCGAAAATCATCATTCCCCAGATCAATTTTGAAGACGCCCCCATTGGCGACGTCCTTCAGTACCTCGCGGCCCGCACCGAGGAACTCACTCAGGGAAAACTGCGACCCAACATCATTTACAAAGGCACCCCTGAACAGCGCCAGAACACCCTCATCACCCTGTCCGTCCGGAATGTTCCCGTGACTGAAGCACTTCGCTACGTCGGCCAGATCAGCCGCACGCACTTCGCCTATGAAGAACACGCCGTCGTCGCTGATCCTAACTGGGTTTCGCCACCGAACCCTAAACTTCAGGCCGCCGAAAAAGCAGAAGCCGAGGCGAATACCGACATCTTCAGCCAGCCTGCGAAAAACGTCTTCGACTAGGCTGATTCCGCACACTCACGCCGAAAAAATTTGCAGACCTCTTAGCAGTCGCTGTTAATAGTCGGCTTGAGCGCAGACCAAAAACCAGTAGCCGTCATAACCGGCGGCGAAGGAGATCTCGCGATTGTGCTTGCTGCGCAATTCGCGGCGGCAGGATTCCACGTCCTCGCACCGGGACGACAGGAGCTCGATGTGACCTCATCGAAGTCCGTGGAAACCTTTTTTGCTCCGCTGGAGCGAATCGATCTCCTCATCAACAACGCCGGGATCACCCGGGACGGGTTGTTTCTCAAACAATCCCCCGCTGCGTGGGACGCCGTCATCGACACCAATTTAAAAGGCGCCCAACTTTGCTCCCAGGCTGCCGCCGCTCTCATGATGCGGGCCCGCTGCGGCCATATCATCAACGTGGGCTCGTATTCAGCGATCAGACCACCTCTCGGCCAGACCGCCTACGCCGCTTCGAAAGCCGGGCTCATCGGCCTGACCAAAAGCTACGCCCTCGAACTCGGGAAACGGAACATCCGGAGCAACTGTGTCCTCCCCGGCTTCCTCGAAACCCGCATGACCGCCCCCCTCTCCGACGCCGTGAAGGAGGCAGCAAAAGGGAAACACGCCCTGAAAAGGTTTAACACCGTCGAAGAAGCGGCCCGTTTCATCGTCTTTCTCCAAAGCTCCCCCCACATCTCCGGCCAGGTATTTCAGCTCGATTCGAGAGTTTAAACGTTTGAATGAGGCTCCAATCCGAAAAAAATGCACCGAGTTGCATAGTGATTGTTGAAAATCAAAATCATCCGTGTAGATTCGCGCCGACCTTTGAGTGTTTTCCCTTCGAAAACCTCAATCACTTAATGGAGAGGTGGCAGAGTGGTCGAATGCGTCGGTCTTGAAAACCGAAGTGCCGCAAGGTACCGTGGGTTCGAATCCCACCCTCTCTATTTTTTTGCCCTTTGGACAGGGTTGGGCAACGTCGCCCAACTCTACTGATTCTGAACGACTTACAGAGGTTTCCTGTTCGTTCTCATTGATGCCAATTTCCCCAGATATGGACATATTTGGACAGCTTTTCCCAGCGTTTAGGGAAGCTATAGGGGATGATTGAAGGGAAGGTAGCTTTTCGATCGCTTCGGCTAACGGAAGCTTTGAAGCATCCGTGTAAGTTTTCATTGTCAGCCGCATATCGCTATGACGCATCAACTCCATTGCAACACGCGGCTGTATATTCTGAGACGCTAAGAAGGTTCCGCACGTTGTTCGCAGCCCCTTAAATAGAAGTGGGCGGTCTTGCTCATCCAGCCCACCAACCCCGGCCTCTTCGAGATCGAGCCTAAAGCGTGGAGACTTAGGAATTCCCCTGTAAAAGACTTTCTGATTTCTGGCAGTCCGCTTCGGAGATTTGCCCATCTCTCTCATCAGGCGCAGGGCAGAAACAGCATCGCGGTGAATCGGGAGTATATCGGCCTGACGATTCTTTGTTTTCGATGACTTGAGTTTGAACACCGGTGGAACAGATTCCAAATCGATCTCATGCCACTCAAGAGTCCTCAACTCTCCCTTCCTTAACCCGGAATAGGCAGCAACCGTATAAACCGCAGCCCGGTATGGGTGAGCCGTTGCAACCAACTTAGCAAGCTCTTCAAAGGTAAAACTTCGAGCAGGATCATCATGCTCTTGCAGGGTCTCTACGACCTCGAGAGGATTTACGGCGATCATCTCCCGCTTTTTCATCCAATTGAGAAAACAGCGAACATGGGAAAGATAATGGTTAAGCGTTTTCGCCTTTATTTCCCCCGCTCGAAACTTCTCAGCACACCACGCCTCAAAACTCTTCGATGTAATATCTCTAACGAATTTCCAACCGCACTCTTCTATGACCCGGGCGACTCGATGATTAGAATTCTTTCGGTGCTTGTGAGAAGTCGTAGGCGCTAACCCATTCTTGATCCACTCAGCAAGGAGATCTTTCAAATGTGTTTTAGCAACATCGCGCTGAATCTTCGGAGAAAGAATTCCCGCCATTTCCAATTCGGTTTCCTTCACGAGCTCGCGTGCACGTTGCTCAGCTACATCTTTGTTTTGAGTCCGCAAAGGCTTATCAAAAAAGAGTCCATCGACGTAAAAGCGGACACGCCAAGACCTTGATCTCTTCGGTTTAAACACTCTCATCGCCGCCCTCTTTTTCCGGACAAGTTTTCGAGATAATGCATTAGATCTGTCTCCTTGACTAACACCCGTCCACCCTCATCAACAGATTTCAGCTTTCCGCTGGAAATCCTGCGGCGAACCGATTTGACACTCAATCGTAGAATCTCCGCCACCTCCTCTAATATGAGTAACTTCGGAAAACTCATTTCTCAAACTCCTCTCCAGTTTGCTTGAAACGGTGCTTTCTCCATTTGGACTGCCAATGCCAGAACTCCCCGTCCCAATCAGGCTTGTTGCCTTCGAGCTCTTCTCGCGTGATTCGACCGAGACGGACAATTCGTTCCTCAAGCTCAACCGCCCAGGCCTTCAGTTCGGACGAGGGAATGTAAACAAGGGGCATTTCACGGACCTTGCGCGGCTTCCCGAAAATGCTCATTCTTGTCGAAGTGACATGAAAACAGAAGGCGGTCAGCTTCCCTTCCTTCAACCGCTTATGAACTGCCGCTCGCGAAACAGGCGCGAACATTCCCGCTCCACCGGGTGAAACCGTCGGCCCACCGATTAAGTCGACAATCTCAAACCAAGGCCCTGAAACTTCTTCGGGTCCTGATGCGCGGTAAAGTCGAGTGCCCGGATCCGGCTTACCAATTACTTCCAGCGCTTCATCTGGAATCTCAACAAAAGGAAAATTCTCATCCATAGGAGGACAGAATTTCCCAAAAGTTACGTTTCGTCAATAGGAAAGTTCCAAAACGTAACTAACTGTTTACTGAGCACTGTCTGCTGTAAACCTTTTAAGGCATCCAACACCAAAGAGCAGGCGATCCACTACCGGAGAGCGCGTGTCCGATGACAGGGTTGGTTTTGAAGTTCATTTTCGTGGCAACTGCTGGCGGGTGGTGGATTGCCCTGCCTCGCCTTGTTCGGCAGATTTGGTTGAGTGCCTCCCAATGATTCCCAATAAGAGGTAGTCTCCTGCATCTCGATTAATCCGCCATCTCATGAATTCTGCGATTGCGAGGGCAAGAATTGTAGGTGTCACGCACTCGAGTCCGGCGAGAAAAGCATCGTCCATCCAATCTGCTTGAACAACACCCGATACGATCCCGACTACAAACGCGAAGGGGATGGTTGCAACGATCCCGAAGATGCAGAGGACTGCCCAAGTAATCGCCGCGATCCACCAAAACGGTGATTCGATATTGATGAGGAACATCAAAGCGCACGCGGATAGTACTCGGAGAATCTGGCTTGTCGGAGAGTTCATATTCAGAGCCGAACGTTTAGCGCTGGCAATCCGCTATCGGGAGCGCCACGTCGCAACGGGGTTTAGGATTTTAGTCACCAGTATCATTTCGAGAAGGGCCGGGTAGTGGGTTGTCCAGCCGGAAGTTGTTGGGCGCTCTTGCTTTCCGGCCCTGTAACTCTCGTATTTTCTCAACATCGCCCACCATCTGGATCATTCCGCAATCCAAACAAATCTTCGCCCCTATGGGAACGGAACTTGTTCGAAACGTGAAGAATTTCGTCCAACTGAGATTGAAGGAAGCGCTTATCTGCCCACTTGCTAGGTCATCACTTCCGCACCTCAAGCATCCCGTTTTCATTTTTTTCAGTTTCTCACGCTCCAGATGTATTCGTCGCCCAACGTCTTGCCTACTGCGACTTGATAGGCTTCTCACTTTTTCGCCGGAGCTTTAGAACCTCAGTCTCAAGTTGCAAAATTCCGATATCGATACCAATCACCATGTTTGCCAACGTTTCATCGCCTTCAGCGATCCCTTTAAACCTGTCTCTCGTTTTGGCTAGAATTTTGATGGATTCCTGAAAGTATCCAATCTGTGATTTTATGTCTTTCTGTTCTGCAGCTAGTTTGCCCTTCGCCTTCAAAAGCTCCATTTGCAGAGATTCAATTATGCCCGGGTCCATGCCTTCTTGCCTCTTGGCGATTTCAACGGATTTTGCCCTAAGACGAACAATCTCTTTATGCTTAGCTATAATTTCATCGTCAACAGCTGAAGCGCTAGAGAAGGTGATTACGGAGAGAATAGTCACTAGCAGAAGTTTCATTTTGAAGCCTATCGTTGCGGATCAGGCGCGAGTTTACGAGTCGCCTGAATCCGACTTGTTATGTGATCCTGTTTTCAGTTTCTCTTCTAGCGCATGGATTCGTCGATGAAGTCTTGTGATATACACAAACATGCAAATCAGGCCTGCAATCAACAACAAGGGCCCCCATTGATTTGATAGAAATAAAGGGCCGAAGGATATGCACGCTGGAATCAATGCCGCCAACAACCAAAGCTTATCATTTGATTTTGTCATCCTTCTCTCCACATAACGTCCGAGGTGTGGCAGCGGCTACTGAGAGCGCACCTCCGAAACAGGGTTAAGGGTTGCAGTCAACAGGGTCATGCCGACTCGGAGCGTGTAGCCGCTTGTCCACCACCGGCTTGTTCTGCTTTGGGTGATATCCAGTGGCCTGCCTCGAATGACAAGACGAGATCCCTCACGCAAAGTTCTTCCCGATTTCGATCTGGGAGAAATCTGTAGATCCATCCCAGCGCAAGGTAGGCGCCAACAACCGACACAGGAACGATCACCCAGGATGACAAGTCTGGAAATAATCCAACGAGTGCTAACGTGAACACAGTAAAGAATACGAAGAGTATCAGCATCGGAACCGCGTCTTGGCCTTCGGGCGTGATGCGGTCATCGCAGTCAAAATGGGACATGTCGACTCCATCCTCATGCATCGCTTCGAGCAGCGCCCAAGTATCATCTCCGACGATTCCCAAGTCTGATTCAAGTCTTGAATCACATCTGAGCTTCGATCGCGGGATGCCGCACTCTAGATCGATCAGGTCGATGACCTTCTTTGCGGCCTTTGCTCGTGTAAAGATCGTCGGCATTTTTTGAGCAGAACAGTTTCTGATCAGCGACTTGCGCAGCGAGTTCGCTGCATCGCTTCGCTTTGAAGGATCATTATATCTAACTGGGAAAAAGGAAGTCAAGACAATACCGAAAAGCAGGGTGAATACGAAAGCGACTCCGACAGAGAGCCACCTCGAAACACTGGCGCAAATTCGGCCATGCCCCGTGCTACCCACCTGAAAGCTGCGGGTCAATGCGCAACCGGAACCTTTTCGGCGCCCGACCACTATTCCGGTTGTCACATTGACCCTCCGCTTTCTAATCGGCGTCTAGGTCTTTTCTTGCAGAAAAGAAAGGCGCTACCTTTCTTTCGCAAAATACACCGGGACTCGAACGCGGATAAGCCGTCACAGTTCAAGGTCACACAACGTCTCCCCGGCCTCGGAACGAACGACAAAGAACAGCGTCGACGTGGCATCGTTCCAATCCTCTTCGAACTCAAGTTCGAGAGAATCACAAAGACTCTCAAATCGAGACCGGATTGATTCGGCAAGCGGTAGATCACAAGACAAGTATGCCGATTTGAGATCTTTGATCAGTGCAGGAAAACAGGAAAGAGCCGCTTTCCCCTTCGGAATCGCTTCAGGCGGGGAACCCGGCTCATCAACATACCATAGCGGATGACGTTTCAGCGCAGCGCTAAAAGATGCCGCATCACAATAAAGGTTCACCGTTGAATTGTTACGAAACCGATGACGACGAGGAAACCTCACACGATCCTTACCCAGCTGCATTGCCAGAACTGCTAGAATCATGTGCGAGAACGTAGAGGTGCAACCATCACTTTTCACAAAAGTGGTTATCTTTCCTTTCCTGCAATTCTCACATAGCGCCCGGAATTGAATCATCGTTAGGTATTTGATTGAGGGCAATTGTTTCGCGGCAGTAGCCTTCAACCGCTTCCAGCCTGCCTCCCAAATATGATGTTGAATCGCCCGGCGAGCCGTCCTCGTTGCTATCTTTGCCTGATGCGAATTCAACTCCTCTACAATCTCAGGAGCCATCGGAATCGAAGCGATTCCGAACTTGCCCCAGTATCGGCCCACTTTGGTGTCTATCGGTGCCTGGGCTCCTTTCGTGAAATAGGCAGTCACATAGTTTCTCGCGGCGTTGCAGTTCTTCGGGATCTCCACTCTTGTTCCCGCCTGCAGATGATCGGAGCCACCGTCGAGAACTCGATTCCATTCAATCGAAACCCACTCCTGAAACTTTTCTAAATCGGCGTGATCGACCCCGAAAACAATCGTGTGATAATGCGGAGCGCCACGCGCTTGAAATTCGAGGAACCACGCACCAGAGCCATTCCATTTCCTCACCACCGCCTGATTGAATCGTCGAAGGTGCTCTTTGTAGACTTTGTATTCGGAAGCATCCGGGACTTTATCAGGAGCTTGTGAACCGGGATAAGTCAGAGTGATAAGCAAGCCCGCCATGATTGCTTCATTCGGAATCTTCGCGAGAAACATTCGCGCTCTCCGTTGACTCGATGGCGAGTGCCCTTTGATCTCTCCCCGCTTTGGCTGCTCTTTGTCGTTCCGATGATTCAAGTCCCCCTCATAAGGATTTTTCACCTGCAGGAGTCCGCCGCCATCCCAGAATCGAAGTTCTGAGGAAAGGGGTGTTGTGACAGTATGGCCCTTAGACAAGCCCGGGCCGGCCTCTGCAGCGACGGCGCCCGGCTCCGCCGTGCATCCGTCATCCGCAGAGGTGGCGGTCACTGGTTCGCCAGTAAGGAAATCAATCATGATCTCCCTCCCTTCTAAGATTCTTCGCTAAGCTGAGGAGAAGCGCATGATTTGCGTCACTGAGGTTTGGCCAAATTTGAGCAACTTCAGCCAGAATAGGACAGTCATTCCCAGCGTTGAGGGAAGGTATAGGGGATGATTGGCTTTTAGCCGACTTACAACCACCTTGATCATCAACACCTTGTAAATGGGGCGCGGTGGGTTCGAATCCCACCCTCTCTACTTTTCGCCCCTAAACCGGTTAGCCCACGGTAAAAAACACGGTGGTTCCCTCGTCGGGAGCCGTTTCGATCCAGATTTTCCCGCCGTGTCGCTGAATAATGCGGCGCACCGTGGCGAGACCGATCCCGCTGCCTTCGAAGTCTTTCGAGGAGTGCATTCGACTGAAAGGCTGAAAGGCCTGCTCTGCCTGTTCGGACGGAAATCCAACACCGTTGTCTTTCACATAAAAAGTGAGTTCCTCCCGGGTCCTGTCTTCACCGAACTCAATTTCCGGTTCGGCAACTTTATGGGAATATTTCCAGGCGTTTTGCAGGATGTTTTGGAGAACCGATCGCATCATAATGCGATCCCCGAGACAGGTTAAATTGGGCGCAATTTTCACGTCGGCGTTGTGGTCGGTATCGATCGCTTTCAAGTCGGAGAGAACCGAGTTGGCCATTTCAGACAGATCGATCGGTTTTCGCTCCAGGGTGGCCCGGGTAATCTTGGACAGCTTCAACATATCCTGGATAAGATGATCCATCCGCACTGTCGCTGCGATAATTCTCGAAAGAAGCTTCTTGCCATCCTCATCGAGAGCGTCTTCGTATTTTTCCTTCAACACGGATGAAAACCCCTCGATAATACGAAGTGGATTTCGTAAATCATGGGACACGCTGTAGGAAAACGATTCAAGCTCGTCGTTAATCGAAGCAAGTCGCTCGGTTCGCTGCTTCACACGCGCTTCCAGTGATTCAACGAGCTCCTCCACCTTCGTTTTACTTTCCCGCAGTTCGTGAGTCATCGCATCAGCCAGCGAGATCGCTTTGCTTTGCGTTGAGCGAAGCGATTTCACAATGGCACAGCCAAACAGGGTGATGATGAAACCGGCGAAGAGGATGATGGTACTCGCAAGATGCTCAAAACCGGAATAGAACGAGGCATTAGCACGAACCTCGATAGTCCATAGACACCCCGGAAGCTCGACTGAAATGCTCTCCGAATGAGCCCGCCCACGGCTCCCGCCCGCCTCACGAGGATCGCTCCGATACATGAGCAGCTCCGGCTTAGGCACAGCCCCGTCAAAAATTTCCAGCGAAGCCTGATCCTTCACCTTTGAGGAAAGAATGCTGTTGATGAGATTGTTCATCCGAAAAGGACTGTAGACGAGCCCCTCGATTTCGGGGCCCTTGTCACCTTTCGTGTAGTAGGGAAGATAGGCGAGGAATCCAGCCTGGACGTCTGAATCGGTTTCCTGAACGAGAGTAACCTTCCCGCTGACAACCGGATCACCGGTTTCGATGGCCCGTAGAATCGCGGCTCGACGGACCGATTCGGAGAGCATATCAAATCCGAAGGCCCGCTGATTCCTTTCATCAAAAGGCTCAAGGAACTCGATTGAAGAACGAAGCTCAAAATCAGTGTCGGGCCAGACTTTAAACTTCGGAAAACCTTCCGCCCGAATCCGTTCGGTATAGCCCGGAATGTCCCCGGGCTGAAGTATCCTCGCGTAGCCGACGCCCTGCAGCCCGGGATAACTTTCAAGAATTCGCAGCCCTTCGAAATATTCGGTGAATTCATCACGCCGCACCTCCTCACTGGCACTGAAAAGACCGATCCCCCCGCGCAACACCTGAATATAGGTGAACATTCGATCCTCAATTGAACTGCCGATTTCGTCAGATAACGTTTTAAACCGGGCCGTTTCAAACTGTGATTCCGCTCGAAAAACAGCGAATGCGATACCCGCAAAAACAATGGCTCCGAACACAGCAACGGTCAAAGGGGTAATCCACCGGAGGATGACAGGATGATCTGTGTCGTCGAGAAGTTGTTTATCCGAGGCCATAGTCCGTTGTTAAGATATCTTAACTGATCAGCCCCCAAACGGAAGCTCTGCTTTTGAAACTTTATTCACCGTTCCGCGATGATAGCCCCGGGAACTAGCGCAGGGCCCGACTTGCCTCGCCCTGCGAATGGAGAGGAGGCAATTCCCTCCACCTATCGGGTCGGAGTATAGCGAAGCAGGTCATAGCGGGATCTCATAAAGTCGGCGAGGTTGTTCCCCCACGAGGCCATCTTTTGTGCGTCGTGATATCGCAGAATCAACAATGTTGGTCTGTCTTTTCCGGGCTTGGGTCGCTCCACTGAAAATTGTGAAATGAGCACATCATCCCCTACGACGCACCTGGGAACCCAGTCTTCCGGCGGATTTTCAACGAGGGTAAATATGACTTTCGGGCCGATCTCATCGCTGGTGAATTGCACAGGCCCTGACTGCGGAGGCTTCACGATTTTTATGTCGCGGGTTTGAACCAGCCGACCGTCTTGGAGCAACGTTTCTCCGGTTCCTTCGACGGTTTCAAAGAAATACATCTCCTGTGCGGCAGCAATGCCGACCGAAAGCAGCACGGATAAAAGGATGAGAAGAGTCTTCATTTTTTTCGGCAGGACGATTCCCAATCAATGAGCTCGCTGCTTCGCCTCATTATTTTCGGGAAACCCTATTGATCCAGCCGCTCGCCAGTCAAGCCGATTCAGCAAAGCCCGAAGCCATTCGCGGCCTGCCTTTCACGAAATCGCCTATGAAAACATTTTGCGCCCGGAAAATTTAAATTTTCAAAACTGAATAACGGGAGCAGAGCGACCGTCTTCTTTCCGGAGCCTATCACTACCACAGCTGATACTCCCAATAGACTCAACAAACCAGAATAATGAAAACAATATTGAAAGTAGCAGTAATCGGAGCCGTCGCCTTAGGCATGAGCACAACCTCATCCTTCGCCGGAGGCCACAAAGACAAAGTGATTTACTCCATCGCCCGCATCGTTGCCGGAGCACATCATTCAAGCAAACACCACGGCCATCACAACAGTCACCGAAGTCACAGCTCGAAGCACGGAAGTCACCACTCGAGCCACCGAGGTCACGGTTCAGGACACGGCAGCCACCACTCCAGCCACCGAGGTCACGGCTCAGGACATGGAAGTCATCACTCCGGTCACGGCAGCCACGGCAGCCATGGAGGTCACAGCGGCCATGGAGGACACGGATCAAGCCACGGCGGTCACGGCGGTCACGGCGGTCACGGACATTAATTGACCATAACCTCCCCGTCAGCGGGCCAACATACCCTAACACAACGAAAAGACATCGATATCACATCGGTGTTTTTTTCGTATCTGCTACGTAGCTCAGCTTTCCATACCCGGCGAATCCAATCAATGATGATTGACTAACAAACCATCAATTTTCCCGATAGGCGAGAAGCCTCAGCGAATTAAAAACAACAAGGAGAGTGGAGCCTTCGTGAAAAATCACAGCGATTCCCATTTTTAAACCGAGGAGGGTCAAGGGTATGAGAAGCGCAACCATTCCGAGGCTGAACCAGAGATTCTGCTTAATGATGCGACTCGCCTTCCGACTGAGCCCGACAGCGAACGGCAAGTGATCGAGATCATCTGCCATCAGGGCGACATCAGCCGTCTCGAGTGCGACATCGGAGCCTGCCGCCCCCATCGCGATGCCAACGGTGGCATTAGCCATCGCAGGAGCATCATTGACCCCGTCCCCGACCATGGCGACTTCCTCTTCCTCGCGCAGCTTTTTGATCACCCCGACCTTCTCGTCCGGCATAAGGTCTCCCCACGCTTCGTCGAGTCCCACTTCTTTCGCAATCGCGGAGGCGACTTTCTGATTGTCGCCGGAAATCATGATGATGCGTTTGATTCCGAGAGCCCGGAGTTTCGCAATCATTCTCCGGGCGGACTCCCGTGGCGTATCCATCAAGCCGAGCACACCCAGATAACGATCCCCACGACGAACGATCATAGTGGTCCGTCCACCGGACTCGAGAGCATCGACTGTTTCGCGAATTTCTGCGGGGAGAGAAGGTCCATCGACTTCAGCGAAAAGTTCTTTCTTCCCGATATGAACGGGCTCGCCATCGAGCAAGGCACTGATGCCCCGCCCCGTGATACTTTGACTGCTTCCCGCTTCGCCTCCGACTTTCCGTCCGAGTCTTTCCATCCCGTCGCGAACGACGGCCGCAGCGAGCGGATGAGCACTGAGTCGCTCGACGGCAATCGCCGTGTCCAGCAGTTCCGATTCATCGATTCCCTCCGCAGTGACCACATCTGTAAGCCTCGGCCTGCCCCCGGTCAGTGTGCCGGTCTTATCGAAAGCAATCGCGCCGAGTTGACCGAGATACTCAAGGGGGGCGCCGCCTTTGATGAGGACGCCTCCGCGAGCCGCACGGGCCACTCCGCTCAGAACAGCGCTGGGCGTCGAGATAGCGAGAGCGCACGGACTCGACGCGACAAGCACGGCCATGGCACGATAGAAGGATTCAGCAAAAGTCTCGTCAACAACGACCCAGGCGAAAAGCAAAAGAACCACGAAGATAAGAACCGCAGGAACAAAGACCCGCTCGACTCTGTTGGTGAACCTCTGTGTCGGCGACTGCCGGGTCCCGGCTTCACTCACCAGTTTCACAACGCGGGCAAGTGTCGATTCACCGGCGAGTTTTGTCACCTCCATTTCGAGAGATCCGCTTTGGTTTATCGAACCGGCGAAAAGCCGATGACCGGGATCAAGTGTCGCACTCTCTTTCGCCGCAGCGACAGGATCGGCCACGGGAAACTTGTCGACGGGAAGGCTCTCCCCCGTAATCGGAGCCTGATCGACACTGCTCTCACCTTTAACGACAAAGCCGTCGGCGGGGACCCGCTCATCGGGCTTGATCACGACGATATCGCCTCGGAGCAGTTCTTCGACGCGCACCTCGCGGAGCGAATCCCCTTTCCGGACATGGGCGGTCTCGGGTGCAATCTTACCGAGAGCTTCGATTTCACGGCGTGCTCTTCCCATCGCGTAGTGCTCCAGGGAGTGCCCCAGACTGAAGAGGAACAGCAGCAGCGCTCCTTCCGCCCATTCGCCGAGCGTTGCGGCCCCGATCGCAGCGACGACCATGAGAAAATCGATTTCAAACTCACCCTGCCCGATACTTTCAACCGCCTCCTTCACCGCAAACCATCCCCCGAAAAGATAGGCTGCCGCGAAAATAATTATGGGAATGACAGGATTAATACCATCCGGCCACCCGAGGAGAAAGCCGGAAACGAGAAGCACCCCGCAAGCCAGAGAAAAGATCAGCTCCGTCTTTTCCCCGAAAATCAAATTCCCGTGTTCGTGCCCGTGATGATGATGTCCGGTATCGTCGTCACTCATAAAAGTTCAATACAAGGAGCATCCTTCATTGGGTTAAAGGGAGCTCAATCCGGCAGACAGTTCCCTTCCCCGACTCACTCTCGATCTGGATGTCACCCTGATGCGCGAGGACGACCGATTTCACGATCGCCATACCGAGCCCCGTTCCATTTGATTTGCCGTGCGTGACAAATGGCTCAAAAATCCGCGGCAGAATGTCCTCCGGAATGCCACAACCGGTGTCTTCGATCTCAATGTGAACCCGGCCACCGCTCTCGTTAACCCTTAAAGTCAGAGTGCCGCCTTTTTTCATCGCTTCGACAGCGTTTTTGATAATGTTAATGAGCAACCGGATCATACGGTTCCGATCGACCACAATCTCCCCCTCGTAGCCGATCTCCCTGACCACGTTAATGCCCGACTCCTCCAGATTACCGAACGTCTGATTCGCAATTGCCTCGAGTAGATCCGGCACTTTTACAGGACTGAATTTCAAATTCGTTTCCCCTTTCGAGTAGTCGAGCACTTCCTGGATCATGACCTGCATCTGCTCGGCCGCATCGCCCGTCAATTCCCCCATCGTCACCATCTGTTCGATTTCGGTATTCGACTTCATATACTGACTTGCCAGCGTAATCGTCGCGATGGGGTTTCGAAAGTCATGCACCATCGATCCCATCATTGTTCCAATCAGACTGAGTCGCTCGGAATCGATCAATTCATTAATGAAGTGCGTGTTCGCTGACTTCAACTCCGAGGCGATCAGTTGAGCGAAGTGAATCGCAACCTCCGGTGAATGCCTCAACAATGAGTATAGCCCCGCCTGACCGACAGCCCCCAGAATCGTCGCCCCCTTCGCCGTGGCGCGGGCGGTTCTCCGCTGCTCGTCCACCTGCAACAAAGCCGTTTCGCCGAAAAACTCACCCGGCTTTTTCACCGCAAGCACTTCCTGCTTTCCGCCGCGACCTCTCTTGGAAATCTCAATGGCACCGGACACGACGAGAAACATATTTCTCGCCTCGGCACCTTCTTCAAAAAGAACCTCACCATCTTTGAGAACACGCTCTTCGATCGGGATTTCCAACTGGTCGAGTTCGTCTTCAGAGAGCCTTCCGAAGAATGCGTTTCTCTTGTATTTATCGTCCATGAAAAGCGAGGTAATTGAATTAGAAGCCAAATGGCAACGCATCCGACTTTTAAGGAGTAAAAAAGGCGAAGACTGACAGGTAAAGCGATACTTTCCCCCTCCACCTGCTTCGTAGCAGGAATCGGGTGGCGGACTATACCGCAAGCTATCATACTCCTTTCATGAATGACTACAAACGGATCGAGGAAGTGATTCGCTTCCTTGATCAACATCACCTTTCCCAGCCTTCGGTAGCGCACATGGCGGCGGTGGCGGGACTGAGCGAGTCACGTTTGCACCGGCTTTTCCAGCGATGGGCCGGAACCACTCCGAAGGCCTTTTTAAAATGCCTCACAATCGAACACGCAAAAAAACTCCTCGATCAGTCTCTACCGATTCTGGATACAGCGCTCGATTCAGGGCTTTCAGGCCCCGGCCGGCTTCATGACTTATTCGTCACCATGCACGCTGTATCGCCCGGGGAGTATAAGGCGAAAGGGAAAGGTGTCGCCGTGACTTTCGGCAGCGCCCAAAGCCCCTTCGGTCTCTGTCACATTGCCTCGACAGAAAGAGGAATCTGTCACCTCGAGTTCATCGATGAGGAGGACTCCGCAATCTCTCTGCCAGACTGCTGGAGCAAAGCCTCGCTGAAGCGGGATGACGCCGCAGCGAAACGGCTCATGACTGCGATCTTCAGGGCAGACAAATCGATCAACGAGCCGCTAAACCTCCTCGTTCACGGCACCGCCTTTCAACTGAAGGTCTGGAGGGCGCTCCTGAGAATCCCGGAAGGACAGTTATCCAGCTACGGAAATCTCGCCGGGAAGATCGGATCACCCGGAGCCTCCCGCGCCGTGGGAACTGCCTGCGGAGCGAACCCCATCGCCTATCTCATTCCCTGCCACCGGGTCATCCAGCAAACCGGTGTCGTCAAAGGCTACCGATGGGGCGAGACGCGAAAGAAAGCGCTCCTGGTTTACGAGTCAGCAGAAGGCGGTCAGTAGTATTCCGGGAAAACTACGACAGAGGATCAGCCCCGTCGGCGATCGCTTCAGCCCCGTCTGCCTGTGCCTGCCCCGCTATTGCCGGAAGCTCGCACTCGCGAATCCAGCCGATCGCAACAGCGTGCGCAGCGATGGCATTGCTCTCCTCTGCCAGAATGAGATCAACACCCGTCTCATCAGCCTTTTCAGCGAGCTTTTCCACATTGGCATCGCGAGGTGTCTCAGTGACATCACGAATGTAAACCGCGAGAATCCGACCGGGGAATTCATTGAGAATATCCGTGTAGATTTCAGGATCCTGCTGCCCGCTGTCGCCAATGAGAATGAACTTCAGTTCAGGGTAGAAATTCAAGACGCGGCGAATCGCACCCTTTTTGTGAGAGTGATGACCACTCATGAGGAATTTCTCATCATCAATGCCCCAATCGGTCATAAAGAGAGGCCCACGCGGGATCGATCGCAATTCGAAAATCTCGGTGAGCAGGCCATAGACATTCCAGGGCGAACTGGTTACGTAAAAAAACGGATTCCGCCCCCGACCATCAATCCCCCTCGCCAGCGCCGCGTAGAGAGCGGAAACGCCGTTGAAAACAACTCTGGTATGCGCATTTCCGAGGAGCGTATTTTTCGCCATCTCAAAAAGATCTGTGGCACCGGTGTGAATCACGGTGTCGTCGATATCACTGATAACCCCGAATTCACTGCCCAGTGACGGCAACTGCACGATGGCCCGTGCCGTTACCGGATCATCTCCGACAGGGTCGAGCAGTGTCAGCTCCACTTCCTGCCACATCGCCGCATTCGCCGTTTCGATTCCGGCGGGCAGCTCAATCGAAAAATACCCCTCCTCATCCGCTTCCCCCGAAACAACAACATCCCGAAACCGTGCCTCAAGCCGGGCATGAGGTACCTCATCGGTGAACCAGTTCCGCGTCATGTTGAGAAAATTACGCCACTCGCTGTCCGAAGCCCCCGCTTCAGGAAGATTTCGCTGCCGGAGAACCCGACCACTCACTCGCAGCGAGTTGGCATCTCCGTAGCCAAGGTAAGTCTGAATCCGCAGGGGCACACTCGAACCGGCGAGACGCTCGATTCCATATCTCACCGAATCCAGCTCAGACTCAATCAGATGAACGATCTTTTTCCACATGCCACAATCTAACAGTTCCACTGCAGCACCTTCAAGCCACCTTTGAGCTCGTGTCCGAAATCCTGATTGGCATTGAAACGGGCGCACATCGAGACGTCACGCGTATTCGGCTCTTTTCACAAACTTGCTAAAATGTCATTCTGGGGAGGAATATGTCATTCAGATGCCCCATCAACCTTCTTGTATTCTCCGGGTTGCTTCTATCCGGTCACTGCCTCTACGCAGTGGACTTCGAGAAAGAGGTGCGTCCAATTTTTGTGAATCACTGCTTCGACTGTCACGATTCGCAAACGCTCAAAGGCGGCATCGGGCTGGAAACATTCTACCACGCGAGTCAGGGCACGGATGCGGGAGAGCCGCTCTTTGTTCCCGGTAAACCGGACGACTCAGTTTTGCTCCACGTCGTCAAAGAGGCTGATCCGGCGAAACGAATGCCCCAAAAGAGCGAGGCACTTTCGCGACATGAAATAGCAACTCTGAGCACTTGGATTGCCGAGGGCGCGATTTGGCCGGATGACGGATGGCGCCCGCCAAAACACTGGTCCTACGAGGCGCCGGTGAAAGCCGAACCCGCATCGGGCGGAGTGCCCTTTTTAGAGGGACGCAATGCCAATGAGATTGATCACTTCGTTGCCGCAAAACTCGCCGAAAACAACCTGACATTAAACCAACCAGCCGAACCGGACCGCCTCATTCGACGCGCCTATCTCGATACGATCGGCCTTCCCCCGACCCCCGCGCAGGTCGACGCGTTTCTGGACGACCCTGCTTTTTCAAACTATTCGAAAATCGTCGACGAGCTTCTCGCTTCCCCCGCCTTCGGCGAAAAGTGGGCAGTGCAATGGCTTGACCTTGCGCGCTACGCAGACTCCGAAGGCTATCAGCGCGACTCCCCGCGCAGCATGTGGCCGTGGCGCGACTGGGTCATTGAGGCGATCAATGCCGACATGCCATTCGATCAGTTCAGCATCGAACAGCTCGCCGGAGATCTCCTTCCCGGAGCTACCGAATCACAAAAAGTGGCAACCGGATTCCACCGCAATGCCCCCATGAATCTCGAGGCCGGAACCGACCCTGAAGAAGATCACTACAAACGCAACGTCGACCGGCTCAACACCACTTCCACGATCTGGCTCGGCTCGACCGTTGCCTGTGCGCAATGTCACAATCACAAATACGATCCCATTTCAGCGCGCGAGTACTACGAACTCTATGCCTTTTTCAACAACACCCCGATGGAGTCAAAACAGCAGGGATCAGAAATGGGAATGGCCGGAATGACTCACATCGGACCGACGATGCGGGTGAGCAAGACGCCGGTTGATTTGGAGAACGAGAAAAAAATCGCGACAGAATACCGCGTCTACCTGGGAAAAATCCGGGTCGATCTTATGGAGCAGGTCGACCGGAAGATTCAGGAAGCTCCCGATGGCAGGGAGTCCCTTCCCGAGGAAGTCGTGAAGATCCTCGACTCGGAAAAGGAAATGTCGCTGGCTCAATGCAAAGTCATTTCAAAGAACATCGCGCCCCGTGACACGCTCATGGCAGTGCGACTGGAGAACGCCCAGATCATGGAAGCCCGTCTCAAATTACTCCGCGAGAAAGAGGTTCGAATTCTCGAGGAAATGAAAGAGCCGAGGAAGACCTTCATCGCGAAACGTGGAGACTTCCTCGCACTTGGGGAACAGGTTCATCCGGCGACTCCTGCGGCCCTCCATCATTTTCCCGATGAGTTCCCACGCAACCGTCTCGGCCTCGCCAAGTGGCTGGTGTCCGCTGAAAACCCGCTCGTGGCCCGCGCCTTTGTGAACCGGCTCTGGATCGAAATTTTCGGGCAGGGAATTGTCACGACACCGGAGGAATTCGGGAGCCAGGGCGAACGTCCGACACACCCTGAATTGCTCGACTGGATCGCGGTGACGTTCATTGAGGAGGATCACTGGTCTTTGAAAAAATCGCTGCGCCGCATTCTTCTTTCCGCTACCTACCGTCAGTCCATCACGGTGAAACCCGACTTCGCAACAGTCGATCCCGGGAACCAGCTCCTCTGGCGCCACCCCGGACACCGGCTCAGCGCCGAAACGATTCGCGATCAGGCCCTCGCCATCAGCGGCCTTCTTTCAAAGAAACAACTCGGCGTCCATGTCCGCCCTTCCCAGCCACAGTCTTTCTGGAGAAGAACCGCGGGAGCTTCCGAAACCTACTACATTCCCTCACGCGGAGAGAATGCCTACCGTCGCGGCGTCTACACCCTCTGGCGCAGAAATGCCCACTATCCCAGCTTCGCGAACTTCGACGCCCCTGACCGGAGCGCCTGCGTCGTGAAACGCGATATCTCGAACACCCCCCTTCAGGCTCTCACACTTCTCAACGATCCGGTCTATGTTGAAATGGCAAACGCCTTCGCCGGACGCATCAGCAAAGAAGGCGGAAAGTCACTCGACGAACAGATCACCTGGGCTTTCCGGACCGCTCTCTCACGCGAGCCACGGGAAACCGAAAGGCAGCTTTTGAGTTCATCTTTTGAATCAGTGTTAGGCGACAGCAAGTCAAAGCAGGAAGCCTACCGCGAGATCGCAACGATACTGCTCAACCTTCACGAAACGATCAACCGCAGCTAAACCGCCGACATGACTGATTTCCTCAGACAACTCTCAGATCGCCGCCGCTTCCTCTCACGGGCAGGAGCGGGAATCGGTTCGCTCGCGCTCACTTCACTGCTCGGCAGAGAAGCGAAAGCGGAAATACCGAAAGCGTTTCAGGCGGTCGCCCCGCAGGCACGCAGCGTCATCTTTTTCCACATGACAGGGGCTCCGTCGCACCTCGATCTTTTCGATGACAAGCCGGTCCTCCGTGAGTATGACCGCAAGCTTGCCCCGGAGGAACTTTTCGAGGGAAAGCGTTTCTCGTTCCTTCGTGGACACCCCAAACTCCTCGGCTCGCCTTTTGAATTCACGAAGCACGGACGCAGTGGAAATGAACTGTCATCCCTGCTCCCTCACCTCGGATCTGTCGCCGACGAATTGTGTATCATCAAATCGATGCACACGACCGAGTTCAATCACGGCCCGGCTCAGCTCATGTTTCACACCGGCCTCAACCGCCAGGGGAATCCCTCTATCGGATCATGGACTACCTACGGGCTCGGAAGCGACTCCGAGAACCTTCCTGCCTACGTCGTTTTCCTCACGGGAAATACTCCCGGCGCAGGAGCAAATCTCTGGAAATCCGGATTCCTCCCCAGCGTTCATCAGGGCGTTCAACTTCGCGGCACGGGCGATCCCGTTCTCTACCTGAACAATCCGAAAGGAACCTCGAAGGAGGAACGAAGACGGACCCTCGACAGCATCGAGGCACTCAACCGGCAGAATTTTGAATTGGTCGGCGACCCCGAAATCCAGACTCGAATCGACCAGTATGAAATGGCCTTCCGAATGCAATCCTCGGTTCCCGAGCTCGTTGATCTCTCCGGTGAGAGCGCCGCCACTCTCGACCTTTACGGCAAAGGGGAGTTCGCTTCACAATGCCTAAAAGCGAGAAGGCTGGTGGAGCGCGGGGTGCGCTTCGTCGAACTATTCAACGGCGACTGGGACACTCACAGCAATCAGGCGAACCGCCTCAAAACGAACTGCAAAAATGTGGATCAACCAATCGCAGCCTTAATCAAAGACCTCAAGCAACGGGGCCTTCTCGACCAGACCCTCGTTGTCTGGGGAGCTGAATTCGGAAGAACCCCCATGCTGCAGGGAGACGAGAACCCCGCGAAATGCGGGCGGGACCACCAGAAGGATGCTTTCTCCATCTGGATGGCCGGCGGCGGTGTCAAAGGAGGTCTCACCTACGGAAAGAGCAACGACCTTGGAAACGAAGTGGCGGAGAATCCGGTCGAAGTGCGCGACATGCACGCAACTCTGATGCACCTCCTCGGAATCAATCACGAACGACTCACCTATCGCTTTCAGGGTCTCGATCAGCGCCTCACCGGCGTCGAGGAAGCTCACGTCATCAAAGACATTCTCGCGTAGATAACACTTTCTCAATCAACCGAAACTATCCCCTGCCGGATTGCCTCGGCAGTCGCCTGTGCCCGGTCATTCACTCCGAGCTTTCTGAAGACATGGCTCATGTGCCGCTTCACGGTATCTTCGGCAATGCCCAGATCTGATGCGATCTCCTTGTTGGCCTTTCCCTGCGCAACCCTTGCGAGAATCTCACGCTCGCGCTGCGTAATGTTAGGACCGAGATCACGCTCCGCCAGCGACGCCGCCAAGCCTTCAGGAAGGTAAGTTCCCCCGGACGCAACCGTTTCGAGTGCGGTAATCAGTTCACTACGTTCCGCCGTTTTCTGTAAATAGCCGAGCACTCCGGTATCGAGAGCTGTCTGAATTTCATCGTCGCGGGCAAAAGTGGAAAACATCAAAATCTTCGCTGAAGAGGCAAACTCGAGGATCCGTTCGGAAGTCTCAATGCCGTTCCACCCCGGCAGCTGCAGATCCATGAGGACGACATGGGGAGACTTCTCCTGAAACAATCTAAATCCCTCCTCCCCGCTCTCGGCTTCGCCAACGACTTCAAGATTCTCCTCCATTTCCAATGAGGCGACGAGCCCGCTCCGAACCACGAAATGGTCATCAATCAAAAGAAGACGAATGCAATCAGGTAAACTCATAACGCTTTCAGAGGCATGCAAACTTCCACCATCGTTCCGCCCGAACCGGATACCCGCCACTCGATTTCCGCCTCAATCTTCCGTGCTCTCTCTCTCATCCCCATGCACCCGAAGTGCCCGCTTTTCCCTCTCGTCTCAGAACCGAAGTCAAAACCCGAGCCATCGTCTGAAATCGTCAGAATGAGTTGTTCCTCCTCGACTCGCAAATCAATTTCAACAATCTCCGACCCCGAGTGCTTCATAGCATTGGTAACTGATTCCCGCGCGATCATCTTTAAGTGATGAACGACGCGTGAGGGAAACAGCAAGGTTACCTCTTCACTCCGCGCTGACAATAAAACCTTCGGCCCCACTTCACCCTCCCCCGAATCAACAAGTTCAGCGAGTGCCCCGGGCAATGACATTGTTCCGCCCGGACTTTCCCTCAAATCAACGACGAGGCTTCTTGTCTCATTCTGAATTCGCGAAACGAGGCCGCGCGAACCTTTAATAAACCCTAACACTTTCTCATTACTCGAACTGGCCCCCGCAGCATCGAGCCGCAGAGAAAGACCCGCGAGGTCCTGCTCAAGAGAATCATGGAATTCACGGGCGATACGCTGCCGCTCCTCAAGAACCGCTTCATTCTCAATCTTCGAACGTAAAGCCATTGTTTGTCTCTTCACCTGACGCCTCAGCAAAAAGACCCAGGAAAGAGCGGCCACACCAATGGCAACAAGACCGACAAGAGCGATGACAAGGCGACGGGGTGTCCACCAGCCCGGCGCTTCCACTATTCGAAGGTCCGCGGTTGAGCGGAGACGCAATACGACCTGTTCCGGAGCGGAGCGGTATTCTCCGGATCGCCTCGTTTTCTCGACCACCCCGATTCCTGTGACCTCCACTTTCGCCCCGCGAGCGAGGTTAGAATCAATTTCCAATGAGGTCGCCTGGATAATATGATCCCCGTCTTTCAAAACGATTCGGTATCCGGAGTCGCTTCGAAACCAGTCCACAATAACAGCACTGAAAATAACCAGTTCACTGTCAAAGTTCCCGTTAAGAATCTCAGGAACAGAAACCTTCCGGGGCAAAAGCGGCGCCCCCGCAACCGGCTCTTCGAGGATTACAGAATCGACCAGCGTGGCAGTGTAACGATTCATCTCCGGAAACCCTGCCAAAACCACCTTATCGCCCAACTTTACGGAAGGTTCACCCGGGACAACTCGAACCGCGATTCCCGCGTCACCACTCCTGAGGTAAATCGTTCCGCCCGGAAACACACCGGTCACGAAACCCCGGAGAGAAACCCGCTTCAATTCCTGCCCCCCGACCGCAAAGGTCATCACATCCTCGGGAGTCACGACGGGCAAACTCTGCAACTCCGGTCCGGCTTCGAGAATTTCGATATCACTCCAACCGCTGCAGCGCAGATACGGACGCACCAGTTGACGGCGATGATTGATGTCCCCCGCTGCGAGTCCGACCATCCTGACTTTCGCACCAATATAATGACTTTCACCAATCGGCAGAGAATCCACTTTCACTTCAATGATCCGCGAGCCCAAAGTCACCGTCATCAAAGAAGTCCCCTCATCATCGGGAACAATCGTTCTCACGATCCCCTCCACCATGACCCGCTGATAGTGGAGGCGACCGGATTGTAACTCTTCGAATTGTACCGGTGGCGCAGGCGGCAATACCCCCTCACCCACGACCTCAAACGTTGCCGATTCGATTCCGGGAAGGTAGAGCCCCGGGGCCGTTCGCCCGCGGACACGGACGACATCCCCGACAGCAGGTGGCACCCTCCCCTGAAGCTGGAAAAATGTGGCTGAAGTTTCGTCCTGAATAAAAACAGTGCCCGGGAAATCAGTGAAAATCACAACCGCGGTAAGATCGACCGGAATGCCCGAATCGGCCCGTTCGAAATCAAGTGAGCGCACCGCGATCGCACTTTTAAGCGTCTCACCACTCGCAGGGGACACCGCCAGTCCGATAGCAAAAAGCAGCAGGCAAAAAGACTTCATCCGCACAAGGGAGGACTCACCTAATCTGAGGCAACCGCAGTGCACTTGTTAAGAAACTCCAACATCACCTTCCGCGCCCCTTCGGTTTGAAATGCGGGCCCTCCATGTCCAGCCCCCTCGATCACGACGAGTTGGGCAGGCACTTCAACCGCATCATACGCCTTCACCAAGGTGTAACTTTGCTGCAGTGGCACGAGAGGATCTTGATTCCCGTGCAAAATCAAAATTGGCGCATCGTCCTTAGTGACATGAGTGACAGGGCTTGCCGCTTTCGCCTTTTCCGGAACCTCCTGAAGCGTTCCCCCCACCAGTTTACTCTCATAAGAATCCGGAGCATTGGCATCGAGCTTTACAGGGAGCGTGCGTTGCTCCTGCATCGTCAGCAATTCAGTCGGTCCGAACCAGTCGATGACACCATCGATGTCATCTCCGGAATCCTCCGGATCACCCGTCGTTCCCAGCATGGCGACGAGGTGCCCTCCCGCGGAGCTTCCCCAGACGACAATCCGGTCTGCATCGACTCCAAATTCGGCCCCGTTCTTTTTGAGCCATTGAATCCCGGCCTTGCAGTCATCGAGCTGAGCCGGAAACGGCGCAACATCGGTCAAGCGATAGCCGATACTGGCGAGAGCATACCCCTCATCCAAAACCCACGAGCAATTTCCCGTTCCATCCCTGGACCCTTTCGCCCAGCCCCCGCCGTGAATCCATACCACCAAAGGAAGCTTCTTCGATTTGTCTTCACGCGCCGGAATATAGAGATCCAGCTTCTGGCGATCATCTCCGCCGTCAACATAGGCGAGATCAAAATACTCGGTCACAGCAACCGGGAGTTTTTCCTCCTCCTGAGCAAAACAAGCGGTACCGAATCCTAAAATCAACACCCCCGCGAGGACACCTTGAAAATTCACATTCATCTCCCTTATAACAACAACACTTCTCCCCGCTTGCACGTAAAAATGACGACCTATTCGAGGGATCATTTCATTGAGTTGGCCACTTGCCCGCACCCTCCTCATTCGATACCATCCCCCACCCATGAGACCATTGATTCTCCTTGCCCTCTTCATCGCCATCTCCACATCCACCATCGCTGACGAGCGCCCGAACATCCTCGTGATTCTTTCCGACGACATGGGCTATTCCGACATCGGATGTTACGGCGGCGAAATCAAGACTCCCAACCTCGACGGACTTGCGAGGAAAGGAGTCCGCTTCACCCAGTTTTACAACACCGGTCGCTGCTGTCCTACGCGGGGTTCGCTCCTGACCGGCCTCTATCCTCATCAATCCGGGATCGGACACATGACAAGTGACTACGGCATTCCCTCCTACCGGGGCGAACTCAACCGGCAGTGCCTGACACTCGCCGAGGCGGCAAAACTCGCCGGCTACCGCACCTACATGGCAGGCAAATGGCACGTCACTCCCTACAACGGAAATAAGCCCGCCAATCCCGACCGCTCGAACTGGCCCCTGCAACGGGGATTCGACCGCTTTTTCGGGACCATCCACGGAGCCGGCTCCTTTTTCGATCCCAATTCACTGACCCGCGACAACGAATTCATCACCCCGGAAACAAATCCCGATTACCACCCGGAGGAATTCTACTACACCGATGCGATTTCCGATCATTCGGTCCTCTACATTCGTGACCATGCCGAAAACCACGAAGAGAAACCGTTTCTGCACTACGTCGCCTACACCGCTGCTCACTGGCCGATGCACGCGCTTCCTGAAGACATTGCTAAATACGAGGGAAAATACGATGACGGCTACGCACCGGTCAGGGAAGCCCGCTTGAAGAAATTGAAAAGGCTGGGGCTGCGTTTTGAGCAATGGGAACCGGCACCTCTCGTCGGCAACTGGGACAAAGTGGAACTCAAAGAATGGGAATCAGCCTGTATGGAAGTCTACGCTGCCATGATCGACAACATGGACCAGGGCATCGGACGCATCGTCAGTGCGCTCAAGGAAACCGGCCAGTATGAGAACACCCTGATCCTCTTCATGCAGGACAATGGCGGTTGCGCCGAGACCTTCGGGCGGGATGAACGCGTCGGCCCTCTCGAACGCCCTGACAAACCAACTCTTCCGCCCATGAATGCGGACGAAATTCAGACCGAAATGATTCCCTCTCAGTCCCGCGACGGCTACCCCTTACGGCGCGGCGCGGGCGTCATGCCCGGCTTCCCGGAGACGCAGCTCGGATACGGGATCAACTGGGCCAATGTTTCCAACACTCCTTTCCGCGAGTACAAGCATTACGTTCATGAAGGCGGCATCGCGACACCTCTGATTGCCCACTGGCCTGCCGGGATCGCAAAGACGGGAGAAGAATTCCGTTCCACGAAACAGGGAAATCTTCACGATGCCCCGACACACTTGATCGACATCATGGCCACACTCGTAGACCTCGGAAAGGTTGAGTATCCACTCGTAAAGGGGGACGAAAAAATCACACCACTCGAAGGCATCTCCCTCAAACCCGCTCTCCGGGGAAAGGCTATCCAGAGAGAGCATCCGATCTTTTTCGAACACGAAGGCAATCGCGCGGTTCGTGACGGCAAATGGAAACTCGTCGCCAAAGGCGTCAAAGGGGATTGGGAACTTTACGACATGGAATCAGATCGCGCCGAGATGAACAACGTGATTGAATCTCACAGGGAAGTTGCCGATCAGCTCATCGCTGAATACGACGAATGGGCGACAAGAGCGGGAGTGGTTCCTTTCAGATCATGGAAGATAAAAGGCTCCTCCGAAAAGCACTTTTCACTGAAGCCCGGCGACGCGCTCTACGGTCCCGAAGCCCCCGCCATCGCGAATCGCGGGTTCACTCTCACCGCGACCATTTCCGGGGATTCGGCAGAGGGCGTCATCGTCTGTCAGGGCGGCTCATCGATCGGTTGGTCCCTCTTCGTTGCCAAAGACCGGGTTCAGTTCTGGGTCAGGAATCATGGGAATCTTCAGACCCTATCGGCAGGATTTGACCCCGCCCGGAAAAATCAGATCGAGATAAAAGTAGCTCAAAAAGAAGCGACGTTGAGCCTTAACGGAAAAGTCGCGGTGACACTCGATCAAAAGGCGTTTTTGAAAGAACAACCACAGGACGGACTTGATGTTGGTCTGGACAAGGGAGGTATGGTCGGCCCCTACGATGCGAAAAATGAGTTCCCGGGAACAATTCACTCTCTTGAGCTGAACCTCGAATAACGCCAACACATCACGCTGCCACAAAACCTTCGAGAGTCCCGCTGAGTCGCGACTTCAGCGCATCAATCTCTCCCTCTTCATAAGCTTTCGAATCAGGATGCCCCCAGACCGGACCGGGCCACGCGGGATCGCCCGAACTACGCCCTAACACATGCAGATGAAACTGCGGCACGATATTTCCAATCGATGCCACATTGATTTTCTCGACTTTTTCGTCCCCTTTCAAAAAGGCGGAAAGTGCATTGATATCCACAAGCAAACGCTGCTGCAACTCCATCGGCAAGTCGACCCACTCGGTAAACTCACCATGTGGCACGACAATGAACCAGGGATAAAGAGCATTGCCATTCAGCAACAGAGCCCCTGAAGGGATCTCACCGAGGTAAGTCGAACTTTTCAGAAATCGTTCCAGTACTGCGGCCATCGCTATCGTTTTAAGTGGTAAACCTCAACCACGACCCGGCGGCTCCGTTTCAAAGCCTCATCCGTTTCGCGCTTTCCCATGTTGCGTTTCAACGATGGTGATTCGCCCTTCGCGGTGATTTCCGCGGTGACCTCATCGGCAATATCTCCCTCGAAAATGAGACTCCGGACTTTCTCGGCACGCTCAAGACTGAGCTTGCGATTCAATTCGTAACCACCCCGATAATCGGCATAGGCGGTAAGGTAGACAATTGAACGGGGAACCTGCGCACGCTGAATAGCACGGGCCACTTTCTCACGATCCGAGGAAATAATCTCCGAGGTGCCTGTTTCAAAATAGAAGATGAGAGGCTTTCCATCATCCGGAATCCGCTCACCTGAAGCGAGCATCGCCTCCAGCTTTGCCGCCTTCGCGGCAGCATCTGCAGCTTCCTTCTCAGCCTTCGCCTTCTCTGCCGCAGCGAGGTCAGCCGCATCCTGCTTAGCCTTTGCCTCCATTTCAGCTTTCTTCTTTTCCGCGGCGGCGATAGCAGCAGCCTCCGCATCAGCTTTGGCTTTTGCCGCCGCCTCTTCGGCAGCTTTCTCAGCCGCCATTTTGGCAGCCTCAGCGGCAGCAAGCTCGTCCTTTGCCTTCTTTACCCCGGCCGCCCACTCTTCAGGACTGACGGCAGGCCCGACAAAATCAGGCGCCTCTTCTGCTTCCGGCAGTTCTCCCGGCTCATCTTCAATCTTGAGTTCCTCCGCCGAAATCGAGGCCGAACGACTTTGAGCATCCTCACCAATACTGAGCTGCTCCGATTCTTCTAACATTGCCACCTCAACCGGCTTCACCGATACAGGCTTCCGAGGCGAACCGGCTATCGCCGCGTAGGTTCCCTGCAATTCCGGCAAGTCGCCTGCAAGGGCTTCCTTCACCACGAGACCGGACTCGATCTCAAGTCCCCCTTCCCTAAATGAACCGGCAAGAGAAACGAGTCCGTTCTTCGAATTCTCTGAGGCGACATCCCCCCGCAACTTCAGGATTCCGTCCACAACCGTGAGTTCCTGCCTCCCTGCGGAGTGGCTGAAAAAGGTCTCGATGTATTCGGGCAGATAGGCGAGCCACTCCGCCTCATGCGTCTCCGGCGAATATTTCAGATGATTATCGACGGAGCCCTCGCCCACCGAGTTTACGGCAGCCGCATAAACCGCATCCGTATCCTCACGGGTCGGAATGGACCCCTGCAGAACCAGTCTCCCGTCATCCGATTCGATGTGCAAAACAATGGGGAAGACACGCCCGTCATTCAATCCTGACAGAGCCGGAATCGATTCAGCTTTTTCCTCAGCCAGAGGAGAAGAATCAGCCGGGTCAGGCGCAATTTCCGGCGTTTCAATTTTCACAAGCGCGACCGTGGAAACGTGAGTTTTAACCGGGCTCTCGACGCCTTTTCCCGGGGACGACTCATTTGCCGCCGGATAAGCCCCTTTCGCTCCCGACAATGACTCCGAAACAAATTTCACTTTGGGTAAATCGCTTTTCGGCTCCGGCAACAATTCCGGCATCAGCGGGAAATCGAAAGGCATTTCCGCCTCCTGCGCCGGCAGAGGTGGCTCAGCAACAAAGGAGGACACCCGCGGTGATTGCTGATTCGCTCCCGGCTGCGCTTTTGATTCTGAAACTTCCTGCCCCCGACGATGAAGCAGGCTGCCAAAAATCATGGCAGTGAGCACAGCAAGGGTAGAGATGATCCAGAATCGCTTCATTGGTAGCGTGACCGAAGCGGGGGAACAGCAACGGAAACTGCCCTAACGCTAGCAGCATGAGTGCCGCGAACGAATGAAAAAATGTCGTTTTCGCGGCTTTATCATGTCCCCCGTCATTTTCATGACGCAGCTCACATGCGAAAAAGTTGTGCCCACAGATGCACTCTCATGGCGAGATTCCGTAGTGGCCCCGATCTCCAATCCTGATACGCTTGAAGGTATGAAGCACTTTCTCCCTACTGCCATCCTCGCTTCGCAGGCGTTCCTGTGCTTTGACGCGCAGGGGGAAATCGACTTCGTCCACGAGGTCGTGCCAATCCTGAAACAGCACTGCACTGAATGCCATGGCGGCGAGGAAGCGGAAGGGGGATTCTCAGTCAACACGAGAGAGCTCTTTCTCGACGACGATTCCGCTGAGCCGGGAAACGCGGAAAATTCCTACTTTATCGAATTGATTCTCGACAAAGATCCCGATTATCAGATGCCGCCGATCAAGAAGAAGCGGATGCCGAAAGAACAGGTCGAAACGCTCAAGCAATGGGTCAATGAAGGGATGAACTGGGAACCGGGATTCACCTTTGGCAAGCCCACCTACGACCCGCCCCTGGAGCCCCGCATGCCGGAGATTCCAAAATCCGCCGACGGCCGGGACAATCCCGTCGATCGCTTTATCGATCACTACCTGGCAACAAACAAGCTCCCGCGCCCCGGTCCAATCGACGACCTCACTTTTCTCCGACGCGCTCATCTCGACCTCATCGGGCTTCTCCCCACCGCAGAGGAGGCAGAGGCCTTTGTCGGCAACAAAAGCCCCCAAAAGCGCACTGAAAAAATCGACGAACTTCTCAATCGCGAGATCAGCTACACCGACCACTGGCTCACTTTCTGGAACGACCTCCTCCGGAACGACTACGCCGGAACCGGATTCATCACAAAGGGCCGCACCCAGATCAGCGGTTGGCTCTACGATGCCCTGAAAACCAATCAGCGCTTCGACACCATGGTGAGGGAACTCATTGCTCCCCCAACCGGTGAAAGCGCCGGCTTCATCAATGGCATCAAGTGGCGGGGCACCGTCAGTGTCTCGCAAACGCTCCCCGTTCAGTTCTCCCAAAGCATCTCCCAGTCCTTTCTCGGGATCAACATGAAGTGCGCCTCCTGCCACGACAGCTTCATCGACCGCTGGAAGCTCACCGACGCCTACGGACTCGCCGCGATCTATGCAGAGGAACCTCTTGAAATTCACCGCTGCGACAAACCGGTTGGGGAAACCGCGAAAGCCGCCTGGGTTTTCCCTGAAATCGGAAACATCGATCCCGAAGCATCCAAAGAGGCCCGCCTCACCCGGCTCGCCGATCTCATGACCCATCCGGAAAATGGACGCGTCCCCCGCACCATCGTGAACCGCCTCTGGGCCCAGCTGATGGGACGCGGCCTCGTTCATCCCCTCGATGCGATGCAGACCGAGCCGTGGCATGAAGACCTCCTCGACTTCCTCGGGTCGACCTTTCAGGAGAATGGCTACGATCTGAAAGACACGATCCGTCTCATCGCCACCTCAGAGGCCTACCAGAGCCGCGCCGAACCCCGGAAGTCAGAAGAATCCGGCAAATACACTTACCGCGGGCCCCTCGCAAAACGACTCACCTCCGAGCAATTCATCGACGCAATCTGGCAGCTCAGCGAGGCCGCCCCGACAAGCTTCGACGCCCCTGTGGTCCGCGGCATAGCCAATGAGAAAGATGTTAAAAAACTCCAAATCCCCTCCCGATGGATTTGGAAAGCCTCCGCAGCAACTCCGCCCGCCGCCGGCGATGAGGCGCTCCTGCGCAAAGATTTCACGATCAAAAAGCGGGTCATCGGCGCCGGGCTCGTCGCCTCGGCCGACAACAGCTTCACCCTCCAGGTGAATCGGAAAGAAGCGCTCAGCGGCTCCAACTGGAGCGAGCTCGAATCAGCTTCGGTTATAAATCTCCTCCGCCCCGGAGTGAATCGCATCCTCTTACTCGCGAAAAACGGAGGCGACAAACCCAACGCCGCCGGTGCCTTCGCGATGCTCCGGCTCGTCTACGAGGACGGAAGCGACGAAATCATCACAACCGACGAAACCTGGCAGGCTGCGACGACGATCCCGAAAAACTTCGCCTCACCGAAATGGGATTTTTCCGCTCTGAAATGGACCAGCGTTTCCGAAATGAAAGCTGACGTCTGGCCCGCCGCCATAGATCAGCTCATCGGTGAAGCTCTCGCGATCAAGTCCGCCGCCGCCGACCTCATGGTTCGGGCCTCGCTCTTGAAAAGTGATTTCCTCATGCGAAGCCTCGGACGCCCCAACCGCGATCAAATCGTGACCTCGCGCCCCAACGAAATCACCACCCTCGAAGCGATCGATCTCTCCAACAGCGAAACACTCGCAGGCTACCTCGACCGCGGCGCGGAGCGTTTTCTCGAGAGCGCATCAGCCCCCGATTTCATTGACCAGCTTTACCTTGCCGCCCTCACCAGAAAACCGGGCGACGGGGAAAGAGCCCTTCTCGCCGAAATCCTCACCGACACCCCCGACCACGAAACCATCGCCGACGTCCTCTGGGCCATCACCATGACCCCCGAATTCATGTTAATTCGTTGATTCAACAGGGTTAAGCCCACGACCCAACAGGGTTAAGTCCAGCCCCGGAGACATTCTTTACTACTCTACTTCTCAAAAAGATGACCGCCCCCTTCGATCCCGACGCGCCCGACCCCATCATTCGAAGAGACTTTCTCAAAAAGCTCTCCGCAGCAGGCACCGCCGCATGGATGAGCGGCGAACCTCAAATCGTGCGGGGAAACGAGATCCAGCACCCTGAAGCGAAAGCCGATTCCTGCATTTTGCTCTGGCTTGCCGGAGGCATGGCCGCGCCGGAAACCTTCGACCCGAAGCGCTACGCTCCCTTTGAAAAAGGAATGGCGGTCGATTCCGTGCTCAGCACTTTCGACTCGATCGACACCAGCGTGGACGGCCTCAAAATCTGCGAAGGGATGGAAAATATCGCTCAGATCATGGACCGGAGCACCCTGATCCGATCCGCGGTCCAGCCCGACCTCGGAAGCATTCTCCACTCACGTCATCAATACCACTGGCACACCGGCTATGTCCCGCCGCAAACGGTGGCCGCTCCGCACCTCGGATCGTGGATGGCACGGGTCCTCGGGCCGAAAAATCCGGTGATGCCGCCCTTCATCAACATCGGTCAGCGTCTCGAAGGCGTTGGCGAAAAGGAGGAACTTAAGGCTTTCACCACCGCGGGATTCTTCGGGAGCGAATACGGCCCGATGAACCTCCCCTTCCCCGAAGAGGCTGCTAAATCAGTGCGCCCGCCTGGCTCAATGACCTCGGATCGTTTTACCAACCGCGACAAGCTCTACCGCAAACTCGTCGACCAGAGCCCTCACCGCGACTACGCGAGCGACCACCAGCAGGAATCACTTCTCCGCTCGATGGACAACGCCTACCGCCTCCTCAATTCGGATGAGCGCAAGGCCTTCGACATCACCGAAGAACCAAAAGAGGTGCAGGAAAGATACGACACCTCGCGCTTCGGTCGCGGCTGCCTTCTCGCCCGCCGTCTCGTCGAAAACGGGGCCCGTTTTGTCGAAGTCACGACCGAATATGTGCCCTTCCTGCACTGGGACACCCACGCCGGGGGCCACAGCACCGTCGCGCGAATGCACTCGGAAATCGACCGCCCCATCTCCCAGCTCATTCTCGACCTCGAAGAACGCGGACTTCTTGACCGCACCCTCGTCATCGTCGCCTCAGAATTCAGTCGCGATGCGATCATGGAAGGGAAACCGGGATCAGAGGCGAATGATCAGGCGACCCACAAAGTCGACACCATCACCGAAGCGAAGCACTATGGCCTGCACCGTCATTTCACCGGGGGAACCAGCGTCGCGATGTTTGGCGGAGGCGTCAAAAAAGGAAATATATACGGCAAAACGGCCGATGAACGCCCCCTCGTCGCCGTCGAAAACCCGGTAACGGTAACGGATCTTCACGCCACGATCATGACCGCGATGGGCGTCAGCCCGAAAACCGAGTTCGTCGTCGAAGGCCGCCCTTTCTACGTCACCGAAGACGGTAAAGGAAAGCCGGTTATGGACATTTTTGCCTAGTGGCGCGGAACCACCCCGATCCCGTCTTTTTGACGATTGACCGGCCCCTACCGGATTCGGTATCCATCCGGACATGAAAAGACGCGATTTCCTCTCCCGAACCGCTCCTGCACTTGGAACTGCCGCAGCCATCCCCGCCTTACTCTCAACGCATGCCACATCAGCGGAAATGACAGGCCGCCTCAAAAAAGGCGTTAAATTCAACATGGTCAAGGAACCCGGCCTTTCCATCGTCGATCGATTCAAAATGCTCAAGGACGTTGGCTTTGATGGAACGGAACTCCGGACCGAAAACCGCGACGACCTTAAAACCTACCTCGAAGCCGTCGACAAATCGGGCCTTCGCGTGCACGGAATCGTCAATGCCGACAAGCCGGACCTAGAGACAGCCGTAAAATTCTCCCACGATGTCGGCGGAGACTCGGTTCTCTATGTGGCCAGATACGACAGAAAACGTCCCCTGATGGAAAGCTGGAACGAGACCCAGGCAGTTATCAAAAAGGGTCTCCCCGCCGCCGAAAAATACGGAGTCAAAATCCTCGTCGAGAACGTCTGGGCGGGCTTTCTCATCAGCGCGCTCGACATGGAGCGCTATGTCGATGAAATCGGGAACCCGTGGTTTGGCGCCTACTACGACGTCGGAAACAACGTCCGCTGGGGAGTTCCGGAGCACTGGATCGAGATTCTCGGTGAGCGCATCGGAAAACTCGACATCAAGGAATGGGACGAGAAAAAGCACAGTACTGAAGGGCTCCGACAGGGATTCAGTTCTCCGCTCGGCGAAGGAACCATTGATTGGGCCGCGGTAAGAGCAGCTCTCAGGAAAATTGACTACAACGGCTGGGCCACCGCCGAGGTAGGAGGGGGTGATCGCGCCCGTATGGCGGAGATTTCAGAGGGAATGGACCGCATCCTCGGCCTCGTTTAAAAGACACACCTTTTTCCGCGGAATCACCCGGTTTCACGCAATTAGGCGCTTAAAGGAGTTGGCTTTTCGCAAAAATGACGCATTCTAGGAGGAGTCCGTTCCAAATTCTTGGTGTACCAACAAACCGACGTCCTGACCGAGTTCCGGCCTTGAGACGTCAAGCGTTTCAAGCGCCAGTAACGCGGAAACCCGCGGGCCTTCTTTGATTAATGAAATTGTATATTGGGAATATTTCCTACGACGCCACTGAAATCGAACTACGCGAATTTCTTTCAGACTACGAGCCAATCGTAGACCTTCACATGCCAATTGACCGGGATACCGGCAGACAACGCGGATTTGCATTCGTTACGTTGGAAAGCAAAGAGCTTGGGGATGCTGCTGTTGAAAACCTTGACGGAACCGACCTCATGGGGCGTGCCGTTCGTATTCGTGAAGCCGAAGATCGCCGTGAAAGTGGTGGCGGCGGCCGCGGTGGAGATCGCCGTGGCGGCGGTGGCGGCGGACGTGGCGGCTACGAAAGTCGTGGCGGTGGCGGCGGCGGTTACGATCGTGACGGCGGCGGTGGTCGCGGTGGCTATGATCGTGACGGCGGTGGCGGTCGCGGCGGCTATGATCGTGACGGCGGCGGACGTGGCGGAGATCGTCGCGGCGGTGGTCGTGGACGCGGCGGAGATCGTCGTGGCGGTGGCGGCGGCGGCTACCGTGACTAAGATCGCTCAACTTGAATTTTCGAGACGGTCACTTTTCCAAAAGTGACCGTTTCCTTTTGGCGGAACCCTTCGTTTTCTCTCATAGAGGAACAACCAACCCAGTGGCTCCATTCACTAACCCTTAATCCTTTCAAACTAAGCAGATGACTTCAAATATTCCTTTTGATCGCGTGAACTGGGAAACCAGCGCATTTCTTATCGCGACATTCTTTACGGCCATCATTGGCACCCCCCTTTACATCGCTTTCTTCGGAATCGATTTTTTCATGATCGTTATGTTTCTGCTCTATTTCCTGGCAACAGGCATGAGCATTACACTTGGCTATCACCGTCTTTTTGCTCACAAGGCGTTCAAAGCGGGCAAACCGGTTAAACTTTTCACCCTTATTTTCGGAGCCTGCGCTTTCGAAGATTCGGCACTGGACTGGTCTTCCGACCATCGGGACCACCACAAGCACGTCGACCACGAGCACGACGATCCCTACAGCATTTCAAAAGGCTTCTTCTTCGCTCATATCGGCTGGATCTTCTTCAAACTCTACCCACGTCCCCTCGCGAACGTTGCGGACTTGAAAAAGGATCCCCTCGTGATGTGGCAGCACAAATACCATCGCCAGATCGGAATGTTCTTCGGCCTCGTCATCCCCACCCTCATCGGTTATTTCCACCTGGGCGGATGGGTTGGAGCTCTCGGCGGCTTTCTCATCATCGGGGTGGCGCGTCTCGTCGCAGTGCATCACTGCACCTTCCTCATCAACTCACTCTGCCACACGATCGGCAACCGTCCTTACGACAGTTCGACAAGTGCCCGTGACAGCTGGCTCATGGCCATCTTCACTTTCGGTGAAGGGTATCACAACTACCACCACTCCTTTCAGCACGACTACCGCAACGGCGTGAAGCCATGGCAGTGGGACCCCACAAAGTGGGCAATCTGGACGCTTTCCAAGCTGGGACTGGCGACAGACCTGCGGACCGTCTCTGATGAGCGGATCATGCTTGCAGAGCTCCGTGAAGTTAAGGAGCAAACCGAAGCTCAGATCAGCGACGAAAGCGCTCCGAAGTTTAACAGCCCGACTTATCAGGAAGCTTACGACAAGCTCATTGAGATCTCCAAGTCACTCAGTGACGGCTACGGTGAACTTGAAAAAGCAACCGGCGAGCGCATCGCACTTTCCCGCGAGAAGCTCGCCTACTGGCGCGACGAAATCGCAAAAGCGAACAACCAGCTTTTGCAGTTGCAGCAGCTGCAGGGATCACCGGCTTAAGGCCCACAGAACCCTACTCCGGTCTGTCCGGAACTCGATTCCTGCCTGGAACAAACTCTTGTTCTGCGCAGGAATTTTCTTGTATGGAACCTGACTCCCTGCCACTTTCACCGGACCAATCCTTTGATTTAATATGGCTTCTAGCATCCCTCTGAATACAAATGTCGAACTGGGCGTCGTGCCCACACACATCAAATTCGTCGGCGGACTCGTCCCTGATGAAAATGGCAGACTCCCCCGCGGCGATGACGGCGAACTCGTCGTCGTCTCAGAGATGGCCAGACTCACTGCAGCCTCGCCTGTGAAGATTCAGAGCGCACAGGTCACCGCCTTCCCCGGAGTCGACGCCGGAGACACTGATGATCTCATGAAAGGCCTTCGTGCCCTCGATCTCGAAGTGCACATCATCATGATGGTTGGCGGCGCCGACCCGATGAATCCTGCCGACGAGGACGCCGTGGTCGAAATGCTCGTCGCCGGAATCGAAGTTGCCAAGAAATACGGCATCACCCAGATCGCCTCCACCTCAATTGAGGAATGGCTTAAGCCGGGCGCAACACCCAAGACCGGAGCCGATTTCGACGCCGCTGTCGCACAAAACGTGAAAGTACACTGCCGCGCCGCCCGCGAAGCCGACATCGCCAACAGCAGCGTGGAAACCTGGCACATCGAGTTCCTTCGCAAAGGCGAATTCCAGACCTTCAACTCCATCGCGAAATGCTGGGAGTTCGTTAAGGCCGCGAACGTCGAATACGGCAGCAAGCTTTTCAAAATCATGGTCGACGCCGCTCACTGCGGGGACTCCGAGCTGAATATTCCTGAAAACGAAGCACTCATCGCACAGGTCGCCGAAGCCGGTGAAATGGGCATGTTCCACGCTTCTTCGAAAACGACCCGTGGCTGCCTCAGCACCGACGACGGCTGGATCGGCGCTCTTCTCGCCGCTGCGGCCAAAACAGGCAAACTTGAGTATGTCTTCGTCGAGCTCTTTCACCACGAAGACGAAGCCCTCCAGGGCCTCCGCGACCTCGATCCCGGTCACGGCATCGACACCAGAGACGGCCGCACCTACACCGAAACCGTTATCGACGGCGTCGTTGAGGTAACGCACCGACTCAACAATCTCGTGAAACGCGGGATTTTGAAGAATTAAGCCGAATCCGGAAAGCGCCTCTTGAGAAGAGGCGCGACCTGCAATGGCCGGGGATCAACCCTGGCCATTTTTTGTGCCCCGACGGCTCATCCGCCGACTTCCGATGAATAGCCGCAAAAAAGGCACGAAAGCGGCAATATCACCGGCTCCGCTAACAGCAGGAGTCATCAGAATCGAAAAGGTAGATGCCTCAAGCCGAAAGGCATCGCCCACGATATCCGGATTCGAACCGGATCGCGGGCCCATAAAAAATCTTCTGATCCTGAAGACGCACGCACCTGACGGCAGCCCCTACGGCAGTTTAATACCACCGGGAAGCTCGACGCCACCAGGCAGTTGACCGTGAGGATTCCCACCTTGTGCACCGCCGGCTGCATCAGCGCCTTCTTCCTCTTCTTCAGCGAGAAGGTCGGCACGGGCTTTGATGATGGAATCGACAAGGTAACTCCTCACTTTGAAAACGTGACCCTCAAGGGCTTTCTCGGTGGCAAGTTTGTCCTGAAGAGACTTCAGATTGGCGGCAAACGCTTCATCAGCCTTCTTGGCTTCTTCCTCGCTCTCCTCTTCGCCCTTCTTGCGCTTCTCGACGAATTTGCCATTCACTTTGAGTGTGAGCGGCAGTTCATTGAGATCGTTTTTCTCACCAACGGAGATTTCGTAATTGAAACCATCAAAAGTTGCGATCTTGAAGGTCGTCGCACCGGTCTTGTTCTTCTTCGCGTCTTCACCGACGAAAACGTCTTCGATCTGAGGATTCGCAAAGGCACCCTTCATGCTTGAGACCTTCGCCTGATCCAACTTTTCGTCCTTACCCGCTTTCGCGAATTTGAAGTCACCGTTAACATCATCACGAACCAGCTTCCAGTCGTTCTTTTTCTCTTTGGAGACGATCTCGATGGATTTGATTCCCTCGACTTTGAAGAAGTCTTTGTCGATCCACTCCGCTGCATCCGTTGCAACCTTGTCGAAGGTGTCACCAACGAGATAAACCGAATTGCTGGTTCCCTTTTTGACGTAGCGCCCCGCTTCGGTCATTGCCATGCCACCCATCGGGTTGGCGCGGTTCTCGGAACGCTCGTAGACCTTACCGAGCCAGAGCGAGGCGAGGTCCTTGCCGTCTTTTCCCTGAAAAGTCACGATGGTTGCGCCTTCTTCAGCGGTGGCGGCGTCTTCGGGAGCGATCAGATTGACGCGGCCATACTGGCTGCGCCCGATCGTGATGACCTGAACGATACTGAGATCCCAGATGTCACGAAGCATAGCTACGATTGGCTCCGATGCAGCGGGATAGCCGGCACGCTCCGCTACCTCCCAGGTCTTTTCACCTTTCTGCAAAGTCACCGAACTGTCCTTGTTTTTGATCGTCACCTTGGCGACGTCGTTGATTGGAAAATCGGAAAAGACCTTCTTTTTGTCCGTCGACGAAGCCACCGTCGAAACGGAGGTCCCGGATCCGGAAAAGTGAAGAATCGCAGCGATTCCGCCAAGAATCGCGAGCGCGATGAGCAAACGAACGAGTGTTTTAGTTCCCATGATGTTGGTTAGCTGAAAATAGAATTAAAAGTGAAATAGAATTTAACGGGCGGCAACTCGGCGACGTCTCCAAATCGCGAGACTGATACCGAAGATAATGATGAGAACCGGAACGAGTAGCACGTTACCAAACTTGTAGGTCGCGAGCTTGCGGCGGAATTCACGCGTCACTTCTTTCTGAAGCTCACGCTCGCGTTTGCGAAATTCAACTTCCTGCTTCTGGAGCTCTCTGAGTTGCTTTTGCACTTCCGGTGAAAGCATTGCCTGATCGATGTTCTCAGGAGTCTGGGAAATCAGCTGGTTGAGCTTATTCTCAACTTCCTGCGCCTTCTCACTGAAGCCTTTGACCTCAGCCGCATACTTCTCCTGCGCTTCCTGATACCACTCGCTCTGGCGGGTGAAAGGACGACGAACCGAAGTTCTGCTTCGCACATTGATGAGATCAGGGTCGCCGGAGAACTGCTCAGCGGCGTTTTGAACGAGCGTCAGGTTCTCGTTGAGAAACTGCGGGATCGAGATCCCAAGTCCGGGAATCTGACTGCGCTGAACGACATTGGCGTCGTAGATGAAATCGACGTCGGCAATGAGGAGAACACGTCCGGGAGCGGTCGCTTTCTTGAGAGAATCATCTTTCTTCTCAGCAGCTTCTTTTTCCTCCTCCTTGGATTCTTCACCCTCAGCGTCAGCATCGGTAGCGTCTTCATCAGCAGCTTCCTCTTCCGCAGCAGCAGGATCACCTTCGGGGAAGGCGGTCTCAAACTCACCTGAAAGACGGGCGATGAGCGGACGTCGTTTCTCGAAAGGCTGGAATTTCTCGCGAATGCGATCCGCGCCACCCTCCTGGGTCGGATCGGCATCGAATGATCCCACGAGCTGGTTCGCCGGGGAGGTAAGCACGAGTTCATCCACCCGAATGCCGTCTTTCGGGGTGATTTCAAAGGCACCCGGAGTCAGCATGTTGAGCTGATTGAGCATCGAAGTCATTTGATCAGTCCGTCCCGCGGAGTCCGCATCAGGACCGAGCGCATCCGGAGTCAGGGTCAGGAAAGTCGGCGAGAAATTTCCGCGGCGAATAATTTCGGATCCGAAGTTGAGATCAGCAAGAACCTGATTGGGATCGTATTTCACCCCCCAGGCTTTCAGCAATGTCGCCATGTTGGACGACGGAGGAGGACCGCCCTGAGGAGGCATTCCCGGCATCTGCGGCTGTCCCTCGGCGAGGGCGCGAGCGTAGAAAAAGTTCGGATCAAGCATCGCGATGACATTTCCGCCACCCAGGAGATACTGGTCGATCGCAAACATCGCCTCCTCGGTGATGTCGTAGGGGTGAACCACAATCAAAGTCGAAGTCCCCGGAGGGATTTCCGTGCTCGATCCGGGAATCGTCTCAAGCTCATAGTCTTTTCCGAGCAGTTCGTAGAACATCCACGGCTGCTTCGGCGGAGCCTGGAAGTTACCACCGAATCCACCGGCAACCGGGAGAGTCGTCATGACGACGATCTTCTTGTCTTTTCCACCGTGAACGCTGGAGATCCCGCGAGCGAGATCATACTCAAGGCGGGTCTCTTCATTCACCGGAAGAAACGGAATCACCTCAGTTGCATCGAGGCACTGAATCGCGATACCGAAGTAGAGCTCATTGTTGGTCTCACCGGACATACCCGCCTGAAGACCGTCAATGATAGCGGAATCCTCCGCATCTGTGTTCGGCTCGGGATTGAGCTTCTTCACCGAGAGCATCTTGATTTTCTTCGTCTCGAACTCGCCTTTCTCATTGGTCAGCTCGATCTCTTTCACCGGCGCATTGCGAACGAAAGAAGTGAGCATATCCTCAACACGACGGGCACGGGCGCGCTCGCCGGGGCTCATCACTTTGCTGTCATCGGTAACGTAGTAACGAATCTCTACAGGAGTATCGAGCTCCGAGAGAATGTTCTTCGTCCCCGATGAGAGGGTGAAGGTTTTGTATTCAGTCAAATCGGCTCTGAGACCGGATTTCCCAACGAGGAAATTAACGATCAGGGCGATGACAAAAACGGCCACGAGCCCGGCAATAGCGGTGGTGCGGCGGTTTGATTTGTTAGCGGGTGCTTGGTTCGATTCGCTCATGAGATTAATCGGAAGCAGTTAGAATAAAAATAGGTAAAAAATTAAGCACGCTTGAGGCGGATCGCGACAGAGGTCGCGAAAAGACAAAAGGCAATGAAGGTAATGAAGAAGGTGATGTCCCGGATTCCGAGAACCCCTTTCGCCAGCTCCGTGAAATGCGGCATGACACCGACGATGTTCACGAGTTTGAGGACCGGCCAGAAAACGAGCCAGCCGCCTTTGAGATTCATGAGCAACTCGCTCACGTGGGGAAGTCCGCCGAGCCAGAGCGTCAAGCAGATGGCGACGGAGACGAGAAGCGCTACGAGCTGGCTTCGTGTCAGAGCGGAAACCACTGACGTCACCGCGAGGAAGCAAAGCGCAACGAGCAGCGTTGCGACGTAGCCTGCCATGATGACACCGTTATCGGGGTCACCGAGGTAGTTGATCGTCCAGACAATGGGGAACGAAAGAACCAGCATCGAGAAAAGAACCACCGCAGCAGCGAGGAACTTTCCAAGGATCGCATGCCAGGGAGCCAGCGGCATCGTGAGGAGGAGTTCCATTGTTCCGAGACGTTGTTCCTCCGACCAGAGTCGCATTCCAACCGCCGGAGCGACAAGAACGAGATACCAGGGAAGGTATTGGAAATAAGGAAGAAAGAGGTCGGCCTCTCCACCCTCAAGCACTCCAGTGAAGAAGAATGAGAGCGTTGACGAAATGCCGAGGAAAACGACGAAAAGCACGTAGGCGACAGGAGACGTAAAGTAACTCTTGAGCTCGCGCTTGAAGATCGTTCTCACTTCACGGGGAAGAAGAAACTGAAGAATCGCGATAAAGATCACCGAAACGATCAGCGTCGGAATCGCAAAATGTAGAAGCAATTTAATGATAGCGTCCATAATGGGAAATAGCGTTTTGAATCAGAAAAGGTTTAGGTTTTTCCGGTATCAGGCCTCGTTGTCGGATTTGGTGATCTCACGGAAGAGCTCGTCAAGACGGCCCGCCTCCACGTGAATTTCCTCGACGGTGAGACTTTTGTCCTTACAGAGACCGCTGACCGCCTTAGCGAGGTCAGCAGACTTGCCTTTTGCAGGGAGAATGCGGGCATGAATGCCGTCATCATTGGACTCGAGCACCTCAACCTCGCGGGATTCGCTCAGTTTTTCGAGCTCCGCCTTAATTCCGGAACCAGCTAAACCTGAAGCACGAAGAACAACAGAACCGGCATTACTCGATTTTGCTTTGAGCTCGTCAGGCGTGCCATCCGCGATAACGCGACCGCGGTCGATGATGATCGCTCTCGTGCAGGAGGCCTCGACCTCTTCGAGAATGTGGGTGGAGAAAATAATCGCCTTCGTTTCGCCCATGCGCTTGATGAGCTGGCGAATTTCGTGCTTCTGATTCGGATCGAGACCATCGGTGGGCTCATCGAGAATCAGGATCTCCGGATCGTGAATGATGGACTGGGCAAAACAGGTGCGGTGACGATATCCTTTCGAAAGGGTATCCACGCTCTGATGACGGACCGGCTCCAGGAAGGTCGTCTTGATGGCATCGTCGACTGCAGATTGAATCTCTCCGGCAGGAACACCGCGCATCTCGGCACAGAATTTGAGGAAGCCCTCGACGGTCATGTCCGAGTAGAGGGGCGCTGCCTCGGGGAGATATCCTATTTTCGATTTCGCAGCGATTTCGTTCTCTTCGAGGTCCTTGCCATCGATTTTAATAGCTCCGGAAGTGGCAGGGAGAAATCCCGTGACCATTCGCATCGTCGTTGATTTTCCGGCTCCATTGGGCCCGAGAAAGCCAAGAACCTCGCCTTTCTTCACGGTAAACGACACTCCGTCGACCGCGACCTTTGCACCGAAGTGCTTATGTAGATTTTCTACTTCTATCATGATTGAAACCTGATTGGGGTATTCGGAATTACTTTAGCGATAAGGAGGGGGTAATTTGTTTGGAGAATACGCAATTTTCTCACTTTTTCTCAAACGAATGTACCTGATTCGTGCAAGGTGTATTTCCTCGTGATCGTCCGATACGCAAGGGAAAAATGTTTACATTGTAAAACAAGACCTTAAATCACTGTTACTTAAGAATTTACCCATGAAATTGATTAGTTGGAACGTGAACGGATTTCGTGCCGTCCTCAAAAAAGGATTCCTCGATTTCCTCACCGAACACGACCCGGACGTCGTCGTTCTCCAGGAAGTTAAAGCGACTCTCGACCAAATCGACGTCGACTTCACTGCGGACGGATGGCACGTCTACTGGAATCCTGCCGTGAAAAAAGGCTATTCCGGCGTCGCCGCTCTCAGCAAAACGCCCGCCCTTTCCGAACAACTCGGAATCGGCATCGAAGAACACGATCAGGAAGGCCGCGTTCTCACCCTCGAGTATGATGACTTTTTCCTCGTCAACGTCTACACGCCGAACTCACAAAACGAACTGAGACGCCTCCCCTACCGGATGGAGTGGAACACCGCGTTTCTGGAACACGTCAAAAACCTCGAGAAAACCAAGCCCGTCATTTTTGCCGGCGACCTCAATGTCGCCCACAGGGAAATCGATCTCGCCCGTCCCAAGACCAATCGGAAAAGCGCCGGTTTCTCCGATGAAGAGCGCGCCGGATTTGATGACATCCTCGCAGCGGGATTTGTGGATACCTTTCGCCATTTTTATCCCGACGAAACGGAGCAATACAGCTGGTGGAGCTACCGCGGCGGGGCCCGGGCCAAGAACGTCGGCTGGAGAATCGACTACTTCTGCGTATCGGAACCGTTCATGCCACGAGTAAAAGCCGCAAAGATCCTCCCCGATGTGATGGGTTCGGACCACTGCCCCGTTCAGATCGAGCTGGCATAGGACGACCGGCCTCTTCGCGGGAAATCCTCACGGATTCCTCTACTTTCGCCACCCCGTGTAGAGAAACTGCGTGAGCATTTCTCCCCGCCCGGCCTCTCTGCAGGAAATCCTCACGGATTCCTCTACTTTCGCTACCCCG
>JAYWLB010000042.1:0-313 GCA_035967665.1 Verrucomicrobiales bacterium BCK34
CCAGCTCTGCGCCCCGGCCCGCTGGGAGGACCTGCCCCCCGAGGAGCGGGCCCTGGTGCGGGTGGTGGCCACCCTGGAGTACGTGATCGACACCGCCCCCAAGGGCTTCTACGAGAGCGGACCCGACGGGCCCCGCCTGGCCCCGGGGCGGCTTTTGATAGGGGACGAGCCCCTCCTTTGGGAGGTGTGGGCGGCCTACGTGCGCCTTGAGGAGCGATTTCGCGGAGGCGGTGAGCCTGCTGGAGGAGATGGCCATGCACCCGGAGGCCCGGCTGACGGCCCGGGCGGCGAAGGCCCTGGGGCGTGATCCCCT